>CAWFCQ010000008.1:0-557518 GCA_963814375.1 uncultured Chloroflexia bacterium | reverse complement strand
GCCAACGTCGGGCAGGGCGGCTCGTATACTCGCCATCATCTCCACCCGCTCGCGGGACGCCATGGCCTCCAATCCGATCCTGATCTGCGCCCGCGCGCCCGAGCTCCGGACCGAGCTCGAGACGACGCTGGCCGATGCCGGCTACCGAACGATATCGGTCACGACGCCGGCGGACGCCGTCGCGGCCATGCGCGGCGCCCCGGTGGACCTGATTGTGGCGGAAGGCCTGGCCGCCTCCGGAGCGATCGCATCCCTCCGCACGGCGGGTGACAGCCACGTGACGCCGATCCTCGTCGTCGCTCCGGCCAACGACGTCGAGGCGCGGATCGCGTTCCTGGAGGCCGGTGCGGACGACGTGATCGCCACCGGCTTCGCGCACAACGAGCTCGACGGCCGCGTGATGGCGCTCCTCATCCGCGCCGGAAAGGTCCATCCTGAGAGCACCGCCGGCGTCGGCGTTGGTGAGCTCGTCGCCTTCTTCAGCCCAAAGGGCGGGGTGGGGACGACGACGCTGGCCGTCAACACGGCGGTGCTCCTGGCAGGCGGCGGTGGGCCGACCGGGGGCGCCGCGGCTGGCGACGGCGCCCTCCCGGCGTCCCGGGTCCTCCTGATCGACTTCGACCTCCAGTTCGGCCAGGTCGCGACCCATCTCAACCTGACGCCCCGGTATGACCTCGCCGGCCTAGCCAGCGACGATCAGTCGCTGGCGGATCCGGAGCTGGCACGCACCTACCTCACCACCCATTCGTCTGGGCTGGTCGTCCTCGCGGCGCCATCCCGGCCGGAGGCGGACTTCCGCGTCACGCTCGAGCACCTTCAGCGCATTGTCGAGCTGATGCAGCCCTCGTTCGACCACATCCTGGTCGACCTGGGCAGCCGGCTGGACCCGCGGACGCTGTGGCTGATCGAGCAGTCCGATGCTCACGTCTTCGTTCTCTTCCCAGAGATCGCAGCGCTGCGCTCCATGAGCCTGCTCATGACTTTTCTGGCCGACACGACGCCGCTCAAGGCGCGAACCCACCTCGTCGTAAACCACATCTTCCCCAAGGAGCTGCTCAAAACGCGGGACGTCGAGAACCTGCTCCGTGCCAAGCCGGCCGCCGAGATCCCGTACACCGAGGTCGAGATGATCCGGTCGGTCAACGAGGGCGTGCCGCTCGTCATCGGCCGGCCGATGGTCCCGGCCGCAGCGGCGTTGCGGCGGGTCGCGCAGGCCGTCATCGGCTTCGAGCAGCCGGCGCCGGCAGCCAAGAAGGAGCGCAGGTCGCTCTTCGGCCGTCGCCGTAGCGGATGAGTTGGTGCCGGAGGAGGGATTCGAACCCCCACGCCTTGCGGCCGCCGGGTTTAAGCCGGCTGCGTCTGCCGTTCCGCCACTCCGGCCATCGGTTTCAGTCTAGATCTGCTGCCCGTCGCGCACCTTCGCGATGAGGTAGGTGCAGGTGCCCCCGAACTCGATCAGCTGCCAGTCGGTCACGCCGTCGACGGCGCGCGCCTTCCCGGCAAGGGGTCCTGGCTTCTCGATGGTCAGATGCCACTCGGCCTCCTGGGGGAACTGCGCCATGCCGTCCGCCCGGAAGACGAATCCCTCCACCTCGCTCCACGGGGTGACCGAGAAGCGGAGGAAGCTGAACATCGCCCGCGGACCGCGTCGCTCACCGGAGACGTGCACGAGGCCGATGTCGGTGGCTACGAACACCGTCGGATTGCCCTCATCCGCCGAGGGCGTGTAGGCGGCAAGGTCCTCGCCGGCGCCGACGGTCGCCATGTGCGCCAGGATCCACTGCACGATCATCTCGTCCATGCCGATCGCTGCCAGACGCGCCATTCCGAACCCCTCCGCAGGCAAGTGCCGAACCGCTCGGTACGCCCGGATCGGCCATTCACGCTCAGATGCTGGGGGCGACGCCGGGGAGTCGAGCCCGTCAGGCAGTCTTGCAGTCGCCCCGTGAGCGTGCGCCAGTGTACGTCACCATCCGCAATACGTGATCGCGCGGATCTGGTCCTGATCTTGCCAATGCGCGCACCACGTGAATCGCGCAAGCTAGCTGGTGACGTCAGATGTGTGCACGCTCGATGGCGCATGCCGAGTTCCAGTGCAAGGTGACCGCCGGCGCGAGTCGAGTGGTCGTCGAACACGTGCCTGACGTTGACCCTGACGAGGAGCTGTTCGGCTATGGCCTCGCCGATGCGGTCTTTGTCGCGCCGGTCCCTGCTCTCGATCACCTCCCCCATGACCACCCAGCCCTGTTCGCCTGGGACGAGCTGCAGAACGAGGTCCGGGCGGAGATAGGTCCCGAGATCGCGCGCCTCGTCACGGAGGCGTATCGCCGCCGCCTGCCGTGGACGTGGGAGTCCGATCGCTAAATCAGCCGCCGAAGTGAGGAGCCCGGTCGCCCCACGCTCAGGAAGTCCGACTGGTCCGCCCAGGGCGTAACGTACCCGAGCGGAGGGTCGCAGTTTCGCGCGACGCGGTCCGAGCCCCAGCGTCGTCAGCTGTGCTCACACGCGACGCCTTAACGTGGCCCACGCGCAGCCCGATCGCCCGCACGGGCAACGCATTTGTGCGGGAAACGCACGTGGAGGAGGACCACCCATGAATCGCTTCCTCAGCAATGCCCGCTTCGCCACGATCCTTGCGGTCGCCCTGGCGCTGCTTGTATCCGGTGTGGTTGCCGGCGCCGCCGGATCCGCACTGCTTCTCGGGCGCAATAACACGGCCGGCACCTCGTCGACGGTCGTCACGTCGTCCAATGGCGGGCAGACGCTCTTCGCGCAGAACACGGGAGCCGGTTGGGCGGTCCGAGGGTTGGCGAACAGCGGAATCGGCGGCCTCTTTCAGAGCACCACCTCGACTGGCATGGCGGGCTTCACAGGGACCGCAGACAAGTACGCGGTAGTAGGCACCCAGAACGCCAGCTCCTTCGGCGGCGGCGCTGCCGTCCTCGGCGACGGGCGCAACAACGATGGGGTTTCAGGAACCACGAGCGCAGACGAGGCCGATGCCGTGCGTGGCGTCAACCTCGCGACCGATGCCTCCGTGGGCTCCGCCAACGGCGTCTACGGTGAGTCCCGCGCGAGCGGTGGGAACGGCGTCGTGGGCACGGTCGAGGAGGACACCGGGGTCAACTTCGGCGTGTGGGGAATCAACAACAGCCCGGCTGGTGTGGCTGTCACAGCATCGGACTTCTCCGATGGGGGCCTCGCGGGCGACTTCTTTGGCGACGTCGTGGTTGACGGCGACATCCAGGTCGGCTCGTGCACCGGTTGCACAACCGTGCTGGCCGTCGAGACCAGCGAGGCCGTGGCCCAAGGTGACGCGGTAGCCATCGCCGGCGTCACAACCGGCCCGACCGGTGCTCCCATGCTGATCGTCCGCCGCGCAACGGCCGGCGACCAGGTCATCGGCCTTGCGGATCGGTCAATCTCACTCGTCGCGAATCCACGCACCGGCTCGCAGCGCATGGTTCGAGGGGAAGCCGGTGCAACGGCGGGAGGCACTCTGCTGATCGTGACCGACGGCCTGTTGGCGGTCGAGGCGAACGCGGCGATGACGGGCCTTGCCGCCGGCACTGAGCTCACCACGACTGGGGCGGGCGCGCTGACGGCCGCACCGGCCGGCGCAGCCAGCATCGGGTTCGTTGCCGGGACGCTGGACGACGGGCGCAGCGTCATCTACGTCAATCCGTAGAGACAGGGAACCTCGGAGGGGCCCGACCGCAAATGGCCGGATCGGGCCCCCCTTTGGAGGTCAGAATGCGTGGAGGCGACGACTGGAAGGCACGTCGCCTCTAGGCGCACGGTCTCGGAGAGGGTCCTGACTCGGGCGAGATGAGCTCCCACTCCGAGCCGTCGGGTCCGATCAGGATGGGGCCATTTAGGCCGGGCCGATGCGCAGTGGTCTCCATCCCACGAGTACAAGCCGGCCTGGTTCTCGCTGGTGTCCGGCCAGCAGCATTCGCTTCACCGCAGGGTCCTCCGTCGCGCTCGGGATTCGCGCCGTGCATGTGCCGGTGCTCTATCTGGATGAGGCCCTGGACACGCTGAACATTCACTCTTAGCCCAAATCGCAGTGCCCTCTGAGGACACGGGAAGCGGAGGACCGGCCTTGCGTGCATGCGCAACCCGGCCCTCTATCACGTTCAGGTTGGTGGAGGCGACGACGGGAATCGAACCCGTGTACGCGGTTTTGCAGACCGCTCCCTGAACCACTCGGGCACGTCGCCACCGGTCGTCCTGACTGGCTGCCCCGCGAGGATTCGAACCTCGGTTAACGGATCCAAAGTCCGCTGTCCTACCACTAGACGACGGGGCATCGCCTCGTCTCACGCTAGCAGGTCGGCCTTCCACGCGTCCCAGCAGGACATGAAAATGGAGCGGAAGACGGGACTCGAACCCGCGACCCTCACCTTGGCAAGGTGATGCTCTACCAACTGAGCCACTTCCGCCCGCTTATCGTGCCCGATGATACCGCGTTGATGGTGCCGAGGGTCAGAATCGAACTGACGACACCCGCCTCTTCAGGGCGGTGCTCTACCGACTGAGCTACCTCGGCTCGCGTCTCACTTCGGGGCGGTCGCAAGGATACCGAGGCGGCACAGGGGTCGCAACACGGACGCGGTTCAGAGGTCGAGAACGAGGTCGATCTCGTCGCGCATCGGAATCCCATATGAGCCGACCGACGGGATCTCGGGCTTCAGGACCCGTCGCGCCTCGTCGACCGCACCCGGCCTGACCCGAGACAACCGAAAGCCGCGGCGCTGGTAGAAGCGCAGCGCATCGAGGTTGTCGTTCGTCGTCGTCAGCCAGACCAACCCACAGCCGGCGGAGCGAGCCGCCTCGACGACGCGCTGGAGCAGCGCCGATCCAATACCCCGCCACGGGGGGTCGACCGCGATGGCGACGAGCTCGCACGCGTCCCCCGCGATCCGATAGGCGACGTGGCCAACGATCCGTCCGTCGTCGACCGCCACGAAGCCTGGCAGCTCGACGGGGCGCATCGGCTCGTCATGGGCGACCACAACCTCGGCATGCCATTGCTCGGTGAGGAAGGCCTGAAGGCGCTCCGCCTCGACCTCGGCGGACCCGAGGATCTCCACGTCGGCTGTGTGCCTCGTCAGCCCGTGCCGGACGAAGCCACCCCACCCATCCGGCCGGCTATCGCCTCGAGCGCGCGGATCCGCTCGCCGATGGGCGGGTGGGTGTCCCACAGCGACTTGGCGCGCTCCTCGAACGACTTGATCGGGTTGACGATGTAGAGGTGCTGGGTGGCGCGGTTGGCGACCTCGAGCACCTCGGCGTCGTCACTGATCGTGCGCAGCGCGCGCGCCAGCCCGACGGGGTTGCGCGTCATTTCGACCGCGGTGACATCGGCCAGGGACTCGCGGCTGCGGCTGACGGCGGCCTGCACGAGCCGCCCGATGAGCGGCGCGACCACCGAGAGGACAAGCGCGAGCGCGAAGATGAGGGCCATCGCTCCCCCGCCGCCTCGGTCCGAGTCGGAGCTGCTGCGCCGCCCGCCGCCCCAGTACGTGAAGCGCAGGAACCAATCGGCCAACAGCGCGATCGCCCCGACCAGGACACCCACCAGCAGCGTGAAGCGGATGTCGAGGTTGCCGATGTGGCTCATCTCGTGGCCGATGACGCCCTGGAGCTGCTCGCGGTCGAGCTTCTGGATCAGGCCGGTCGTGACCGCCACGCTGGCGTGCTCCGGATCGCGGCCGGTGGCGAAGGCGTTCGGTGCCGTGTCGTCGATGATCCAGACCCGCGGGCGCGGCAGGCCGCCGGCAAGGCGCATCTCCTCCACCACGTTGAGCACCTGCCGGAACTGGTCGGGCGGCTGGGCGAGGTCGATCTCGCGCGCGCCGCTGGTCGCCATCACGAGCGCATCGCCGGCGAAGTACGAGCCGATGCTCATCGCGGTGGCGACGATGAGCGCCATGACGACGCCGCCCCAGCCGAGCCCGCTGGCGTAGCCGATGGCTCCGCCGAGCAGGCCGAGCACGACGACGACGATCGCCACCAGCAGCCAGCTCCGGCGCCGGTTGCGATCGATCTCGCGATAGAAGGTGGTCGGCGTCGGGCGCGCCTCGGCGCTCATCGGCCTGAGGTCAAGTGGTCCGCAGGTTCACCTCGGGCACCGCGGCGTCCGACTCGGCGATCTGGAAGTAGTCGCGCTCGCGGAAGCCGAAGAGACCGGCGATGAGGACGTTCGGGAAGGTCTGGACCGACGTGTTGAACTCGCGGACGGTGCCGTTGTAGTGCTGGCGGCTGAATCCGATCTGGTTCTCGGTCGTCGTCAGCTCCTCCTGGAGCTGCATGACGTTCTCATTCGCCTTGAGGTCCGGGTAGTTCTCGACCAGGGCGAACAGCTGCCGAAGGGCGCCAGTCAGGAAGTTCTCGGCCTGCGCCGCCTGGCCTGCGTTCGCCGGGCCGCCCTGCTGGGCGCTCACCGCCGCGGATCGAGCCTCGATGACGCGCGTGAGCGTCTCCTGCTCGAAGTCCATGTAGCCCTTCACGGCGTTGACGAGGTTCGGAATCAGATCGTGGCGGCGCTTCAGCTGGACGCTGATCTGGTTCCATGCCTCGTCGACCATGTTCCGCAGCCGAACCAGGCCGTTGTAGGTGAAGATCAGGAAGAGGACGATGACCGCGACCGCGATCAGGACGATCCATCCCCAGAGTGGCATTCGGGAGCTCCTCGAACGCGGGAGTTGACGCCGAGCATGCTACCCCACGCCGGTCTGCGCTAGGCTGCGGCCATGGACTCGGCGGTCGCGGTGCGCGACCTGCGCATGCGATACGGCACCAAGGACGTCTTGCACGGCGTCAGCTTCACCGTCGAGCGCGGCGAGATCGTAACGCTGCTCGGCCCGAACGGGGCCGGCAAGACCACGATCATCGAGATCCTCGAGGGCTTCCGCGGCAGATCCGATGGTGAGGTCGAGGTCCTCGGTTCCGACCCCGCGACGGCGGACGAGGCGTGGCGCGCGCAGGTTGGGATCGTGCTCCAGTCGTGGCGGGACCACGGCAAGTGGCGGGTGCGCCAGCTGCTCCATCACCTCGGCGAGTACTACCGCCCGTATGCGACGGCCGCACGCGCACGCCCACGCGACGTCGACGAGTTGATCGAAGTGGTCGGGCTGCCGGAGCAGGCCGGCCAGCGCATCGCGACCCTCTCCGGGGGGCAGCGCAGGCGGCTCGACGTCGCGATCGGGCTCATCGGCCGGCCGGAGCTCCTCTTCCTCGACGAGCCGACGGCAGGCTTCGACCCGGAGGCGCGCCGCGACTTCCATAACCTGGTGCGCGGCCTGTCGGACGACGAGGAGACGACCGTGTTCCTCACCACCCACGACCTCGACGAGGCGGAGAAGCTGGCGGATCGGATCGTCATCCTGGCCAAGGGAAGAATCGTCGCCGACGGCACTGCCGACGAGCTCGCCGGCCGCATCTCGACGACGGCCGAGGTCCGCTGGAGCCAGGCTGGCACCCGCCATACCGAGTCGGCGGCCGATGCCACCGCGTTCGTCCGCGACCTCCTCAATCGCGTCGGCCCACCGGTCGAGGACCTGGAAGTCAGGCGGGCGACTCTCGAGGACACCTACCTCGCAATGGTCCGCCGCGACGAGACGCTGGCTGCGACCGATTCCGGTGAAGCCGCATGAACCCGAGGCGCTACGCCCTGCGCATCGGGCTGGCCCGTGGATGGATGATGTTCAAGCACATCCTGACCACCCCCGACGGCATCTTCAATACCGTCGTCTGGGCCGGGATCCCGCTGGTGATCCTCGTCCTGAACCGCAACGAGACGATCGAGGGCACCGACCTGTCCCTTGCGGCAGTCGGGCTCCCCGGTTTCCTCGGTCTGATGATCGCGGCCTCGGCGCTCGGGCCGGCGTACTACATTGCTGCCGAGCGCGAGGACGGCACGGTGCTGCGGGCGAAAGCCGTGCCGTACGGGATCGTGGGCTACGTCACCGGCGTCCTCTCACAGGCCTGCCTCGAGACGTTCGTCGCCATCGCGCTGATCACGATTCCCGGCTTCTTCCTCTTCCCCGGCCTCGAGGTGCCCGATGCGGTCCACTGGCTCGTATTCGTGCTCGTCGTGGTCCTGGGCCTGCTGGCGACGCTGCCGGTCGGGGTGATCATCGGCTCGCTGGTGCGCAGCCCGCGGCTGGTTGGTGCGCTCGGGTTCTTCTTCATCGGCGGCCTGGCGATCATCAGCGGCATCCTCATCCCGCTCCAGGAGATGCCGCCCTGGGTGCAGGTGCTCGGCCAGGCGCTCCCGACCTACTGGATCGGCCTCGGCATGCGATACGTGTTCCTGCCCGAGGCGGCGGTCGCCATCGAGATCGGCCAGTCGTGGCGGCACCTCGAGATGGTTCTGGTGCTCGGCGCCTGGAGCGTCATCGGCCTCCTCGTCGCGCCGGCGGTGCTGCGACGCATGGCGCGGCGCGAATCCGGAGCTCGGGTCGAGGCAAGCCGCCAGGAGGCACTCCAGCGCATGTGACCGCTGCCGAGCCGATGGTGGGCGGTGAGGGGCTCGAACCCCCGACCTCCTCGGTGTAAGCGAGGCGCTCTGACCAGCTGAGCTAACCGCCCGCCGCGGCATGGTAGCCGATGCCAAGCCGCCTCCACCCGGGTGAGGGAGGCTCGTGCCGTCGCACGGACAGCACAGATTCACACCAGGTGTGCCTTGTGTTCGATGTGGCCGCCGAATCGCCACAATTCGCCTCTCACGCACGCGGGGCGTGAATCTGCGACGTCTCGGAGGCGATCGATCCGTCTAGCGGTTACTGGTGTGAATTCCGACCGTTCGCGCGCCGTACCCCACCCACGACGAACGCCGCTCGCGGAGGAGCGCGAGCGGCGCATCGGTCGATCGAGAGTGAATTGGTGCCCAGGCCGGGACTTGAACCCGGATGGGTTTCCCCATACGCCCCTCAAACGTACGCGTATACCAATTCCGCCACCTGGGCATCGAGGGTGGTACCGAGGGAGGGACTTGAACCCACACGACCCGTAAGGATCACTAGGTCCTGAACCTAGCGCGTCTGCCTATTCCGCCACCTCGGCACGAGCACGGATTCTATCAGCCGCCGATGGCCGCGCCAAACACTCGGCGAACTTCTAGCCTACGCCGACCGCCCATTCCTCGCCGGCGTCGCGCTCCAGTGCCTTCAGGTACACGCTGAGCTTGCCGTACAGGATGTACACCGCCTCGCGGTAGACCTCGTACTGGACAAACGGCGAGGCAATGAAACCGTGGCCCCGGTCGACCCGGTCAGCGTGCAACTCCTCTTGCGTGAAGCGATCCAGCGTGGTCTTCATGGCCTCGTCCTGCGCATCGAACCAAGCTCGCAGGCTGGCAATCGTGAGCGGCGCTGGAGGCGGCAGCCGGCGGTGCGACCAGTCGAGAGTGAACGTCTCGAAGGAGTGGGTATAGATGCCCTCGATGTCGCCCATCTCCACCAGCAGCTCGCCCAGGGTCGGGTTGTGGCCGGGAAGCTTGTAGGCGAGATCCGCATCGGACACCACGGTCAGCAGGTGGTCCCGCAGTCGGTGGTGACCGCGAATTTCCTCTTCGAACAGGTTGTTCATGCGCGAAGGCCCGGCCGCGGTCAGGTCGTGGGCGGCAGCAGGTTCAACAGGCTGAAGGCGACGAAGAGGATGGCCAGGACGATCGTGAGGCGGAAGAGCGTTCGCTCGATCCCGCGCCGGCTGCGGTAGGCCGTCACCTCACCACCGAAGGCTCCGCCGAGGCCGGTCCCGCGCTGCTGCAGCAGGATCGAGGCGATGAGCGCGACGGCGAGAATCATCTGGGCGATGAGAATGGCGGTCGTCATGGCCGGCGAAGTTTAGCAGAGGGTTCGTGGCGTCGCCGGGTATATACGTATATACGAGAGCGACTCACCGGCGCACGAGGAGGCTCTCCCCCACCATCGCCGGGCCGGCCGGGACGCCCATCAGCTCGCAGATCGTCGGCGCGACATCGGCCAGCTGACCGTTGCGCAGCGTTGCGCCGTCGTGTGCCTCGCTCACGAGCACGATCGGCACCGGCGAGGTCGTGTGCTTCGTCTGCGGCTCGCCCCGCGCGTCTCGCATCTCCTCGATGTTGCCGTGGTCGGCGGTGATGACCATGGGGCTGCCCGTGCCAAGAGCGGCGCGCGTCAGGCGACCGAGGCAGGCGTCGATGAACTCCGCGGCATGGACCGCGGCCGACCAGGCCCCGGTGTGGCCGACCATGTCAGGGTTGGCGTAGTTGGCGACGATGAAGTCCTGTTCCCGCCGATCCAGCGCCTCGACGAGCCGGTCGGTGATCGGCCCGGCGCTCATCTCCGGGGCGAGGTCGTAGGTCGCCACCTCCCGGTTCGAAGGGACCAGGATTCGCTCCTCGCCGGGGAACGGGTCCTCCAACCCGCCGTTGAAGAAGTACGTGACGTGCGCGTACTTCTCGGTCTCCGCGACGTGCAGCTGGCGCTTGCCGAGGCGAGAGAGATGCGCCGCCAGCGAGTCGATCACGAGCGGCGGGAAGGCGACCGGAACCGGAAGCTCATCCGGCGCCTGGTATTCGGTCAGCGTCGTCACGTCGAGCGCCCCCGGAAAGGCGGGGCGCTCGAAGCCGATGAAGTCGGGCAGCGCCAGCGCCTGCGTCAGCTGCCGCGCCCGGTCGGCCCGGAAGTTCAGGTGGACGACCGCGTCATCGGCGCGGATCGGGACCACGCCGCCGATGACGGTGGGCCGGACGAACTCGTCCGACTCGCCGCGGCCGTAGGCAGCCGCGATCGCATCGGACGGCGTGGCCGCAACGAGGCCGTCGGCGTTGACGATCGCCGCGTAGGCGAGATGCGTCCGATCCCAGCGGTGGTCGCGGTCCATCGCGTAGTAGCGCCCGCTCACGGTGGCCACTCGTGCCCGACCGGCGAACCGCGCCTCGAGCGCCGGAAGGAAGGCTTCCGCCGATCGCGGCGGGGTGTCCCGGCCATCGATGAAGGCGTGGAAGAGAACCCTGTCTTGCGGCACGCCCGACCGATGCGCCAGCTCCACCATCGCCTCGATGTGCTCATCGACAGCGTGGATCCCTCCGGGGCCGACGAGCCCCATCAGGTGGAGGCGACCGCCACGGACGAGGGCGAGGTCGCAGGCCGCCCGCAGAACCGCGTTGTCGAAGAACGAGCCGTCCCGGACCGCGGCGCTGATCCGCGGCAGGTCCTGGAGCACGCGGAAGCCGGCGCCGAGGTTGAGGTGCCCGACCTCGCTGTTGCCCATCTGGCCCGCGGGCAGGCCGACGGCTTCGCCGGAGGCCGCGAGCTGCGCGTTCGGCCACTCCGCCAGCAGCCGATGCCAGTTCCACATCGATGCCGCCATGAGCGCGTTGCGCTCGGGGTCGTCCCCGATGCCGAACCCGTCGAGGACAACGAGAAGGACGGTCACGCCGCAGCGTCTGCGGCGCGCAGGATCGCCGCGAAGAGGTCCGGCTTGAGCGAGGCGCCCCCGACCAGCGCACCGTCGATGTCGGGGCAGGCAAAGAACTCGGCGGCGTTGGCATCGGTCACGCTGCCGCCGTACTGGATCGGAACCTCGTCGGCACCATCCGGATCGAGGTCGCGGAGGATGGCGCGGATCTGCGCCGCCACCGCCTGGGCGTCGGTCCCCGAAGCGGCGTCGCCGGTGCCGATCGCCCACACCGGCTCGTAGGCCATCACCAGGCCGGAGCCGCTGATCCGGTCGAGGCCGGCCAGCGCCGCACGCACCTGGCGATCGATGACGGCCTCGGTCGTTCCTGCGCGCCGCTCGTCGGCTCGCTCCCCGACGGCCGCGATCGGGCGGAGGCCGTGCGTCACCGCGCTGGCAACCTTGCGCCCGACCGACTCGTCCGTCTCGCCGTCGTACTGCCGGCGTTCCGAATGCCCCAGGATCACGTAGGTCGCGAGGCCGGTCAGCATGAGCGGGCTCGTCTCGCCGGTGAATGCGCCTCGATCGTCTGCATGCATCGTCTGCGCCCCGATGTGGAGTCCGGGCGCCGACTGGGCCACCGCGGACAGCCAGATCGTCGGCGGGCAGACGACCGTCGTGACCCGCGGCATCTCGACCGCGATCATCTCGACCATCTCGGCCAGCGCGATTGCCTCCGCCACCGTCGGCGGGTTCATCTTCCAGTTGCCGGCGACGACCGGTCGGCGCATCACTCCTCCTCGTCGCTGGCCAGCTCAACGAGCCGGCGCAGGCGGTGGTTCACCGCCGAGCGAGTCACGCCCAGCGAGGATGCAAGCGTATCGAGATCGGCGTCCGGCATGCGTCGACGCGCTGCGGCCGTCTCAGCCAGCGCCGGTGGCAGTCCCGCAAGACGCCCGTGACCCTCGAGTCGGCCGATGGCGGCCAGCTGCCGATCGGCGGCCCGGACGGTCCGCGCGAGGTTCGCCTCCTCGGCGTTGACCAGCCGGTTGAGCCGCGCCTGGACATCGCGGCCGACACGGTGGCTCTCGAGCTCGATAACACCGCGGTTGGCGCCGACCAGCCGCAGGAGCGCAGCGATCTCCTCGTGCCCCTTCAGGTACACGACCTGTCGGCCACGGCGCTCAGCGCGCAACGCCCGCACCTCGAGCGAGGCAAGCGCGCTCTGCAGCTCCTCACCGGCAACCCGATCGGCGAGGACGAACTCGACGTGCGGCCCGGTGGCGCTGAATGACATCGAGCCGCGCCCGAGCAGGACGCCGCGCAGGAAGGCGCGTCGGTCGCAGGCCGGCGCATCGGCCCACGACCACGCGCCGAGAGAGTCGCGATCGACCTCGACCGTGAGATGGTGGCGCGAACCTGGGCGCGCGCGGCCGGTGGCGCTTGGCCGAGGCGGGTCGACCGAGACGCCCAGCGAGGTCGCGAGGTGGACCGCGGTGCGGGCGATGGCGTGGTCGAAAGTCCGGATGCCGGCGCCGCCCGAGCCGTGGAGCAGCCCGATCAGCTCAGCGCGCCGGTCGCAGGCTCGCGCCGGCTGGATGCGGGCGAGCTCGCCCTTGACCTCTCCGGCGACGAGCACGGTCGCGCTCAGGACGCTTGCGCGGTCGGCCGCCTCACCCGTCGCTGCCGCGGGCGGTCGATGCGATCCTCCTGCTGGAGGCGCATCAGCGCGGCACCAAGCTTCGCCGGGTCATGACGATGCGGGTTGGCCGGGTCGATCACGTCCTCCTCGACGATGACAACCGGGAGCTCCTCGAGGCGGCGGGCATCGACCTCGACCGGCTTGGCACGCCATCCCTCCGGAATGCGTGTCAGGTTGTTGCGGTTGACGATGACGTAGTCGATCAGGTCGTCCCCGACGTGGTCGAACAGCGCGCGCAGGTGGTCGGCCGCGGTCAGGCGATCGGTCTCGCCCGGCTGGGTCGCGACGTTGCAGACGTACACCTTGGTCCCGGGCGCCGCCTCGAGCGCGTCCCGAATATCGCTGATGAGCAGGTTCGGCAGGACGCTGCTGAAGAGGCTGCCCGGGCCGATGACGATCATGTCCGCCTCGAGGATGCGCTCGAGCGCCTCGCCGTTGGCCCGCACGTCGGCCGGCTCGATGAAGACACGCTCGATCGGCTCCTTGGCGCGCGCGATCCCGACCTGGCCGTGAAGCGTCCGCCCCGAGACCAGCTGCGCGGAGAGATTGAGCGGCACGCTCGTGGCGGGCAGCACCTGGCCCCGCACCGCCAGGACGCGATTGGACTCGCGCACCGCCTCCTCGAAGTCACCGGTGACCGCCGTCATGGCGGCGATGAAGAGGTTGCCGAACGCGTGGTTGTCGAGGCCGGAACCCGCCGGGAACCGGTACTGCATGAGCTGCGTCATCAGCGGCTCGGCGTCGGCGAGGGCGGCGATGCAGTTGCGGATGTCGCCAGGCGGCACGATCCCGAGCTGCTGTCGGAGCTGCCCGCTGCTCCCGCCGTCGTCGGCCACGGCCACCACGGCGGTGATGTTGGCGGAGTAGCCCTTGAGCCCGCGGAGCAGGGTCGACAGTCCCGTCCCGCCGCCGATCGCAACGATCCGCGGGCCGCGGGCGAGGTAGCGCTTCGTGTAGAGGACCTCCATGACGCTGTCGCCGCGGCCGACGAAGGGCGACACGATCGACCGCATCAGGCCCCACATCCCGAGCACGGTGAGGACGATCCCGAGGAGTGCGACGACGAAGGCGCGCACCTCCGGCTCGAGCCACGCGCCGGTGGCCCAGTACAGGAACGGGATCGTGTCGGCATCCGTCGCGCGGTAGAGGTCGCGGATGAAGATCGCCGCGCCGAGGCCGATGATGACGATGCCCACCAGCAGCAGCCCCAGCCAGCGCTTGAGGTGCATCCCGGGATACATCCACCGGGGCATCCCGGATCGCCTCATCGCTCGAGCTCCCGATGAAAGACGGTGACCGATGCGTCGGGCAGATCGGCGAGACGACGGGCCAGCTCCTCCGCCAGCGCGATCGAGCGGTGGTAGCCACCTGTGCAGCCCAGCGCCAGGCGGAGATATTCCTTCCCCTCAGCCCGATAGGCCGGCACGGTGAGGCGCAGCAGCTCGGTCACGAGCTCCAGGAACCGGTTCGCGGTCGGCTGCGACAGCACGAAGTCGCGGACCTTCGACTCGAGGCCGGAGAGGGGCTTGAGATCGGGGTTCCAGTAGGGGTTCGTCAGGAAACGCACGTCGAGGACGAGATCGGCCTCGAGCGGGATCCCGTATTTGAAGCCGAAGGTCACGATGTCGATCCGCAGCGCGTCCTCGGCCGTGTCTCGCGGCACGATCGCGAACAGCCGATCCTTGAGCTGTCCGATGGAGAGACCGCTCGTGTCGACCACGTGATCCGCGAGCTCTCGCGTGCGTGACAGCCTGCGCCGCTCCTCGGCGATGCTGGCCTGGACGCCAATGCGCGTGGCCTGGAGCGGGTGGCGGTGGCGCGTCTCGCTGAAGCGGCTGACGAGCGTGGCATCGCTGGCCTCGAGGTAGACGAGCTCGAACTTGCCGCCCTCGGCCTCGACCGATGCGGCTGCGCGACCGATGGCCGGAGCCGGATCCCCCGCCCGGATGTCGAGCACCAGGGCGGCCCGCCGAAATCGTTCCGGTTGCTCTCGACGCAGCGCGAGGAAGTCGTCCAGCAGCGCGGCAGGGAGGTTGTCCACGACGGAGTAGCCGAGATCCTCGAAGAGCTTGCTGGCCTGGCTCTTGCCCGCGCCGGAGAGGCCGCTGATCACCAGCAGGTGGTCGGCATGGTCCTGGCGCGCCGCCACGTCGCCGGCAGCGCTATCTGCCGGCTCCGCGGGTCGTGTTTCGATCGGTTGCGGGCGCGCCACGCTTCCTCCTTGCTGAAGGCGATCGGAGTATAGCCTCGCCCTACCGGGGATCCACGGCGTCGGCTCGGCCGGAGCGGAGCCCTCGAACCGTGGCGGCGACGGAGGTGCGGAGGGCGTCGAGCGCGTAGCCACCCTCCAGCGTCAGGGCGATGCCGGGCACTCCCAGCCGAGCGGCAACCCCACCCAGCGCCTTCGCCACCGCCTCGTAGCCGGCCTCGGTCACCTCGAGCCCCGCGAGCGGATCGTCACGATGCGCGTCGAAGCCGGCGGACACGAGAATCGCGCCCGGCGCGAAGCCCTCGAGCGCGGGGAGCAGGTCATCCCGCCATGTCTCGACGAAGGCGTCATCCCCCTCCCCTGCCGCCAGCGGTCGATTGAGCTTGGTTCCCACCGCCGCGCCACGACCGCGCTCCCCGGGGGCCCCGGTCCCCGGGTAGAACGGAGCCTGGTGGGTCGACCCGTACCAGAGGTCCGGATCGGCGTCGAAGATGGACTGCGTGCCGTCACCGTGGTGCACGTCCCAGTCGACGATCGCGACCCGTTGCACGCCGCCCGCGCGCAGGGCGGCGGCCGCGATCGCGACGCTGTTGAGGAGGCAGAACCCACTCCCGCGGTCCCTCGTGGCATGGTGGCCGGGCGGGCGCACGACCGCGAAGGCCACCTCGGCCGCACCGGATTCGGCGGCCCGCGCCGCCTGGATCGTCGCGCCGGCGGCAAGCTCAGCGGCCCGCATCGACCCGGGCACGAGGTAGGTGTCGGCGTCGAGCCATCCGCCCCCGCGCCCGTCGGCATCGCGCAGCAGCCGCAGGTACTCGGCGTCGTGGACTGCCAGCACCTCGTCGTCGGTTGCCGGTGACGGGTCGTACTCGGCGAGCAGGTCGCCCGCGGCATCCCGCACCCCGGCGGCGGCGGCATCTCGGCGCTCTGGTCGCTCCGGGTGGCCGGCGGCCTGGTGGGTGTCCATTGCCGCATCGGTCAGCAGGAGCACGGTCACGGACGAATCGTCCGCATCACCTGGAGCGTTCCCTCGAACAGCGCGTACATGACCAGTGAGAGGACCGCGGAGCTCACCGGGTCGCCGCCCGGGGTCGCAATGATGGCGAAGAGCACGATCACCAGGACCGCCCAACGGCGCCGGGCCGAGAGGAATCGGTAGTTGAGGATTCCGGCGCGGGCAAGCAGCAGGAGGAGCACGGGGAACTGGAAGGCGAGGCCGAAGGCCAGCATGATCGTCATCACGAAGCTGACGTAGTCGGAGAGCCTCAGCGTGCTCGAGTCGACGCCCGGCAGCGTCAGGCCCAGGAGGAAGTCGAGCGCGTACGGGATGATCAGGTATCCCATGACGACCCCGAACGCGAAGAGGACGATGGCGAGGATGAGCATCGGCCAGATGAGGCGCCGCTCGCGCTTTGTGAGGCCCGGAGTCACGAAGCGCCACAGCTGATAGAGGATCACCGGCACCGAGAGCGCGATGCCGACGTACAGGCCGATCCGCAGCCGGACCGCCAGCGACTCGCCGATCGTCAGCTGGATGAGGTTGTCCTGCCCATCCGGCAGCGGAGCGCGCAGCAGCACGAGGATGGGATCGGCGAGGAAGAAGCCGAGGGTGCCGGTCACGGCGACCGCGACGGCGATGACGATGATCCGGCTGCGGAGCTCCTCGAGGTGCTCCACGAGGCTCATCGTGGCGTCGTCCGTCATCGGCGGGACGTCACGTCACGCGGCGGACGACGCTGGGCGAACGCGGATCAGTGGGAGCGGTCCGAGCCGTCGCCCGTCGGGGTCTCGTCTGCGGTCGGACGCTTCGGTTCGCCTCGAACCGAGTCCTCGAGCTCGCTGGATGCCTTGCGGAACTCGCGGATCCCCTTCCCGACCGCGTTGCCGATATCGGGCAGCTTGCCGGGGCCGAAGATGATCAGCACGATCACCAGCAGCAGGATGAGCTCCATCGGTCCGGGAACCGGCATCTGACTTTCACGAACCTCCGTGATTGGCCGCAGCAGCGGAACTGGCTTCCGAGTGTAGCACCGTGTCCCGCATCCGATCCGCCATGGCTCTGGCGGCCGCGGCGGCCGCTTGGCGCCAATCGGGCCCTCGCGAGGCGCCGGCGATGGAGCGCGAGACCGATATCAGGCCCGGCGCCCAGCTCCCGTCCGCGCTGCGCATGGCCGCCTCGAGATCGCCGCCCTGGGTGCCCACCCCCGGAACCAGGAAGCCCGGCCCCGGCACCGCAGCCCTGACCGATGCCAGCTCGGCGGGTGCAGTCGCCCCCACGACGAGGCCGACCCGGCCATCCGGCCATCGATCGGCAGCCCAGCGCGCCACGTGGAGGTGCACCGGCGAGCCGTCCGCCACGAGTCCCTGAATCGTGCCGGCCGACGGATTGCTCGTCCGCGCGAGCAGATAGACCATCCGGTCGACATCGGCGAGGAACGGATCGACGGCATCCTCGCCGAGGTAAGGCGAGAGCGTGACCGCGTCGGCCTCGAGCCGGCCGAACAGCGATTCCGCGTAGCGCTCGGCGGTCGAGCCGATATCGCCGCGCTTCGCGTCGAGGATGCATACGATCTCAGAGGGCACGTCGCGCCGGACGCGTTCGAGGGCGGCCCAACCGTCGGCGCCGAACGCTTCGAAGAAGGCGACGTTGATCTTCACCGCGCACGCCTCGGGGGCGGCGGCCTCGATCAGGCCGCGCGCGAAGTGCTCGATGCCCCGCGCATCACTGGTGAGGCCGGCGGGGAGCTGGTCGGGATGCGGATCGATGCCCAGGCAAAGCCGCGTCCCGACGGCCGTCCGTCGCGCCCTCAGCCGCGCGAGGGTGGAGCCGATCATCCGGCGCGCGCCAGCACCGGCATCGGAAGGCGACGTGCGAGGAGCGGGCTGGCGTCGGTGTGCGCAAAGTCGACGACCCGCATCCGCAGCCGCGGCATGCCGCCGAACTCGTCGCGCTCGAGCGTACCGACCAGGTCGACTGCATCGCCGGGCTCCGGGAGCGCGCGGTCGGCGTCGATGCCGAAGGCGATGGCGTCGAAGGTCTCCAGCCCTCGACGCATCTTCATCGCCACGTGCTGCTCGCGCTGGCCGACGCGGCGGGCGTCGGTCACCGTCATGCCGGTCACTGCGAGGACCGGCTCGAGATGGCCAGGCCCGTACGGTGCCAGCCGTGCCAGCTCGTCGGCCAACGACCAGTCGAGCCGGCGTGCCGTCAGCACCAGATCCACCACCTGGCGGCCGGGACGCTCGATCTCCGGCGCGACGTCATGCGGGAACGGACGCGGAAGGGCGGCGAAAGCGGCCATGAACGCGGGCCATCGCTCAGGGACGACGCTGAAGCCGCCGGCCGCAGCGTGCCCGCCCCGCTTGGCGAGATGCTCGGCGCAGGCCTCCAGGGCCGCGGCGACATGGAAGTCGGAAGGGGCTCGGACCGATCCTCGCACCTCCTCGCCCACGAGCGTCGCGATCGCAACCGGGCGGGCCAGCGAGTCGGCCAACCGCCCGGCGATGAGCCCGACCAGGCCGGGCGACCATTCATCGTTGCGCAGGACGAGGCCGCTGGTGCCGGGTACCGCGTCGGCCATGGGGCGCGCGGTCTCCACGGCCACCTTCGTCATCTCGCGGCGCCGCTCGTGGACCTCTTCCAGCTCAGCAGCGAGCTCCGCGGCGCGCGACGGATCGGACTCGAGGAGGAGCTCGATCGCGAGCTCGGTGTCGGCGATCCGGCCGGCCGCATTGATGCGCGGAACGACACCGAACGCCAGGTCGCGAGCCGTCGGCTGCTCCGGCGCCTCGCAGCCGCGCGCCAGGAGGGCGCGGAGCCCGGCATGGGTCGTCCGCCCGAGCTCTGCCAGGCCCAGCCGCACGATTGCCCGGCTCTCGCCCGTCATCGGCGCGAGGTCGGCGACCGTGCCGATCGCGGCCACCGCGGCCAGGCCCTCCTCCGAAAGCCCGTGGCGCGCGAGGAGCGCCGCGGCGAGCTTGTACGAGAGGCCGGCGCCGGTCAGGTCGGGGTCGGGATACTCGCAGTCGGGTCGATGGGGATCGACCACGGCAGCGGCTCGCGGAAGCACCGCCGGCGGCAGATGGTGATCGGTGATGACGACGTCGAGCCGAAGCGCGCGCGCCGCCTCCACTTCGGCGGCGTTGCTGACACCGCAATCGACGGTGATGACGAGGCCGATGCCGTCGCCGGCGAGCCGCTCGAGCCCGACCGCCGACAGACCGTAACCCTCGGCCAGCCTTGACGGAACGTAGCGCACCGGATCGGCGCCCAGGCGCCGAAGCGCCATGATCCAGACGACGATCGCGGTCATCCCATCGGCGTCGTAGTCGCCCCAGATCGCAATGCGCTCTCCCGTCGCGATCGCCGCGTCGATCCGGTCCAGCGCGCGGCCCGCATCGGCCATGCGCGACAGATCGTGGAGCGCGCCAGCGCCGGCCTGGAGGAAGCGCTGGAGGTCGTCGTCGCCGGTGAAGCCTCGGCGGGCGAGAAGCGTCGCCACCGGCGGCGCAAACCCGGCGAAGACGGGCGGCTCCGGCACGGGCTCCGGGAGCACCCACTCCAGGCTCGGGACGATCACCCCGCCATCGTAGCCGCGGCGGGTCACCCGCCGCTTACCGAACCGTTATCGCGTGGCTCGAAGCTTGCGCCTCGCGTCCCAGTCGTTCCATGCCACCAGGATCTGGCTGGCGTTGAAGATCGACGAGTACGTCCCCGAGACGACGCCGAGAAGCAGCGCCAGGGTGAACGTCCGGATCGTCGGCGGGCCGAGCAGGAGCAGCGCGCCGAGGGTGACGACCACGGTGAGCGAGGTGATGATCGAGCGGCCCATCGTCTGGAGGATGGAGTGGTTCACGATGGCGCCGAACGTCTCGCCCGCGTGGCGCACCCGGTTCTCGCGGATTCGGTCGAAGACCACGATCGTGTCGTGGACGCTGAAGCCGATGATCGTCAGCAGCGCGGTCACGAACAGCGCGTCGAACTCCATGAAGAAGAAGTAGCCCAGGATCGCGAAGGTGCCGACCACGAGGATGACGTCGTGCAGCAGCGCGATGATCGCGGCGGTGCCGAATCGGAAGCCGAAGCGGATCCACAGGTAGGCGAGGATGAAGAGCTCGCCGATGATGATGAGGATCGCCGAGCTGCGGATGAGGTCGGAGCCGATGATCGGCCCCACGGTCCGCACGCTGCGCGGCTCACCCTCCCCGAACTGCTCCTCGAGCGACGCCTGCACGTCGGCGAACTCCGTGCCGGCGATGACGGCGGGCGGAGACGGCTCGGGCGAGGAGGACGGCGACGCAGCGGCCGATCCCGATGGCGACGCTGACGCGCTTCCGGTCGGGTCCGGGCTGGCGCTTGGTGCCGGACTGCCCGACGCGTCAGGGCTGCCGGACGCTTCCGGGCTGCTCGAGGGAGCATCGCTCGGCGAGGCTTCGGCGCTGGCGCTGGCGCTCGGCTCGACCGATCCGGACGGCGCCGGCTCCTCGGTGGGAGGCGGAACGAGGTCGATCGGCTCGGTTCGGATCCGAAGGTACCCATCGGGCAGCGCGGTGACGACCGCGTCCTCGTACCCGAGCTCGGCAAGCGCATCTTCGACCTCGGCGGCCGATGGCTCGCTCTCGTAGCGGACCTCCCACTCGGTGCCGCCGGTGAAGTCGATCGACGGCCTGAGCCCGCCGAGGAAGATGAAGATCAGGCCGGGGATCGTGAGGATGGCGCTGATCGCGAACCACAGGTTGCGCTTGCCGACGATGTCGTACACGGGCTAGCGCTCCACGTGGTAGAGCTCGAGCCGCCTGCCCCAGCTCGTGCGGGTGACGTAGCGGAGCATCGTCCGCGTCACCGTCACGGCGCTGAACATGCTCACCAAGACACCGATGATGAGGACGAGAGCGAACCCACGGACCACCGTCGTCCCCTGCCAGTACAGCCAGCCGGCGACGAGCAGCGAGGCGACGTTCGAGTCGAGGATGCTCGACCAGGCGCGGTTGAATCCGGCCTCGATAGCCGGCCCGAGCGTCTTGCCTGCCCGGATCTCCTCCTTCATGCGCTCGAAGATGAGGATGTTGGCGTCCACCGCCATGCCGATGCTGAGGATGAACGCCGCCACCCCGGCCAGCGTCAGCGTCACGTGGATGAGGCGGAAGATCGCGTACACCACGAGCGTGTAGAACACGAGGGCGATTGCCGCAAGGACGCCGGGCAGGCGGTAGTAGGCGATCATGAAGAAGAGGACCAGCGCGAGCCCCACCGCCCCCGCCACGAGCGCCTGGACCAGGAAGTCCGCGCCGAGGGTCGGATCGACCGTCTCGAAGCCGACCTCCTCCAGCGAGATGGGCAGCGCGCCGAATCGCAGCGTGTTGTAGAGGCTCGTCCGTTCGGCCTCGGCGGCTGCCGATGCCGCGCCGACCGTGATGATCGTCTCTCCCGCGCAGATCGCGTCGTCGATATTCGGGGTCGTGATGACCTCGTTGTCGAGCGCAATCGGGCCGGGTCGGTCGACGTTCGCCGTCGTGAACGCGCACCAGATGTCACTGCCCGTCTCGCTGAGGCTGAACTGGACGCCGATGAGGTTGCCATTGGCCGCCGGAGCGACGCTGTTGGGATCGATCTCTCCCCCGTCGAAGAGCTCGCGGACCGTACCCGCCTCCAGCAGGTCGCTGATGTCCTGCCCCTCGGTGAGGGCCTGGCCCTGCGGGTCGATGAACTGGAGCTGCCCGGTAGCACCAACGAGGGCGCGCACCTGGTCCTGGTCCGCGGCGCTGACGCCCGGCACCTCCACCACGATCCGCTGCGATCCGTCGCCGGCCGTCTCGGTGCGGACCTGCGGCTCGGTCACGCCGATGCCGGCGACGCGACGCTCGATGATGTTCCGCGCCGTCTCGATCTGCTCCGCGGTCACCTCGGCGCCGTCCTCGCCCTGCGCCTCGAGGCTCACGCGCACGCCGCCCTGGAGGTCGAGGCCGAGGACGGTGCGGAACTCGACCCCGCCGATCTGCTCAGGCAGCCAGGAGAGGCCGAGCGTGGTGCGCGGCAGGTTGATCAGGATCGCCACCAGGGCGATCACCCCGATGACCCACGGGGCGATGCGACGCCAGGTCATTGCGGCCGTACGGTCCTCATGGAAGCGGAATCTCGTGCCGGCGAGGTGTGCCCAGGACACGAAACACGCCGCTTCACCAGCGGCGGGCGGCGCAAGTATAGCGACTTGGCGGGCATTCGCCCTCAGGCAAGCATTCCCTCGCGCGCGAGGTGCGCCTTGAGGCGCTCCGCGAGGTCACGGCTGATTCCCGGCGTCGCAGCCACCTCGTCCAGGGTCGCCTCGCGCATGCGGCGTACGGAGCCGAATCGCTTGAGCAGCGACTTCTTCCGGCCCGGGCCGATCCCGGGCACGTCGTCCAGCTCGCTGTGCAGCGCGCGCTTGCCGCGCACGTCGCGGTGGTAGGTGATCGCGAACCGATGAGCCTCGTCCCGGATGCGCTGCACCAGGTAGAGCGCCTGCGAGCGGCGCGGGAGCACGATCGGCGCCGATCGGCCCGGCAGATAGAGCTCCTCGAAGCGTTTCGCGAGCCCGGTGAGCGGCACGTCGCTGATACCGAGCTCGCCGAGGGCGGCCACCGCCGTCGACAGCTGTCCCTTTCCTCCGTCCACGATGACGAGGTCCGGCACTGCCCATCCGGTCTCGCGGCTCCTCGGCGCCGGCGTCCCTTCATCGATCGGCCCGGCGTCGGGATCGAGGTCGAGTGGCTCGTCGCCACCGTCGCCCTCCGGCGCCTCGTCGGCGCCGACCTCGGCGAGTGACAGGGCTCCCGTCCGCGATCGCAGCTTGGCGACGCGGCTGAATCGGCGGCGCAGCACCTCGGCCATCATCCGGAAGTCGTCCGGAGTGTCGCCGGATCGGATGCGGAAGCGCCGATACTCCCGCGGCTCGGGCCGGCCGTCGATGAAGACGACCATGCTTCCGACCGCCGCAGTGCCCTGGATGTTGCTCATGTCGTAGCACTCGATCCGCTCCGGCACGCGGGGAAGCTCGAGCGCCGATGCGAGCTCGGTCAGCGCCTCGTCGCGGCGTGCGGTGTCCGCCATCCACTCCGCTCGCTCGCGCTCGAGCGCCTCGACCGCGTTCTGGACTGCCAGCGCCACGAGGCGGCGCTTCTCGCCGCGCTCCGGCACCGTGACCGTGACCTGTACACCGCGCCGATCGGCGAGGTGAGTCGCGAGCACATCGGCATCCGACGGCAGCAGCGGGGCCAGGAGGGCCCGCGGAACGGCGTCGGTGCTGGCGTAGTACTGCTGAAGGAACGACCCGAGCGTCTCGGCATCGCTGACGTCGCGGGCACCCTCGACGATGAAGTGCTCGCGGCCGATGAGCTTGCCGTTGCGGACCTGCATGACCTGCATGCAGGCTTCGTCCTCGCCGCGAGCCATCCCGATGACGTCGTACTCGGCGCGGCTGAAGGCCGCCATCTTCTGCTGCTCCATCGTGCGCTCGACGGCGCGCAGCTTGTCGCGGGTCGTGGCTGCCTGCTCATAGCGGAGGGCCTCCGAATGGCCCTCCATCTCGACCCGCAGCTGCGTCGCGATCGGCTCCTGACGGCCATCCAGGAAGTCGACGATCTGGCCGATCGTCTCGCGATAGGGCTGCTTCTCGATGGCCTGGATGCATGGGCCCTGGCATCGGTTGATGAAGTACAGCAGGCACGGACGCTCGAGGACGCGCTTTCCCTCGGGAATGTCGAGGTTGCAGGTCCGGAAGGGAAAGATCTTCCGCAGCAGCTTGAGCGTCTCGTCGACGCTCGAGGCGCTGGCATACGGCCCGAAGTACCGGCTCCCGTCCCGCACCAGTCGCCGGGTCCGCACGATGCGCGGGAAGTCCTCGCCCAGCGTGATCTTGACGAACGGGTAGCTCTTGTCGTCGCGAAGCCGGATGTTGAATCGAGGCCGATGCTCCTTGATCAGGTTCGACTCGAGGAGGTAGGCCTCGCTGACCGTGTCGGTGACGATGTAGTCGACATCGGCGACCTCCTGGGTCATGCGCACGATGCGCGCGTCCTCTGGCCCGCGCATGCCGAAGTAGGACCGCACTCGGCTGCGCAGCGCGTCGGCCTTGCCGACGTACAGGACGCGTCCCGACTCGTTCTTCATGAGGTAGACACCCGGCCCGGTCGGCAGCCGGCGCAGCACGGCGCGCAGGGTGTCGGGCATGGCGCGTTGCGGGCTCACGCGGTCGATTCTAGGGTCGTTTGGCCTCAGGGGGCCCCGAGTCGATCCCGAGGTACGTCACGCCGTCGCCGCCATCGTCGATGATCTCGAGCAGCCGATCGAGCCTCGGTGCGGACGCCGCGATCTCCGATCGGTCGAGCCAACCGGCCTCCGCGATTTCGCCCAGCTGCGGCTCGAGCGTGCCGCCGACGGCTCGCCCGGCGAAGACGAAGCTCGTGTCCCGCGTCCGGCGCCCGTCGACGACCAGCAGCCGCTCGACGCGGACCTCGATGCCGGTCTCCTCCAGCGTCTCGCGCTCGGCAGCGCCGTGCGCTGTCTCGCCGCGCTCGACGCGGCCGCCGGGCAGCATCCAGTGCGGCCCGAGATATGTGGTGCGTACGACGAGCACCCGGTCCGCGTCATCGGTCACGAACAGGTTTGCGCCCTCCGTCCGACGATAGCGACCGCCGAACAGGCCCGCGAACTGGACGACGGCCCCCACCACGAGCCGCGGGAGATCCGCGAGCCGGATCCGCCGCTTACGGCGCATCGGATGGGGCGGACGAGGCGGACGGGATCGGCTGCGCGAGCTCGTCCGCCAGGTACGCCTGGAGGCCCCCGTAGTCGCCCGACCCGGTCCAGCCCGTCGGGATCAGGATGTACTGGCCGATCGTGTTCGTCGTGGCCGTCAGCACGGGTCCTTCCTCGAGCGTGATCCGGCGGTCGGCGCCGAGATGCGACGACAGCAGGAAGAGGTCGATGGCGGACAGATCGGTCCGCACGCGGCTCTCCATCGCGTCCATCAGGCGCAGACCCGGGAACAACGACCCCGCGCCGCCGTCTCCGAGCTGCTCGCGGATGGCGCCCAGGACGCGTGCCTGCCGTACCGATCGCGCGAAGTCGGTCGACTCCGCGGGCACGCTCGTGTACCGCGCCCGTGTGTAGGCCAGGGCCTGGTCTCCGTCGAGGTGGATCTCACCCGCCGCGAACCCACCCTCACTCCAGTCCCCGGCGAAGTGCTTGTCCTCCCGGGTGGCGTAGTCGAAGGCGACCGGGTTGTCGATCGTGACGCCGCCGACGGCGTCGACCATGTCGCGGAAGCCGGCGAAGTCGATCGACACCGCATGCTCGATCTCGAGGCCGGTGACCTGGCTCAGCACCTCGGCCAGGCGGGCGCCGGCGGTGTCGATCCCGCCCTCGAGCTGGCCGATCGAGAAGACCTCGTTCACCTTGCCGTTCTGGGAGAACGAGTCGATGCCCTCGATCCACAGGTCGCGCGGAATCGGGATCGACGTCGTCGTGTCGGTCTCCGGATCGATCGAGAGGATCTGGATCGAGTCGGCGAGGTACGTGCCGTCATGGTCGCCGCCTCCGTAGCCGACGAGGAGGACATTGACTCGATCGCTCCCGTTGAGCGGCCCGAGCAGCGCAGTCGACGGGAAGCCGGCTGTCGAGACCGTCTCGTTGAAGGCCGCGGCCCGCATGCCGAGCAGCACCGACCCCACGACGACCGCAACGACAACAAGGAAGAGGACGACCTTGACGGTGCGCCACACCGACCGCCGCCGCCTCGGCGCCGCCCTGGATCGAGTGCGCCGCGCCGCCTGGTTGCCGATGGACGCTGGCTGGCTGGGCCGACTCGCCTGGCGAGCGACGCCGCCGGATCGGATCCGGTCGCGGTCGTAGGGCAGGTCGGTATCGGGTTGACGCGTCACGTTGATCTCATGCTGCGGCTCGGGGTCATCTTCGGCTGGGCGGCGCACAGGATACGGCCTCGGCCGATAAGCCGCCGATGACCGGCTGGTAATCGCTGGCGACGATGATGACGCGATGGCGATGCCGTCGATCTCGTTCGCACCACCGATCCCGTCGCTCGGCGATCTGCTGGCGAGCCTGGATCCCGAGCAGCGAGCCGCGGCGACGCTGCCGGATGGCCCCGCGCAGATCATCGCGCCGGCCGGTAGCGGCAAGACGACGACACTGGTGGCCCGCCTGGCGGTCCTGCTCGACCGCGGAGTTCCGGCCGACCGGATCTGCGTGGTTACCTTCAACCGCGACGCGGCCCGCGACCTCTCCGGGCGCGTCAGGCGACGCCTCGGTACCGACGTGGCCTCCGGGTCGATCGAGATTCGCACGCTGCACGCGTTGGCGCGCCAGGTGCTGCTCGACTCCGGCGAGGGGACGAACCTCGTCGCCGATCGGATGCCGCTGCTCCGGGCGGCCCGACGCCGGCACGCGGAGGCGGATCCCTCCGCCGTGGTACCCGAGGTTGCGGAGCTCGATACGTGGCTGTCGGCCTCGAAGGTCGAGGGTCGTCCGGTGCCCGACACCGTCCGCGGCATCCTCGAGACCTATGCCGGCCTGCTGGCCTCGCGTGGAGCGATCGACTTCGACGACATGGTCGTCCGGGCCGGCGACCTCATCGAGAAGGAACCGCGCGTGCGGCTGCGCTGGCAGTCCCGCTTCAGCCACCTGTGTGTGGACGAGTTCCAGGACGTCGACGCCGCACAGCTTCGGCTGGTCCGGCTGCTCGCCGCGCCCGAGGAAAACCTGTTCGTGGTCGGCGACGACGATCAGACGATCTATGCGTGGCGCCTCGCGGACGTGCGTCGGATATTGAAGTTCTCTGCCGACTACTCGACCGCCCGGCGCGTCATGCTCGCCACGAACTACCGGTGCCCCGCGGCCATCGTCGCCGCATCCGCGCGGATGGTCGCAGCCAACCGCGAGCGCTTCGAAAAGCCGATCCGCGCTCCCGCGGGCAGTCACCTGGACGGGACCGCGATCTCCGCCTGGAGCACTGCCGATGCGGGCTGGCCTGATGCCATGGCTCGTCTCGCCGCGCGGGAGGATCGGGCCGGTCGCAGCCTCTGCTTCCTCTCGCGGACGAGGAACGAGCTCACACCGGTCCTGCTGGCACTGGTCCGCGCCGGCGTTCGGCACACCGCCGCGATCCCGCCGCTCGTCGAGGCGGAGCCGGTCGTCGCCCTCGTCGATGCCGCGCGCAGCTCGGAGGATCGAGACCACCCGTTCCACGTCCTGCGGCGCCTCCGAGCGATGCGCGGCATGGCTCGCGGCTCTCCGACCGGCGATCGGCTCGCGGACGAGGATCACGCGGCGCTCGACGCGCTGATGGGCTGGACGACTGGATTCGTCACGACCGATGCGTTCATCGCCGCGTATGACGCCGCGCGCGCCCGGATCGTGGCGTTGCGCGACCCCGAGGCGCCGGTCGAGCTCGCAACGGTTCACGCCGCGAAGGGTCGCGAATGGCAGACCGTGGTCCTCCTGGGCTTCGAGGCGGATCGGATGCCGAACCGCCGATCCCTGGTCGACGCGGCTGACCCGGATCGGGCCATGGAGGAGGAGCGTCGCCTCGCCTATGTCGCGCTCACCCGCTCGACGAGGGAGCTCATCCTGGCGTTCGACCCGGCGCGGCCATCGCCCTTCCTGGCCGAGATGGGGCTGGCGCCGAGGGGCGCGACCTAGGACGCCGCGGCCACGGCCTCGCGACGCCGCCGCCTCGACGCGCGCGGCGCCGCGCGCGGATCGGCCAGGCCCAGGACCGATTGGAGATAGCGGCCGGTAAAGGACTCCGGTACCAGGGCCACCTCCTCGGGCGTCCCGGCGGCCAGGAGCTCGCCGCCCTTGTCGCCGCCCTCGGGCCCGAGGTCGATGACCCAGTCGGCGGTCTTGATCACGTCGAGGTTGTGCTCGATGACGACGACCGTGTTGCCGGTGTCTACGAGCCGGCCGAGGACGGCGAGGAGCCGTGCCACGTCGTCGAAGTGGAGGCCGGTCGTCGGCTCGTCGAGGATGTAGAAGGTCTTGCCGGTCGCCCGCTTGCTCAGCTCGGTCGCGAGCTTCACCCGCTGAGCCTCGCCGCCCGACAGTGTCGTGGCCGGCTGGCCGAGGTGGATGTAGCCCATCCCGACGTCGTTGAGGGTCTCGAGCTTGTTTCGGATGCTCGGGACCGCCTCGAAGAACTTCAGCGCCTCCTCGACCGTCATCTCGAGGATCTCGGCGACGTTCTTCCCCTTGTAGTGGATCTCGAGCGTCTCGCGGTTGTAGCGCTTGCCCTTGCACACCTCGCAGGCGACGTACACGTCGGGCAGGAAGTGCATCTCGATCTGGACGATGCCCGCGCCCTCGCACGCCTCGCAGCGGCCGCCCTTGACGTTGAAGCTGAAGCGCCCCGGCTTGTAGCCACGCAGCCGCGCTTCGGGCACGGCGGCGAGGAGCTCCCGCAGCGGCGTCCACAGCCCGGTGTAGGTTGCCGGGTTCGAGCGCGGGGTGCGGCCGATCGGCGACTGGTCGATCTCGATGACCTTGTCGATCAGGTCGATGCCCTCGATCCGGTCGTGCTTGCCCGCCGGCTCGCGCGATCCCCAGATGCGCTGGGCCAGCGCGGGGTGGAGGATCTGCGTCACCAGGCTCGACTTGCCCGAGCCGCTGACTCCGGTCACCGCAACGAATCGGCCCAGCGGGAATGCGACATCGATCGACTTGAGGTTGTTCTCGCGTGCGCCCCGCACGACGATCGCCTCGCCCTTGCCGTTGCGACGCCGCTCCGGCACCGGGACCGCCTTGTCGCCGCGCAGGTACGCCGCCGTCACGGACCGATGGTTCTCGAGCAACTCGGGCAGCGGCCCGGAATGAATGAGCCGTCCGCCGTGCTCTCCGGCCGCCGGGCCGATGTCGATCACCCAGTCCGCGGATCGGATCGTCTCCTCGTCGTGCTCGACGACGAGGAGCGTGTTGCCGAGGTCGCGAAGCCGAACCAGGGTCGCGATGAGCCGGGCGTTGTCGCGCTGGTGGAGGCCGATCGACGGCTCGTCCAGGATGTAGAGCACGCCCATGAGGCTCGAGCCGATCTGGGTCGCGAGCCGGATCCGCTGCGCCTCGCCTCCCGAGAGCGTCCCCGACGCGCGGTCGAGGGTCAGGTAGTCGAGCCCGACATCGACGAGGAATCCGAGCCGGGACCGGATCTCCTTGAGCACCTGGACCGCGATCTGGTTCTCGCGGGCGTTCAGGCGCTTGGGGAGGCGGTCATACCAGGCCAGCGCATCGGTGACGGAGCGGCGCGTCGTCTCGATGATGTTGCGGCCGGCGATCGTGACGGCCACCGATTCCGGCTTGAGGCGCATCCCGTTGCAGGTCGGGCACGGCTTGTTCGTCATGTACCGCTCGAGCTCGGCCCGCATCGCCTCCGAGCCCGTCTCACGGTAGCGCCGCGTCAGGTTCGGAACGACGCCCTCGAACGTCGTCTTGAAGGTGTGGACGTTGCCATTTCGAGCCCGATACCTCACGTCGACCCGTTGGCCCTTGTTGCCGTACATGAGGATCTGCCGCGCATCGTCGGAGAGGTCGCGGACCGGGACATCGGTCCGGAAGCGATAGTGCTCGGCCACCGCGTCGAGGATCTTGCTGAACCAGCTCTCGGTCGCCGCCATACGGCGCCAGGGCAGGATCGCGCCCTCGTCGACTGACAGCTCGTCGTTGGGCAGGACGAGATCGGGATCGATCTCCAGGCGCGAGCCGAGCCCGGTGCAGCCCGGACACGCCCCGTGCGGCGAGTTGAAGCTGAAGTTGCGAGGCGCCGGCTCCTCGAACGAGCCCCCGTGCTCGGGGCAGGCGTACTTCTCGCTGTAGACCCGGTCGGCCTCCTTCGGCGGAGCATCCGGAAGGTTGAGCAGGAGGAGGCCCTCCGACAGGCCGAGGGCGGTTTCGATCGAGTCGGCCATGCGGCTGGCATCCGGGCGTGCGTTGCCGTCGTCATCGGCGTGGCGCACGACGAGCCGGTCGACCACGACGTCGATCGAGTGCTTGTACTTCTTGTCTAGCGAGATCTCCTCATCGAGGTCGTGCAGCAGCCCGTCGACCCGGACCCGGACGAAGCCCGCCTGCTTCGCGCCGGCCAGGAGCTTCTCGTGCTCCCCCTTGCGGTCGCGGACGAGCGGCGCCATGAGCATGACCTTGGTCCCCTCGGGCAGCTCGTAGACCTGGTCGACCATCTGCTCGACGGTCTGGCGCTCGATCTCGCGCCCGCAGATCGGGCAATGCATGCGGCCGATGCGTGCGAACAGCAGCCGCAGGTAGTCGTAGATCTCGGTGACCGTGCCGACCGTTGACCGCGGGTTCCTCGAGGCGCCCTTCTGGTCGATGCTGATCGCCGGGCTCAGACCGTCGATCTGGTCGACGTCCGGCTTCTCCATCTGGCCCAGGAACTGGCGCGCGTAAGCGCTCAGCGACTCGACGTAACGGCGCTGTCCCTCCGCGTAGATGGTGTCGAAGGCGAGGCTCGATTTGCCACTTCCGGACAGCCCGGTGATGACGATCAGCTGATCGCGCGGCATCTCCACGTCGAGGTTCTTGAGGTTGTGCTCGCGAGCACCGCGAACGACGATCTTGTCGGAGGGCATTCGGTAGCCAATGCTAACAGGATCGGGACCGATACGAACGCCTGTTCGGTTTGAGTCGCGAGCGCTGACGGTCATCCTCGCGCCCATCATTTACGACAATCGTGTCAGCCCATGTCCGGAATGTGACCGCCTCAGACGACCAATTGGGAGGGACCGCGGCCGCCCGGTGGAGGTGGCCGGCCGCGGTTGCGTCATGGAGCGGCGGCGATGAGCTCGCGGTACCGGTGGCCGCTCGCCTTGAGGGTGCGTTGCTGCGTCGCAAAGTCGACATGGACGATGCCGAAGCGAGTCGCGTAGCCCATGGCCCACTCGTAGTTGTCCATGAGCGACCAGGCGAAATAGGCGGTCAGCGGCGCGCCCTCCGCGATCGCGTCCGCGGCCGCCGCGAGGTGACGCTCCAGATACGACTGACGCTCGGGATCCTTGACGGTCCCGTCAGCGGCGACCGCGTCCGGGAAGGCGGACCCGTTCTCGGTGATGGCGATCGCCCGCGGCGCGTAGTCGCGCGCGATCCGACCCAGCACCTGCCGGAGCCCGTCGGGTTGGATCTCCCATCCGAGCTCGTTGACCTCGCCGACCGGTTCGGCCCAGCCGCCGCCGATCCCCCACTGCGACTCGACGGGCAAGTCCACGATGCGCTCGCGTCGGTAGTAGTTGAGCCCGAGGAAGTCGATCGGCGGCGGACCGGCGACGGCATCGAGGTCGAGGCCGCCAATCATGCCGTGGCGGTCATACCAGGCGACGAGATCGGCCGGATAGCCGCGCCCGAACGTCGGATCCAGGAACCAGCGGTGCATCGCTCCGTCGTACCGGATCGCCGCCTCGAGATCGTCGGCGGTGTCCGTCGCGGGCTCGACATGCGCCACGTCGTGGGCAATCCCGACTCGGGCATCGGCGACCACCCCGCGCAGGGCAGTCGCGGCGGCGGCGTGTGCCAGATGAGAATGGTGAGCAGCACGCAGCGCGCCTCGCCATCCAGTGCGCCCGGGCGCGTGCTCGCCGGTGCCGTACCCCATGAGGCAGAACGTACGGGCCTCGTTCAGGGTGATCCAGTGCCGTACCCGGTCCCCGAGATGGCGTCCGACGATCTCGGCATACTCGGCAAAGCGATCGACCACCTCCGGCTCGAGCCAGCCGCCGCGGTCCTCGATCGGCTGCGGCAGGTCCCAGTGGTAGAGCGTCAGCCACGGCTCGACGCCGCGCTCGAGCATGCCGTCGACGAGCCGATCGTAGAAGTCGAGGCCGGCCCTGTTGGCTGGGCCGGAGCCGCCGGGCTGGATCCTCGTCCACGAGGTGCTGAATCGGTAGGCGCGCAGTCCGAGGTCGCGCATGAGGTCGAGGTCTTCCGCCCAGCGGTGATAGTGATCGCAGGCGATGTCGCCGGTATCGCCGTTCAGGGTCGCTCCGGGCGTGTGGCTGAAGGTGTCCCAGACGCTCGGCGTCCGTCCGTCAGCGTCGTGGGCCCCCTCGACCTGGTAGGCCGCCGATGCGGCACCCCACGTGAAGGTGCTTGGGAACCGCGCCGCGAGGTCGGCAGCGGCCAGGAATTGCTCCGCGCCCCCTCCGTCGGTCGGCACCGATGCGGGCGTCAGTGACGCTATGAGGTCGCCGATCGGGCGACCGCGGTCAGCCTCCGTTGGCGCGCGCTTCCAGCCTCCGCTAGCGCCTCCTCCGCGGCACCCTCGGCGCAGCAGGGAAACCAGGTGTGGATGGCGGCGAGAGCGGCGCGGTCGGCCTCGGAAGCCAGACCCACGGCCGGTAGCGGCTCGGGGCCCGATTGCGAGTGATCGATCCACACGTCGTCCTCGTAATAGCCCAGCCCGAAGCTCATCGGGCCGAACCGTCGCAGGGTCAGAGCTCGTTGATCCATACCTCTCCTACCTCCGATGTGGGCGGATCCTCTCCTCCGCGTGGGTCCTACTCCGTGGTGTCGCCGATGTTGTCGATGGTCGAGCCCCGCACGATGAGCTCGGTGTCGAGGATCACCCGCCGCGGCGGACGACCCGGGAAGCGAATCTCCTGCAGCAGGAGCCGCGTCATCTCGCGCCCCATCTCCTCGATCGGCTGGCTCACGCTCGAGAGACCGGGCTCGGTCGTCACGGCCAGCTGTGAGTCGTCGAACCCGACGACGGCGACGTCCAGTGGGATCGAGCGCCCTGCGGCACGCAGCGCTGCGACCGCTCCGACGGCCATCAGGTCCGATGCGATGAAGACTGCATCGAGCCTTGGCGCTCGATCGAGCAGTCGCTCCATCGCCGCGCGGCCACCGTCATGCGTGAAATCGGCGATCTCGACGAGCCCTGCGGCAGTGCCGTCGCCGGCGGTCGCGAGTCGCTCGTGGTACCCGGCAAGCCGGTCGGCGCCGGCGGCCATGTCCTGCGGGCCGGCGATCGTGGCGATCCGGCGACGCCCGCTGTCGAGCAGATGCTGAACCGCGCTCGATGCGCCGCCCCGATTGTCGACGTCGACGTACGTGATGCCTTCCTCCGGCGGTCGCCCGCCGACCACCAATGGGATCCCCTGGCGCCGAAGGCTGGCCGGCAGGGGGTCCGCGCCGTGAAGGGAGATGAGCAGCACCCCGTCGCTGTGCCCGGCGGCGAGATATCGGCCGGCGCGGTCCTCGTCGCTGCGGGCCTGCGGCATCAGGAGGATGAGCTGCATCGCTTCGGCCGTGAGCGCGTCGCTGATGCCGCGCAGCACGCGCGGGAAAAACGGGTCGCCGAAGAGCTGGCCGCTCGGCTCGGGGATCACCACGGCGACCGAGTCGCTGCGTCGCGTAGCCAGGCTCCGAGCGGCCCTGTTGGGCACGTAGCCGAGCTCCTGCATTGCCTTCTCGACCGCGGCCCGAGCGGCTTCGGAGACGCGTCGATCCTCGTTGAGGACGCGAGATGCGGTCGCGCGTGAGACGTGGGCCGCGTGGGCCACCTGCTCGAGTGTCACGACGCCGCGATGCGGTCGATCGTCCGGCGCTTGTGAGAGCGCTCTCACGGTCACTTGGGCATTCTAGGCGCCTGCGTCAAGAGAGCGCTTCCATGGCGAAATCCCCAGCGGCCCAGGCCCCGAGCAGTCGTTTTACCGATGCCGGTAACCAACGGACATCGAGCGCCGATCTCTAGCCCGTTCGCGACACGCATTTACCGGCGTCGGTAAGGGAGGGCCATCGGGAGGCCGTTGCTTCTCCGATGGTTACCGATGCCGGTAACCCAAGTTCGAACGGGAAGATGAGCGGCAAGGTGGAGTTGGGATCGGACCCGGTCAGTTGGCAGCCGCGGTCCGGGCCACGATGCTGAGTACCGGTACCCGCCGGTACTTTCGGAGGCAGGGGGATCGTGATGTTCTCGGTGGCAGTCAGGGGCTACGGAATCGTGATCTGGGACGACGAGGGGATGTGGCGGACCTTCAGCGCCAACGAGTCGATGAGCGCCACCCTGGCCGCCCGCGTCGAGCTGGCCCTCGACGAGCTGCCCGCCGGCGACCAGACCGAGGCGGCGGCCTGCTCCGCGCTCCTCACGATCTCGGGATCCCACCTTCTGGCCGTGGACTGCGACCACGGCCCTGGCGGCTGCGGGCGGGACGACGCGCTGAACTGACCGGGGCCGCGCACCCCGCGCGGTGCATTCTCGACGGTCTTCGGCTGCTGCTACCATTTCCCTCCCGCCTCCCCGGAGACGGTCACGCGCTGTCCCAGGAACTGCCCCCAATGACCCAAGAGCTCGCCATTCACGCGCGCGACGTGACGCGTGTCTACAAGGCAAAGCCCGATCCCATCACCGCCCTCGCGGGCGTCGATCTCGACGTCCGGCCGGGCGAGTACTTCGGGCTGCTCGGCCCGAACGGGGCGGGCAAGACGACGCTCATCAAGATCCTGACGACGCTGCTGCTGCCGACCAGCGGCACCGCCCGGGTGGCCGGGTTCGACGTCGAGAGCGAGACCGCCAAGATCCGGCGGGTGATCAACATGGTCTCGGGCGGCGAGCAGTCCGGCTACGGCCTGCTGACGCTGCGCGAGCAGCTCTGGATGTTCAGCCAGTTCTACGGGCTCCCCTACCGCGAGGGCTGGCGGCGCGTGGACGAGCTCATCGAGATCACCGGGCTGACCGAGCAGAAGGACCAGAAGGTCCGCACCCTATCGACAGGTCAGCGCCAGAAGCTGAACTTCGCGCGCGGGCTCCTGAACGATCCCTGGGTGCTCTTCCTCGACGAGCCGACACTCGGGCTCGATGTCGCGGCAGCCCGGGACCTCCGCGAGCACACGCTCGCGTGGAAGGCGGCGGCGCCCGGGCGGACCCTGCTCCTCACGACCCACTACATGGTCGAGGCCGAGCAGCTGTGCGACCGGATCGCCATCGTCGATCGCGGGCGCATCCTGGCCCTCGGCACGCCGCAGGAGCTGCGACGACGGGTCCAGGCCGAGTCGATCTTCCGGATCGAGCTCGACCAGCTTCCCGAGAACGGCGGCCTGGCGGCCATCGGCGAGCTCCCCGGCGTCCTCTCGGCGGTTCGAGCAGACGAGGATGGCGCGGATAACGGCGCCGGGTCGGACCGGGTGGCGCTGAAGGTCGCGCTCGCCGACGACTCGGCGCTGACCAGCGTGGTCACGGCGGTCGCGGCGCGCGGCTCGCACCTCGTCGGGCTGGCGAAGTCGGAGCCGAGCCTCGAAGACGTGTTCGTCGAGCTCGTCGGCCGCGGCTTCGGCGACGAGGAAGCCGGAGACAACGACTCGTGACGAGGTACGGGTCCGCGGCCGCGACGAACCCGCGCGACGCCGCCGAATGGTCGCGTGGCCGAGTCATCAGGTCGAACCTTCGGGCCGTCTTCGGTCGGGCCTATCCACGCATCATCGGGCTCACCCGGGAGCCGTCGTGGCTCTTCTTCGAGATCTTCCTGCCGTTCCTTGCCGTGAGCGCGTTCGTGTTCGTGTACCGCGCACTGGAGGCACCGGAGGAGTACATCGGCTTCGTCGTCCTCGGCGGGGCGATGACCGCCTTCTGGCTCAACGTGGTCTGGATGATGGCCGCGCAGTTCTTCTGGGAGAAGGACCAGGGGAACCTCGAGCTCTACTTCACCGCGCCGATGCACCTCATGAGCGTGCTGGCGGGCATGGCCATCGGCGGCCTCGTGATGACGAGCTCGCGGGCGGTTGCCGTGATCGCCATCGGCTCGATCCTGTACGGCGTCACCTACGACATCCAGGAGCCCTGGCTGCTCGTTGCGGTCTTCATCCTCACGATGATCCCCCTCTACGGTCTCGGGATGCTCTTCGCCTCGCTGTTCCTCATGTGGGGACGCGAGGCGAACCACCTGGCGGAGCTGCTCCAGGAGCCGATCTACTTCCTCGGCGGCGTCAATTTCCCGCTCCGAGCCATCGGGCCGATCGCCGGGCTGATGATGGCGACGCTTCCGTTGGCCGTCGGCCTGGATGCCATGCGACAGATCGTCTTCGCGAGCAGCGATGTCCAGGGCATCCTGCCCGTCGGCACCGAGATCGCCATCCTGATCGTCATGGGCGTCGTCTTCCTGGTGGGGGCGCGGATCGCGCTGCGCTACCTGGAGCATCTCGCTCGCCGCGAAGGGCGGCTCACGCTGAAGTGGCAGTGATCAATCGCGCCGCGACGGTGCGCGACCCCTCGCTGGGGGACGCGTGGCGGACCTTCCGGACAGCCATCGGCCTCGGCTGGGCCATCGAGTCCAACTGGTCGGACCCGTTCCTCTTCGCCGTCTACACGATCGCCAAGCCGCTCGCGGCGGCGCTGATCCTCGTGGTCATGTTCCAGGTCATCACCGGCGGCCAGGGCACCGACTTCCTCCAGTTCATGATCGTCGGCAGCGCGCTGTGGAATGTGGTCTTCGGCGTCATGAGCGGGATGGTCCAGTCGATCCTCGAGGACCGCGAGCGGTACCGCATGATCAAGTACGTCGTCGTCACGCCGACGTCGCTCTTCCCGTTCCTCATCGGGCGATCGGTGGCCCGCGTGCTCATCTCGATGGTCGCGGTCGTGCTGACACTGCTCGTCGGGGTCGTCTTCCTCGACATCCAGCTCCAGCCGAACCTGATCGTCCTCGTGCCGGCCAGTGTGATCGGGCTGCTCGCTGTGATGGCGCTCGGCATCGGCATGGCGGGGTGGTGCCTCCAGCTGCGCCAGGAGGCGTGGCACTACCCGGAGGCGATCGCCGGCGCCCTCTACCTCATCTCCGGGGCGATCTTCCCGATCGACATCCTTCCCGCCGTACTCCAGCCGATCGCCTACGCCGCGCCAACGACGTGGTGGCTCGAGGCGTCACGGCGCGGGCTCCTGGGGCACGGGTCGCCGGGTGACATCGGCAGCCTCTCGGACGGCACGGTCATGCTCTACCTGCTCATCAGCACCGCCGTGGCCATTCCCATCGCGCTCGCAGCCTTCGCCTGGTTCATGCGCCGTGCGCGCCAGGCCGGGCTGCTGGATATGACGACCGGCTCCTGACACTCGGCGTGTCGAGGAGCCGGTCGAATCGGCGCTGGACCTCAGGCGAGGCGAGGGTCGGGCGGGCCGGTACGGAGGTTGTCCTCGCTGCCGGGAGGACCGAGGACGATCTCGTCGCTCGTCGTGAGCTGCGCGACCATGCCGACCACCGCCAGCGCGACGTAGGCGATGAGCCAGAAGAACGAGTCGCTCACCGCACGGTCGACCACGCCGCGGCCGAGCTGCTCGACCTCGATCATGTTGAGGAAGATCATCACTCCCCCGATGACCGCGCCGGCGCCCCACAGGGAGGTCACGACGATCACGAGCAGCCGGGGAAGCCGCAGGACGACGGCCGCGAGGCCGAACGCCACGGCGCCCGCCAGGCCAAGCAGGAAGGAGAGGAACTCGGCGTTGTCGAGGCCGATGGCGGGCAGGATCGCGTAGCCGATCGCGAACCCGAACGCACCGATCGCGATGACCACGCCGGCCCACCACCACAGGTAGGCGATCAGGGCAAAGCCGATGGCGACCACGGCGCCGACGACGATGGCGAGAACGCTGCCGAGGAATCCCTCGCCGAGCCAGTTCGCCATCAGCGAGGCCCCGAGGGCGAAGCCGACGAAGAAGCCCCAGATCGGAAGGAGAACCACGAACAGCCGGAATCCGACGAAGAGTGCCAGGGCGCCGAGCCCGATCACGATCAGGGCGACGAACAGATCCATGCGGGGAGACCTCCGTTGTGCGTTGATCGACACCGCGCATGGTGCCGTGCCCCCGCCCTCAATCTTCCACCATCGGCGCAAGGCTCGGCGCGAATTTCAATGCACGAGCTCGTCGTAGTCGCTCACGACGAACGTGTTGGCGCAGCGCTGCGCACGCTCAGGCACGCACGCGGACGCCGTCGGATCGGAGAAGTGACCGACGAACACGAGCTGCTGGCCGCGCAGGTTCGGTCCGGACGGGTCGGCGCGCGACGGGAAGGGGCGGCCCTGCGGCGCCGCGAGCAGCAGGCCGTCGCGCAGGAGCTGCTCCTGGCTGACGTTGCGGTCGGGTTGCGCCGGCAGGAGGACGCGCAGCGGGCAATCACGTTGGAGCCATGCCACCGACGGATCCGCGCCACCGGTGTCGCCGGTGCAGTCGGCGTCGAGCTCTGCGTACCAGCCGGACACGTGGAGCTCGTCGGTCCCCCATCGATCGGCTGGCGCCCCGCCGGCGAGCGCCTCCTCCACGGTCAGTGGGTCGACCTCCGGCCGCGGCGCACCGATCGATCCGACGAGGATCATCACGACCACGAATGCCCCGAGCGCGACAACCGCGAGCACGCCGAGCCGCAGGTCGCGGGTCACGCGTCCATGGCCGCCCATCGGCCGCGCAGGATCTCGATGGCGCGTCGCCAGAGCGTGACGCGGTCGGGATCGTTGAGCCAGGTCGACGCACCCGACGGGTGCGGCAGGCACAGGACCGAAGCGCCGGGAGCATCGGCCCATGCAAGCTCACGCCCGACGAGATCGTCCAGCCTGGCCGACGCGCCGAAGGCGAACCGATGGGCGAAGCCACCGACGAGCAGCACGAGCTCCGGGCGAACCAGCCGCAGCTCATCGCGCAGGAACGGCGTCCAGCGCTCGATCTCGTCGCGCGATGGCGGCCGATCGACCGAGGCGCCCGGCGCGCGGCCGGGGTAGCACTTTCCGACGCTGGTGACGTACCAGCGCTCGCGGAAGTCGTCCACGCCGATGCCGGCAGCGGCCAGCCAGCCGCACAGCCGCTTGCCGGCGTCCCAGGCGAAGGGGAGGCCGGTTTCGATCTCACGCCAGCCGGGAGCCTGGCCGATGAGCATGGCTCGCTCGGTGCCATCGCCGGACAGGACCGGCGTCGCTCGGTCGCCACAGCGCGGCATGCGGTCCTGGAGCTCACGCAGCTCGGTCGCCTGAGGAGCGCGGCGGGGCGCTGGAGTCGGCCAGTCGCCGACGTGGCGGAGCCGTTTCGGCTCGACGCTGGCGAGGTCGATCACGCCGGCGGACGGAGGGCATCGGCCGCCCTCAGGTCGTCCGCGATCGCCAGGCGCAGCATGCGTCGCACTCCGTCCTGCGCCGGGCCCGCCGCCTCGAGCGCATCGGTGAGCGCGTCACGCGCCGCGTAGAGCCGATCGATCGGGTCGCTCGACAGCTCCGGGGCGCCGCCTCCGAGGTCCCGCACGAAGGTCACGTCCTGGCGCTCGATCGCGTCGAGCTGGTCCGCAGCCGCCGCCGGATCCCCGCGGTCGAGCGCCTCCGCGAGCGACTCGCGCGCGAGCTCGAGCCAGCGGAGCCAGGTCGAGAACTCCTCGTCGGACGGCGGCAGCTCGTCGAGCGTGAACGAGGCGCGCCGGCCGTCGGCGGCGGCGGCCGAACGCTCGACCTCGTACCAGTTGTCGCCCACGAAGGTCGCCGCCGGCTCGCCCTGGTCCCGCAGCCATGCCGTGAAGCGGCTCACCCTCATCGGCATGCCGCCCGCGGCCTCGTCATCCGTGCTGGCGAAGACCGCACACCCGGGCAGCTCGGCGGCGTACGCGCCGACGAGCCCCTGGCCGTCGACGTCGGTCTCGATGAAGATGGCGTGCGGCATCGTGCCCGCCATCAGGGTCGCCTCCGGCGCGGCGGCCGACGCCGAGATCCCGCCGCGATCACGTTCGGGGTGGTCGCCGTGCTGAAGACCCGGCTCGCCTCGCTGCCGCGCCGCCCATCGAGGCTGGATTCCTCGGCCGCGGCCGCGTAGACGTCGGCCGGAATGCTCCCGGGTGCCGCCGCGAGCTCCTCGCGCAGCCGGCGCAGCTGGAGGATCTCGTCACGAAGCGCGGCGGCTCGCTCGAACTCGAGGTTGCGCGCGGCCTCCTTCATCTGGGCTTCGAGCCGGCCGGCCATGGCGGCGATCTCCTCCGGCTCCTTCCCGGCGACCTGGAGCTCGGTCCGCTGCTCGGCGACGCGGCGGAGGCTCTCGTGGATGTCGCGAATGTCCTTCATCACCGTCTCGGGCGTGATGCCGTGCTCGGTGTTGTAGGCGACCTGCTTCGCCCGGCGCCGATCCGTCTCGTCGATCGCCGCCCGCATCGAGTCCGTCACCCGGTCCGCGTACATGATCACGCGGCCGCCGACGTTTCGCGCGGCGCGGCCGATGACCTGGATCAGCGATCCACCCGAGCGCAGGAAGCCCTCCTTGTCCGCGTCGAGGATCGCGACGAGAGTCACCTCGGGCAGGTCGAGGCCTTCCCGCAGGAGGTTGATGCCGACGAGGACGTCGTACACCCCGAGGCGCAGGTCGCGCAGGATCTCGATGCGCTCGAGGGTGTCCACCTCGGAGTGGAGCCATTGGACCTTGATCCCGAGCTCGGCCAGGTAGTCGGCCAGGTCCTCCGCCATCTTCTTCGTCAGGGTGGTGACGAGGACGCGCTCGCCGCGCTCAACGGTCGCGCGAATCTCGGCCAGCAGGTCGTCGATCTGGCCGGTGGTGGGGCGGACGGTGATGAGCGGATCGACCACGCCGGTCGGCCGGATGAACTGCTCCGCCACCCTGTCGGCGCGCTCCGTCTCGTATGGACCCGGCGTGGCCGACATGTAGACCACCTGGCTCATGTGGTCCTCGAACTCCTCGAAGGTGAGCGGCCGGTTGTCGAGCGCCGATGGCAGCCGAAAGCCGAAGTCGACGAGGATCTCCTTGCGAGTCCGATCGTTCTTGTACATGCCGTGGACCTGCGGGATCGTGATGTGGCTCTCGTCGACGATGAGGAGGAAGTCGGTCGGGAAGTAGTCGATCAGCGTCCATGGACGCGAACCGGCCTCGCGCCCGGCGAGATGGCGCGAGTAGTTCTCGATCCCTGAGCAGAAGCCGACCTCGCGCATCATCTCGAGGTCGAACTGGGTGCGCTGGCGGAGACGGGCCGCCTCGAGGTCGCGGCCCTGGTCACCGAGCCAGGTGACCCGCTCCTCCATCTCCTCCTCGATCTTGTCGACCGCGACGAGCAGCTTGTCGCGTGGCGTCACGTAATGCGTCGCGGGATAGAGGTTGACCTCGCCACGCTCCGCCAGCACCTCGCCGGTGAGGTCGTCGATCTCGACGATCCGCTCCACCTCGTCGCCGAAGAAGTCGATCCGCACCACGTACTCGCCGTGCGGCGGCTGGACCTCCAGGACGTCGCCGCGGACGCGGAACTTCGCCCGGCCGAGCGCCGCGTCGTTGCGCTGGTACTGGAGATCGACGAGGTGACGGAGGATGCCGTCGCGCCGATAGTGCCCGCCGCGCTTCAGGTTGATGACGGTCGCGCCGTAGTCGACCGGCGCGCCGAGCCCGTAGATGGCGGACACCGAGGCGACGATGAGCACATCGCGCCGCTCGAAGAGCGCGCGGGTGGCGTTGTGGCGCAGCCGGTCGATCTCCTCGTTGCGGGATGAGTCCTTCTCGATGTAGGTGTCGGTCCGGGGCAGGTAGGCCTCCGGCTGGAAGTAGTCGTAGTAGCTGACGAAGTACTCGACCGCGTTGTCCGGAAAGAACTCCTTGAACTCCTGATACAGCTGTGCCGCCAGGGTCTTGTTGTGCGCCATCACCAGCGTCGGCTTCTGGACCGCTTCGATGACCTTCGCGGCGGTGAAGGTCTTGCCGGTGCCGGTCGCGCCGAGCAGCACCTGGTGCTTCTGGGCGCGCTGTATGCCCTCGACGAGCGCGGCAATCGCGGTCGGCTGGTCGCCCGTCGGCTCGTACGGGGCATGGACCTTCAGGTCGGGCATCGAGTTCGATTCTAGCGGCGATCCTGACAAGGGCTGTCAGGGATGGGCTGAGCGTCTGAACCAGTCTTCGTTGGGCGGTGGCGGCCGCTCCGCTCAGCGGATATATCAACAGTGATAGAAGCGCTGACAGGGCGTGTGCGCGACGCGCCAGCCCTTCCATCTGTCCCATGCGGACATCCCCCAACGGCCTATACCGGTACCAGGGAACCGTTCCTACGATCCGGTTGGCTGCCCGCCATCCAACCGAACGAGCAACGGCCCACCGAGTTGTCTCAGCCCACCCCCGAGCACCGTACTGCGCCGAGCCCGGCTTCACCGGGTGGCCAGGCAATGGTCGAGTTCGCGGCCGTGCTCATGCCCGTCCTGCTCCTCGTCGTCGGCGTCATCCAGTTCGGGCTCCTCCTCGGAGCACACGTCACGCTGACGAACGCCGCGCGCGAGGCGGCCCGCGGCGCCACGATCTCGCAGTACGACATCGCCGCATCCCGGGCCGTCAACGACCTCGACCGCTGCACGACCGCGCTCGACGGAGCCCGCCACTCGTTCGGGCTGCTGACCGCGACCTCGCCGCATTTCGTCGCCACCCGACCCTGCCCGGCTGGATCGGCCAGCGACCTCAACGGCGACGGCAAGCACGACAGATGGGTGAACGGCGACATCACCATCACGCTCTGCAGCGCCATGGCCACCCCGACCAGCCCGTGCCCGACGGCCGGGACCTACTGCACGGCCGACGACCCTGCCGGATGCCTCGTCCAGGTGAGCGTCACCTATCGATCCGACATCATCGTCCCGTTCATCGGGGCGATCCTCTCCACGGATGCCAACGGGCGATTCGTCCAGGTTGCCACCGCCACGATGGTGGTGAACTGATGGACCGCGCTGCGCCGCGGGGCCAGGTCCTCGTGATCTTCTCGATCCTCCTGGTCATCCTGCTCGGCTTCGCCGGCATCGCGATCGACCTCGGCCGGCAGGTGGCAGAGCGGCGCCACGCCCAGACCGCAGCCGATGCCGCCGCCCTGGCTGCCTGCCGCGAGCTGATCGCCGGCGCGACGGACTCGACGGCAGCGACAACGGCGCGCCAGGTGGCCCTCGCCAACCTGACCGGCTCACCGAGCGGCGCGGTGGCAACGATCGACTCCCCGCCCACCTACACGGACGAGGACGGCAGCGGCGTGATCGACGCCGATGAGCTCGTCAGCGGCATCGTGGTCGCCGGCACCAAGGTCCGCGTCGCCATCTCATCCACGGTGGACACCGCACTTGCGACAGGTCGTGGGCATCTCGACGCTGGAGACCGGCGCCCGTGCGCGCTGCGACCTCCAGGGCGGCCCGGCCGTGCCGCTCGTCGCGCGGCGCTACTCGAGGCCACCTGGACCGGGCGGCGGGATTCGTCGACCATCTCGCGACCGCCGCGACGAGCTCGACCGGATCGGTCGATTCGGCGAATCCGCGCGGCTACGGCGCACGGGTCGCCCGCAAGCGAGGCGGCGCCCGGGCTGCAGTTCTCGATCTACGGGCCCGGTGCCAAGTCGAACAACGACTCGAGCTTCCGCGGATTCGTCGCCCTCGACGTCCGCAACTTCGAGGGTGTCGACACGCGCGTCTACTACAACGGGGTCACCGCCGGGACCAACCCGAACACGCTCAAGGACATGCAGGGCGAGTATCTCTATACCGGCTATCCCGGGCCGGCCTTCCCCGCCGTGAGCGTGCCGCCCACCGGCGACACCCAGGTGGCCGTCCTCTCCGGGAACAGCAGTGCCCATATCGTCCAGCCCTTCGGTGACGCATACCGCCCGGGCGACCGCGTCCTGCTTGCGGTCTACGACGGCACGGTGATGCAGATCCCCGACTTCGCGATCGTGCCGCCGGCGGAGATCACGCTGGCCTCGACGACGACCGCGCCGTACGACGGGCCCACGTTCACCGTGTCACGCAACGCGGCATTCACCAGCACGGTCACTCTGAACATGGTCGGGGACGCCGCCGCCGCGGCCCTCGGCATGCCTGCCCTCGACATCCTTCCCGATCCATCGGTCACCCCTCCCGCAGCCGGCGACATGACCGAGCCGATCTGGTCGGTGAACGTCTTCCAGCCGACCACGGGCGGCACCAGCGTCCGGATGAACGACATGCAGACGAACGCGATCCCACCGGGAATCTACGCGGTGTGGCTCGAGGGCGAGTCGGGCAACCCCTACTACCAGCAGCGGCGTGTCCCGGTCGCCGTGCGCGTTCAGACCGATGGCAACAACGACGGCGACTACAACGACGCGGTCGACATCCGGACGACCCGCGACTTCAGCCTCGCCAACTCGATCGTGGACGGATCGACGGAGGTTCTCGGCGGCACGATCACCCTGCCGCTGCGGGTCTCGACCGGGACGAGCACGGCGAACTGGGGCAGCGGCCCCGCGGCCGAGACGAACGTGGCGCTCAGCTGGGATACCGACTCCCTGACCACATGCAGCCTCCAGCCGCGATCGCTGGGCACGGCCTCGATCGGATTCAGCTCGACGTCGGTCGTGCCGTCGACCGGGACGGGGACCCTCTCGACGCTCACCATCAACACCTCCGGCCTAGCCCAGGGGTGCTACCTGTTCAACATCCGCGGCCACGGGACGAACAGCAACGGCCAGCCCGTCACGCATCTCGACACCGTCCGCTTCACCGTGGCCAGCAGCAGCAGCAGCGGCCAGTACGTGGATGTCATCGGCTACGCCGTCTTCCACATCGACTCGATCGACTCCAACGACATCATCGGCCACGCCGTCTCCGGCATCTCGGCCGACCCCCAGGACCCGAGCCTCCGGCGAGCACAGCGCTCCCGGCTGGTGCCCTGGTCCTGACAGAGCCCGTAAATCAGCTGAGGAGCGCAGATCCCCGTGGAACTCGAGTACACCGACAAGAACCGGCGCCGTTCGAAGCTCTACATCGTGGTGGGGGTCATCGTCGCGCTGCTCGTGGCGGGCACGGTCTACGTCGCCCTCCAGGCGAGCGGGCTCACGACGAGCCGCGACGTCGAGATGCGCGAGGTGGTCGTCGCCACCCGTGACATCCCGGCCCGCAAGGCGATCGAGGAGGGCGATGTGATCGTCCGCACCGTCGTCGCCGATGCCACGAACGAGACGGCCTTCAGGCGCCTCGACGAGGTCCTCGGTCGGATCGCCGGCATTCCGGTCGCGACCGGGCAGCTCGTCACCCGTAACGTCCTCGCCTCGACGACGGAGGGCCAGACCTTCTCGATCCTCGACGCGGGCGCCGAGTTCGACCCGAATGGGCCGGACGTCCGCGCCGTCAGCCTCACCGTTGCCGATGCGAACGCCGTGGCCGGCACGCTCGTGCCGGGCCAGAAGGTCGACCTGATCGTGACGATGCCGCTCAACCCAGAGGTCGGGCAGACCGAGGTGGAGGCCGAGGCGCAGGCGGCCGACGTGATCCCGGGTCCGTCGACCAAGGTCACGCTCCAGTCGATCACCATCCTCGCGCGCACCGGCGAGGTCTACATCGTCCGGGCCGACCTCGAGACCGCGGAGAAGGTCGCGGAGCTCGTCGCCGTCGGCGGCACGTTCACCATGGCACTTCGGCCGATGGAGGACGACCGGACCGCGGACACCGAGGGCTCGACCGTCGATCGGCTCGTCGAGGAGTTCGGGTTCCCCGTTCCGCGACCGCCGGAGTTCGAGCCACCCCAGGCTGCCGAGGCGCCCTAGCCCGCGCTCAGCGTCGCCAGGGCTCGCTCGACCTGGCGACGCGTCTCCTCCATCGGTGCGGAGCCGTCGATGACGACGTCGGCCCTGGCCACCTTCTCGTCCTGCGACGACTGGTTGGCCAGCCGCTGGCGCGCCGTCTCCTCGTCCATCGAGCGCGAGGCCGCGAGGCGCCGGATCGCGTCCGCCTCGTCGCAGCGCACCACCCATACCGCGTCGCACGCATCGGCCAGCGGCGACTCGAACAGCTTGATCACCTCGACCGCGGCGACCTCCACGCCGCCCTGCTCGAGCTCGGCCAGCCGCGCCCGGATCGCGCCGCGGACGCGGGGATGGAGGATCTGCTCGAGGTCACGCAGCGCCTCTGCATCGGTGAAGACGATGGCCGCCAGCTCGCCGGCCTCGTACGTGCCGAAGCGGCGTTCGATCGCGGCGCGGGCATCGGCATCGTTGTGGCGGATCTCGCGCGCGACGGCATCCGCGTCGACGGTGGCTACCCCTCGTTCCCGCAGCATGGCCGCCACGGTGCTCTTGCCGCAGCCGATGTTGCCGGTCAGGCCGATCACCTTCATGGCTCGACCGATGCTACCGCCTCGCGCTGGCATCTCGGGCAGAAGTGCGTGCTGCGCTGCCCGACCACGATTCGCTCGATCCGGCGTCCGCATCGGTAGCACGGCTGCTCCGTGCGCCGATAGACCGCCAGCCGCTCGGCGTTGTCGCCGGGCTCCCCGTCCGCTCCGACGTAGTCGCTGAAGCTCGAGCCGCGGTTCTCGATCCCCTGCCGCAGAACCTGCCGCACGGCCCGGTGCAGGCGTCGGATCTCCTGCGGCGTGAGCGTGTCGGCCCCACGCAGCGGATGGAGGCGAGCGCGCCACAGTGCCTCGTCGGCGTAGATGTTCCCCACGCCCGCGATGAAGGTCTGGTCGAGCAGCAGCGTCTTCAGCTTCGCCGAGCGCCGTGACAGCCGCTCTGCGAACCGCGACGCGGTGAAGCTTCGCTGGAGGGGCTCGGGTCCATGGCCGCTGAACACCTCGCCGATCCGATATTGGCGCCCGCCCTCCCCCACCTTGCGCGACCGTGCGCCTCGCCCCGCGCCGACGCTGCGCAGTCCTCCACCGGGCCAGAGCCCGATCCGACCGAACTTCCTCACGTCCCGGTAGCGCAGCTCCCGTCCGTCCGCCAGCGCGAAGACGACCCGCACGTACGGGTCAGGCGGAGTCCCGCCCGGCGTCACCAGCAGCGCGCCGGTCATGCGCAGCGCCACGGTCATCACGCGCCCGTCCTCGAGATGGAGAAGGACCGTCTTCGCACGGCGGGAAACGCGGCGGATCGTCGCGCCGCTCACCTCCGCGATGAAGCGCTCGGGCGGCTGCGGATGGCGGATCGTCCGGTCCCAGTGGACCGTCGCGTCGCGGATCGTGGCGCCCGCGACCCAGCGCTGCAGGTCGCGCGCGACCGTCTCGACCTCGGGCAGCTCCGGCATGGTGTCGCTACGACACCAGCTCGGCGGCGAGCTCCTCCTCGGCCTCTTCCCGGGCGACCGCGTCGGCCGTCTTCGGCATGCGCCTCCAGGTGCCGTCGTCGGAAGCGAGGTATCGGTCCATCTGCTCCCAGTTTGAGCCCACCTTGAGGTCGACCTCGAGCGGCACGTCGAGCGGCAGCGCGCCCTCCATGATCTCCGTCACGAGCGCGGCGAGCTCCGGCAGCTCCGACTCGTCGGTCTCGAACACGAGCTCGTCGTGGACCTGGAGCAGCATCCGAGACGCGAGGCCGCGCGTCGTGCAGCGCCGCATCGACCCGAACCATCGCGATCTTCATCCCGTCTGCGGCAGTGCCCTGGATCGGCATGTTGATGGCCATCCGCTCACCGGCCGATCGCAGCGCCCCGTTGCGGGCGGTCAGCTCCGGCAGGTATCGGCGCCGGCCGAGCAGCGTGGTGACGAAGCCCTGGTCGCGAGCGAGGATCTTCATCTCGACGGTGTAGCGGCGAATCCCCTCGTAGGCGGCGAAGTAGTCCGCGATGAATCTCTGCGCCTCCTCGCGCGGGATCTTCAGCCGCTCGGCAAGGCCATAGTCGGAGAGCCCGTAGGCGATGCCGTAGTTGATCATCTTCGCAACGCTGCGCTCCTTCGGCCCGACCTGGTCGGCGGAGAGGCCCAGCACCCGGGCGGCCGCGGCGAGATGGATGTCCGAGTGCGCCTCGAAGTCGGCGCGCAGTCCCGGATCGGCTGACACGTGGGCGAGGATGCGCAGCTCCTGCTGCGAGTAGTCCGCGCCGAGCAGGAGCCGTCCCGGCGGCGGCGACGAAGGCGCGCCGAATGCGGCGGCCCGAGCGCCGTCCGGATCGGGATGTTCTGGAGGTTCGGATCGGTGCTCGACAGACGCCCGGTCGCGGCCACCGCCTGCTGGTAGGTCGTGTGCAGGCGGCCCTCGGGGTCGACCAGCGTCGGGAGCGCGTCGACGTAGGTCGACTTGAGCTTGGCAACCTGGCGGTGCTCCAGGATCAGGCCGATCACCTCGTGCTTGTCCCGAAGCTCCTCCAGGACCGATGCATCCGTCGAGAACCCGGTGCGCGTCCGCTTCGTGGCAGGCAGCTCGAGCTCGTGGAAGAGGATCTGCTCGAGCTGCTTGGGTGAGCCGATGTTGAACTCGTGCCCGACGAGCTCGAAGATGCGGGACTCGAGCCCGGCCAGGGTCGCGCCGAACTCCTCGCGCATCGCCGCCAGCGCCTCCAGGTCGAGCTGCACACCCGCGAGCTCCATGCGGGCGAGGACCGGGACGAGCGGCATCTCGACCTCGTCGAAGAGATTGGTCAGTCCGCCCTCCGCCAGCTCCCGCTCGAGGGCCGGTGCCATGAGCAGCGTGGTCAATGCCTCGCCGGCCGCTCGCCGCGCCACCGCTCCCTCCTCGGCGCCGGTGTCGGCGCTGACGGCGCGCGCGGGCAGATCCGTGCCGAAGCGCGTCGCCGCAACGTCCTCGAGCGTCTGCGAGCGTAGCGCGGGATTGCACATGTAGCCCGCGACGAGCGTGTCGAAGAAGGTTCCGCGCATCTCGACGCCGCGATCGGCGGCGAGCGTCGTCGCCAGCTGCTTGAGGTCGTGGCCGATGCGACGGCGATCCTCGCGCCCGAACCAGGCGGGCAGCCGCTCGGCGGCGACGCTCGCTCGGTCGCAGGGCAGGTACCAGCTGCTCCCGTCGCCGCCGGCCAGGGCGAGGCCGAGCAGGTGCCGCTCCAGCGGCCGGCCGCTGCCAACGGCCCAGCCGAGGCCGATCTCGTCGCCGTGCGCCTCGAGCCACGCGTCGAGCTCCGCCATGTCGGCGGGCGTCCGCACGATCCGCGGATCGACATGCTCGATGGCGCCTCCCGGATCGGCGAGCGGGTCAGGCCGGACGAGTGGAGGGGCGGCGGCGCCGTCGGCCGGCACGGGCTTGCCACCCAGCAAGTCGAGGCTGAGCTGGAGCCCGCCCTTGGTTTCGGCCTCGGGGCTGTCGTATCCGGTCGGGGCGATGCTCGAAGCCGGGAGACGGTCGATGAGCGAGCGGAACTCGAGCTCGCGGAAGCGCTGCGCGACTGCGCGGCGATCGTATCGGCCGGTTCGCCCCTCCTCCAGGTCCAGCTCGACCGGTAGGTCGATGACGATCCGGCCGACCTCGCGCGACATGAAGGCGGACTCACGGTGCTCGGCGAGCCGATCGCGCAGCTTGCCCTTCACCTCGTCGAGATGCTCGTAGATGCCGTCGAGCGTGCCGAACTGCTGAAGAAGGCTGCTGGCGGTCTTCTCCCCCACTCCCGGGACGCCGGGGATGTTGTCGGAGGTGTCGCCCTTGAGCGCCTTGTAGTCGAGCATCTGGTCGGGACGCAGGCCGTAGCGCTCCATCACCCTGGCCTCGTCGTAGATGACGGTCGCGGCGACGCCCATTCGGGTGGTGAGCAGCCGCACGTGATCGTCGACCAGCTGGAGACCGTCGAGGTCACCCGACACGATCATGGTGTCGACGCCCTCCGCGGTGGCGCGCTTCGTGAGGGTGCCAATGACATCATCGGCCTCGTAGCCGCTGAGCTCTCGGATGGGGATGTTCATCATCCCGGCGATCTCGCGCACGATCGGGAACTGGGCGCGCAGGTCGTCCGGCATGCTCGGACGACCCTTCTTATAGTCGGGGTAGGCGTCGAACCGGAACTGCGGCTTGCCGATGTCGAAGCTGACCATCGCGTAGTCCGGCTTCACGTCCTGCATCCCGCGCAGGACGATCTGGAGAAAGCCGAATACGGCGTTGACCAGCATCCCGTCCGAGAGCGTCAGGGGCGGCAGCGCGAAGTAGCCGCGATAGACCAGGCTCGGCCCGTCGATGAGCATGAGGAGGGGGCGGCGGTCGGGCATCGGAGCGGTCAGTCTAGACCGATGGCGCCCACGCGGCGGCTGCGAGCGAGAGCGCGGGCAATGACCTCCGGGCCCGTAGAATCTGACGATGGAGGCGCGCCGTACCCTGGATCCGTACGCGACCCTCGGCCTCGCCCGTGACGCGACGCCGCTCCAGGTCGCACGTGCCCATCGGCGCCTGGCGAAGCGCCATCACCCCGACCTCCACGAGGGCGCCGACGCAGCCGACGAGCGCATGCGCCGCATCAACGAGGCGTGGGCCATCCTCTCGAACCCCATCCGCCGCGGCGAGTACGACCGCGCCTACCCCGAGGCCGGAACACCCGCGTCCGGCCACTGGGCCGCCTCACGCTCGCCGATCCGGCCGGTCTCACCGTCCTCGACGCGCACCTGGGCCTCATGGCGCGCGACTGCCGCCGACACCCGCGCAGCGCCCCGGACCGTTCGTCAGCCGGGCGAGATCCCGATTCCCCGCACCCGTCGTCCTCCCCGGCCGGAGCCGATGCCGACCACATTCCGCGACTCGGGATGGGCAGCGATCATCGTCGGCGCCGTGATGGTGGCCTTGCTGCTTGGCGCCGTGGTGGTGGGTCGCCTCGCGCTCTGACGTTGCCCGGTCTAGCCGGCGCGCGGAACGATCACGTAGCGCAGAAGGAGGGCGACGGCGATCACCGCCAGGCCACTGACGAGCAGGATCGGGAAGATGGAGGTCTCGGTTGGCGCGGGCGTCACGGGTTCGAAGCTCTCGCTGTCGTCTTCGCCCGCTACGGCTGGCGCCTCCCCGCTGGACCGTTGAGCACCGCTGAGCGAGTCGTAGGTCGCCACCGGGCTCGCGCCCGCACCCGCTGCCTCACCCGGCGCCTCGGCGCCGACTTCCGCATCCGCCCCGTCCAGGTCGGTGCCGGCGTTCTGGTAGAGCTGGTTCGTCACGCCGCTCGTGCCGACCAGGCCCACGACGGCAAGCGCCGCCCCCGCGGTGAGGGCAGGGGCGAAGAGCCGGCGCACCCATGAGCCGAACCCATCGGACTTCGGGGCCGCGTCGGGGAGGAGGCGGAGGGGCCGATTCGGATGCAGGTCGGGCAGTTCGGCCAGGGACGCGCGGAGCGCACCGAGCTCCTCGACGGAGTCGGTGCAGCGGACGCATGAGGTGACGTGGTCGGCGAGCGAGCGGTCGGCGATGGCATCGGGGTCGTTGGATGCCAGCGCGGACAGGCGCTCATCGGCCGGGTGGTTCGGAATCAGCATGCCAACGCTCCAGACGCGGTCATCGGGTGAACAGTTCCCGGTGCTCGGCGAGCAGCTCGCGCAGGCGAAGGCGACCCCGATGGATGCGCGACTTCACCGTGCCGAGCGCCGACTGTGTCATGGCCGCGACCTCGTTGTAGTCCATGCCATAGACGTCGCACAGCACGATCGCGGTCCGCTGGTCCTCCGGCAGGCGTCGCAGCGCGATCTCGAGCTGCCGATACATCTCGCCGCGGGTCGCCTCGACGTCCGGGTTCACGGCCGCGACGTCCGGTAGCTCTGGTGCCCCCTCCTCCGGATCCGGCAGCGGTGACGCCGGCCGACGCTGCTGGCGCCGCAGGATGTCGTAGCTGGCGTTTGCGGTGATGCGGAGAAGCCAGGAACGAAAGACGCCGCCCCGGTACGTTCCGATCGCCCGATAGGCGTGGATGAACGCGTCCTGGGTCGCATCGGCCGCCTGATCGGGGTCGCTCAGAAGCCGCCAGGCGAGGCCGTAGCAGGCGCTCTGGTAGTGCTCCATGAGCTGCGCGAAGGCCGTGCGGTCGCCGTCCGCGGCACGAGCGATGACCGCCGCCTCGTCGTGAAGCGGCGGCGTGCGGTTGGTCGGGGCGGGCCGCGGAGCGTCCGTCATCCGATTTCTATAATGACGGCTCCCCTCGCCGGGGTGGCGGAATCGGCAGACGCGTCGGTCTCAAACACCGATGGGAGAAATCCCGTGTGGGTTCAAGTCCCACCCCCGGCACCACGCAGCGGGTGGCCCACTTCCGACCGGCCCGCACCGCGCACGGATGGCGCACCGGACCGCTGATCCGGTGTTCTCTACGCGGCCCGCGAAGAGGATCAACATGGCCGAATACGATTAGCAGAGCGACCGATCCAAAGGGCGCTAGCCCGCGCGCCGGTCTCGCCGCAGGAGCTCGAGGTAGATGCCGGCAGCGACGATAGCGGCTAACGCCCAGACGAGAATGTTGCCCGAGCCGAAGAGCCATTCGGCCACGAGGTAGACCGCGAGCCACGCGATCACGAACGAGCCGAAGGTTATCCCGAGTCGGCGGACGACCTTGCCCATCGACTGCCTTTCTATGAGCGTTGCGTGTCGATGTGAGCCACGCCGCAGGTTGGGCAGAAGTTCTCCGGCGCATCGTGCTCACGGCCGTGTAGCAATCCAGCCGCTAGTCTGCCCGCATGGCCGAGAGGACGGCGACGGCGAGGACCGGTCTTCAAGGCATGTCGCACCGGAAGATCATGCGCCGGCAACATGGTTCACGTCGCTGGTGGCAATCCGCCGCGTTCGTAGTCTTCCTGTCCGCGTGCACGTCTCTGTCCGATGCGGCCTGGGTGTGGTGTCAGGCCAACGCTGAGGCCGTAACTAGGTCGGCGGTGACGCTGGAGCTGATGTCCACAGCACCGTGGTTGGTTGGGAACCCTCCGCGCGAGGAGCAGCAGGCGCATCCGGACTACCAGCGGGCATGCCGGGCGGTATTAGAGGAGACCGTAGCCATTGGCGATCTCAGCGACTCAGGGCCGCTCACCCGGGACGAGGCCGATTGGTGTTGGCACGAGACCGGGGTTACGGTCATCGAAGCCAAGGCCGTCGAACTTGGGACCGAGTTCCTGCTAGGTCCCGACGGGAACCTCCCGATCTGGGATCTCCGGGAAGATTATCGGACGGACGCCGACTACATCCGTGCGTGTACGGCGGCGTTCGAGGGCCGATAAGCCGCCGGTAAGCGGCCCTTGTAAGTTGCTAGACGCTGAACGGTCGGAGACTCGGGGGCGGTGAGTCAGCCGTTCGGGAGCTCGCGGAGTCGCGTCGTGAGCTGTTGGAGGGCGTCCTCCGCGGAATGCGACTCGATGCGGACGCACCCATCAGCGGGGCCGCACGCCTCGGCAAGCCATCTGTCGGACCGAGCTGCCGTCGCAAGACCTGCTGATGTGCGGCGAAGCCCCATAAGCTCCCAGCCGTCGGGCTTGGCGGCATCGGCCATGTATAGGACCGCGACCGCGACCGTATCGGCAAAGTCAGTCCGATCTTGGCCTGCTCAGATGATACGGAACGTCGGCGACGATGGTGTTCGGCCGCGTGAAGAGCCGCAGCTTCAGACGCAGAGCGGTCTGGTTGTGCAAGAGGTTCTCCCACCAGTGGCGCGGCACGAACTCGGAGAGCACGACGAGCACGGGCCGATCCGGGTCGTGTCGCTGGAGGACGTCGAGGTACGCCAGCAGCGGGCCGATGAGCGCGCGATACGGTGACTCGATGACGACGAGCTCGGCGCCGCCCGACCACTCCGGCCACTGCCGCCGGAACTCGTCGGCGCCGTCGGCATCGTTCGTGACGTGGACCGCGGTGGCATCGGTCGAGATCGAGTTGGCGAAGGCGATCGCCTGGCGCGCCGGCTCGTCGAGGCGGGCGATCGGCACGATCACCATCGGCTTCTCGGCGGCGCGTCCGCCCGCCGGGATGCGCGCCAGCTTGAGTCCCGCGTCCACGGCGCGGTAGTGCCCGCGGATGGCGAGCATCAGGAGCACCAGCAGCGGGATGGCGAGCACGACCATCCACGCGCCTGCCAGGAACTTGCTCTCGACGACGATGAGCGCGATGACCCCGGTCGTGAGCGCGCCAAGCCCGTTGATGACGAGCCCCCGCCGCCAGCCGGCCTCGCGGCGCTGCCACCAGCGCACGACCATGCTCGACTGCGACAGCGTGAAGGCCAGGAAGACACCGAGCGTGTAGAGCGGGATCAGCGCCGTGACGCTCGCGCCGAAGACGACGAGCAGCAGCGCGGCCAGTCCGGACAGCGCGACGATGCCGGTGGTGAATGCCAGGCGCTCGCCGCGGAACGCGAACTGGCGTGGCATGAAGCTGTCGCGCGCCATGAACGATGAGAGGCGCGGGAAGTCGGCGAACGCGGTGTTCGCGGCCAACGCCAGGACGAGAACGGTCGCGACCTGGATGACGATGAAGAAGAACCCGTCGCCGAACAGCAGCCGCGCGATCTGCGACAGGACCGTCTGCTCCTCGGTCGGGTCGGGCACGATCCCGAGCGTCTGAAGCCATGAAGCTGATGCCCAGGAAGAGCGCGGCGAAGATCGCAGCGGCCCAGACGAGCGTGATCCGGGCGTTCCTCCACTCCGGCGGCTTGAAGGCCGGGACGCCGTCCGAGATCGCCTCGACGCCGGTCAGCGCCGCAGCGCCCGAGCTGAATGCGCGCAGGATGAGGAAGATGCCGAGCGCCTCGCCACCGGATTCGGCGGTCAGCCACTCGGTGGGCGGCGTGTAGTCCGGGAGGCTGCCGGTCGCCCATCGCGCCACGCCGATGCCGACCATCGCGAGGATGGCGCCGATGTACAGGTAGGTCGGCGCCATGAAGATCGTGCCCGACTCCCGGATGCCGCGCAGGTTCCCGAGCATCAGGACGAGCACGATGAGCACCGCGATCAGCACCCGTTCGGGGAACAGCTCCGGGACGACCGAGGTGATCGCCGCGACCGCCGCGGAGACCGAGACCGCCACGGTCAGGGTGTAGTCGATCAGCAGCGACGCGCCCGCCACCAGGCCGGCGGTCGACCCGAGGTTGTCGCTCGCCACGAGGTAGCTGCTCGCGCCCTTCGGATACGCGCGGATCGTCTGCCAGTAGCTGGTCGCGACGATCGCGAGGACGGTGCAGATCGCGATCGTGAGCGGCATGGTCAGGCTGATCGCGCCGATGCCGGCGATGACGAGGATCCGCATCATCTCCTCGGTCGCGTAGGCCGACGAGCTGATGTTGTCGCTGCTGAAGATGGCCAGCGCCTTCAGCTTGGTGAGGCGCTCGTGCTCCTCGCGCTCGCTGCTGATCGGCCGGCCGATGAGGACCGTCCGGACGCGGCGCAGGACTCGGGTCCAGCCGGGCCGATCCAGGACGGTCCGCTCCGTCGCGACGAGCCCGCCCTCGTCGCCGCGCTCGAAGATCTCGTCGTACGGACGCACGATCCTGACGTACGCATCGCCCGGCCTGCGCCCTCGTCGCTCCTCCCGCACCTCGAGGCGCGCGTCGATCTTCCGCTGGGGCGATCTTGCCGCGCTCAGTCACGCCGGGCCACTCACTCTGGCGAGCCAGCTTCGGATTGCCGATCGGGCGCGCGGATGAGATGCAGCTCCAGGTCCGGCAGTCGGCGCTCGAGCTCGTCCGCGAAGCTTCGCCGCATCAGGCCGGGGCGGTCCGCCGCGAGATCGCGGGCCGAGGATGAGCTGGGTCGAATGGCGGTCTCGGGCCACCTCGGCGATGCGGTCGATCGGTGCGCTGCGCCTCGGGATGCACGACCGTTGCGCCGAGCTCCTCGGCGAACTCGAGATGCTCACGGATGTCCTGCGCCTTGTCGCGCGGGAGTCGCTCGGCGGTCTCGGGCTCGGCGGCGACGACGATCAGCGGCGCGCGCAGGGCAGCGGCGAGGCTCGCGGCACGACGGGCCGCGACCAGCGACGACTTCCGGTGGTCCACCACCAGGAGCAGCCGCTCGCGGACCGGCCACGAGGCGGTATCGACGCGCTGCGCCATGATCCCCTCGAGCTGCGCGTCGACGCGCTCGGCCGTGTACCGCAGCGCGAGCTCGCGCAGCGCCGTGAGATTGGCCTCGGTGAAGAAGCGATCGAGCGCAGTCTGTGCGCGGTCCGCGCCGTACACGTTGCCGTGACGCAGCCGCTGACGGAGGGCGCGCGGGCTCATGTCGACTAGCTCGATCTCGTCCGCGGCAAGCAGGACCTCGTCGGGGAGTCGCTCGTGCACGGGCGCGCCAATGATCGTCGCGACCGCATCGGCGACAGACTCCAGGTGCTGGACGTTGCAGGTGCTGACGACGTCGATCCCGGCATCCCGGATCAGCTCGACGTCCTCCCAGCGCTTCGCTCGCGGTGAGCCCGGCGCGTTCGTGTGGGCCAGCTCGTCCACGAGCGCGACCGCCGGCTTTCGCGCGATCACCGCATCGGTGTCCATCTCCTCCAGCGTCACGCCTCGGTACTCGATGCGCGCGCGCGGGAGGATCTCGAGACCGTCGAGCAGCTCCTCGGTCCGCGGCCTGCCGTGCGCTTCGACGAAGCCGACGACGAGGTCGGTGCCGCGGGCACACGCCGATGCGCCTCCTGGAGCATCTCGAAGGTCTTCCCGACGCCGGGCGCCATGCCGAGGTAGACGCGGAGCCTGCCCCTGGTGCGCGACCTCGCCCTCCGGTCTCGAGGCGCCGAAGCATCTCGTCGCCGGTTGGGCGGCCCTCCCGCACGTCGTCAGTCATCGGTCAGCCCGTCGAGGTCGAGGTTGAGATCCGAGCACGTTCACGACCGGCTCGCCGAGGAAGCCGAGCAACGGCTGGTCGGTGTGCCGATCGATGGCCGCCGTCACGTCGTCGAGGCTCGAGCCCTCGCGTCTCGGCGACCCGCGCCGCCTGGTACTCGGCCGCGTCGACGCTGATGTGCGGGTCGAGGCCCGAGGCGGACGTGGTCACCAGGTCGACCGGGATCGGCGCGTCGCCGTGAGCGGTCCTGAAGCCGCTCGACCTCGGCAGTGATCCGCGCGAGCAGCGTCCGCGCTCGTCGGCGCCAGGTTCGAACCGGACGAGGCGAGGCCGTCGTAGCCGTCGCCGGCCGCGGATGGCCGCGACCAGAAGTACGTCGGGTCGTCGAAGGACTGACCGATGAGGGCCGAGCCGACCGCGGCGCCGTTGACCTCGATCAGCGAGCCATTGGCCTGGTCGTTGAAGGCGACCTGGCCGACGAGCGTGACCGCCGCGGGGTACAGCACGCCGGTCAGCAGCGTCAGCAGCAGCAGCGCGCCGATCGCCGGCCAGAGCTGGGTGCGAAGGATGGTGATCACTCGGTCTCCTCAGGCCAGGCCGATCGCGGTGATGACGAGGTCGATGAGCTTGATGCCGATGAACGGCGCGATGATGCCCGCCGAGCCCGTAGATCAGCAGGTTGCGCTTCAGCAGCTCGGCCGCCGGTGCGGCTCGATAGCCACGCCGCGCAGCGCGAGCGGGATGAGCGCGACGATGATCAGCGCGTTGAAGATCACCGCCGAGAGGATCGCGCTCTCCGGTGTCGCGAGACGCATGACGTTGAGCGCGTCGAGCTCCGGATAGGTCGGTGATGAACAGCGCCGGGACGATCGCGAAGTACTTCGCCACGTCGTTGGCGACGCTGAAGGTCGTGATCGCGCCGCGCGTGATGAGGAGCTGCTTGCCGATGGCGACGACCTCGATCAGCTTGGTGGGGTCCGAGTCGAGGTCGACCATGTTCGCCGCCTCCTTCGAGGCGGACGTGCCCGAGTTCATCGCCAGCCCGACGTCAGCCTGGGCGAGGGCGGGGGCGTCGTTCGTGCCGTCCCCGGTCATCGCGACGAGATGCCCGTTCGGCCTGCTCCCGGCGGATGATCGCGATCTTGTCCTCGGGCTTGGCCTCGGCGACGAAGTCGTCGACGCCTGCCTCCGCGGCGATCGTGCGCGCCGTGAGCGGGTTGTCGCCGGTGATCATGATCGTGCGGATGCCCATGCGACGAAGCTCGGCGAACCGATCGCGGAGCCCGGGCTTGACCGTGTCCTTCAGCTCGATGACGCCGAGGACTCGCGCGTCGCGTCGGACGGCGAGCGGCGTTGCGCCCGCGGCCGGCGATGCGGTCGGAGACGCTCGCGAGGTTCGGCGGGGCGTCGCCGTCGACGCTGGCCGCGATCGCGTCGACCGCGCCCTTCTCGTAGCGAACGCCGCCGGCGACGACCCCGCTGGTCCGCGTCTCCGCGCTGAACGGCGTGGTCTCGGTGATCGACGCGGTCGGCCGCGGCGACCGCCGCATCGTCGGCGCCGGGCGCGCTCAGCTCGGCCAGGCGCTCGCGCGCGAAGGCGACGATCGAGCGACCCTCGGGCGTGTCGTCGCCGATCGAGGCGCATGAGCGCGGCGCGCACGACGTCGGCCTCCGGCACGCCGTCGACCGGCGTGATGCTGGCCGCGAGGCGGTTCCCGTACGTGATCGTGCCGGTCTTGTCGAGCAGGATGACGTCGACGTCGCCGCACGCCTCGACCGCGCGACCCGAGAGGGCGAGCACGTTGAAGCGTGCGACCCGGTCCATCCCGGCGATCCCGATGGCCGACAGCAGCCCGCCGATCGTCGTCGGGATGAGGCACACGAGGAGGGACGACGAGCACCGCGACCCCCAGGGTGGTGCCGGCGAACGCACCGAACGGTCGCAGGGTGGCGACGGCGAGCAGGAAGACGAGCGTGAGGCCGGACGAGCAGGATCGACAGCGCGATCTCGTTCGGGGTGCGCTGGCGCTTCGCCCCTTCGACGAGCGCGATCATGCGGTCCAGGAAGGTTTCCCCCGGATCGGCGGTGATGCGGATGACGAGCTCGTCGCTGACGAGCTGCGTTCCGCCGGTCACGGTGCTGCGGATATCGGTCCCCGGCTCCTTCAGCACCGGAGCGGACTCGCCGGTGATCGCCGCCTCGTTGACGTACGCGACGCCCTCGATCACGTCGCCGTCGCCCGGGATGATCTCGCTGGCCCGGACCACGATGACGTCGCCGCGTCGCAGAGCCGAGGAACCGACCTCCTCGAAGCTCCCGTCATCGCGACGTCGGCGCCGGCGCTCGTCTCCGATCGCGTCCGCCGCAGCGTGGCGGCCTGCGCCCGGCCGCGGGCCTCGGCGACCGCCTCGGCATAGGTGGCGAAGAGGACGGTGAACCACAGCCACACGGCGATCTGGAGCTGGAAACCGACCTCCCGCCCGAAGTCGCCGATGTCGCCGCCGATGCCGAGCAGCTCGAGCACGAGCAGAAGGGTCACGAGCGCGGCGCTCAGCTCGACGACGAAGATGACCGGATTGCGGATGACCTTGCCGCGGGTCGAGCTTGCGGAACGCGTGTCGGATCGCGGCGCGGAGCAGGTCGGGATCGAAGACACCACGGCTGCGCGGAGGTTTTCCTGACGCGGCGCGCAGCTCGCGTTCGGCGCGCTCCGCCCGGCGCGATCGCCGAGACGTGTCGATGATGGAGGCGAGGATCGACATCGGACCTAGAGGAGCCTCCCGCTCTCGAGGATGCAGCTGCTCGACGATCGGGCCGAGCGCGAGGGCCGGGAAGAACGTGAGCGCGCCGACGATCACGATCGTCGCGACGAGGAGCCCGACGAAGAGCGGCCCGGTCGTCGGGAAGGTGCCCAGCGACGGCGCGACGCTGCGCTTCCCGACCATCGACCCGGCGATCGCCAGAATCGGCACGATCGTCGCGAACCGGCCGATGAAGAGGGCGAGGCCGCCCGTGATGTTGTAGTACCCGCTGTTCGCGCTCAGGCTGCAGAAGCACGATCCGTTGTTGGCCGATTGGCTGGTGAACGCGTAGAGAATCTCGCTGAAGCCGTGCGGCCCGGACGTTCGCCGGGCCGGCGAGGCCATCGGTCGTGACCGATGCGAGCGCGCTGAAGAAGAGGATGCTTGTCGCAGTCGCGAGGACGGCGAGGAGCACCATCTTCATCTCGAACGCCTCGATCTTCTTGCCCAGGTACTCAGGCGTGCGCCCGACCATGAGGCCGGCGATGAAGACGGCGAGGATGACGAAGATGAGGATCCCGTAGAGGCCCGCGCCGACGCCGCCGGGCGTGACCTCGCCGAGGAGCATGAGCGCCATCGGGACCATCCCCGCGATCGGGACGAAGCTGGCGTGCATCGAGTTGACCGATCCCGTGCTCGTCCCCGTCGTGGAGGCGGCGAACGTGCCGCTCACGAACGAGCCGAAGCGGGCCTCCTTGCCCTCCATGTTGCCGGCGGCCTGCATGACATCGCGTCGGGAAGAGCGTGTTCCCTCCGAGCTCGACGAACGCGGCGACGCCGATGGCGACGACGAGGACCGACATCATCGCCGCGAAGAGGACCCATCCCTGGCGCGCGATCCCCGACGAGGCGCCCATAGGTGTTCGTCAGGGCAAACGGGATGACGAGCAGGAGGACGATCTCGAACCAGTTCGTGAATCCGTTCGGGCTCTCGAAGGGATGGGCGGAGTTGGCATTGAACGGCCCGCCGCCGTTCGTGCCGAGATCCTTGATCGCCTCGTGGCCGGCGAGCGGCCCGACGGCCAGCGTCTGCTCGGAGCCCTGCAGCGTGGTGACCGTCGACCGGCCCGGACCAGGTCTGGATCACGCCCTGGCTGACCAGAACGATCGCGGCGACGAAGGCGATCGGCAGGAGGATGTAGAGGGTCGAGCGGGTCAGGTCGACCCAGAAGTTGCCGATGGTCTCCTGGCTTCGCCGTGCGAGGCCGCGGGTCAGGGCGATCGCGACGGCGATCCCGGTCGCGGCCGAGACGAAGTTCTGGACCGCGAGGCCGGCGACCTGGGTGGCGTGCGACATCGTCGACTCGCCCGAATACGCCTGCCAGTTCGTGTTCGTCACGAAGCTGATGGCGGTGTTGAAGGCGAGGTCGGGCGCCACTCCCTCGAACCCCGCCGGGTTGAACGGCAGCAGGCCCTGGAGCCGCTGCATGAGGTAGAGCCCGACGATCGACGCGACGGCGAACAGGAGGACGGAGACCGCGTACGCGGTCCATCGCTGCTCGCGCTCGGGATCGACCCCGAGCACGCGGTAGATCCCCCGCTCGACCGGAGCGAGCACCGGTGAGAGGAACGGTGCGCTCCCCGGAGAGCACGCGCGCGATGTACCCGCCGAGCGGCACGGCGAGGACCCCGACGATCAGCAGCAGCGTGAGCGTCTCGACGAGATCCGGAACGAGGCCGGCCACGGTCAGAGCTCCTCGGCGCGAAGCAGCGCCACGACGAGGTACACGAGCAGCCCAGCCGCGACGACGGCCGCGACGACGTCGATGAGGCTCATCGAGCGAGGCGCTCGCAGAGCGCGACGTAGCCGATGAAGACGAGCCCCAGCACGAGCACGAGACCGATGAGCAGGATGTCATCCATCACGGCCACCCGCTGGTGAAGCGACGGACCGTCGCGAGAAGGGTCTCGAGGGGAAAGGGTTTCGGCAGGTAGCCGGCCGCCCCCGACTCCCGGAGCCGACGGGGGTTCACGATGCCGGCACTGACGATCACGGCTGGGGGCGCATCGGGGGCGCACATGGCCGCTGAGCGCAGCACCGACCAGCCGGTCTCGCCGGGTAGATTCACGTCGACGAGGACGAGTGAGGGCGGGTCGGTGCGGATGACGTCGTCCGCCTCTTCGGCGGTGCCGACGACCCGCGTCGGGTGTCCGTGGGCGTCGAGGTACCGCTGGACGATGCCAGCGAGGAGCGCGTCATCCTCGACGAGGAGGACCTCGCCAGGGTCACTCATCCGGCGCGGAGCGCGAGCTGACGACGATGTCGCAGCCCGCGTCATCGGTCCACCAGATCGGCTCGATGTCGACCCGCGCGGTGCGCGCGAGGGCGCGCGCCGCCGGGAGAATCTGCTCGCACGTGATGGCATGCACGACGACCCGGCGGGCGGCGCCGCTGGCCACGACGTCGACGGCGGCACGGACCGATGCCAGTGCCTCTCCGATGTGGGCGACCTCGTCGGCCGCTGTATCAACCATGAGTCCACACTGACGCGACGGCCCAAGAGGCAGCGGCCACCCGAGCGGTCAGCAGGCGCTCAAGAAGCGCTCAAGATCCCGCGGCGATCCCCAGCTCTTCGGCGTCACGCACGCGGTAACCGACGCCTGGCTCGGCGACGATCAAGCCGCGCAGGACCCCGGTCTCGTCGGCCGCGGCGAGCTTGCGCCGGATGGCGGCGACGTGGACGTGGAGGTAGTGACCCTCGTGGACGTAGTCGGTCCCCCACACCGCGCGCAGGAGCCGCCCGCGCCCAACCACACGGCCGGTGTTGGCCAGCAGCGTCTTGAGCAGCTCGTACTCGCGGGGCGTGAGATGCACCTCGCGCTCGGCCACCGCGACCCGGCGGCGTGCCGGATCCAGGGCCAGCGGCCCGAGCAGCACGCGGCCATCCGGTGCCGCCGCCGGAGCGAGCGCCCGCCGGAGCGCAGCGCGCACGCGCGCATGGAGCTCCTCCATGCCGAACGGCTTGGTGAGGTAGTCATCGGCGCCCGCATCGAGTGCCGCGACCTTGTCGCGCTCCTGGTCCCGGGCCGAGAGCACGATGATCGGCGTCGTCGCGTCGCGACGCACGCGTTGGACGACGGAGAGGCCGTCGATGCCCGGAAGGCCGAGATCGAGCAGGATGAGGTCCGGGCGCCCCTGCTCCCAGGATCGCAACGCCTCTTCGCCGTCTGCTGCCTCAGTCACGCGGTAGTCGTGTCCGCGCAGGTTCGTCGCAAGCGCTCCACGGGTCGCGTGGTCGTCCTCGACCAGCAGGAGGCGCGGCGCCCCGTCCGCTGTCACGAGACCGTCGGCGGCCGCGTGCGCCGGAAGCGTCACCGTGACCGCGAGCCCGCCCATCTCGCTCCGCGCCGCCCGGACCGATCCGCCCATCGCTTCGACCAGCCCGCGAACGACCGCGAGGCCCAGCCCGAAGCCCCGACGTGCGCGATCCTCGGGCCGATCGATGCGGGCGAATCGCTCGAAGATCGTCGCGAGCGCGTTGTCCGGCACGCCCGGCCCTCCGTCCTCGACCGTCAGGGAGACCCTGTCATCGGCGAGCGCCTCGGCGGTCAGACGGATCGGCGCATCGTCGCCCGCGTACTTGACCGCGTTGTCGAGCAGGTTCGACACGACCTGGTCGAGGAGTGCCGCATCGGCCTGGACCTCCGGCAGGTCGTCCGGCAGGTCGACCTGTATCGGCCGGTTGTCGACCGCGGCCGAGGCGCGCTCGACGGCGGGACCGACGAGCTCCGCGAGCGGGATGACCTCGATGTCCGGAACGAGCGCGCCGCCCTGAATGCGGCTCATGTCGAGCAGGTCACCGACGAGGAGGTTGAGGCGAGCCGCCTCGGCGTCGATCGCCGCCGCGATGGCGCGTCGCTCATCGGCCGGCAGGTCGATCGTCGGGTCCGCCAGGCTCCCGGCGGCCGCGCGGATCGTCGCAAGCGGCGTGCGGAGGTCGTGCGAGACCGAGTCGACGAGGGCCGACTTCAGCTCGTCGCTGCGTCGGGCGATCTCGAGCTCGGCAGCCTGCGCCAGGAGCCGATCACGGCGGACCGCCGCCCCCATCTGATCGGCGGCCGCGGCAAGCAACCGGCTCTCCTCGACGTGCGGCTGCTCCGTCGGTGCCTCGGACGTGCCCACAGCGATCCGATGACATCGTCGCCGGCGCGCAGCTCGATGCGGTAGAGGCCGCGGGCGGGCGGCGACTCCGGTCGGCACGCGCGTCCCTGCCGCCGGATGGATGCGGGTCCACGTTGTCGACCCCTCGGCACGATCGCGCTGGAGGACGTGATGCGATCCGTGGTGGACGGGCAGGGGCTCGTCCCGGACCGGAGTCTCCTGCGACGCGCTCGGTCGCGACGGTCCGCCCCAGACCGATCCAGACGCGCTCCATCATCGTCTCCTCGACCAGGCGCCGGCGTCACGACGTTCATCGCGTCCGCGAGGCGCTCCGACCGGACCAGCTCCCGGCTGATGCCGGCGAGTGCCCGAGCCTCGCGCTCGCGACGGAGCGACTCCTGTTCGCGCGCTCGCTGGCTGCCGGCGAGCCGGCTCATGATCACGCCGACGAAGAGCAGCAGAAAGCAGCGTCAGCACCTCCTCGGGGCGCGACACCGTCAGCGTGAAGCGCGGCTCGACGAAGAGGAAGTTGTACGTGAGGAACGCCCCGATCGACCCGGCAACGGCCGGCCACGTCCCGAGCCGGAGCGCGAGGATCGAAACGGCCAGCAGGTAGACCGCGGAGGCGTTGTCGATGCCGAGCACCGACTCGATCAGCGCCACGAGCGCCGTCGACAGTGCAAGCGCGCCGATCACCGCGAGGGTGGTCGAGCGGCCAGCCGCTCAACCGCGAGTCTCGAGACACGCCCCGATTCTATGGCGTCGCCAAGCGACGAGGATCAGGCCGTCGCGAGCACCAGGCGAGGCTGCACGCGATCGGCAATCCAGTCGACGACGGTTCCGTGCCGCCGCCGGGCCTCGGCCACGGCCTCGACGACGCTCGTCGTCGGCGCGGCCAGGACCGCGAGCTGCACGGAGCGCGCGACGCGGGGAGTCGGTGTTCCGTTCATCTCGAGGACCTCCTGATCCATGCATCCGCCGGCGCGAGCGCGCCGGGCACAGAGATCATCGGCGGGAGGAGCTCTGCCGGGCCATCGGGCAGGCGTCCGCACCGGCGCATGGAGGATGGTCCGATCGGTTCGGGCGGGATGACGTAGGCGCGGCGGCGCTTCGCTAGACTCCGGAGATGACCGGCCCGTTGCGGGGCCGGCCATTGGCCGTCGGCGTTCTCACCGCCGGCGGCCTTACTGCGTGCTAGGCTTTCGCCGCCCACCCCCGGAACCCAGATCAAGGACCCTTTGAGCGCCCATGACCGACGAGTCCGTCGATTGCTTCAACTGCGGACGCTCCAACCCGGAGTGGGCGCAGGTGTGCCGATCGTGCGGAGTGGCCCTCCGTCACGGCGAGGCGCGGATCGTGCCGATCGGGGCGGTTTCCCACCGACCGGGACTCGCTGATTTCGATGGGCGCCGTCATCGGAACGATCCTGGCCGCGGTATTCGTGGGCCTCTTCCTCTCGAGCCTCAACCCGACCGAATCCACCGTCGGCGAGGCAACGCCCACGCCGTCACCCACTCCGCTCCCGACGCCGTCGCTGTCAGTCGCGCCATCCGTCAGCGCGACCGCCGTCCCGACCCCAACGCCGGTGCCGCTGCCGGCGACCGTCGCCTTCGGTACGGAGCTCGACGGCAATCGCGTGGTCGTCAGCCCGGTCGACACCTTCACTCCGGGCATGACCTTCGCGCATTCGATCACCTCGACTCAGCCCTTCGGAGCGGCGACGATCGGCGAGGAGATCGTGCGCCTCAACGAGGACGGCACCGACGGCGAGCAGATCGTGGCGCCGGCAGGCAACCAGCTCGGGGTCGATCCCGAGGGCACCACGGCCGGCTTCGTTGCGGGCGATGCGGCCAACTTCGTGCGTGACTGGGGGCCCGGGCGTGTACGAGATGCGGATCTACGTCGGGACGACCCTCATCGGCCGTGGACAGTTCCGCCTCGCCGACGGCTGACGCCCTCCCCTATCCGTCGCTCCGAGCGATCGCGTCCCAGGCATCGGCGTAGAGGCGGGCGGGAATCGGCAGATACCCGGGATAGGCGCGCCGCGCATCGGTCACGACCTTCGCGTCGATCGTGACGAGCGCGATCGTCTCGTTCGTCTCGACCAGCAGCTCGCCGTTCGGGTCGAACGCGGCGCTCGGGCCGCCAAGCAGGACGCCGTCCTCGGGGTGCGGCCGGTTCACGCTCAGCACGTAGCAGCACGACGTCAGCGCGTTCGCGCGCCAGACCGTCTTCCAGCGCTGATACGTCTTCTCCTCGCTGGCGCGTGGGTTCACGACCGCCATCGCACCCTGCGCGCCCAGCAGATGCATGCCCTCCGGACGATTGTTGTCCGAGCAGATCTGCACGCCGATGGGGACGCCGAACGCGTCGATCCGCTGCGGCGCCTCGGTGCCCGGCTCGTAATGGCTCGTCTCCCAGAAGCCGGGCTCCTCGGGCAGGTGCAGCTTCTCGTAGGTGGCGACAATGGAGCCGGTCCGATCGAACGTCAGCGCTCTGCTGGTTCGCCGGCCGTCCTCTGCTCGATGGATGATGCCGCCCACCAGCCCGATGCCCGCCTCCCGCGCCGCCTCCGACTGCGCGGTTGAGCGCGCTCCGTCCATGGCCTCGGCGTCGTCGTCGTGCGCCTCCTTCGTGGACGGGCGCCACGGGTTGAGCGGGATCTCGGGGAGGACTGCCATGTCGGCGCCGCGCTCCGCGGCCTCGGCCAGGCGCTCCTTGAGCCGGATCGGCCCGTCGGGCTCCCAGAAGACCTCGGAGATGAGTGCGACGGCGAGCTTGCCGTCGGCGCGGGTGGGTGCGGCATCGGTCATCTGTTGAGCGTACCCCGGCGCATCAACATGCCGATGAGGTACGAGGCGTTCCGCGACACGTCGCCGTAGTCGCCGGGGCGCATGCTGCCCGTCTCGTTGTAGCGGGCCAGGAAGCGCTCTGCGGCCTTGCGGCCGTCGCTCTGCCCGTACCCGCTCGAGGCCGGCGTGAAGAACACATCCCCGGTACGGGCGATGCCGACCGTGAACGCCTTGCCGGTCACGGTCTCGAGGGTCTCGCCCTCGAGACGTCGCGCGAGCTCGATCAGCTCCTCGTACGTCATCGGATGGTCCGTCATGACTCGAGGGTAACGGCCGCCTCCTACTCCCCGAGGAACTCCCGGACGAGGTTCTGGAAGTGGTAGACGCCGTTTTCGCGCTTGGCGGAGAAGCGGCCGGAGTCGTAGGCCCGGGAGCGGAGGCCGCGCTGCACCTGTTCGCAGATGACGATGTCCTCCTGCTGGATCTCGTCGGAGAAGGCGATCGTCTGCTGCATCGACTCCCAGCCCGGGCCCGCTGCCCGGGTCGGCGAAGAACCACTCGAATATCGTCAGCGTTCGATCCGGACCGAGCGGCAGGATGACGTTCGACGACATGTTGTCCTGGTAGATGTTGAACATCGTGTTCGGGAACAGCCAGTAGTAGAGGGCGGAGTCCTCGACGCCGGGCTGGCGCAGGTATCGGCGATCGACGCCGATCTCCTCGCCGGGCTTCAGCGCCCGGATCGGTGCGTGCTGCTTCGAGTAGTACCGGAACTCCTCGACGCGATAGGAGTCGTAGTCGAGCTCCTTGTAGAGCTGCGGATGTGCGATCGGCAGGTGGTATCCCTCGAGGTAGTTGTCGACGTACACCTTCCAGTTGCACTCGATGACGTAGTCGCGGCGCTCGACGAGCCGCATGCGCTCGACGTCGTACCCGGCCGTCGCCACCTCGGACGGGATGGCGCCCATCATCTCGGCCAGCGGCGGCGCATCGTCCCAGAGGTTGACGAAGACGAACGGTCCCCATCGGTCCACGCGCACGGGGACGAGGCCGAAGTCCTCCTTGCGGAACCCCTCGGTCTCCTCCATCTCCGGGCAGGCTCGCAGGGTGCCGTCGAGGCCGTAGGTCCAGCCGTGGTATCGGCACTGGAGCGACTTGCGGTTGCCGCGGCTGAGCGCCACCTGGCCGGCCCGGTGCCGGCAGACGTTGTAGAACGCATGCAGCTCGCCATCCAGCCCGTGGGTGATGACCACGGGCTCGTCCAGCACCGTGACCGGCACGAAGTCGCCGATGCGCTGGAGCTCATCGGTCCGTCCCACCAGCTGCCAGGTGCGCCCGAAGACGGATTCCTTCTCGCGCTCGAGGATGCCCGGGTCGAGGTAGTAGCGCGAGGGCAGCGTCGCTGCGCGCGAGAGCGGGGTCGCCGGCACGGTCGAGGTCATGCGCGGAGTGTACCGATGCGGCCGATTTCCCTTCCGCCGAGCGAGGCGAATTGTGCTACAACGTGCCGACCGAGAACACATGTGACGCCGCAGCGTCGGCGTGCCCACGCATTGGAGGAGACTTCGTTGAACAAGTTCCGACGATTCGCGGTCCTGCCGATCGCGATGCTCGTGCTGACCGCCTGTCAGGGCGATGACGGCGGCGGCAGCCCCTCCGCCGAGGCAAGCGAGCCGGCCGAGGCCAGCGAGTCCGCCGCGGCCAGCGGGAGTGCGGCCGCGGGCGGCCCGATCTGTGACTCCCACGAGGGTGACGATCACCTCGGCCGCATCTGCGAAGCCGGCACGATCGTGGTCTCGACGGATCCGGCCTACCCGCCGCAGTCGTCCCTCAACGCGGAGACGGGCGAGTACGAGGGCTTCGACATCGATGTCGCGAACGAGATCGGCGAGCGCCTCGGCGTCACGGTCGAGTTCACCGATCCGCCGTTCGACGCCGTGCAGGGCGGCAACTGGTCGGACCGCTGGGACATGAGCGTCGGCTCGGTCACGATCACCGAGACACGGCAGGAGGTCCTCGACTTCACGCAGCCGTACTACTTCACCCCCGCCCAGATGGCGACGACCGAGGGCACCGGGATCGAGTCGCTCGAGGACTTCTCGGGGACGACGGTCTGCGCCGCGGAGGGAACGACCTACTTCGACTGGATGGAGGGAACGCTCACGCTGACGGAGGAGGCGGGTGAGGTCACGGAGCCTCCGGCGGACATCACCGCCACCACGCTCCCGACCGACATCAACTGCGCCGAGGCGTGGCAGGCCGGTCGGTCGGAGTTCCAGGGTTGGCTCAGCTCGAGCACGACGGTCCAGGGCGCGATCGACGAGGGCTACCCGGTCGTCCCGGTCGGTGATCCGGTCTTCTTCGAGCCGCTCGCGGTCTGCTTCGACGCCGCCGTCGAGGACAACGACTCGCTCGTGGAGGCGGTCGACCAGGTCGTCGCGGACATGCACGAGGATGGGACGCTCGCGGGCTTCTCCGAGGACTGGTTCGGAGGGCTGGACCTGACCACGCAGGAGTAGACTTTCCGCCCGATACCGATCGACGGGGATGGCCCAACGGCCTCCCCGTCGAGCTATTTTCGATAGCTGAGGACGCTTCTCGATGACCGAGGCAGGCGGCGGCGCCCACGCTCATAGCGCGGTGCTGACCGATCCGCCGGTGCCGCCCGCACCGATCGTCGAGGAGATCAACTCGGCGCACCGGGCCGACCGATTGCGCCGGCGCATGATCTTCGCGGCCGTCTGGGTCGTCCTGGTCGGCGGCCTGGGCTGGTTCCTATGGAACGCCGGTCGCGTCGAGTGGGAATTCATCGTCAACAGCGGGCCGTACATCCTCGGCGGCATCTGGATCACGATCCTGGTTTCGGTCCTGTCGATCATCCTCGCCACCGTCCTGGCCATCGTCGGGGCCCTGGGGCGGCTCAGCACGAACCCCGTGATCTACGCGGTCGCGACCCTCTACGTCTCGATCGTGCGCGGAACTCCGCTGCTGGTCCAGATCTTCTTTGCGTACTACGCGCTCCCGCAGGCGGGGATCGTGCTCGACCCCATCCCGACCGGTGTCATGGCTCTCGGGTTCAACTACGGCGCCTACATGACCGAGATCTTCCGGGCGGGCATCCAGGCAGTCCCCCAAGGTCAGCGCGAGGCGGCGGAGGCACTCGGGATGCGCGAAGCACACGTGTTTCGACGCATCGTCCTGCCGCAGGCGATTCGTATCGTGATCCCCGCCATCGGCAACGAGTTCATCGCGATGATCAAGGACAGCTCTCTCGTCTCGATCATCACGGTCCAGGAGCTCCTGTGGCGAGCTCAGAACATCGGACGCGCCGAGTTCCAGACGATTCCCGCAATCCTCATCGCGGCCCTGGCGTACTGGGGGCTGACCATCATCTTCAGCCTCTTCCAGGATCGGCTCGAGCGCCGTCTGCGGCGGAGTGACCGATGACCGCGACCGGCACCTCCAAGCTGAGCCTGGGCGACGTCATCGTCCGGACCGAGGGGCTCGAGAAGTACTTCGGCGAGAATCATGTGCTGCGCGGGATCGACCTGGAGATCCGGCAGCGCGAGGCCGTGATGGTCATCGGCCGATCCGGGTCGGGCAAGACGACGTTGCTGCGCTGCATCAACTTTCTGGAGGAGCCGACCGTCGGCTGGGTAGAGGTCGACGGGCTCCGACTCAAAGCCGACCCCCTCAAGGCACGCAGTCGGCAGCACCTCGAGGAGATCCGGCAGATCCGCATGCGCGCCGGGATGCTCTTCCAGGAATTCAACCTCTTTCCGCACATGTCCGTGATCGACAACTGCATCGAGGCGCCCACCCGCGTGCTCGGCATGAAGAAGGGAGAGGCTGTCACCCGCGCCGAGTACTACCTCGAGGTGGTCGGCCTCATCGAGAAGCGCGACGAGTACCCCGCCCGGCTGTCAGGCGGACAGAAGCAACGAGTCGCGATCGCCCGGGCTCTATGCATGGAGCCGAAGGTGCTCCTCTTCGACGAACCGACCTCGGCGCTCGATCCCGAGCTCATCGGGGAAGTGCTCCAGGTCATGGAGGACCTCGCCCATGCGGGTACCACCATGATCGTCGTCACCCACGAGATGCATTTCGCGCAGGAAGCCGCGGACCGAGTCGTCTTCATGGAGAACGGGGTCATCGTGGAAGAGGGTCCACCCGAGCAGGTGCTCAACAATCCACATTTCGAGGCGACGACGCACTTCCTGCGCCGATTCCTTGACCGCTGACTACTCGTTGCGGCGGCTGACTCCGTAGACCTGGGCGCGTGGCAGGCGGGCCGCCTCGTCCTCGGCGCGAACGCGCTCCTTCGCGACCTTGAGCGCGGCCGGCTTGTCCGACGGCGTGCCGCCCTCGCGCTCGATCAGCCAGCGGAGCCCTGCGGCCGTCAGCGTCGCGCCTCCTGCGGAACCCGGCTCGATGAAGGGAACGACGACCATGCCGCGTCGCCCGAGGTCCTCGACGGCAAGCTGGAGCCGATACGGATCGATCGCCACCTCGTCGGCCAGCGGTGAGAGGTCGACCGTCTGGTTCGGGAATCGGCGCAGGAAGCGAAGGATTGCGGCGTCGAGCTGGTGCGCGTCGACGGGCGCCTCGGTCGCCGCTGGAACCGCGGTCGAGGCAGCCGCCGCCGAAGCCTGCGGGGTGACGGTCGAGCCCGGATCGCCCGCTGCGGCGGGCTTGCCGGCACGCTTCGTGATCACGCCGGACAGGATACTTCGAAGCATCGGGGTAGACTGCGCGCGACGTGCCCGACCTCGACCCGTACGCCATCATCGGCGTCCCGCGCACGGCATCCCGCGAAGAAATCGCGCGGGCATACCGTGTGCTCGCAAAGCGATTCCACCCCGACGCGGGCTCAGCCGCCAGCGCGGCGATGACCCGTGTCAACGAGGCGTGGCGGATCCTCTCCGATCCGGTGCGACGCGCCCAATGGGATCGCACGCACGCCGGGGTGGTGCCGGCTCAATGGGCCACTGCGCCGGCCGAGCCGACCTTTCGACCCGCGGCGCAACCTGCCGCCCCACCGTCGCGCATGGACTCGGGCTGGGTCGCGGCCGGTGTGGTCGCGGGGGTGGCGCTCATCGTCGGCCTGATCATGCTGGCCATCTCGCTCGTCACTCCCCCCTTCGACGATCGCGTCCGCTTCCAGGACGCGGCGCTGAGCTTCGCCGTGCCGCCCGACTGGACGGTGGCCGCCGGCGATGGCGAACCGGCTACCGATGGTCGCGTCGTCGCCCATCTCACGACTTTCGGCGTCGAGCCCGACGAGCTGTGCACCGCGTTCGATCAGACCTGCGCACTCACCGGTGAGGAGATCCCGGCCGGGCAGGCGTCCATCATCGTGACGGAGCGAACCGACGGCACCCCGCCGGTCACCGACCCGGACGGCGACCTCGTGATCAGCGGCCAACCCGCCGCCGCGAACCAGCGGCGAGTCGACGACGACACCACCATCGCCTGGTGGCAGCTCAGCCCGCCCGGCTTCCCGGACCGATGGATCGAGGTCAGTGCCGAGATCGCCGGACAGGACCCCGAGGCCGACGAGATGCTGGCCCTCATCAACCAGATGCTCGCAACGGTCGCCTTCGAGAACTGACCGCCTAGGCGATCCGCTCCTCAACGCCCGAACGCAGCTCAACGGTCACCGGCACGCCGGCCGCCCGCGCCACCGCCTCGCCGAGCCGCTCGTCCCAGGCGACGTGGTCCGGCAGCCGCACCTGCCGCGTCGCCCCGGCAACCGGGATCGACAGCACGACCGGCAACGGCCCGGGCCGCCCGGTCAGCGCAGCCTTGACCGATTCGATCGCACCGAGCAGCGACTCGGTTGGCACCTCGGCACCGATGAGCACCGCCACCGTGGCGGTCGAGCCGAGCGGCGCCGACTGGAGCGGGACCGCGTCCGAGGGGACCGGCGGCTCATCGGCCGGCTCCGGCGCGCCGGCGAGCTCGATGACCTCGGCGACCTCCGACTCGACGACGGCCATGGCAGCGGGCGTCGGGGCCTCGACGGGGATCGGCTCGCGCTGTGCGGGCGGATTCCAGACGCCCTGGACCCGGTCGCCGCCGCCTCCCGCGTTGCCGCCGTTGCCGTCCCATCGGCGTCCGCCGCGGGAAGCAAGCAGACGATCGCGTTCGTGGCCGAACGAGACGGGGCCCATCCGCACCGCGTCGTCCCACTGGTGCACGGCCTCGCACAGGATCTGGGGCGACTCGTCGCGACGGTCGATTCGTCCGGTGACGAGGACGATGGAGTCATCGGTCCATGACGGCGCGGTCTGCTCGAACACCTTCGGGAAGACCACGACCTCGACCGAGCCGGTGAGGTCCTCGAGCGTGGCGACGAGCATCGTCGAGCCGGCCCGGGTGATGACGCGGCGCGAGGTCTGGATGATCCCGCCGACCGTGACCTTGGCCTGGTCCGCCTCCTCGGCCAGCTCGCCCGTGTAGGCGGTCACGTATTCGGGAAGCTCGGCCTCGATGTCCGAGAGCGGATGCTCCGAGAGGTAGAGGCCGATGAGCTCCTTCTCCCAGCGCAGCCGTTCGCGGCGCGGGATCTCCTCTCCTCCATCGAGGAAGGCGACGGAGGTATCGGCCGGGAGGGCAAAGAGGTCGAACAGCGTCGACTGGCCGGCTGCCACGTCGCGCTGGTGGCGAGCGCCGTTCTCCATCGCGCCATCGAGAGCCTCGAGCATGGCGCCGGCGGTGCCGAGCGAGGCCATCGCGTTGGCCTTGATCATCGACTCGAGCATGCGGCGGTTGATGGTGTGGAGGTTGACGCGCCGGCAGAAGTCGTCGAGTGAGACGAACGGCCCGGCCTCCTCCCCGACATCGCGGACCGCGACGATCGCGTCGATCGCGCCCTCGCCGACGTTCTTGATCGCGGCCAGCCCGAAGCGAATGGCCTCGGGAGCCCCATCCGCGTCGAGCTCCACGGTGAAGAGGGCGTGCGACTTCTGCACGTCGGGCGGTCGGACCTCGATCCCCAGCCGGCGGCACTCGGCGATGACGGCCGCGACCTTCTCCGCTCGCCCGGAGAAGCCGTTGAGGACCGCGGTCATGAACTCGATCGGGTAGTTCGCCTTGAGATAGGCAGTCTGGTAGGCGATGAGCCCGTAGCAGGTCGCGTGCGCCTTGTTGAAGCCGTAGCGGGCGAATGGCTCGAACTCGGCGAAGACCTTGTCGACGATGTGCGGCGGGATCCCCTTCTTCTTGGCGCCGGCCTTGAACTTCGCCTCGTGCTGGCGGAGGACGTCCTCCTTCTTCTTGCGGATCGCGTAGCAGAGGTTGTCCGCCTCCGGACCGGTGTAGTCCGCCATCGCGATGGCGGCGGTCATGATGTCCTCCTGGTAGACGAAGATCCCGTACGTGTCCCGCAGCGCCGGCTCGAGCGAGTCGTGCAGGTAGGTCACCGGCTCCTCGCCATGCTTGCGGCGAATGTAGGCGGGGATGTTCGCCATCGGTCCCGGGCGGAAGAGGGCGACCATCGCGGCGAGGTCGCGCACCTCGGTCGGCTTGAGCTCCTTCACGTATCGGCGCATCCCGGAGCCTTCCAGCTGGAAGACGCCCATCGTGTCGCCGTGCCCCAGCAGCTCGAACGTCTTCGCGTCGTCGAGCGGCAGCTTGTCGACGTCGAGCTCCACAGACCGATGCGTCCGCACCAGCTCGACGGCCTCGGCCAGGATCGTGAGGTTGATGAGGCCCAGGAAGTCGAACTTCAGGAGGCCGAGCGCCTCGCAGGCGTGCATCTCGAACTGGGTCATCGTGGTCTTGCCGTCGGTGGCGCGCTGGAGCGGCATGATCTCGGTCAATGGCTCGCGTGAGATCACGATGCCGGCCGCGTGCGTGGAGGCGTGTCGGCTGACCCCCTCCAGCTGCTTCGCGATGGTGATGAGCTTGTCCACCCGATCGTCCCCGGCCATCAGCTCGCGGAGCTGCGGGCTCGTCTCGACCGCGCGATCGAGCGAGATGTTCAGCTCGAGCGGGACGGCCTTCGCGACCCGGTCGGCCTCACCGTAGGTGAGGCCCATGGCGCGTCCGACGTCGCGGATGGCCGCCTTGGCGCCGAGCGTCCCGAAGGTGATGATCTGTGCCACCCGGTCGTCGCCGTACTTGCGCGTGACGTACTCGATGACCTCGTCCCGGCGCGAGTCCTGGAAGTCGATGTCGATGTCCGGCATCGTCACGCGGTCAGGGTTGAGGAAGCGCTCGAAGGGGAGGCCGTACTCGAGGGGGTCGACCGGCGTGATGCCGAGCGAGTAGGTGACGATGCTTCCGGGCGCCGATCCGCGGCAGGTGATCATGATCCCCTGCTCCCGGGCGAAGCGCGTGAAGTCGGCCACGATCAGGAAGTACGCGCTGTACCCCATGCGGTCGATGATCCCGAGCTCGTAGTCGAGCCGGTTCCGGATCTCATCGGTAAGCGTCGGGTAACGCTCCGGTAATCCGCGCTCGCACTCCTTGCGCAGCCAGGAGGCCTCGGTCTCGCCGGCGGGCACCTCGAAGTGCGGCAGCCGCAGACCCTCGAAGTCGAGGCTGACGTCGCACTGCTCGGCGATGAGCAATGTGTTGTCCATCGCCTCGGGCAGCTCACCGTTGAAGAGGCGACGCATCTCGGCCGCCGGCTTCAGGTAGAACTCGTTGTTCTCGAAGCGCATCCGCCCCGGCGTGTCGAGGTTGGACGCGGTCTGGATGCAGACGAGCAGGTCGTGGGCCTCGTACTGCTCCGGGTGGGTGTAGTGCGTGTCGTTGGTCGCCACCAGCGGCAGGTTGTTCCGCCGCGCCAGGTCGACGAGCTGCGGGTGGAGGCGCTGCTGGTCGTCGATCCCGTGCTCCTGGATCTCGATGAAGAAGTTGCCGTCGCCCAGGATGGATCGGTATTCATCGGCGGCCTGCGCGGCGCCCGCCTCGTCCCCCGCCCCCAGGCGCTTCAGGACCTCCCCACCCAGGCAGGCCGATGTGCCGATGAGGCCCTGGGCGTGCTTCGCCAGAAGCTCCTTGTCGATCCGCGGCTTGTAGTAGTAACCGTCGAGGTGCGCGGCGGTCGTCAGGGCCAGGAGGTTCCGGTAGCCGACGTCGTCCTTGGCCAGCAGGAGCATGTGGTGGTAGTCGGCGTCGATCTTGCCTTCCTTGTCCGCCATGCCACGCGGGGCGACGTACGCCTCGATCCCGATGATCGGCTTGATGCCCGCCTTCTTCGCCGCGGCGTAGAACGGGATGACCCCGTACATGCTCCCGTGATCGGTGAGCGCCAGCGCCGGCATCCCCTGGTCGGCGACCCGCTTCGTCATCTCGCCGATGCGGCTCAGCCCGTCGAGCAGGCTGAACTCCGAGTGGACGTGGAGATGGACGAAGTCGCCTCCTCGGCTCGGGTCAGGGGCTCGCAGGGTCACCCGGCCATCGTAGCGATGCGGCTGCCCGGCATCCGGGCGGACCGACCTTCCGCACCTCCGGCCGTATGCTGGGCGCATGTCGGTCGGTTCGAGCCCCACGGCACAGGCCTTCGTCCTCAGCCTCGGGGCCCTCCGCCCTGCGGAAGCCGCGAGTGACGAGCGATTTGGCGGCATCGGGATGGGCCAGATCTTCAAGCTGGCCAAGGAGTTTCAGGCGATGCCGCCCGCCGAGATCGAGCAGCTGCTCGAGAGCGACGATCATCCCGTCCGGGTCGGTGCCGTCAGCATCATGGACTGGCAGGCGCGTGACCGGAGGACGCCCGTCGAGCGGCGCCGCGAGCTGTTCGACCTGTACATCCGCCGGCATGACCGGATCAACACCTGGGACCTCGTCGACCGCAGCGCGATCCACGTCGTTGGCGAGTTCCTGGTTGACCAGCCGCGGGACATCCTCGACGTGCTGGCGCGGTCAGAGAGGCCGATGGAACGGCGAACCGCGATCCTCAGCACATACGCATTCATCCGGCGCGATCAGCTCGACGACACCTATCGGATCGCTGAAACGCTCGCGAAGGATCCGGACGATCTCGTGGACAAGGCGGTTGGCTGGATGCTGCGCGAAGCCGGGAAGCGCGACCACGATCGCCTCGCCTCGTTCCTCGAGGCTCATGCCGTGACGATGCCACGGGTGATGCTCCGCTACTCGATCGAGAAGCTCGACAAGGCCGAGCGCGACCGGTACCTCGCCATGAAGCGGCGCTGACCGGCCTCGGCGATCTGCCTCAGTCGAAGTCCCAGATCCCGCGGCCGGCCGAGAACTGGAGGACGAGCCCGCATCGGCGACAGATCTGGAGGACGAGCTTGTGGCTCGTGATCCCCCAGCGGGAGTCCATCCGACCCTGCTGGCGGTCGAACTCCGCCCCGCCGCACAGCGGGCACTTCAGGACGGGCTTGGACGCATCCTCGGCGCTTTCCCAGGTCACGTGGCTGCTCCTCTACGTGCTCCACCCAGCGTACGACGCGACGCCCGATCAGAGCTTCCAGCGCGTGGCGCCGTGCGGCTCCGCCGTTGCCACGGCGTAGATCGTCGTCGGCGTGATCTCGTATACGTCCCACGGCGGCGGACCAGCGCTCGGCGCGCTGTATTCGTGCCAGAAGGCACCGTCCCGGACCTGCGGACCCCAGTCGCTGTAGAGCGTGGCGACGCGCTGCAGCTCGCCTTCATCGCGGACGATCTTTGCTTCGCCCTCGGCGACGATGTCGACGCCCGGCGCCGCCAGGCTGACCATGCATCGGGGATCGCGGGCGAGGTTCTTGGCCTTCTGCGTCCCCGCCCCGGTCGACATAAAGAACTTGCCGTTGTCCCAGACGATGCCCACCGCCATCATGTGGGGCCGTCCGTCCGGTCGGGTCGTGGCGATCCAGTAGTGGCTCGCCGAGTCCGACACCGGCAAGTCGCGCGTGCCATCCAGAGCCTCGATCACGCGGTTCCACTCGAGCGGCGGCGAACCGTAGCCGTCGAGGTTCTTCGTCTCACTCGGGGCTGTCATCGTCATTGCTCGTTCTCCTCGGGCGGTATGCCTGGCGTTGAGACAGGCGGCACGCCTCGAATTCATCGGTCTCAGGCGATTCGTTCAGTCGAGCCTGCAAGGCCGCGGCCAACGCCATCGCTGGCACCCCCCTTGCCGTTCATGGTCGCGTGGCGACCTACGCGCTGATCCACGGGGCCTATGACGTTGGTTGGTATTGGCACCTCGTCGAGCGCGAGCTCGAGAAGCGAGGGCACCGAAGCGTCGCGCCGGACCTCCCGATCGAGGACGACGGCGCCAGCCTGCTCGACAACGCGCAGGCCGTGGTCGACGCCATCGACAAGGTCCATCACGGCGGCGAGCTGATCGTGGTCGGGCAGTCGTGGGGTGGCTACATCGCCCCCGTCGTCGCGGACCGCGCGAAGGCCGATCGCCTCGTGCTCGTGGCACCGATGATCCCGCGACCGGGCGAGACCGACGAAGAGATGTGGAAGGCCACCGGCTGGAAGTTTCCGCAAGGCGAAGCGGACGCGTTCTACCACGATGTCGACCCGGAGCTCGCTGCCCAGGCGAAGTCGCGGGAGCGGAAGCAATCCGAGGCGACCAGCCGCGAGCCATGGCCGCTCGAGTCCTGGCCAGAGGTGCCCACCCACGTCATCATCGGTCGGAACGACCGGTTCTTCCCGGCCGAGTGGCTACGAGGCGTCGTCCGGGATCGGCTCGGGATCGAGCCGGACGAGCTGGACGCCGGCCACACGATCGCCTTGAGCCGCCCGCGCGAGCTGGTCGAGCTGATGGAGTCCTACCGGACGTAGCTGCCCATCGCGGCGAGCTCGGCCGCCTCGATCGTGAAGCGCACGAGAGCATCGGTCGGAATTGGGTCGCCGGGCTCGTACGTGACGTATCGGACCTTCTTGAGGTCCAGGTGGGCGCCGCGCAGCATGCCGTCCGGATCGGTCATCCAGACGCCGTACTCGAAGCCGAGATGGACGTGCTCCGGCTCGGGCGCGACGAAGGCGAAGTATCGGCTCCGCCGGCCGACGGGCACGTCGTAGCCGATCAGCCGCCAGCCCGTTCGGACGCGCTCGATCGCCTCGGGCACAGCCTCGCGGACCACGGCGCGAAGCCGATCCGCGATGTCACGGATGTCGGGCGGATAGCCAGCGAGGAAGAGATCCGGGGGAATCGGCTCCGGAGCAGCCATGCCCCGGCATCCTACCGCGCAGTCCCCACGAGCCCGAGGTTGGTGCAAGATCGTCCGGCATCGCTGAGAGGAACCGATGGACATCATCGATCGCCATTTCGCGGCCGAGAACGCGCACGACGTGCAGGCGACGCTCGACACGTACACCGATGACATCGTCTGGGACGACGTCACCCATCCCGACTCTCCGTTTCGGGGCAAGGACGACGTGGCGCGGGTGTACTCCGGGATCATCGAGGCCATCCCCGACGTCACGCTGACCTCGGTCAGGAGGTTCACCGGCGAGGGCGGTCGCTATGTCGTCGACGAGTCGATCATCACCGGCCACGTCCACGGAGCCTGGGCGGGCATGAACGGCGGCGGTGCGCCGGTCGAGGTCCGCATGCTCCACGTGTTCGAGATCCGGGACGGGCTCATCTGCTATGAGAATGCCTGGTTCGACGCCTCAGCGGTGCAGCGGCAGATCACTCGATATCACGAGACATCTGGCTGATGATGGGAGCCACTCGGCTTGACCTATATCGGTAACGGATATATGATGCCTCCGTCACGGATATAGTGCGGGAGGACGGGTGAAGAACAACAAGCACGCTCCCCTGACTCCGGCTGTGCTTCACATCCTGCTCGCGCTCTCCACCGAGGAGCGGCATGGATACGGGATCATGAAGCAGGCCGAGCGAGAGTCGCATGGCAAGGTGAAGATGGGCCCCGGGACGCTTTACGGGTCTTTGGGCCGGATGATGACGGCCGGGCTCATCCGGGAGACCGAAAAGCGCGTCGACCCCGCGATGGACGACGAACGACGGATCTACTACACGCTAACCGGCCTCGGACGGAGGGCGCTCAGCGCCGAGCTGGACCGATACCGCGAGGTCGTCGCCGTTGCGACGGAGAAGCGCCTCACCCCGAACGCCTTCACCGATGCAGTCTGACCGCACGATCGGCCGATACCGCCGCTGGTATCGGCGCCTCGTCCGCCTCTACCCGAAACCATTTCGGGAGCGCTTCGCCGAGCCGATGGCGCAGACGTTCACCGACCTCTGCCGCGAGCGGACCGATGAGCATCGCGGCCTCCTCGGCTTCGCCCTCGCGACGTTCGCGGAGACCTCCTCACACATCCTGAGGGAGAACATGACGCAGCTCACGCAGACCAGGACCGTCATTCGCTGGGTCCTCATCACCGCTGCCGTGCTGGCCGTGCCGTTCCTCGCGATGGTGCTCCAGCTCGGCATCCCGGATCCGGGATCCGGCACGGACGGCGTGAACTGGGGCCCGATGGACTTCGCGATCGTCGGCGTCCTTGTGCTTGGCGCAGGCCTTCTCTACGAGTTCGCCGCGAGCCGCGGACGAAACACAGCGCACCGGGTCGCCGTCGCCATCGCCGTCGGCGCCGGGCTGCTCCTCATCTGGGTCAACCTCGCGGTCGGCATGATCGGAGACGAGGGCAACCCGGCGAACCTGATGTACCTCGGGGTGCTCGCCGTCGCACTCATCGGCGCGGCGATCGCCCGCTTCGAGCCGCGTGAGGCATCGATCGCGATGTTCGCCACCGCGGCAGCCCAGGCGCTGGTCGCCGTCATCGCGCTCGTCGCGGGGCTCGGCCCGGAGCTGCGGGCGGACGCGTTCTTCATCGCAGCTTGGGTCGCATCGGCCCTGCTGTTCCGCCAGGCGAGCGTCACGTCGGATCCGTCTCCTGGTGGCGCAGAAGCGGCGGACCGCGCGTAACGCATCGGGTCAGTGGGTCGGATTCAGGCGGTTGCCTCTTGGGCGTCGCCCTGCTGAAGAATCCGAATGGCGTTGCCGAACGGGTCGCGGATGCCCATGTCGGTGCCGTAGAAGTGTTCCGTCGGCTCCTGCGTGAAGTCGGTCACGCCGTTCGCCTTGAGGTTCTCGAACAGCCCCCTGATGTCGTCAGTCTTGAAGACGAGGCCGTTCATGGCGCCCTTGGTGACCAGCTCGCGAATCTGCGCCCCGGTCGCGTCGTCGTGGAGCGGCGGGCCAGGCTCCTCGAGTGAGATCGAGGTGACCGAGTCACCGGGCACGCGCACCGTGAGCCATCGGTAGGAGCCCTGCTTGAAGTCATCACCCACTTCGAGGCCGAGCTTGTTGACGTAGAAGTCGAGCGCCTCGTCCTTCTCGAGGACGTAGATGGTCGTCACCTGCAGACTTGCGATCATCAGCTCACGGCCTTCTTCACGAGCTCGCCGATTTTCTTCTCGTCCGCGGCCGTCAGCTTGGTCAGCGCCCAGGAGGTTGCCCACATGGCGCCGTCGTCCAGGGTCGCCGAGTCGTTGAAGCCGAAGGTCGCGTAGCGCGCCTTGAACTTCGCTGCGGGCTGGAAGAAGCAGACGGCCTGGCCGTCCCGGTAATACGCCGGCATCCCGTACCAGGTCTTCGGAGCAAGATCGGGCGCGCTTTTCATGACGACGGCGTGGATCCGCTCGGCCATGCCACGATCCGGTTCAGGCATTTCGGCAATCTTCGCGAGCAGTTCGGTGGCTGCTTCTTCCGCGGAGCGAGCCGCCTTCAGCTCTCGGTTGTGCTCCTTCATCGCGGCCTTCTCTTCGGCCGTCCATCCCTCGGCGGGCGTTGCCCGACCAGCCTTGCCCTTGGCGGGCTTCTTCGTGTCAGTCATTCCGAATATCTCCCCTGTGGGTCTCGATGTGGATGACCGCCATGCTAGGGAGCCGCGGCCGTTGCGGCTTCTCCGAAACTGCTCGATCGCGGCTTCACGTGCGCCGCGGAACGCGGGCGCGTGACAGCCATCTGGACGCAGTTCGGCGCGATGATCGGCCCGTTCCCCTGCCGGTAACCCGAGGGCGTCTCGCCAACGATGTCGCGGAACGTGCGGCTGAAGGTCCCCAGGCTGGTGAAGCCGACGTCGAAGCAGATCTCGGTGACGCTGCGATCCGTCTCGCGAAGCAGGAACATCGAGCGCTCCACCCGACGGCGTTGCAGGTACCGATGCGGCGTCTCGCCGAACGCGGCCCGGAAGCTGCGGATGAAATGTGCCTCGGAAACATGCGCCACCGCGGCCACGGCGCGCACGTCGAGCGGCTCGGCGTAGGCGCGGTCCATGGCGTCGCGGGCGCGGAGGAGGTGCCGATTCGATTCCTCGACTTCCCGGCTCACCGTCCAACGCTACGCCATTCGGCACGCAAGCGCCGCCTGGATGGCCGCGTCGTCGGCAGAGGCATACCAATTGCGGGGCCCAAGCACATGACCGCTCAAGAGATGCCTGCCCGAAGTGCCGTCGATCCTGGCGCCCCGTGGTGGGTCACGATGTTCAGTCCCCTCGCCACGTTCCTCATCAGAGCCGGAATCCCGCTCGGCCCGAACGGGCTGGTCACGATCCGCGGCCGAAAGAGCGGCCTGCCTCGCACCAATCCGGTGGCGATCATTGAGTACTCGGGCAGGCGATGGATCTGGGCGCCGTGGGGAGATGTCCACTGGGTCCGCAACCTCCGCGCCGCCGGCGAGGCGACGGTCAGCAAGCACGGCCGGACCGAGAAGGTTCGCGCCACCGAACTGAGCCCCGAGAACCGCATCGGTTTCTTCCGCGACGATCTCGGCGGACTTGCCCGCAGCGTTCCGTTCGGTGTGCGGTTCATCCGAGCCGTCGATGGCGTCGATCTGAACGACCCGGTTGAGGCTGCGAAGGGTCGGCCCGTCTTCGAGCTCCCGCCGGACATGAGCGAGGAAGGCTGGCGGGAGTTCCTCGCCACGGATGGTGTCGACGATTGGGTCGTGCTGCACGGCGGCGCGACCGCGTTGTTCCGCGTCGGATCGGCTCGACAGGCGGCTCAACTCGCCGAGGCAATCGTTGGGATCGCCGGCCTGGAGGGCTCGGGAGCGCTGCTGACGATCGCGGATGACCGCCTCACGGTGCGATTGAGCCGCGACATGTGGCAGCTGGAACCCCGGCATGTCGAGCTGGCGCGGGCGGTCTCGGCAGTTGCGCGCGAGCACGGGGCGCACGCCGACCGGGCGGCCGTCCAGGAGGTTCAGGTCGCGGTCGCCGCGAAGCCCGACGCGATCGACGTCGGCTTCTGGCGCGCGGTGCTCGGCTACTCGCCGATGGCGGGCGACAACGCCGTCGACCCGCTCGGACACGGATCGACGGTCTGGATGCAGGATCTGGATGAGGCCAAGCCATTGCGCCATGCGATGCATGTCGACGTGTCGGTGGCGCGCGAGCACGCCGAAGCACGGCTCGCGACAGCGCTGGCCGCCGGTGGCCGCATCGTGGACGAGTCGGCGGCGCCCGGCAGCTGGATTCTCGCCGACCGTGCCGGCAACAAGGTGTGCATTGCCGCCTGGCCGGACGGGTCCACCCGGCCGCCCTCAGACACCGGGGAGTGAGGCGCTCCTCAGGGATCGAGCTCGAACAGGCCGAACCAGTAGCCGCGAACGACGTCGTGAGTCGCACTGAGCCTATACCCGGCCTCCGCCATCTGGCGGACGACGCGGCGAGGCGACGTCGCGTGGCGCCCATGCCAACGGGCCAGCAGACCCTCGCGCCGAGACTCGAGGATCGCGACACGTGCCCCGCTCCGAAGGTAGGGGCGAGCTTCCGCGAAATACCTCGCCGGCTCCGGCAGATGGTGATATGTCGCCGAGACGAAGAGAAGGTCGACCGGCTCCGGAATCTCGATCTTCTTCGGATGCACGAGCACCAGACGCAGGGTCGTGATTCCACGGTCGTCCGCGACGCGGCGCAGGTCATCGAGCATGCTCTGCCGCGCATCGAGCGCGAACACCACGCCGTCGGGCTCAACCGCGCGCGCGAGGCGGAGGGTGAAGTGGCCCGCGCCCGGACCGAGATCGCCGACGACCATGCCGGGTCGGACATCGAGGGCCGCGATCACCGCATCCGGATCGCGCAGCCGATCCTGGCGTGTCCCGCCCGCGTACAGCCATCGCCGCATCGGTCCTGGCAGGCGATCGAGCGTCATCCGCAGCCGATCGGCTTTCGGTCCATCAGCGCGTACGAGATCGGACCAGGCGGGCGGCCCGCATCGTGAGATACCGGCGCTCCGGGACCGATGTCGCTCGCTGAGCAGCCGCTCGGTAGCACACCACAGCCGCTTCCCGATCCCCCGCCATCTCGAGGAGATGAGCCCGCACGGCATCAGGTCGGTGGCTCGACCCGAGGCGGTCGCTGGCCTCGTCCAGCAAGGCGAGGCCGGCGTCCGGCCCGTCGGCCATGGCGACGGCGACCGCGCGGTTGACCGTGACGACCGGGTTGCCGGTCATCTCCTCCAGCTGCTGATAAAGCGTCACGATCGTCGGCCAATCCGTCGCGTCGGCCGATACGGCTTCGTCGTGGACGGCTGCAATAGCCGCCTGCACGCCGTACTCGCCAAGCGGCGCGGCAGCGCTCGCACGTCCCAGCAGCGCGAGTCCCTCCGCAATGCGCTCGCGGCTCCAGAGCGAACGGTCCTGGTCCGGAAGCGGGACGAGCTCGCCATCGGCGTCCAGGCGTGCCGGCCGTCGGGCATCGGTCAGGAGCATGAGCGCCAGCAGCGCCGCGGCCTCCCCATCCTGTGGCACGGCGGCGAGGAGCATGCGGGCCAGGCGAATGGCCTCGTCGGACAGGTCCACGCGGTGCAGCGACGGACCGGCGCTCGCCGTGTGGCCCTCGTTGAAGAGCAGGTACAGGACGTGGAGCACCGACCGGAGTCGCTCGCTGCGCTCCTCCGTCGGCGGCATGGCGAACGGTACGCCGGAGGCGCGGATGCGCCCCTTCGCCCGGCTGATCCGCTGGGCCATCGTCGCCTCGGGAACCAAGAAGGCGCGGGCGATCTCCGCCGTTGTCAGGCCACCCACCGCCCGCAGCGTCAGCGGGATGGCCGATGCCGGCGGCAGCGCAGGATGGCAGCAGAGGAACAGGAGGAGCAGCGAGTCGTCCTCTTCGGCGACGACTAAGGGCGAGGTTGTCGCCTGGCCGCTGGAGACGAGGCGCTCGCGCTCCACACGGGCGCGGTTCGACCGCCAGGCATCGACCAGGCGGCGCGTCGCGCTGCGCGTCAGCCAGCCGAATGGCTGATCGGGAATGCCGGAGCGCGGCCACCGCTCGGCGGCGGTGATGAGCGCCTCCTGGACCGCATCCTCCGCCGCGTCAAAATCGCCATATCGGCGGGCGAGGGAGGCGAGGACCCGCGGCGCCATCTCGCGCAGCAGGCCCTCGACCTGAGTCTCGACGGTCAGCGCTCGCCTCCGGCGGTCCCCGCGTACTCGCGCATCTCGTCCGCCGTCGACGGGCCCTCGTCCATGATCCGGCGAACGTGGATGGGCTGCTGGAGCGGAACACCGCCCGGGCCGGGTACGGCGGAAAGTCGCGCGGCGATCTCGAGGGCACGCTCCTCCGACTCGACATCGAAGATCTGGTACCCGGCGAGCCACTCCTTGAACTCGGCGAACGGACCGTCGGTGACGACCGGCGCCGTCGCGCCGTCAGAGGTGACGATCTTCGCGAGGTCCGGGCCGGTCAGGATCTCGCCCCCGGTCAGCTCGCCGTTCTGGCTCAGCTCACGGTTGAGCGTGCGGTAGTAGTCCATGTGCGCCTCGATCTCTTCCGGCTGCCACTCCTCCATCGGGGTGGTGACGACGCCGGGCTCGAAGGTCACGCCGAGCAGGTATCGGGTCATTTCCAGGGTGCCTCCATCGGTTTTCGCGGCGCGCGTCTCGCACCGTTCACCGCAATAACGGAGCCGAGCATCGATTCTCGACATCGGCCACCAACCAGCGTCAGCTGACCGATGCGCCGGCACGTCGTGCCCTGAGTCGAGCATGACCGGCCGCGATGAGCGGCATGAGCGTGGATCGGATCGTCTCGTGGCTCGGGTTGAGGATGGCGATCCATCGCTGCCTGGCGTAGACCGGGTGCGGCATGAATCGATCGAGGGCGACGTAGTCGGGGTCGGTCATCGGGCCGACGAGCTGCTGGAACGTCTCGCGGTCGACGCCGACGTTGACCCGATAGACGCCCTCACGGGCAAGGTCCGATGGCGCACCCTCGTCGTGCTCATCGGTCCATACCACGGTCGCGAAATTCGGCCAGTGCTTCTCGTCGAGCGAGAAGAAGGCGGCGCTGTCGATGGTGGCGACCACGGCATCGGGGAAGGTGTCGCGCAGGAGCTGGAGCATCTCGTCGAGGTCGGGGCCATCGGGCAGTTCAGTGCTCATGCGCTGAGGCTACGCCCCAGGTGTCAAGCCCTTGGCGACGCACGGAACGTCCGATTTCACATGGGCTGACCGTTATGCCCGGGAAGGCGGCTCGAACCGTCAGTTTCGGGCCCGGGTGCCCACCGGGTGTGAATCTCGACGGTTGGCGGGCCGATTCGGAGCCTAACGCAAGCCCGGTGTGAATTCGAACGGTTCGCAATGCCACGCCGGCTCAGTCGGTGGCGGCGACGGCCTGGGAAGGCGCGTCCTCATCCGGCGCCGGCTCGGAGCGAGCCGGGACGTTCCAGAGGGCAGCCGCGGCGATGATCGCCGTCGCCGCAGCCAGCACCGCGGCAACCGCCGCGACGAAGTGGAGCGCATCGACGAAGGCGACCTGCGCCACCTCGACGAGCGCGGTCCCCAGCTCTCCCGGAAGCGTCTGAGCAATCGCAACCGCACCGCCGAGCGTGTCAAGCGCCGCGTCCGCCGCCTCAGCGGGGATTCCGGACGGGAGCGACTCTCCTATCTCGCTGCGGTACACCGCGACACCGAGACTGCCGAGCAGCGCGATCCCGAGGGCGCCGCCCAGCTCGCCGCTCGTCTCCGACATCCCGGTGGCGGCTCCGGCCTGCTCGGGCGGGGCGCTGCCCACGATGAGCTCGGTGGCAAGGGTGATCACGGGAGCGAGCCCGAGCGAGATCACGACCGATGCCGCGGCGATGATGAGCAGGCTCCCCTCGCCGTCGACGGAGAGCCCGAGGAGCATCGCGGTGCCGACCGCGGCGATCGCCATGCCCACCCCCATGATCAGCGACGGGCGGAAGCGATGAATGATCTTGGGCGCGACGGTTGAGCCGACGATGAACCCAACCGCTGACGGAAGGGACCACAGCGCGGCGTTGAGCGGCGAGAGGCCGAGGACGAGCTGGAGGTACTGAGAGATGAAGAGGAAGTAGCCGACGACGACGAAGATGCCGAGCAGGTAGGTGCCGAGCGAGGCGCTGAAGGCTCGGATCCGGAAGAGGCGGACGTCGATGATCGGCGACTCGAGCCGAAGCTGCCGGCGCACGAACACGATCCCGACAAGCACGCCGGCCGCGATCGAGAGTATCGGCATCGGCGCCAGCCCATCCTGCGCGAGCTCCTTCAGCCCATACACCACGCCGAGGATGGCGAGCAGCGACATCGCGGCGCTCGCAAGGTCGAGTGGCCGGGCGTTCGGGTCCCGGTACTCGGGCAGGGTGCGCGGGCCGAGGATGAGCAGAAGCGCCATCACGGGAACCCCGATCAGGAAGACCGATCCCCACCAGAAGAACTCGAGGAGCACGCCACCCAGGAGAGGGCCGATGGCGCCTCCGGCGGAGTACGCGGCGATCCAGACGCCGATCGCCGTCGAACGCTGCTTGGTGTCGAGGAACATCGTGAAGATCAGCGACAGGGTCGACGGCGCGATGGTCGCCCCTGCGACCCCCATGACCGCGCGGCTCGCGATGAGCATCTCTGAGCTGGCCGAGAACGCGGCGAGCAGCGACGCCAGGGCGAAGCCGCCGGCGCCCCACAGCAGGAGCTTGCGGCGGCCGATGCGGTCCCCAAGCGTCCCCATCGTGATCAGCAGACCGGCGACGAGGAAGCCATAGATGTCGATCATCCAGAGCAGCTGCACGCTCGACGGCCGCAGCTCCTCGCTGATCCGAGGGATGGCGAGGTTCAGCACGGTGAGATCCATCGCATAGACGAGCGCTGCCAGCGTGAGGACCCCAAGGCCGATCCACTCCCGGCTTGTCGCCCGTGCTGGCACAGCGCTCTCGCCCGACATCTGAGTCATGGTCTATCAGACCACGGTCGACCGCCACGCTCATCGGTAGGATGGTTCGGTGAGCGGTCTGCCCCCCGATCGGATGATCCCGATCCTCCCGTGCCGGTCGATCGACGATCAGCTCGAGTTCTACGAGTCGCTCGGATTCGAGGTCACCTACCGGCAGAAGACGCCGAACGTGTTCGCATCGGTCCAGCGCGGCGCGATCGAGCTCCAGTTCTTCGTCCTCAAGGGTTATGAGCCCGCCGACTCATACAGCACGTGCTACGTCATCGTCTCGGACGTCGACACGCTGTACGCCGACTTCCGGGAAGGCATGAAGCGGAGCCTCGGGCGCATCCCGACCCGTGGCATCCCCCGGATCGGGGCGCTCAGGGACATGTCCTACGGCGTTCGCCAGTTCCTCATGACCGATCCCGGCGGCAACATCATTCGCATCGGTCAGCCGTTGGCCGTCACCGATGAGGCGACGCGTCCGACCTCGCGGCTCGAGAAGGCGCTCGGTGCCGCAACCCTGCTGATGGACTCGAAGGGCGACCCGCAGACGACCGCTCGGGTCATCGACGCTGCCATGGCCGACGAGCCCGATGCACCGGATCGCATCCAGGTCCAGGCGTTGATCCTTCGCGCGGAGGCCGCCCACGCCCTCGGTGACGACGCTCTCGCGATCGAGCTCCTCGGCAAGGCCTCGTTGATTTCCCTGGATCCCGACGAGCGCGCGGCGCTTGCCGACGATCTCGCGCGCGCGGAGGAGCTGCGCACGGCTATCGACTGACCTTGATCTGGATGCGCCCGATGGCGCAGCATGCGCGAGCGCATCGGGTTGGAGGGTGAGTTGCCGGATCGAGCGGACACAGCCGCGGTGAGAGCGGTCGAGCAGGCACCGGCCGGCTATCCCGAGTTCGACGCCGCGATCGCGTCGAAACGAGCCACCTTCTCCCAGGTGCTCGAGGCCCACTACTACCGCACCAACGCCGACAACGAGCCTGCGAGGACCGCCTACGAGGCGTATCTCCCGCACCTGTGGCAGGCGTTCAACGCGGCGTACGGAACGCCGCTCTACTTCTACACGACCACCCACACGCCCGCCGGTGCGGTGCTCACGGATCGCGGAGAGTTCGAGATCATCACCCCGCCGCTCAAGGCCCGGGTCTCCGAGCTCACGTTCTGGCTCGACGAGGCGAGGGCGCTCGTGACGTCGGTGAAGGCGAACGTGGAGGGCCCGGAACGCTTCACCGCCCTCGAGCTCATCTACTCGGCGGTGACCGGCACGCTCGACACGATGGACGCCCTCACCGACCCGACCGATCCGCTCGGGCGCACGACGGACGAGGGCAAGGAGCTGCTGAGCCGGGCGCTCGCCTACCAGAGGCGGGATTACCAGCGCGCCGCGGACTTCTACCTGCGGGCGGCGCGCCGAGCCGCCGTCACCAATTACATCGTCGGCATGGCCGTCGGGTTCGTCGTGGTTCTGCTGGTGGGACTCGCGGTGGGTTTCGGCGTACCAATGGCCGGGCGGCTGCTCTGGGGAGAATCGATCGGCGGTGCTGCGCGATCCACGATCGAGATCCTGGTCGTGTGCATTCTCCTCGGCGGAGTCGGCTCCGTCGTCAGCGTCATGACACGGCTCACCGGACAGCACCTGGAGCTCGATCACGACGCCGGCACGTGGCAGCTCCGGCTGTTGGGAGGCTTCCGGCCCGTGATCGGCGCCGTGTTCGGGATCGTCCTCTTCTTCATCGTCGGGTCGGGTCTGATCCCGATCGAGGAACCGACCGCACCCACCGACGTGGTCCTCTTCTATGGAAGCCTCGCGTTCCTGGCCGGGTTCAGCGAGCGATTCGCGCAGGACATGCTGGTGGCCACCACCCAGCGCGTCACGACAATATCGGGACAGACGCCACCGGCCGCGGGCACGGGCCAGGACGAGCTTGCGGATGCCGAGCTGGCACCGCCCGATCTGCCGATGCCCTCGGACACCGTCGGCCGAGGGCTGCCCCCACCAGCCGATCCGGCCGTCGCGGATACCGTCGACGTGTCCGATGCAGCGGCGCCCATCGATGAGGATCTCGGCCAGGAGACGGTCGCGCCGGCGAGCGGCGATGGCCAGACGCCTCAGCCCGATCGAAAGGCGCGAGCCCGGAAGCCCTAGGCGCTGCCGCCGGCGTCATCGAACGTGATGACGACCTTGCCGCGGGCGCGGCCATCCTCCACCCATCGAAGCGCCGCGACGACCTCATCCAGCGGATAGCGCCGGTCGATCACCGGCTTGACCTTGCCGGCGGCGATGAGCTCCTTCAGCGTCTCGATGTCCGGCCGATGCATCGGCTTCCACCACAGCATCAGCCCGGACCACCTGTCGCCGAACCGCGACACCACCAGGCTGCCGCCCAGCGACGCGAAGATGCTTCCGCTGTCGCCGCCCATTGTCAGATACACGCCGCCGGGGTTCAGGGCTCGCCGTACGGAGCGGATCGAATGGTGCGAGTCCACCGCCACGATCCAGTCGTATCGTTCGCCGGCTCGGGTGTAGTCGACGCTCTCGTAGTCGATCGCGTGGTCGGCTCCGAGCGAGCGCACGAAGTCGAGCTTGTCGCCGCTGGCGACGCCGGTCACCTCCGCGCCCATCGACTTCGCGATCTGGACCGCGAACGGGCCGACGTTGCCCGACGCGCCGTCGATCAGCACCTTGTCGCCAGGGCTGAACGTCCGCCCGTCGCGAAGGCGCATGCCCTGGAGCGCGAGCACGGCCGAGTGCGGCAGCGTGGCGGCCTCCTCGAACGTCATGCCCGCCGGGATCGGCTCGAAGGCCTTCTCGCGGGCGCAGACGTACTCCGCGAAGGCGCCGAACTTCCCGGCCGCGAACAGGTCGGTCATGACCTCGTCGCCAGGCTTGAACCTGGTCACACCGGTCCCGACCGCCTCGACGACGCCCGCCGCGTCGATGCCGACCTCGTGGTCCCTCGGCGCGCGGAGTCCCATGAACAGGCGCACGAACCCCGGCTTCGGCTTGAGCCCGTCGAGGTCGGCGCGGTTGACCGATGCAGCACGGACACGCACGAGCACCTCGCCCTCGCCGGGCTCGGGTCGCTCGACATCGCGGATCTCCACGACCTCGGGCGGCCCGTACCGATCTCGATAGGCCGCCTTCATGCGTGCACTGGCGGGTAGTTCACCGGTTGATGGTATCCCGACCCTTGACACGGACTCAATACAACCGTATGGTTGTATCCATGCAGATCGCACCTCCCGACTTCGACCGCATGTTCGGCGCGCTGGCGGACCATACCCGCCGCGACATCGTGCGCCGCGCGATCGATGGCGAGGAGGGCATCGCCGAGATGGCGAGCCATTACCCGATGAGCTTCGCGGCAGTGCAGAAGCACGTCGCCATCCTCGAGCGGGCCGGGCTCGTCACCAAGGAGCGCATCGGCCGCCGAAAGGTCGTGCGAACCAGCCAGGGTGGACTGCGCGTGGCGCGCGCCCTGCTGGAGCAATACGAGGAGCTGTGGCGCGCACGCATCGAGCGCATGACCGCTCTCGTCACCGAGGAATCCAAGGAGACAGACAGATGACCGTCACCGCCGTCGAGAAGAACGCAGATGCCCTGACCATGATCATCACCACCGAGCTCGACGCGTCGCCCGACCGCGTCTGGCAGCTGTGGTCCGATCCTCAGCAGCTGGATCGCTGGTGGGGTCCGCCCACCTATCCGGCCACCTTCACGAAGCACGACCTGACGCCCGGCAGCCGGATCGAGTACCACATGACCGGGCCGGAAGGCGACCAGCCGAAGGGCTACTGGGACGTCCTCGACGTCGATCCCCCGCGTCGCCTCATCGTTCGCGACGGCTTTGCGAACGATGACGGCACTCCCAACGACGCGTTCCCGACCGGCGAGATGCGAGTGACCATCGAGGAGATCGATGCGGGCCGCAGCAGGATGTCGATCGAGAGCATCTTCCCGAGCACCGAGGCAATGGAGCAGGTCCTGGCGATGGGCCAGGAGGAGGGCATGACCCAGGCCCTCGGACAGATCGACGCCATCCTCGCCGAGGACGCGGTCCGAACGGCATGACCGCCGTTTCGCCTCTCGGGCGCCTGATCGGCAGGTGGAACTTCGAGGCGGCCAGGGATGGCCGATTCCTCGGCCGCGGCTCGACGACGTTCGAGTGGATCGAGGAGGGCGCATTCGTGCTCCAGCGAGCGCAGGACGAGCCGAACCCCGCGACCGCCAGCGACTGGAGCGAGAACACGCCCATGCCGGTGACTGCGATCCTCGGCTTCGACGACTCAGTCGATGAGCAATCGATGCTCTACTCCGACGCCCGCGGCGTGTTCCGGATCTACCGCATGCGTCTGACCGACGAGGCGTGGACCATCTGGCGGGACGCGCCGGGGTTCAACCAGCGGTTCATCGGCACCTTCCGCGACGACCGGACGATCGAGGGCGCCTGGGAGTCGTCGCCCGATGGCACGACCTGGGAGTCCGACTTCGACATGGTCTATCGAAAGGGGCCGTAACGATGGCACGGCTGATCAACTCGACGGCATTGACCGTCGACGGCGTCATGGAGGTCGCGGACTGGTTCGTGGCCGAGGGCGACCACGACGACGCCTCGCGGGCGCTCATCGAAGGGGACGTGGCAATGCTGACCGGGCGCCCGACGTTCGAGGGCTTCCTGGGCTACTGGCCGCGGCAGACAGGGCCATGGGCCGACCTCATCAACCCGATGCCGAAGTTCGTCGCGTCGCGTGGCGAGCTCGGTCCCCTCGAGTGGAACGCGACCGCCATCGAGGGCGATGCCGTGGCGGGTGTGCGTCGCCTCAAGGCCGAGCGCGAGGGCGGTCTCTTCCTATCGGGCTGCGGCGAGCTCGCCCGTCAACTGATCCAGGCCGGGCTCGTCGACGAACTGTACTTCTGGATCCATCCGCGGATCCAGGGCACCGGCAAGCGCCCGTACGAGGCGGCGACGATCCCGGTGCGGCTTATCGAGGCCAGGCAATTCGACTCGGGCGTCACCCTCCTTCGATACGAACCCCAGACCGCCACCGATGAGAACGGCGGCCGCACGCAGTCTCGATCAGCACACCTGAGCGCACAAGGAAGGACACACCGATGAAGAGCACGATCGCCGAGCCGACGACCCAGACGCTGGCCGTCCCCGGAGCGACCCTGACCTACGACGTCCGCCGCAACGACGAGAGCACCGAGCCGATCCTGTTCCTGATCGGCTCCCCGATGGGCGCTGCCGGCTTCGGCACACTCTCGGGCCACTTTGCCGATCGGACGGTCGTGACCTACGACCCGCGCGGAACGGAGCGGAGCACGCTCGACGAGCCCACGAAGCCGCCGACGCCCGAGGATCACGCCGACGACCTGCATCGGATCATCCAGGAGATTGGTGGTCCGGTCGACCTGTTCGCCAGCAGCGGTGGCGCCGTGAACGCACTGGCGCTCGTGCAGAAGTACCCCGATGACGTGCGGACGCTCGTCGCCCATGAGCCGCCTCTGCCATCGGTCCTTCCCGACCGCGAGGCTGCCGTTGCGACCATGCTCGCCTGCCACGAGACGTACATGAAGCGTGGATGGGGTGCCGGCATGGCCCACTTCATCGCCGTGGTGAGCCACGAGGGCGAGTTCCCCGATGACTTCGCGCAGCAGCCAGCCCCCGATCCGGCGATGTTCGGCATGCCGACCGAGGACGACGGCTCGCGTACCGATCCGCTGCTCGGGCTGGCCATGGTTGGCTCGAGCGGATTCGCGCCCGACCTCGATGCCGTCCGCTCGGCCTCAACGCGGGTCGTGATGGCCGCCGGCAACGAGGAGGGCACGATGGCCAATCGCGGCGCGTACGGCGTCGCGAAGCAGCTGGGCACGAAGGTCGTGGTCTTTCCGAGCGGCCACAGCGGGTTCCTCGGCGGCGAATACGGTCAGACCGGCGAGCCGGAGGCATTCGCCGACAAGCTTCGCGAGGTCCTCGAAGGCTCCTGACAAGCGCTATGTGGCGGCGCTGGCGCGTCTCTCCCGCATGCGTGCCCATCCGAAGTCGAGAGCGAGACTGATGACGAGGATGGCGACGATCGTGACGATGGAGGCCGGCTCCTGGATGAGCGTCGTGAAGATGAACGTCAGCAGCGCGATGCCGATCGTCGCGAGAGCCAGGACGAGGATCGATAGCCGAGCGCCGGTCTCCTGGCGCACGCGGAGGTGCCCCACGGTCACGAGCCCGAAGATGGTGAGCGCCACCGCGCTCCCGATCGAAGCGATCGACGACAGGTCGAAGGCGATGACCATCAGCAGGATTGCGGCGGCGGCGATGAGCAGGCCAACCGACGCCCGGTCGGCGAGCCGGCGGCCCATCACGGGCGGGAACTGCTCCGTCGACGCCAGGTGGTCGCTCAGGCCCGCCGCCGGGTAGAGACCGGCGTTGGTGGCGCCGGCGGTCGCGAAGAGCGCCGTGATGCTCATCAACCAATAGCCGGCATCCCCCAGCACCGGCTGGGCCGCGACCGCGATGGCCGTCGCCCCGGAGTCGACGACCTCGTCCACCGTCAGGGTTCCGAAGACCCCGAGCGCGACAGCCACGTAGATGACCGTTGCGAGGCCGATCGCGATGGCCATCGCTCTCGGCAGCTGTCGCGACGGATCGGCGAGGTCCTTGGCGGTGAAGGTGACGATGCCGAATCCGAGAAAGGCGAAGAAGGTGAGGGCGACGCTCGACATGATGTCCCGCGCGCCCGGATAACCGGACGGCGCGAGGAGCGCGGGATCCATGTTCACGACGGTGACCGCGGCGAAGACGGAGAGAATGCCGATGACCACGAAGACGATCACGCTCTGGATCCGGGCGACGAAGGTGGATCCGGCGACGTTCAGCGCGGTCATGGCGAGAACGATCGCGACCGCGAACGGTTTCTCCCACGCCGTGTCGCCGCCCGCGAAGGCGGCGCTCGCGTAGCTTCCGAACGAAACCGCGACCATCGCGGTGACGATGGCGTTCGCCGCATACGTCAGCCAGGCGGTGACGGTGGCGATGTGACCGGGGCCGAATCCCTGGTTGACGTACTCGAGGAGGCCGCCGGCCGAGGGGTACTTCGCGCCCAGCTTGGCGAATGAGTAGCCCTGGAGCGCGGCGATGATCCCGGCGATCAGGAACGAGAGCCAGACAGCGGCGCCCGCAACCTCCCCCGCGGCCCCGAGCAGCGAGAAGATGCCGGCACCGACCATGGCGCCCACACCGATGAAGGCCGCCTGGCGGGTCGTGACATGCGGGACGGTGGTCGCCATCTGTTCGCCTCGCGTGCGACTCGCCCTACGTTACGACGGACCCCGGGCTCGCGGATTGACTCCGTCGCCCACGCGCTCGGCGGTGCTGTCGATCTGCTGGCAGTGCACCACTCATGGCCCGCTCGCGCGCCATGTCGCGCTCGTCAGTCCCGACGCCAGAGGTCGGGCTGGGGGAGGCCGTGAATGCCAAGGGTCTGGGAGAGCTCGCCGGCGTGCCACGCCTCATGGGTGAGCAGCCGCTGGAGGACCGATGCCCGGGTGTGGACCTGGGTCGTGCCGTTGTAATGGCGTTGGATCTCATCGGTCAGCATCGCGAAACTCCACCGGTCGAGGCAGCCTTCGATGATGCCGAACGTCGAGTCCAGACCGGTCGCGAGCTCATCGGCTGAGTGCGGGTGCTCGAGGTCGTCGGCCCAGTCGATCGTCGTCGTCCCATCCCAGAATGGCGTCGCATCGGCTCCTGACTCACCGATGACCTCGCACAGCCAGTAGACGCGCATCGCGGCGGTGTGACCGACGGCGGCCCAGAGCGGCAGGAGGTCCGGCGCCGCACGGATGGCCAGCTGCTCATCGGTCATGGTCTCGACAACTTCGCGAATGCGCCGGTTGTACTGCGGCCACATGCTGTACGCGGATCGAATCGTCTCTGTGCTCATGTGCCCACGATACGCGGCAGTACGCTTGGCCGATGCACGATGACGGCTACTTCGACGAGCGCATGGCGGCCCGCTTCGACGAGACCTACGACTACCAGGCAGAAGCCTCGGTGGTCGAGCCAATGGTCGACCTCATCGCCGATCTTGCCGGCGACGGGCGAGCGCTCGAGCTGGGCATCGGCACCGGGCGCGTCGCCCTGCCGCTCGCGCGGCGCGGCGTGCCTGTCCACGGGATCGAGCTTTCGCGCGCCATGGCCGATCGCCTGAAGGCGAAGCCGGACGCCGAGGCGGTCGGGATCACCATCGGCGACTTCTCGGACGGTGCGGGTTGAGGGCAGCTTCCGCGTCGCCTATCTCGTCGCGAACACGATCATGAACCTGACCTCGCAGGAAGCGCAGGTCGCCTGTTTCCGCAACGTGGCGGCGCAGCTGGAGCCCGGCGGCTGCTTCGTCATCGAGGTCCTCGTCCCGGAGCTGCGGCGGCTGACTGCCGGCGAGACCCACCTGGTCTTCAGCACCGATGAGCACCACTGGGGCATCGACGAGTACGACGTCGCCCGCCAGGGACTCGTCTCCCACCACTTCCTCGAGCTGAACGGCCGCTACGACCGTTGGTCGGTCCCCTTCCGCTACGTCTGGCCGAGCGAGCTCGACCTCATGGCGCAGCTCGCCGGTCTCCGGCTCCGAGACCGATGGTCCGGCTGGCTCCGCGAGCCGTACACGAGCGAGAGCACGAAGCACGTCTCCGTTTGGGAGAAGCCGCCGGAACCCGACCGGGGTTGATACGAAGGCAGTCACAAATCCTGCCGCCCCGTGTCAGGTATAGCGGCCACCATGGAGACATGAACGTCATCGACTGGATGCTCGACTCCGATCCGTCCATCCGCTGGCAGGTGATGCGCGACCTGACCGATGCGCCGGCCGCGGAGGTCGCGGCCGAGCGCGCGAAGGTCGCGCGCGAGGGCTGGGGAGCCCAGGTCCTCGCCGCCCAGGGGGCCGACGGCACATGGAACGGGGGCGCGTACTCGCCCGAGTGGACATCCACCACGCCCGCACTCCAGCTCCTCCGCCACTTCGGTGTCGATCCGGCCGACCCCAGCGTGCAGCGGGCGCTCGACCTCGTCCGCGCCAACGCAAAGTGGGAGTACGACAGCCTCCCCTACTTCGACGGCGAGGTCGAGCCGTGCATCAACGGCCAGGCCGTCGCGATCGGCTCGTACTTCGGGCAGAACGTGCAGGTGATCGTGGATCGACTCCTGACCGAGCAGATGGCCGATGGCGGCTGGAACTGCGAGCAGGAGCCGGAGCGTGGCGGCTCGACGCGCGGGTCATTCGACACGACCATCAACGTGCTGGAGGGACTGCTCGAGTACGAGCGCGCCGCCGGAGGCAGCCCCGACGTCGCTGCGGCGCGTGAGCGTGGGCAGGAGTACCTGCTCGAGCGGCGCCTGCTTCGTCGCCTGTCGGACGGAGAGATCGGCGACCGAAAGTGGCTCTATCCCGCCTTCCCGACCGGCTGGCACTACAACGTCCTGCGCACGCTCGACTACCTGCGCGATGCCGGTGTCACGCCGGACGAGCGAATCTCAGAGGCGATCGAGCTCGTCGAGTCGAAGCGCGACACGGATGGCCGTTGGCCGCTCGAGCTGATCCTCCACGATGAGCTGCTCGTCGACCTCGGCCAGCGCCAGGACGAGCCGAGTCGCTGGAACACGCTCCACGCACTGCGCGTTCTGCGCTGGGCCGAGGGCAAAGGCACACAGCAATCACCCGCCGCGAGCACCGCGTCGTCCTGACAGCCAGTCCCAGAGGAGCGATGAACATGGCGGACTACCGGATCGAAGCCATCACCCTCCCGGTCGCCGACGTGGACCGGGCCAAGGACTTCTACGTGCAGGCCGGCTGGAACCTCGACGTCGACACCGAACCGGCGCCGGGGATGCGCGTCGTCCAGCTCACGCCGCCCGGCTCAGGCTGCTCGATCACCTTCGGGATCGGCTTTCCGCAGTCGGAACCGGGCTCGTACGTCAACACGTACCTGGTCGTGAGCGACATCGAGGCCGCACACCGTGACCTGACCGAGCGCCGGGTCCCGGTGACTGACATCTTCCACTGGACGGAGCAGGGACAGACGCCGGGTCCCGATCCCAATCGCGGCGACTACGGCTCGTACGCCACCTTCGCCGATCCGGACGGCAATGTCTGGCTGGTCCAGGAAGTCCCGAGCCGCAAGTAGCGCAATCGGCGAGCCAGTGTTCAGCGTGATGTCGTGACGAACGCCTGCACGATCGTCCCCGCCAACGAGGCGGGCTGCGAGGATCTCCAGACGGTCTTCGGCAGTCGTGGCAGCGCCCACGTCTGCCAGTGCCAGCGCTACAAGCTCGCGCCGCGCGAGGCGTTCAAGTCCTACCCGCCGAAGGAGCGTGCTCGCCGCTTGGAGGAGCAGACGAACTGCGGCCAAGCCGGCGCGGAGACAACGACCGGGCTCGTCGCGTACCTGGACGGCGAGCCCGTCGGCTGGTGTGCCGTCGAGCCGCGACCGGCGTACGAGGGGCTGCTGAGGGTCTACCGCACGCCCTGGGAGGGCCGCCAGGAGGACAAGACGGACGCGAGCGTCTGGTCCGTCACGTGCGTATTCGTCCGCGCCGGGTACCGGAAGCGCGGCATCGCCTACGAGCTGGCCAAGGCCGCGGTCAAGCATGCGAAGGAGCGCGGCGCTCGCGCCCTCGAGGCCTACCCGATGCGGACCGAGATCGGCGAGGTCACGTGGGATGAGATCCACGTCGGAGCGGAGAGCATCTTCGCCGCCGCCGGCTTGGCCGAGGTCAGCAGGCCCGGAATCCGGCGGCTCGTGATGCGGATCGACTTCGAGAGATGAGGAGCAACATGGCTGAGCAAACCGCACCGATCATTCTCGTTCCTGGCTTCTGGCTCGGCGCGTGGGCGTGGGACGAGGTGGCTGCGAAGCTTCGTGCGGACGGCCACGACGTCACGGCCATCACGCTCCCCGGCCTCGAGTCCGCTGATGCAGACCGCTCATCCATCACGTTCGAGGACCACGTCGACGCGATCGTGAACGCGGTGAAGGCCGCCGACTCTCCCGCCGTGCTGGCCGTCCACAGCGCGAGCGGCTTCAGCGGGTACGCCGCCAGCGACCGTGCCGCGGACCGAATCGCGGCGATGGTCTACGTCGACACCGCACCGGGGATCGGTCCGCTGGAGGCGGAGTTCGACGGCGCGGAGAAGCCGATGGTCTGGAAGGAGATCGAGGAGGAGGAGAACCTCGACGGCCTCAGCGAGGAGCAGAAGGAAACGTTCCGCCAGCGTGCGGTCCCGGTTCCCGGCGCCGTCCTGCGCGAGTCCGTCGAGCTCGGGAACGACGCTCGGCGCGACATCCCGAGCACGTTCATCTGCACCGCGTTCACGTCCGAGCAGTACCAGACGTACGCGAGGGAGCATCCCGAGTGGGCGTTTCTCGCCGGCATCCCCGAGCTGCGGAACGCGACCTGGGTCGACCTGCCGACCAGCCACTGGCCGATGTGGTCGCGCCCGGCGGAGCTCGCGCAGATCATTGGCGACGTCGCTCGGGCCTCCGGACGAGACCGATGACCGCCAGCTCGACTGATCCGGTCACCATCTCGGAGTTTGCCGAGCTCGCGGGCGCCGAAGGGTGGCGTGTGCTGAGCGACGGCGCCTACGCCTTCTTCCGGACCGATTCGTTCGCGGCGAGCGCCAGTTTCATCGATGGCATCGCCGAGCTTGCTGACCTCGAGACTCACCCGCCCGATGTCGACGTCCGGCAGGACGGCGTGACCGTGCGGCTCGTCACGGTCGGCGAGGACTCCTTCGGTATGAGCCAACGCGACGTCGAGCTCGCCCGCCAGATCTCGGCGCTCGCACGCGAGCAGAGCATCTCCGTCGATCCGTCGATGGTCCAGTCCCTCCTGATCATCCCGGGTGCGCCGGATACCTCCTCGGTGCTGCCGTTCTGGCGCGCCGTCCTCGGGTACGAGCCTCGCGGCGACAGTCCCGACGAGGATCTCGTCGACCCGCAGGCCCGCGGACCGGCCCTCTGGCTCGAGTCGATGGATTCGCCCCGCGCGGACGGCGGTGGCGCGATCCACATTGCCGTCTGGGTGCCGCCCGAGCAGGCGGAGGCGCGCGTCGAGGCAGCATTGGCGGCCGGTGGCCGCATGGTTCGCGACCAGTTCGCGCCGACGTGGTGGACACTGGCCGATGCCGCCGGCAACGAGGCCGACATCGCCACGATAACGCGCCGCGACTGATCAGCGCCTCGCCCCAACTCGGCGCGATGAGTTGCGCCATGGCCGACGGTCTGACCAGCATGACCGCCAGCAGCTTGCGAGAAGGAGCACAACCGTGACGAGCCCGGGGACCACCGAGACGAAGGGCACCGGCCAGTACGCCGATGTCAACGGCCTCCACCTCTACTTCGAGACCCATGGCGCCGGCCGGCCGCTTGTCCTCCTGCATGGTGGGCTCGGGTCGGGCGAGATGTTCGGCCCGGTCATCGGCCTCCTGGCGGCGAACCACCAGGTGATCCTCCCCGACCTCCAGGGCCATGGGCGAACGGCCGACATCGATCGGCCGCTGGACATCAGGCTGATGGCGGACGACATCGCGGCCCTCATCGACCACCTCGGCCTCGACCGGCCGGACGTCGTCGGCTTTTCGCTCGGCGGCGGGGTGGCGTTCTTCGTCGCCTCGAAGTACCCGGAGAAGGTCGGCAAGCTGGTCATGGCCTCGGCGAACATCCGGCGTGATGCGATCCCGGCCGAGATGCTCGCCCAGCAGGAGCAGGTCGGCGCCGCGGCGGCCGAGTTCATGAAGGACACCCCGATGTACCAGACCTATCAGCGGCTGGCTCCGCGACCGGAGGACTTCGGTGCGCTGCTCGACAAGGTCGGCGCCTCGATGTCGAAGGACTTCGACTTCTCGGACGAGGTCCGTGGCCTCCAGGTGCCGACGATGATCGTGTGCGCCGATGCCGACATGGCGCCACCGTCCCACTACGTCGACGCCTTCAAGCTGCTCGACGGCGGCCTCCGGGACGGCGGCTGGATGGGCGAGGGGCGGCCGAAGGGCGGGCACGCGCTGGCCGTGCTCCCGGGCCTCACCCACTACAACCTCGGCATTTCGCCGCTGTTCGCCGCGGTGACCCTCGATTTCCTCGACCGGCAGGCGGACGAATGGGCAAGCTGATCTACCTGATGAACGTCTCGCTCGACGGGTTCGTCGAGACCCCCGAGCACTCTCTCGATTGGGGGACCATCGACGAGGAGCTCCACACCTTCTTCAACGAGCAGACGCGGGCGCTCGATGCTTCCCTGTACGGCAGGCGGGTGTGGGAGGTGATGTCGGCCTACTGGCCGACCGGTGAGACGGATCCTTCCTCCACCGACGCGATGCGCGAGTTCGCGCGGATCTGGAACCCGATGCCGAAGTTCGTCTTCTCCACCAGCCTCGATCACGTCGATCACAACGCCCGGCTCGTGCGAGGCGACGTGGGCAAGGTCCTGGCGGAGGTGCGACGCGAGTTCGACGGCGACCTCGACGTCAGCGGGCCCGACCTGGCCGGGCAGTTCGTCCATGCCGGGTTGGTCGACGAGTACCAGCTTGTCGTCCATCCGGTTGTCCTGGGTGGCGGCAAGCCTTACTGGCCGAACATCAGGGCGCCCCAAGCGCTGCGCCTGACCGAGACCCGGCAATTCGCCTCCGGCGTGCTCCTGCTCAGCTACGCGGCGCGCTGATCCCGATCGACCTTCGCGGAACCTGACGTGCGCACATTGCCTCTTGCATCCATGTAGCACTATACGTATACTCATGCACATGACTGTCCGTATACCGCATGAGCAGGGAGCTACGATGCGCACGTGCCAAATAGAACCATCTACGTTTCAGACGACGACCAGCCCCTCTACCAGCGCGCCCAGGAGCTCTCTGGCGGCAACCTGTCTGGGGCCATCAGCAGCGCCCTCAAGCGCTACGTGGAGGCCGAGGATGCCCGCCATGCCGGCTTCGACGAAGTCATCGTCAAGGTCGGCTTTGGTGGGGGGCACAAGGTTCGCTTCAACGCCGTCCTCCTCGGCGAGTGGTTCAAATCCGATGGCGAGAAGTTCGTCCACTACCGCGTCTACCGCGGGGCGAAGAAGTTCGCTCTTCACATCGAGCACACCGAGTACTTCGAGATGCGCGACGCCGAGGGCAACCCGCTCACGGGCTGGCGAGCATGGACCGGCATCGGCATGGCTTCGGGCGGCGGGAAGCCCGCGGAGGCGACCCTCGACACGTTCGATACGCTCGAGGAGCTCCGGGATCACGTTCCGCCTGAGCTCTTCGACACGGTCTCCGCATCGGTCAGGCAGCCTGGCGTTCAGGAGCTCGACATCTGAGGCTCGCCCGATCGGCGAGTGGGGGTCGCGCTCATGACCGCCACCGCGATCCGGGCCACTGGCCTCCGCAAGTCATACGGCGACAACGCTCGTCCTCGACGGCATCGATCTCGAGGTCGCCACCGGATCGGTGTTCGCCATGCTCGGCCCGAACGGGGCCGGCAAGACAACGACCGTCCACATGCTCACGACGATGCTCACCCCGGACTCCGGGGAGGTCGAGGTCGGTGGACACGACCTGCGGACGGACCCGGAAGGGATCCGCGCGGCGATCGGCGTGACCGGCCAGTTCTCGGCGGTGGACAACCTGCTGACCGGCCACGAGAACCTCAAGCTGATGGCGGATCTGAACCACCTTCAGCGAGACGAGGGTCGGCGGCGGATCGCCGAGCTCATCGACCGCTTCGATCTCCTCGAGGTGGCGGGCCGCATGGTGGCCACGTACTCCGGAGGCGAGAAGCGCCGTCTCGACCTGGCGATGACGCTCGTGGGCGATCCGCGCATCGTCTTCCTCGACGAGCCGACGACCGGTCTCGACCCGCGCGGGCGCCGCACGATGTGGGACATCGTCCGCGCCCTCGTCCGCGACGGGATCACGATCTTCCTGACCACCCAGTACCTCGAGGAGGCCGACGAGCTGGCCGGGCGCATCGCCCTGCTCGACGGCGGTCAGATCGTCGCGCAGGGCACGCCGGCCGAGCTGAAGCGGCTCGTCCCGGGCGGCCACATCCGGCTGGAGTTCGGCGACCCGGCGCAGCTGGAACGGGCCGCCGAGCGGCTAGGCGACGCGCGCCGCGACCCCGACGCCCTCGCGCTCGACATCCCGACTGACGGCGAGGTCGCCTCGCTGCGGGCCGTCCTGGCGCGACTCGAGTCCACTTCGGTCGAGGTAGCCGGCGTTTCGCTCCACAGCCCGGACCTCGACGACGTCTTCCTCTCCCTCACCGGCAAGAGCTCCCCACGAAAGGTGGCGCCCCAATGACATTCGTGCTCCAGGACACGGCGACGATGCTTCGCCGCAACCTGCTCCACGCGCGCCGGTATCCCTCGCTCACCCTGCTCGTCGCGGCGATCCCGGTGATCTTCTACCTGATCTTCGTGTACGTCTTCGGCTCCACGCTCGGTGACGGGCTGCCGGGAGCGGTCGGTGGCCGCGACGAGTACATCGCGTACCTGACGCCGGGGATCTTGATCCTGACGGTTGCGAACGGCATCTCGTCGATGGCCATCGTCATCGCCATGGACAAGCACGAGGGCATCGTCCTCCGCTTCCGCACGATGTCCATCCCCCGCGCCGCGGTCCTGGCCGGCCACGTCGTGAACGGCGTGCTGCAGACGATGTTCAGCATCGTGCTCGTCATCGTCGTTGCAGTGCTGACCGGATTCCGGCCGACCACGAGCCCGCTCGAGATCGCCGGAGCGATCGGCATGCTTGCCGTCGCGAGCTTCGCTTTCAGCTGGCTGGCCGTTCCGATGGGCCTCGTCTCCAACAGCGTCGAAACCGCGAGCAACCTGCCCCTGCCGATCCTGCTGCTGCCGTTCTTCGGCAGCGCGTTCGTGCCTCCCGAATCGATGCCGTGGCCGATCAGCTGGTTCGCCGAGTACCAGCCGTTCACGCCGATGATCGAGACCGTGCGCGGCCTCCTGCTCGGCACGCCAATCGATTGGAGCGGCGTCATTGCCCTCGGCTGGTGCGCAGCCATCACACTGGTCGGTTTCTGGGGCGCCATGCGCCTCTACGATCGCGACCCCATCCCGGCCTGAGCAGGATGTGACCGATGCGAGAGATCGACGTACCGGCTCGATGACGGCCGGTCGCTGCACGCGTACGACACGGGCGCGCGCGGACCCGATCAGCGGCTGGTCGTCGTCTGGCACCACGGCACTCCGAACATCGGCATGCCGCCGGAGCCGCTGTTCGCCGATGCCGATCGGCTCGGCATTCGCTGGGTCGGATACGACCGGCCGGGATACGGCGGTTCGGACGCCCGACCCGGCCGGAGCGTCGGATCGGCAGCCGACGACGTCGCGGCGGTTGTGGACGCGCTCGAGATCGACCGGTTCGCGGTCATGGGCCACTCGGGCGGCGCGCCGCACGCGCTGGCGTGCGCGGCGCTGCTGCCGGATCGCGTCACGGCCGTCCTCGGCGTATCCGGCCTCGCTCCGTTCGATGCCGTGGACCTCGACTGGTTCGCCGGGATGGGTCCCGGCGGAGAGGCTACCCTGCGCGCCGCGGCCGCCGGCCGCGAGGCGAAGGAGCGCTACGAGGCATCGGCGACGGACGTCGCGCCCGACTTCATCCCGGCCGACTGGTCGGCGCTCGACGGCGACTGGAAGTGGTTCGGATCGGTCGTGGGCCCGGCACTCAGGGACGGTCCGGCCGCGATGATCGACGACGACCTCGCCTACGTCGCACCATGGGGCTTCGATCCCGCGGCCATCACCGCTCCGACGCTCCTCCTGCACGGTGAGGAGGACCGGATCGCACCCGTTGCCCACAGCGCGTGGCTGGCCCAGAGGATTTCGTCGGCGGAGCTGTGGCAGAAGCGCGACGAGGGGCATGTGTCGGTGCTGAGACATGCGCCCGACGCCCTCGACTGGCTCGCTTCGCGGCACACCTGACTGCTATCGTCGCGACCGTGGATTCATCGGCCCCGATGGAGATCGTGCCCGCCACGGTGGACCGCTGGGACGATGTCGAGGAGCTCCTCGGCTCGAGCGGCGAGGTCGGCTGCTGGTGCCAGGCATGGAGGGGTCTCGACCGGAAGAGCCTCGCCGGAGGGAGGTCGCGGCCTGAGCTTCTCCGCCAGCAGATGGAGAGCGACACTCCCCCACCGGGCTTCCTCGCCTACCTCGATGGCGTCGCGGTGGGCTGGGTCGGGGTCGGCGTGCGGACCGAGACGCCGCGGCTGGTGAACTCAAAGACGATCCCGACCGTCGACGATCTCCCCGTCTGGTCGATTGGCTGCTTCCAGATCCGACCGGGCTCTCGGCGGCGCGGCGTCACGAGAGCCCTGCTCGACGGTGTAGTCGACGCCGCGCGTCGAGCCCACGCGCCCGGGGTGGAGGCCTACCCGATCGATCCGGGCGGCAAGCGGGTCGACACCGGCGCCGGCTTCGTCGGCATCGCCTCGACGTTCGAGGCCGCCGGCTTCCGCCGCGTGCTGGTGACCAAGGCGACGAGCGGCCGCCTGCCCAGGCATCTCGTCCGGCTGGAGTTTCCGCCATGATCACCATCGGCTCGATCGTCATCCGCGTCGAAGACGTCGAACGCCAGAAGGCGTTCTGGACAGCAGCGCTCGACTACGTGGCACGCGAGGGCGACGACGAGGGCTTCGCTCTTCTCCGACCGCGGAGCGGGAACGGACCGAACGTCTCGCTCGACGCCATGAGGTCGAGCCTCCAGATTCCCCCGCGCATCCACCTGGATCTGTACGCGGAGGACCAGGCGGCCGAGGTCGAGCGCCTCATCGGCCTGGGGGCGACCGAGATTCACTGGGACAAGCGTCCGCCGGACGCCGACTACGTCATCCTGGCGGACCCGGAGGGGAATCGCTTCTGCGTGATCGACGCGGGCTAGACGGCCCGACCGACCTTCGCAAGCTCCAGCTCTCGAACCGATACGAGCTCACCCGCTGGGCAACCGACCGCCGCCTGGTCTAGGTGCGGTACTGTCGCCGGCGGCGCGATGCATCGCGGCAACGCCACCGGAGCGCGTTCGCAGGGGCTGTTCCCGCGATCCTTCGCGGCCCGTTACGCCTGAGCCGCGCCCAGAGGTGCGCTTCGTGCGTGGCAGTTCGCGATAGATCCTGGGAACGCAACCTCCCAAGCCGCTCCGGCGAACCCGTCGCGATTCATCGTGGCTGGGGCGCGCAGCGGCCCCTCAGACGCGCCGCGCTCGGCGGAACCCGTCGACCACCTCCCATGCCGTCACGAGAAGGACGCTCGCCGCGGTGATCACCATCACCGGGCCATTGCCCTCGGCAAGCAGCGGCCAGCCGATCGCCTCGGCGAAGTCGGGGTTGATGATCGCGCCGGACAGCGCCAGGTAGGCGAACGGCAATGCGAAGGCCGCCTGAAGGACCGCATGCGCCACGGCGAGCCCCATCGTCCATCGGCCCACCATGAGCTTCACGATCTCGAACCCGATGATCGAGATGAGCACGGCGATCAGGTACGGCACCCAGAACGTCCAGAGCCCTGGATCGAGCAGCGGAACCGGGTCCCCTGCGGCATCGGTCACTGGTGCGAAGCCCCGCAGGAAGAGCAGGCCGACGATCGACAGCGCCAGGGTCAGGACCTCGCCGATCGTCTCGCCCACGCCGACCCGGCCCGGAGACGGGAGCTCGGGCAGCTTGTCCACCGTCCAGGAAGTGGCGGCCCTGAGCTCGGTCTTTCCCCACTTCGCCGATTCGGCTCGGTCGACCAGCGCGAACGTCAGGGTCACCCAGAAGAAGATGTGCATGCCGACCGTCCACGCACCGCCGATGCCCTCGAGGAGCGCATCTCCATAGCCGGCACCGGTGCCGAGCTGGATCGAGGCCAGGACGACCCCGACGATCGGCACCACGATCCCGATCAGCACGGTCAGCAGCTGGCGATACTCGACGAAGAGGTCGGGGCCGATGAGGTAGAGGGGACGGCCCGAGATCTCCGAGGCGAGACGAGAAGGGCTGCCAAGCCCTTCGAGCACGGCACTCTCGGCCGCCGACTGGTCTTCGCCGGCGGCAACCCGGTCGTCCATGGCATCGGCGATCGACGAGCGCAGCTCGCGCTCCACGTCGACCCGCTGCCGATCCGGGATGCCGCGCAGCGCGGCGGCCAGGTAGCGCTCGGTGAGCGATGTCATTCGATGGTTCCTCCATCCAGGGCATGCAGCGCCCCGGTCAGTTCTGCCATATCGGTCATGAGCTGCGACGCGAGGGCAACTCCGGCGGCGCTGGTCCGATAGAACTTGCGCGGGCGCGTGTCGTCGGTGTTCCACTCGCTCTCGAGGAGCCCTCGTTCCTCGAGCCGGCGCAGCAACGGGTAGATCGTGTTCGCGTCGCTCGGCATCCCGGCCTGCTCGAGGGTCTTGAGCAGGCCGTATCCATAGCCAGGCGATCGCAAGGCGACCAGGCACGCCAGCACGACCGTCCCCCGTCGGAGCTCCTGTCGGTATGCTGCGAGCTGATCCGGATCAACCATGTAACTGACAATAGTGTGTGATACACAGTATTGTCAAGTTCACAGGCCGCGGGCGATTCGCCCCAGCCCGGCCGGTGTGTGCCTAGATGCTCGGCTGATAGCTGGCGATCACGTTTCCCTTCGGAGTCGTGGTCGATCGAACGAGCTCGAATCGACGCAGCTGGTCGCTGCCGCGGAAGAGGCGCTTACCCGATCCGAGCACGATGGGCGAAATGATGAGCGCCAGCTCATCCACCAGGTTGCTTGCGATCAGCGTCTGGACGAGCTCGCCGCTGCCCAGGATCGAGATCGTGCCACCGGGCCCATCCTTCAGCTTCGGGACGGCGTCGGCGGCGTCGCCGTCGAGCAGCGTCGCGTTCTCCCACGAGAGATCGATGAGCGTCCGGGAAGCGACGTGCTTCCTCGTCGAGTTCAGATGACCCGCGAACGGATCGTCGCCCGACTGGTGAGGCCAGTGAGCGGCCATGATCTCGTAGGTCCTTCGCCCGAACAGGTACGCGTCCGTCTCGGCCATCCCCTCCTGCGCATTCGCGAGTACGCCCTCGTCGAAGTACGGCGCCTGCCAACCGCCGTGCGCGAAGCCTCCCTCGGTGTCCTCATCAGGCGAGCCCGGCCCCTGCATCACTCCGTCGAGCGACAGGAACTCGGTCACCACCAGCTTTCGCATCAGCCCTCTCCTTGATCGCCCAGGTCGCGGTTTGGTCCACCGCTGTGGCTGCATGGTTCAGACCAGTGCGGTGATCACGATTCATCGCGCCTGGCGTGAGCGCTATCGAACCGTGATCCCATGAAGCTTTGCCGGGTCTGCGATGAGGTCGATAGACGCGACCCGCCCTTCGACCACGGTGAACCCGACCACCGCGACGGCGGCGCGGCCAGGGACTCCGACGATCGCTCCGGGGGATCCATTCACCAATGCCGGACGGGAAAGGGGCGCGAACGGCCTGCCGGCCGCGATGATCTCCCGAGCGACCGGCTCCGCCCCAACGACCGGTTGACGTGCACCCCGCCGCACTCCACCCACGTCGATTCGGAAGATCGCGTTCGGAGCCAGCACGCTTATGAGCGCCTCGAAGCTGCCCGAGCGAGCGGCCGCCAGGAACGCTTCGACTGCCCGGCGCTGGATGGCAAGATCGGCGTCCGGCTGAGGCGCCGCGATGCGCACCCGACGGCGGGCGCGGCTGGCCAGCTGGCGCGCCGCCGCAGGCGATCGGTCCAGGATCCGCGCGACCTCGTCGAACGGCACGCTGAACACGTCGTGGAGGACGAAGGCGAGGCGCTCAGCCGGGCTGAGCGATTCGAGGACGACGAGAAGGGCGAGCCCGACGGAGTCGGCAAGGACAGCTTCGTCCTCAGGAGATCCCGGCTCTGCAGAGGTCACCACAGGCTCCGGAAGCCACGTGCCCGGATACGTCTCTCGGCGCGAGCGCCGCGTCCTGAGCACGTCGAGGCAGAGCCGGCCGACGACGACGGTGAGCCACCCGCGAAGGTCCTCATCGCCTCCAGGATCCGAGCGGTCCAGGCGCACCCACGCCTCCTGCACCGCATCGTCCGCCTCGGTGACCGATCCCAGCATCCGATACGCGACGGCCCGCATGTGCGATCGATGGCGCTCGAAGCGCTCGGCAAGATCATCGCGTCGCGGCATCGGATTGCAGTACCTCGCAGCTCACCACCGAGATACGGAGCGAACGCCCTCGATGTGACGCCACGGCCGCAGGGCGGTCACATCGGCTCGTCGCGATCCGTACCCAGTTTGACAGCCAACCAGATGTCCACCGAAGGAGCCAACCATGATCTCAGTCACGCAGAAGCAATCCCCGCCTTCGCCCCTGGCGCAGGTGACCCGCACGATCTCAAAGTTCACCGCACCGGCGAGCCGCCCACTTGCCGGGCGTCGCTTCTTTCCGCTCTGGGCCAACCTTCACCACCGCGGCCGTCGTTCCGGCCGTGCGTATGCCGTTCCGGTCGCAGTCCGTGTCAGCGCCGACGCGTTCGTCATTGCTCTGCCCTGGGGCGATCGGACCCAATGGGTGCGCAACGTCATCGCGGCTGGCGGCTGCACGATCCGATGGCGCGGAACCGACCACGAGGTCATTGAGCCAGAGGTCATCGGCGCCGCCGAGGCAAGGGAGGCGTTCAGCCCGTTCCAGCGCTGGGTTCTCGGCACGGCCGGCGTGTCGATCTTCATCCGGCTGCGGCGGACGCCTTCCTGACTGCCCCGCCGACCAGCACGGAGGACTCTCGCTAGGCTTGGCAAGTGTCCAGGGTGAAGGCGCGGGAGACGTCGGCCGGCCGGCTCCATCGGTTCCTGTGCGACGGCGCGGGTGATGACGAGGTCGCGGTAGAGCTGGCCGGGTGGCTTACCTCTTCGAGACGGTTCCGCGCCTTCGCCGAGGCTCACCGGGACAAGATTCGCAAGAAGCTGCGCACGGCGGCGGAGGCGGAGTCACGCCGCGACGTCAGGGCCGAGCTCCGAGTCGCCCACCTGCTCCTCGCCGATCGCCGCATCCATCTTGCCTTCGAGGCGTACGGATCGACAAAGGGCGGACCCGACTTCTCCGTGGCGCTCCACTCCGGGCGCCCATGCAACGTGGAGGTCACGCGCCTGCATGGGACGCCGACCTACCGAGCGCTCGCCGCAACGGTGCTTGGCAAACTCCGACAGCTGCCGCCGAGCGCTCCGAACATCCTCGTGATCGCCACCGAAGAGGCGACCTCCGGCGACATCGGCGAGGCGATGACTGCGCTCCGCACGCTCGTCGACGCGAACGATGACGCATTCCTGGCGAGTCGCGGGTTGCCCGGCAAGCGCGCCTTCCACGATCGGCTTCGTCGTCTCGGCGCCGTGATCGTGTGGTGTGAGACCGCGGCCGGCGACGCGAAGGCCGTCGCCTGGCGCAACGGCACGGCGCGCATCGGCCCACCCGAATCGGTCGTGCGCGCCTGCCTCGCGACGTTGCGGGCATAGACTGGCGCCGATGGCGACCCAGCTGCGCGAGTACCGGATCCGAGATGGTTCGCTCGAGGACTTCGTCGGCGCGTGGAGGCGCGGGATTCTGCCGATCCGGCACTCGATCGGCTTCAGCGTGCCCCACGCGTGGACGGCAGGATGCCACCAGCACCTTCCTCTGGCTGCTCGAGCACCCCGGCGACATCGCCGCATTCGAGGCGGCTGACCGCCGATACCACGACTCGCCCGAGCGGGCCGCGCTCAGCCCGGATCCCGCGGAGCTGATCGAGGAGCAGACGACCACCTGGGTGTCGGCCCTCGAGCTCTAGGGCTCCTCCTCCACGAAGACCATCTCCCTCCCCTCTCGAATTGCGGGCAGCACGGCGATCACGATCGCCGCGACGGCCATCATCAGCAGGATCGCCGAGACCGGTCGGGTGACGAAGATCGACAGGTCGCCGCGCGAGATGATCAGCGAGCGTCGCAGGTGGTCTTCCAGCAGCGGCCCGAGCACGAAGCCGAGCAGCAATGGCGCCGGTTCGCAGCCGAGCTTGATGAGGAAGTAGCCGAGCAGCCCGAAGAAGGCGATCGCGAAGACGTGCCATGGATTCAGGCCGAGCGAGTACGTGCCGATCGAGGCGAAGGCGATGATCGCCGGATACAGGATCTTGTAGGGGATCGTCAGCATCCGGACCCAGATCCCGATGAGCGGCAGGTTGAGCAGGATCAGGAACAGGTTGCCGATCCACATCGACACGATCAGGCCCCAGAACAGCTCCGGCTGGGTCCTGATCACGTTCGGTCCGGGCTGGATGCCGTGGATGATGAAGGCGCCGATCATGAGCGCCATGACCGGATGCGCCGGCAGCCCCAGCGTCAGCAGTGGGATGAACGACGTCTGGGCAGCGGCGTTGTTCGCCGACTCCGGAGCCGCGACGCCCTCGATTGCGCCGTGGCCGAACTCCGCGGGGTTCTTGCTCAGCCGCTTCTCGATCGAGTAGGCACCGAACGAGGCGAGCACGTGGCCGGCACCGGGAAGGATCCCGAGCACCGATCCGAGCGCGGTGCCGCGGACGATCGGCATCGACATGCGGCGGAAGTCCTTGCCGCTCGGCCACAGGTTGGAGATCGCCTTGGTGACCACCATGCGCGTCTGCTCGCCTTCCAGGTTGCGCAGGATCTCGGCGATGCCGAACATGCCGACCGCCACCGAGACGAAGTTGATGCCGTCGTACAGCTCGCGCACTCCGAACGTGAAGCGTGGCGTGAGGGTGAAGGTGTCATAGCCGATCGTGCCGAGCAGCAGTCCGAGGACGATCATCGCCAGCGCCTTGACGGTCGACCCGCTGGCCAGGGCGATCGACGCGATCAATCCGAGCACGACCAGGCTGAAGAACTCCGGCGACCCGAACGTGAGCGCCACGGCAGCCAGCGGCGGCGCGAAGAGAACGAGGACGATCGTTCCGACCGTCCCCGCGATGAACGAGCCGATGGCGGCGGTGGCCAGCGCCGGCCCTGCCCGACCCTTGCGCGCCATCTCGTGCCCGTCGATCGCGGTGACCGCCGCCGACGACTCCCCCGGCAGGTTGATGAGGATCGCCGTCGTCGAGCCGCCGTACTGCGCGCCGTAGTAGATGCCGGCCAGCATGATGAGCGCCGTGACCGGCTCGAGCGTGAAGGTGATCGGCAGCAGCAGCGCGATCGTGGCCGTCGGGCCAATCCCCGGCAGCACCCCGACCGCGGTGCCGAGCACGACGCCGATGAAGCAGTAGAGCAGGTTCTCGGGAGTCAGCGCGGTCTCGAGTCCGAGCGCGAGGTTGCCGAAGAGCTCCATCGCCCGTGCCTAGACCGGGATCCACGGGCCGACCAGCGGCACCCGCAGCTGGAGGGCGACGACGAAGATGAGGACCGACACGAGGGTCAACGCGCCGGCGATGAGCAGCGCCTCCCGCCAGCTGGTGGCCGAGCGAGCCAGCGCGGCCATGAGGATCGCGCCGAACAGCGCTCCGACGACGCCGAGGCCCCTGACCGTGATTCCGAAGAAGAGGAGCGAGGCCGTGATCAGGATGACGGCCCGCCAGTCGACCGTGCCGATCGGCTCGCCCTCGCCGGCAATGAAGCCCTTGACGGCGATGATGGCGCCGAGGCCGATGAGCACGAGCCCCAACGCCAGCGGGACGTAGCCCGCACCCATGTTGAGCGGCGAGCCGAGGTCGTAGGCGAGGGCGCCGATCGAGAAGGCAAGGCCGAACGCGATGAAGATCGCGCCGGCCAGGATGTCCTTGAGCGCGCGGCGGACCGTCGGCACCTGCCTCCACTCCTCCTGATAGACCGATGGGGCGGCGTGGTCGCCGCCCCATCCTAAATCGGCTGCGCTAGCCGGCGGTCACGCCGGCATCCTCGATGATCGGCCTCCACAGCTCGATCTGCGACTCGAGCTGCTCGGTGTGCGCCGCCGGCGTGGCTCGATCCGCCGGGACCGGAGCCGTCCCGAGCTCCGCGAGCCGCGTGATGACGGTCTCGTCGGCGAGCGCCACCAGCAGGGCCGCGTTCAGGGCATCGACGACCTCCTGCGGCGTTTCGGCCGGCACGTAGAGGCCGTGCCAGACGCTCACCTGGAGATCGCCCAGCCCGGCTTCCTCGGTGGTCGGCACGTCCGGGAGGGTCTCGACCCGCTCCGGCGTGGTGACCGCGTACGCCTTCACCTGATCCCCGAGGATCGGCTCGGAGGTGTTCGTGGTCTGGTCGCACATGAAGTCGACCTGGTCGCCGAGGAGGTCATCCATTGCCGGACCGGTTCCGTCGTACGGTACCTCGGTCAGGTCGAGCCCGGTCGCCGTCTCGAACAGCAGGCCGCACAGCTGCGACGCGGCGCCGACACCGGCGTTCGCATACGTCACCGTATCGAGGTTCTCCTCGACGTAGGTGATGAGCTCTTCCATCGTCTCCGGCTCGAAGTTCGGGCTGCCGATGAAGGTCATCGGCACCTCGGTCACCAGCCCGACCGTCTCGAAGCTGGTCAGCGGGTCATACGGCAGCTCGGGATAGAGCGTCGGAGCTGTCGACATCCCGATGTGGTGCATCAGCACGGTGTAGCCGTCGGGTTCGGCGTTGGCGACCTGGTCGGCGGCGACGGTGCCACCGGCGCCCTCGACGTTCTGCACGACGATCTCGACGCCGAGCTCTGCCGCCATCGGCTCGGCAATCAGGCGGGTGACGGTATCGGTCGGACCGCCTGCCGCGAACGGCACGATGAACGTGATGCTGCCATCCGGGTAGCCACCCGCGTCACCGCCGCCGCCATCGCTGCCGGCGGGCTCCGAGCCCGATCCCTCGTCCGCGGTGCATGCCGCCAGCACGAGGATCGCGCCCGCGGCCACGGCCCCGAGCCTGAAGCGACTCGTGAGCGGTTGCCTGTGTCCCATCTCGACCAACCTCCCTACTCTTCAGCTCGGGATGGCGTGTCTATCCACGGATTCGGTGGATCACCAGCAAGGTTCGGGCCCGTTCGGTCGTCGAGGATCAGGAAGCCTGGTTCGGCTCCATCGGGGTCATCAGCTGGAAGTAGTTGTCGTCAGGGTCGGCCAGGGTGGCAATCAGGGAGCCGGGAGCTTCCTCGAAGCCGTACGGCTCGCGTACGACGATCGCCCCGGCCGCCTTGAGGCGATCGAAGTCACCCTGCACGTCGGCACTCTCGATGTTCCAGATGATCCGGCCCGGATGCGTGCTCTTGCCGCTCACCTCGTCGTGCGGACCGACGGTGACCGCCCCGGAGCCGATCAGCCAGCCGACGTAACCTCCGTCGCTCCACGTGGGCTCACCGAAAAGCTTGGTGTAGTAGTCGCTCAGACGCTTCGGGTCCTCCGACCCGATCAGGATGCTGTTGAAGTTCATGCTCATATCGTTTCCTTCCTGCATTCCGGTGGCCAACCCGGGATCGTGGCATGCTTGTCCGACCGGCGATTGCCGCGAATCTCATCGGCCCCTTCTTGACCGCCCTGGAGACCTCGCATTGACTGCTTCCACCTTCGCGCGTGACGCGGCACCGATCGCCGGTGCCGACCACTACGTCCCCGGCACCTGCAACATCGGCCCGGCCGAGATCGCCCGGCGCCGCAAGGCGGGCCACGTCGGCGCCTTGCTGAGCCTGGGTCTGCTGACAGCTCTGGTCGCGATTGACGCTCCCCCGCTGGCGCGCCTGACGCTCATTCTGCCGGCCGCGGTCTCGGCGTCCGGCTACCTCCAGGCGCACTTCAAGTTCTGCGCGGCATACGGCTCGCAGGGTGTCTTCAACTTCGGCCGCGCCGGCGCCACCGAGGCGGTCGCCGATGCCGATGCGCAAGCGCGCGACCGGCGCCGGTCGCGCCAGATCGGCCTCATGTCGTTCGCCATCGGGAGCCTCGTCGGCATCGTGGCGGTGCTGCTTCCGATCTGACCCGCGGAATCAGCCGAACCGGAAGCGCGTCGGGTCCTTCGTCACGTCGGTCCAGGCGATGACCGTCTGCGGACGCACGGCGATGGCGCCGTTGTCGCGGTAGAACGCTGGCGTCATGGCGTATTCGGGGAACTTCTCGTTCGAGGCGGCGGCGAGGCGGGCTGCAAGGTCCTCGGGAATGTCGGTCAGCACCTCGGCCACGCCCTCGACGATGACGACGTCATCGACGCCGTCGAGGTGGAGCGAGACGTTCGGGTTGGACCGCACGTGACGGACCCAGCGCGTCTCCGGGCTCCCGCCGACGTAGATGACACCGTCGAGGTACAGGCCGTCCACCGGGCGGACACGCGGACGAGCGTCTGCTGCGGACGTCGCGATCCAGTAGATGCGGTCGGCCGCCAATCGCTCCTCGATGTGGCTCCAATCGACGTAGCGCGTCGCCTTCGTCACTCCGTACGAGGCCGGGATGCCGGGGCGGTCGATGCGCGGCTGGCCGACGCCGGGAGACTGCGTGCTCATGACCCGATTGTCCCTCAGCCGCCGCGCGGATCTCAGCTGACGACCGCGACGGTGGAGTCGAGCTGTCGGTCCAGGATCGACGCGAGGCGCGCGACCTCGTCCGCCAGGGCGCTCCGCGGCACGCGGCCGGCCTCCGCGAACCACTCGACCGTGACTCGATCCTTCTCCAGCTGCCACGTCCCGCTCACCGCGCCGCCGCGGACCACGACCGGCGCGATCCAGCCGCTCTGACGGCTCACAGCGGTCCGACGCTCGGGCGCCGTGACATGGCCGTCGTTGGTGCCCGGGCCAAGGACGAACTGGTCGAATCCCGGCAGGAGCCGCACGGCCCGGCTGGGACGCGTCGCCGCGAGGTCGTCGAGGTCCTCGGCGAGCACGAACGCGGCCTCTCCGCCGACCTCGACCTGGGCGAGGCGGTCGCCGAGGGCATCGAACCAGGCGCGGAGCTGCCGCTTCCCGAACCAGCCCCCGGAAAGCCAGCGGCCGAAGGCCTCGCCGTCGGCCGGTCCGTAGGCGCGCAGGTACGTCTCGATCGCGGCGGGAGCCGCGTCCTCCGGATCGGGCAGGCCGGCCCATCGCGGGCTCGCGTCGTCCGGCCGCATGAATGTGACGCGGGTTCCCTGGCTGGGACCGAAGCACAGCTCACCCTGCCACGCCAGGGGCTTGAGCAGCGTTCCCCAGCCGGAGCCGAGGCCGTCGGCCATGCGCCGGAGGCCTGGATCCGCCCGCGCCACGGCCACAAGCTCCTCTCGAGTGAGGCTGGTCCCGTCGAGCGCTTCCCGCACGACGGCGCGGAACCGATCCATCGACGACGTCGTGACGCCGAAGGCTCGCTGCCAGCTCGGCCGTTCCCAGGAGCGCCCCGCGGCCATCAGCGCGAGGAAGGCGCCGCCATCCTCCGGCGTCAGCAGATGGAGCGCTCCCCGCATGGCCCAGGTCTTGATCAACCTGCCGTCGGCGAGCGCGCGAGCCACTTCTCCCTTGGCCGATGAGCGCCGACGCACTCGCACGGCGAGCTCGGCTGACGAGGCGACCTGTGACTGGACCCCGCCGAGCCGACGAACCACATCGGGGACCGAGAGGCTGCCCACGGGATCCAGTAGCTGGCGCCTCATCCGCCACGCGAGCGCCTGGGGCCACCCGATCTTCAGGAGCGGCGGCGCGATCGGCTCCCTGCGGCTGGGCACCGCGTGACTCTACCGAGTCACCACGGCGTGTGCGAGACCGAGAACGTTGTACGCCCGCACCCACGCTCCCTTGCCGGTCAGCCTGAGGCTTCCGAGGTCCTGCGCCTGGACGAGCTCGTCGACGATCGCATGGGTCGGCTCGTCGATCAGGATCTGGCCGGGTCCGGCGGCGGCCTGCAGCCGCGAGGCCAGGTTCACCGCCTCGCCCACGATGGCGTAGTGCATGCGACGCTCCGACCCGATATTGCCGGCGATCACCTCGCCCGTGGTGATGCCGATTCCGGTCTGGAGGCGAACGCCCGGCATCGACGGAATCTCGAGCGAGGCGACGGCTTCCTGCATCGCCAGCGCCGCTCGCACCGCCCGCGCCGGATCGTCCGAGTGCATGACGGGGGCGCCGAAGAAGGCGAAGATGCCGTCGCCCAGGAGATCGGCCACGGTGCCGCCCTCGGTTTCCACCGCGTCCATGACCACGGTCAGGTAGCTGTTGAGCAGGTCCAGGATCACCTCGGGCGGCTGCTCGGCCGCGAGCGCGGTGTAGCCGCGGACATCCGCGAAGAGGGCGGTGGCATGGCGCCGGTCGCCGCCGAGTGCCACGGCATACGGATCTCTAAGGGCCTCGGCCGCGACGCTCTCGCTCACGTACTGGCCGAGGAGGTCGCCGATCCGATCCTGCAGTGCCTTCGTGCGCAGCAGTGACCGAATCCTCGCGGTGAGCTCGATCTCGTCGAACGGCTTGGATAGGAAATCGTTGGCGCCCGCCTCGAGCCCGCGGGCCCGATCCTCCGGGCGGTCGAGTGCGGTGAGCAGGAGGATGGGCAGGCCGGCGTGCCGTGGCTGGCTGCGCAGCCGCTGGCAGACCTCCACGCCGTCCGGGCGCGGCATCATGACGTCGAGGCAGACCAGGTCCGGGTCGTGCTCCTCGACCGCGACAAGCGCGCCCGCGCCGTCCTCGGCCTCGACGACGTCGTACCCGTGGTGGGTCAGGAGCTTGCGCAGCAGCGCGCGGTTGGCCGGCTCGTCGTCGACGACGAGGATGAGAGCCTGCGGGCGCTTCACGGCAGCAGCTCCTCGACGCGCGCCGCGAACGTGGAGAAGTCGATGGGCTTGCTGAGGTAGCCATCGAACCCGGCCTCGAGGGCACGTTCGCGGTCGCCGACCATCGCGTGGGCGGTGAACGCAATCACCTTGAGCGTCGAACCGCCGGGCACGGTGGTGCGAATCGCATGCAATGCCTCCTGGCCGTCGATGTCCGGCAGCCCGAGGTCCATCAGCACGAGGTCCGGCGCGCGCTCGGCGACGAGCGCGACGCCATCGTTCCCGGTTCCGGCGGTGATCACCTCGTGCCCGGCTGCCGTCAGGAGCTTCGTGGCGAGCGCCCGGTTGGCGGGCGTGTCCTCGACCAGCACGATGACCGCCATCAGACCTGGCCCGCCGGGGCGGCTCCCTGTTCGGCGAGGATGCGCAGCAGCGCATCCTTGCGCACCGGCTTGCCGAGGTGTGCCTCTGCCCTCGACGGGACCTCCGAGGGCTCGACCACCGAGAGGATGATGACCGGGATCCCGCTGGTGGCGGGATCCTGCTTCAGCTCGGCCAGGATCTCGTCGCCACCACGCCCGGGCATGAGGACGTCGAGGAGGATCGCGGCGGGGCGCAGCCGTCGCGCATCGTCAACCGCGGCGTGGGCGCTCGGTGAGGCGACGACGCGGTAGCCATGGTCGGTCAGCATCTTGCGCAGCAGGGGCGCGACCGATGGGTCGTCGTCCACGCTCAGCAGCACCAGCTCGCCACCCTCCGGCTCGGGGGCATCGGACCCGTCCGCCACCGGGGCGACGAGGCGGCAGTCGAGCGGCAGGGTCAGGTGGAAGGTCGTTCCGGACCCGAGCTGGCTCTCGACCGTCACGTCGCCGCCCATCACCCGCGACAGGCGTCGGCTGATGGCGAGGCCGAGGCCCGTCCCGGGCGTGTCGCGGCCAGCCTGGCCGAACTCCTCGAAGATCGCCTCGTGCTGCTCGGGGTCAATGCCGGGCCCGGTGTCATGGATGGCGACATGGAGCCGGCCGACGGCATCACCGTCGCTGATCGCCGTGACCTCCCCGCGCTCGGTGAACTTGAGCGCGTTGCCGATCAGGTTGACGAGGATCTGCCGCACCCGCTGTGGGTCGAGGATCACCTCTGGCGGCGTGCCGCGGCTCTCCCAGCGGAGCTTGATCCCCTTCTGCACCGCCAGTGAGCGGTGCTGCGCCACCACCGACTCGATCAGCTCGCCCGGGTCGAATGGCTGCGGATCGACGGCGAGCTTGCCGGCCTCGATCTTCGACAGGTCGAGGATCTCGTTGATCAGGCCGAGCAGGTCGCGGCCGCCACGCTGGACCCAGCCGAGCGAGCTCGTCTGCTCCTCGTTCAGCGGTCCATCGACGCCGGCCAGCAGGGCATCGGTGAAGCCGAGGATGGCGTTCATCGGCGTGCGCAGCTCGTGGCTCACGCTTGCGAGGAACTCCGACTTCGCCTGGCTCGCCCGGGCAAGCGAGGCGTTCGTGGCGGTGAGCCGTGCCGCAAGCGCATGTTGGTCGTCGAACAGCTGGGCGAGCCGATCGCTCGTCGCGTTCACGTCTCGGGCAAGCCCGCCGAGCTCGTCTCGATTCGGGACCTCGACGCGCTGGCTGAAGTCCTCGTTGGTGATCGACGCGAGCGCGCTCTCCATCTTGCGTACCGGCAGGATGAACGCCCACGACAACGCGAAGCCGAGGCTCATGGCAATCGCGACGCTGGCCGCCGAGAAGGCGACCACGATGATCGCGAGCAGGGTGCGGTCGTCGGCGAATGCGGCGCGGGCCGCCGTCGCCTCGAGCACCGCCGCGTCGATCAGCTCACGCATCTCGGCCTCGAGAACGTGGGATGCCGTGTGCTCCTCATCGATGTGGAGTCGCGTCGCGCCCGGGATGTCACCGGACTCGTAGAGCGCGAGGACCGCCTCGCTCGAGTCGTTGAAGCCCTCGTTGACCTCGCGAACCTCGGCGAAGAAGGCGGCGTCATCGGGCTCGTCGATGGCCATTGCGTCGACGAGGTCGACGAAGGTCGCCTTGGCGACGACGATCCGCTCGTTCCACTCCTCGTCGTTCGTCAGCAGCGCCATCGCGCGGTAGTGGCTCTGCGCCGTGATGGAGTAGAGGGCCTGCTGCGCGCGGCTCGACTTCTCCTGGACCCGATCGAGCTCCTGCATGCGGGCATCCATCCGCTCGATGACCAGCAGGCTGAGGCCGGCCATCCCGACCAGCAGGAGCGCACCGGCCATGAAGCCGAAGAGCAGCTTGCGATGCACGCTGGCGTCGATGCGGGCCACCCAGTCGACCACTGGCCGAAGCCAGCGCGTGAATCGGGGCAGCTGTGGCTCCGGCACGGGGGTGGTCGTGCGTGGTCCGGTCGCTGACGAGAGGTGCGATGTGTCGGTGGGACGGGTGCCCATGGAACTGCCATGGTCGGCGGGCGAAAGCGCCGGGCCGACCGTTGGTGCCTCGGATTCTGCGGTTGGATCCGACGCTAGCACTGCCGATGCGGCAGCCCATGCGACACATGTCGCATGCGTGGCGGGGACAAGCGTCGTGCGCCCGCGGCTCTATGATCCGATGCGGACCAGCCACTTCGGCACGGGTCGCAATCACCAGGGAGGTCGGGATCCACATGCAGGCGCTCAACCCAGACCCATCAATCACGGAGTCCAGAGGGGGGTGGGGTTGGTTCGTCGCCTTCGGCGTGCTGCTCGTGATCCTCGGCTTCGCCGCGCTCTACAACGCGATCGACGCCACGCTGGTGACGACGGTGATCGTCGGCTGGGCGCTGGTCATCGGTGGCGTCGTCGAGATCGTCGGCGCGTTCATGAGCGGCAGCTCGCTCGGGGGCCGCATCCTGAACATCGCCCTCGGCGTGCTCTACATCCTCGTCGGCTTCGACATCATCGCCAACCCGCTGGAGGGCGTGGTGGCGCTGACCGTCGTGGTCGGGCTGCTGCTCATCATCGACGGCGTGATCCGGCTGTGGGCGGCGTTCACCAGAGATCTGCCGAACCGCTGGCTGATCATCATCTTCGGCGTGATCAACATCCTCTTCGGACTGTGGGTCCTCACGAACATCCCGGTCTCAGGCCTCGTCATCGGCGTGTACGTGGGCGTCATGCTGCTGATGGCCGGGTTCACCTGGATCATCGCCGGGTTCTCGACGCGCTCCTCCCCGCCCGCCATGGGCGCTCCCGCCTGAAGTCGGCGGGTGTCATCATGCCGCCATGGAACCCAAGGTCATCCTCCCCGAGGATTCTCACGTCGTCCAGCTCAACGAGGTCGTGTTCCGCTGGGGCGCCGGCGCGGACGAGTCGGCTGGAGCGGTGTCGATCCTCGAGGTCACGATCCCGCCGCGGACGCTCATCAAGCCCCACGCCCACACGCGCGAAGATGAGTTCTCGCTCGTCCTCGCGGGACCGATCGGCGTCCGCACCGGCGAGAGCACCGTCGAGGAAGTCCCCACCGGCAGCTGGCTGATCAAGCCGCGCGACGTTCCGCACGCGATGTGGAACCTCGCGGACCAGCCGGCGCGGGTCCTCGAGGTCGTGAGCCCTGGTGGGCTCGAGCACTACTTCGAAGAGATCGCGCCGATCCTCCGCGAGCACGGTCCGGAGTGGACCAAGCGCTACAACGCCGCCGCTGAGGCCTACGGGCTCGATATCCTCAACGACTGGTCGGACGAGCTCCAGGCCCGGTACGGAATCACCCTGTGAGGTAGCGGGGACAACCTGCCGGCCGTGCTCGATGGCGTCACGGAGTCGGAACCGGCTCAGGCGTGAGAATCGGCCCAGCTGGTGGCGTGAACTCCGAGGCATCGGGAACCTCGTACCTGATCTCGAAGCGATGGCGGACGTTGCCGCGACGGTCCTCCGGGGTCTCGTCGGTGACGGATTCGAACGCGCCTGCCATGAGCCTGCCATCCGCGTCGAGCCTGACGCCGATCACGTATGGCGGCCCAGGCTCGCTTCCGCTGGGTGTGATGAAGCTCAATGTTCGGACGATCGTGCATCCCCCACTCCCCGGCAGCTCTCCTGAGAGGGATCCGGGAGCAAGCGGAAGGTCGCGTGCGAGTGTCGACGTAAGCAGGTAGTTCGGCACGAAGTCACGGGCCGATGAGCCGACCGGCAGCTCCTGCCACTCGACGATCGTGCCACTCGGGGTGGGGTCGGCAAGGCCGCCTGCGATGAATCCCCACCATTGGCCGCCGACACTGAGGAACCGATCGTAGCCGCCCGGCCCCAGAGTGCGCTCCGGGTCGTCATCGTCGGTCGCGACGACCAGGAGTCGATCCGGACTAAGGTACGCACCCTCCCCCCGATAGCCGCTCCACGCGTAGTGAGGATCGTCCGCGGAGATCGGAAACGCCGGATCGAAACCCCACATCTCGTTCTCCTCGGTCCATCGATACCCTTCAGCCCCACGGAGGTCTTCGACCGCGTCGCGGAGGAGCGCATCGGCGTCGCCGGCGCAGGTCCCACCAGGTAGCTGAGATCCGATGCGATCGCGGCCCAGAAGCAGGAAGGCTCCAACCGCGACCACGACCACGGCCGCAACCGTCAGGCCGATGGCGAGGAGCCGACCGGCGAGAGCTGGCTGGCGCCCCTGATCGGTCAATGGGATCGCCGCCAACCGGTCGCGCAGCGACGACGACGGAGCTTCGATCGAGGTGGCGTGCAGCCAGGCCGCCACGCGCTCCTCGAGCTGGGTTGATGCGTTCGGATCGCGCCGGGTCATCGGTCTACCCCTGGGTGGTCGAGGACACCGCGCATATCGCGCAGCGCATGGTGGAGGCGGGACTTCACGGTGCCGGCCGGAACCCCGATAACCGAGGCGATCTGGTCGACCGTGAGGTCTCGATAGAAGCGCAGGACGAGGACGATCCGGTGATCCGGCTTCAGACGGTCGAACGCGGCTTCTATCGCGAGCCGGTCGTCGACGACCGCATGCCGGTCGGGCGCGCGGAGGACCGGCTCATCGGGCAGCCGTTCCACCGGGTGACGCCGCCGATGCCGCAGCCGATCCCGGCAGGCGTTGAGGACGATCCGGCTGAACCAGGCATCGAGCCGCGCCGGATCACGGAGTGTTCGGCGGCCGTTCCACGCGGCGAGAAACGCGTCATTTATCGCGTCCTCGGCATCGGCCGGGCTGCGCAGGATCAGCTGCGCCAGGCGGAAGCTGTCATCGAGGCGCAGCTCCACAAGGGCGGTGAATGCGTCGGCCGCGGCCGTCGCATCGGAGCCGTGCAGGGCTGCGGCGTCGATGGTCACTGCCTACACCGACGCCCGAGGCCGGTGAAAACGTTCAGATGAAGCTGCGCTGGCAGGTTCGGATGCTGCTCACCGGCGCATGCTAGTGCCGGATCAGCCGACGGCGACGGGCTCGCGTGACGACAGCTTGGTCAGCTCCGGCTGGAGCTCATCGGTGAAGAAGCGCAGGAACCCCTCCTGGTCCGGCCCGACCTGGTGCACATAAACGTTCTCGACCCCGGCATCGAGATACTCGCGGACCGAGGCCAGGTAGCGCTCAGGGTCGGGGCCGACCGGCGTGTGCTCGACGAGCATCTCGGGCGTCACGATGCTCGAGGCCTGCTCGAAGTGGCGCGGCAACGCCAGCTCCTGCGACAGCTCGCCCGGGACGCCGGCGTTCGGCCAGATCGTGTGCAGCGTCTTCGTCGCCTCTTCCTCCGACTTCGCCCAGCACACCGTGACCTGCCCGTAGATCGGCTTCTTCTCGCCGCCCACGGCGCGGAACGCATCGATCACCTCGGCCTCCGGTGACGTGATGATCAGGCCATCGCCGTGCTCGCCGGCCATCGACGCCGACTCGGGGCCACCGGCCGCCACCATGATCCGCGGCGGCGTCTCCGGCAGGGTGTAGATCCGGGCGTTGTCGACCACGTAATGATCGCCGCGGTGGCTGTACAGCTCGCCCTTCCACAGCCCGCGGATGATCTCGATCGACTCGATCAGCATCTCGCGCCGGTCGTCGTAGATTGGCCAGTGGTCGCCGAGGATGTGCTCGTTGAGGTTCTCCCCGGTTCCGATCCCCAGGAAGAATCGTCCATCGAAGAGGTCGGCGGTGGTCGCTGCTGCCTGGGCGATGATGGCTGGGTGGGTGCGGATGATCGGGCAGGTGACGCCGGTCCCCACCTCGAGCCGCTTCGTCTCGCGCGCGATTCCGCCGAGGACGGTCCAGACGAACGCGGAGTGGCCCTGGGCATCGACCCACGGGTGGTAGTGGTCGCTGATGAGCGCGAACTCCAGCCCGGCCTCCTCGGCCAGTGCGGCGTTTCGCACGAGGTCCGCGGGCCGGTGCTCTTCGCTGCTGAGCGCGTATCCGAATCGGGGCATTGATCTCCATCGGTGCGGGGTGGGGTATCTCATGCATGACCGATGCCGATCGCAGCCGCCAACGCTAGGATGCCCCCGATGCTTCACGACTTCGCCACGGTGACAGCCCAATCAGTTCGCGATGCGACCGATGCCGCCATTGCGGATGCCGACGCGCTCGTGGCGGGTGCCGTCGCGGCGGCGCCATCGTTCGACGCCACCCTGCTGCCGCTCGAGCTTGCCTGGGCAGACCTCATGCGGGCCTATGGCATCGGCGCATTCATGGGACAGGTCCACCCCGATGCCGATGTGCGCGACGCCGGCACCGATGCGGAGGAGCGCCTCAGCAAATGGCGGGTCGCCGTCGCCTTCCGCCGCGACCTGTTCGAGGCGGTCCGTGCATTCGCCACGACAGACGACGCTCAGGCTCTCAGCGGGGAGCGGGCGCGTCTCCTGGAGCACTGGCTGCGCGACTTCCGCCGCGCAGGGCAGGAGCTGGACGGGGCCAAGCGAAACGAGCTCGAAACGCTGCGAAACCGCCTCGTCGAGGTCGAGGTTGCGTTCCAGCGGAACCTCAACGAGTTCCGCGACGGCATCGACGTCACGCGGGAGCAGCTCGACGGCCTGGGCGACGCGTACATCGAGCGGCTGAGCCCCGGAGAGCATGAAGCCACCTTCCGCGTGAGCCTCGACTACCCGGAGGTCTTTCCGTTCCTCGAGCAAGGGAACGACAGAGAGCTGCGGCGGGCGCTGTTCGACAAGGACTGGAGCAGGGCGATCGATGACAACCGGCCGCTGCTCCAGGAAGCTCTCGAGCTGCGGCGTCGAATCGCCGAGATCCTCGGCGAGCCCACCTGGGCCCACCACGCCATGGAGCTCAAGATGGCAAAGGACCCGGCGCGGGTCCGAACCTTCTACGAGGAGCTGCTCCCCGCCCTCGACGCGACGGTTCGCTCCGACCTCGACGCGCTCGCCTCCCGGATCGGCCTTGACGGCGAGGCGGTCCAGCCGTGGGACTGGCGCTACGCCGACACCATGATGCGGCGCGAAGAGTACGGAATCGACCAGGACGAGGTGAGCGAGTACTTCCCGCTCGAAGCCGTCGTCCAGGGCATGTTCGACATCACCGGCGAGGTCCTCGGGCTCGACTATCGGGTCATCGAGGAGGCGCATGCCTGGCACGACAGCGTGCGGTTGTACGAGATCCTCGACCGTGGCTCCGGTCGCAGCGTGGCCCACTTCTACGCGGACCTCTTCCCACGTGACGGGAAGTTCGGCCACGCCGCGGCGTTCACGCTCGTCATCGGACACCGCGCCGCCGACGGCAGCCAGGTCGCACCGGTGAGCGCCATCGTCGCCAACTTCACGCCACCCTCGGCGGATCGGCCGTCGCTCCTCAAGCACACCGAGGTGACCACGCTGTTCCACGAGTTCGGGCACATCCTCCACCTCAGCCTGAGCCGCGCCGAGTTCGCACGGTTCAGCGGCGGCGAGACGGAGTGGGACTTCGTGGAGGCTCCCTCCCAGATCATGGAGCACTGGGCGTGGGACCCATCGGTCCTCGGGCGCTTCGCTCGGCACTACCAGACCGGCGAGCCGATGCCGGCCGACCTGGCGGAGCAGCTGCGGGGCTCGCGCTTCGTGAACGTCGGCCTGAAGACGGCGATGCAGGCGTTTTACGGTCAGATCGACCTGGCGCTCCATGCAGAGCCCACCACGCCGGACCTCGATGCCGCGCTGCGGCGAACGTACGCCGTGACCGGCATGCCGTACCCGGAAGGCACGTTCATGCTCGCCGGCTTCGGGCATCTGCTTGGCGGTTACGACGCCGGCTACTACGGATACCTGTGGGCGAATGTCATCGGCGACGACATGTACAGCCGATTCGCCAACGAGGGGATCCTCTCGCCGTCGGTGGGCGCGGACTACCGGCGCGAGATCCTCGAGCCGAACGGCTCACGCGACGCCGAGGAGCTCGTCCGGGGATTCCTCGGTCGCGACTCCTCCAACGCCGAGTTCCTCCGCCTCCGCGGCATGGGCTGAGCCCGGCCGCCTCCGCTCAGGAAGCCTCGCGCTCGCCACCCCGGAAGACGTACCAGGCGAGACCGAGCCCCACGACCACGATCACGAGCGCCAGCGCGTAGGTGAGCCACCCGACCGACTCGCCCGAGTCCATGTTCGAGAGCGCACCCACGACGACGATCATGAATGCGGCGTAGAGGGCCGTCGCGGCGATGGCGAGAGCGGCGATCGGGCGTCGCAGGACGGGCTGCCACGTCGCAACGCCGGAGAGCAGCACGGCGCCGGCCAGGAGCAGTCCGGTCACGATCTCGACGGGCATCGGCTCAGTAGTTGTCCTGCATGGGCGTGGAGCATATGTCGAACGGCGCGCGGCTTGCATCGGTCTTGTGCAGGAGGTGACCCGATGGACAGCGATCGCACGAAGGACAGTGTCGAGCAGCTCGAGGATGCCGAGATCCCCAACCCGATCACCGATCCGGACGCCGCGCTCGGCGAGGTCGGCGATGCGCAACGGCCGCAGGGCGAGGCGCCCGAGACCGACAAGGACGAGGACGAAGGGCCGGCGCCGCACGCGACCCAGATGCCGCGCTGATCGCTAGCATGGCGGCGTGACGACCGCCGTCGGGCCGACCGCGCTCCGCCAGCTGGCCGATGAGTACTGGGAAGCGTTCCTCGAGCGCCATCCCGCGTTTGCGACGGCGCTTGGCGATCGGCGCTACAACGACCGCCTCGAGGACAACTCCCCGACCGGCCGCGAAGCATGGCGTGCGCAGCTGGAGGCCTTCGACCAGCGCCTCACCGAGGTTCCGAGCGACGACCAGGTGACGTGGGCGGCCCTGGCCCATGCCATCGCCACGGACCGTGCCTTCGTGAGCGCGGACCTTGGCGCGTTCAACGTCGATCCCATGGACGGGCCGCAGGTCGAGCTCCTCAACATCCCCTCGTACCAGCCAGCCGGCAACGCCGCCGAGGCCGACGCGCTCCTGGCTCGCTGGCGCGCGATGCCCGCCTACCTCGACCGGGCCGGTGACGACCTGCGGCGCGGCGCCGCCGACGGCCGCATCGGCGTCGCGACCCTCTGCGCCAAGGTCATCGAGCAGATCGACGAGGTGCTCGAGCGCCCGGACGAGGAGTGGCCGCTCGCAACGCCGGCCGAGATGGTGCCGGAGATCCGGGACGAGCTGCTCGGGATCATCGCCAACGAGATCCGGCCCGCCTACGAGCGATACCAGGCGCTCATCGCCGATGAGATCGCCCCGCACGCACGAGCTGACGATCGGCCCGGCCTGTCGCACCTCCCTGGAGGCGCCGATGCGTACGCCCTGCTTGTCCGGGCTCACACCTCGGTCGAGATGGCTCCGGAGGAGATCCACGCCATCGGCCTGGAGGAGATTCGACGCGTCGACTCGGAGTTCATCGAGCTCGGGCGCGCGCTTCTGGGAACGACCGGCCTGGCGGAGACACTGCGGGCGCTGCGCGAGGACCCGGCGCTCCACTTTCGCTCACGCGAGGAGATCGAAGCGGTGGCGCGGGCCTCTCTTGAGCGCGCGAACGCCGCCATCGGCGATTGGTTCGGTCGCCTGCCGCAGGCCCCCTGCGAGGTCGTCGTCATGCAGCCGCACGAGGAGAAGCACTCGACCATCGCGTATTACCGCGAGCCCGCGGCGGATGGCTCCCGTCCCGGCCAGTACTACCTCAACACCTACGCGCCCGAGACGCGCCCGCGGTACGAGGCCGAGACGCTCGCCTTCCACGAGGCTGTGCCCGGCCATCACCTCCAGCTCGCGATCGGCCAGGAGCTCGACGAGCTGCCCGATTTCCGCCGCTTCAACGGCTGCACCGCCTTCATCGAGGGCTGGGGCCTGTACACCGAACGGCTGAGCGAGGAAATGGGGCTGCTGAGCGGCGAGACCGACCGTTTCGGCGTCCTCAGCTTCGACGCCTGGCGTGGATCGCGGCTCGTCGTCGACACCGGCATCCACGCCATGGGCTGGACGCGGCAGCGGGCCATCGACTTCATGACAGAGCACACGGCGCTGGGCGAGAACAACATCGCCAACGAGGTGGACCGATACATCGCCTACGCCGGCCAGGCCCTCGCCTACAAGCTCGGTCAGCGCGAGCTGCTCCAGCTCCGCGCCGAAGCGCGCGAACGCCAGGGATCGCGCTTCGACATCAAGCGCTTCCACGACGTGGTGCTCGGCGACGGCGCCCTCCCGCTGCCCGTCCTGCGGCAGGTCGTCGAGCGCGCGCTGACCTGACCGCGGCCTGCCGATGGAGAAGCGTGATCCGTACAGGATCCTCCAGGTGCAGCCGGATGCCGATATCGACGTCGTCAAGGCCGCCTTCCGGGTCCTCGCCCGCAAGGTCCATCCCGATGCGTCAACGCCGTTGAACGCCGCGGAGGAGCGCCGCATGACCGACCTGAACTGGGCTTACGCGACCGTGCGAGATCCCCTGAAACGGCGGCTGTGGGAGGCGGATCGTCGTCGCGCACCTCCGACGAGCGTTGCGGAGGGGTCGACGCACGGGGCGTCGCGCGGCCCGCTTGACGCCGATGGCAGCAAGAAGCGCCTCGACTTCGGACGATACGAGGGCTGGACGATCGGCGAGATCGCCCGTCGGGACCCCGACTACCTCACCTGGCTCCGGCGCCACGCCTCGGGTGCCCGGTATCGCGAGGAGATCGACCGGATCCTCCGGGCGACAAAGGGCTCGGCGCCGCCTCCGGAGCGGTATCGGCGCTAGAAGACACGACCCTGCGCGCTCCGTCGCCCCGCCGCATCGCATCGAGCGCGCCCGGGACACCCTCGAGGTCGATCCGCTCCGTGATCAGCAGGTCGAGCGGCAGACGGCCGGCGGCGTAGTCCTCCGCGATGCGCGGGAAGTCGACTGCAGGCGTCGGCGGAGCCGTAGTTCGAGCCTCGAATCATCTTGCCATCCTCGACGAAGCGGTAGACGTCGATCCCGGCCCGCTCCCCCTGCGGTGTCATGCCCACCGAGCGTGACGCTGCCGCCCGGCCGGACGAGGTCGATCGCCAGCTCGACGGTCTGCCGGAGGCCGATCGCCTCGAAGACGTGATCGGCTCCGCCTCGCCAGTCACCGCCTCGGTCGCGGACCGATCGCGTGCGTGGCGCCCGCCCTGTCGCGCGAGCTCGAGCTTGGACGGCTGCGTGTCGACGGCGATGATCGGCGACGGCGCCCGCGAGGGCCGCTCCCATGATCGACCGACAGCCCGACTCCGCCCGCGCCGATGACGACCACGCTCTCGCCCGGCTCGCACCCGCGCCGTGTTGAGCACCGCACCGATGCCGGTCGTCACGGCGCAGCCGATGAGCGCCGCGATCTCCGGCGGCGTCGACGGATCGATCGGGATCGCTGCCTCCTGCGCGACGACCTGCCGCTCCCCGAACGTGCCGATCCCGGAGTAGGCGCCGATCGCGCTCGCCGTCCGGCCGCCGCAGCCGCACGTCCTCCGGAGCCAGCCGATGCCCGCTCCCGCCGGCGTGGCGCAGAGCCACGCTTCCTGACGCCGGCAGCTCGCGCATCGACCCGCACGGCGCCGTCCAGGCGAGCACGACGAGGTCGCCCTCGGCGAGGCCCCGTCGAGCGGCGCACTGACGTCGCGGTCGCCGAGCTCGAGTCGCTCCACGATCGCCGCGCCCTCGTGGCCGAGCACGACGTTCGCCGGTCGCTCCCACTCGCCGTCGACGACGTGGAGGTCCGAGTGGCAGACCCCGGCGGCGGCCATCCGCACGAGGACCTCGCCATCGCCGCGGCTCGTCGAGCGTCAGCTCTTCGATCCGCGGCTGCGCGCGGGGCCACGAAAGACGACGCCTCGCGTGCTGATCGGCTTGCCTCCCACGAGCGCCGATGCTAGCGCCCGGACGCCGAAAGGCGGGCCATACGGCCCGCCTTTCGGGATTGGCGGCGCCTTGCGAGCTACTTCTTGGGCTCAATCACCGCGGTCGTGACGATCTGCGAGCCGTCGCGGATCACGATCGTGTACGGCAGGCCAACCTTCAGCGGCTTGGTCGCCAGGTTGTACATGTAGTGGCTGTCGAGGTACCGCATGATGCCGTCGGCGTGCGACCCAACCGATTCAGTCGGCAAAATCGCTGTTCCGTCGTTGATGTCCTCAGCGTAGACGACGCCTTGTGTGACTCCCACGGTCAGCGTCTTGCCGATGACCGAGTTACCGAGGCAGTCCGTGATCCGGATCTTCAGCGGAATCACGTTCCCTTGCTTCACTACGTTGCGCATGCCGTCTTTGACAGGCGCCTGCCAGACCGCCGAATAGCGTGCAAGCGTGCCCGTTGGGGCGAACGTGTAGGTAGCTGACCCACCGTCATCGTCCGTCACCGCCACAGTGACCGCTCCAGTGATGCAGCCAGGGCCGAATTCGTGACTCGACGAGAAGCGTCCTGTCGCGTCCGCCGGAGCGTGCTCGATGAGTGAGGACGTGCCCGCATCGGTCGAGCCAGCCCAATTGAAGACCGCCGAGTGCGTATCGGGCCAGCCGGGATCTGAGAAGTCGATCCGGGCTGAGGCGCTTCCGGTATAAGGGTTGTAGGTGAATACCGGGCTCGACAGCGCCGGCTTGGCGTTACCCACGGTCACTGACTGCGAGGCAATGTTGCTGTACTCGCCGTCGGTATCCTTGACGCGCATCCGAACCGTCGACGTGGATGGACCATCGGCGAACGTGCACTGGAACGTGCCGCCGCTGCTCGTCGGCATGTAGGACCCAGTAACGAGCAGGTTGCCGCTTCCGCAGTCGGGGAAGCCAGTGAGATTGGCAAACGCGTCGAGACCGGGGTCCGACACGCTGAATGTGAAGGTCTTTGATTGTCCTTCAGTCGCCGAAGTCGTGAGCGGCGCCACGAAGGTGACCGTGGGCGCCACGTTAGCGATGGTCACGTCGATCTCGTCGGAGCCGATGTTGTCGGTCGGGTCGCCGTCGTCGGCGGTGACCTTGACCAGCGAGTTGGCCGGACCATCCGGGAAGGTGCAGGTGAAGTGGTTGGCGGTCGCCGTGTCGGTGCGCGTGCCGTTGGCGCCGCAGCTCTCGACCACGGTCGTGGCGGCGTCATCACCTGGGTCGGTGACGGTGTAGGTGTAGACCTTCGTGTCGCCCTCGTTGGCGTGTCGGCACCGTTCAGGGTCGACCGTCGGCGCCACGTTGGCGATGGTCACCAGGCGCGTGTCCTCCGAGGCGGGACCCGCATCCTCGTCGTTGGCGGTGACCTTGACGGTCGAGGTGGCGGGGCCATCGGGGAAGGTGCACTCGAAGCTGTTGGCGAGGGCGTCGGCGGCGTAGGTGCCGTTGGCGCCGCAGCTCTCGACCACGGTCAGGGTGTCGTCACCCGGATCGCTGACGGTGTAGGTGTAGACCTCGGTCTGGCCCTCGTTGGCGGTCACGGCGCCGGCGGTGATCGTCACCGTCGGCGTCGACGTTGGCGATGGTCACCGTCTGGGTGGCGGTGTTGCTGTCGGCGCCGTCGGAGTCCTCGACCTGGACGCTGACGATGCTCGAGGCCGGGCCGTCGGGGAAGAGAGCACACGAAGCTGCCGGCGCCGGTGGCGGTGTTGAAGCGTGTCGGGTCCGACCTGGCTGCCGTTGGCGCCGCAGTCGGTCGACAGCAGCGCGAAGGTGTCGCTGCCCGGGTCGGTGGTGGTGAAGCTGTAGGTGTGGGTCGTGCCCTCGTTGACCGTCAGGTCGTTGCCGGCTGACAGGGTGACCGTCCGGGGCCACGTTGCTGATGGTGACCGCACGATCTGGGTGTCGGTGTCGGCGGCGCCGTCGGAGTCGTTGACGGTGGCGGTCACGGTGGTCGAGTCGGGCCGTCGGCGAAGAAGCAGTCGAAGCTGCCGGCGCCGGTGACGGGCGTTGTACGTGTCGGAGCCGCGACCTTGGCGCCGTTGAGCCGCAGGCGGTGGTGATGGCGAGGGTGTCGACGCCCGGATCGGTGACGGTGAAGCTGTAGGTGTGGGTGCTGCCCTCGTCGACCGTGGCGTCACCGCTCAGGACTGACGCTGGGCGTCACGTTGTTGACCGTGACGGCGAGGGTGTCGGTGTCGCGGGCGCCGTCGGCGTCGCTGACGGTGACGCTGACGGTCGAGCTCGGCGGGGCCGTCGAGAAGCTGCACTCGAAGCTGCCCGCCCCGGTGGCGGTGTTGAAGGTGTCGGCGTCCGACCTGGCTGCCGTTGGCGCCGCAGTCGGTCGCCAGCAGGGCGAAGGTGTCGGCGCCCGGGTCGGTGGTGCTGAAGCTGTAGGTGTGCTGGGTGCCCTCGTTGACCGTGGTCAGGTCGTTGCGCGACAGGGTGACGGTCGGCGCCACGTTGGCGATGGTCACCGCGCGGCGTGTCGGTGTCGGGGCGCGCCGTCGGAGTCGCTGACCGTCACGCTGCGGTCGAGGTGGCGGGGCCGTCGGGGAAGGTGCAGTCGAAGCTGCCGGCGCCGGCGGTCGGGTCGAAGGTGTCGGCCCCCGACCTGGTGCCGTTGGCGCCGCAGTCGGTGTCCGAGGCTGAAGGTGTCGGCACCCGGATCGCTGGTGGTGAAGGTGTAGGTGTGCTGGTCTGACCCTCGTTGGCCGGCGCCGGCGGTGACGTCACCGTCGGCGCGACGTTGGCGATCGTCACCGTCTGGGTGGCGGTGTTGCTGTCGGCGCCGTCGGAGTCCTCGACCTGGACGCTGACGCTGCTCGAGGCCGGGCCGTCGGGGAAGGAGCAGTCGAAGCTGCCGGCGCCGGTGGCGGTGTTGAAGGTGCCGGTCCGACCTGGCTGCCGTTGGCGCCGCAGTCGGTCGACAGCAGGGCGAAGGTGTCGCGCCCGGGTCGCTGGTGGTGAAGCTGTAGGTGTGGGTGGTGCCCTCGTTGACCGAGAGGTCGTTGCCGGCGGAGAGGGTGACGATCGGGGCCACGTTGCTGATGGTGACCAGCACGATCTGGTTGTCGGTGTCGGTGGCGCCGTCGGAGTCGGTGACGGTGGCGGTCACGTTGGTCGAAGGCCGGGCCGTCGGCGAAGAAGCACTCGAAGCTGCCGAGGCCGGTGACGGCGTCGTAGGTGTCGGAGCCGCCGACCTTGGCCCGTTGGCACCGCAGGCGGTGGTGATGGTGTGGGTGTCGGCCCGGATCGGTGACGGTGAAGCTGTAGGTGTGGGTGCTGCCCTCGTCGGCCGTGGCGTCGCCGCTCAGGGTGACGCTGGGCTTCACGTTGTTGACCGTGACGGCCAGGCGTGTCGGTGTCGGAGGCGCCGTCGGAGTCGCTGACGGTGACGCCGACGGTCGAGCTGGCGGGCCGTCCGGGAAGCTGCAGTCGAAGCTGCCGGCGCCGGTGGCGGTGTTGAAGGTGTCGGTGCCGACCTGGATGCCGTTGGCGCCGCAGTCGGTCGCCATCGCAGGGTGAAGGTGTCGGCACCCGGGTCGCTGGTGGTGAAGCTGTAGGTGTGGCTGCGTGCCCTCGTTGACCGGGGTCGGCGCCGGTCAGGGTGACGGTCGGCGCCACGTTGGCGATGGTCACCGGCGCTGGCTGTCCGTGTCGGGACGGCGCCGTCCGAGTCGGTGACCGTGACCGTGACGGTGTGGTGGCCGGGCCGTCGGGGAAGGTGCACTCGAAGCTGCCGGCGCCGGTGGCGGTGTGAACGTGTCGTGCCGACCTCGGTGCCGTTGGCGCCGCAGTCGGTGTCGATCGACGGTGAAGGTGTCGTCGCCCGGATCGGTGACGGTGAAGGTGTAGGTCTGGTGTGTGCCCTCGTCGACGCGGGTCGCGGCGCCGGACAGGTGACGACCGGGGCTACGTTGGCGACGGTGACCACCAGGCGTGTCGCCGAGTCGGGCGCGCCGTCCGAGTCGTTGACGGTGACGCTGACGGTCGAGGTGGCCGGGCCGTCGGGGAAGGTGCACTCGAAGCTGCCCGCCCCGGTGGTCGGTCGAAGGTGTCGGCCGACCTGGGTGCCGTTGGCGCCGCAGTCGGTGTCGACCACGGTGAAGGTGTCGTCACCCGGATCGCTGACGGTGAAGGTGTAGATGTCGGTCTGGCCCTCGTTGGCGGTCACGGCGCCGGCGGTGACGTCACCGTCGGCGCGACGTTGGCGATGGTCACCGTCTGGGTGGCGGTGTTGCTGTCGGCGCCGTCGGAGTCCTCGACCTGGACGCTGACGGTGCTCGAGGCCGGGCCGTCGGGGAAGGTGCACACGAAGCTGCCGGCGCCGGTGGCGGTGTTGAAGGTGTCGGGTCCGACCTGGCTGCCGTTGGCGCCGCAGTCGGTCGACAGCAGCGCGAAGGTATCGCTGCCCGGGTCGGTGGTGCTGAAGCTGTAGGTGTGGGTGGTGCCCTCGTTGACCGAGAGGTCGTTGCCGGCGGCGAGGGTGACCACCGGGGCCACGTTGCTGATGGTGACCAGCACGAACTGGTTGTCGGTGTCGGAGGTGCCGTCGGAGTCGGTGACGGTGGCGGTCACGTTGGTCGAGGCCGGGCCGTCGGCGAAGAAGCACTCGAAGCTGCCGAGGCCGGTGAGGGCGTTGTAGGTGTCGGAGCCGCTGACCTTGGCACCGTTGAGACCGCAGGCGGTGGTGATGGTGTGGGTGTCGATGCCCGGGTCGGTGACGGTGTAGCTGTAGGTGTGGGTGCTGCCCTCGTCGGCCGTGGCGTCACCGCTCAGGCTGATGCTGGGCTTCACGTTGTTGACCGTGACGGCCTGGGTGTCGGAGTCGGAGGCCAGGTCGGAGTCGTTGACCGTGACGCTGACGGTCGAGCTGGCGGGACCATCCGGGAAGCTGCACACGAAGCTGCCGGCGCCGTTGGCGGTGTTGAAGGTGTCGAGTCCGACCTGGCTGCCGTTGGCGCCGCAGTCGGTCGCCAGCAGGGTGAAGGTGTCGGCACCTGGGTCAGTGGTGCTGAAGCTGTAGGTGTGCTGAGTGCCCTCGTTGACCGGGGTCAGGCCGTTCAGGGTGACGGTGGGCGCCACGTTGGCGATGGTCACCGTCTGACTGGCGGTATTGCTCGGAGCAGCGTGCTGGTCCTGGACCTGGACCTGGACCGTGCTCGAGGCCGGCCCATCCGGGAACGAACAGACGAAGCTGCCGCTCGTCGGCGTGGTCGTCGTGACCCCGACCTGGGTGCCGTTTGCGCCGCAGCCGACTGCAACGACCGTGAAGGTGTCACCGACGTCGCCATCGGTGACCGTGAAGCCAAACGAATGCTGCGAGCCCTCGTTGGCGGCGAGGTTGTTCCCCGCCGAGAGCGTCACGACCGGCCCTTGATTCACCCACGTCACTGTGTTGTCGATGCTGGTCGAGGCCGCATTGTTGTTGCCAGCGGCATCCGTGGCAACACCGGCGGTGATGGACGCCGTGACCGTGCCGGAGGTCGTCATCCCGGTCACGGCGACGGTGTACGTAGTGCCCGACCTGTGACGGTCCCAATCTTGGTGCCAGAAGCCGTTCCGCCAATCATCACGTCGCCCGTCGCGAACCCGACGACCGCTTCGCTGAACACGACGCGGAAGTTGATGGGGGATGTGTGCGTCGGATCGGCCTGACCTGGCGCCTGGTTGATCGCTACGGTCGGCGCCTGGCGGTCGACGACCACCGAGCCGGCGACCCGGCCGAGATGTTGGCCTGGGTGTTACCGGCGGTGTCGCTGACCGAGAAGCCTCCGTCCTCGGTCAGGCTGCTCGTGCCGGTCGCGCCGGCGGCAATCGAGGACGGTCGCCGTGATGGTGCAGATGGGCGTGCCGGTGCCGGTGATCGATCCGATGGAGCTGATGTTGCCGAACGTGAAGTCAACCCCGTTGGCCGGTCGACAGCGTGGCGCAGTTGAGGTTCTCGTTGCCCGTGAGGGTGAAGGTCAGGCTCGTCGAGTTCGTCGGGCTCGCGGTCGTCGCGGCGAGGGTCACGGTCGGCGCCTGGCGGTCGACGATGACCGAGGCCGGTGACCCGGCGGAGATGTTGGCCTGGGTGTTCCCGGCGGTGTCGCTGACCGAGAACGAGCCGCCTCCGTCAGGCTGCTCGTGCCGGTCGCGCCGGCGGCGATCGAGGAGGTCGCCGTGATGGTGCAGATGGGCGTGCCCGTGCCGGTGATCGATCCGATGGAGCTGATGTTGCCGAACGTGAAATCCGCACCGTTGGTGGTCGACAGCGTGGTGCAGTCGAGGTTCTCGTTGCCGGTCAGGGTGAAGGTCAGGCTCGTCGAGTTCGTCGGGCTCGCGGTCGTCGCGGCGAGGTTCACGGTCGGCGCGGTGTCGTCGATCGAGAATGTGTTCGTGGCGAGAACTGGGTCTCGTCGCTATCGCTGGCGCGAGCCCGCACCTCGTACGACCCGCTGCGGGCGCAGCAAGGCATAGGTCCAGTTCACGGGGCCGAGTTGTTGTTGTCCGGGCCACAGCCCGTGAACTCGTGATGCGCAGGTCGCCGTAACGAAGACTTCAGTGGCCTGCGAACGCCAAGCCATCCCAGTACAGGTTGTCGCTGAGCCGCTTGATGCTCACGGCGACTGCCCGCGGTCATTGCTCTCCAGGCGGCGGTCCCACAGATCCCGGCGGTAGATCACCAGCGTTGTAGTTCGTCGTCGTGTAGGAACCGTTGTTGCAGGGAACGCCGACAGCTCGACTCACGTTCGCCGCTACGTACCGCCCAACGAACGGGCCGCCATCGCCGACCGGGGCGGCACCGGCGGGCTGGACCGCATCAGTCGAGGCATCGATCATGGCGCGGAGGAGGTTGAGGCGGCCGTTGCCGGTGTCGGCGGGATCGCCCGCCGGGTCGGCGTTGCGCGCGAGGCGACCGACGATCACGCCGTTCGGTCAGGAACGACTCGTTCGCCTTGAGGAGGGCGGCAGCGCCGGCGACCGAGGCAGCGGCCGCCGACGTGCCGGAGATGGTGGCGACGCCGCCGCCGGCGCCCGTGGTGACGATTGAGACACCAGGAGCGGCCATGAAGGCGGCGGCGCCATGATTTGATGAGGCGGCGAGCTGCGTCGGCGGCATCGGTCGAGGCGACGCCGATGACGCCGCGATCGCCGGCCGGGAAGGTCGCGGCGGCCGAGCCGTCGTTGCCGGTGGCGGCGACGAGGACGGCGCCGGAGCGCCCATGCGTAGTCGACGGCGGCCTGGAGGGCGGCCGAGTAGCCGGGGTTGCTGAAGGCCATGAGGATGACGTCGGCGCCAGCATCGGCGGCATGCACGACGCCCGCGATGATGTCGCTGTCCTGGCCGGTCCCATCGGCGCCGAGGACGGTCACCGGCAGGATCGAGACACCTGCGTAGGCGGTTCCGGCCACGCCGAGCCCGTTATCGGTCTCGGCGGCGACGATGCCGGCCATCCAGGTGCCGTGGCCGTTCGGATCGGTCCATCCGTCAGATCCATCCAGAACCGAGGCGCCGGGCAGCAGGACGCCGTCGAGGTCCGGATGGCTTCCGTCGACACCGGTGTCGAGAATCGCGACGGTCGCGGTCCCGGCGATGGCAGCGGAGCCATGGAGCTGGTCCCAGCCGATGTGCGGCAGTGACCACTGGTCGGGGTACGAGGTATCCGAGGGCTCGGCCTCGACGGCGCGGATGCGATCGGCATCGACGCGCAGCACCTCAGCGAGGGCGCGAAGGGCAGCCAGCTCATCGGTCTCGGAATCGGCGTGGAGCAGGATCGACCGCATGCGCAGCTGAGGGATCGCAGCGCCATCGGTGACGCCCGCGGCTTCGAGAATCTCGATCTGGCGTGCGTCCGAGGTTCCTGCGGCGAAGGTGATCAGGTACGGCTCGGTACCGGGCACGAAACTCGACGGTTCGGGATCGGGGGTGGCCGTCGGATTGGGCTCGACCGATGGCGCCGCCGAGGGATCGGGCGCCTGAGGGGGCTCTGGTGCCTGGCTCGGCTCGAGGACGGGAGTCTCTTCGGGAGCGGTTGACTCGGCGGGAGCGGTTGACTCGGCGGGAGTCGGCTCGGGAAGCGGGTCCTCCGCCAAGGTGGCAGTGGGGCCGAGGATGTAGCCGACGAAGACCAGCAGCTGGAGCAGGACCAGCGCGGTCCGTCCGGCGCGCCGGGGGGCACGCGATGACGACATGTTTCCCTCTAATTCCCCTCTGACCAGGATTCGGGCACGGAATCCCGAAGGCACGGATGAGTGCACTGCGCACTCTGGGGGTGGGGCCTCGATCGCAACATCCGTGGAGCTACTGACCCCGGTACGGAACGCCGCCTCCGTAACGCGAGCAGGACGGTGCGACTACGCAACGGGATCTGCGGGTACGGAGCCGGGACTCCGTAGGAGCCTTCCGTAGTTCTCCGGATGCGCCACCCATGGGTTCGCCGATAACGTCTGAAGGTGCATCTTGTAGAGCGAGACCGGGGGGACCCGACCCCAGCGGTCGAAGCTCCTACGGAGGAAGGTCCCGCTCTACGAGATGCGATTGCAGCGACCGAGCGCGCTGCGGCCGATGAGACGGAGGCGGGGGCCACTCGCGTCCGTCTCGCCACGTATGGCCTTCCCGCCATCGACGCCGACGAGGCGATCGGCCCCCACCTTGTTCCCGACGAACGCGTGCATTCCTTGCGCCCACGTGCGATCCTGAGCGTACCCGGTGGCGACCGAGCGCTCGGGTACGGAGGAACCCTGTACCTCACTTCGCGAAGGCTCGTCCATTTGGGACAGGTGGTCGTGAATGTGCAGTTGACCGATATCGAAGAGACATCCCTCGCCGGGGAGCTTCTGCTGCTCTCTCTCCGCGAGGGTGAAGGCATCAGTCTGAACCTCGATCGCCCGCGCGTTCTGCGCGCAGAGATCGCGGAGGCGACACGGGGGATGCGGCAGTGATGAATCGTCCAGTGACCTCATCGGCTAACGACCTCGAGGACGTCGAGGACGTCGTCCCGAGCCAGACGCCCATCGTCAGGCGCACGCCGGTAGCGGAGAACGGCAATGGCCGATCCGCCCTGGCGCAGCACCTGGCCGGCCCACACTCCCTTCAGGAAGCCGAGGAACGCTACGTCGCGGCGCGCGACGCGTGGACGGCGGCCATGCGAGCCGCAGGCAGCGGACGCCCGGCGGACATGGCATCGCTCGCGATTGCCCAGGAGGCATTCGAGATCGCAACGGCCGACCGCGAGCGCTGGCAGGCGGGTGAGCGGATCGCGATTCCCATCCAGCCGACCGACACGCGCCGCGGCATCGAGGCGGCCGTCGGCCAGGAGATGGCCTGGCGGCGAGTCCTCAAGCACGATTCGCCGAAGGGCCTCCTCGGTCGGATCCGGAGAGCACTCGGCCGGAGCTAGCGCTCGGTCACGATCCCTGGCGGTACCGCTGCGCCGCCTCCGCCCGATTCCGAACGCCGAGCTTGCGCAGCACGCTGCCGACGTGGCTCTCGACCGTCCGCGGTGAGATCGCGAGGCCGGTCGCGATCTCTCGATCCGTCATTCCATCAGCGAGCAGGCGCAGGACCTCGTACTCGCGGCTGCTGAGCCGGGCGGCAGATGTCGCCATCCTCGGCCGAGCCCGAGCGGCTCGTCCGCTGCAGGTGCTCGACCACCTGGGCCGCGTGGGCGCGCGACATCGGCAGGTCGCCGCGCTGGATGCCGCGCACGGCCCGCAGCAGCGCCTCGCCGGTGAGGTCCTTGGTGAGGTAGCCGGACGCGCCGTGTCGGATCGCGTCGATCAGGTCGCGGCGATCCGTCGACACCGTCAGCATCACGATCCGTGTCTCGGGCAGCCGCGGCGCGAGCTCGCGAACCGCCTCGATCCCACTCATGCCGGGCATGTCGATGTCGAGAAGGAGCAGGTCGGGTCGCAGCGTTGGTGCAAGCGCGATCGCCTCCTCCGCGGTGGCGGCCTCGCCGACGATATGCAGGTCATCGCCCTCCAGCGCCTGCCGGATGGCGGAGCGGACGAGCGCGTGGTCGTCGACGAGCATAACGCGCATCGGCTCATCGGCTGTCATCAGTCACCCCGGCGTGGTTGAGCGGCATCGACAGCACGACGCGCGTGCCGTCCTGCGGCTGAGAGTTGATGGCCAGCGTGGCCCCGATGAGTGCGGCCCGCTGCCGCATGCTTTCGAGCCCAAAGCCGGCGACCGCCATCTCCGTGCGGAAGCCACGGCCGTTGTCGCTGACCGTGATCCGCAGCTCCTCGCCGCTTTCGAGCGCGACCCGGACGACGGTGGCGTCGGCGTGCTTACGCGCGTTGGTCAGCGCCTCCTGCACGATCCGGAGAACCTCGGCCTGGGCCTTCGGCTCCAGCTGGGGCTCCGGGCCACTGCTCGTGAGCTCCGCGCGCAGCGCGAACCGGTCGGCGAAATCGTCGACGAGGCGGGTCAGCAGGTCGATCAGCGGTCCGGTCTCACCATTCCGACGCATGGCGGCGACGGCACTGCGGGCCTCGGCCAGCGCGTTGTCGAGCGCGCCGGCCACCTCGTCGCTTAGCCGCCGCCCCGCGTCGTCGAGCGGGGCGGTCTGCGCCAAGCGGCTCTGCTTGAGCTTCGCGTACCACAGGTCCTGCGCCAGACCATCGTGGATCTCACGGGCCAGGCGTGCGCGCTCCTCGAGCGCCGCTGCTGCCACCTCGGCATCGGCCAGGCGCCTCACCTCGATCGTCGCCGCGCGCAGGTCGGCTAGGTCATCGCGGCTCTCGGCCACAACGCCGACGAGGAGGACGGCGTACGAGGCCAACCGCAACAGGTCGCCGCTGGTCACGACCGATGCGTAGCCCCCTGGATGGAGCGCGCCGTGGACCTGGCTGAAGGCGGCGATCAGCAGTCCCGCTGCGAGCAGCATGTCGCCGCCGCGCCCGCTCCGCCGGAACGACCGATGCGCCAGGACGGCCGCCGCCAGGAAGAGGGTGCCGATGAAGAATTGGGCCAGCACGAGGATGGGCGCCGAACCGGGTGGCAGCTGCATCGTCGGATTCGTCGCCAGAGCCTCCATCGCCGCCGGTGGTGCCAGCTCCGGCAATCGGTCCTGGGCGAAGAAGCCCAGAACCAGGATGAGGCTCATGGCGATGAGCGGGACCAGGAGGACGGCGACCGGCCGCACCAGCGGCATGCGACGGCTGACGGCGGCATAACCGGCAAGGACGAGCAGACCGGCCGCCATGCCGCGCCCAGCGACGGCCGCCACGAGTGGGAACTGCCCCGGATCGTCGAGAGATGTACCGACGAAGGCCTCCGCGCCGACGAGGGCGACCGTGAGCGCCGCGCCGTTGAGGAGGGCCAGGACCCCGAAGGCCGATCCGCGCAGAACCGCGGACGAGTCGTGGGCGACGCGACCCCTTCCCCAGGCCACCGCAGCCACGGCCAGTGACACGAGAAAAGACGCCGTGACGATCGTCACTTCGAGCTGCTCGTTCACGACGGCCGGCACCACAGCAGGCACGACGAGGATGACGGTCGTGAACGCCGTAAGGACGACGACGAGGAGCAGCAGGCTCACGTCGGCGGCCCGGTGCCAGCCCGGCCGCCGGATGCGCTCTGCGCTCGACATCACGGGACGGTCGCCCGCGGCTATCTCCATGCCCCTCCGCAGCTGCGTTCAGAAGGGGTCAGACTACACGCCCGCGGTGGCGGTCTCCTCTCGGGTGGGATCTGCACCACGCCGAGGGCGCTGGCCCGTCGACGTGAGGCGCATCGGCGCGCGAAGCGACGCCTGCGCCGAGCCGCTCGTACGCCGCGACGTAGTCGCGCGCCATGCGCTCGACGCTGAATCGGCGCTCGAAGGTCGCGCGGCACCGAGAACGATCGATCTCATCGAGCCGGCCGACGGCCGCGGCGGCGCCCTCGATGTCGTCGACGATGAAGCCGGTCACGCCTTCGTCCACGACCTCGGGCACGGATCCGGACCGATAGGCGACCACCGGCGTGGCGCACGCCATCGACTCGATCATGACCAGGCCGAATGGCTCGGCCCAGTCGATCGGGAAGATGAGTGCGGTTGCCCGCCCGAGGAAGTCGTCCTTCTCCTCCGGTCCGATCTCGCCGATGAACTCCACGTGAGGAAGGTCGAGGAGATGCTCGATCTCCTCCTCGTAGTAGTCTCGATCGACGTCATCGACCTTGGCGGCCACCCGGAGCGGCATCCCCACCCGGCGAGCGACCTCGATCGCTCGATCGACCCGCTTTTCCGGCGAGATGCGACCGAGGAAGGCGAGGTACTCCCCCGCCTCGGGACGTGGCCGGAGCTCATCGATCGGCATGCCGTGGTAGATCGTGCCGGCCCAGTTGGCCTGCGGCAGCGGAGCTCGCTGGTCGTCCGAGATCGAGATGAGGGGCATATCGCCGAACTCGTCATAGACCGGCTGCAGGTCCGCCGTGTCGAGGCGGCCGTGCAGGGTGGTCAGCTGCGGCACGCCGAGACGCCGCGACAGCGGGAAGTGAAAGTAGTCCAGGTGCCAGTGGATGACATCGAAGTCCCGTGCCCGAGCCGCGACGGCCTCCAGCTCCACGACCAGGTGCGCGATCGGGTCGACCACGCCCTCGTCGAGGCGCAGCGCCGCCGGCGAGCACGGTACGAGCTCAGCCGACGTCTGCGAGTCGCCGCTGGCAAAGAGCGTGACCTCGTGGCCCTCGCGGACGAGCTCCTCGGTCAGGTAGGACACGACGCGTTCGGTGCCACCGTAGCCCGAAGGTGGGACGCTTTCGATGAGTGGTGCGACCTGTGCGATGCGCAGGATCATTCTCCGCTGCGAAGCTGGATCCTGGCTTTATGGCACGTTCCGTACCAGACGCCGGCGGGCCAGGGCGAGCGACGCCGCGACGAGCGCGAGCCCGGCCAGCACCTCGATCGGCGGACGGGAAGCGTCACCGCTCGACGGGATCGCCACGTTCGGGAGCTGGCTCTGCACCGGGGTTGGCTGTGCCGTCGGCGCCGGCGTTGGCGCCGGGGAGTCTGTGGCCGTCGCGCCGACCACCAGGAAGCCGGTGCTGGCCGTGCACCCCTTGACCACGGTGGCGGTCACGGTCCACATGCCTTCTTCGCCCGGCTGCGGGACGACGGTCGTCTCGAACAGCCCGCCGGCGTCTGCGGTGACTGTCTCGGTGCCGATGGGTGTGCCGTCCACGTCATACGTCAGTTCCACCTCCCCGCCTGCCGGGAAGCCGAACCCTTCGACGAGCACCTCCTCGCCGACGGGCACCTCGGTCGCCGACCCTCCGCCGACCGTGGCCTGCAGGGAGCAAAGGGTGCCGCCGCCGAGCACCGATGTTGCCGGCGCGAGGAGGAGCACGAGGACCATGCCGAGCCTCGCGACGACACCGAGGATCGAGGTTCCGCATCCGTAGTTCATGATCAGCCTCCCTCAGCGGTATCGAGCCGGCGCCGCAGCTCGTCGTTGACCAGCCGGGCATCGGCGCGCCCCGAGGTCCGCTTCATCACCTGCCCGACCAGGAACCCGAAGACCTGAGTCTTGCCGGCACGGTACTCGGCCACCTGGTCGGTGAACTCCCCAAGCACGGCATCGATCTCGACGCCGATGGCGGCCGAGTCGGACACCTGCCCAAGGCCTTCCCGCTCGATGACGGCGCGCGGAGACTCGCCGCTGTCGAAGATGGTGGCCAGTACCGTCTTGGCATTCGTCGCGGAAACCTTCCCCGCCTCGACCGCTCCGATGAGCTCTGCGAGGGCGGCCGGCCGAATTGCGACGCGATCGGCGCGCAGTCCCTCGGCCGCGTGCAGGTTGATCAGCCGGCTGAGCTCGCCGGAGACCCAGTTGGCCGCCACCTTCGGCGCGACGTCCTCGGCGATGACCGCGTCGAAGTAGTCGGCCAGCGCCGAATCCGCGGTCAGCACGCCCGCGTCATAGGCCGAGAGGCCGAGCGTCTCGGCGTATCGCGCACGGCGCTGAGCGGGAAGCTCGGGCACGCGCGCCTGAAGCTCGGCCACCCACTCGGGCGACGGGCGCAGCGGCGGCAGATCCGGCTCGGGGAAGTAGCGATAGTCGTTCGCCTCCTCCTTGGAGCGCTGGACGATCGTCCGTCCCGCATCCTCGTTCCAGCCCCGCGTCTCCTGGACGAGCGTCTCACCACGCTCCAGGGCATCGGTGTGACGTGCGACCTCGAACTCGAGCGCACGCTCCAGCGAGCGAAAGCTGTTGAGGTTCTTGACCTCGACCTTGGTGCCGAGCGCATCGGCGCCCATCGGCCGCAGGCTGACGTTGCCCTCGATCCTCATGCTGCCCGCCTCCATGTCGGCGTTGCTGGCACCGATGGCGCGCAGCAGCTCGCGCAGCGTCTCGCCGTAGGCGCGCGCCTGGGCCGGGGAGCGCAGATCGGGCTCGGTGACAATCTCCATCAGCGGCACGCCGGCACGGTTGAAGTCGACCACGCTGTACCCACGGCCGGCATGCTGCATCCGAGCCGTGTCCTCCTCCAGGTGGGCGCGCGTGATCCCGATCGTGACCTCGCCGCCCTCGGCCGGCACCGGCACCACCAACCGGCCGTTCGAAGTCAGGGGAAGCGCGTACTGGCTGATCTGGTAGCCCTTGGGCAGATCCGGGTAGAAGTAGTTCTTGCGCTCGAACCGGACCGCCTCGGTCTCGACGTGGCAGTCCAGGGCGATGCCGGTGAGCATGACCAGCTCGACTGCGCGGCGGTTGATCACGGGAAGCGTGCCGGGCATCCCCAGGCAGACCGGGCAGACGCGCGTGTTCGGCTCGTCCGGAATGCCCTCCGGCGCCGAGGTCGCGCACGAGCAGAACATCTTCGAGGAGGTCCGCAGCTGGGCGTGGACCTCGATCCCGATGATCGTTTCGTAGCGCGTCGTCACGGCCATGAGCCGATTGTACCGACGCGACGGCGGTATCCTGCGCCGATGAAAATCGGCGAATGGGACAACCTCGGCCGCGCGCGCGAGCTGCTCCAGCGGCAGCTCGGCGACCTCGGTGCGGCGGAGTACGCCGCCCACGTAGCGGTCAACCCCGACAACGGGCGGCTGCGGATCTTCATCGCCACCGATATCGGGCTGCTCGACTACCAGTACGCGCCCGCGGGAAGCGACCCGGAGGGCGCCTGGATCCTGCGCGGGCAGGTTCACCGCTGGTCGGGAGTGCGCGGCCTGCGGCTCCAGAGTGATGCGCAGATCGATGGGGTGAGCGAGCAGGTCCTCTCGATCTGGCGCCTCGTCGCCGAGGATCCGAAGATCGAGCTCGCCGCAAACACCGATAGCGGCGAGCGATCGATCGAGGCGCTGCTCGCCTTCGCCCGCGGCTGCCTCCAGCGCGCCGGGTGAAGCTCAGCGGCTAGTACTCGTAATCGTCGGGCGTCGGCTCGGCGCTTCCGCTCCCCATCGGCTCGGTCGTGGCCGGTGTGGAGCCCTCGGCCGGCACGCTCGCCTCGTCAGACTCGGCTCCGCCCTGCGAGGGCGGTGCGCAGGCCGCCAAAGTCAGCGCGGCCGCCAGTGCCAGGCCGCCGATCCATCGGTGCTTCATGCGCATGGGTACGCCCTCCGTTTCACTCGGGGATGACGACCGAGGCCAGGTCCTCCTCCGGGTCGGGCCACTTCGGGTCCATCTCGCGCGCGGTCTCCGCCAGGATCTCGGCCGCCGCGAGATCGCGATACCACTTGTGGTCAGCCGGGATCACGTACCACGGCGCCGATGCGGTGGAGCAGCGCGCCAACGCATCGGCATAGGCCGCCTGGTAGGCGTCCCACTTCGCGCGCGTATCCAGGTCACTGGACTTCCATTTCCAGTGCTTCGCCGGGTTGTCGAGACGCTTCTGGAACCGCGCGCGCTGCTCGTCGCGGCTGATGTGCAGGAAGAGCTTCACGATGCGCGTACCGTTGGCCGCGAGATGCGCCTCGAAGGCGTTGATCTGCTCGTAGCGGCGCTCCCAGATCTCCTTCGGAACCAGCTCGTTGACCCGGACGACGAGCACGTCCTCGTAGTGGGACCGATTGAAGACGGCGATCCGGCCCTTCCCAGGCGTGTTGTGGTGAATTCGCCACAGGAAGTCGTGGCGGAGCTCTTCGTCGTTGGGAACGCCATAGTTCGTGACGCGGGCGCCCTGCGGGTTGAACGCCGTGATCACCTTCCGAATCAGCCCGTCCTTGCCGCCCCCGTCGAGAGCCTGGAGGACGATGAGCAGGCTCTGGCCGGCTTCAGCCCACAGGCGCTCCTGGAAGTCGGAGAGCTCGTCGAGCAGATCGTCGAGCCGACTCTGCGCGGCGGCCTTGCCGCCGACGAGGCCCGGCGTCGCGCTGGTATCACGGGCGGCAAGATCCGGATCCGCTCCAGGATCGACCCGCAGGAGCTCGGCGAACGAGGTCATGGCGCGGCGCAGCTGAACCGCAGGCCCGTCACGCGCTGTGGCGGCCGACGAAGCGCTCGATCCGGTCCATCGCCTCGACGATCTGCTCGTAGGCGGTGGCGTAGCAGACGCGGACGTGACCGGCGCCTGATGGGCCGAAGGCGTTTCCGGGCACGACGCCGACGCGCTCCTCCTCGAGCAGCCGCTCAGCGAAGAGGCTCTCGTCGAGGCCGGTCACGCTGGTCACGTGTGGGAAGCAGTAGAACGCGCCCTTCGGCTCGAAGCAGCTCAGCCCGAGCGCGTTGAAGCGATCGACGATGTACTTGCGGCGGCGGTCGTACTCGGCGCGCATGGCCTGGAGGTGGGGCTCGCCGTTCTTGAGCGCCTCGATGGCGGCGAACTGTGCGGCGGTTGGCGCGCACATGATCCCGAACTGGTGGACCTTGGCGATCCCGACCATGAGGTCCGCCGGCGCCGCGACATAGCCGATGCGCCACCCGGTCATCGCATAGCTCTTGCTGAAGCCGCCGAGCAGGACCGTCCGCTCACGCATGCCCGGCAGCGAGGAGAAGGCGACATGCTCGTGGTCGCCGTAGACCAGCCGGTCGTAAATCTCGTCGCTGTAGACGAGCAGGTCGTGCTCGTCGGCGACGCGCGCGATCGCCGCGAGCTCGTCGGCGCCGAGGACGGCGCCGGTCGGGTTGTTCGGGTAGCCGAGGAAGATCGCCTTGGTGCGAGGCGTGATCGCGCCCGTGATCATCTCGGCGGTGACGCGGAAGTCGGTCGCATCCGTGGTGCTGACCGGCACGGCGACGCCACCCGCGAGCTCGATGCACGGCGCGTAGGCCACGAAGCACGGCTCGTGGTAGATCACCTCGTCACCTGGGTTGATCGTCGCGCGCAGCGAGGCATCGACACCCTCTGACGCCCCCACCGTCACGATGAGCTCGGTCCGTGGGTCGTAGGCGACCCCGTAGCGATCACGGAGGTTGGCGGAGATCAGCTCACGCAGCTCGAGCATCCCGCCGTTGGCGGTGTAGTGGGTCTCACCGGCCTCGAGGCTCGCGATGGCCGCCCGGGTAATCGGCTCAGGCGTGGTGAAGTCCGGCTCGCCGATCGTGAGGCTGATCACGTCCTTCATCTCGGCCAGCATGTCGAAGAAGCGTCGGATGCCGGACGGCGGCATGGCACGGACGCGGTCGTTCAGGAAGTCCGCGGTCGCGCGGGGCGTTACCGAAGGGCTCGTCATCGGCGCAAGTCTAGCGGCCAGCCGTCTCGCGGTGGCCCCGGGTACCCCTACAGTGCGCTCGAATGGAAGCCTTCGAGCTCGTCCTGCTCCTCATCGCGGTGGTGGCGGCAGTCACCGTCATCGCCGAGCGCATCGACGTGCCGTACCCGATCCTCATGGTGATCGCGGGCCTCGGGCTCGGGCTCGTTCCGGGCATGCCACGCATCGAGCTCGCGCCGGAGACGGTCCTCGTCATCTTCCTGCCGCCGATCCTCTTCTCCGCCGCCTACTTCCTCTCGCCCCGCGAGCTGTGGCGCAACGTGCGGCCGATCACGCTCCTCGCCGTGGGCCTGGTCGCCACGACGACGCTGGCGGTGGCGGCCGTTGGAATACTGCTCATCCCCGAGCTTGGCTGGCCGGTCGCGATCGCCCTCGGCGCGATCGTCTCGCCGCCGGACGCGATCGCCGCGACCTCGATCGCGCGTCGCCTCAAGCTACCGCGGCGGCTGGTGACGATCTTCGAGGGCGAGAGCCTGGTCAACGACGCCACGGCGCTGACGATCTATCGGCTGGCAGTGGTTGCAGCCGTGGGCGGGGCGGCCATCGACCTCGGCTCGGCCACCACGACGATCGTCACGGTCGCGGTGGGCGGGGCGGCGATCGGCCTGGTGGTGGGCTGGGTCACGTCATGGCTCATGTCGCTGCTCGAGGACCCACCGGTCGAGGTGCTGGTGAGCCTACTGGCGCCGTTTGCCGCCTACCTGCCGGCCGAGACGATCGGCGTTTCCGGCGTGATCGCCGTGGTCGTCGCCGGCCTGTGGGTCGGCTGGCGCGCCCCGCGCGTGATGGGATCGAACACGAGGATCCTGGGGACGGCGACCTGGAACATGGTCATCTTCGTCGTGAACGGGCTTGCCTTCCTGCTCATCGGCCTCCAGCTGCCGACGGTGACCGCGGACGTCCAGGGCTACACGACGGTTCAGCTGCTGGGCCTCGCGGCCGCGGTGTGCGCCACCGTGATCCTCGTGCGCCTGGCGTGGGTGTACCCGGCCACCTACCTCCCGCGCTGGCTCATCCCCGCGATCGCCCGGCGCGATCCGGCTCCCCCGGCCCGGGTGGTCGTCATCCTGGGCTGGGGCGGCATGCGCGGCGCCGTGACGCTCGCGGCGGCCCTGGCGCTCCCGGCGCAGTTCCCGGAGCGCGGGCTCGTGATCTTCCTGGCGTTCAGCGTCATCCTCGTGACGCTCATCGGCCAGGGACTCACCCTGCCGGCGCTGATTCGAGCGCTCGGCGTGGCCGATGACGACTCGCTCGAGCACGAGGAGCTCCACGCGCGAACCGTCGCCACTGAGGCCGCCCTCACCCGCATCGACGAGCTGCGCAGCGAGGTTCCCGGCCATCTGCCGCTTCTCGACCAGCTGGGTGAGCGATACGGGCATCGAAACGAGCACCTGGTCCATGAGCACCGCGACGAGCCCGCGCCACCGCCGGACCAGCTGACGCCGGAGGAGGTAGAGGAGATGGAGCACGATGAGATCCGTCGCGCGGTGATCAGCGCGGAGCGGCTGGCGATCCTCCACCTGCGGGACCGCGGCGAGATCAGCGACGAGGCGCTTCGAGCCGTCGAGCGCGACCTCGACCTCGACGAGCTGCGACGCGAGGCCTGAGCTCTACCCGGCCCCGGCCGGTCCGCTCGGCGGGTGGTACATCCGCTCGCCCGCCTCGATGCGCGTCTCCAGCCGGTTCGCAGCCCACGGGAGCGGGCAGGTCGCGAAGGGGCTGAAGACGCACGGCGGGTTGTAGGCACGGTTGAAGTCGACGCTGACCGATCCGTCGGCCGCGGGTGGATCGGTGTACAGGAAGCGCCCACCACCGTACGTCTCCGCGCCGTTGGTGAGGTCGCCGAAGACGAGCCACAGCTCGCCGCTGTCCCCTCCGGAGAGCGCCTGCAGCCGGCGCTCAGCGTCCGCGACCGTGAATACGACCTCGCCCGGCGACGGCTCCTCCTCGATGAAGCCGAGGACGTCCGGGACTCGCAGCACCCGTCCGGGAGTGACCTCGAACCGTGCCTCGATCAGCCACGCCGGGTCGACCGGCCAATGATCGACTCCGTCGAACTCACGACGGGTGGAGGCATCCGTGTCCCAGGTGCGGATGGCGAGCTGGCCACCACGGCGTATGAGGCAGAGGCGGAGCGATTCGACCTCGAGGAGGGTCGGCCTTCCGTCCTCGTCATCGACCAGCTCGAGATCGGCGACCGCTTCGCCGGCGTGCCGGAATCCGCCGTCGGCCACTACCCGGCCGCCCTCGAGCGTCACGGTACCCACCAGCGCGGGACCGCTCGGAAGGCGAACGTCGACGTCCGGGCCGGTACCAAGCCGATTCACACCGTCGCGCAGCCAGCCCAGCCCGCCGAGGGTGAGCCAGCCCATCTCGCGCCGGAGCGCCGCGTAGCGCTTGTCGCGCCACGCCTCGACGGCCGCCTCGTGTGGCGACTCCGTCATCTCGCCGGCAGGAAGATCAGCGCGGGCGCGGTTCCGGGCCCGATGCGCACGTAGGTCGCCGGCCCGTCGTCGATCGGGTTCGCCCGCGTCTGCCGGCCGGACGTCGCCGTCCCATCCAGGGCGACCGCGATCGGACCCTCGCCGAATCGCGCCAGGCAGGCGGCGACGTAGCCCTCACCGGTTGGCTCGGCGATCGCGAGGACGCTCCGTCCGAGCGTGATCCGCCGGCACCGGGCACCGGCGAGGGCCTCCTCACCGGCATCGATCCAGCCATTACCCAGCGCCGGCGCGAGATCGGCCTGGGCGCGGTCGAGGTCGACCGTGGCGAGCACGAGGCCGCGCGGCGCCTCGGTCCAGTCATCGATCGGGACGGGAAAGAGGCCGAAGCGCGCGTCGTCCGGCTTTGGGACCTCGAGCCACTGGGTCGGGGCCGATCGAACGCCCCACAGCGCGATGCGATCCTCGTCGGCCGGTTCGGCGTAGAGCCATTGGGGAAAGCTCTGCGCGCCGCCCTCGCGAAGGATGCGATTGAGCGTCGATTGCTCGCGCACGGCGATGCGGACGTGGCTGATCTCAGCCATTCAACAGCACCTCGTTCCTCCGCACGATGAATCGGCTCATGAGCCAACCCGCCAACGCGACCGCGATGCAGGCTCCCAGAGCTACGAGGTCCATTGCGCGACCACTGAGCGTCCAACCCGCCCAGCACGTGGCCGCCGCCGCGACCGCCACGGGCAGGTGCCACGGCGAGTCCCCGTTCCACGGCGCGATGGCCAGCACGTAAGCGAGGCCCACGCCGGAGCCGAGCACGAGCGCCGGCGGATAGTCACGCGCGATCGCGTTGATCGCGATCGCCGCGCCCAGCGGAAACAGGAGGACGATCCCGATGAGCACGGCGCCCCACGCCCACACCAGCGGCTTCCACATCACGCCGAGGATGGTCTCACCAAGTTCACGCATCGACTGGACTCCTCAGCTGTGAGCGGTCGAAGGTCGGAGGTCCGCGAAGCCGGCGGCGCGCTCGTACGCATCGGCAACGCGGAGGACGGTGGCTTCGTCGAACGCGCGTCCGATCACCTGGAGGCCCACGGGAAGACCGTCGGAGAGGCCGCAGGGCACGCTGATGCCAGGGAGCCCGGCGATGTTGACCGGCAGGGTGCAGGCGTCGTTGAGGTACATCGCGAGCGGATCGTCCACCTTGGCGCCGAGCTTGAAGGCCACGGTCGGCGAGGTCGGGGCCAGGATGACGTCGACCGCCGAAAGCACCTCGTCGAACTCGTCCTTGATCAGGGTGCGCACCTGCTGGGCCTTGACGTAATACGCGTCGTAGTAGCCGGCCGAGAGCGCGTAGGTGCCGAGCATGATCCGCCGCTTCACCTCCGCTCCGAAGCCGGAGCCACGCGTCCGCGCGTAGCTGTCCCAGAGCTCATCGGCGCCGGCGCTCGCCCCGTACCGCACGCCGTCGTAGCGCGCGAGGTTGGCGCTCGCCTCGGCCGGCGCGATGATGTAGTAGGTCGCGAGGCCCCGGTCGGTGGACGGCAGGCTGACGTCGGTGATCTCCCCACCGAGGTCGCGAAACAGATCGATGGCCGACCGGACCGCCGACTCGACACCCGGCTCCATCCCGGCGACGAAGAACTCGCGCGGAACCCCCAGACGCAGGCCAGAGATCTCACCGGTCAGTGCAGCCGCGTAGTCCGGCACCGGGGTATCGACGCTCGTCGAGTCGCGTGGGTCGTGGCCGGCGATCGCGCCGAGGACCGCCGCAACGTCCCGGACGGAGCGTGCGAGGGCCCGCATTGATCGAGGCTGGAGGCGAACGCCACCATCCCATAGCGGCTGACACGGCCGTAGGTCGGCTTCATCCCGACGGTCCCGGTCAGTGACGCCGGCTGACGGATCGAGCCGCCGGTGTCGGTTCCGAGCGCGAAATAGGCCTGCCCCGCGGCCACGGCAGCCGACGACCCGCCGGACGACCCGCCCGGCACCGTCGTCTCGTCCCACGGATTCGTCACCGGGCCGTACGCCGAGTTCTCGTTCGATGAGCCCATCGCGAACTCGTCGCAGTTCGTCTTGCCGAGAAGAATGGCCCCGGCCGCCGCGAGACGCTCCTCGGCGGCCGAAGCGTAAGGAGAGCGATAACCCTCCAGGATGCGCGAGCCGGCGGTCGTCGGCAGCCCGCCGGGGAGCGCATGGCCCTCGCCGTCGAGCGCGCGGGTCACGAAGATGTCCTTGAGGGCGTACGGAATCCCGAGCAGCGGACGCGCTTCTCCCTCGCCGCGCTCCAGCGCGGCGTCGGCGGCATCGGCGGCCCGGCGAGCCGCGTCGGCGTCGACCGCAAGGAACGTGTTGAGCCGACCCGCGTCGCGCTCGATGCGCGCCAGACACGCATCGGTCAGCTCGCGCGAGCTCACCTCGCGGCCGCGGAGGGCTGCCCCGACCTCGGTGATCGTGCGATCGGCGATCTCGAGCGAGTCGCTCATCGGCCCTCCTCCAGGACGGTCGGCACGCGAAGATACGGGTCGTCCCGGAGGGGAGCATTCGCGAGCGCCGCGTCACGCTCCAGCCCCGGTCGGACCTCGTCGTCGCGCATCACGTTCTCGAGCTGGATGACGCTTGCGGTGGGGCCGACCTGGCTGGTGTCGACATCGCGCAGCGTCTCGATCGCGTCGAGGATCTTCGAGAGCTGAGCCTGCATCCGATCCAGCTCGTCGTCGTCGAGGTGGAGACGGGCAAGGTTGGCGACGTGCTCGACGTCGGCGCGGGTGATCGAGGCCATGCGCCGCGATGGTAGCGCGATCTGGCAGCATTGCCGCCGATGGCCACCGAGAGCACTCCGATCCGAGACGGTCGGATCGAGTCCTACGCGCTGCCGGGAGGCACGGGAACGCCACTGGTCGTGCTCGGAGGGGTCGAAACCGGCATGCGCCCACTGGCCGGCACGGAGCAGGTGCTCGCCCGGCGCTGGGAGGGGCGGTCGCGCGGCCGGCCCGTCACAGTGCTCGGTCGACCCGATCCCCGACGACCCGGCCGACGCCGAACGGATCATGCACCCGCGGGTCATCGCCGATGGTGTGGCGACGGTGCTGAAAGCACTCGATCTGGGACCGGTCGCGATCGAGGCCGAGTCGGGCGGTGGGCGGATCAGCCTCTGGCTGGCCGTGGACCATCCGGACCTGGTCGAACGACTCGTGCTGGCAGCGCCGGCGGCGGAGACACCGGCAGGCTCGCCGATGGCCGAGCGGATGGCCCGGTGGATCGCCCTCGGCGATGCGGGCGATTGGGGCACGTTCTTCGCCGAGATGGCGCGCGTCATGAAGGCGGCCACCGAGGAGCAGTCCGGGTCGTTCGCGGCGGCAGCCGCGCTCCAGCCGCGGCCTGCCACGCCCGAGCGCTTCATCGGCGAGCTGCGTGCGACGCTCGACCCGAGCTCGTTCGTGACCGATCGGCTGGGCGAGATCGATGTCCCGGCGCTCGTCCTGGCCGGCGAGCTCGACCAGGTCGTCCCCGTAGCGGCGACCCGGCAGGTCGCGGAGCGCATCCCCGGCGCGCATCTCATCACCGATCCCGAGTGCGGCCACACGGTGCGCAGCTCGTTCCGTGGGTACGACGACCTCGTCGAGTCTTTCCTGGCCGAGGGCGGCTGACGGTGCGGCTCGACGCCTCTCTCGGGTTCACCACATCACTGGCGGAGGCGGGCGCGCTGGCGCGTCGCGCCGAAGAGGCTGGCGTGGCCGGCCTCTGGACCGCCGAGACCAGCCACGACCCGTTCCTGCCGCTCGTGGCCGCCGCCGAGGCAACGGAGCGCATCCACCTTGGGACCGCGGTCGCCGTCGCCTTCGCGCGGTCGCCGGTCGCTGTCGCCGCCACGGCCTGGGACCTCTCGCGGCTCTCCGACGGGAGGTTCATCCTCGGTCTCGGCAGCCAGGTCCGCGCGCACATCGAACGACGATTCGGCATGCCCTGGTCCGGTCGGCCGGTTGCGCAGATGCGCGAGTACGTCACGGTCCTCCGTGCAGCGTGGGAGGCGTGGCAGACCGGTCGCCGGCCCACCTTCCGCGGGGAGCTCTACCGTCTGACCCTGATGACGCCCTTCTTCGATCCCGGCCCCATCGACCACCCCGCCATCCCCGTGTACCTGGCGGGTGTCGGACCCGGAATGACCGGGCTGGCCGGCGAGGTCGCCGACGGGCTCATCGTGCATCCACTCCACTCGCGAGCCTACCTCGCCGACGTGGTGCTCCCGGCGGTTGCGCGCGCCGGTCGACGATCGTCCGTGGCCGTGGCTGCATCGGTCATCGTCGCGTCGACCGATGACGAGGCCGCCGAGGCCCGGCGGACCATCGGCTTCTACGCCTCGACGCCGACCTACCGGCCGGTGCTCGAGCACCACGGCTGGGGCGCTGCCGCGGATGGGCTGGCCGACCATGCTCGCCGCGGCCGATGGGACGAGATGGCCGCGCTCGTCACCGACAAGATGCTCGAGGCATTCGCAGTCGTGGCCGCCGGCCCCGATCTGCGCGGTGCGCTCGAGCGGCGCGCGGAGGGCCTCATCGACCGCGTCGCGCCATACGCGCCGTTCGGCACCGGCCCGTGGCCGAAACTGGTCGCATGAGCTGGACGCCGCCGCCGATCGGCACCCGTGCAACCTGGACGCGCACCTTCGGGGAGGCCGAGGTGGAGGCGTTCGCCAGGCTCACCGGCGACCACAATCCGCTCCACTTCGACGCCGACTTCACGGGGCGCACGCGGATCGGGCGGCTCGTGGTGCAGGGCGGCCTGACGACCGGGCTGTTCAACGCGCTGGTGGCGATGGAGCTGCCCGGCGCCGGCAGCGTCTTCCTGCACCAGGAGTGGGACTACCCGGCACCGGTGTTCATCGGCGATACGGTCACTGCCGAGGCCGAGGTGATCGAGGCCCGCGCGGACAAGCCGATCACTCGGCTGCGCTGCGTTGCGCGCCGTGACGACGGCACCGAGGTCCTTCGTGGCGAGTGCCTCGTCTACACGATGCTCCCCGACTCCACGTGACGCTCCCCACCGCGACCGAGCCGGCCGGCCGCTGGGGCCAGCTCGCGATCCTGTCGACCACGATGTTCCTCGCCCTCGTCCCCTGGTTCAGCGTGTCGGCGGTCGCGCCCCTCCTCGCGGACAGCTGGGGAATCTCGGGGGTCGAGACGGCGCTCCTGACCGTCGCGGTCCAGGTCGGCTTCGCGATCGGGGCCCTGGTCATCGCATTCACCGGCGCGGCCGACGCCATCCCGGCTCGCTACCTCATGGCGGGAGGCGCCCTGGTCGCCGCGGTAGCGAATGCGGCCTTCGGCCTGTACGCGGTCGACCTCGCGACCGGCATCCCGCTGCGAGCGCTGAGCGGGGCCGGGATCGCCGCCGTCTACCCGGTCGGCCTGAAGGTCGCGGCCGGATGGTTCCGTGGCGGCCGGGGCCTGGCCGTGGGCGTGCTGATCGGCGCCCTGACCCTGGGATCGGCGCTGCCGCATCTCATCCGCGCCGGCGGGACGCTCGCCGGGCTCGACTGGCGGATGGTGGTGGTGTCGGCCACCGTACCGTGCCTGCTTGCGGCCGGGATCGCCTGGATCGGCGTGCGCGACGGTCCGCTGTCGACGCCGGCCGCCAGGCTGAGCCTGCGGCTCGCTCGCTCGGCGCTCGGCCAGCGATCGGTCCGGCTCGCCAACCTCGGCTACCTCGGCCACATGTGGGAGCTCTACGCGATGTGGACGTGGGTGCCGGCGTTCATCGCCGCCAGCCTGGCCGTCTCGGGCGATGTCTCCGAGGCGGGCGCCGGCGGCGTGGCATTCCTCGTCGTTGCGGCCGGCGCGATCGGGTGCGTGGCCGCCGGGGCGCTCGCCGATCGCATGGGGCGCACGCTCCTGACCTCGGTCGCGATGGCCGTCTCCGGCTCCAGCGCGATCGCGGCCGGCCTCCTCTTCGGCGCCCCCACCCCGGTCATCCTCGCCGTCGTCGTGGTGTGGGGTATCAGCGTGGTCGCCGACTCGGCGCAGTTCTCGACCGCGATCAGCGAGCTTGCGCCACCGGGAACCGCCGGCTCGGCCCTGGCCCTCCAGACGGCGACCGGCTTCCTCCTGACCTCGGTCACGATCCTCGCCGTCGGCCTGCTCGAGCCGACCGACGGGGCCAGCTGGGCCGCGGCCTTTGGACTGCTGGCCCTGGGCCCGCTGGTCGGGATCATCGCCATGCTGCGGCTGCGGCGCCTCCCCGACGCGGTGCGCATGGCGGGTGGGCGGCGCTAGCGCTCCGAGACGTGCCGCGTCATCTCGCGGCCGTAGGCGGTCACCGTGCCGTCCGCGAGCATCCCCGCCTTCTCCATCACGCGTCGCGACGGATCGTTGCCCGGGTACGCGAGCGCCACGATCCGATCGAGCCCAAGCTCCTCGTGGCCGATGCGCAGCACCTCGGTCAGCGCCTCGGTCGCGTATCCGCGTCGCCATCGGTCGCGGCGGACGAGGTAGGCCGCCTCCACGTCAGGCCCTTCGCCCTCGACCAGCAGCAGGCCGGCGATCCCCACCACCGTTCCCGTTTCCCGCTCCTCGACCGCCCACATCGAGAATCCATGCAGGGCGTCGTGGCGGCGCAACGACTCCAGCGCGCGCGTCGTGGCTGGCACGTCGGCGGCGGGCTTGCCCGTCGAGCCGACGAACTTCATCGTCTCCGGGTCGCCGTAGATGTCATGCAATGCGACGGCGTCCGCATCGGTCAGCAGCCGAAGGCACAGCCTGGCTGTCTCGCGCGGCAATTTCGGCCGCGCGAGCGGCGTCACGCGACGGTCACCTCGACCTGGAGCGGGACGGCGCGCCGGACGGCATCCGAGATCGGGCAGTGGTCGACCGCCCATGTCGCCACATCTCGCAGCGCCGCCTCCTCGGCGCCATCGGCCGAGAGGCGCAGCGTCACTCGCATCGACAGCGGCCCGGCCGGCACCGACGCGTCGAGCCCGAGGATTCCCCGGTCGTCCGACTCGGAGTCGACTTCGACCTCGCAGCTGAAGGCGACCAGCCCCACCTGCGCAGCGCGCATGCCCGCCAGGGACGCGACGCACGCCGCCATCGAGGCCCGCATGAACCAGCCGGGGCTCGGCGCTGATCCGCTCCCGCCGACGGCGGTCGGCATGTCCGTCCGCAGCACCTCACCGTTTGGCCCGGATGACCTCGACGCCGAGATCGGTCCCGAGCCGGGCAGTGGCCAGCGAATCGGTGTAGCGCGCTTCGTCGGGATGCTCGGTCGAGGTAGGCGCCGGCGCCCTCGATGGCGGCGCGGATCTGCGTGGTCACGTCTGTCCCTCCAGGACCTTGCGGAAGCCATCCTCGTCGAGCACGGCAACGCCCAACGACTCAGCCTTGGCCAGCTTGCTGCCGGCCTTGTCCCCCGCCACCAGGTAGTCCGTCTTGGCCGAGACCGATGACGCCGCATGGCCCCCGGCGGCCCGGATGGCCTCCTCCGCCTCCGATCGGCTGAAGCCGGGCAGCGTGCCGGTCACGACGAGCGTCTTGCCGCTCAGCGGTCCCTCGGTCGGCTCGACCGATGCGCCGGGCGCCGGCGCTTCGGCGCTCACGCCCGGCGTCGATCAGCCGGTGCAGCGTGTTCGCGGGTGTGCTCGTCGGCGAAGAAGCGGACGATTCCCTCGGCCACCACCTGGCCGATCCCGAACACGTCCGTCAGCTCCTCCACCGACGCATCGCGCAGCTTGTCGGCGGCGCGCCTGGTCCAGTCCGCATCGGTCTCCGATTCCGGCCTCGGCAGCTCGCGAGCCAGCCAGGTGGCGAGGTCGGTCGCCGTCGTGAACCCGACGTGGCGGATGCCGAGGCCGTGGAGGATGCGCGCCAGCGGACGCTGCTTCGCCTGCTCGATGGCGGCGTGAAGCTTCTCGGCGGACCTGCGTCCCAGGCGGTCGAGACCCTCGAGTTGCTCGACATCCAGGCGGAAGACGTCGGCAGGCTCCTTCACCAGGTCGCGCTCGACGAGCTGGAGCATGATCTTGAAGCCGAGGCCGTCCACGTCGACGCCGCCGCGCCCGGTGAAATGCAGGAGGCCGCCGATGCGCTGGGCCGGGCAGTACGGGTTCGGACAGCGCTGGACGACCTCCCCCTCCTCGCGCTCAGCCGATGTGCCGCACACCGGGCAGGTCTCCGGCATCTCCCAGATCACCTCGGAGCCGTCGCGAGCGTCGAGGACCGGGCTGACCACCTCGGGGATGACGTCTCCGGCGCGCTGGAGGACGACGGTGTCCCCGACCCGCAGGTCCTTGCGCCGGATCTCGTCGATGTTGTGAAGCGTGGCGTTGCGCACCGTCGTGCCACCCACGAAGACCGGGGTGACGTGCGCGACCGGCGTCATCGCACCGGTCCGCCCCACGTAGACCTCGATCTCCTCCAGCTTGGTGGTCACCTGCTCGGCCGGGAACTTGTAGGCCGTCGCCCAGCGTGGCGCGCGCGACACGAACCCGAGCTGCTGCTGCTCCGGCAACGAGTCGACCTTGATGACGATCCCATCGGTCTCGTAGTCGAGGTCCTTCCGCTTCTCGCTCCACTCCTCGGTGAAGGCGATGACCTCATCGATTCCTTCGACGGGGCGCGTGTTCGGGTTCACCGGGAAGCCGAGGCGGCGCAGGAGGTCCAGCGACTCCGAGTGGGTCTCGAGCCCGTGCGCGCCGACAAGCTGGTAGGTCCAGAGGCTGAGACGGCGGCTGGCGGTCACCTTCGGGTCCTTCTGGCGCACCGTGCCGGCGGTCGTGTTGCGTGCGTTGGCGTAGAGCGGCTTCCCTTCCTTCTCGAGCTGGGCATTCAGGTCGGCGAACGCAGCGCGCGGCATGAAGACCTCGCCGCGAACCTCCAGCCGATCGCCGGGCGGATCCTCGTGCAGCGCGAGCGGGATCGCGCGGACGGTGCGCAGGTTCGGGCTCACGTCCTCCCCGGTGGCGCCGTCGCCGCGGGTCGCTCCGCGGACGAACTGCCGCCCCTCGTAGCGCAGGCTGATCGCCAGGCCGTCGATCTTCAGCTCGCACACGTAACGGACCGGCGGGTCGTCCTCGCCCCGACCGAGACCGCGGCGAACGCGCGTGTCGAACTCACGGAGATCGTCGTGGCCGAAGGCGTTGCCGAGGCTGAGCATCGGCGTGTCGTGGCGGACCGAAGGGAAGCCGCCCTCGACCGGCGCACCGACCCGCTGGGTGGGTGAGTCGGGGGTGATGAGGTCGGGATGCGCCGCCTCGAGCTCGTTGAGCTCCCGGAACAGCAGGTCGTACTCGCGGTCGGCCATCGTCGGGGCGTCGAGCACGTGGTAGCGGTGGTTCGCCTCGTTCAGGATCGTGCGCAGCTCGTCGATGCGTGCGGCGGGGTCCGTCACCGGCATATCAGTCCGAGTCGTCCTCGCCGAACCAGGCGCGCAGGTGCGCGGTGTGCTCGTCGTAGTGCTCCGGGCCGTCGTACCCGATCACCTCTGCGACCGTGTCGCCATTCCCGAGCCGCAGCGCCAGCGTCGACGTCGTCGAGAGTCTCGACCGCTTGGCGGAACCGGATGTAGGCGGCCTCCTCGCGCGCGAGCGCATCGGCCGGCGACGTGGAGCGTGCGTCGGCAAGGATCCGCGCGTTCATGGCGTCCGTCTCGGCGGTGGAATAGGCGAACTCCTCGCCACGCCCGGCAGTGGCCAGCGCCAAGGCATCGGCTCCGTGCTCGGCCCAGGCTGCGACGTGGACGACCAGATCGCGCACGCTCCAGTCCTCCATCACGCCGGGGACGGTGACGAGGTCGGCATCGACCTCGCCCAGGGCGTCGAGGAACGCGGCCCGTGAGGCGTCGAGGGAGCGGAGGAGCTCGTCAGGCACGCGCGACGTCCCCGAGCGCTCGGCGCAGCTCGTCGAGATGCTCGCGATAGTGGTCGCCGGCGTCCTCCGCGATCCCCTCCTCGAGCGTCGCGCCGTCCGGCAGGCGCAGCGCGAACAATGACGGGTCGAGGGCAGCCAGGCGTGCCGTCAGCGCCTCGACCGATGCCGCCTCGCGCTTCCGAACGGTCGCGAGGTCGGTCTGGCCGGCGATGCGCGCCACCGTCGCATTCGTCTCGTCCACGCTCGGCTCACCTACACCGATGTCGTCAATGCGCCCCTGCTCGACCAGGTGGATCACCTCCGCGGCATGCCCGGCCCAATAGCCGAGGTGGGCGATGAGGTCCCGGGCACTCCATTCACCCACGAGGCCGGGCGTCGTCATCGAGGCGGGCGTGACCGTCGCAAGGATGCCGAACAGCTCTTCACGCGCCCGCTCCAGGTCGCTCGCCAGCTCGTTCGCGCCCATCAGGCGCGCTCCAGGCCCGCGTAGGCGGCGATCAGGCGCTTCACCCCCTCGCCCACGAAGGCGACGGTGACCTCCTCGTCGCCCTTGACGATCCGGCTGCTGACGACGATCCCATCACCGAAGCGTCGATGCCGGACCCGGTCGCCCGCCCGCCACGACGGATCCTCCTCGGCGCCGAGCGCATCCCCGGCCCCGCTCGCGGTGAACGAGCCACTGCCGAGGTCGACAGAGCCGGCCTCGTAGGAGGTCGCCGCGACGCGCTCCCGCGCCGCGTCGAGGCTGCGGCCCACCGGTGCAGGAGCCGAGAGATCGGGCAGGTTGACCGGCCGCAGCGGCTCGCTGATGCGACCCCGAACCGGCGACCGGTAGCCGGACGGAAGCCAGCCGCCCTCGTCATCGGTACCCCGCGGCCAGTCGCCACCGCCACGGCGGAAGGGCGCCGCGGAGCGCTCGGCGGCGAGCAGCTCCTCCGGCAGCTCGGCCAGGAACCGCGACGGGTCGGACTGTGCGCCGATGCCATAGGTCGACCGGTGATGCGCATGGACCAGGTAGAGGCGGTCCTTCGCGCGCGTCATGCCGACGTAGGCGAGGCGTCGCTCCTCCTCCAGCTCTCGTTCGTCCTCGAGCGCACGCCGATGCGGCAGCAGGCCCTCCTCCATGCCGACGATGAAGACGACCGGAAACTCGAGCCCCTTGGCCGCGTGGAGGGTGATGAGTGTGACGCGGTCCGGGACGTCCTCGAGCTCGTCCTGGTCGCTGACGAGGGCGACCTCCTCCAGGAAGCGGGCAAGGCCCTCCGGCGCGGCGATCTCGTCGAACTCCGCGGCATGGTTGCGGAGCTCGACCACGTTCGCCCAGCGCTCCTCGCCCTCGTCGGTGCCGTCCTGGATGGCGGCCTGGAGCCCCGACCGCTCGACCGCGGCGTCGATCACCGCCGACGGCGGCTCGGTGGCGGCCATCGTCATCAGGCCGCGCATCAGCTCGGCGAAGGTGGCCAGCTGCGCGCGAGAGCGGTCGGCGAGGTTCAGGTTGTCGCCGGCGGCCTCGACCGCCTGCCACATGGTGCCGTCCCGCGCCTCGGCCCAGGCGTTGAGCTCCTCGACCGTCTTGGCGCCGATGCCGCGCGCCGGGACGTTGATGATGCGACCGATCGCCACCCGATCGGCCGCGTTGCGGGCCAGGCGCAGGTAGGCGAGGACGTCCTTGACCTCGCGCCGCTCGTAGAAGCGGGTCCCTCCGACGAGCTGGTACGGGATCCCGAAGCGCATGAACGACTCTTCCAGCACGCGCGACTGTGCGTTGATCCGATACCCAACCGCGATGTCGCCGTAGGCCAACGCGCCGTCCTCGTCATCGGCGCGGCTGGTGAGCAGGGCGGCCATGCCGCCACGACGGGCGCCGCCGACCAGCTTCTCGACCTGGCGCGCGACGAACTCGGCCTCCTCGTACTCGTTGTAGGCGTCGAAGAGGGTGATCTGGGTCCCGGCGCCGCGGTCGGTCCAGAGCTTCTTGTCCTTGCGGCCGGCATTGCGGCTGACGACGGCATGCGCCGCGTCGAGGATGGTCTGGGTCGAGCGGTAGTTCTGCTCGAGCTTCACGACCTTCGCATCGGGATAGTCGGCCTCGAAGTCGAGGATGTTGCGCAGGTCCGCGCCGCGCCACGAGTAGATCGACTGGTCGTCGTCTCCGACCACGGCGAGGTTCTTGTGCTTGGCCGCGAGGCTGCGGCAGATGAGGTACTGCGCCCGGTTCGTGTCCTGGTACTCGTCGACCAGGATCTGCTGCCATCGCGCCTGGTAGCGGGCGAGGACCTCGGGGTGCTCCTCGAAGAGGGTCACCACGCGCATGAGGAGGTCGTCGAAGTCGACGGCATCGTCCTCGGCCAGCTGCCGCTGATACCCGGCGTAGACGCGTGCCGCGGTCTCGTCGTAGTAGTTCGCGGCCTGGCGGCTGGCGGTCGCGACATCGGCGAGCTCGTCCTTGCGCTGGCCGATCCAGGCAAGCATCCCGTTCGGGCTGAAGCGCTTCTCGTCGAGGTCCTGCTGGCGCAGCACGCCCTTGATCAGCGCGACCTGGTCGGCGCGGTCGTAGATCGTGAAGCTGCGGGTGAGGCCGAGGACCGTGCCGTCGCGCCGCAGGATGCGGGCGCAGATGGCGTGGAAGGTGCCGATCGTCGCCTCGCGTGCAGCCTCCTCGCCGATGAGGCCGGCGATCCGCTGCCGCATCTCGGTGGCCGCCTTGTTCGTGAAGGTGACGGCCACGAGCTGCCACGGCTTGTAGCTGGTGGCGATGAGATACGCCACGCGATGGGCGAGCACGCGCGTCTTCCCGCTCCCCGCACCGGCGAGGATGAGGAGGGGCCCGGTGAGGTGGCTCACGGCCTCCTGCTGGGGAGGATTGAGCCGCTCCAGGATCTCCTTCGCCGTCAGGCGGGTCGGGGCCGGAAGAGGGGCGACGGAGTCGAGGGACATCCCCTCGATTCTAGTGGCGATCACCCTTCCGGGCGGACGGCTGTCGGGGGATCAGCGGTCGGGGTCGATCCGGACCCGGACCCGCAGCCGGCCGGGTGCGCTCGAGGAGTATCCCCATGGCGAGCGTGACGATGGCGACGGCGAGTTCCATGGCCGACCCCATGCACGGTCAGTGCCAGCGCGTGGCCTAGTCGCTCAGGGCGACGCGGCGCCGCACCGCGGCCGACTCGCGCAGCCAGTGACCCTCGAACACGCCGTTCGAGACCGCCAGGTACCAGCTGCCCGACACCCGGATGCGCGCGACGGCCGATGCGCCCGACGGAGAGCCCGAGGGCATACGTGAAAGCGCTCGAGACGGCGCCCGCCTCGATGTCCCACGCGGAGTGGCTTCCCGCGTTGAGCGACGAGATAGTGCTCGGGAACGACGCGGCCGGCCCAGATGCCGTTCACGATGCGCAGGTACGGGCGTCCGTTGACGACCACCCTGCCTCCGCTGGAGGCGCTGGAGTCGTGTGCCAGGTTCGCGCTCTTCGGCGAGGTCAGGCTTCCGGTCCCCGAGAGCACGTGGCCCGTATGGGAGCCCGCCGCGAAGGTCGCACGACGTGGCGACGTGAAGTCGACCTCACCCACGATCCCGGGCAGCCGGACGTCGGCCGACTCAGGCAGCCAGTACCCGGCCCAAACGCCGTTGACGACATGCAGGTATGGTCGCCCGTTCCACAGGCGACGGCGATCCACCGATGCGCCCGAGGCCCGGGCCAGGGTGCCGTCCTTCTGGCTGGTCACCGTTCCGTTCCCGGAGAAGATGAATCCCCGATGCGTACCGGCCTCGAAGCTCGCGCGCCTGGCCGAGAAGACCGCGTCGTGGATCGTGATCGTGATGTCTCGCTCGGTCGAGTCCCCCTCGTCGTCGGTCGCCTCGATGGTGACCGCGAAACTGCCGCTGCCGGTCGAGCCGCGGCTGCCCTGGATCCGGCCGGTCGCCGTGTCGATGCTGAGGCCGCTGGGGAGCCCCGTCGCGCTGTGTGTCACCAGGCCCCCGTCCGGATCCACCGCGCCGGCTGCGGCACTCAGCGTGACGCCCTCGTAGCCCTCGTAGTCAGGTGCCCCGGAGTAGACCGGACCGCCTTCGAAGGAGGCGGCGTAGGTCCTTGCCGTGGCGGGAACGACGATCTCGTGCGTCTCGGCCCCACCATCGCTCCACGCGGCGAACTCCAGATCGCTACCCCCGATCTCCTGGTCGGGAGCCGAGATCTCGATGCGCGAGCCGACGATCGCCGTCTGCGTGAACGGAGCCGTCGCCGTATGGGTCCCGACAGACAGGTCGGCCCCGGTCGGCGTGCTCGTGAAGGTGAGGCCGACGGTCCGGGGGTTGAGGTTGCGCGAGGTCTGGACGGTGAGGCCCTGGGGGTCGGTCGCCGTCAGGACGAGCTCGATGTGCGACGGATACTCGTGGTCGGGCGCCACCAGCGTCCCGGACGCAACGTCCGGCCAGGACTCGACCGCGTGCTCATGACAGTCGGTCGGGCTTCCGCAATGGTGCATCACCATGCTCCACGTCAAGGCGGTTGCCGGCAGGGCGTTCCCCTCGCCGTCATCGGCCGACCCGGAGAAGCCGATCGACTGGTCCACCTGCCAGGTCGTCCCGGCGGTCGGGGTGGCGATGACCGGGATCGGCGGAGAGTTACCGCCTGAGACGATCACGTTGTCGGTATCGGTGCCCCCGGCCGAGTCCGTTACTCGAACTCGAACGGTGTAGTCGCCGTCGGTCGGGAAGGTATGCACCAGCGTCGCGCCGGCGCCATCGTCGAAGCCATCGCCATCGAGGTCCCAGGCGAACGTCAGCAGGTCGCCGGGATCCTGGTCGGTCGAGCCGGACGCATCCAGCGTGACCGTCAGCGGCGTCGGGCCGGCATCGGGGGTGGCCGTGACATCGGCGACCGGCAGCTGGTTTCCGGGCGTGTAGTGCACGCGCCGAAGCGAACCGTCCGCAAGCGCGCCGGTGGGGTCACCGAAGCCGACGTAGTAGAGGTCGCCGCCGGGGCCGATCTCGAGCTCAACCGGCCCGCCGACCGCACCGTCGACCAGGGTCTGGATCGAGGTCGTCGAGGGCAGCTGGCCCGGCGCCGCGGGGCGAGCCACCCAGATGCAGTTGCGGATGTTGTCGGCGAAGAAGAGCGCTCCGTCATAGCTGTCCGGGTACGAGCCGCCCTCGTAGAAGGAGACCCCGGTGATCGCGGAGCCGCCGGTCGCGCAGCCCTCACCCGGGACGACCTTGTTGGCGTGCTGGTAGCTGAACCATGGCGCGGTCACCGCCGTCGGCCCGAGGGCGTACAGCGACTCGCACACGTCGAGATTGGCGTCGTCGTAGTTCGACTGGCGGATCGGCCCCTCGTAGCAGGGCCATCCGTAGTTCTCCACCGGCGCGCCCAGGCTCGGGAGCCGGTTGATCTCTTCCGTGGTTCCCCAGCCGACATCGCCGAGCCAGATCTCACTCGTCCCGGGGCGGAAGGTGAATCGGAAAGGGTTGCGCAGTCCGGAGGCGATGATGCGCCGGGCATTCACGTCAGCGTCGCCGATGAGCGGGTTGCCGGCAGCGGCTGCGCCGGTCACCGGGTCGATGCGCAGGATGGTGCCGTCCAGCCCGACCGGGTCACCGGTGGCGAAGAGGTCCTGCGACCGGAGCGCGCCGCCCTGCGCCGTGGGCGGCGCCATCGCCGTGCCGGGCGGGGTCGGCGGGTCGCCACAGGGGTTGATCGGCGTCGGAGATCCGGCGGTTCCACCGCGCTGACCGTAGTCCGCGACGAAGAAGTGCGCGCCGTCGCCCGCCGAGACGTAGAGCATGCCGTCCGGACCGAAGGCGAGGTGGCCCACCGAGTGACTCGGGAACTGCTGGCACCAATCGGTGATGAGATTGGTCGGTGCGCCGGTGGCGACGTTGCCGGAGGCCACGAGGCGCACGAGGCGGCCGCTAACGACGCAGCCGTCGCCGTTCGCCGATGGAGGCGACGGGCAGCTGTCGGGCCACTGCGGCGCGGCGCCGCCGGGCAGGGCATTGCGGGTGTAGAGCGCATAGACCCACGGGGTATCCGGGAAGTCCGGGTGCAGCGCGAGCCCGAGCAGGCCGCGGTCCCAGTAGTTGTGGACCTCGGCCGAGAGGTCGGCGAAGACCGTTCCGGGCTGCCCGAAGTCCGGGAAGACGCGGATGATCCCGCTCTTCTCGGCCACGAAGATGCGCCCGTCCGGGCTGAACTCGACCGCCGTCGGGTTCCGCAGGCCGGTCAGGACCGCGGAGTCACGGAAGCCCGTGAGCGTGGCAGCCTGGGCGACCTGGTTGGTGGCGGGAATCGTCGGGCCGCTGACGAGAAGGATGATGGCGAGAAGGACGGCAGCCCGACGCACACGCGTCGGTATAGAGAGCATGGGCAGCCTGTGGGGCGACGGCTCGGTCTCGCCACTGGCTCACCCCCGAACAGGCGACCGGATCACGGCTCGGGGGGTCGTTGCCTCCGTCGATCTGTCCCGATGGTCGCAGGCGGCCGGTTGTTGGTCAACTGAGCAGGACCGCACCGAACGGTCAGCGAACGAACACCGGCTGCAGCTGGACCGTCGCGTTCGGCTGTGTCGAGAGCGACGGCCAGTCGCTCGCGATCGTCAGCGCCTCGTCCATCGTCTCGGTCTCGAGGATCACGAATCCGCCGAGAAGCTCCTTCGTCTCGATGAATGGGCCGTCGGTGACGACGACGCCCTCTCCCTGGCGGCCGGGCCGCAGGGTCTTCACGGTGCGCGGCAGGTCCAGCTCCTCGCCGCCGACGATGTGATCGCCGTGCTTGCGGAACCACGCGATGTGGAGCTCGACATCCTCCTGCTGCTCGGCCGGCGTCATCGCCTCCCACGCGGCTGCATCGTCAGGGTGGACCCAGTTCATGAGCACGGTGCGCATCGATTCTCTCCATGTCTCGACGCTCGTGTGGCGCCGCTCGAACCCTACGACGATCCGATGCGCACGCAACTCGACAAAGCACGAGAGCCCCGGCCGAAGCCGGGGCTCTCGCATCGGTGCCGTGAGGCTGGACTAGAAGTCCATCCCGCCGCCGCCCATGCCGGGCGGCATGCCCATCGCCTTCTCCTTCTCCGGGAGATCGGTGATGATCGTCTCGGTGGTGAGGAGCAGGCCGGCGACGCTGGCGGCGTTCTCGAGCGCCGAGCGTGTCACCTTGGCCGGGTCGATGACGCCCGCATGCGAACAGGTCGCCGTACTCGCCCTTCTGGGCGTCGTAGCCGCTGCCGGGCTTGAGCTTGCGCGACCGCCTCGACGACGACCGAGCCCTCCTGGCCGGCGTTGATCGCGATCTGGCGCAGCGGCTCCTCGAGCGCGCGGCGCAGGATGTTGACGCCGATGGCCTCGTCGCCGAGCACCTCCAGCTTGTCGAGCGCCGGCAGCGCATGGATGAGGACGGAGCCGCCACCGGCGACCATGCCCTCCTCGACGCCTGCACGTGCGGCCGACAGCGCATCCTCGATGCGGTGCTTCTTCTCCTTCAGCTCGACCTCGGTGGCCGCGCCGACCTTGAGCACCGCCACGCCACCGGACAGCTTCGCGAGGCGCTCCTGGAGCTTCTCGCGATCGAAGTCACTCGTGGTGTCCTCGATCTGGAGCTTGATCTGGCCGATGCGGGCCTTGATCGAGTCCGCATCGCCCTTGCCCTCGACGATCGTGGTCGTGTCCTTGGTCGCCGTGATGCGGCGCGCCTCGCCCAGGTCCTCGAGCGTGACGCTGTCGAGCTTGCGGCCGACCTCCTCGCTGATGACCCTCGCCCCGGTCAGGGTGGCGATGTCCTCGAGCATGGCCTTGCGGCGATCACCGAAGCCCGGCGCCTTGACCGCGAGCACGTTGAGCGTGCCCTTGAGCTTGTTCACGACCAGGGTCGCCAAGCGCCTCACCGTCGACATCCTCGGCGATGATGAGGAGCGGCTTGCCGGTCGCGACCGTCTTCTCGAGCGTCGGGAGGATGTCCGCAACGGCGCTGATCTTCTTGTCGGTGACGAGCACGTACGGCTGGTCCAGCGTCGCCTCGAGCTTGCCGCCCTCGGTGCTGGTGACCATGTAGGCCGAGACGTAGCCGCGGTCGAGCTGCATGCCCTCGACGTACTCCGTCTCCATCTTGAGCCCCTGGCTCTCCTCGACGGTGACGACGCCGTCCTTGCCGACCTTGTCCATGACCTGCGCGATCATGTCGCCGATCTCGCTGTCGCGGGCGCTGATGGCGGCGATGTGGGCGATGTCGTCGGTCGTCTCGACGGGCTTGGAGAGCTTCTTGATCTCCTCGACGATCGCCTCGACGCCCTTGCTGATGCCGCGCTTCAGGCCCATCGGGCTGGCGCCGGCGGTGACGTTCTTGAGGCCCTCGGTGATGATCGCCTGTCCGAGCACGATCGAGGTGGTGGTGCCGTCGCCGGCCACGTCGTTCGTCTTGGTCGCGACCTCCTCGAGCAGCTGAGCACCCATGTTCTCGTACGGGTCCTCGAGCTCGATGTCGCGGGCAATGGTGACGCCGTCATTCGTGATGGTCGGCGCGCCGAATTTCTTGTCGAGCAGGGCGTACCGCCCCTTCGGTCCCAGCGTGACCTTGACGGCATCGGCCATCTTGTCCACGCCGCGCTTCAGGGAGCGACGGGCCTCTTCCTCGAACAGCAGCTGCTTCGCCACGTTCTCTCGTTTCCTCCTCAGTTGACGCCGCGCTGAGCGCGACGCATCGGTCCTTGGCGGACCGCCTTATTCGATGACTGCCAGGATGTCCTTCTGGGACAGGATCAGGAGCTCGTCTTCATCGAGCTTGAACTCGGTGCCGGCGTACTTCTGGAAGAGGACCTTCTCGCCCTCGCTGACCTCCATCGGCTCGCGCGACCCGTCATCCAGGGTGCGGCCGGGGCCGACTGCCAGGACCGTGCCCTCCTGCGGGCGCTCCTTGGCGGTATCCGGCAGGACGATGCCGCTCTTGGTCATCTCCTCGCGCGGGGTGGGCTTGACGACAAGGCGGTCTCCCAGGGGCTTGAGCCCGGTGGCCGTGCCGCTGACCGTGCTGGTCATGTGTGCGTATTGCCTCCTTGCATGCGCAACCGATGCGGACTGATGCGGTTGAGATATGGGCCTCTTCCCGGGAGCGCCAGCTGCGGCCGATGCGACCGATGACTGGCACTCAACCGGAGAGAGTGCCAAGGGGCAAGGTAGCACTCTCGATCGGAGAGTGTCAAGGAAAGCGCGGCGGACAGCAGGACGCCCCGGCCTGGGCGTGGCCGGGGCGATGTCGGGACGGACGGAAATCCGTCGATCAGGCGTAGTCGGTGAGCATCCAGCCGCTCGGGGCGGGGTCTCCGTCGCCGTTGTCATCACCTGTCCCATCGCCGTTTCCCCCACCCGGCGCGAGCACGAGGAAGTAGACGAGGGCCGCGATCACGATGATCGCGACGACGATGCCCAGGATGAACCCGGCGCCGCTGTTGTCCGAGCCCGAGTCCGATCCACCGGGGGTGTTGACGTTGACCTGGCCCATACGCGGGACCTCCCTCTACCGATGCGATTTCAGCGTGGGCGGCGGGCACGCCGCTTCCCGGTCACCAAGCAACCGCCGTGCCAACCCCTGCCGTCCCTCCGAGCGAGCGGTCGGCGGGCGCCGTTCAGCCTGCGTCGATCACCGAGCGATAGGCGCGCCCGACCCCATCGGCGATGTCCTCAGGCGTCACCGATCGCAGCCGTGCGAGCTCCGCGGCCACGCGAAGGGCCGTGGTCGGCTCGTTGCGGCGTTCGGCATCGGGACCGAGGTAGGGCGCATCGGTCTCGACCAGGAAGCTGCCCGCGTCGGCCGCGGTGGCTGCCGCGCGCGGACCGACCGCCGATCCGAATGCCACCGGCAACGCGAAGCTGATCAGGAAGCCCGCTCCGGAGAGGCGCCGCGCCATCGGTTCGTCTCCGGAGAAGGCATGCAGGATCCCTGGCTTCGCTCGGCCCGAGCGCGGTGCCCATGCAGCCAGCGTGCTCGTCACCTCCGCGTGGGCATCGCGGTCGTGGACCACGACCGGAAGCCGATGCGTCGCCGCGATCCCGAGCTGTCGCTCGAAGGCCTCGCGCTGGACGTCCGCCGGGGAGAGGTTGCGGAAGAAGTCGAGGCCGATCTCGCCGATGGCACGGGCACGAGCATCGGCGGCGAGCGCCTCGAGCCGCGCCCAGGCCGGCTCGTCCATCCCAGACGCATGGTGGGGATGGACGCCGACAGCGGCATCGACCAGCCCGGGATGCTCGGCGGCGAGCTCGAGGGCCGCCTCGGACGAGGCGATATCCCACCCGGGAACGAGAATCCGCTCGATCCCGGCCGTCACCGCGCGCTCGATCACGTCGTACCGATCGGCGTCGAAACGCTCGTGCTGGAGGTGAGCGTGCGCGTCGACGATCCCGGGCAGCCGCTCGGGTGTGCGTCGACGGCTCAGGTCGGCACCTCGAGCTCGACGCGCGGGAAGATCGGCGAGGCGTCGCCCGTCGTCCACTCGTCCGGCCCGCTTCCCCACGCGGCGAGCAGAGCCAGCCCGGGTCCGCCTGCGCCGCGCTCGTCGTACGACGGCGGCGCGCCGAGCTGCTCGAGGATCCGGCGTGACCCGGCCGGCGCGACCGGCGCCAACAGATGGCCGATGATGCGGCACGCCTCGGCCATGACCGACAGCACCTGTCCTACCCGCTCGCCTTCTCCCGCCTTGCTGAGGCTCCACGGCGCCTGGCCCTCGGCGTAGCCGTTCGCGGCCTGGGCGAGCTCCATCATCGAGGCCAGGGCCCTGTCGAGGTGGTGACGCTCCATCGCGGCGTGATAGGCCTCGACGACGCGCTCCGCGGTGGCGCGCAGCTCGAGATCGGCCGGCTGGGTCGCATCGGCGACGCCCGGCAGGCGGCCGTCGAGATAGCGCCGGCTCATGCTGACCGTGCGGTTCACGAGGTTGCCGAGGTCGTTCGCCAGATCGGCGTTGTATCGGCGCACGAAGGCCTCGGTCGAAACGTCGGCATCGCGGTCGAACGGCACCTCGCGCAGGACCATGTACCGCACGCCGTCGACGCCGAAGGTGGCGGCGGTCTCGTCGGGATCGCGTACGTTGCCGGCTGTCTTGCTCATCTTCTCGCCCCGATCGAGCATGAAGCCGTGGGCGAACACCTGCCGCGGGAGCGGCACGCCCGCGCTCATCAGCATGGCCGGCCAGTAGAGGCAGTGGAAGCGCGTGATGTTCTTGCCGATGACGTGGAGATCCGCCGGCCACCATCGGTCGAGCGCCGCCTGGTCGTTCGGGAAACCGGCGCCGGTGAGGTAGTTCGTGAGGGCGTCGAACCACACGTAGATCCGATGCGCCTCGTCCCCGGGGAACGGGATGCCCCACGTGGCGCCCGACCGGCTGATGCTGAAGTCGCGAAGCCCCTCGCGCAGCCAGCCGAGCACCTCGTTGCGGAAGTGCTCGGGCTCGCAGAAGGACGGGTTCTCAGCGTAGAGCCGCTCGAGGCGTTCCTGGTAGGCGGAGAGGCGAAAGAAGTAGTTCGACTCCTCCAGCCATACGGGCTCGAGGGTCGGATGGTCGGGGCAGCGCCCGTCGACCAGCTGCTGGTCAGTCTTGAACTCGTTGCAGCCGTTGCAGAACCAGCCGGAGTAGACGCCCTGGTAGACGTCGCCGCTGGCCTGCGCACGGCGCACCATCTCGGCGGCGGCCTCGGCGTGGTCCGGATCGGTGGTGCGGATGAAGCGATCGGCGCTGATCGCGAACCGGTCGAACGTTGCCTTCCAGGTCGTGGCCCACGGGTCGATCAGCTGGTGCGGGTCGATGCCGGCCTCGCGTGCGTCCCGCTCGACGTTGGCCGAGTGCTCGTCGAAGCCGGTCAGGAAGCGCACATCGCGGCCGACGAGCCGCTGGTAGCGGGCGATCGTGTCGGCGCCGATCGCCTCGAACAGCGAGTGGAGGGCGGGCCGTGGCGAGGGATAGAAGATCGCGGTCGTGAGGTAGAAGCTTTCGCGCTCGGTCATCGGTGCTCGCGTCCCTTCGGCCAGTACAGCTCCTTGCGCACCTGCTCCGGCGGGAAGCCGCGCTCCGTTGCGATCTCCTCGATCGCGCTCACCATGTCCGGGTTTCCGCACAGGTAGAGCGTGGTGTTGTCCGGGTTCAGCCCGTAGGCGTCCATCTGCGCCGCAGTGATCGTCTCGACCCGTCCGGTCGGCCCGCTCCAACCCGGCGAGTCGCCGGGCCGCGATAGCGTGGCCACGTATTCGAGCGGGAAGTCCTCGTCGCGCGCGAGCGCGGTCAGCTGCTGTCGCCAGGCGAGGTCGTGCTCGTAGCTGACCCCGTGGAGGAGGAAGATCTCGCGCGTCTGGCCGCGGCCGCGCAGCGTCTCGATCATGCTGATGAACGGCGCGAGCCCCGTGCCGGAAGCGACGAAGAGGCAGCGCCTGCCGTCGTCCTGGAGGAGGAACTTGCCCTTCGCGCCCTTGATGTTGATCGGCTCCCCGACCGTCTTTCGCTCCCAGAGCAGTGGCGTGAAGCCGCCCGCGTCGACGAGACGGATGAAGAACTCGTACTCCGACAGATCGTCGGCCGATGACGAGATGCTCATCGGCCGCTGGACGAGCTTGCCCTCGGAGCCCATCAGCCCGAGCGTGGCGTACTGGCCGGGCTCGAAGGAGAAGGGCGCCTCCAACGCCTCGACGGCCACGATGGCCAGGCCGGGCGCGATCTCATCCCATCGGCTCAATCGCCCGTTGTAGGGGTACTCCTCGGACATCCGCTCCCCGAGCTGCGCACGATGACCTCACCGATGGGTCCCCGCGGGCGGCCAGTATAGTGATCGATCGCGGGCGGGATTGAAGCGGAGGGTTCGTCAACGTGCGACGCATCGAGTGGGCGAGCGCGGCTCGCATCCTGGGATGGTTGATCGGGATCAGCCTCCTGGTCGGGGCGGTCATCCGGATGGGCATCGAGCTCGAGCTCTTCGGCGGGCTGACCGAGCCGCCCTCCGAGGACTTCGTCGACAGGATCCTGACCGTCTACACCGATGTGACGAACCGGTGGCCGGTCGAGTTCACGTCGCTGACCGCCTTCGCCATCGGCTTCGCCGGCCTGGCGTCACTCGGACCGGTCCTCGCCCGGCTGGCTTCTCCGGCCGATGCGCGTGGCGGGATCGTCATGGTCGCTTTCCTCGGATTGGGCGGCCTGGGCGTGGCGTCGCAGCTGATCCAGATCGGCGCGCTGCCGTTCCTCACCAACCCCGAGCTGTGCGATTGCGCACTGCGTGAGGAGGAGATCATGGCGCGCGAGGTGGTCATCAACACGATCTTCGGCGTCCAGCTCTGGCTGGTCGTCGGCGCACTCGTGGCTGGCGGTGCCGGGAATCCTGCTCGCTGGATCGCTCGGCGCCGATGCCGGCATGCCGTCAGCCTGGCGCTGGCTATCGCTCCTGATCGCCCTTGCGTCGATCGTCGCTTGCCGTGCTCGCGGTGCTGGAGGCGTTCCCCTTCGACCAGTACCTCCTCGCTGCGACCGCCGGCATCCTCGTCCCGATCTGGGCGATCTGGCTGGCATTGCGGGCTCCCGAAGTCTGGGGCGCACCGGCACAGGAGCCGTAACCGCCGGGCTGGCGGAGGTGGCCAGGCCGTCGGCGTGCACAGGCCCCCGCGTGATCGGGCGACGAGACCGGGGGGAACAGCCTCGCCGCCCGACGGATCACATGGCGACGACGGCCTCGAGGTCGTTCTCCGCCGCGCCGTTGGCCGCAGGAGCCCCGTCCGGAGCGCTGGCCACCGCCTCGGCCTCCTTGGCGTACTCCTTCTTGGAGCGGCCGCTCAGCATCTCCAGTGACGCCACCACGACCTCGGTTTTCCAATGTCTCTTTCCGGCGTCATCGTCCCACTGGCGCGTCTGGAGGCGGCCCTCGATGTCGACGAGCTGGCCCTTCGACAGGAACTGGCCGGTGATCTCGGCGAGCCGGTCCCACGTCACGCAGGGGTGGTACTCGGTCCGCTCGTTGTTCCCGCCGCGGAACTCGTTGGTCGCAATGGTGAACGTTGCGACGTGCTTCCCACTGGGCAGCGACCGCAGCTCCGGGTCGCGCGTCAGCCGTCCGACGAGCAACACCTTGTTCATGTGATGGCTCCTTCCATCAGCGCAGCGCACCGGGGGCGAGAACGGCCGCTGGTGGTGGAAGGCTATGGAATCGACGCTTATCGGCCCGTTACCGCGGGCTTACCGAGACGACCCCGGCCGGCGGCGTGGATAGAGGTGGTCGAAGCCGGGCGTGCGTAACGAGAGCTTCGCGACCGGCGGCAGCTGGCGCTTGAACTCCATGCGAGCCACCCGCTTACGACCCACTCGACGAGCGACCGATCGAGACCGGCGGCGACGCATCGGTCGATGCTCCAGCGGCGGTCGACGAGCGCGAAGAGCGTGCGGTCGAGCAGGTCGTAGGTGCGGCCGAGCTCGCCTTCATCGGTCTGGCCCGGCCACAGGTCGGCCGACGGCGGCTTGTCGAGGATCTCGCCGGGAACTCCCAGCTCGCCCGCCACGGCCCGCAGCTGGGTCTTGTAGAGATCGCCGATCGGCGCGATCGCGGCCGCCATGTCGCCGTGCAACGTGCCGTAGCCGAGGAGCGCCTCGGTCTTGTTGCTGGTCCCGGCCACGAGCGCATCGAACGATGCCGAGCGGTCGTAGAGCACGATCATCCGCTGCCGCGCCATGACGTTGCCACGGCGCACGTTGAGTCGCGGCTTCATCATCGTCGTCGCCGATGAGCGCCAGCATCGGCTCGACCATCGGCGTGATTTCGACCCGCTCGGTGGGGCAGCCGAGAGCGTCGACGACGCGCATCGCATCGGTCTCGGATGCCCCGGAGCTGGTCCGGTACGGCATGCGCACCGCCAACAGCTTGTCGGCGCCGATCGCGCGCGCCGCAAGAAACGCGACGGTGGCCGAGTCGACGCCGCCCGAGAGGCCGATCACCAGCCGCTCGAAGCCCGCCTGCTCCAGCTGCGATCGGATGAAGCCCACGATCACCTCGATCGCCTGCTTCGGCTCGATCGCGGGCAGCGGAGCCTGGTCGGTGCTCACTCCTCGGGCGTCTCGTCGATGCCCGCTCGCTCGGCGATGATCCGGTCGAGCTCGCGGCGCACGAGCTCGAGGCGCTCGTCGGCCAGGATCGGCAGGCCGTAGCGCTGCATGCGCAGGTCGTCCGTGTTCAGCGTGCCGACCACGAGAGCCTCGTCCCACAGCGGCCCCTGCGCCACGGTGGAGCCATCGGCCGCCAGGATGCGTGAGCCACCCCAGAAGGTGAGCCCCTCCTCGTTGCCGACGCGGTTGCAGAAGGCGAGCGGAACCGTGCCGAGCAGCGCGTAGGTGTCCTGCATCTTGTGCCAGCCCTCGATCGCCTGGAGGCCCGCGCTGGAGCCGGGGGCGCGTGACGGCCCGGCAGCGACGTTCACGAGCAGCGAGGCGCCGTCGAGCGCCTGGAGCATCGGCAGGCTGGCGTGCCAGAAGTCCTCGCACACGGACAGGCCGATGCGCCCGATCGGCGCACCGGCGTCGTGCGTCCGAACCCGGTCGCCCGAACGCGTGAAGCGGCCCTCGTCGAAGAGCCCGTAGGTGGGCAGATAGACCTTGCGATGGAGGCCGATGAGCGCGCCGTCGCGAACCAGTGCCACGCTGTTGCAGTAGCGGTGGTCATCGGTCTCCTCGACGAAGCCGGCCGCGACGAGCATGCCCTCAGCACCGTCGCCCAATGCCAGCAGCCGCGGGTCGTCGGCCCGGATCGCGACCTCGGGCACGAGGTCCTGGAGCAGGTACCCGGTGAGGGCGAGCTCGGGGAGCAGGGTCAGCGTCGCTCCCTCGGCGGAGGCACGACGCACCCAGTCGGACGCCAGCTCGAGGTTCGCGTCGAGGTCGCCCAGGCGCGGCGCCATCTGCGCGAGCGCGATGCGGTACTCCACGTCGCGCAGCCTAGCCGATCAGTGCTGGAGCACGTCCTTGCGCAGGTCTTCCGGCTCGGGCGCCGGCGCGACGTCGGGCGCCACCAGCGCCTCCTCGGTCGTGTCGCGCACGTCCGAGTGCTCGGCGCCGAGGCCAAGCAGCTGCCCGCGCCGCTCTCCCATCAGCTCCTCGGCGAAATGGCAGGCGACGCGGTGACCCGTCCGCATCTCGCGCAGCTCCGGCGACTCGACGGCGCACCGCTCCGGATCGCCGAGCTCGCGGCGCAGCCAGCAGCGCGTGTGGAAGCGGCAGCCGGAGGGAGGGTTCGCCGGCGACGGCACGTCGCCGCGCAGGATCATGCGCTTGCGCTTCGTCTCGACCCGCGGATCCGGGATGGGCACCGCGCTCACCAGCGCGCAGGTGTACGGGTGCAGCGGCTGGTCGTAGAGCTCGCGCGACGGAGAGAGCTCGACCACCTCACCGAGGTACATCACCGCGATCCGGTCGCTGATGTGGCGCACGACCGACAGGTCGTGGGCGATGAACAGGTAGGTCAGGTTGAACTCGCGCTGGAGCTCGGCGAGGAGGTTGATGATCTGGGCCTGGATCGAGACGTCGAGGGCCGATACGGCCTCGTCGGCGGCGATGAACTCCGGCTGGACCGCCAGGGCGCGCGCGATCCCGGCGCGCTGCCGCTGGCCGCCACTGAACTCGTGCGGGTATCGGTTGATCGCGTTGCGGGGCAGCCCGACGATCTCGACCAGGCGCTGCGCCCGCTTGGCGGCCTCCTTCCCGCGCGCGATGTTGTGCACGCGCAGCGGCTCGGTCAGCATCGAGCCGATCGTCATGCGCGGGTTGAGGGATGCGTAGGGGTCCTGGAAGATCATCTGCATCCGCCGCCGCGTGCGCCGCATGGCGTCCCCCTTGAGGGAGGTGATGTCGGTCCCGTCGAAGACGATGGAACCGGCGGTCGTGTCGAGCAGCCGGATGACAGCGCGCGCGAAGGTCGATTTGCCGCAGCCCGACTCTCCCACGAGGCCCAGCGTCTCGCCGGGGTACACCTCGAGCGAGACGCCGTCGACGGCGCGGACCGCGCCGATCTGGCGTTCGAAGATGATGCCCTCCGTGATGGGGAAGTGCACCTTCAGCCCCTCGGTGCGCAGCAGCGGCTGAGCACCCGTCGCGCCGGCCACCGTCTGGGGCTCGGTCGTGGTCGTCATGAGGCCTGCTCCACCGCGAAGCCGGACGGGACGAGCGACTCGCCCTCGGCTGGGTTCCAGCACGCGACGTCGTGACCGTCGGCGGCGCCCGGCGCCTGCTCGAGCGGCGGCATCTCGACATGGCAGCGCTCGATGACGTTGAAGCATCGGGCGGCGAAGGGGCATCCGGCGATCTCACGTGACAGGTCCGGAGGCTGTCCCTGGATCGGCACCAGCTCGCCACGGCCCTGGGCATCGAGGCGCGGGATCGATTGCAGGAGGCCCACCGTGTACGGATGTCGCGGCCGGCCGTAGAGCTCCTCCGTCTCGGCGCGCTCGACGATGTGCCCGGCGTACATGACGTTGATCCTGCGAGCCATCCCGGCAACCACACCGAGGTCATGGGTGATGAGGATGAGCGCGGCGCCGGACTCCATCGCCGTGCTGCGCATGAGGTCGAGGATCTGGGCCTGGATGGTGACGTCGAGTGCCGTGGTCGGCTCATCGGCGATGAGCAGCTGGGGGTCGCAGGCAAGGGCGATGGCGATCATCACGCGCTGGCGCATCCCACCGCTGAACTGGTGCGGGTAGTCGTTGAGCCGCTTCTTCGCCGCCGGGATCCCGACGAGCTCGAGCAGCTCGATCGCTCGCAGGATCGCGCCCTTGCGCTTCAGCTTGCGATGCGTCTCGAGGACCTCGGTCAGCTGCCGCTCGATGGTGAGAACCGGGTTGAGCGAGGTCATCGGGTCCTGGAAGATCATCGCCATTCGGTTGCCGCGCATCTGGCGCGCCGCCTCCTCCGAGAGGGTGAGCATGTCCTCGCCGTCGAAGAGGATCCGGTCGGCGGTGACGCGGGCGGCAGGCTTCGGCAGCAGCCGCATCAGAGCCAGGGAGCTGACACTCTTGCCGCAGCCCGACTCGCCAACCACCCCCAGCGTCTCGCCCTCCTCGAGGTCATAGCTGATCCCGTTCACGGCGTGGACCGTGCGATCCCCGGTGCCGAAGGTGACGTGCAGGTCACGCACCGACAGGAGCGGCTGGGTCTCTGCGGGCTCGGTGCGGATCATCGGCGCAGCTTCGGATCGAGCGCTTCGCGCATGCCGTCTCCGAGGAGATTGAATCCGAGGACGCTCAGCACGATCGCGACGCCAGGGAAGAACGCCAGATAGGCCGCGTCGTTGAGGTAGCGGTACGTGTCCGACAGCATCATCCCCCACTCCGGCGTCGCTGGATCCTCCGGCCCGAGGCCGAGGAAGCCGAGGGCGGCGGCATCAACCACGGCGGTGGCCAGGGCGAGCGTGGCCTGGACGATGAGCGGGCCGATCGCGTTCGGCAGCATGTGACGTCCGAGGATGGTCGGCCCGCGCACCCCGACCGAGCGTGCCGCCACGACGTAGTCAGCCTCACGCAGCCCGAGCAGGCTTGCCCGCAGGAGGCGCGCGAAGATCGGCACGTTGACGATGGCGATGGCGATCGAGATCTGGACGACACCACGCCCCAGGAAGGTCACGATGCCGATCGCCAGCAGGAGCCCGGGCACCGCCAGCATGATGTCGACGCCGCGCATGATGATCCCGTCGATCGTGCCGCGGAAGAAGCCGGCGACCGATCCGAAGAAGGCGCCGACGGTGACACCGATGGTGACCGACAGGACGGCGATGCCGAGTGTCAGACGGGCACCGTAGATGATCCGCGCCATGACGTCCTGGCCCTGGATGTTCGTGCCCATCCAGTGCTCTCGGGATGGCGGCAGATAGCTATCCGCCAGGTTTCCGCGCGCCGGATCGTACGGCGTCAGGAGTGGCGCGAAGATCGCGACGAAGAGGAAGAACCCGACGATCGAGAAGCCGATGATCGCCGATGGGCTGTGGCGCATGCGGCGAAACGCATCGGTCCACAGGCCGACAGGCTTCTCCTCCTGGAGCTGGACGCCCATCGTCGCGGCCGGCGTCGTCATGAGTACCGGATCCTCGGGTTGAGAAACGCATAGCTGACATCGACGATCAGGTTGACGAAGACGAAGATCAGCGCGAGCAGCAGCACACCGCTCTGGATCACCTGGTAGTCGTTGCTGCGGACGGCGTCATAGATCCACGTTCCCACGCCGCCCCAGCCGAAGATCGTCTCGGTCAGGATCGCGCCGCCCAGCAGCAGCCCCGTCTGGAGGCCGATGACCGTGACCACCGGCAGCATCGCGTTGCGCAGCACATGGCGGTTGTCGACGGTGCCCGACGGCAGGCCCTTGGCCTTCGCGGTGCGCACGTAGTCCTCGTTCAGGACGTCGACGACGCTGGCGCGGGTGATGCGCATGATGATGGCCAGCGGGATCGTGCCGAGCGCGATGGCGGGCAGGATCAGATGTCGAAGGGAGTCCACGAACCCGCCCGGTTGGCCGGCGATGAGCGTGTCGATCGTCATGAAGTTCGTGACGCGCGGGATGAAGTACTCGATGAGGTCGATCCGGCCGGAGTCGGGAAGGATCGGCCACTGGATCGCGAACATGTACTTCAGCATCAGGCCCAGGAAGAAGATCGGGATGCTGATGCCGATGAGCGCGACCACTGTGCCGAGGCTGTCCACCCACGTGCCGCGCCGCTTGGCGGTGATCATTCCCAGCGGGATGCCGAGGGTCAGCGCGAACAGCATCGCTGCCACTGTCAGCTCGATCGTGGCCGGGAAGCGCTGGAGGAAGTCGTCGGCCACGTCGCGGCCGGTGATGAAGCTGCTGCCGAGGTCAAGGGTCAGGAGCCCGCGCAGGTACTCCAGGTACTGCTCGAACAGCGGGCGGTCAAGTCCAAGGGCCGCGCGCACACGCTCGATGTCGCCGGCGGTGGCTCGCTCACCCAGGATCGCGCTGGCCGGGTCGCCCGGGAGCATGCGGATGAACAGGAAGATCAGGACCGTCAGCCCGAACAGGATCGGGATGAGGATGAGCAGCCGCCTGAGGATGAACTTGCCCACGTGGCTCCTGTCTCTCGACGGGGTAAGGCGAGAGGGCCCCGGCTCACGGCCGAGGCCCTCTCAGTCTATTCGACGGTCGGTGAGTGGCTACTCGCCGCTCAGCCAGACCGTCCGGAAGCTCTCGGAGCCAGTCGGGTTCGGCTCGTAGCCCTGGACGACATCGGTGAAGGCGAGTGCCGTATCACCGTGCACCAGGGTCACGAAGCAGACGTTCTCGTGGATCAGCCCGGCGACCGTCGCCCAGGCCTCGCCACGTGCCGTCTCGTCGAGCTCGGCGTACGCCGTGTCGATCGCCTCCTCGAGACCATCGACGTCGCATCCGAACTGGGCGGCAGCCACTCCCTGCTGGTAGCCGAAGTGAACGCCGTACCAGTTCTCCGGATCGTCATAGTCGCCGGTCCAGCCGAGGAAGTGCATGTCGTAGTAGCCGTTCTGAGCGTCGAACAGGTATCCGGGGCTGTCCCAGATATCGCTGTGCGGCTCAACAACGAATCCGGCATCCTCGAGCATCTGGCTCACTGCCTGATGCAGGCCGGCCGGATCCGGCATGTACGGACGGGTCACCTCGGTCGGATACCAGAAGTGGATCGTCGCGGGGTTCTCCTCGCTGAAGCCAGCGGTCTCGAGCAGCGCGCGTGCGCCCTCGGGATCGAAGGCCGTCGGCTCGACGCCGGCCAGGACAGCATCGTGCCACGCACTCGACGGTGGCATGAAGATGTCGGCTGCCTCACCGCGGCCGCCATAGAACGGCCCGATCAGCGCCTCCTTGTCGATCGCCATGGCGACCGCCTGCCGGACCGCAAGATCCTGCAGCGGGGAGGTCTCACCGGCATACACGTCGGTTAGGTCGGATCGAGCGGCCTCACCCTCGAGGCCGGCGACAGTCTCGCGTGCCGAGGGGGTCAGGCCGAGATAGAGCCCGTTGAACGAGAGGCGCTCGACGAGCGAGAAGCCCTCGCTCTCGACGGTCTCGTAGTCGGACGGGCTGACCAGGTCGTAGCCCTGGACGCTGCCGCCCTGGAGCGCCTGAAGGCGCGCCGCAGGATCGGCAATCGGCCGAATGATCAGGCGGTCGAGGTACGCCGGGTCGCCCCAGTAGTCATCGTTGCGGACCAGGGTGGCGCTCTCCTCGGGGACATAGTCCTCGAAGACGAACGGCCCCGTGCCGCCCTGGGTCACCTCGGTGCCCAAGGTGCTCTGCGGATTGGCGGCGTCGGTCGCCTCCAGAACCGCCGGGCTGATGATGGCGAACGGCGTCAGGGTGATGCCGAACAGGAAGGTGGGCGACGGCTCGCGCAGCGTGATCGTGACCGTCAGCTCATCGGTGGCTTCCACGCTCGAGATGAGGTTCTCCGCACCGAAGCCGTCCATGAGGGCGCCGTAGTAATACGCGTCCGCCTGGATCTCGGGAACGAAGTTCTGCATCCGATCGAAGTTGATCTTCACCGCCTCAGCGTTGAACGGCGTCCCGTCGTGGAACGTCACGCCCTCGCGCAGGTGGAACACGATCTCCGTGTCCTCAGGCCCGCCGTCCCAGCTCTCGGCGAGGACGCCCTCGAGCTCCGAGGTCGAGCCCGGCGCGAGGTCGACGAGCGGCTCGTAGATCTGCTGCAGAACGCGGAACGACTCACCGTCGCTCGTGCGGGCCGGGTCGAGCGACGACGCCAGGCGCGCGCCCGCGAAGACGAGCGTTCCGCCCGCCACTGGTTCGCCGGCGGCGCTTGCCGACGGTTCGGCTCCCTCTGAGCCGCTCGGGGCCTCCGACTCCTCCGCCGACGGACTGGTGCCCTCTGAGCCGCACGCGGCCAGCACGAGCGCCAGGACGGCGAATACGGAGATCCATCTCCAAGTGCGCATCCAAGCTCCTCCAAGTGGTTTGTTCACGCGGACCACCGCTCCGGTCGAACGCTCGGCATCTGCCGGTGATCCGGGGCTGATCCTCGCCAAAACGGTGCGCTAGTCTCGCACACTTCGCTGGGAATCAGGAAGGCACGCCAGGCTCGCTCCCCGATGGAGAGGACGACGCGCCTTCCGATTGAATGGACGCAATTGCACCGGCCGGCTCGGGCTCGGGCGTCTGCGTCGACTGGAACGAGATCCTCAGCTGCGGCTGGGCGACGGGCGCCGTGGCGCCGCTGTCCGCCTGCGGGACGCGGCCGGCAAGGGCCATCACGGCCTCGGGATCGGGGCGCGAGGCACCGTCGCCGGCACCGCCCCATTGCTCCAGCAGCGCCGCCAGAGCGCTCTGCGGTGGCGGCACTCGCGGGACTCGCTCCAGCGCGCTCGGCTCGCCGCGCTGGCCATCTGCGTCGCTGGCCGGCAGGCCGAGAGGCACGATCTGCGTGTTGAGGGCGAGGATCAGCGCCAGCCCGGTCCCGGCCATTGCCGTCGCGAAGCGAAGGCGGGAGACCATCGAGGTCGACCATCCCCAGAGCCGCTCGCCGACGCGCGGCTCCGGGTCTTGCGCGCGGGCGAGGATTCGATCCCACGCGCTGGGCGACGGCGTGGCGCCATCGATGCGAGCGGCGAGCGCGATCCGCAGCTGCTCGACCATGGCGCGATCGAAACCGACCTCGTCGCGGCAAGCGCGGCATGCCGCAAGGTGCTCGAGATGCGGCTGCGAGCTGGGCCCGAACTCGCCGAACCGGGCCAACCACAGGAGCTCGCGGCAGATGCGGCGGCACCTCATCGGTTCGTGACCCGCACCGGTGCGGCGCCCCCGACGGGCAGGCGTCGCTCGACCGGCAGCCTGGCGCGCAGCGCCTTGAGGGCGTAGTGCAGGCGAGACTTCATCGTCCCGACGTTGCAGTCGGCGATCTCGGCCGCCTCCGCCAGCGAGTAGCCGTGCAGGTAGTAGAGGATGACGGCGGTCTGCTGCTTCGGCGGGAGGGCATCGATCCCGCGCTGGAGGACGTCGAGCACCTCGCGCGACTCGACGACCTGGTCCGGCCGCGCCGAGAGATCGACCACAAGGTTGGTGATGAGGCTCGTGATCGGCTCCGCCAGCGCCTTGCGGCGGCTCACCCGGCTGTAGCACAGGTTGATCGTCACGCGCTGAAGCCACGGCAGCGGCGAGCGCCCCGGATCGAGCCGCTCGCGCACGCGGTAGGCCTTGACGAAGCAGTCCTGGAGGACCTCCTCGGCAAGGAACGGGTCGCGCGTGATCGCAAGCGCCGTCGCATAGACCGGGCGCTTGAACCGATTGAAGAACTCTTCGAACGCATCCAGGTCACCGCCCTGCATACGCCTGACGAGGTCGTCGGACACTCTTTGTTCCACTGGCACCTGCGCAGCTGGGTCGCCGCTGGGGTTTGTCATAGTACGCCGGGGGGTCCTGATAGGTTCAGACCGATGCCGTCGGTACGGCGTCGGTTGCATCCGCCTCGTCGGGGAAGCGATGGCGGAGGTCCGGCCGGCGCGCGGCGGCGGCCTCGTCCAGCCGGCCGACCGGAGTGCTCGTGGGGGCGCGCTTGATGGCCGCCGGATCCGTGCCGGCCTGGTCGGCGATCTCGCGCATCACACCGATGAAGTGGTCGAGCGTCTCGAGGCTCTCGGTCTCCGTCGGCTCGACCATCAGCGCCTCTTCCACGATCAGCGGGAAGTAGATGGTGGGCGGGTGGATGCCGTGGTCGAGAATGGCCTTGGCGATGTCGAGCGTCGTGACGCCATGCTCGCGCTTCTGGCGGCGTCCGCTGAAGACGACCTCGTGCTTCGACAGACGGTCGTAGGGCAGGTCGTAGACGTCGTGCAGCCGCACACGGAGGTAGTTGGCGGCCAGGACCGCGTCCTCGCTGATCGTGCGCAGGCCCGTGTCGCCGTTCGAGCGGATGTAGGTATAGGCGCGGACGAACATGCCGAAGTTGCCGTAGCAGCTTCGAACCTTGCCGATGCTGTCCGGCCGATCCCAGTCAAGCGCGAAACGAGCCGAGGGAGTGGATCGGCCGCCCCAGGCGTTGGCCCGGACCTCCTCGGGGTCGCCTTCGACGAGCGTCGGAATGGGCGCCGGCAGGTATGGCTCCAGCCGGGCGCTGACACCGACCGGGCCGGCGCCGGGTCCCCCGCCGCCATGCGGGGTGCTGAACGTCTTGTGGAGGTTGAAGTGCATCACGTCGAAGCCGGCCTCTCCCGGGCGGAAGCGGCCGAGGATGGCGTTGAGGTTGGCGCCGTCCATGTACGAGATCGCGCCGGCCTCGCGGACGGCGGCGACCACCTGGTCGATCTGGTCCTCGAAAATACCGAGGGTCGAGGGGTTCGTGATCATGAGCGCTGCGACGTCCGGACCGAGCGCCGCGCGCAGCGCCTCGAGGTCGATGCCGCCGCGCTCGTTCGATCGAATCGTCACCGTCTCGTAGCCGACCATCGTGGCCGTCGCCGGGTTCGTCCCGTGCGCCGAGTCCGGGACGAGGACCTTGGTGCGCGTCTCGCCCTCACCGTTGGCCTGGTGGAAGGCACGTGTCATGAGCATCCCGGTCAGCTCGCCGTGCGCCCCGGCCGCAGGCTGGAGGCTGACCGCATCGAACCCGCTGATCTCCTTGAGCAGCTCGGCGAGGAGCCACATCAGCTCGAGCGAGCCCTGGCTGAGCGCCTCGGGGTCGAGCGGGTGCGACTCCGCCAGCCCGGGCAGCCGCGCCGCCCACTCGTTGACCTTCGGGTTGTACTTCATCGTGCATGAGCCGAGCGGATAGAAGTTCAGGTCGATCGCTTGGTTGAGGTGCGCCAGGCGGTTGTAGTGTCGCAGCAGCTCGAGCTCGCTCACCTCGGGCAGGCGCGCCGCCTCTTTGCGCAGGGCCGATGCGGGCAGCGCCGGCTGCCCCGCCGCTGCCTCTCGCGCGCGCTCGGAGGCCGATGGGAAGCGGACGCCGCGTCGCTCGGAACGCGAGCGCTCGAAGATCAGCGGCTCGACGACGCGCAGCTCATCGCCGCCGCTTGGGCCCGAGAACGCGGCGCCGCGACCCGAAGCGTCCACGGGCGGTGCGTCGGCCACGCTCATCGTGTCGTCTCGAGTGCGTCGACGAGGCGCTCGATGTCGGCGTCGGTGGTCAGCTCGGTGGCGGCGAGCAGCAGCGTGTCGCGTAGCGCCGGCTCGTCCCGCTCGGGGAGATACCCGGCAACGATCCCCCGCTCCGCCAGCGCAGCGTGCCGCCGCGCCGCGTCCGGCACCCGGAGCGTGACTTCGGCGAAGTACGGGCCGGCGAAGCGTCGCTCGGCGAGGCCCGCGTCCTCGAGCGCGGCGGCGACGTGGCGCGCCTGGGTCATCGACAGCTCGGCCACTTCACGCAGCCCGGCCGGGCCGACCGAGGAGAGGTAGGCGGCTGCTGCCAGCGCCATGAGCGCCTGGTTGGTGCAGATGTTGCTCGCCGCTTTCTCGCGCCGAATGTGCTGCTCGCGAGCCTGGAGGGTGAGCACGTAGCCCTTGCGGCCCTCGGCGTCGCGGGTGGTGCCGACCAGGCGCCCGGGCATCTGGCGCACCGATGCCATCCGTGCAGCCATGAGCCCGACGTAGGGCCCGCCGAAGCTGGCCGGCACGCCCAGGGGCTGTCCCTCGGCCGCCACGATGTCGGCGCCGTACTCTCCCGGCGGCTCGAGCAGGGCGAGCGAGGTCGGCTCGACCACGGCCACCAGCTGGGCGCCCGCGGCATGCGCCGCTTCCGCGAGCTCCCGCATCGGCTCGATCTGGCCGTAGAAGTTCGGCTGCGCCGCAACGAGGCATGCCACGTCGTCGCCCAGCGACTGCGCCGCCACGGTGGGATCGGTCGTCCCGGTCCCGTCGTCGGCCAGGTCGATCGGCACGGTCGTGACCTCGATTCCCGGCCCCGAGCAGTACGTCTCGAGCACGCGCCGGTAGTCCGGGTTGACGCCGGCCGAGACCGCCACGCGCCCGCGACGGGTGAGGCGGCAGGCCATCAGCGCCGCCTCGGCGGTGGCGGTGGCGCCGTCGTAATGCGAGGCGCTGGCGACCTCCATCCCGGTCAGCTCGCAGATCAGCGACTGGAACTCGTAGATGCTCTGGAGCGTGCCCTGGCTGACCTCGGGCTGGTACGGGGTGTAGGCGGTCGCGAACTCCGGGCGGCCGATCACCTCGCCGACCACCGACGGAATCAGGTGCCGATACACGCCTGCACCGAGGAAGCTGACCTCGGGCACGAGGTTGCGGCCGGCGACGCGCGCCAGCTCGGCGCGGACCTCCTGCTCGACGAGTGGGTCGGGAACATTCCAGGCGCCGGCCCGCACCGACTCGGGGATGTCGGCGAAGAGGTCGTCGACGCCGCTCACGCCGATCGCCTCGAGCATGCGGGCTCGATCGGCATCGGTGTGCGGGGAATAGGTCATCGGCGCGGCGGGCTTCAGGCGGTTTCGGCGGCGTAGGCGGCGGCATCCATGAGGGCATCGAGCTCGGCCGTGTCGGACATCTCGACCCGGGCAATCCACCCCTCGCCGAACGGGTCCGAGTTCAGGAGCTCGGGGGAGTCGCCGAGGGCCTGGTTGACCTCGACCACCTCGCCCGAGATGGGCGAGAAGAGGTCACTCACGGCCTTGACGCTCTCGACCACGCCGAACGTCCCGAACTGGCTGAGCGAGGCCCCGACCTCCGGCAGCTCCACGAAGACGATGTCGCCGAGCTCGTCGGCGGCGAAGCTGGTGATGCCGATGGTCGCGCGCGACCCTTTCGCGCGAACCCACTCGTGCTCACGGGAGTAGGCGAGATCCTCGGGATAGGACATGCGCGGCCGCTCCTCCTTGGACGGGACGCCGCGTCAGTCGCGCTGGCGCCGGTAGAACGGCAACTTTACCTGCTCGGCCCGATACGGTCGCTCGCGCACGACGACCTCGAACTCGTTGCCGACTCCGGCCGCCGTCGCCGGCACCTTGGCCATCGCGATCTTCGTGCCGAGGGTGGGCGACAGCGTGCCGCTCGTGACACGACCGACCGCCGCACCGCCGGCCTTGACCTCGTAGCCCGCGCGCGGAATGGCGTTGTCGACCATCTGGAGGCCGATGAGCTTCCACCTCGGCCCCTGCTGCTGCACGGCGAGGAGCGCGGCGCGGCCGATGAACTCGCCCTTCTCCAGCTTGACGACGCGCCCGAATCCGACCTCGAACGGGTTCGTCTCGCGATCCAGCTCGTTCCCGTATAACGGCATGCCGGCCTCGAGGCGCAGCGTGTCCCGGGCGCCGAGGCCGCACGGCTGGATCCCATGCGCGGCTCCGGCGGTCATGACCGCGTCCCACAGCTCGCCGGCGCGGCGGGCGTCGCAGAACAGCTCGAATCCGTCCTCGCCGGTGTAGCCGGTGCGGGCCACCAGGCATTGGATGCCGGCGACGACGCCTTCCGTAGCGCGGTAGTTGCCGATCGCCTCGAGGTCGAGATCGGTGAGCCCGCCCACGACGGCTGCCGAGCTCGGTCCCTGTGGAGCCACGAGCGAGGTCCGGTCGGAGCGGTCCTCGAGCTCGACGGCGAAGTCGCCGGAGCCGATGAGCGCCTCGAGCTGCTCGACCACGGCGGCGCGGTTGGCCGCGTTGCAGACGACCCAGAAGCGCTGCTCGGCGCGTCGATAGACGATGAGGTCGTCGATGACGCCGCCATCAGCCTGGCAGAGCATCGAGTACTGCGCCTGGCCGACCTCGAGCGTGCCGGGATCGCTGACGACCGCGTAACGCAAAAAGGCAACGGTTTCCTCGCCGCGGAGCTCGATCTCGCCCATATGCGAGAGATCGAAGCAGCCGACGCCGGCGCGAACGGCGCGGTGCTCGTCCAGGATAGAGGTGTACTGCACCGGCATCTCGTAGCCGGCGAAGGGCACCATCCGTGCCCCGAGCGAGCGATGTCGGTCATCGAGCGGGGTGTGGCGCAGCTGCCCGGGCGACGCCTCCGCCGTCACGCGCCGGCCTCGGCCTGGGCCACCGAGGGTCCCTCGGCCGCGACCGGAACCAGGCGGGCGGCCTCCTCGACCACGGACCGCTCGGTCGCATGAGTCAGGAGCGCGATGGCCTCGTCGACGTCGAACCAGCGCACCTCGTCGAACTCCGCGTCGTGCTCATCGGTGCTGCCGCCGACTGCGCGCATGAGGAAGAAGTGCACCGTCTTGTGGAAGCGGGTCGATCCGCGCACGAAGAAGTAGCGGATCGAGCGGAGTGGGGCCTCCACCTCGGTCACGAGCCCCGTCTCCTCGCGAGTCTCGCGCAGCGCCGTCTCCTCGATCGTCTCGCCGGAGTCGGGGGTGCCCTTCGGCAGCGCCCACAGCACCGGGGCGCGGCGATGGGCGAGGGCGACCTGGAGCTGGCCGTTGATGATCCGGTAGACGACGCCGCCGGCCGAGGTGGCGCGCGCGGTGCGCAGGACCGGCACGCCCGAAACCGCTAGCTGCGGCGGGCGCGCGGCAACCCGAACGGGAGCGCGGGACGGCGAGCGGGCAGGCGTGTGGCGCGGCCGACCGCCGGGAAGCGGAATCGGCTCGTCTGCGACCGCAGGGCGCTCACACTCGTGACCGATTCGGCGCTGCGGCGCGGCCGGTGATACACGGTGCGCGCGCGGTCGAGGCCGAGGCGCGATCGATGCGCCGTGCGGCGGCCGGAGCCGAAGTCGATCATTGGGTGGGAGACGAGGCGGGCCATCAGACTCACTCGCATGGCCGGCATTGTACGCCGGGCCGATGCGGGCGCAAGCGACTGGCGTGCGGCGCGATGAATCGTCAGCGAATCAACGACCCGTACAGCGCCTCGACCTCGGCGACCCGGGAGCCCACGGCGAAACGATCGGCCTCCTCGCGCGCGCGACGGCTCATTCGCTCCCGCGCCCCATCGTCGCCGAGGATCTGCGCAACCGCGTCGCCCAGTCGTTTCGCTCGATCCTCGCTCGGCTCCATTGGCACAACGATCCCGTCGACCCCATCCCGAATCGAGTCGCGCACGCCGGGTCCGTCGATGGCGACGGCGGGCAGGCCGGCGGCCAGGGCCTCGGCCAGCACCAGGCCCTGGGTCTCGGTACGGGAGGCGAAGACGAAGACCTGGCCTCCGGCCAGGCGGGCGAGCGCCTCGAGGCGCGGGAGCGCACCGGTGAACAGGACGCGCCCCGTGAGGTCAGGCGCAGAGGCGCGCGTCCGGAGTGCCGCCTCGGCAGGGCCGCCGCCCACGACCAGCAGGCGCGCGTCGCGCTCCCGGTCCGCCACGGTGGTGAAGGCCTCGAGCACCTCGTCGACGCTCTTCTCCGGAGCCAGCCGGCCCAGCGTCGCGACCACGCGCGCGGTCGCCATCCAGCCGGCGTCCGGCCGAGGATCGATGGGCTCCAGTGCCTGGATGCCCGCCACGTCGATCCCGGTCGGGATGACGCTGACCCGGTCATTACTCGCCTCCGGCAGGCGGCCGCGGATCTCGGCCGCCAGGCCCTGGGACGGCGCGATGATGGCTGCGCACCCCAGCCAGAACGCGCGGAGGAATGCATCGGTCACGGCCGTGCCCGGCCCGGCGAGCGGGCCGAGGTAGTGGCCGTAGTCGGTGAAGCGCGTGTGGTGGGTGAAGACGAGCGGCACCTTCTCTGCGCGGGCGAGGCGGCGCGCGAGGATTCCCGTCACGAACGGCGAGTGGGCGTGGACGACCTCAGGGCGGAACTTCCTGGCCGTCCGCCACGACCCCCCGAGAAGCGCCGGCAACGCCATGCGATAGCCCGCCGGGACGATGCGCGGCAGCTGGTACGACGACAGCCAGGCGTAGCTCGGCTCGGGACCGGGTGAGCCGACCGGCATGGGCGCCGTTCCGCCCGCCGGGCGGGGCGCCACCAGCAGGACCTCGTGCCCGCGCGCACCGAGCCCGCGGGCAAGGGCATCCACGGACACGGTGACACCGGAAACGTAGGGCAGATACGACTCGGTGGTCAGGACGATCCGCATCGGTCGCTCAGGTCAGCAGAGCGGAGCGGGTCGAATGGTGGGCGATACTGGATTCGAACCAGTGACCTCACGGATGTGAACCGTGCGCTCTAACCAGCTGAGCCAATCGCCCATCGGGGAGCCGGCAGTATAGCCTTCGGGACTCGCCGCGTCACCGCGCGACGAGGTCGCCACGCCTACAGCCCGGCGACGACGCGCAGCACGACGCCGATCAGGAGCATGGCGACGAGCGGCGACCAATCCATGCCGCCGGTGGGTGGCAGGACGCGTCGGATCGGCGCCAGAATCGGCTCGGTGGCCTGGTAGACGAAGGCGACCAGCCCGCCTCCGCCCATCGGATTCGTCCAGCTCAGGACGACCCGGGCGATGAGCAGCAGCCACAGCACCGTGGCCAGCATCCGGACGAAGTTGAGGATGACGAGCCCCACGCCGGCAGAATAGCGTCTACGATCTCGGGCCGAAGAGCGCGGTGCCGATGCGGACCAGCGTGGCCCCTTCCGCAGCGGCCGCCCCGGCGTCGGCGCTCATCCCCATCGAAAGCTCCGGCAGGCCGATGCCCGACGCCTGCTCGAGCCGGTCGCGCAGCTCGCGCAGCCGCCCGAAGACCGGTCGCGCGACCGTCTCCGGATCGCCGATCGGCGCGATCGTCATGAGGCCGACGAGGTCGTGGGCCGCGAGCGCCGGTGCCGCCGCGAGGAGGGCCTCCGGGGCGAAGCCTCCCTTGGCGGCGTCGCCGGTGAGGTTGACCTGGAGCAGCAGCTGGGGCGCTGCGGCCTCCTCGCGTGCGACTTCGGCGACGCGATCGAGGAGGTCGAGCGAGTCGATCGAGTGAATGGCGGCAAAGGCGCGGACGGCGCGACGGGCCTTGTTGGACTGGAGCCTCCCCACGAAGTGCCACTCGGCCTCCGGGACGGCCGCCACCTTCGGCTCGGCCTCCTGGACCCGGTTCTCGCCGAGGTGCGAGATGCCCGCAGCGACGGCTGCCCGCGCCACCTCGATCGGATGGGTCTTGGTGACGCCGACGATCCTCAGTCTCCCCGGATCGTGGCCGTTCGCCTCGGCGACGCCCCGCAGGCGCGCCACCAGGCCCGCGTGACGCTCTCGCAGCTCTTCAATGTCTGTCACCGCCGTATCGTGCACTGATTGAGCCGGCTTCGGGCCCCTTCGAGCGGAGGATGTGACGTGCGGCTGTTCAACCGGAAGAAGAAGGACGACGGCGAGCCGGTCGATCCGGAGGCCCGGTCACCCGAGCTCGGCGTCAAGTACAAGGACCTGGCTCTTCTGGGCCAGCTCCTTCAACAGGGCGCCGACCTCCACCAGCCACGCCACGCGCTCTACTACCTCTACTTCCCGAGCAGGTTGGCGGCCGAGTCGGGCGGCGAGGAGGGTAGGGCCGGCGGGTACGACTGCGAGGTTCGAGACCCGCTGCCGGAGTACCCCGATCAGTGGTCGGTCGTGTGCGAGCGGCCCGACGCGGTACTGAATCCGGACGGCGTCAACGCGGCCGACGATCTGTTCCAGGGCATCGCCGACCGCCTCGGTGGCGAGTTCGACGGCTGGGAGGCGGCAGCCCGCCCCTGACTATTCGTCCTTGCGGCGCAGGAAGCTCGGGATATCGAGATCGGTGTCGCTGTAGGCCGGGCGCGGCTCGAGGCTTCCGCTCGAGACCGGGAGCGGCTTGCGCTCCGATGGGCGGACCTCCGTCGCCTCCCGCTCCGAGGGTCGGGCGAAGGGCGACTCGGTGCCCATCTGCTCGGTCAGGTTCTGGCGCTGCTCGCGGTCGCGCTCGATCTCGGCCAGGATCTCGCGGCTGCGCTCGTCCAACGAGGACTCGACGCCGGCCGCGGCATCGGCGCCGAACTTGTTCGGCTTCGTCTTGCGCGTCCCGTCGAAGCCGGTGGCGATGACGGTGACCTTCACCTCGTCGCGCATCCGGTCGTCGATGACGGTGCCGAAGATGATGTTCGCCTCCGGATCGGCGGCCTCCTTGATCACCTCGGCCGCCTCGTTGACCTCGAAGAGCCCGAGGTCGCTGCCGCCGGTGACATTGAAGAGGATCCCGCGCGCGCCGGTGATGTTGACCTCGAGCAGCGGGCTCATGACCGCGGCCCTGGCGGCCTCGACCGCCCGGTTCTCGCCGGTGCCCATGCCGATGCCCATCATCGAGCTGCCGGCGTCGCGCATGATCGTCTTGACGTCGGCGAAGTCGAGGTTGATGAGGCCGGGCACGGTGATCAGGTCGCTGATGCCCTGGACGCCCTGGCGCAGGACGTCGTCCACCACGCGGAACGCGTCGACGATCGAGGTCTTCTTGTCGACGACCTCGCGCAGCCGATCGTTCGGGATGGTGATGAGGGTGTCGACCTTCTCCTTGAGGAGCTCGGTGTACTGCTCGGCCACGAGCTTGCGGCGCATCCCCTCGAAGCTGAACGGCTTCGTGACCACGCCGACGGTCAGCGAGCCGAGGTCCTTGGCGATCTCGGCGATGACCGGGGCCGCTCCAGAGCCCGTCCCGCCGCCCATGCCGGCGGTGATGAAGATCATGTCGGCGTCCTTGAGGGCCTCGTAGATCTTCTCGGAGTCCTCCTCGGCCGCCCGCTGGCCGACGCCCGGATCGGCGCCGGCGCCGAGGCCGCGCGTCATCTTGTCGCCGATGCGGATCTTGTGCGGCGCATCGCTCTGGAGGAGGGCCTGCGCGTCCGTGTTCACGCTGATGAACTCGACGCCCATCATCTCGGCGCGAATCATCCGGTTGACGGCGTTGCTTCCCCCGCCACCGACCCCGATGACCTTGATCAGTGCGAAGTTCTCGGAATCGGATCGGAGCGGCATGTCGGGTGGCCCTCGTGAGCTGTCTGGATGAGTCCTGGCAAACCCGACGCTCGACGGGTTTGTCCGATTCTAACGACGCACCCCGGCGGCCGTCGGCGTTTTTTCCACATCACGCTCGCGACTTATCCACATCGGGCGGCGATCCGGTGGATTGGCGCGCCAAGATGTCCACGATCGGCCGGCGATCAGCCCGGGAACAGGTTCCGGAACCAGTCTCCGATCCGTGACAGCGGGTTCGTGCCGTTGGCGCCGCCGTAGGTCATCGGCTCCTCGCCGATGTGGTGGGCGCCCCACAGCAGCAGGCCGATGGGCGTCGCGAAGGCGGGATTGCCGATCTGGTCCATGAGCCCGCCGACACCCTGCGGCGCGCCGGTGCGCACCGGCATCTCGAGCGTGTCGCGCGCGAGCACGTCCACCCCGGCCAGGCGCGCGGCGCCACCGGTGAGGACGGCCCCCGCCGGAAGCATCCCGGCGTGGCCCGAGCGCTTGACCTCCTCGCGGATGAGGCTGAAGACCTCCCCCATCCGGGCCTCGATGATCTCGCACAGGCGGCGGCGCTGGATCGTCTGGCCGGCCGCCTCGCCGAGCACGGCGATGTTGATCAGGTCCTCGGGCTCGACCTCGGCCAGGTTGGCGGTGCCGTGCTTGATCTTGACCTCCTCGGCCAGGTTGAGCGAGGTGCGCAGGCCGATGGCGACGTCGTTGGTGACGTTGATGCCTCCCACCGGCAGCACGGCGGTGTGATAGACGGCGCCATCGACGAATACGGCGATGTCGGTCGTGCCGCCGCCGATATCGGCGACCACCACGCCGAGCTCCTTCTCGGTATCGGTCAGGGTCGCCTCGGCCGCCGCCAGCGAGCTGATGACCATCTCGTCGATCTGGACGCCAGTGCTGGTGACGCACTTCGACAGGTTCTGGACCGAGGTCGCGGCGCCGGCCACGATGTGCGTCTCGACCTCGAGGCGCACCGCGCTCATGCCGAGCGGGTCCTTGATGCCCTCCTGGCCGTCGACGATGTACCCGCGCGGCACGACGTGCAGGATCTCGCGGTTGGACGGCACCTGGACGGCGCGTGCCGCCTCGGTCGCGCGCCCGACGTCCTCGCGGCTCACCTCGCGCTTGTGGCCGGAAACGGCCACGACTCCGCGCGAGTTCTGCGAGGAGATGTGCGAGCCGCCGACGCCCACGAAGGCGGAGCTGATCTTGTAGCCACTGAGGCGCTCGGCCTTCTCGACGCTGGACGCGATCGAGTTCACGGTCTGGTCGATGTTGGCGACCATCCCCTTCTTCATGCCCGCGGACGGCGCAATGCCGTAGCCGATGACATTCACGTCACCGGTTCGTCCGACCTCGCCGATGAGGGTCGTGACCTTCGTCGTTCCCGCGTCGATGCCGACGAGGACAGCCTCGCGTTCCAAGCTACCTCCTGCCTTCGGCGCGCGCGACGGGTGCGCCTTCGGTGCCGCCCGAGCCTACAGGAAGTGACGGCGGATGAGCGCCACGTTCTGGAAGATGCGCAGCCCGAAGGCGAACAGCGCCACCAGGTAGAGATCGATCCCCAGCCGGTCGCCCACGAACGTCAGCGCGACCGCGACGAGCGTGTTGGTGATGAAGCCGGAAATGAAGATGCGGTTGTCGTAGTGGGCATCGAGCTCGGAGCGGATCGCGCCGAGCACCGAGTCCAGGCCGGCCAGGATGGCCACCGCCGAGTAGCGCGCCAGGTCGGGGCTCACTTCGAAGTTGAGCACCAGCCCGAGCGCGATTCCGAGCGCAAGGCCGACGAGCGGTAGCCACATGTGGGATGGTCTCGAAACGAAGGTCCCGGCCGGTGATCCACCGCTCTCCGGCGATCACGTCAACCCTTGGCACGGAAATATACCTTCCCGGGGTTGCGCACATCCACCCAGCCAATCCCGGCCTCCGGCCGCGAGGCGAACAGCGTCCGAACGGCGGTGATCTGGCGCCCCAGGCGCGCGTCCGCCTCGGCCGCCGTCTCGCGCGGATCGAGCCCGTAGACGCCGAACGCGACCTCCCACGCCGGTGTGCTCGAGACGAGGCGATAGCCGTACTCGTCGTCCAGCTGAACCGACAGCGCGGTCGCCGACGAGCCGAGCACGGCGGGATCGATCTCGCCGAGGCGCAGGCCGATGCGGAGCAGGTCGGCCGGGATCGTGTCGCCGACCGTGATGAGCCGCGCCGCGAAGCGCTCGTCGCGGATGTGGGGCACATTTCCGGCCTCCGTGGCGAGGCTCTCGTCGTCCCGGCCACCGGCGAAGATCGTGCCGTCCCGCGCCCCCAGGAACTGGCCAGAGCGCGTCTCCCAGACGAAGGCCGCCTCATGCTCGACCACCATGGCCTCGACCGACCCGGTGAGGCTTACGTTGACGGTCGCCGATTCGACCGCAGCGATCCGTTCGAGCCGGGCGCGGAGCGCCTCGGTGTCGACCGCAAGGACGCTGACTCCCCGCTGCGAGCCGAGGATCCAGTCGAGGTCGTCCGGGTCGGCATATCGCTCGCCAGCGGACGCGACGCTCGTGACACGGAGCCATGGCCCGTTGAGCAGTGCGACGAGAACCGCAGCTGCCGCGACCGCACCGACGCCGGCGAGGATCCGCCGCATCGACGGCAGTCGTGCACCGACGCGCTTCCGCAGTGGGACGCCCGGGCGCCTCGCGCCGCGGCCGCGTGGCCGGGAGGCGGGACTGGCGCGCTTCGGGCGGCTGGCACGCCGCGTGACCGGCGGCTGCGGCTTGAGGTTCATCGGTCGCGTTCCAAGGCGAGCTCGATGAGGCGCGCGATGAGCTGGTCGAACGACAGCCCGGCAAGCTCGGCCTGCTTGGGGTACATGCTGGTCTGTGTGAATCCCGGCAGCGTGTTCATCTCGCTGATGTAGACCTCGTCACCGGCGACCAGGAAGTCGAGGCGCGCCAACCCGGCGCCGTCGACGGCCCGGTACGAGGCGAGGGCCAGCTCCTTGAGTCGAGCCGCCAGCCCGGGGTCGATGTCGGCGCGCGGCTCGACGCTGGCGAGGCCGGCGACGTACTTGGCCTCGTAGTCGTACAGCTCGTGGCTCGACCGCACCTCCCCGGGCTCGAAGACGATCGGGTCATCGGTGCCGAGGATGCCGCATTCGAGCTCGCGGGCCCCGGCGACATAGGCCTCGACGATGGCCTTGCTGTCGTAGCGGAACGCCTCGTCGAGCGCCGCGGGCAGCTCGTCGGCCGAGTGGGCCAGCGACATCCCGACGCTGCTGCCGAGCCGCGCCGGCTTGACGACCGCCACGGAGCCGATGCGCTCGCCGATGTTGCGCAGCACGCGGTCCGGCTCCCGCTGCCACGTGCCGCGCCGGAACCACTCGTAGTCGACGACCGGCAGCCCGTGGCCGCGCATGAGGTCCTTGAAGACGATCTTGTCCATCGCCACCGCGCTCGCCAGCACCCCGGCCCCGGTGTACGGGATGCCTGCCAGCTCGAGGAAGCCCTGGAGCGTGCCATCCTCGCCGAAGGGACCGTGGACGACGAGAAAGGCCACGTCGATCGCCTCGGCCAGCGAACGCACCGCAGATCGCGCCGCCAACGACCTCTCCCCCGTCGGAGCGGGCAGGCTGTGCTCCTCGTGCGACCGCAGCCGCGCCACCTCCTCGGCAGGGCTGGCGGCCCCGATGAGGCCCGCGAGCGACTGCCCATCCTCCAGAGCCGGCGCCGGGCCCTCGGGCAGCATCCAGCGCCCTTCGCGGTCGATGTACACCAGGTACGGCTCATAGCGGTCGCGGTCGATGTGCCGCAGCACGGACTCGGCCGACGCAACGCTCACCTCGTGCTCGGCCGACCGTCCACCGGCGAAGACCCCGACCCGCAGCCGATCGCTCACTGCGGCAGCCCGGGCCAGTCGCCCACGAACTCGATCTCGTAGCGGAGCTCGATCCCGAAGCGATCGGCGACGGTGGCGCGCACGTGGTCGCCAAGGGCACGGACGTCGCTGGCGCGACCCCGCCCTCGATCGGTGACGATGAAGTTCGCGTGGAGAGTGCTGACCTGGGCGGTGCCGATGCGATGGCCCTTCAGGCCTGCCGCCTCGATGAGGCGCCCGGCATGGTCGCCCTCCGGGTTGCGGAAGACGCTGCCGGCATTCTGGTCGGCCAGTGGCTGCGTCGCGGCGCGCTGCGCCTGGTGTGCATCGACCAGTGCGCTGATGGCGCCCGGGTCACCGACCCCGCAGGTCCAGCACGCCGCCGAGGATCACGTCGTCGGTGTGCTTGAAACGCGACTCGCGATAGGCGAAGCCGCATTCGGCGGCCGGAACGACGCGCCGCGAAGCGCCGCGCCGATCGACCACCTCGACCTCTCGCAGCACGTCGGCCATCTCGCCTGCGTGCGCGCCGGCATTGGCCCAGATCGCCCCGCCGAACGAGCCGGGGATGCTGATCGCCCAGTCGAAGCCGGCCATCCCGGTTCGGGCGCAGGACTTCGCCAGCCCGGTCATCGATGCGCCTGCCTCGGCCCGCAGCACGGTTCCTTCGACGTGGACCGCATCGGCGCGCACGCGGATGACGAGGCCACGAATGCCGGCGTCGGCGACCACGAGGTCGCTGCCCTTGCCCAGGATGAACACCGGGAGCTCCGCCGCGGCCGCGGCCCGGAGGAGGCTGACGAGCTCGTCGGTCGTCTTTGGTGTCGCCATGCGGTCGGCCGGCCCGCCGACGCGGAGCGTGGTGAGCGGCGCGAGGGGTGCGTCGATCGCAAGCTCGAGACCGTCGGCCGCTGCGAGCTCATCAAGCCTGACGAGAGCATCGGCCACGACCGCGTTCATGACGATGTCTCCGACGGCGCAGCGCCGCCTTCGGCCAACGCCATCAGCGCCGCTGCCAGGCTTTCCGCCGCATCGGGGCGACCGAGCTTGCGGGCGGCCGCTCCCATTGCCGTGCGTCGCTTGTCGTCGCGCAGGGCGGCGGCCTCCCGGATGAGCCGCTCACCGTCGAGCTCGTCGTCGGGGATGCTGACGGCCGCGCCCTCGTCCGCGAGGTACGACGCGTTGTAGCGCTGGTGGGCGCCGGCGTACGGATACGGCACGAGGATCGAGGCCACGCCGACCGCGGCGACCTCGGCGCAGGTGGAGGAACCGGCGCGACCGAGCACGGCATCGGCGGCCACGAGGGCGTCCGCCATCCGATCGGCCAGGAACGGCTCCGAGGTGTAGCGCTGGCGCATCGGCTCGGGCAGGGCCTCTCGCGCGGCGCCGGCATCGGCCACACCCGACTCGCCGGTGAGGTGCAGGACGCGCCAGTCCGCGAGCAGCTCGGGCAGGGCCGCGAAGGTGGCGGTGTTGAGCCGGGTCACGGCCTGTGACCCGCCGAAGACGAGGAGGAGGCGCTCCTCGGGCGCCACGCCCAACGAGCGGCGCGCCGCCTCGCGGTCGATGCCCTCGAACGAGCGGATCGGCGTGCCGGAGACGAAGCCGTTGCCGGGGAAGGCCTCGAGCGTGGGAGGAAAGCTGACGGCCACGCGCGTCGCGAAGCGCCCGATGGCACGGGTGGCTCGGCCGGGCAGCACGTTGCCCTCCCAGACCAGTGTCGGGATGCCGCGAGCCCGCGCCGCGAGGACGAGCGGCAGGGCGAGATACCCGCCGGTGGTGAAGAGTGCCGCGGGTCGCAGGCGCCCGAGCAGCCACCATGCCTGGGGCATCGATGCCGCGAGCCGAACCGGGTCGAGCACAGTGTGATACGAGAGACCGGCCGAGCGAAGGGAGCGCACCACGAGCTCGTGGTACTCCATCTCCCCGCGCATCGGGTGGCCGGCCACGAGCCTGCGCTCGAAGCCGCGGACACCGCCGATGTAGTCGAGCTCAACGTCGCGACGTGCGTCGCGAAGGGCTCGCGCGACGGCCAGCGCGGGGTAGATGTGCCCGCCGGTCCCGCCGCCCGACACCGAATACCGCATCGCGCAATGATCCTGTCTGGCTGGTCTCGCGGCTGATCGAGAGCAGAATCCCGATCGCCGCGAGGTTGATCGTCAGTGCCGAGCCGCCGGCGCTGATGAAGGGAAGGGGGATGCCCGTCACCGGCAGGAGCGCCGTGACGACCATCATGTTGATGAGGGCCTGGGCCAGGAGCCACGTCGTGATGCCGCACGCCACGAGGCCCGAGAACGTGTCCGGGGCGTGGATGGCGATGCGGTAGCCCTGGTAGGCGATCACCACGAAGAGCGCCACCACCGTGAGCGTGCCGACCAGCCCCCACTCCTCGCCGATGATCGCGAAGATGAAGTCCGTCGAGGGAGCCGGCAGGTAGAGGAACTTCTGACGGCTCTCGCCGAGGCCGAGCCCGGTGAGACCCCCGAGGCCGAGTGCCAGCAGAGCCTGGGCGGCGTTGTAGCCCGATCGCAGCGGGTCGGAGAACGGATCGAGGAAGCCCTGCACCCGCGCCAGCTGATAGCTCGTGGTGGTCACCATGATCCACGCCGCCCCGAGCACGCCGGCGCCGATGACGCCGAGGTACAGCAGGTTGGCGCCGGCCATGAAGAAGATGCTCCCGGCGATCGCCGCGTATACGCCGGCCGTCCCGAGATCCGGCTCGGCGGCGATGAGGAGGAAGCCGGGCGCCACGAGCAACGTGAACGGGACGAGGCCGTTCCAGAAGCTCCGCGCCGACTTCCCGCGCCGGTCGAGCCAGTGCGCCAAGTAGAGGACGACCGCCAGCTTCGCGAACTCGGCGGGCTGAAGGGTGCCGATGCCGGGGATGACGAGCCAGCGCCGCGAGCCGTTGGCCTCGTAGCCGATGGACGGGATGAGAACCACGGCCAGCAGCACGAGCGTGATGACGAAGATCGGGATGGCCAGGTATCGCAGGTGGCGGAAGTCGATGCGCATCGCCACCAGCAGGCCGCCGAGGCCGAGCGTGGCCCAGATCAGCTGCTCGATCCCCTGCGCCGCCGGGTCGCCGCCGTTGAAGTAGGAGCGCACGCTCGACGCCGAGAAGACCATCACGATGCCGATGGCGGTGAGCGCCATGACCGCCAGGAGCAGCGCATACGCCGGCTCGTGGCGTTCCCGTCGCACGCCGCCCCGCGCGGCGCTCCGGGAAGAGCGGCGGGTGGAGGTCGCCGGTGTCGCGATCGCGGTCATGACGCTTCGCCGAGACGGTCGAAGGCGGCCCGGAACGCATCGCCGCGCGCCGCGTAGTCGACGAACATGTCGAAGCTGGCCGCCGCCGGGGCGAGCAGCACCACGTCGCCGGCCTCGGCGACGCGCGACGCGATGTCGACCGCTTCCTCCATCGAGCCGGCGCGGCTCACCGGCACGCGCTCGCCGATGAGCGCCGCGAGCTCGTCCGCCGTCTCGCCGATCAGGATGGCGGCGCGGCCATGGGCCGCGATCGCATCGGCGAAGGCCTCGTACGCCACCCCCTTGTCCTTGCCGCCGGCGATGACGACGACCGGGGCGTCGAAGGCCTCGAGTCCGGCGATCGCCGCTGCCGGCACCGTGGCCTGGGAGTCGTTCACCCAGCGCACCGCCTCGCGCTCACCGATCGTCTCGAGCCGATGCGGCACGCCGGAGAAGCCCCGAATCGCGTCCGCGATCGCCGACGAGGCGACGCCAACGAGGTTGGCTGCCAGCGCCGCGCCGATGACGTTGGCGCGCATGTGCCATCCGGGCAGCGGCACGTCGGTGGCCGGCAGCAGCCGCTCGCCCGCAACGACGAGCCAGCCGTCCTCCGCGACCCACGCCTCGACCCGTCCGCGACCCGGCTCGGCCGCGCCATACCACGCCACGCTGACGGGGGGCAGCCGATCGCCGAGCTCACGACAGCCAGGATCGTCGAAGTTGAGGACGACGCGGCCGCTCGGCGCGGTCAGATCGGCGAGGATCGCCTTGACCGCCCGGTAGGACTCGACGGTGCCATGACGGTCGAGGTGGTCCTCGCCGATGTTCGTGTACAGCGCGATGTCGGCGCCGCGGTCGATGGTCGGCAGCTGGAGCTCGGAGAGCTCGAGCACGGCCCAGTCGTCGGGGCCGAGCTCGTCGGCGCGCTCGATCAGCGGGGTCCCGATGTTGCCGCCCAGCAGGTGCGATACGCCACCCGCCTCGAGCATGGCGGAGAGCATGGAGGCGGTGGTGGTCTTGCCCTTCGTCCCGGTCACCGCGGCGACCCGCGCCTGGGTCAGCCGCAGGAAGAGGCCGACCTCGCTGACGACCTCCACGCCTCGCTCCTCCGCCTCGCGCAGCGCGTCGCGCAGCCACGGATCGGTGGTCGGGAAGCGGGCCGAGACTGACGGGCTCGTGACCAGTACGTCGGCGTGCTCGAACAGGGCGACCGCTTCCTCGGACGCGACGCCGAGGGCGAGCCGTACCGGGCGCGCGCCGAGGGCCGCGACGGCCTCGGCCAGCTCCGCTGCCGGCCGCCGGTCGTAGGCCGCGACGACGGCGCCGGCATCGGCCAGGAAGCGAGCCGCGGCCACACCGGATCGGGCCAGCCCCAGGACGACGACGCGGCGGCCGCGCAGGTCGTCGCGGGTCCGGACCGGTGGCTGGATCGGTGCCGCCATCATCGGTCCACCTAGAGCGCCTGCACGCTTGCGAGGAAGATGCTGAACCCGAGCAGCCCTCCCAGGGCCGCCACGATCCAGAAGCGGAGCGTGATCTTCTCCTCCGCCCAGCCGAGGAGCTCGAAGTGGTGGTGGAGTGGCGCAATGCGGAAGATCCGCCGCCCGCAGAGCCGGTAGCTGAGCACCTGGAGCACCACGCTCATGATCACGGCGAAGAAGACGATTCCCACGACCGCCAGCAGCGGCAGCTGGCCGTTGACGGTGGCCACGACCGCGAGCGTCGCGCCCAGGCTCAGCGCGCCGGAGTCGCCCATGAAGATCTGCGCGGGGTGCACGTTGAACCAGAGGAACCCCATCAGCGCACCGATGATCAGCGCGCAGAAGACGGCGAGGTTGGGCTGGGCAATCTTCACGCCGGCGACCGGGACGAGGCTGATAAGGAGGTAGGCGACGAAGCTGAAGATGAGGACGCCGCCGGCGAGCCCGTCCAACCCATCGGTCAGGTTCACGGCGTTGCTCGTTCCGACGATGACGAAGGCGATGAAGCCGATGAGGAGCAGTGGCGCGACCTCGAACTGGCCGAGGAACGGGATGTTGATGCCGGTCAGGTTGAAGTGGCTCCAGATGTAGAAACCCGCGAGGATCGCGACCGCCGTCTGCCAGACGAGCTTCCATCGGCCGCGCATGCCGAACCCGGTCCGAACGTTGACGAAGTCGTCGACCGCGCCGAGGATCCCGACCCCCATGAGGGTCAGCATCGGCGTCAATGTCGCCGCGTCCTCGATTCGCAGCGCCATGGCCAGGAACAGCACGACGCTCACGACCAGCATGCCGCCCATCGTCGGCGTGCCGGCCTTGCCGTAGTGGGCCTCGGGACCGTCGATCCGGATCTGCTTGCCGTAGCCGAGCCGCTGCAGGAGGTTGATGTAGATCGGCGCCAGCAGCACCATTCCGACGAAGGCGAGCAGGACCGCGACCGCGATGTCGACGAGCGTCATGCCGCGCCTCCCGTCAGGAGCTCGACGGTGCGGTCGAGGCCGATGCCGCGCGACGCCTTGAGCAGGACGAGGTCGCCGACCGTCGGAGCGAGCTCGCGCTCCAGGATCTCGGCGGCCGTCTCAGCGTCGTCGGCGACGGCGACCCGGCTCGCGCCGGCCGCCCTGGCGGCCTCCGCCATCCAGCGGCCTCGCGCGCCGACCGTCACGATCCCGTCGGCAATGCGCGCCGCCTGCTCACCGATCTGGCGGTGGAGGCGCTCCTCATCGGGTCCGAGCTCGAGCATGTCGCCGAGCACCGCGATGCGTCGGCGACCCGCCGCCACCGGCGTCTCGGCCAGGAAAGCGAGCGCGGCTCCGGTGCTCACCGGCGAGGCGTTGTAGGTATCGTCCACGAGCGTCGCACCGGATGCAGATTCCACGACGCTCATCCGGTGCTCGGCGCGGCTCCCGGCGCGCAGCGCTTCGGCGACGTCGTCGAGCGCGACGCCCATCCGCTCCGCCACGGCAGCGGCGGCGAGGGCATGTGGGACCAGGTGCCGGCCCGGGGTGGCGCTCATCATGCGGCGGCTGCCCCAGGCAGCGTGAAGCGTGAACTCGGTGCCGGCCAGGCCGTGCCCGACGATCTGGTCCGCCCTCACGTCGGCGGCAGCGCCCGAGGCCGAATGTGCGCACCTCGGCCCTGGTGATCCCGGCCATGGCCACCACGCGCGGGTCGTCGGCATTGAGCACCGCCAGGCCGTCCGCGGGCAGCGCGGCGGGCAGCTCGGACTTCGCCTCGGCGATGCGCTCGATGCTCCCGGCGCGCTCCAGGTGAGCCGGGTGAACGGCCAGCACGACACCGATCTCGGGGTCGGCGATCTCGGCCAGCCGCGCGATCTCGCCGACGGTGTACATGCTCATCTCGAGGACCGCCGCCTCGTGCTCGGCGCCGAGCCGGAGCAGGGTCATCGGCAGACCGGTCTCCGAGTTGAGGTTGCCCGCGTTGCGAAGGGTGACGAGACCCCCGCGCGACAGCACATCGGCGACGATCTCCTTCGCGATCGTCTTGCCGGTCGAGCCCGTGATGCCGACCACCCGCACGCCGTGGCGCGATCGCCACCAGGCGGCGAGCTCCTGGAGGGCGTCGAGCGCATCGGGGACCACGACCTGCGGAGCGTCGATGTCGGACGGGAGGTCGACGGGCCGTTCGACGAGCGCGGCGACGGCGCCGGCCCGCAGCGCATCGGCCACGTGGGTGTGCCCATCGGCGCGCTCGCCACGCAGGGCGACGAAGATGGATCCGGGGGTGATACGACGGGAGTCGACCGAAGCGCCGGCGATCTCGACGGCGGAGTCCCTACCGATGAGGCGGCCGCCGGTGGCGGCAACCAGGTCGTCAAGGCGGATCGTGGAAGCCTCTCCGATCGCGGTGCGAACGCGCGGCGAGTCTAGCAGTCTCACGGTTGCGCCACCGGTTCGAGCGGGCGGTCCGGAGGGACCGCGAGATAGTCGAGCACCTGCGGCATGAGCCGCGCAAAGACGGTCTCCGGGCGGTCCGGCATGTAGCGGCCGCCGCCTCCCGCCGGACGGTGGATGAGGATCAGCGCCACGAGCTTCTGGTCGCTTTCGGGCAGGAATCCGACGAAGCTCGAGTCGACCCAGCCGTTGATGTACTGCCAGCGCTCGACGACCTCGCCGTCCGAGTTCTTCACACGGACCGGTCCGGCGATCTGCGCCGTCCCCGTCTTGCCCGCCACCGTGTATCCGGGGACCTGTGCGCCCTTGGCAATGCCCTCGTCGATCGCGTTCGTCAGCAGGCCGCGCATCGTCTCCGCGGTTTCGGCGCGGATGACCCGCTCGCCGGGCGGCTGATGCGCCTCGTGGTAGGTGCCGTCGGGATCGCTCCATCCCCCTACGACGTGCGGCGTCACCAACGTGCCACCGTTCGCGAAGGCCGCGTACCCCGCGACGAGCTGGATCGCGGTCAGGCTGAGACCCTGACCGAAGGCGTTCTGGGCGGCCGTGAGATCGCCTGAGGCATTGGGGCCGGCCGGATCCCACACCTTGCCGGATGCCTCCCCCGACAGTTCGATCCCGGTGGGGGCCCCGAACCCGAAGCGCAGGAACGCCTCGTACAGCTCCTCGCCACCGAGGGTGAGCCCGATCTTCGCGGCGCCGACATTGTTGGAGAGCGCGAGCACCTGCGCCGGCGTGATCCTGCCGTGACCCCACGGGTGATCGGCGCGGTCGGCGTTCTGGATGCGGATGCCGCCGAGCTGGAGGTTGTTGTCGTCAACGAAGGTATCGGCGGTCGTGATCGCTCCGGCGTCGAGCGCTGAGGCGATCGTGAACGCCTTCATCACCGATCCGGGCTCGTACTGGCGTGCGACGGCCGGATTGGCAAACAGATCGCCGTCCGTCGTGGCGAACAGGTTGGCGTCGTAGCCCGGATAGCTCGCCATCGCGACGATCGCGCCGGTCTCCGCGTTCATGATCACGCCGGTCGCTCCGGCTGCCCGATTCTTGCGGTAGGTCGCCCAGATCTCCTGCTCGAGCAGGTACTGCACGCCCGCATCGATGGTGAGCTGGACGTCGGCGCCATCGATGGGGTCCTGGAGCAGCGTCGCCGAGTCGGCGATCCTGCGGCCGGCGACGTCCTCCTGCGCCGCCACCATGCCGGGCGTCCCGGCGAGCAGACTGTTCTCGCCGCCCTCGATCCCGTACTGCCCGATGCCATCGACGTCCACGAAGCCGATGAGCTGCGAGGCGATCGTGGTCCCCCATCCGACCCCGGCGACCGGATACACCCGCTTCGTCTCGGGCAGCATGCCGATCCCGCGCAAGTCGAGCGACCGGATGCGCTCGGACACCTCGGGGGCCACGCGCCGCTTCAGCCAGACCCACGGCTGATCGCTCTCGAGGCGGCTGCGGATCTCGGCCGCCGGCATGTCGAGCACCGACGCCAGGATCGTGGCGGCGGTGCCCGGGTCGTCGACCGTGGGAGGCGTGGCGAACACCGATTCCAGCTGGACCGACGTCGCGAGCAGCTCACCGTTGACGTCCGTGATCTCGCCACGCTCGGCGGGGATCGATCCTTCCTGGGCCAGCTGATGGAGGGCCATCTCGGTCAGCCAGCTCTGCTGCGCCACCTGCCACCAGATCAGCCGGGCGCCGACCATCGTCGCCAACAGGGCGACGACGAGGAGGAGGACCAGTGCGCGGGCACGACTGTCGGTCCTGGCGAGCATGACTGTCTCCGTTGAGTGCGGCCGCCATCGGCCGCGAAGCTAGGTCAATCGGCGCGGGCGTCCGGTGTGGGGGCGAAGGTGACGGCGCCGTCCTCGAGCGGGACGAGGTGCAGCACGGCGCGCGCGCGTTGTGTGATCTCGGCCGGCGAGCGCGCCTCGCCGATCTCGAGGATCAGCTGCTGCCGGAGCGTGCGATGCACGCGCAGCTCGGCCTCGAGCGAATCGATCTGGTAGCCGGTCGCCGCCACGTGGCCGGACTGGCTGAGGTAGAAGACGGCCAGTGCGGCCGCCACGAGGATCGCGACCAGCTGGGGTCGGATGTTGGCGGGAGCCGCGATGCGTGAGGCGCGGCGCCGACCGGCGCGTGCCGCGGGCCGTGGCCTGGGGCGCGGACGCGGGCGCGTCCGCCGGCCGAGGAACCATGGGCCCGTTGCCGGGCGCGCACCGCTGACCGCCATCGTCGATCGTCCGCCTCAGGCCGCCGTCGCGCGCCGGCGCGACGGCGTGACGAAGGTCGTGGGTGCCTCGAAGTCGAGCCTCTCCTCGATCTCGAAGGCGGCAATCTCGTCGCTGAGCCAGTAGTCGGTCTCTCTGGCCGCGTGCGTGCGGCGCTCGCGGAGATCGCGCTGCCGGGCCGAGTACATGCGGCGCCGGCTGGCCTGGTGGCGTGGCCGCCCCTTGCTCATTCGGTGACCCTCCTCGTGCTGCTCGCGTCCGAGGCGAGCTTCTCGGCGACTCGCAGCTTTGCGCTGCGTGCGCGGCGATTCCGCCGAACCTCGCTGGGGCTGGCGGTGACAACGCCCTTGGTGACCGCGCGGAGCTGCGCGCGGTGGCCGCAGGTACAGACCGGCGGCAGCGGATCCTCGATGCAGTCCCGACTCTCTCGCGCCACGAAGCGCTTGACGATCCGGTCCTCGATGCTGTGGTAGCTGATGACGGCCATCCGGCCGCCGGGACGCAGCGCGGCCATGGCACCGGCCATGCCCGCGGTCAGCACCTCGACCTCCCGGTTCACCGCGATCCGCAGTGCCTGGAAGGTGCGGGTCGCCGGATGGATGCGACCCGCGTCCGCGCTGCCGCGCCTTGCCGGTGCAACGCTGGCAACCAGCGCCGCGAGCTCGGCGGCGGTCATGAGCCGGCCCTCCTCGCGCGCCGCCACGATCGCCTTCGCGATGCGGCCAGCACGGCGCTCCTCACCAAACGTCGCGAGGATTCCGGCGAGCTCTCGCTCCGTGGAGCTGTCGATGAGCTCAAGGGCCGATACACCACTCGCTTCATCGAAACGCATGTCCGGCGGCCCATCGGCCGTGAAGCTGAATCCCCGGCGCGGATCGGCCAGCTGGTAGCTGCTCAGCCCGAGGTCGAAGAGGACGGCGTCGAGCGGAATGAACCCGGTCGCCGTCGCCTCGTCGTAGATCGACTCGAAGTTCGCGTGTCGCAGGACCGCTCGTCCCCCGAAGCGTTCCAGGACGCGATTCGCCTCCGAGATGGCCGCCCGATCGGCATCGAGGCCGAGCAGGCGGCCACCCGGAGACGCGGCCTCCAGGAGCCGCTCGGCGTGCCCACCGCCGCCGACCGTGCAATCCGCCATGGAGCTGCCGGGACCCACGGCCAGCGAGGTAACGACCTCGTCGACCAGGACCGGCAGGTGCCCTTCTCCCATTTGGCGCTGCACCTCGATTGTCGGACGACGGGCCGAGCGGCCCGGAGACGCATGAATGGCTGAGCACTGTCAGATGCCCAGGTCGGATAGATGCTCGGCGAGTGCCTCCGGCTCGTCCTCGATCTCGGACCGATAGGGCTGCCACCGCGTGGATGCCCAGACCTCGAGCCGGTTCAGCGCGCCGACCACGACCACCTCGCTCTCGGTCATGCCGGCGTACTCGCGGAGATAGCTCGGGATGAGCAGCCGCCCCTGGCGGTCGAGCTCCACCTCGACCGCGCCCGAGCTCATGAATCGGCCGAACTGACGCGCGGCCGCGTTCGTCGTTGGCAGGGCCTGGAGACGCGTCGCCAGGTCCTGCCAGGTGTCGGAGGGAAAGATCGCGAGGCAGCCATCGAGCCAGCGCGCCAGGGTCGCTCCCTGGGCCAACCGGGCGCGGAACCGCACCGGGACCGCGACTCGGCCTCGGTCGTCCAGCACGTGCCGGAACTCCCCGGTGAGGAATGAAGCTCGCTCCATCGGACCTGCCGTTCACCACTCTTCCCCATTTGGCCCCATTTGGAACCACCGGGCGCCACTATACAGGCCAAACACCACCCGTCAAGGGGTTTTGCGCATGTGGATTGAGGGGCGGCGCTGAGTCTCGCCGCAGCACGGCGCGGCGGGGCGAAGCCGGAAGGCGGGTCAGGGCGCGGCGTCAGCCGCGAGGCGAGATCAGCGCTCGTCGTCGGGGACGCGGACGAATTCGAGCGTCCCCTTCGGGCGACACCCATCACTCGAAGATCTGGAAGTCCCCGGAGAGCCCGGCGACATAGGCCATGCCGGTGTAGTCACCGGCGAGGGTCACCCAGTAGGTCGTCCCGTCGATCTCGACGGGCTCGACCAGGGCGCCCGAGACGTCGGTCGAAGATCAGTCCTGCTCTCCTCGCCAGGAGTGCCGTCCTCGTTCATGCGGATCGTCGGATAGGTTCCGGCCGTGACGAGACCACGAGATGGCCGATCTGCGTTGAGCCGGGCACGGGAGTGGGAGCCGGTGCGACGGCATCGACGAATGGCGTCGGACGTCGGGAGTGGCCGGCGAGGCTGAGCCCGGACGGTGAGCTCGGCGTCGAGCCGACATCGGCGGCGATCGAGGCGATGGAGATGGCGAGGCCACGGCGACGCCGAAGCCGTCACCGAAGACGAGGAACGCGCCGACGCCGCCCACCAGCAGCAGGAGCGCGGCGAGCAGCAGCAGGATCGGCGCACCGCCGCGTCGTCGCTCGGCGTCGGGAGGCGATGGCGGTGGAGCGACCGGCACCGGCAGCGGGGCGTGCGGGCGGCGCAGCGCCTCGAGCTCCTCCGTCGGGATGACGAGAACGCCGCGGAGGTAGCGCGGGCAGTTGCCATAGCCACGTTCCTGGCAGACCCGGGTCTGCTGCTCGGCGGAGAGCGAGGTCGGATCACCGAACGCGTAGCAGCGGTGCTCGTCGCTGACGCCCTCGACGTACCCGGTTCGCTCCGCGGCCAGCCCGAGGAACGGGCAGATGTGCTCGGGTCGCTCGGCGAGCCTCGCGAACAGGGCGTGACGTTCGGCCTCGCGGACTGCCTCGGCAGCCGCCTCCTCGCGCTTGCGCCGTCCGAACACGACCCCTGTGGTCCTCCCAGGCTCCGCGGGTCCCGCGGACGCATGAGTCTAGCGCTCTCCGAACCGTGGTCGCGACGCGCCGGCAGGGCGTGCCGCATGGTACGAACGCGCCATTGCTGGCCGAGCGCTCAGGTCGCTAGGCTGCCGCGAGCAGCATCGAGGCACCCAGGAATCCCGAGGCGACCGCCATGGCGCTGAACCCGATCGAGGGGAACGACGAGCGCCGACCGATCGCGCGATCCGGTCGCATCCGCCGCTGCTCGGTGCGCTTCGTGACGATCCTGCCGGGGTCCCCGCCCGGCGTCCAGGTCGACTGCCTTCTGGCCGGCGCCGAGCACCCACTGCCGCTCGGCACCATGGACGAGGCGCGGCCCGTCTGCAACGCCTGCACCGCACGATCGGTGTGGCGGGAGGACGAGGACTGATCCCTGGAGGCGGCCTGTAAGCCGAGTTCTGTCACGAGGCCGATTCGCATCGGTCCGTGGACGGCCATCCATCTGGTGCGACCTACCCGGGAGCTGAGCGAGCCGCCTGCTGCGGCCGAAGCCGCCTTGCGCTCCCCTATTCGGTCTTGCTCCGGCCAGAGCTTGCCGCGTTTCACTCCTCCGGCGAACCGGAGACATCGTCACTGTGGCGCTGGTCCTCGCCTCACGGCGGACGGGCGTTACCCGCTGACCTGCTCTATGGAGCTCGGACTTTCCTCGGACGCGGCCTTTCGACCGATGCGCCCGCGGCCGTCCAGCCGCCTCCAGGGACCGGCATTGTAGCCGATTCGAACACATGTTCTGAGCCGCCCGGTCATTCCGGCCCGTCGATTGCGACGTTGCTGAGGCGGTCGGCGTCCTTGTTCAGCGCTCGCGGTACGTGACCGACCGTGTATCCCTCGAATGTGCGGAGCAACGACATCGCCGCCGCGTGAATCGGCTTGAGATCCGGGTGCTTCACGCGATAGATGCCGCTGATCTGCCGGGCGACGAGCTCTGAATCCATCCGCAGATCGACGTGCGTCGCGCCCAGCCGCAGTGCCTCCTCCAGCGCGAGCCGCACCGCCGTCCACTCGGCGACGTTGTTCGTGGCGCGTCCGAGGGGCTCGGCTATCTCCGCCACGACCGTCCCGTCGGCCGAGTCCCGCAGGATGGCGCCGGCGCCGGCGGGTCCGGGATTGCCGCGCGCAGCACCATCGGTGTAGATGAGGAGCCGGAGGGGTCGGGGCAGGGCGGCCGTGTCCTGTGTCACCAGCGCGTGCAACGATGACCGATCGTCACGAGCGCACGCCCGCCCGGCCGATCTCCGTTGTGACCTCGAGGATGGCGCGCGTGATCTTGATGTCGCGCGGGCAGGCCTCTACGCAGTTGAAGGTCGTGCGGCAGCGCCACACGCCGTCGGGATCGGCCATGATCTCGAGCCGCTCCTGCGCGGCCTGGTCGCGAGAGTCGACGATGAAGCGGTGCGCGTTCACGATCGCGGCCGGACCGACATACGCCCCGTCGGCCCAGAAGACCGGGCAGCTGGTGGTGCACGCGGCGCACAGGATGCAGCGGCTCGTGTCCTCGTAGCGGTCGCGGTCCTCCGGCGACTGGCGGCGCTCCTTCCCATCGGCCGGCACCTGGTCGTTGACGAGAAACGGCTTGACGCTGCGGTACGACTCCCAGAACGGCTCCATGTCGACCAGGAGGTCCTTCACCAGCGGCAGGCCCCGGATCGCCTCGACCGTGATGCGCGGCCCGGCGTCGCGCACGAGGTACTCGCACGCCAGCCGGTTGCGCCCGTTGATGAGCATCGCGTCCGACCCGCACACGCCGTGGGCGCACGAGCGCCGGAAGGTAAGCGTGCCGTCCTGGTACCACTTCACCTCGTGGAGAAGGTCGAGGACGCGGTCGGTCGGCTCGGCCTCGACGGCGTACTCCTCCCAGTGCGGCTCGCTGTCCGCCTCGGGGTTGTAGCGCCTGATCCGCAGCTGGACCTTCATCGGTCGTCCGCCACCGGGAACGTCCATCGGGCGCCGTCGTGCAGGGTCTCGCTCCACGCCCGGACCACGCTGGGTCGGAGCCTGAAGAGGCCCTGGCGCACCGGCTCGGGGGCGCCACGGCCGTACTTGGTCATCCACGCCTCGACGATGCGCGCGCCGAGCTCCTCGTCCGTCTCGAGGTCCTCCGCCCGCCCGCTGACCATGACGACCGAGCCGTCCACCTCGACGTGCATCTCGATTCTCGGGTTCGCCGCCAGGTTGCGTGCCCAGCGCGTGATCGGCATCCGTCGAAGTAGATCGCGCCGTCGATCCACCCGCCCACAGCGGCGTGGCGTACGGCGTTCCGTCCGGCGATACGGTCCCGAGCCAGTAGGTCCGCGCTCGCTCGAGCATTGCCTCGACGTCCGCCCACGGCAGGAAGCTGTCCTCGGTCGAGGGAAAGCCGTAGCCGGTGGGCGCCTTCACGGCACCGACCGATGGCAAGCCAGAGGCGAGCGCGGTCCGGTTCGAGGTGCCCATCTCAGTACACCCGCGCCTTCGGCTCGAACTTCGTGATCGTCACCGGCTTGTACGTCATCGAGATCTCGTCGCTTGCCGATCGTGTCGCAAAGGTGTGCTTCAGCCATCCCTTGTCATCGCGCTCGGGGAAGTCCTCGCGCGCGTGGCCGCCCCGGGACTCGCGTCGCGCGAGCGCGGAGGCGACGGTTGCCTCCGCGCAGTCGAGCAGGAAGCCGAGCTCGAGCGCATCGGCCAGATCGGTGTTGTAGCGGCAGCCCCTGTCGTCGATGCGCAGGTGCGTCGCCCGATCCTGTAGCTCGGCGACGGTCCGCCGCGCATCGGTGAGCAGCTCCTCGGTGCGGTACACGCCGCACTTCGTGAACATCACCTCCTGGAGCTCAGTGCGCAGGACGGCCGGCCGCTCGCCGTCGCTCCCGGCCAGCAGCCCGGAGACGAGTGACTGGACCGATGCCTCCGCCTCGGCATCGGGCACCGGCGCCGGCAGCTCCGCCAGGTCGGCGGCCATCTGACGCCCTGCCCGGCGGCCGAAGACGAGGATGTCGAGCAGCGAGTTCGTACCGAGCCGGTTCGCGCCGTGGACGCTGACGCAGGCGACCTCCCCGGCGGCGTAGAAGCCCGGCACGACGGTGCCGCCTGCATCGGCCAGGACGCGGCCGTCGATGTCGGTGGGGACGCCGCCCATGGCGTAGTGCGCCGTCGGCTGGATCGGCACGAGGTCGGTCAGCGGCTCGAGCCCGAAGTAGGTGCGGATGAAGCCGCTCATGTCCGGCAGCTTCTTGTCGAGCACCTCGGCCCCGAGATGCCGAACGTCGAGGTGGACATAGTCCTTGCCGCCGATGCCCCTCCCCTCGGCGATCTCGAGGTAGATGCTTCGGCTGACCACGTCGCGGCTGGCGAGGTCCTTCATCGTGGGGGCGTAGCGCTCCATGAACCTCTCGCCGGCGTCGTTGACGAGGAAGCCGCCCTCGCCGCGCATCGCCTCGGAGAGGAGGAAGCCCAGCTTGTACATCCCGGTCGGGTGGAACTGGAAGAACTCCATGTCCTCGAGCGGCAGCCCGCGCCGATACGGGATCGCCATGCCGTCGCCGGTCAGGGTGTGCGCGTTCGAGGTGACCTTGAAGACCTTGCCGTAGCCGCCGGTGGCGAAGAGGACGGCCCGTGCCCGGAAGGCGTGGAGCTCGGAGGTCGCCGTCTGGAGGGCGATGACCCCGGAGACCGGCCCGTCCGCCCCGTCGGGAAGGGCGATGTCGAGCACCTGGTACTCGTCGAAGAAGGTGACGTCGTGGCGGATGCACTGCTGGAAGAGGGTCTGGAGGATGGCGTGGCCGGTCCGGTCGGCGGCGAAGCAGGAGCGACGCACCGGCCCCTCGCCGTAGTTGCGGGTGTGGCCGCCGAATCGGCGCTGGTTGATGAGCCCCTCGGGAGTGCGGTCGAAGGGAAGCCCGAGGTGCTCGAGGTTGATGATCGTGTCGACGGCGTCCCGGCACATCACCTCGGCCGCGTCCTGGTCGACGAGGTAGTCGCCGCCCTTGACCGTGTCGAACCAGTGCCACTCCCAGTGGTCCTCCTCGGTGTTGCCGAGTGCGGCGCACACCCCGCCCTGGGCGGCTCCGGTGTGCGAGCGCGAGGGGTAGAGCTTGCTGATGACGCCGATGCGGGCCTCGGGCCCGAGCTCCTTCTTCAGCTCGAGCGCGGCGTACAGGCCCGCGCCGCCCGCGCCGACGACGACGGCATCCATCTGGTGCACGCGCTGTGGCGGGATCGCCGGCCGGCCGATGGTGACGAGGGTCATGAGAAGGGCCCGACGGGCGGTGCGGTGGCCGGGTCGAAGAAGGCGATCACCGCCATCCCGAGCAGGAGCCAGACCGCGCTGAGCACGAGCAGCGCGCCGACGATCACGTTGCGCGCTCGGCGATGGGCCACGTAGTCACCGATGACGACCCGCGCGCCGTTCGCCCCGTGGATGAAGGCGAGGAGGAGCAGGAGCAGGTCGTAGATCCGCCAGAAGGGGCTCCCCCATCGGCTCTGGACGAAGGCGAAGTTGATCTCGGCACCGGTGAGCTCCACGAGCACATGCATGATGAACATGTGGCCGAGCGCCAGCAGCACGAGCAGGAGGCCGCTGATGCGCATGAAATACCACCAGAAGCGCTCGCGCCCCGATGCCTCGGGGCGGGGTCGCGCGGCCCGAGATGGGTTCGTGTAGATCGTGCGCGGACGGCGGACGTCGGTGGTCATCGGCTCAGGCCCATGGTGAGAAGGGGCGGAGCATGACGAGCGAGAGCGGCACCATGGCGACGACGGTCGCGCCGATCACCCCGTACGTCAGCGGCCGGTAGTAGACCGTCAGGCCCGGCCAGAAGTCCATCGCGATGACGCGCAGCCCGTTGAGCGCGTGATAGACCAGCGCCGCCATCAGCAGCACCTCGCCCAGGCGCGCCGGCAGGTTCTTGAAGATCCCGACCGCGGCGTTGTAGACCTCCGGCCCGAAGAGGACGGTGGAGGTCTCGACGATGTGCAGGAAGAGGTAGAAGAGGACCCCCAGCCCGCTGGCCCGATGGCCGAACCACGCCAGCTGCGCCCACGAGACGCGGTAGCCGAACAGGTTGATCAACCCAGCGCACTCCCTCGACCGGGCACCGCCGAACGGGCGATGCGGATGTAGCGGCATCCCGATTCTAGCCGAGGCGGCGCGGTGGAACCCGCCGGGGAACCCTTCGGGACGAAGCGATCCGGGCTCCGCGTCAGGTCCGGCGGAGCCGTGCCGCCACGGCCTCGCCGAACTCGCGCGTGCCTGCGGTCCCACCAAGGTCGTAGGTCACCGTCGTTCCTTCGGCGATCACCTCGCGCACGGCCGATTCGACGGCATCGGCGGCGTCGGTCTCGCCCATGTGGCGGAGCATGAGGGCGCCCGAGAGGATGAGGGCGGTCGGGTTGGCCTTGTTCTGCCCGGCGTACTTCGGCGCCGAGCCATGGACCGGCTCGAAGACGGCTGCTTTCTCGCCAATGTTGGCGCCCGGCGCGACGCCGAGTCCGCCGACCAGTCCCGCCGCGAGGTCACTCACGATGTCGCCATACAGGTTGGGCAGGACGAGCACGTCGTACAGCTCGGGCTTCTGGACCAGCTGCATGCACATGTTGTCGACGATGCGGTCCTCGAACTCGACCCGCCCCGCGTACTCGGCCGCCACCTGCTGGGCCGACTCGAGGAACAGCCCGTCGGACAGCTTCATGATGTTCGCCTTGTGAACGGCGGTGACCTTGCGCCGCCCATTCTTCACCGCGTACTCGAACGCGTAGCGCGCGATGCGCTGCGACGCGGCGCGGGTGATGATCTTGATGCTCTCTGCGGCATCGGGGCCGACGCGGTGCTCGATTCCGGCGTACAGGTCCTCGGTGTTCTCGCGCACGATGACGAGGTCCACGTCGGTGTAGCGCGACTCGACCCCCGCCATCGTCCTTGCCGGCCGGACGTTGGCGTACAGCTCGAGGGCCTGCCGCAGGCCGACATTGACCGATCGGAACCCGGAGCCGACCGGCGTCGTGATCGGTCCCTTGATGGCGACGCCGCTGGCGCGAATGGACTCGATCACGCGGTCCGGCAGCGGAGTGCCCTCGCTGGCGATCGTGGCCTCACCGGCCTGCTGGAGATCCCAGTCGAACCCGATCCCGGTTGCCTCGAGCACGGTCTTCGCGGCGTCGGCCAGCTCCGGGCCGATGCCGTCGCCGGGGATGAGCGTGACGGCGTAGCTCATCGGATGCACCTCGTCGTGCGGCCGGTCAAAGCGCCGGCGTACGGTCGAGCAGTCTAGGCCGATGCCGTCGGGTGCGCCCGCGACCTCAGTGGGTCAGCTGGCCGAGGCGGCGCGACGCAAGCTCGTCGGCCGCCAGCGCGGCGTTCGGGCTTCCGGTCAGCGCCTCCAGGAAGGCATCGCGCGGGAGCCGATAGCCCGTCAGCGGCTCGACGACCTCGACGGTCGCCGTGCGCGGGATGTCGCTCAGCAGGGCGATCTCGCCGAACCCGTCTCCAGCGCCCAGCGTCGCCTCGTGATGGCCGTCGTGGATGATCGCGACCGTGCCCGACTCGATGAGGTAGAAGCAGTCGCCGCGCTCCCCCTGGGTGATGACGCGCTCGCCGCTCTCGAACGAGACCGCATCGAGGCTTCCGGCCATCTGCTCGAGCGCGGTCAGCGAGAGCGGGGCGAACATCGGCATCCGGCGCATTGCCGCCAGCTGGCGCTCGGGAAGGATGGCGGCGCCCTCCGCGCGGCGCACGCCCGGGAAGCTGACGAGGGCCAGGACCGGCAGGACGAGGCCGGTGATGACGAGCGCTCCCTGCAGCCCGGCGACGCCGACGAGCAGCGGCGCGAGGATCGCCCCCAGCGCGATGCCGAAGCCGACCAGGCTCTGGAGGACGCCGAAGACGCGGCCGCGCACCTCGTTCGGCACGGAGCGCGCCAGGAGCGTGTAGCCGGCGACGTCGATCGAGGCGTTGGCCGCGCCGACGATCCCCGCCATGACGAAGGCGAGCGCCGGGTTCGGGATGAAGCCGATGACCGCGATCGGTGCACCCCACGCCGCGAGCGAAACGGCGAATGAAAGCGAGAGACTCCGCCCGACGAGCAGTCCCATCGCGATCAGCGCTCCCACGAGCCCTCCCGCGCCGACGGCGGCATTGAGATAGCCGACGCCCGAATCGCCGATGCCGAGCAGGTCGATGGCGGCCGACACCAGGAGGACGGTGAGCGCACCGCGCACGACGACCTGGCTGATGAACAGGGCGACGAGGAGCCCGGCGGCCCCGTGGCGCCACAGCGCGCCGAAGCCGCCGAGCGTCTGGCGCAGCGTGGCCCGCACGCCCTCCGCCGCCGCCCGCACGACGGTCGCGACGTGGAGCGTGAGCACGAGGATGGCAGCGACGACGAAGGCGGCCGACGTCACCGCCAGCACGAGCACCGGCCCGCCGACCACCAGAAGGGCGCCGGCGACTGCCGGACCGACGAGCGATCCGGCGGCCTCGCCCAGGCTCGTGACCGCGTTACCGGCGATCAGCTCGTCCGGCGTCCGGGCCAGCGCCGGCAGCAGCGCGCGCGTGAACGCGGTGTGCTGTCGGGTCAGGATGCCTTCCGTGATCGCCGCTGCGACGATGATCCCGAAGCCGAGGTCGAGCGCGATGGCCGCGGCTGCCAGGGCGACCACCAGGGCCCGCCCGGCATGGAGCCCGAGCAGGACGCGGCCCGGTCGGAACGATTCGAAGATCGAGCTGAGGATCGGCCCGAAGAGACCCGAGGGCAGCGACGCCAGAAGCGTGAAGAGGCCGACGGCCGCCACGTCCCCGACCTCGTAGGCATAGACCAGCAGCGCGACGAAGTACGCCTTCTCGGCCGCGATGCCGACGAGCCAGGCAACCTGCAGCCGGCGCAGCGAGGGATTCGCGACGACCTGGGCCAGCGTTGCCCGGATGTTCACGTTCCGCCGCCCATCGGCGCAGCCTACGGCATCCTCCGATCGGTACAATCCTCTGCGTCCCCGCGCAGGCATGCCACAAACTCTCGCACGCGTGCCCGCGACGCCCCAGGGAGGCCGGATGAAGCTCCAGGAGTATCGGTCCAAGGAGATCCTCGCCCGCCACGGCGTGCCGCTGCTGGACGGCGAGACGGCGACCACGCCCGAGGATGCGCGCGCAGCCGCCGCTCGGATCGGCGGACCGGTGGTGGTCAAGGCCCAGGTCCTCGTGGGCGGCCGAGGCAAGGCCGGCGGCGTGAAGCTCGCGGCGACGCCTGATGAGGCGGAGCAGCGCGCGCGCGAGATCATCGGCCTCGACATCAAGGGCGTGACGGTGAAGACCGTGCTCGTCGCGCCGGCGGCCGAGATCGCCAGGGAGTATTACCTCGGACTCATCCTGGACCGTGCCTCGAAGGCGATCACCGTGATCGCATCGGCCGAGGGTGGGGTCGAGATCGAGGAGACCGCCCGGACGAATCCCGGGGCGATCCTGCGTCTGCCACTCCATCCGCTCATCGGCCTCCAGGAGCACGAGGTGCGTCGCATCGGCTTCTTCCTGGGCATCTCGCCGGAGCTGCGACGCGACTTCGCGACCGTGATGCGCGGCCTCTACGACGCCTTCGTCGACGCCGATGCGGACCTCGCCGAGATCAATCCCCTCGTCGTGACCGACGACGGGCGGCTGCTGGCGCTCGACGCCAAGATCGTGCTCGACGACTCCGCGCTCCCCCGCCATCCCGACCTCGAGGCGATGCGCGACCTCAACGAGGAGGAGCCGTCCGAGATCGCGGCCCGCGAGGCAGGGATCAGCTTCATCAAGCTGGACGGCACGATCGGCTGCATGGTCAACGGCGCCGGGCTGGCGATGACGACGATGGACCTCGTCAAGCTGGCCGGAGGCGAGCCGGCGAACTTCCTCGACATCGGCGGCGGCGCGAAGGCCGATCGCGTGGCGGCCGCGTTCCGGATCATCCTCGACGACCCCAACGTCAAGGCCATCCTCATCAACATCTTCGGCGGGATCACCCGTGGCGACGAGGTGGCCCGCGGGATCGTGGAGGCGCGCCAGTCACTCGAGCGCGAGGTGCCGATGGTCGTGCGGATCGTCGGGACCAACGCGGAGGAGGCGAAGCCGATCCTGGCCGAGGCGCAGCTGATCACGGCCGACTCGCTCGACGACGCCGCCGCGAAGGCAGTCGCGGCCGCGGGCGGGACTTCGTGAGCGTCCTCGTCAACGGCGACACCCGCCTCCTGGTCCAGGGCATCACCGGGCGGGAGGGCGAGTTCCACTCGGCGGCGATGCTCGAGTACGGGACGAATATCGTCGCCGGCGTGACGCCGGGCAAGGGCGGCCAGGCGGCGCTCGACGGGCGCGTGCCCGTGTACGACACCGTCGCCGAGGCGGTCGAGCAGACCGGCGCCAACGCGACGTGCATCTTCGTCCCGGCCGCATTCGCGCCCGACGCGATGCTCGAGGCCGCCGACGCGAACGTCCCCCTGGTCGTGTGCATCACCGAGGGCGTGCCCGCGCTCGACATGCTCCGGGTCTACCACGTGCTCCGGGCGAAGGGGGTGCGCCTCATCGGCCCGAACTGCCCGGGCCTGACGTCGGTCGGCGAGGCCAAGGTCGGGATCATCCCAGGCAACATCCACGCCCGCGGCCCGGTCGGGCTCGTGTCCCGATCGGGAACCCTGACCTACGAGGTGGTGCAGGCGATGACCGATGCCGGAATGGGGCAGACGACCTGCCTCGGCATCGGCGGCGACCCGATCGTCGGGACCAGCTTCGTCGACGCTCTCGACCTCTTCAACCAGGACGCCGAGACCGAGGCGATCGTGATGATCGGCGAGATCGGGGGCGAGGAGGAAGAGAAGGCGGCGGCCTTCTGCGCGCGCGAGGTGCGCAAGCCGATGGCGGCCTTCATCGCGGGCCGAACCGCACCACCCGGACGGCGGATGGGCCACGCCGGGGCGATCATCTCGGGCGGTGCCGGCACCGCCGAGTCGAAGCGGAGCGCGCTCGAGGCGGCCGGCATTCGGGTGGCCGACTCGCCGTCGGAGATCCCTCGCCTGCTGCGCGAAGCCGGCGTCAGCTGATCTCGCGCCTGTAACCAGGGGCGTACGTCGCTACAGATCACCGTATGCCTTGGAGCCAGCATGTCACTGCGTACCCTCACGTCCGCCCGTCCCGTCGTGCTCGCCAGCCTTGTCCTCGTGCTGGCCGCCTGCACCGAGTCACCGGCGGCAAGTTCGGAGGCCGCCGAGGCCTCGCCATCCGCGCCAGCGTCGGAGTCTGCCGAAGCGTCCGCAAGCGCGTCCGAGGCTGCATCGGGCGACGCGGCCGTTCTCGTGGCCGACTCGGATCTCGGCGAGATCCTGACCGATGCGGACGGCCTGACGATCTACTACTTCGCCAACGACACCGAGGGCACGAGCAACTGCACCGGCGAGTGCCTGACCAACTGGCCGCCGGTCGAGGCCGAGGGGACCCCGACGGCGGGCGACGGCGTGACCGCCGAGCTCGGGACGGTCGAGGGCACGGATGGCTCGACGCAGCTGAGCGTCAACGGCTTCCCGGCCTACTACTTCGCGGGTGACGAGGCGGCCGGGGACGTCAACGGCCAGGGCCAGGGCGAAGTCTGGTGGGTCTTCGGCGCCGACGGCGAGCCGATCGAGGAGTCCTAGGCGACTGGTCCCAGGCGGTCGGGCCGCGCTCGAACCGCTTGACTATCGGGAGGTCAAATCGGCGACGCCGGTGTCGAGCAGCTCCCACAGGACGCCGTTGAGGGTCCGTGGATGGACGAAGGCGACCGATGCCGTGGGCGCCCGCCCGCGGCTCGCGGTCGATGAGCTCGGCCTCGGCCGCGGCCAGGGCCTCGAGCGATGCCGGCAGGTCGTCGGTCAGGAAGCAGACGTGATGGACGCCCTCGCCATGTGAGGCGAGGTAGCGCGCCACGCCACCTTCATCGTCGATCGGCTCGACCAGCTCGAGCCTCGCGGCCGGCTCCGGCCCGGTCGGAAGGAAGCAGAGGCGGACGCGCTGCGGGGCGAAGACCATCGGCTCCGCTTCCGGCTCGAGCCCGAACAGGGCGCGATAGCGCGGCAGCGCCTCGTCGATCGAGCGCACGACGATCGCGACGTGGTGCACCGGCCCGATGCTCACGGGCGGTACTCGCCCCACACCCGGCGCAGGGCATGCGCGATCTCGCCGAGGGTCACGTCGGCCTCGACGGCTGTGCGGATGCGCGGCAGGACATTCTCGGTCCCGGCCGCGGCTCGCTCGAGGGCCGCCACCGCGACGTCGGCCGCCGCCGCATCACGCGCCGCGCGCACGGCGCGCGTGCGCTCCACCTGGCGTGCCTCGAGCTCAGGATCGATTGCCTGCGGCGCCGGCCGCTGCTCGTCACCCTGCTCGGTGAAGGCATTCACGCCGACCACGATCCGCTCACCACTCTCGATGGCCCGCTGGGCGGCATAGGCTGCGTCGCCGATGGCGTCGGGCTGGTAGCCGTCGGCCAGGGCGGCAAGCGTGCCCCCGAGATCGTCGATGTGCCGCAGCTCGGCGAACGCCCGCTCGGCAAGCTCGTCGGTGAGGGTCTCGACAAAGTACGAGCCCGCCAGCGGGTCGACCGTCTCGGCGACGCCGGACTCGTGGTGCAGCACCTGCTGCGTCCGGAGCGCCAGCCGCGCCGTCTGAGGCGTCGGGAGACCGAGCGCCTCGTCGAGGGCATTGGTGTGGAGCGACTGGGTACCGCCGAGGATCGCGGCGAGCGCCTGCACGGTGGTCCGCACGACGTTGACGTCCGGCTGCTGCGCGGTGAGGGTCGAGCCGCCGGTCTGGACGTGGAAGCGCATCGCCTGCGCTCGGGGATCCCGGGAGCCGAATCGGTCGCGTGCCACCGTTGCCCACACCCGGCGGGCGGCGCGGAACTTCGCGACCTCCTCGAGGAGGTCGTTGTGGGCAGCGAAGAAGAACGAGAGTCGAGGCGCGAGCTCATCGAAGCTGAGGCCCGCCGCTGCCGCGGCCTCGGCGTAGGCGATGCCGTTCGCCACCGTGAAGGCGATCTCCTGTACCGCCGTCGCCCCCGCCTCGCGCATGTGGTATCCGCTGATGCTGATCGTGTTCCAGGCCGGAAGCTCGGCCCGGCAGTAGGCGAAGGTGTCGGTCACCAGCCTCATGGAGGGCTCCGGCGGGAAGATGTACGTCCCGCGGGCGATGTACTCCTTGAGGATGTCGTTCTGGATCGTCCCCCGCAGCCGATGCGGATCGGCGCCGCGCCGTCGCGCCACCGCCTCGTACAGCGCCAGCAGGATGGCCGCGGTCGCGTTGATGGTCATTGAGGCCGAGATGGCCGCCGGATCGATCCCGTCGAGCAGGATCTCCATGTCGGCGATCGAGTCGATCGGGACGCCGACCCGACCCACCTCGCCGAGCACCGCCGGATCGTCCGAGTCGTAGCCCATCTGCGTGGGCAGGTCGAAGGCGACGCTCAGGCCGTGCTGCCCTTGGTCGAGGAGGTACCGGAAGCGGCGGTTCGTCTCCTCGGCCGAGCCGAACCCGGCGTACTGCCGCATCGTCCACGCCCGTCCGCGATAGCCGTCGGCGTGGATGCCGCGCGTGAACGGGAACGAGCCGGGTTGGCCGAGCCGCTCATCCGGATCGAAGCCGTCGAGGTCGCCCGGGCCATAGACCGGCCTGATCTCGATCCCGGAGGTGGACCGATGCGGTCGCTCCTGGGATCGGGCGGCGTCAGTCATCGGCCACCGATTGTACCGAGCGACACTCAGGACTGACCGATCTGCAGCAGCGGCGCGCCGGTCATGACCGTCTGGCCGGCTGCCACCGAGACCTCGATCACCCGTCCACCCCGCGGGGCGCGGACCTCGTTCTGCATCTTCATGGCCTCGATGGTGAGAAGGACGGCCCCCTCGTCGACCTCGTCCCCCACCGCCACGGGCACGGCGACCACCAGTCCAGGCAGGGTGGCCTTGACGATCGTCGGACCGGAGTGCACCCGACCCGCGCCCTCGGCCTCGGCCAGGACACGCTCGCGCCAGGTCCTGACGGTCACCCCGATGCGACGCCCGCGCAGGGTCACCACCCAGTCCGTGCCATCTCCCTCCACCAGGACGAGCTCGGCTCCGCCGTCGCCGATGACGCGGGCAAGCCCAGCTTCGCGATCGACCCACTCGAGACTGACTCCGTCGACCGGTCGCACCGCCTTCTCCTCGATGCGCGCCTCGAGCTCGCTCACGGTCGCAGCGCCTCGCGCCGGGCGGCCGCTCCCCACCCGCTGCGGTCGGGCGCGGCGCTCGCGCCGGCGCGGGGCGATGGAGCGATCCCGCGGGCCTCGATCGCCGCCAACGCCGCGAGTGATCGCTCCGCGGCCGACGGCTCCGGGCCGCTCCCCCACCGCTCGGAGATGAGCCCGGTGTCGTAGGCGCCATCGACGAACCCGGCGTCGTCGACCAGCCATCGATGGAATGCCGCGTCGGTCTGGAGCCCACCGATCAGTGTCTCGTCCAGCGCGCGGCGGAGCCGTGCCACCGCGGTCGCCCGATCGGCGGCGTGGACCATGAGCTTCGCGAGCAGAGGGTCGTACTCGGATGGAAGGTCGGTGTCGGCCTCGATTCCGGCGTCGACCCGAACCCCCGGGCCGGACGGCATGCGCCAGGCGCCGATCCGCCCGCCGGTCGGCCGGAAGTCTCGGTAGGGGTCCTCGGCGTAGAGGCGAACCTCGATGGCATGACCATGGAACGCCGGATGGAGGACGCCCTCTGGCAGGCGCTCACCGGCAGCCACGCGAATCTGCCATGCCACGAGGTCGAGCCCGGTGACGAGCTCGGTGACGCCATGCTCGACCTGGAGGCGCGTATTCATCTCGAGGAAGTAGTGACCTCCGTCCGCGTCGACCAGGAACTCGACCGTCGCGGCGTTGTGGAAGTCGACGGTCCCGGCGACGCGCCGCGCGCTCTCGAACAGCTCCGCGCGGGTCCCGTCGCCGAGCGAAGGTGCCGGCGTCTCTTCGACCAGCTTCTGGTGTCGCCGTTGGACGGAGCAGTCGCGCTCGCCGAGCACCGCCAGCCCGCCATGCCGGTCGCCGAGCAGCTGAACCTCGACGTGACGAGCCGGCGCGATGAGCCGTTCCACGTAGATCGTGCCATCTCCGAAGGCCGCCGCCGCCTCGCGTCGGGCCGAGGCCATCGCGTCGGGCAGCTGTCCCGCATCGTCGACTCGTCGCATGCCGCGGCCGCCGCCCCCGGCCGCAGCCTTGAGCATCACCGGATAGCCGAGATCCTCGACGGCCGCCGGGTCGTCGTCCTCGGTGAAGGTCGCGCCGGGAACGATCGGCACGCCCGCGTCGGCCGCGGAGGCGCGCGCGGCAATCTTGTTGCCGAGGCCATCGAGGACCGTCGGAGGCGGCCCGATGAATACCAGGCCGGCGTCCTCGACGGCACGTGCGAACTCGGCGCTCTCCGACACGAAGCCGTAACCGGGGTGGATCGCCTCCGCACCGCTGCGCAGCGCCGCGTCGACGATGGCGGCGATCGACAGGTAGGACTCGCTGGCCGGAGCCGGCCCGAGGCGCTCGGACCTATCCGCGGCGAGAACGTGGAGCGCGCGAACGTCGGCATCGGAGTGGACCGCGATCGGTGAGATGCCCAGGTCTCGGCAGGCGCGGATGACGCGGATCGCGATCTCGCCGCGATTCGCGATGAGCAGGCGCGTGAAGGGCGGCGGCTGGCTGTCCGTGCGCAAAGACGCGGCGGCCGTCAAAGCGGAATGTTGCCGTGCTTCTTGGGCGGAACCGACTGCCGCTTGTTCTCGAGCATCGACAGCGCCCCGACGAGTCGCGCGCGGGTCTCAGATGGCAGGATCACTTCGTCGACGTACCCCCGCGCAGCGGCGATGTACGGATTCGCGAATCGCTCCTCGTACTCGGCCACGAGCGCGGCGCGCTCCGCGTCGGCATCATCGGCTTCGGCAATGCGCTCGCGGAAGATGATATTCACCGCGCCCTCGACACCCATCACGGCGATCTCGGCGGTCGGCCACGCGAAGTTCATGTCACCGCGGACGTGCTTGCTGCTCATGACGTCGTACGCGCCGCCGTAGGCCTTGCGAGTGATGACGGTGACCTTCGGCACGGTCGCCTCGCAGTAGGCGTAGAGGAGCTTCGCCCCATGGCGAATGATGCCGCGATGCTCCTGGTCGACGCCTGGCAGGAATCCGGGAACATCGACGAGCGTGACGATCGGGATGTTGAAGCAGTCGCAGGTGCGAACGAATCGGCCAGCCTTGTCGGATGCGTCGATGTCGAGCACGCCGGCCAGCACCTCGGGCTGCTGCGCGACGATCCCAACCGTCCGACCCTCGATCCGCGCGAAGCCGCAGATGATGTTGCGGGCGTAGTGAGCGTGAACCTCGGTGAACGATCCCCCATCGACGATGCCGCCGATGACCGTGTGCATGTCGTAGGACTGTTTCGGCGAATCCGGGATGAGCGCGTCGAGCGTTACAACGTCGGTTTCGGGCAAGTCCCACTCGTGCCTTCGCGGCGTCAGGTCGACATTGTTCTGTGGCAGGTATCCGATTAGGGTCCGCGCGAGCTCGAGCGCCTGCGGCTCACCGGATGCGAGAAAGTGAGCGACGCCGCTCGTCTCGTTGTGGACGCGCGCGCCGCCCAGGCCCTCGAAGTCGATCTCCTCGTGGGTGACGGTCTTCACCACGTTGGGGCCGGTGACGAACATGTAGCTCGTGCCCTCGACCATGATCACGAGGTCGGTGATCGCCGGTGAATACACCGCGCCGCCGGCGCAGGGGCCCATCACCAGCGAGAGCTGGGGGACCACGCCCGACGCCATGGTGTTGCGCAGGAAGATGTCGGCGTAGCCGCCGAGGCTCACCACTCCCTCCTGGATCCGCGCGCCGCCGGAGTCCGATAGCCCGATGATGGGCGCGCCGTTCTCCACGGCCAGATCCATCACCTTGCAGATCTTCTCCGCGTGGGCCTCCGACAGCGAGCCGCCGAAGACGGTGAAGTCCTGGCTGTACACAAAGACGAGTCGGCCATCGATACGACCGAACCCGGTGACGACGCCATCGCCCAGGTAACGTTCGGTATCAAGACCGAAGTCGCTCGCGCGATGCGTAACGAACGCATCGATTTCCGTGAAGCTGTCTTCGTCGAGGAGCAGCTCAAGGCGTTCGCGGGCAGACAGCTTGCCGCGTGCGTGCTGCTGGTCCAACCGCTTCGATCCCCCGCCCTGGCGCGCATCGTCGCGCAGAGCACTCAGGCGCTGAAGCTTGTCCGCAGTCGACACGCGGCGCACTCCTTCGTCGTCATTGCAGTGGTGGGCCCGGCAGGAATCGAACCTGCGACCGTCCGGTTATGAGCCGGTTGCTCTAACCATTGAGCTACGGGCCCGCGCGGCGGGACGGTGGACAAGTCCGAGTATAGACGGCCGTCTTTGCACAACGACATCGACATTTCTCCACGTTGTGGATAACCCGGGTGACCGATCCCGCGCGCCGAGCCTATCATCGGAGGCGTCGCATCCGCGACGATTCCGACCCGTCGAGCCGCACGAAGGGTGATGCGTTGACCAAGGTAATCTCAATGGCGAACCAGAAGGGCGGTGTCGGCAAGACGACCTGCTCGATCAACCTCGGCGGCGCATTGGCCGAACGCGGATATCGGGTCCTCTGCGTGGACATGGATCCGCAGGCCAACCTGACTGTCGGACTCGGCGTGTCTCTCTCCGACGTACGGCTATCGATGGCCGACGTGCTTTCTGACGATCGCGTGGCGCTCGACGAGGTGGTGCGCGAAACGGAGACACAGGGCCTGTGGGTTGCGCCGGCGACACTCGAGCTCGCATCCACCGAGGTCGAGCTGTTCACCGCCATCGGCCGCGAGATGGTTCTTCGCGACGCCCTCTCCGGATGGGCCGATCGCCAGTTCGATGTCGTGATCCTCGACTGCCCGCCAACGCTCGGCCTGCTGACGATCAACTCGCTGGTCGCGTCGAGCCGCGTCATCATTCCGGTGCAGACGCAGTACTACGCCATCAAGGGTCTGACGGCGCTTATCAAGGTCATCAACACCATCAAGATCAAGCTGAATCACGATCTCGAGGTCCTCGGCCTGCTGCCGACGTTCTTCGACGGACGTACCGTGCTCGCTCGCGAGATGCTCGAGAACCTCAAGCAGCTCGGCGATCATCGCGTCTTCAACACGATGATCAAACAGACCGTGAAGCTCGGAGAGGCGCCGCTGACCGGGAAGCCAGTCACCGAGTACGCAACCAACTCGTCCGCTGCCCGTGCGTTCCGCGACCTGGCGCAGGAGGTGATCGAGCTTGGCTAGCAAGCGTCCCGCGGCATTCCGCGAGAATATCCATCGCCTCTTCGACGAGGCCCAGGCCACCGACCTCGCGCCGGGGATCGTGTCGCTCATCGAGTCGCGCGCCACGCACGCGCAGATACGAGAAGTGCCCATCGATAAGATCCTCCCCAACCCGGCGCAGCCCCGCCTCTCCTATGACGAGGAGTCGCTGACCGAGCTGGCGCAATCGATTCGCGAGCATGGCGTGCTGCAGCCGATCCTGGTCCGCCCCAGCGCGACGAAGTTCGAGCTCATCGCCGGAGAACGCCGGTGGCGTGCTTCGGGCATGGCCGGCCGCGAATCGATCCCCGCGATCGTCGTCGAGTTCGACGAGAGCACGGCGCTCGAGGTCAGCATCATCGAGAACCTCCAGCGCGAGGACGTCTCCCCGCTGGAGGAGGCGGCCATGTTCCGCAAGATGACCGATGCGTTCGGCTACTCCGTCCGCCAGCTCGCCCAGAAGGTCGGCAAGGACAAGGGATACGTCGAGAATCGCCTTCGCCTGTCCGATGCTCCGGCCGACATCCGCGAGCTCGTGTCATTGCGCAAAGACACGATCAGCCACGCGTACGAGCTGATGAAGATCGGGGACGAGCGAAAACGCCGCCGGCTGGCCAAGCGCATCGCTGCGGGTGAGCTCTCGCTCGCCAAGCTTCGCGTCATCACCGGGTCAACGACCCCGAAGTCCGACGACGGAGAGGAGTCGACGACGAGGACACCGCGGCGTCGCGCGAAGACGGCAGCAGGGAATGCAGCCGAGGTCCAGGCCGCGGACGATGCGCTGATGGGCGCGCGCTCGAAGCTTTCGGAGGGCGTCGACGACCTCGTCGACATCCTTCGTCAGCCCGAGCTGATGGAGCAGATCCCGGAGGTCAACCGCGCCAACTTCGCGAAGCACCTCACCATCACGAAGCTCAAGATCGAGAATGCGATCGCGATCATCCGATCGAGCAGCCCGGCGCGCGAGGAGGTCGAGTAGCCAGCTCCGCCGTCAGGCGGTGTAGCTCATGACCTCGTGGTTCGCCACGAGGAAGTCGACGAGCTTTTGCTGCGCGTCCGGGTCGATCCGGCGCAGCCCGGCGATCGCCTTCGGGAGCTCGAAAATGGGAGCCGCGAGTGAGCCGGCGGTATCGATCCCGACAACGTGATCCGGTCCCCCGCCCACCAGGAAGGCCCGCTGGAAGCCACGGGAATCGAGGCCGGTGACCGTGCAGAAGCTCGCGATCGCCCGGCCGACGCCGAGGCGCTTGGCGAAGTCCATGAACAGGTCACTGGCCCAGGCATCGACCTGCTTCGCGTCCTGGGCGGACACCATCTCGCGGTAGGCTGCCTGGTCGACCTCGCTCACCGGACCTCCTGGGTGCCTGGGATGACCGCCAGATTCTAGCCCAGCGCCGGAGCGCGTCGCGGTGCGACGCGGGCCCGATCGCTTCGGCTATCCTCGGCCCATGCTCGATCCCCACGCGGACCCGCGGACCGAGGACACGCTCGCCTACGACCTGCTGAGCATCCGGTCCGGCGACGCCGAGTCAGACGTCGTCGGCCGCGCGATCTTCAGTGGCGGAAAGGTTCGCGTCGAGGCTCCCGAGGCGATCCGCATCGCCGTCGAAGAGCTCCTGGCCCGAGCGTTCGTCGACCGCGTCCAGGCCGATGAGCGCCCGCGCGGCTACCGTCGCAGCGGCCAGGGGATCGTCGAGATGCTCGTCCCGGGGATGCCCGAGCACTTCATCGCCCGCCTGCGGGGGCTCTGGCTGAGCTATCCGGACGGCACGGTCGTCACGGCCCGGGCCGCCGAGGGCGGCTCGCTGACCGCGGTCACGGTCCCCGACTCCACCGACGTTGGTCCCCCGGTCACGGATGCGAGAATTCGGCGCGCCACGTTGACCTCGGCCGATCTGACGCTCGGTACGCGGCCCCTCGTGCGCGGCCATGCGCCCGACACCGGCATCCGCCCGCTTGGCGAGTCGGCCATCGGGTCCGTCGAGCCAGTGGGTCGAACGGACTGCGGCTGGCTCGTCTGAGCCCGCTATCATCGGACCATGAGCCTGCTCAAGTTCCTCATCCTCCCGGTCGGCATCCTGGTCGTGGCCGTCGCCTACTGGTGGATGAGCGGCTATGAGTGGTCCGGGTCGATCATGCTCGCCTTCTTCGCGGTGGCGATGGGCGTCATGGGCTGGATCCTCGTGCCGACCTTCGACGACGTCGGGCCAACGGCGCCGGTCGACCCGGACTGGGACGAGCGCTCGACCTGAGCTTTTGGCGGGCATGAAAAGACCGGGTCACTGCGGCTGCCCTGGCGGCAGAGCCGCCAACGCAGTGCCCGGCTCACGAGTACTAACGCGCGAAACGCCCAGGCGTTAGCCCGAGCTCCTGATTTCCTCACCCGCTCGCCTGACCTGCGCACCCTCGGGTATTGACATGTAACCGAATGGTGACGTATTCTCCCGGGCATGGAGCAGGGTGACCAGGTCTTTCGGGCGTTGGCGGATCCATCCCGCCGGCGGCTGCTGGATCGGCTCTATGAGCGCGATGGCCAGACGCTCGGCGAGCTCGAGAAGGCACTTCCCCAGATGACCCGCATCGCGGTCATGAAGCACCTGCGCATCCTGGAGCAGGCGGGGCTGGTGGTCTCGCATCGGAGCGGCCGCAGGCGGCTCCACTACCTCAACCCCGTCCCCATCCGAAGGCTCCACGACCGCTGGCTCGACAAGTTCCGGACTCGCGCCGCGGACGTTCTGCTTGCCCTTCAATCGTTCATGGAGGAGCCCACCATGGGTACCGACGGCGAGACACGGGATCGCCCGCATGCTGTCTCGCAGATCTTCATCCGCGCCACGCCCGATCGGGTGTGGGCGGCCATCACCGAGTCGGAGTTCACGCTCCGCTACTACTACGGCAGCTCCGTCGAGTCCGATTGGAAGGCCGGCTCGACGTTTCGCTACACTCCTGGGCGGCACCGACGCCATCGTCGGGACCGTCCTCGAGGCCGATCCCCCACGCCGCCTGGTCCAGACGTTCGACGCGCGCTGGGACGAGGACGTCGCATCGGATGCGCCGTCTCGGCTGACGTGGGAGATCGAGGAGGCCGCACCGGGCGTCACCAAGGTGACGACGATCCACGACGAGTTCCCGTCGCGGACCGCCACCTTCGAGCAGGTGTCGGGTGGGATGCCCTTCATCCTCTCAGGCCTCAAGTCGCTGCTCGAGACCGGCGAGCCACTCGTCGCCGAGCCGGCGGCCGCCAGCGCCTAGGCAGGCAACCACGCGTCGGTGCGCCGCGATGGCGCATCGGCGCCACATCCATGTCCGGGAGGAAGGTGGCTCCGGCGGTAGGATTCGAACCTACGACCAAGCGGTTAACAGCCGCCCGCTCTACCACTGAGCTACGCCGGAACGCGTGACGGGACCGATGCGAGGGCTCCCGTGGACATCGGCGATGATAGCGCTCGGCGCCGACCAGGGTCAAAGGAAGGACGACCGAGCTGAGGCCTAGCCTTCCCAGCGCTCCCAACGCGCGAATTCGTCGAGACCGCGCCATCCGCGCTGCAGGGACGGCGACTTCTTGTCCGGCAGGGGCCTCCCGACCGGGATCACGCCGACCGGCGTGAAGTCGCCCGGCAGACCGACCTCGGCACGGATGCCGTCGAAGTCGCCACCGGCGAACCCGGCTGCCAGTCCCTCGTCAACGGCGGCGAGGAGGATGAGCATCACCGTGCAGCCGACGTCCATCCACCAGTACGGCACATCCCACTCGTCCTCCGTGCCCGGCGGAGCCGACGGGTCGCGCTTGTCCGGCTCGTTGTAACGATCGACATACACCTTGGCCGAGACGGCGGGCACGAACAGTGCCGGCGCCTCGCTGATCCACGGGTCGAAGCCGCGATCGGTGTAGAAGCCCTCTCCGGCGAGCTCGGCCAACCGTCGCCGGCGCGCTGGATCCGTCACGATGATGAGCCGCTGGCCCTGGCTGAACCCGGCCGACGGCGCCCGCTGCGCGGTCGCCGCGATCCGCTCGAGCACCGACCGATCGATCGCGTCGGGCGCGAAGTGCCGGACCATCCGCCGTTGGCGGACGACCTCCGCGAACTGCATCGGCTACTCGAGGTAGTCCTTGAGCTTCCGGCTGCGGCTCGGATGCCGAAGCTTGCGAAGCGCCTTGGCCTCGATCTGGCGGATCCGCTCGCGGGTGACGTTGAAGTCGCGTCCGACCTCCTCGAGCGTCCGGCTGCGGCCGTCCTCGAGCCCGAAGCGGAGCTGGAGGACCCGCCGCTCCCGGGGAGTCAGCGAGTCGAGCACCCCCTCCACCTGCTCCTTGAGCAGCTGGTGGGAAGCCGCATCGGCCGGCGCGACCGAGGCGAGGTCAGGGATGAAGTCGCCGAGGTGCGAGTCCTCCTCCTCGCCGATGGGCGTCTCGAGGCTGACCGGCTCCTGCGAGACCTTCATGATCTCGCGCACCTTCTCCGGGCTCACCGTCTGCGGCCCGTCGGCGACGCGGTCGTCCACCTCGGCCTCGGTCGGCTCGCGCTGGAGCTTGTCACGCAGCTCGCGGATGATCTCGTCGCGGCTCATGCGCCGCGCGATCTCCTCCACCGTCGGCTCGCGGCCCAGCTCCTGGAGCAGGGTGCGGCTGACGCGGATGAGGCGGTTGATGGTCTCGACCATGTGGACCGGGATGCGGATCGTGCGCGCCTGGTCGGCGATGGCGCGCGTGATCGCCTGGCGGATCCACCACGTGGCGTAGGTGCTGAACTTGAAGCCCTTCTCGTAGTCGAACTTCTCGACCGCCCGGATGAGGCCGATGTTGCCCTCCTGGATGAGGTCCAGGAAGCTCATGCCGCGCCCGATGTACTTCTTGGCGATCGACACCACCAGGCGCAGGTTGGCCTCGGTCAGGCGCTTGCGCGCATCGGTGCTCTGCTCGACCAGGCGGCCGGAGCGCTTCTCGAGCGGCACGTCGAGCGGGATGGTCGGGTCGTAGCCCATGCTGAGCAGGTACTCGGGATCGTGCCCGGTCTCGATGTACTCCTTCACGATCGCCTGCGCCGTCTCGCGCGCCCAGGTCTCGAGCTCGTACAGCTCGGCCGAGCCGGCGTGGCTGACTGCCCGGAAACGATACGTGTGGCCGAACAGGACCGCGTCCTTGAGCCCCTGCGCCGGGTCGGCGGCGAGGACCTTGAGGATCGACTCGCCTTCGAGGAGGCGGGTGCGTGCCTCGTCATCGAGGCCCGATGCCTTGCGGTGCTTGGACAGCTTGATCGACGGCGTCTCGATCGTCTTGCGCCGCCGTCCGACCCACCAGTCGATGGCGTCATGGGTCACATGCGGTGAGTCCTTGGGCAGGTCGAAGGCGCGCATGGCGGCCATGCTCCGCGCCTTCGGCTCGGAGTCGAGCGTGACCCAGGTGAAGAGGTTGACGAGCGAGCGTGCCGGATCCTCGACGATGAGCTCGCCGAGCTCGATCGCCTTGGCCAGCACGACCTCCTCCTCCGCGGTCAGGAGCGCGACCTTGCCGATCTCCTTGAGGTACATCCGGACCGGGTCGTCGATCCCGATGAGGTCGGCGGCGAGGGCCTCGAGATCCTCCTCCGGCTTCGTCGGCGCGCGACCGTCCGGGCCCGCCGCGGGTGGAGCCTCCACCTCGTCCGGCTCCCCGATGAGGGTCGGCTGATTCTGCTCGTCGAGGACCTCGACGCCCGCTTCCTCGGCGGCCGCGTACAGCTCCTCGACCACGCCCATCTGCGCCTCCGGCGCCGGGATGGCCTCGAGAATCTGGTCGTGGGTGATGAAGCCCTCTTCGCGACCACGCTCGATCAGGCCGGTGATGGCCGCGGTCGCCGCGGCGTCCAGCTCGGGGCCGACCACCAACCGCGCTCCACGCTTCGACTTGGCCGATGCCGTCTTGGCCGATGCCGTCTTGGCCGATGCTGTCTTGGCCGATGCTGCCTTGGGAGCGCTCGCCCTGGCACTGGTCGCCTTTGCGGGGGCCTTCGCCGGCACCGGCTTCGCCGCGGCCTTGGCGCCAGCCTTCGACGCAACGGTCTTGGCCGCGGCCTTCGGCGCGGATGCCTTGGAAGTGTTCGCCTTCGTCGCCGCGGGCTTGGCAGCCGGCTTCGTGGTGGTCGACGCGGTTCCGGTTGCCTTCGGCGCAGTGGCCTTCGCCTTGGCAGCGGATCCCTGGTGGCCGGCGCCTTGGCTGGCACCTTGGCGGCCGCCTTGCTGGCAGCCGGCTTCGACTGCGTGCCGGCCGAGCCGTCGGATGCCGGCCGCTTGCGGGTGGTAGTTGTGCTCGTCGGCACGGTGCTAGTTCCTCCTCTGTCCGGCCACGACGGCCGACGGGTTGATCGCCTGTTCGAGCTGCTCCCTCTCGAGATGCAGCACCTGGAACTGTCGTTCGAGATCGTGGAGATCGGTGCCATCGGTGGCGCCTGCCCCGACGCTGATCAATGACTGAAGGTCGGCGAGCCGGTCCTGGAGCTGCTCCTTCCGCAGGCGAAGCAGGCAGACGCGCAGGGCCTCGCGATCGGTCTCGAGATCCGGCCGCACCATTCGCGCGCGCGCGGATGCCAGCAGGCCGCGCGCAAGCTCACCGGTGACGGGATCGAGCCCGGACACGAAGGCGTCCAGCTCAGGCCTTCCGCCCGCGGATGACACCGCCCCGATCCAGGCCTCGGCGAGAGCGAGCCCGGAACTGTCACGGATCGGCAGCCGCTCGCCGGCCTGCTCAGCGGCCAGGGCTGGGTTCAGGAGGAGCAGCATCAGCGCCTCCCTCTCGAGCGCGCCGAGGCCGGCGGCATCCGCCACGGACGCTTCAGCCTCGATTGGTCGGATGGGCATCGGGCGCGGGCCCCGTGCCAGCTCGTCGCGCAGGACCCGCTCGTCGATGCCCGCCAGCTGGGCGAGGCGAGGGACGTAGGAGTCGCGCTCGACCCGATCCGGGATGCGCCCCAGCAGGTCGAGCATCCGGCGCGTATAGGCGCTCCGGCCGTGTGGCTGGCGCAGGTCGACCTCGCTCGCGGCACGCTGCATGAAGTACGGCAGCAGCTCCTCGGCCGATTCGACCGCGGTGCGCCACCCATCCGGGTCGGTCCGAATCAGCTCGTCGGGATCCTTGCCGGCCGGGATGCGGATGACCCGCACCTTGCTCACCACTGGACCGAGCTCCTCGAGCAGCCCGCGCTGGGTGGCGGCCTCGCCGGCGAGATCGACGTCATAGGCCAGCGCGACGCCCTCGGCGTAGCGGTTGGCGAGCTCCACCTGCCCCTGGGTGAGGGCCGTGCCGAGGCTGGCGACGACGTTGCCGAATCCGGCCTGGTGCGCCGCCATGACGTCGGTGTAGCCCTCAACGATGACCGCGAGCTTCTCGCGCCGAATCGCGCCCTTGGCGAGGTCGATGCCGTACAGGGTCCGGCTCTTGTCGAAGAGGGCAGTCGCGGGCGAGTTGAGGTACTTCGGGCCCTCGGCATCCGGCAGGATGCGGCCGCCGAGCCCGATGGCCCGGCCGGAGGCGTCGCGGATCGGAATGATGATCCGGCCGCGGAAGCGATCGTAGACGCCCCCGCGCGTCGACGGGCTGGCGAGACCCGCATCGGTCAGCTCGGTGTCGCTGAATCCCTTGGCACGAAGGCGCTTGGCAAGCGCCTCCCAGTTGTTGAGCGCGTAGCCGATCCCGAACCGCTCGAGGGTCTCCTCGCTGAGCCCGCGCTCGGCGAGATAGGAGCGCGCCCGCTCGGCCTGGCGTGCCTGGAGCAGGACCTCGCGATACCAGGCAATCGCCGCCTCCAGCGCCTCGCGCAGCCGCCGCTTGCGGCGGTCCTCGCTCGCCGTGCGCTCCGAGAGCTCGACGCCGGCCTTCTCCGCCAGTCGGGCGAGCGCCTCCCGAAAGTCGAGGCCGTCGCGCTTCATGACGAAGGTGAAGATGTCGCCGTGCTCACCGCAGCCGAAGCAGTGCCACGTCTCCCGATCGGGCGTGACGATGAACGATGCTGTCTTCTCGCCGTGGAAGGGGCAGAGGCCCTTGAGGATCGTGCCCGCGCGCTTGAGCGCGACGGTATCGCCGACGACGTCGGCGACGGGCAGCTTCGACTTGATATCCGCGACGATGCTCGAGGATCCGGTGATGTTGATTCCCTCGCGCCCCAGATACGCGTTTCCGTGGGCGCTTCCGCTTGTCAAGTGGTTTGTCAAGGTCTCCGGGTCTATTTTAGCCGATTGTCAAGTTCGGTCGCCATCAAGCGTGAGATGGGCGCGGTGGTTGCACCGGAACGGTACACTTCCGCACCGATCCGCACCGCACCGACCGAGGCCGATGCACCCCGAGCAGCGTGCTCCCGCCACACCGCCGCCGCCCGACGCCGTCCGCGCCGCGTTTCACGACCTGCACGGGCGGCGCCTCCATGGATTCGCGCTGCTGCTCACGCTCGGCGATCGGCCCGAGGCGGCGCGCCGTGCCGCCGATGCGCTTGCCGCAGGCGGCCGACGAGTCGACGAGCTGCGCCACCCCGAGCGGGCCGCGGCCTGGCTTCGATCCCAAGTCGTTCGCGCGGCCCCGCGCCGATCGGCTGGTCGGCGGGACCCGGACGCAGCCTCCGACCTCGGCGACATCGGGGCCGACCCAGCCGTTCTGCGCGGGCTCAGTGCACTGAAGCATGCTGAGCGGGCCGCACTCATCGCGGCATCGATCGAGAGGCTCGATCGTCGCGACGTGGCAGTTGTCGTCGGTCGAGACGGGCGCGCTCTGGATCGGCTCCTGAAGCGCGCCCGCCTCCGCTACCTCGATGCAGCCCCTACCGATGCCCACCCCGTCAGTGACGGCCCGATCGCGGAACGAATCCACGCGGTAGCGCGCCGAACGCTGGGATGAGCGACCTTCACGACCGGCTGGCCGCCTGGCTTGGCGCCGGCGCGCTCGGCGAACCGGCGCGAGACGTGGCGCTCCATGCCTCGGCGTGCCAGACGTGTCTGGGCCGGATCGCGGCGCTCGATGCGTTGGCCGACATCGATCTCGGCGTCGCCCCGATTCCGCCCACCGCGTCCGGGCAAGCCGTCAGCTCGGCGATTCTCGTCCGCGCTCTGATCGGAACCACGGCCGTCGCGGTGCTCACGGTGGGAATCGTGGCCGGCAGCGGGCTCATGCCACCCAGCGTGCCTGCCGACGGAGCGACCGCTTCGACGGCCCCTCCCACGCCGGGAGGCGGCGTGCTCGCGGGTGAGGGAGCGCCTTCGACGCCGTCGCCGTCGACCACGGACAATCCCGATGCATCGGCCTCGCCCAGCCAGGGCAGCGCCGTCTGCCGAGACGACACCCGGGCCAGTTGGCGGTGGATCTGGGCCGGTGGCCGGTGGACCCGTTCCGGCCGGCACGCCCCCGCCACGAGCCACGCCATCGAATGAACCGCCGGTGACTCCCCCACCTCCGACGCCCAGCCCGCGCGGGTTGCCCCCGCCGCCGATTCCGACGCCTACCGCCCAGCCGACTCCTACCCCGATCGTTCCGCCGCCGAATGCCCCGCCGGTGGCGCTCGCGGACGACTACTCGGTCGCGCCCGGTCAGGCCCTGGTGGTGGATGCGGCGGCCGGCCTCCTGGCGAACGACGCCGACCCGGACGGCGATGTGCTCACGGCATTCGCAGATCCGGTCGCCGGGCTGACACTCAACGCCGATGGGTCGTTCACCTTCGACGCGCCCGCCGATTTCACGGGCATCACCTTCAGCTACCTCGCCTCGGATGGCGTGGCGAGCTCGAGCCCCGCCACGGTGACGATCGCCGCCGCGCCGTAGGGGTTCGGGCCGCCCGGGCTACTTGTCGCGGGCCTCGGTTGTCGCGATCGCCGCCTGCGCCGCCGCCAGCCGAGCCACCGGCACGCGGAACGGGGAGCAGCTCACGTAGTTGAGACCGACCTCGTGGCAGAAGGCGATCGACTGAGGGTCGCCGCCATGCTCGCCGCAGATCCCGATCTTGAGGTCCGGTTTCGTCGCCCTGCCCTTCTCGACGCCCATTCGCATGAGCTGTCCCATGCCCGCGACGTCGAGCACCTGGAACGGGTTCTCGGGCAGGACCTTGCGATCGACGTACTGCATCAGGAACTTGCCCTCGGCGTCGTCACGCGAGTAGCCGAAGCCCATCTGGGTCAGGTCGTTCGTTCCGAAGCTGAAGAACTCGGCGTGCTCGGCGATCTCGTCGGCGGTAAGCGCCCCTCGCGGGACCTCGATCATCGTGCCGAACTTGTAGTCCACCTGCTGGCCCGAGGCCTCGACGATGCGCGCCACCTCCGCCTCGAGGATCTCACGTGTCTCGGCGAGCTCGTTCACATGCCCGACGAGCGGGATCATGATCTCGGGCAGGGGTGTGAGGCCCTCGGCCGCCACGCGCGCCGCGCCGGCCAGGATGGCCCGCGTCTGCATCTTCACGATGTCGGGCACCATCAGCCCCAGCCGCACGCCACGCAGACCCAGCATCGGGTTCTGCTCTCGCATCGCCTCGACGGCGTGAAGGAGCTCCTCCTTTTCCGCCAGATCGGCCTCGAGCGCCGGACGATTGAGCGGCGACCGCTTCATACCCGGCTCGGGCTCCGAGAGGCCGAGCTTGCGCATCGCCCGCGCCGCGTCCTTCGTTCCGAATAGCTTCACCAGCGTCTGCTGCACCAGCCCGGCGTCTACGCCGAGAGCGCCGTCGGTCAAATCGAGCGTCGTGCGCAGCCGGGTGACGTCCGCGACGAGCTGGTCGTGGGAGGGCAGGAACTCGTGGAGCGGCGGATCGATGAGACGGATGACCACCGGCAGGCCGTCCATGGCGCGGAAGAGACCGGCAAAGTCATCCGTCTGGAGGCGCTCCAGCTCCGCCAGCGCCTGGTCGAACGTCGTGACGGCCTCGCGATCGTCGTCGGTGAGGTCCGCGTCGGCAAGGTGCTTGGCCGCGGTCGCCGCATGGGCGTTGAGGATCATGCGCCGTACCGTCGGCAGCCGATCCTCCTCGAAGAACATGTGCTCGGTCCGGCACAGGCCGATGCCCTGCGCGCCGAAGGCGCGTGCCCGCTCCGCGTCGCGCGGGTAGTCGGCGTTGGCCCAGACCTGCATCGTCCGGACCTCGTCGGCCCAGCCGAGCAGCGTGGCCAGGTCGTGCTCGTCCTCGAAGCGAGCCTCGATCGTCGGCAGCTCACCGGCAAAGATCTCGCCGGTGGTGCCGTCGATGCTGATGACGTCGCCCTCGGCCACCGTCGCCGAGCCGGCCCGCATCTGGCGCTTGGCGTAGTCGATCTTCAGCGACTCGGCGCCCGCCACGCACGGAAGGCCCATCGATCGAGCCACCACGGCGGCGTGCGAGGTCGCACCCCCACGTGCCGTGAGCACGCCCTTGGCCGCGAGCATGCCGTGAACGTCGTCGGGGCTGGTCTCTATCCGGACCAGGATCACCGGCTTGCCGGCGTCCCGCGCGGCGACGGCGCGGTCGGGATCGAAGATCGCCTGACCCACGGCTGCGCCCGGCGACGCGTTGAGGCCCTTCCCGAGCAGCCGATCCCCCACCTTCGTCTTGGCCGCCTCGTCGAAGCGCGGGAGCAGGAGCTGGACGATCTGGGCCGGATCGACGCGCTGGAGCGCCTCCTCCTTGCTGATGACGCCCTCGTTGACCATGTCGACCGCGATCTTCACCGCGGCCGGTGCGGTTCGCTTGCCCGAGCGCGTCTGGAGCATGTACAGCGTGCCGCGCTCGATCGTGAACTCGAGGTCCTGCATCTCGCGGTAGTGGCTCTCGAGGCGCTGCGCGATCTCCTCGAACTGCGCGTAGACCTCCGGCAGCTCCTCACGCATCTGGCTGATCTTGGCGGGGGTCCGCACGCCCGCCACGACGTCCTCGCCCTGGGCGTTGGTCAGGTACTCGCCGAAGATCTCGCGCTGTCCCGTGTTCGGGTCACGCGTGAACGCGACACCGGTGCCGGAATCGTCGCCCATGTTGCCGAAGACCATCGTGACCACGTTGACCGCGGTCCCGAGGTCGTGCGGGATCTTGTTGAACTCGCGGTAGTCGTGCGCCCGCTTGCCGAACCAGGAGTCGAAGACGGCGCGAACGGCGAGCTCCAGCTGCCGGTACGGCTCGGTCGGGAATGGTTCGCCGGTCTTCTCGCTGACGATCTCGGTGAACCGGTTGCCGATGTCGCGCAGCTGCTCCGCGGTCAGGTCCGTGTCGAGCTTGGCTCCCGCCTGCTCCTTCAGCTCGTCGAACGGCAGGTCGAAGTCCTCCGCCCTCAGGTCGAGCACGATCCGGCCGAACATCGCCACGAACCGCCGCCAGGCATCCCACGCGAAGCGCTCGTTGCCGGTGAGCGCGATGAGCCCCTGCACGGTGTCGGGGTTGAGCCCGAGGTTGAGGACGGTGTCCATCATCCCGGGCATGCTGAATGCGGCGCCGGATCGGACGCTGACGAGCAGAGGGTTGGCCGGATCGCCGAATCCCTTGCCGGTCTCGCGCTCCAGCTCGTGCATGTGCTCCACGACGCCGTCCCACAGGCCCTCCGGCAGCTCCTTGCCGGCCGCGTAGTAGGCGTTGCAGGCCTCGGTCGTGATCGTGAAGCCGGGAGGCACCGGCAGACCCGCGTTCGTCATCTCCGCCAGGCCGGCACCCTTGCCGCCGAGCGTCGAGCGCATCGACGCGTTGCCCTCGCGGAAGGCGTAGATCAGCTTCGCGTCAGTCGAGGCTGCGGTCGCCGCCGTTCGGCGCGGCTTGCGTGTCGTGGACGGCTTGCGGGCGCTCGTGGCCATGCGGCGAATCGGCTCCTCTTCGAGTCGTGGCGTGGGAGCCTCGAATTGTAGCCGTCACAGCCATCCCCGCCATCGAGCCACGATGAGGGTTGCAGCGGCCATCACCAGCATCGCGGCGATCACGGCCCAGAACAGGTCGGGCTGGTCGAACAGCGGCACCTTGAAGTTCATGCCCATTATGCCGGCCAGGACGACCGACGGCAGCAGGATCACCGATGCCAGCGTCAGGATCCGCATGGTGTCGTTCGTCCGCTGCGCCATGCGTGTCATGTGGATGTCGAACGTGCCGATGAGCATCTCGCGAACGTTGCTGATCGCATCGCCGGCGCGCTCGAGCCGCTTGGCGACGGCCACGAACGCGTCGGCATGCTCGGCCATCGACGCCGGCAGGAAGTCCGGCCGGGACAGCTCGGCGGCCAGGTCCCGATGCGGGATCAGGATGCGGCGCACGCGCGCGATGCGGCGACGAACCTGCACCAGCCTATCGACGAGGTCGCGCTCGGTGCGCAGCGCCGCGTCATCGAGCCTGTCGACGATACGCTCAAGCTCGGCCGCGGCATTGAAGAAGGTGTCGACATGCCAGTCCATGATCGAGGCCATGAACTCCACCGACGTGAGGCGCCCGACCTCGCGCTGGTCCTGGATCAGCTCGCGGTGAGCGTCGAGGAACGGGACCGATTCAGCATGGTGTGTAACCACCCAGCCCTCGCCGGCCAGGATGCGCATCGGCACCGGATCGGCCTCGAGGTCGTCGGCCTGCGTCAGGAGGACAACTTCCACGGCGCCGTCATGGATGCTGGCGGTCGGCCAGTCCGCGTCGTCAAGCAGCCGCGCGGCGAGGTCGTCGCCGATGCCCAACGCGCGGGCGATCGCGTGGGGGTCGTCGGGCTCGTCGGCATCGACCCACAGCAGCTCGTCGGCGGCGAGCGGTCGCGCCTCCCATTCGGCGATGTCGACCGCCTCGTCGGTACCGTCGGCCCTGCAGAAAAGTGCCTTGATGCTCATCGGGCGCGCCGGATTGCATCCGGCGTGCCGTCATCCGCCGCTGCGCTCACGCCCCGCGCGACCTGGCTCGGCGGCGCCCTGGAGCGCGGTATCGGAGCTCGAGAAGCGGCCACAGCGCATCGAGCCTGATGTGGTAGTCGCCAGCGTCGCGACGCGCCCGCAGACGACCGGTCCGGATGAGGCGGCGAACGTGCTCAGGATGGAAGCCGAGGACGACGGCGGCGGCGCGCGTCGAGACCTCGAGCGTATCGAGGTCGACTTCGGCGTCGTCGGCGAACCCGGCGAGCGCAACCCCCATCGCCTTGGTGCGGTCGGCCGTCAGCGCGATCGCCTCGGCCTCGCGCGTCCGCATCGCGGCTTCCAGCGCCGCACCCAGCCGATCTCGGAGGATTCCGGCCCTCATCGGCGCACGCTGAGCCAGCCGCGACCGAACGCCAGATCGAAGACGGGCCCGATGCCGGCCACGAGACGCCCGATACCTCCCGCACGCTGGCGGTAGAGAGCGCGCGCCTTGCGAGTGATCCGCTCGCGGTCCGATGGATCGACGTCGGCGGCGAGGGCGCGGAACTCGGCGAAGGCGGTGGACTCGTTGGCCGCGAGCCAATGCGCATCGGCCAGCGCCTCACGGGCATGAACGTCACCCGGTGTGAGGTCGCACGCTCGCGATGCCGCCTGAAGCGCTCCCCGGGCGTCTCCGGTTCTTACCAGCGCGCGCGACAGCGCGAGCTGGGCCTCGGCGTTCGCCGGCTCGAGCGCGACGGCACGTCGCGCGGCCTCGACGCCCATCGCCGGCTGGGCGGCACCGATGCGCTCCTGCGCCTCGGCCACGGTCCACTCCGTCTGCCGTGGATCGTTGCGCGCGAGCCGCCCGAACTCGGTCGCGGCCTCCCGATGAGCCCCCTCGCGCGAGAGGATCAGCGCCAGCAGCTCGCGATATCGGATCTCCTCGGGGTCGAGCCGCACGGCATCGGCAGCGTGACGCTCCGCCTCGGCCAGCCGCCCCATCGCGAGCAGCGCCCGGGCCCGATACTCGTGCGCCGCGTCGTCGCCGGGACGCGCCGCGAGCATCGCGTCTGTCAGGCGGAGGACGAGCTCATGGTCGCCACGCCCCAGCGCCACGCGGAGCTCGTCGAGCGAGCTCACTCCATCGGCTCCATCGGATGCGAGTGCGAGTTCATGAGCAGCGCGATGCGCCACGTGCCATCGGCGCCGCGAGCGAACCAATGGACGAGCCGGCCGCGAACCAGGGTGCGCGCGCCGCTTGCCCGATCGAGCAGGCGCTCGGTGTAGGTCGAGAACGCGAAGGCGCGATCGCCGCGGAGCTCGGTAAGCTCGGTAACGGGCTCCCAGGCCGAGGTGTCGACCCGCTCGAACCCGGCCCGCCAGCGGTCGCGGATGGCGTCACGGCTGGTCGCCGGCTCACTGTGGAGCAGGTACATGCGCCCGTCGTCGGTGAAATGATCGGCCAGGCGGTCCGCATCACCGGCCGCGAAAGCCGCATGGAATCCGCGAAGGACCGCGCTGATCGCCTCCTCATCTGCCTCGTCGGTCATGGTGAGCTCCTCTCGCGCGGCACGCCCTCCCACGCTGCCCGTCCTGCAACGAGGTCGGCGACGCGTGCCGGGACGAGGTCCATCGCGACACGCTCCTGGGTCATCGAGTCACGCTCGCGGATGGTGGCGGCGCCGTCATCGAGCGATTCGACGTCGACGGTGATGCAGTACGGCGTGCCGATCTCGTCCTGGCGGCGGTAGAGCTTCCCGATCGACGCGGTGTCGTCGTACATCGCGGCGACGTGCTGCTTGAGATCAGTAGTCAGGCGGCGCGCGCGCTCGACGAGCTCGGGCCGGTTGCGGAGGAGCGGCAGCACCGCCGCCTTCACCGGGGCCAGCTCGGGCCGGAGGCGCAGCACGACGCGCGTCTCCTTTGCGAGCTGTTCCTCCGTATAGCCGTCGACGAGGGCGGTCAGGACGGCGCGCTCGACGCCCATCGCCGGCTCGATGACGTACGGCACGATGTGCTCGCCGCTCTGCTCGTCGAATACCTCCAGCTTCCGCCCGCTCGCCGAAGCGTGGGCTCGCAGGTCGTAGTCGGTGCGGTCCGCGACGCCCTCCAGCTCCGACCAGCCGATCGGAAACTCGTACTCGATGTCGGTGGTCTGCTTCGAGTAGTGGCTGAGCTCGTCGGGGTCGTGGGGGCGCAGTCTAAGCCGGCCGGCATCGATCCCGATCACATCGGTCCACCACCGGTGGCGCGCATCCACCCAGTGGGCGAACCACTCATCCTCCTCACGCGGATGGACGAAGAACTCCATCTCCATCTGCTCGAACTCGCGCAGCCGAAAGATGAAGTTCCCCGGCGTGATCTCGTTGCGGAACGAGCGGCCCATCTGCGCGATTCCGAACGGCAGCTTGCGCCGCATGCTGGTGAGCACGTTGTCGAACTGCACGAACATCGCCTGCGCCGTCTCCGGCCGCAGGTAGGCGACCGACGCCGAGTCCGCGACCGGGCCCACGTGGGTGGCGAACATCAGGTTGAACTGGCGCGCATCGGTCAGGGAGCCCTTCGTGCCGCAGTTCGGGCAGGCGATCTCCGACGGCGGCCCCTTGAGGTCGTCCTCGCGGAAGCGCAGCTTGCAGCTGCGGCAGTCGACCATCGGATCGCTGAACCCCGCCACGTGGCCGGACGCCTCCCACACGCGCGGGTTCATGATGATCGACGCCTCGATCCCGACCACGTCGTCGCGCAGCTGGACCATGTGGCGCCACCAGGCGGCCTTCACGTTGTTCTTGAGCTCGACCCCCAGCGGACCCCAGTCCCAGAACCCGGCCATGCCGCCGTAGATCTCGCTGGACGGGAAGACGAAGCCCCGACGCTTGGCGAGGCTGACGATGACGTCGAAGTTCGGCGCGGGCACGGCGGGTCGGCGTCTCCAGGTGCGACGGATGTTGACCGATGGGGTGGTCGAGTCTAGCCGACGGCCTGGCCCCGCCGGGTGCCGCGTCGGGTCAGGCTGTGCGAGCAGTCTCCGCGGCTGCCTCGCGGGCCGCGACCTCGTCGAGGAAGTCGCGCGTGCGCAGCTCGCGCTCGATCACGGCCGAGACGGTGGCGTGCAGCAGCCGCTCCACCTCCCGCTGGAGCGGGGAGGCCAGACGAAGGCGCAGCACGCCGACGAGAGGCGAGCGCTGGAGGTGACGCATGACCTTGAGCGCATCGGCCGAAAGTGGTCGGGCGGAGTGCGCCGGGCCGACGCACTGCGGGCAGAGCACCCCGCCACCTGCCGGGGCGTAGGCGTTTCCCTCGGGCTCGACTCGCGCGCCGCACTCGAGGCATTGGGATAGCTCGGGTCTGAAACCCATGGCGTCGAGCAGGTGGAGCTCGAACCAGCGTGCCACGACCTCGCGCGACACCTCGTCGCCGGCATCGAGGGCCGAGAGGGCCTGGGCCAGCAGGCGGAACGCCTCGTGCGAGTCGGCGGCGCCCTCGCAGAACCGATCGGTCAGCTCGATGACATACCAGGCCGCGGCCGTGGAGTGCAGGTCGTTGCGCAGGCCGAGATGGGGATCCTCGAGCGACGTGGAGGTGACCACGTCGAAGGTCCGGCCCACCGCGAGCACGAGCTGGACGTCGCTGAACGGCTGGAGCCCACCCCCGATCCGCGAGCGCGGACGGCGGACCCCCTTGGCAATGACCCGAAGCTTGCCGAGGCGCGGCGTGAGGACGCTGAGCACGCGGTCCGCCTCGCCGAGGTCCATCGTGCGGAGGACGATCGCCTCGGTCTTGTAGACGCGCGGCCGAGGGCTCATCGGCGACCGGCCCGTAACCTGCTACGTCCGTGTATCATGATCGACATGGACGCCCCCGGACCGTCGCGATGACACGGCTCGTCGATGAGGTCGGGTACCCTTCGGCGGTGGACATCAGGACCGAGTTTACGCAGATCCTGACCGACATCGAGTCCGAGATGTCCGACATCCTGAACGAGCGTGGTGGGCACGCGCGGCCGTTGTACGAGATGCTGGCCTACCACCTCGGTCTCGATGGCCCGGCCGGACGGGGCGGCAAGCGGCTGCGTCCGCTGCTCGGCGTCCTCGCCTACCAGTCGCTCGGGGGCGACTATCGCAAGGCGCTCCCAGGCGCCGCCGCCGTCGAGCTTGGTCACAACTTCAGCCTCGTCCACGACGACATCGAGGACGCCGACCGCGAGCGCCGCCATCGGCCGACACTGTGGGCGCTGTGGGGCGTGCCGCTCGCCATCAACGCGGGCGACGCCCTCTTCGCACTGAGCCGCCTGGCGCTGTACCGGCTCCTCGAGGGCGAGGAGTACGAGGACCGGCGCGTCCTGGAGCTGATGAAGATCTACGACGAGACCTGCCTGGCGCTGTGCGAGGGGCAGTACCTGGACATCAGCTTCGAGCGGCGCGACGACGTCACCGTCGAGGCCTACTTCGAGATGATCGGCAAGAAGACGGCCGCACTGCTCGGCGCATCGGTCCAGGCCGGAGCCATCCTGGCCGTCGACGACACCGCCGTGCACGAGGCATACCGCCAGTTCGGGTACGACCTCGGCATGGCCTTCCAGGTCGCCGATGATGTCAAGGGCACGTTCTGGGCCTCTGAGGACTCCGGCAAGCCCGAGGCCGGCGACATCCGCAAGCGCAAGAAGACGTTGCCGGTGGTCTGGGCCCTCGAGCATGCCTCGGAGGCGGACCGAGCCCGGCTCATCGAGATCTACGCGCACGGCGTCGGCGCCACCGATGGCCGTGGTCCGGCGCTCGATCGTGCGATGACCGATGACGAGGTCACCGAGATCCTCGCCATCCTCGAGCGAAGCGGCGCCCACGAGCATGCCCTCGGCGAGGCGCGCCGATTCCGCGACCTGGCGCTGCGCCACATCGAGATGCTCCCGTGCCTGCCCGAGGGCAAGCGCGACCTGACCGTCCTCGTCCAGGCGGCAATCGCTGCCTGAGAGGGGTGGCATGAAACGACTCGCGCTGTGGCTCGGGGCGGCGTTCGTGCCCGCCGTCATCGGCGCACCCTTCGCGGGGCCTGACTACTACCGCCGCCTGCGCACGCCCTCATGGGGTCCTCCGCCGTGGCTCTTCGGTCCTGTCTGGACCGTCCTCTACGCGCTCCTGGGCTTCGCGGCGTGGCTGGTGGATCGCCGCGGCGGCGGGGACACCGCGCTTCGGCTGTGGGGCGTCCAGCTGGTCCTGAACGCTGCATGGACCCCGATCTTCTTCGGCCTGAGACGGCCCGGCGCGGCTCTCGTCGAGATCATCGTGATGTGGGCTGCCATAGCGATGACCACGTTCGCCTTCTTTCGACGGAGGACGTCGGCCGGCGCGCTGATGGTCCCCTACCTCGGATGGGTGAGCTTCGCGGCGATCCTCAACTTCGCGATCTGGCGCAGGAACCGATGAGTAAAGCGGTCGCCGTGTGAGGCGCGGCGGTCAGCCCGCTTCGTACTGCTCGCCCTCGTCGCGCTCCTCGGTCCGACGCGTGCGCCAGGCCACCACCTTGGCCACGCGACGCGGCTCGGCGGACTCGACCCTCAGCGTCACGTCGTCACGGAAGGGAAGCTCGGCCCCCGGCAACGGGATGCGGCCAACGCGGTGCACGACGAAACCACCGACCGTGTCATACGCCTCCTCGTCGTCCTCGTCCTCGTCCGAGAGGTCGAACAGGTCGCGCAGATCGTCCATGCTGACGCGCCCATCGAGGCGGAAGGCGAGCTCGTCATCGGTCGAGATCTCTTCCACCGCGGACTCCTCGGTGTCGTACTCGTCCTGGATCTCCCCGACGATCTCCTCCACCACGTCCTCCATCGTCACGAGGCCGGCTGTGCCGCCGTACTCGTCCACCACGATGGCGATGTGGCGCTTGGCGACCTGCATCTCGTGGAGCAGATCGTCCACCGGCTTCGACTCCGGGACGTAGACGGGGGACCGAACGATCTGGCGGATATTGATCTGCCCGTTCCCGCGGCCGTTGCCCTTGAGATACGGGAGGAGGTCCTTGGCGTAGAGGATGCCGACGATGTTGTCGAGGCTCTCCTCGAAGACCGGCAGCCGCGAGTGGCCGGCCGCCACGATCATCTCGAGCACGGCGTCGATCGAGTCGTCGACGTTGATGGCGCGAATGCCGATGCGCGGGACCATCACCTCGTGGACCTGCTTTTCCCCGAGCTCGATGACCCCGTGGATCATCTCCTTCTCCTCCTCCTCGATCTGGCCCTGCTCCGATCCGGTCTCGACCAGGATCTTGAGCTCCTCGGTCGAGAGATAGCCGCCCTGCGGCCGCTCCGTCCCGCCGAGCAGTCGTACGAGGACGGCGCTGATGCGGGAGACGAGCCAGACGATCGGCGAGAGGAGCGTCTGGAGGAACCCGATCGGACGCGCCACGAGCAGGGCAAAGCGCTCGGGGAAGTTCAGCGCGAGCGTCTTCGGCACCAGCTCGCCGATGACGATGGAGGCGAGCGCGATGACGAGGGTCACGATCACGAAGGCGATGGTGTCGGCGGTCGTTGCGGAGAGCCCCAGGAGCGGGAGATCGGCAAGGAAGTCGCCGAACGGGTCGGAGAATGCCGCCGCCCCGGTTGCGCCGGCGAGGAAGCCGAGGAAGGTGATCGCGATCTGGATCGTGGCGAGGAACCTGCCGGGATCCTCGACCAGGCGCTGCGCGGTGCGCGCGGGCCCGTTTCCCTCGTCCGCAAGCTGCGAGAGGCGATGCCGTTTGACCGTGATGAGCGCGATTTCGCTCGCGGCGAAGAAGCCGCCGACCAGGATGAGGATGATGACAACCAACAGGTCGCTCATGGGACCGGGTTGCCGGTGGTACTGGAGCCGTCAGGCATGGGCGAGCTGCTGATGCCTCCCTACGGGTTCCGCTCCGCCCCGGACGGGACGGGAGCCGTTCCGGGGGCGTCGCCGGAGCCCTCGCTGGCGACCTCGGACGGGCGGGAGGCGCCGCCACGCTTGAGCTCAATCGGGCGGGCCGGCACGCCGACGACCTTCTTGCCAGCGGCCACGTCGCGGTTCACCACAGACCCCGCGCCGGTGATGGCCCCCTCGCCGATCGTGACCGGCGCCACCATGAGGGTATCGACGCCGATGCTGGCGCGATCGTGGATCACGGTCACATGCTTGGCACTTCCATCGAAGTTGGCGGTGATCGATCCGGCGCCGATGTTCACGTTCTCCCCCACCTCGGCATCACCGAGGTAGCTGAAATGGTGCTGCTGCGTGCCGGCGCCGATGCGGCTCTTCTTGATCTCCGCGAAGTTGCCGATGCGGCAGCGGGCGCCGACGTCGGCTCCCGGCCGAAGGTGGGCGAACGGCCCGATCTCGACGTCCTCGGCCACGCTCGACGCCTCGACCACGCTGGACCAGACGCGCGTGCGCGGGCCGATGCGGCTGTCGCGGACGTGCGCATGCGGGCCGATCACCGCGTCCTGCGCGATGACGGTCGCGCCCTCGAGGATCGTCCACGGCTCGATGCGGGCGTCCTGGCCGATCTCGACGCCGGCGTCGATCCGCGTCGTCGCCGGGTCGACGATCGTCACCCCGTTGCGCATGTGCATCTCGGCGATACGCCGTCGCATCCGCTCCTCGGCCGCCGCGAGCGCGACGCGGTCGTTGATGCCGATCGCCTCGGCCGCGTCGTCGGCGACGACGATCGCAGCGGGCCGGCCATCGCCCGCGGCAATGGCGACCAGGTCGGTGAGATACAGCTCGCCGGACGCCGACGGCTCGACGCGTTGAATAGCCTCGCGCAGCCAGGCAAGGTCGAACAGGTACGTGCCGACGTTGACCTCGTCGTTCGCCCGGGCCGCGTCGTCGGCAAGGTCGGCCTCTTCGACGATCGCGGACACGGCGTCGCCGTCGCCACGAAGGATGCGCCCGTACCCGGCCGGATCGGCCAGCCGCGCCGTGACGAGCACGATCGGGGCTCCGCTGGCGGTGTGCGTGTCGATGAGGCGTCGGTAGAGCGCAGCGGGCTGCATCGGCGCGTCACCCATGGTGACGAGCACGGACGAGGCGCCGCTTCCGACCGCAGCGAGGCCGATCCGGACGGCATCCGCCGTCCCGCGCTGGGGCTCCTGCCGCGCCGTCGTCGCACGGTCCGCGATGGCACTCTCGACCTGTTCGCCGCCGTGGCCGGTGACGACCACCGGGCGCGGGACGCCGGCCTCGGCGAGGGCGTCGAGGACGTGGACGATGAGAGGCCGCCCGGCGAGGAGATGGAGCACCTTCGGCACGCGGGAGCGCATGCGGGTGCCCTGGCCGGCGGCCAGGACGATGGCCGCTGGGGCGGTCAGCTGTGCAGACACGTTGCGCGATGGTAGAGGCGCCCGATTCGCAGCGTCAACCGACATCGACCGCGGCGACGCCCTCGATCTCGACCAGCGCCCCCTTAGGCAGGTCCTTCACCGCGAAGGCACTGCGTGCCGGGAACGGCTCCGGGACGGCGCGGGCGTAGACCTCGTTGACCGCGGGCCAGTCTCCGATGTCCGCCAGGTAGACGGTGACCTTGAGGAGCCGATCGAGGCCGCTGCCGGCCGCGTCCAGGATTGCGCGCAGGTTGGCCAGCGCCTGCTCGGCCTGGCGGCCGACGTCGTCGCCGACGAGCTCGCCGGTGGCGGGGTCGATGCCGAGCTGCCCGGCGGTGAAAACCAGCTCGCCGGAGCGGATGGCCTGGCTGTACGGGCCGGCCGCCGCGGGCGCGCCGTCGGTACTGATCGCTTCACGCTGGGTCACGGCACATCCTCCTCGTCGGTCATGTCGAGCGTCTGTATGGCAGTCGGGCCGGTTCGTGTGTGGGTGATGGTCGCACGCGCACCCGCATCGGCGAGTCGGGCGGCGAGCGCGGCAGCCTGCGGCGGACCCTCGACGATGCAGAAGATCGTCGGCCCAGAGCCGGTGAGACGCGGCTCGCCCCCGGCGCGCTCGACGAGAGCGAAGAGATCGTCGAGCTCGGGACGGAGCCGGCGCGCTGGCGCGAGCAGGTCATTCTCCGAGCGACCCCAGTCGGCAGGCACCAGCTCGGCGAAGACGGCGGCGGTGGAGAGCCCGAAGGGTGGGTGGATCAGCACCACCGTCCGCCGATCCGCTGGCGTCGCCTCGACCCCCTCGCCGACGCCGGTCACCCGCGCCGCCGCGACGAGGGCCGCGAAGAAGGGGACGTCGGCGCCGATCCGCGCCAGCTCCTCGACATCGTCTGGTGCTGGAACCTCGCCCGAGCCGTGCCGGACGCGCGCGAGCCGCCAGGCGGCAGCCGCATCGGATGAGCCCCCGCCGAGCCCGGCCGCGGCGGGGATCCGCTTCTCGAGGTGAAGCGATCCCGTCGGGGTGCGGCCCGCGCTGCCCGCGAGGAGGCCACGCCAGGCGAGGTTGGCTTTTCCCTCAGGCAGGGCGTCGTGGCCGTCGCCGGTGACCCGCAGGACGGATCCTTCCGGCTCGAGGGTCAACTGATCGGCGAGTTCGAGGAGAACGACCTCGCTATCGAGGAGGTGATGGCCGTCCTGCCGCCGTCCGACGATGCGCAGGGAGAGATTGATCTTGGCCGGCGCCTCGAGTCTGAGGGCGCTCACGGCTCGACTCCGAGTGCTTCTGCCAGGCAGGCCCACTCGTCGACCGTCAGGGTCTGGGGCCGCCGCTCGGGGTCGACGGCACACTGCTCGAGGGCGGCCGCAACGGCCTCGCGGGAGACCGGGAGCTCGCGGGCGAGCCCGTTGTGGACCTGCTTGCGGCGCTGCCGGAACCCCGCCTGGACGGTGCGGTAGAACGGGTCGCGTCGCGGTCCGAGCGCGACCGTCGGAGCGTCGCGCCGCCGCAGGCGAAGGATGGCCGAGTCGACCGATGGCGAGGGCTCGAAGGCGGCGGCAGAGACCCGCGCCACGACCTCGGCGCTCGTGACGTTCTGCACGAAGACCGAGAGGTAGCTCATCCGTCCCGGTGGTGCGGCGACTCGCTCGGCGACCTCGAGCTGGACGAGGAGGACGGTCAGCTCGGGCGGGCGGTCACCCTCGAGGAACGCGTGGAGCAGCGGGCTGGTGATGTGGTACGGGATGTTGGCGACGACCTTGATCGCCTCGCCGGGGAAAAACTCGCGTGGGTGGAGCGCCAGCGCATCCGCCTCGATCAGCTCGAAGCGGTCGATGCCGCCGAGCTCGCGGCGCAGGTAGGCGGCGAGGTTCGGGTCGAGCTCGACAGCCAGCACCGTGGCTCCCGCCGCCAGGAGACGCCGGGTCAGGACGCCGAGCCCTGGACCGACCTCGACGACGCGGTCACCGGGGACGAGCTCCGCCGCCGCGACGATCGCGTCGAGCGCTTCCGGATCGGTCAGGAAGTTCTGGGACAGGCTCTTGCGCGGCCGGAGGCGCTCCAGGCCCATGATCCGCTTCAGCTGGCCGGGCGTGGGCGGCACCAGGCGTTCGGGCCTCAGCGGATCGGTCATGCGCTCTCGAGCCACGGGCAGCGAGAGGTTCGGGACCGCCTCCAGGGCCGCGTCGGCCCGCTCGCCCGCCCCAAGCCGGAAGCCGGCCGCGGCGCCGATCATCGCGCCGTTGTCGGTGCACCACGCCGGTGGCGGCACCATCAGGTGCAGCCCCTGGGCCCCGAGTCGCTCGGCCAGGACGGCGCGGAGGGAGTGGTTGGCGGCCACGCCGCCGCCGAGCGCGACGGCGGCCACGTCGTGATCGACGGCCGCCGCCACCGTCTTCGTCGCCAGCGCATCGACGACCGCCTCCTCGAACGCCGCGGCGATGCCATCGACCGGGATCGGCTCCCCCCGCTCGCGGTAGCCGGTGACCTCCCGCAGCACGGCCGTCTTGAGGCCCGAGAAGCTGAAGTCGTAGGCGCCGTCGGTTCGTGCCCGTGGAAAGCGCGTCGAGGGGCTGGCGCCGACCGCCGCGGCCGAGATCGCCGGGCCCCCCGGATACGGGAGCTCGAGCAGGCGGCCGACCTTGTCGAAGGCCTCGCCGGCCGCGTCGTCGACGGTCTGGCCGAGGAGGGTGTAGCGACCGTGGTCGTGCATGAGGACGAGCTGCGTGTGCCCGCCGCTCACCACCAGGCACAGGAGCGGGAAGTCGGGCTCGGCGGGAAGCGGGTCATCGGCCGCGACGTCGGTGAGCCAGTTGGCGTAGATGTGCCCCTCGATGTGGTTGACCGCCACCAGTGGCAGCTCGTGGGCAAGCGCGAGTGCCTTCGCGACGTTTACGCCGACCAGCAGCGAGCCGATGAGGCCCGGACCGTACGTCACCGCCACCGCGTCGATGTCGCTCCAATCGGCTCCGGCCTGGTCGATCGCGGCCTCGATCGTCGGCACGATCCAGCGGAGCTGCTGCCGGGCGGCCACCTCGGGCACGATCCCGCCCGTCGCGGCGTGCAGCGCGACCTGCGACGCAACCTGGTTCGCCTCGATCCGACGTCCGCCGACGACGACCGCGACGCCCGTCTCATCGCACGACGACTCGATGGCCAGGATCCGCGGGCCGCTCATCGCTCGAGCCGGTCCCGCTCCGCCTCGATCCGTGCGCGCATCGCCGGGTCGGACAGCTCCGGCGTGGTCATGACCAGGGCATCCTCCCCATCGTCGGTGTAGTACCGCGTGCGGCGGCCGGCTTCCTCGAAGCCCAGCGACCGATACAGCGCCTGGGCAGCCTCGTTCGAGACGCGAACCTCGAGCGTCATGCGTCGCGCTCCGAGCGTGACCGACAGCTCTGCCACGTTGAGGAGGAGCTGACGTCCAACTCCCTGACGCCTCCAGTCGGGGTGAACGCCGAACGTGGTGATGTGCGCCTCGTCGACCATGAGCCACACGCCCGCGAACCCCACCACCGTCTCGCCCGCGCGGGCCACCACGTAGCGGGCCAGGCGGTTGCCGCGCAGCTCCTGCTCGAATGCGTGGGCCGGCCACGGCGTCGCGAAGCTCAGCCGCTCGATCTCATGCACGGCGGCAACGTCGTCGAGCCGCATCTCCTCGACGATCACCGGGGCGGTCAGAGCCACTGGATTCGCTCCACCGAGGCGGCGGCCACGCCGCGCGGCATGCGGACGTACAGCGGCTCGAGCGCTGCCAGATCGTCGCCGCCGGGATCGGTCGAAAGGCGCTCCGCCGCCATGCGCGCCATCACCGCGGCCCCGTTCGGGCGTGCGGCGTTCTCGAGCCCGAAGGCATCGGCCAGCTCCGCGGGTGCCACGACTCGAGCCGTCGGAGCCTGGTCGGGGAGCTCGTCGCGGTCGACGATGAGCGGCGTCTCGTCCCCGCGGCGCAGTAGATATGCCTCACGAGCACCGGCGCGCGCCAGGGCGGCGAGCGCCTGCGGCTCCGCGGCGAGCCAGGCGGGCAGGCTCGGGATGCCGACGATCGGCCGCCCGTAGCCGAGTGCCAGACCCTTGGCCAGGGACATCGCCACCCGCAGGCCGGTGAACGATCCGGGGCCGGTGCCGACCGCGACGGCCGTGACGCCGCCGATCTCCCTTCCGGCCTCGTCGGCCAGGTGGAGCAGCCGAGGCAGCAGCTCCGCCGATTGGCGCTGCGACGAGCTCCAGGCCACGGCGTCGATCACCTGCCCATCGGGCTCGGCGAGTGCCAGCGACAGGTCGGTCGAGGTGCCGTCGATGGCGACGATCATCGAGCGTCTGCCGACGCGGCGGTGCTGAGGGCGTCCACGGCGATCCGCTCGTGGTCCTTGCCGTGAGCCTCCCACCGCAACCGCCGATCGGTCGGCCCGGGCGGCGCGATCTCGAGGCTGATCTCGAGCCGCTCGGGTGGCAGCCAGGCACCGAGCCGATCCGCCCACTCGATCACGACCACGCCGTCGGACTGGCGATCGTCGAGGAGGCCCGCTGCGATCGCCTCCTCCGGCTCGGCCAGCCGGTAGGCGTCGACGTGGTAGAGGCGCAGGCGGCCAACGTGCTCGTTCATGAGGATGAAGGTCGGGCTGTTGACGACGCCCCGGACGCCAAGGCCTTCGGCGATGCCCTTGGCGAGCTGCGTCTTGCCGGCGCCGAGCTCGCCGATCAATGCGACGACGGTTCCGGCGGCCGCGACACCGCCGATCGCGCGCCCGATCGCGCGCGTGGCTTCGGGCCCGTCGCTCGACAGCGCGCCGCGCGCGGCGAGAGGAACGATCGCTCCGTCCATGGCGGGCAAGTATAGGAAGACGCTTGTCAGTCGCCGATCTGGCGATCGAGCGCGGCGAGATTGGCAATTGGGATGATGGCCGTCCGACCATCATCGAAACGGACGACGCCCGACCGCGCGACGACGCCCGCGGGGGTCGCGTGCAGCCCGTCGAGGATGCGCACGAGCACCCCGGACACGCCGGCGTGGGGTCGCCGATGCGCGATCACCCGGTCGCCGGAGCGCGGAAGGGACCGGCGACGCGGTGGCGGCGCGGCGTCGTAGACATACAGGCGTCCCGCATCCCCGAACAGGCTCGCCGTGCGACCCGCGTGCCGCGAGAACCAACCGAAGAGCTCGGGGTCGAGCCCGACCTTGCCATACCCTTCGAGCACCACCATCGCGACGTCGCCACTCGCCGTCGCGCCGGAGTCACGTCGACGGCTCTGGGTCGCCTCGAAGTCGCGCAGCTCCTTGTCGAGAATGCCCCCCAGCACGATGCCCGCGACGCCGATGGCCCGGGCGCGTGTCAGCGTCTCGGCCGATGCCCTGGAACCGCCGACCAGGATCACGCCCGCAGAGCCGACGTCGATCGCCGCGGCCCGCAGCTCCTCGGTCGGGTCGGCGACGGCCATCTTGAGCTGGCCGTGGACGGCCTCACCGCTGCCGCCGATTCCAGCGACCAGCGCACCGGCGACGCGGATCTCGATCGCCTCGGTCGAGACCGAGACCACTTCGCCGCGAACGTGGCCGAGGATCGGCTCGGCCGGACCGAGGGGCGCGAGGAGCGCGGACCCGTCGTCGCGGTCGTACGCAAGGAAGAGGCACGCCTCCGGAGCAAGCACCTCCCTCCCGCGTCCGTCGGCGGCGATCCGATCGCCCTCGGCCAGCGCTGTCCCGGGCCGCACCGCAAGCAGGTCCGCGGCTTCATCGGCCGACCGCCGCAGGCGCGCGGCGATCGGGAGGGTCACGCCGCCGGTGGGCGCGCGGCGAGTGGCGAGGACCTCGGCCGGCTCGACCTGGTGACCGACGTCGACGATCGCGACCGCATCTGTGGGCAGCGCGACGCGATGGATGACGCTCATGCCACGCGCTCCGACTCGCGCTGCAGCGAGTCGCGCCACCCGGCGAGGACGGCGCGGCGGTCGTCGCTGCGGCGCGGCAGCGCGATCGGGACGCCACGGGCGTCGAGCATGATCCCGACGGCCCCGCCCATGGCGCGGACCTCGATGCGGGCCGATCGCCGTCCGGCACCCAGGCTGACGCCGGAGGCGGGCTCGACCAGGAGCTCGGCTTCGACGCCGCGTGGGAGCGGCAGGGCAACGAGCTGACCGACGCGCACCTCGACCGGGGCGGCCGTCGGCCAGCCGGGTCGATGGACGGTCACCCGCATCGCCATGCGGCCGGGACTCCCGCCCCGGCTGACGATCGCCGTGCCCAGCGGCGTGAGCAGATCTTCGCCGAGGAGCGTCACGCCTTCGCGCAGCTCGTCCTCGGCGAGCGAGCCGAGCGGAGCGAGGACCGCCGCGGAGTCTACGGCGAGCTGCGTCACCCCGATCGGCCGCGCGCCGTCGAGCAGCATTCGCGCCGCCTGCGCCGGGTGGGGCGCGGCGGCGAGCGTGCGCCCGGCTCCGATGAGGAGGTCGATCGTCCCGACCGCCGAGTCCTCGACCAGCGCACCGATCTGCAGGCGCGCCGCCGCCTGCATCGCCGCAAGCTCCTCGGGGACGCTCGGCAGGGTTGCGGGCCGCGCTCGGAGCGTCTGAAGCAGGTCGGCCACCGCAGCCTCGTCGCCCGCGTCGGCGGCCAGCCGGGAGACCCGGGCAGCGGCGCCGGCGGGCGTGCCCGCACCGGCCAGGCCGCCCGTGGCATGGATGCGGCTCGTCGCCGAGCCGTCCGGCTCCGCGAGCACGCGGATCGCCCCGCGAGCGCCGATATCGACCGCCATGACGCGGAGGCCACCCTCCGCAGCAAGCGCGCCGACCGCCCGGGGCAACGTGATGGAGGTCAGATGCGCCTCGTCCTCACCCGATACGATCCCGCGCAGCAGCTGCTGGAGGTGGTCCCGGAGTGCGGCCGACTCCTCGCGGCGCGCGTCCGGGCGTGCGTTGCTGACGGCGGTCACGGCACCCGGCTCGAAGAGCGACCTGACCTGGGCGCTGAGCGCCGCGGATCCGGCCCACACGACCGGCTCGGACTCGGGCCTCCGCGCGGCCGCCACGAGGCCAGCCACCTCGAGGGCGCGCGGGCTCGACGCGTCGTCGAAGCCGCCGGCCACCAGCCACGCGTCCACCTCGGTCGCCTGGAGCAGCGTGAGCCGTTCGGCGAGTGAGCGTCCGTCATCGAGCGTGACCACGGCACTCACCTCGAAGCCCGCGGCCTCGGCCGCACGCCTCGCGCTGCTGCCCGAGAGCTCGCGCGACACGGCCGCCACCGCCAGGCGCCCCACCTGTCGCGCGGTATGACACTCGATCCGGTTCGCGGTGCGCATCAGCTCCTCCGCGCGCCCTTCGAAGCGGGCGTCGCCGGAGCGCTCGATCTGCTCGGTGAGGCTGCGCCGCAGCTCGGTCGCACCCCACGCCGTCGGCTGCGCTGCGTGGGCCACGATGCGCCATCGCCCGTGGACCCGCCCGATGATCGAGGCCTTCGCCCACGCCGAGCCGACGTCGAGGAGCAGCGCAAGCTGGGTCGTTGGGCGCGGCTCGGTCATCGACCGATCCCCAGCCAGTCGACGAGGAGAAACGCGATCCGATCCACCAGGAGCACCAGGCGCGAAAGAAGGAGGTAGCCGAGCCAGGCGCCGATCCCGCCGAGAAGAAGCCAGCGGCCGATGCCTGCGGCGCCGGACCACAGCCTTCCCCGCGGGCCGGCATGGACGAACCCGGCCAGGACCAGCGCGGAGACCGCGGCCCCGCCTGCGCCAAGGAGGGTGGCGCTCGCGCTCCCACCCGGGCTCGGCACGGCCGCGGCCAGCTGCGGAAGGAGAAGCCCGACCACGGCGCCCCCGAGCACGAACGCCGCGAGCGAGCCGATGGCAATCGACACGGGCACGGCCCCGACGACCCGTGGCAGCCACGGCGCCGCGGCCGCCGCGGCGACGAGCGCGAGCCCGAGCCATAGCCCTGGTGCGCCACCGCCATCGGCCACCAGCGGATCCACCAGCCGGGGGACGATCACCTCGTCGATGACCAGCAGGGCGAGGAGGCCGGTGGCGAGCCCCGCGAACAGGTGCTGCGACCACGCGAAGACGCGTCGCTCACCGACGAGGCTTCCCAGGACCACGATCGTCGCAATGGCGGCGACCCAGGTCGCGACCTGGTCGGCTGCCTCGGGGCCGAGGAAACCGCTCACGGCGAGCCGGCCGACCGCATGGAGCGCATCCTGTCGGCCACCCGGGCGAGCACCGATATCGCGAGCACGCCGATGGCCGCGAGCATCCCGAGCAGCAGCGCCAGCCGTGACGGGCCGGCGTCCGCGCCGTCCGCCGCAGCGGGAAGCTGCGCGCGGAGGTCGGCACCGTCGCCCGGCGTGGCGACCAGCGCGTCGAGCTGACCGCTGGCGGCCAGCGGCTGAAGCTCGGGGAGCAGGATCGCCGGCGCGATCGCCGCCAGGTCGATCTCGGGGACGCGCGGCGCGAGCTGCTCGACCCAGCTGCGCGGGCCGAGGTCGTTGCCGCCGATGACGAGCGCCAGTCCGAGCAGCGCGGGATCGATCTGATCAGGGAGCGGGCCGAGAAGGCCGGTGGCCGCTCCCGGCGACCGCGTCAGCGAGATGAGGCCGGCCTCGGCCCCGGGAACGAAGCCAAGGTCGACGATGCTGCCGGCGGCCGAGCCACGCCCGATGCGCGCGATCTCGGCAAGGCCGAGCGCCCTGCCCTCAGGCGTCAGGCTCACGAAGATGAGCTCCATCTCCCGTGCCAGCAGCGCGTCGATGACTGCGCGCACGGTCGGCCGGATCTCGGCGTACGTTCCGACGTCCGGGTCGAACCCGACGAGCACGGTCGCGTCATCGGGCAGGCCCTCCATGACTCCCGCCATGCGATCGGCCGGGGTGCTCGGCGGGGCACTCGGAATCTCGCCTCCGTCGAGCAGGATCGCCGCGGCCATGGCAACGATCAGCGCCGCGGGGGCGATCCTCGCGACGAGGCTGCGACGATCACTCATCGGCCGGACCGACACCCAGCATCGTGCGAGCAGCGACGACCACCGCCACGACGGCGACCCCGATGAGCAATCCCCTGAAGACCGCGCCGATCGGGCCATCCAGCGCCATCGCCGCGGCGCCGGCCAGCCAGGCCCCGATGTCGCCTCCGAGTGGCAGCAGCAGGACGAGCATGACGACCGCCGCGCCGACGATGACGATGGCCTGGGTGCCGCCCAGATCGAGCGAGCGACGGGCGGCGGCCAGGGTGGTGATGAAGAGCAGCCCGAAGAGGGTCGCGCCGATGGGCACGAGCAGCGCGGCGACGAGCCAGCCGACGGCCGGATCGGCGGCACCGCCGGCACCCGGTCGCAGGCCGGCTACGAGCATCGCGGCCAACCCGAGCAGGACGAGGGCGGCGCCGATCGGGTCCCCTCGACGACGCCACAGGTCGCCCGCGCGCCGGATAGCGAGCGACGCGACCGCCGCCAGCGCCACCCCCGCGGCCACCAGGATGGCGGCATCCACGGCGATCCCGGCCGCCACGCCGAGCGCCTGGTTGACGACGAGGAGGTCCGCGAGGAGGAGGATCCCGACGACGACCACCAGCGCCGGGATGGTCGGCCGCCTCACCGCCCTCCGATCCCCAGAAGCAGGTCCTGCGGGGCGATGACACCGGCGATTGAGAGCGCGCTGGCGACGATGATGACGACGACCGCGACCCAGATGAGGCGATCGGCCGCGAGCACGGTGGTGCGCTCGATCCCGTCCGAGCGCAGGTCGGCCGCTGCCTGGAACAGCTCCGGACCGACGAGGGCACCTCCACCGGCCAGGAGTGGCGCTGCCGCCTGCGAACCCTCCGCCGTGGCCGACGTGAGCGAGCCGGCGCCGGCACGGAGCCCTTCGAGGTGGATGGTCGCCTCCTCACGCAGGCTGCCAACGGCAAAGGCTGCGGCCGGTCGCGCGCTGGCCGTGAGGACCAGTCCGGCGGCGACGGGACGTCCCTCACCCACGGTCACGATGCGCGAGCGGCTGATTCGCTCGGGCGTCGCCGTCGTCTCGTGCGCCGAGTCGAGGGTGGCGCTGGCGGCCATGCCGGCCAGCGGGTCGTTGGTGAGCACCCGCAGCGGCACGCCGCTCCGGGCGGCGGCGCGGGCGACGTGCGCAAGCAGCGGGAGTGCAGCCAGCGTCTGGAGGCGCGCGAGCGCGTCGGTCGAGCGCGCGATCCCCGCCGCGCCGATCGATACCACCGCGTCCGTGCCGGACTCGGCGGCGAGAGCCATGGCACGCCCGACGCCCGCGAGGCCGCCCGCGTCGCTCGTGGTCCATCGGCTGACTGGGCGGGCAACGAGCTGGAGGAAGACGAGCAGGATGCCGAGAACGACCAGCGTCGGGCCGATCCCGAGCCGCAGCTCGGAGGAGCCGAGAACGTCCCCGACGAAGTTGACGAGCCCGGCAACGAGCTCAGCGGGGCTCGGCACGCGACTCCCTCGTGGCTCCGCTGTCGAGCTCGGCGATCAGGCGGTCGATGCCGTGCGGGTCATCGGCCAGGGCACGAAGGTCAGCCGAGCGGCGGCCGAACGCAGCCTCGACCAACGGGCCAACCGCGGCTCCGATGTCTGCGATGAGCGGCGCGAGAGGGCGGTGCGCGTCGGCGACGAGGCGAGCGGGAACGGCGAGGCCGCGGCGGCCGAGCTCGTCCGCCACGCGCCGCGCTGGCCCCTCCGTCACGACACGGACGCCCCGGCATCGCTCGCCCGCAGCGCTTCCGCAAGGGCGTGAGCCTCGGGCGGGTGCGTGGTGGCCAGCACGATGGACTCGATCGGCGTGGTGGCGGCCGCCGACCGAAGCGTCGGAACCAGGACCGCCGCCGCATCTTCGGGGGAGAACACACCGTGCTCGACCCCGAGGAGTGCGACCGCGATGCGGCGCAGCTGGAGCGGCTGGGCGAATGCCATCGCAGCTCGGGCTGCCGCGGCGAGCGCCTCGCGATCGGCAACTCGATCGTGGCCGACGGCGACGGCATGGATGACGTACGGCGCCGGCAGGTCCCCGCCGGGGGTGACGACGGCGTTACCCGGCGCAATCGGGCCCTGCTCGACGGCCGCGCGCTCGATCGCGTCGCCCCCGTGGAGCTTCACGGCAGCAGCGGGACCGGCGGTCATGAACAGCGACTCGCTTGCCGGGACGACCAGCGCATCCACCTCCAGCTCAGCGATGTCCCCCTGCCAGATGTCGATCTCGATCGGTTCTGCCATGGCGTTCATCCGATCCGGCGGCTCCGTCAGTCCGCTCCGAGGTGAAGCCGAGGAAGGCGCCCGCGCAGCGCGGTCGTGACCTCGTAGTTGATCGTCCGGCGCTCCTCGGCGACCTCCTCCGCGGTGATTCGCACCCCGTCCTGCTCACCGATGAGCACGAATTCGTCGCCGTAGGTTACACCAGGCACATCGCCGACTTCGACGGTCAGCCCATCCATGCTCACCGCTCCCACGATGGGCACGCGCCGCCCTCCGACCAGCGCCCAGCCGTTGTTCGCGTGCGACCTCGGCCAGCCGTCGCCGTAGCCGATGCCCAGCGTCGCGATACGCGTGTCGCGCGCTGCGCGGTAGCGCAGGCCGTAGCCGATCGGGGTGCCCGCGGGGAGGTCGAAGATGCGGAGCGGCAGCGCCTTCACCGAAAGCGCGGGACGCAGCACCAGGTCGGCGGACGCCCAGGCCGGCAGGAGCCCGTAGAGCGACAGGCCTGGTCGGATGGCGCCGGAGAACGCGACGCTGCCGGCGATGATTCCGCCGGTTGCGCTCACGTGGACGAGCCCGGGATCGATGCCCGCCGAGCGCATCGCGTCGAGGACCTGGGCCAGGCGCAGCAGCTGGACCTCGGTGTAGGCGTCGTCCTCTCCCGGGACGGCAAGGTGGCTCATCGTGCCGGCCAGGGCCAGCCGCGGGCTGCGGGCGATGCGCGCGGCCAGCTCGAGCGCCGACTGCGGTTCCACTCCCTGGCGCCCGAGGCCGGTATCGACCTTGAGATGAACGCGGATTCGGCCCCGCCCCGCTGCGGCCTCGAGCAGGTCGACGCCGAGCGCGTCAGTGACGACCGGCTCGAGGTCTGCCTCGGCGATCGCCGCCGCCTCCGACGGGCCAACCGCCCAGAGGACCAGGATCGGGGCGGCGATTCCCTCGGCACGCAGCCGAATGGCCTCGTCGACCGTTGCGACGGCGAGCCGCTCGACACCGGCTCCGAGCAGCGTTCGAGCCACCGCCACGTCGCCGTGGCCGTACGCGTTGGCCTTGACGACCCCGATCACCTCGTTGCCTGGTGCTCGCTCGCGGATCGCGTGCAGGTTGGCTCGAATCGCGACGTGATCGATCTCGACCCAGGCTCGGTGCGGGCTGCGGGCCGAGGTCACCCGCCGCGGTCCCCGCGCAGCTGGGCGATCGCCTCCGGCACCAGCGCCGCAAGGTCGCTCGCCATCACGCCGGCGCTCCCGATTCGCTCGGCGGCGAGCAGCCCGGCCGCACCGTGGACCGCGACCCCGCAGGCGGCCGCCTCGAGCGCAGAGGTTCCGGAGGCGAGGAACGCGCCGATCACGCCGGCCAGGATGTCGCCGCTCCCCGCGGTCGCGAGGGCGGCCGTTGCGACGTCCGACCGCAGCACGTCGCCCGATGGCCCGGCCACCACGCTGCGCGCGCCCTTGAGGACCACCACCTGGTCCCACTGTCTCGACGCGGCCGCTGCGGCCTCGGCGCGGCTCGCATCGTCCGCGCTGTCGGGGCCGGGACCGTCGATCAGCCGCGCGAACTCGCCCGGGTGCGGAGTCAGGACCAACGACGCGCGGAGGCCCTGCCACCAGCGGCTGCCGTCGGCCAGGGCATTCAGGCCGTCAGCGTCGATCACCGCAGGTCCGGTCAGCGTCGCGATCAGCGCTCGCGTGCGCCGTGCCGTTCCCGGCACCCGACCGAGACCCGGACCGATCACCAGGGCGTCGTGCTCGGCGGCCTCGGCCGTTACATGGCGCCATCCGCCGGGCGCGATGAGACCGGGCGCTTCCTCGTCGAGCGCCATCCACGTCAGCTCGGGCACCGCGCCCGCCAGCCGCGCGGCGACCGACTCCGCAGCCGCCACGCGGACGACACCGGCTCCCGCACGCATGGCGCCGAGGCCGGCGAGGAGCGCGGCGCCGGGATAGTCGATCGACCCGCCGACGACGAGGACGCGGCCGAAGTCGCCCTTGTGCGCACGCTCGGGCCGGGGCGGCAGGCGGTTCGCCACCCACCGTTGCGTGATCGAGCGGGGCCCGTTGCCGACCATTGGCTACCCGTGACGGCGATGGGCGACGGCGACGGCGACGGCCATGTGCCGCTCGTGAGAGATGGAGACGCTCACCTCGTCGAGCTCCATCGCCTCGGCGCGTCGGGCGGCGCGGCCATGGAGGAGCACCTGCGGCTGGCCGGCGTAGTTGGGCAGGATCTCGATCTCGCGCCATCCGACACCGCGGACGCCGAGGCCGAGCACCTTGCTGATCGCTTCCTTCGCCGCCCAGCGACCCGCGATGCGCTCGACCCTGCGCCCGACGTAGCGCTGCTCGCCCTCGGTCAGCACCCGGAGGCGGAACCGATCGGGAAATCGACCGAGGACGCCGACGATCCGATCGATGTCGATCAGGTCGACCCCGATCTCATGCCGGCTCATCGGCGCGCTATTCGACCGTGACCGACTTGGCGAGGTTCCGCGGCTGGTCGACATCGGTGCCGCGGGCCACCGCCACCTCGTAGGCGAGCAGCTGGAGCGGCAGCACGGCGATGACGGGGCTGATCGGCTCCGGTGTCTCGGGGACGTAGATCACGTCATGGGCGTAATGGTCGATCTGGTCGTCGCCCTGGGTCGCGATCGCGATGATCGGCGCCGAGCGGGCACGCGCCTCCGCAACGTTGCTCGCGACCTTGTCGTACACCGATCCCGCCGTCGCGATGGCCACCAGCGGGGTATCCGGGTCGAGCAGCGCGATCGGGCCGTGCTTGAGCTCGCCCGCGGCGTAGCCCTCGGCGTGCACATAGCTGAGCTCCTTGAGCTTCAGCGCTCCTTCCATCGCGATCGGGAAGCCGACGCCTCGGCCGATGAAGATGAAGTCCCGCACGCGCGCGTACTGCTGCGCCAGCTTCTTGATCTGCGGCGCGAGGGTCAGGGTCTCGGCCGCCAGTCGCGGGAGGCTGCGCAGCGCCTGGCCGAAGGTGCGGAGCTGGCTGTCGGAAAGCGTGCCACGCATCCGCGCCAGGTGCAGCGCGATCATCTGGAGCACGAGGACCTGCGTCACGAACGCCTTCGTGCTGGCCACGGCGATCTCCGGCCCGGCCTGGAGGTAGCAGACGGCATCGGCCTCGCGGGTGATCGCGCTGCCGACCACGTTGGTGACGACGAGGATCGTCGCCCCACGCTCCTGGGCAAGCCGCAGCGGGGCCAGCGTGTCTGCCGTCTCCCCGGACTGGCTGACGCCGATGACGAGCGTCTTCTCATCGATCGGCGGAGGGCTGTACCGCATCTCCGATCCGATCTGCATCGTGGCCGGCAGGCCGACCCAGTCCTGGATGAGATAGGCCGCGACGTGAGCCGCGTAGCTGGCCGTCCCGCACCCGACGATGTAGACCCGCTCGGCGCGCTGGAGCTTGTCGGCGATCTCGTCCAGCTCGCTGAGCGTCACGGCGCCGGCGGGGTCGATCCGGCCGCGAAGGCACTCCTGGATGGCGTGCGGCTGCTCGTAGATCTCCTTGAGCGTGAAATGGGCGAACCCACCCTTCTCGGCCGCCTCGATGTTCCAGTGGATCTCGGTGACGTCGCGCTGAACCTCGGTGCCGTCGAGGGAGAGGATGCGCGTGCCGTCAGGCGTGACATCCGCGATGTCGCCCTCGTGCAGGATGACGACGTTCTTCGTGTGCTCGAGGATGGCCGGCACGTCGCTGGCGAGGAACCCCTCCCCTTGGCCGAGCCCCACGATGAGCGGCACGTTCATCCGCGCGCCAACGATCCGGTCCGGGTGATCGGTGTGCATGACGCCGATGGCGTATGCCCCGCGCACCTCGTTGAGGGCCTCGCGCACCGCCTCGACAAGGTCGCCACGGTACTTCGTCTCGATCAGGTGGGCGAGGACCTCGGTGTCGGTCTCGCTGGTGAATCGGTGGCCGGCGGCTGCGAGGCGGCCCTTGATCTCCGCGTAGTTCTCGATGATCCCGTTGTGGATCAGCGCCAGCTTGCCGCTGCAATCGGTGTGCGGATGGGCATTCGTGTCGTTCGGCTGCCCGTGCGTCGCCCAGCGGGTGTGGCCGATGCCCGGATGCCCGGCCGGCGCGTCACCGTTGAGGTGATCGGTGAGGTTGTTGAGCTTGCCGGCCTTCTTCTCGATGAAGACCTGTCCGTCATCGGTGAGGACCGCGATCCCGGCCGAGTCATAGCCGCGGTACTCGAGGCGCCGCAGGCCCTCGATCAGGATCGGGGCGGCGTCACGCGGCCCGACGTATCCGACGATGCCGCACATGAATCCCTCCTCGAGCGTCCCCGACGCTAGTTGAATCGCGCCTCGGCGAGCGTCGCGAGCTCCCGGGCGATGCGTTCGATCTCGCTGGCATCGTCGCCCTCGACCATGATCCGGATCTTGGGCTCGGTGCCGGACGGCCGGACGAGCACGCGCCCGCGATCCGCCATAAGCTCCGTGGCGCGATCGACGGCGGCGACGAACTCGACGTCGCGCTGCCAGTCGTCCCGGCGACGGACGGCTGAGTTTATCACCACCTGCGGAAGCCTCGGGATACGCGCGGCGAGCTCGGACAGCGGCTCCTTCGCCAGGCGAAGTGCGCGAACGAGCTCGATGGCGGTGAGGAGCCCATCACCGGTCGTCGATCGGTCGCGGAAGATGATGTGGCCCGACTGCTCCCCGCCCAGCACGGCATCGTCACGCTCCATCGCCTCGAACACGTGGCGGTCGCCGACCGGCGTGCGAACGATCCGGCCTCCCGCCTGCCGCACGGCTCGCTCGAGGCCGCCGTTGCTCATCACGGTCGTCACGAGCAGGTTGTTTCGGAGCGTCCCCGTACCGAGCCGTTCGAGCGCGCAGATCCCCATCACCGCGTCACCGTCGACGAGCCCACCCCGTTCGTCCACGGCGATGAGGCGGTCGGCGTCGCCGTCGAACGCCAGGCCGAGGTCGAGGCCAGCGGCGGATACCGTGTCGGCCAGGAGCTCCGGATGGGTCGAACCGCACCCGTCGTTGATGTTCACCCCGTTCGGGGCATCGAAGAGGACCGTCAGATCCGCGCCGAGGCTGCGGAACAGGTCCGGCGCAACGGCGCTGGCGGAGCCGTTGGCGCAGTCGATCCCGATGCGCAGCCCGCGAAGCGCGTCCCCCGCGATGGCGGCCAGATGACGGCGGTAGGCCTCGATCGCGTCGGTATCGGTCCGAAGACGGCCGAGCTCGTGGTTCGGGCGCTCGCCGATGGGCGATGGGTCGTCGATGAGCCGATCGAGCTCAGCCTCGATCGCGTCCTCCGCCTTGCGACCGGCGACGACGACCTTCAGGCCGTTGTCACCCGCCGGATTGTGCGAGGCGGAGACCATGATCCCGGCAGACACACGGTCGTCGGCGCTGGCGTGGACCAGGCAGGGCGTGGTGACGATGCCGAGGTCGACCACGTCGGTCCCCGTTGCGGCGAGGCCCGCCGTGAGCGCCGCCGACAGCATCTCCCCCGATCGGCGTGTGTCGCGACCGAGGACGACACTGCGATTCGGTCCGGCCAAGCGATGGCCGACCGCGCGCCCCAGCGCCAGCGCCAGGGGCGCGTTGATCTCGGAGCCTACCGGTCCCCTGATCCCGTCCGTGCCGAAGCGGCCTGCCATCTACGGCGCGGGAGACGGGGTGGGTGGCGGCGCCGGCGCGACGATCGTGACCGGCACGGAGCCCGGAGTGATGGCGAGCACCTCGACGCCGGCGGGCAGGCCCACGATGGTGGGCGTCAACGAGTGGGCGCCGGGAGCGAGCCCCGACGCGTCCAGCACCGGCGTCACATCGGCCGCGCTCAGCCCGCCGAGCGCCGCTCCAGCACCGCTGAGGGTAAGCGTCAGCTGATCGAGGCCCGGGACGCAGGCGTTCTCGCCCGCTCCCTCGCACACGACACCGACGACGAACGTCCGGCTCGAGACCGACGGTACGATCGTCGCAACGACGGTGACGGTCGCGACCTCGCCGTCCGCGAGGCTGACGCCGTCGGGCAGCTGGAGCTCGACCTCGAAGGTCTGATCCGCCGATGCGCCGTCGAAGCTGATCGGGGCGGTCTGCACGGCCTGGATCTCGGCGAGGTCCTCCGGCAGGCCCACGATCGTGACGGATGAGGGATCCACGCTGAGGGACTCGAGCGCAAAGCCCGGGGCCGGCGCACCGGGCTGGATGGTCGGCCGCACGGCTACGGTCGTCTGCGTCTCGACCGCCCGAACCTCGACCTGGACCGATACGGCCTCCGGATCCAGCTCGACCTGGCCGGTTCCGAGTGACTGCCCCTCGAGATCAACGAGCGTCAGCGGCACGGACTCGTTGACGTCGATCCCGGAGGCCGGAATGTTGACGAGCGCGCGCGCCCGGTCGACCTGGCTGACCACTGATGCGGGCCCGCGCACCTCGACCTCGTCAGCGCTGACGACGGGATCGTCGATCTCCAGCCCGGCAGGAACGACGCCCGGATCGACCTCGACCGGGACGCTCCGCGTCTCGACGGCGTCGAGCTGGACTCGCACCGTTTCCGGGGCGATCGAGATCACCTCGATCCCCTCCCTCAGGCTGCTCACGTCGACGGGCAGCTGCTGCGGCTCCGGCGCCTGCGTCATGTCGTAGGCAGAGAGGTCCACCTGCGCGGCGAAATCCGTCGGCAAGACACCTCCGGCCTCCTCGTTCGCGACCCGGTACGTCACCTCGACCACGCCGGGATCGCCGCTGAGCACGAACACGTCCCCCGAGGCGTTCACCTGCTCGATGCGAACCTCGAGCGTTGACTCACTGAACGAGCCGGAGTAGACGAGGCCGGTGTAGAGGATGGTGGCGAGGAGGATTGCCGAGAGCTTGAGGTGCCAGTTGCGAAGGAGGATCCCCACTCTCAGCGCCTCACCGAGCCGGAATCGGTGGCGGCGCCTGTCACGACGCGCGCATCTGGGTCGATCGGCTCATCGGCGGCCGGCTCGGGCTCGGGCGTTCCGAGGTGCCACCTGCCGTCGAGCGTGCGTCGAAGGAAGGGCACGGCCCGTCTCGGGGTCTGGGGTCGGATGAGGTTGAAGATCCTGCGCCGGAGCTGCTCCTCGGTCAGGTTGCGCTCGATGCGCCCGCGCACGACGAGGCTGATGGAGCCGGTCTCCTCGCTGACCACCACGACGACGGCGTCGGTCTGCTCGCTGATGCCGATCGCCGCCCGGTGGCGCGTGCCGTACCGCTCGCTGTCGAGTGCGCTCTGGCTCATGGGCAGGAGCACGCCGGCCGCGGTGATCTCCTCGCCCGAGATGATGACCGCGCCATCGTGCAGGGCGGTGCCTCGGTAGAAGATCGTGACGAGCAGCTCGGCGCGGAGGTCGGCGTGCACCGGCACGCCGGACTCGGTGGCGAGATCGGTGAGGCCCGTCTCGCGTTCCAGCGTGATGAGCGCGCCGTGCCGAGAGCCAGCCAGGATGCGGGCGGCGCGGCTGATCTCGCGCGCCACGCGCTCGGCGCCGGCCACCTCGGCGCTGACGAAGAATCGGTTGAAGCTCCCGATCCTTCCGATCTGCTCCAGCGCCCGCCGCAGCTCGGGCTGGAAGACGACGACGACCGCGAAGAGGCCGACGACCGCGGCGGTCTCCATCAGCCGTCGCAGCAGGTCGAAGCCGAAGAAGATCGCGGCCAGGTAGACGAGATACAGGATCGACAGGCCGATGACGATCCGCACCGCGCGCGTGCCGCGGATGAGGATGAACAGCCAGTAGATGACGAACGCCACCAGCAGGATGTCGATGATCGACGTCCAGCTGCCCCTCAGGTAGGTGTCGAAGAACTCACGGATCGCGTCGATCACGGTGTGTGCGGTGCCTGCATCTGCGGCGGCGGTCGGTGCCCGATGATACCAAGAGCCCCGACGACGAGCGCCGGGGCCCCCAGTGTTACATCGGCGGTTACATCGGCTGAGTATATACGCGCATACCCAGCATTCGGCCCGCCTACCGCTTGGTGTACTGCGGCGCCTTGCGGGCGCGCTTGAGCCCGTACTTCTTGCGTTCCTTCGCGCGCGGATCGCGCGTCAGGAGGCCCGCCTCGCGCAACGAGGCTCGCGCGTCGGGATGCGCGCTGAGGAGGGCGCGGGCGATGCCGTGGCGGATGGCCCCGACCTGCCCCGAGACGCCGCCGCCCGCAACGAGGACGCTGGCCGAGTAGCGACCCTCCGTCTCGGTCACGCGGAACGGCACGAGCAGCGCGCCCTCCGGGGAGGCGCCGCCGAAGTACTCCGCCGCCGGCTTGCCATTGACGATGACGCTGCCGTCACCGGGCAGGAGGCGGACGCGCGCGACGGCGGTCTTGCGCCTGCCCGTCCCGTAGACGTAGTTCGTGCTCACGTTCGTTCTCTCCTCGCTACAGCTCGACCGTCGTCGGCTGCTGCGCCTGGTGGGGGTGCTCCGCACCCTTGTAGACCTTCAGCTTCTTGAACATCGCGCGACCGAGGCGATTCTGCGGCAGCATCCCCTTGACGGCTCGCTCGATGACGAGCTCCGGCTTGCGCACGATCAGTGATCCCAGGCTCTCCTCGCGGAGGCCGCCGGGGTAGTTCGAGTGGCGGAAGTAGCTCTTCTGCCGCAGCTTGTCGCCGGTGACGCGGATCTTCCCGGCGTTGAGGACCACCACGTGGTCCCCGGTGTCGAGGTGCGGCGAGTAGATCGGCTTGTGCTTGCCCTCCAGCAGGGTGGCGATGCGGGTCGCCAGCCGGCCGAGGGTCTGGTCCGTCGCGTCGACGACCCACCAGCTGCGCTCGATCTCGCTCGCCTTGACGGCGTAGGTCTTCACGTTCCCTGCTCTCCGGTGTTGCCTTGGCTTTTCCTGGTGGCTGATCAGTAGACGATGCGCTCGAGCGTCAACCCGCGCGCGGGCGCCGCACGACCGTGGAGGGCCCGCCCCGGCTCGTCGAGGAGGCGCGCCACCGCCTCGGGGGCAAGCCTGCCGCGACCGACCTCGATGAGGACGGCGACGATGCTGCGCACCATTCGGCGCAGGAACGCATCGGCCGTGACGCGAACCTCGACGAGCGTCCCTCGACGCGTGACGTGCAGCTCGACCACGTGGCGGACCGTCCGCCCATGGACGTGGCTGCCGAGCGCACCGAAGTCGCGCTCCCCCTTCATTCGCGCCGCCGCGGCCTGCATGGCCCCGACGTCGAGGGGATCGTCGATCTCGAGCGTCCGATGCCGGTCAAGCGGCCGTGAGACGCCGCCGGGCCGGATCCGATAGCGATAGACGCGCAGGCGCGCCGACCGCCGTGGATCGAAGCCGGGAGGCGCCGAGCACGAGCGCGCGAACGGCCAGGTCCGGCGGCAGGACGGCATTCAGCCGTCGCCGCAGCTCGGGCATGCCGCCCGCGACGGGCAGCGCCCCTCGGTAGCAGAATGCCGCGACCTGGCCGGTGGCATGCACCCCGGCATCGGTTCGCCCGGCGAGACGGACGCGAATCCGCTCGCCGATCAGCCTGTTAAGGGCCTCCTCCAGCTCTCCCTGCACGGTCCGAGCGTTCGGCTGGACCTGCGAGCCGGCGAAGGCCGTCCCGTCGTACTCGATCGTCGCCCGCGCGCATCGCTGCGCCCTGGCGGCCATCGGTCCGTGTCGGTGTTCTGTTGGTTGCCCGTCTGCTTCAGACGAGCTCGATCTGCACGATCGGGGCGGCATCGCCGGGGCGCTGCCCGAGCTTGATGATCCGCGTGTATCCCGAGGTGCGATCGGCGTACTTGGTTGCGATCTCGCCCATCAGCTTGTCGACGATGAGCGGCTCGTGCGGCATCTTGCTGATGAGCTGCCGCCGCGCATGGAGGTCGCCGCGCTTCGCGAGCGTGATCATGCCGTCCACCACGCCCCGGACCTCCTTGGCCTTCGCCTCGGTGGTCTTGATGCGCTCGTAGCGCAGCACGGCCACGGCGAGGTTGCCGAGCATGGCGACCCTGTGGGCGTGCGGGCGGCTGAGCTTGCGCCCGGCGGTCCGGTGCGGCATCGGCCTAGGCCTCCCGGTCGAGCTCGGCCGCGGCCGCCTCGTCGAGCTCGGCCGACGCCGGGAGGTCCGACTCGTCAGTGCTCATCGAGGTGGACTCGGGGCTGATGAAACCGCGCAGCGCGAGGCGCTCCTTGAGCTCGTCCAGGCTCTTCTGCCCAAAGTTGCGCATGCGGAGGAACTCTTCGTCGCTGAGCGAGAGGACCTGGCCGACCTTCGTGATGCTGTTGCGCTTCAGGCTGTTGTACGCCCGCATCGGAAGGTCGAGCTCCTCGATCGGCGCATCGAGCATATTGGCGCTGGGAGCGAGCGGCGCGTCGTCGGCCGAGGCCACCGCGGGCCGCCCGATCTCGGCGAAGCGGCCGAACTCGCGAACGAGGATGTCGGCCGCCTGGCTGAGTGCCGCCTGCGCGGTGGTCGTGCCGTCGGTCTCGATCTCGAGCGTGAGCTTGTCGTAGTTGGTCATCTGGCCGACGCGGGTCTTCTCGACCTGATAGTTCACGCGGCGCACCGGCGAGAAGATCGCGTCCACCGGGACGACGCCGATCGGCATCTCCTCGGTGTGCTCGGCGGGCCGATAGCCCATGCCGGTCTCGATGGTGAGGTCCATCTCGATCGAACCCGAGTCGGAGTCGAGGGTGAGCAGGACGAGGTCGGGATTGACGATCTCCACGTCGGCGGACTCGTTGATGTCGGCGGCGGTCACCGGGCCGGCGCCCCGCTTGACCAGCTTGAGCGTCAGCGGGTGGCGGGCGAACGAGCGAAGCCGAAGCTTCTTCACGTTCAGCACGATCTGGGTGACGTCCTCCTTGACGTTCTCGATCGTGCTGAACTCGTGGAAGACGCCGGCGATCTGGATGCTGGTGACGGCCGCGCCGTCGAGGGAGCCGAGCAGCACGCGGCGCAGGGCGTTGCCGAGGGTGACGCCGTACCCCTCCTGGAGCGGGGTCACCTCGAAGCTGCTCAGGTTGCCCTCGGCGTGGACCTCGTCGATGCGGGGCGACGGCGCGGGCTGCTGCTGAAGCGGGGTCTCGAGTTCGATCATGGGAAGAGATTGACTCCTAGCGCGAGTAGTACTCGACGACGAGCTGCTCGTTGAACTCGAGCGGCATCTGCTCGCGCGCCGGTTCGGCGAGCACGGTTCCGGACAGCTTGGCCGGATCGACGCTCACCCATTCAGGTATCTGGGCCGCCTTCATCGTCTCGCCGGCGACCTTGAAGTACTCGCGGCCTCGGCGGCTGTCGCGCACCTCGATGCGGTCGCCGATCTTGGTCGCGAAGCTCGGCACGTTGGTGGGCCGACCGTTGACCGAGAAGTGACCGTGGGTCACCAGCTGCCGCGCCTGGGCACGGCTGGTTGCGAAGCCCATCCGGAAGACGACGCTGTCGAGGCGCATCTCCAGCATCCGCAGCAGGTTCTCGCCGGTCACGCCCTTGCGCTGGTCCGCCTTCTCGAAGTAGTTGCGGAACTGGCGCTCGAGCACGGAGTAGCTCTTGCGAACCTTCTGCTTCTCGCGCAGCTGGAGCCCGTACTCGCTCACCTTGCGGCGGCGCATGGTGTTCATGCCGGGCGGCGTGCTGCGGCGCTCGAAGGCGCACTTGCGGCTGTAGCAGCGGCTGCCCTTGAGGAAGAGCTTCAGCCCCTCACGCCGGCAGATGCGGCAGACCGCGTCGTTATATCGGGCCATGGCTCAGACCCTCCGCCGCTTCGGCGGGCGGCAGCCGTTGTGCGGGATCGGCGTCACGTCGGTGATGGCGGTCACCTCGAGGCCGGCGGACTGGAGCGAGCGGATCGCCTGCTCGCGCCCGCCACCGGGGCCCTTGACGAAGACCTCGATCTGGCGCATCCCGTTCTCCATCGCGCGCTTCGCGGCGAGCTCGGCCGTCTGGGCGGCCGCATACGGGGTGCTCTTTCGAGAGCCCTTGAAGCCGACCAGGCCGGCACTGCCCCAGCTGATGACGTTGCCGGTGGTGTCGGTGATCGTGACGATCGTGTTGTTGAACGTCGACTGGATATGCGCGTGCCCAGCCGGAACGTTCTTTCGCTCGCGCTTCTTCCCGCGCTGAGCCCGCTTGCGCTCTACCATGGAACTCCCGTTTTACTTCTTGCGGCGGACGCCGACCGTCTTCTTCGACCCACGGCGCTGCCGCGCGTTCGTCTTTGTTCGCTGCCCGCGGACGGGCAGGTTGCGCCGATGGCGGAGGCCCCGGTAGGAGCCGATCTCCATCAGCCGCTTCACGTTCAGGCTGACCTCGCGACGCAGATCGCCCTCGACCTTGTACTGGCGGTCGACGATCTCCCGCAGGCGGTTGACCTCCTCGTCGGTGAGGTCGCGCACGCGCGTGTCTGGCGACACGTTGGCCGCGGTGATGACCTTCTTCGACGAGGTGAGGCCGATGCCGTGGATATAGGTGAGGCCGATGATCACCCGCTTCTCGCGGGGGATGTCGACGCCGGCGATACGAGCCACGATGCCGCTACCCCTGCCGCTGCTTGTGCTTGGGAATGACGCAGATGACCATCACCACGCCTGAGCGCTTGATGACCTTGCAGCGCTCGCAGCGGGGCTTCACGGAGGCAGAAACCTTCATCTCATCCTGTACGTGATGCGACCCCGGGTGAGGTCGTAGGGACTGAGCTCGACGCGGACGGTGTCGCCGGGGAGGATGCGGATGAAGTTCTGGCGCAGCTTCCCGGAGATGTGTGCGAGCACCTCGTGCCCGTTCTCCAGGCGCACCTTGAACATCGCGTTCGGCAGGGGGAGGACGACCTCACCCTCGACCTCGATTGCATCCTTCTTTGGCAAGCGGCACGCACCCTCGTCTCAGCATCGATCAATGAATGGGGATTGACACACGGAAAGGCCGCCGCGCCACGGCGACCCCGAACGGGGAGTATACCTCGATGCCCGATCCGGCACAAGAAGCGTCATGGTGAGCCCACGGGGCGCTCGGTGAGGAGAACGGCACCGTCGTCGGTCACCGCGATCGTGTTCTCGAAATGTGCCGAGAGGGCTCCATCGGCGGTGCGAACGGTCCATCCGTCGTTCTCCACGAACACCTCGTCGCCGCCCAGGTTGAACATCGGCTCGATGGCGAAGCACATTCCCGGCTCGATGAGCAGGCCGGTGCCAGGACGCCCGTGGTTCGGCACCTGGGGCTCCTCGTGCATGGCCCGGCCGATGCCATGGCCGACGAACGCGCGAACCATCCCGTAGCCGTGGAGGTGCGCCACCGACTCGATCGCGTGCCCGACGTCCCCCAGCCGGTTGCCGGGTCGGGCGGCCGCGATGCCGGCCTCCATCCCGCGCCGGGTGGCGTCGATGAGCTCGGTGACCTCGCGGGGCACGCGGCCGACGGGCCAGGTGCGGGCGCAGTCGGCATGCCAGCCGTCGACGATGCAGCCGATATCGATGCTGACCAGGTCGCCATCGGCGAGGCGACGGCGCATCGATGGAATGCCGTGGACGACCTCGTCATTGATGCTGGCGCAGATCACCCCGGGAAACGGTGGGTTCCCGCCGTAGCCGAGGAACGACGACTCCGCGCCGGCGTCGGTGATCATCTCCGCGGCGATGCGGTCGAGGTCGCCGGTGCTGACCCCGGGCCTGATCTCGGCCCGCAGCACGTCGAGGATGTCGACCAGGATCGTGCCCGCCGCGCGCATGCGCTCGATCTCGGCGGGACGCTTGATGGTCGCGGCGCTGGCGCCGCCGGTCCTCGTCATCGCTCGGGTGACGGGACGCCCATTCGGCGCAGGATCTCGGCGGTGATCGCGTCGATCGGCGCCGTGCCGTCCACTCGCTCGACGATCCCCGTCCGCTCGTAGTGATCGATCACCCCGAGCATCGGCGGCACCTGGCGGTCGAGGCGGGCCTGCACGACCTCGGGCCGGTCGTCGTCGCGCTGGCGCAGCGGCGTGCCCTCCCTGTCGCAGATGCCCGGCACGCGCGGCGGGTCGGCGGTCTCGTGGTACGGGGTGCTGCAGGTCGGGCAGACCCAGCGGCCGCCGACGCGTCGGATGATGACGTCGGTGGGGACCTCGATGAAGATCACACGATCGACCTCCTCGCCCACGGCGTGGAGGGTCTCGTCCAGCGCCGTCGCCTGGCCCACGGTGCGCGGGAAGCCGTCGAGGATCGCGCCGCGCGCGGCGTGGGGCTTGGCGAGCTCGTCCATGAACATGCCGATCGTGATCTCGTCCGGCACGAGCTCGCCGCGCTGCATGTACTTCTGCGCCTCTTCGCCGATGGGCGTGCCGGCGGCCATCGCGGCACGGAAGAGGTTGCCCGAGGCGAGGTGCGGCAGCTTGAGCTCGCGCGAGAGGGCCTTGGCCTGGGTTCCCTTGCCGGTACCGACCGCGCCGACGAGCAGCAGGATCAGGCGCTCGTCGGGCGCGACGCGGCCGACCGTCCCATCGGTCACCTGATGAAGCCCTCGTAGTGCCGCATCATCATCTGGGCCTCGAGCTGCTTCATCGTCTCGACGACGACGCTGACCATGATCAGGATGCTCGTGCCGCCCAGCTGGAGGTTCTGGGTGCCCGGGATGAAGGCGGTCATGATGTACGGCAGGATCGCGATGGAGCCCAGGAACAGCGCGCCGCCGAGCGTTATGCGGCTCGTGACGCGTGCCAGGAACTGCTCGGTGGGCTTGCCCGGACGAATGCCCGGGATGAAGCCGCCGTTCTTGCGCAGATAGTCGGCGGTCTGGTCGGGACGGAACTGGAACGCCGTGTAGAAGTAGGTGAAGAAGACCACCAGCCCGAAGTACAGCGACGCGTACAGCGGGATGTTGTTCGTGCCGTTGAGGTTCTCACTGATCCAGGTGGCCGTGTTTCGCACCCAGTCGATGTCGCTGGCGGTGAAGTAGGTCGCGATCTGCGCCGGGAAGAGCAGGATGCTGACGGCGAAGATGATCGGGATCACCCCGGCCATCGTGACCTTGAGCGGCAGGTACTGGGTCTGGCCCTGGTACATGCGGCGGCCGCGCACGCGGCTGGCGTACTGGACGGGCACCCGCCGCTGGCCCTCGTTGATGAAGACGACGGCGGCGATGACGACGATCGCCACGATCACGAACGGGATGATCCGCGTCAGCGCATCGGGTGCGGAGAGGATGGGGCCGATCTGCTGCGGGATGCTGCCGACGATGCCGGCGAAGATGATGAAGCTGATGCCGTTGCCGAGGCCCTTCTCACTGATGAGCTCGCCGAGCCACATGAGCAGGATCGTTCCGGCGGTGAAGCTGAGCAGCAGGCTGAGGGTCTCCACGCTGAACAGCGGGTTCGCCGGGATCACGCCGTTCGCGCTGAGCAGCACGCTGATCCCGTAGCCCTGGGCGAACGCCAGCGGCACGGTCAGCATGCGGGTGTACTGGTTGAGCCGGTTGCGGCCGTATTCACCCTCGCGCGAGAGCTCCTCGAGGGCCGGGATCACGCCCCGCATCAGCTGCATGATGATGCTGGCGTTGATGTACGGGTTCACCCCGAGGCCAATGATCGACGCCGCCGCCAGCCCACCGCCCGAGAAGATGTTGAGGATCCCGAGCAGCGGGTTGTTCGTGAAGAGGTCCGTCAGGGCGGCCGTGTTCACGTTCGGCACCGGCACGTTCGTCAGCGCACGGAAGATCGCCAGGATCCCGAGCGTGAAGAGGAGCTTTCGCCGGATGTCCGGCGCGCGGAAGGCGGTAACGACCGTCTCGATCAAGCCTCGGACTCGCTTTCGCCCTCTGGCGTTGTCTCGGTCTCGTCGGTGGCGGGCGCTTCGCCTTCAGCCGATGCCTCGGCGGGCGCGCTGGCCTCGTCGTCCTCGTCCGCATCTGCCGCTGCGGCTGCCTTCTTTGCCTTCCCCGCCTTGCCGCCGCGCTTCGCCTTCGGCTGGCGCTTCGGCTTCTCGAGCTCGACGGGAGCGTTGTCAGGCCAGCTGAGGCGCTGGACGGTGCAGCCTGCCGCCGTCAGCTTCTCGAGCGCGCTCTTGCTGAACCCATGCGCGTGGATCGTGATGCCCTTGGGGGCATCCCCCACCCCGAGGACCTTGACCGGCAGGCTCGTGTCGCGGATCAGGCCGTCGTGCGCCAGCACCTCGGGCGTGACGAGCGTTCCGCTCGCCACCTCGCCCAGCCGGGAGAGGTTGATCGGCGCATAGGCCACGCGCCCGCGGTTTCGGAAGCCGTGCAGCTTCGGTGTGCGGATGTGGAGCGGAGTCTGGCCGCCCTCGAACCAGGCGGGCAGGTTGCCACCGGCACGCGACTTCTGGCCCTTCGTGCCGCGCCCCGCGGTCTTGCCGCGCCCGGAGCCGTGGCCGCGGCCGACGCGACGCGACGGCTTGCGCGACCCGGGAGCCGGGTGCAGGTCGTGGAGCTTCACTTCGTCTCCTCTTTCTCGGCCGATGTCGCCTTGGGCGTTCCTGCCGGCTCCTCGACATCGAGGAGGAAGGCGACGCGGCGCAGCATGCCGCGCATCATCGGCGTGTCGGCGACCTCGACGGTCTGGTGGAGCCGGTGCAGGCCGAGCGCGCGGATGGTGCCGCGCGCGGCCGCCTTGTGCCCGATCGTCGATCGGACCCAGGTGACCTTCAGTGTCTTAGCGGCCACGTCCACCCCCGAACCCGGTGTTCATCGGCTCGCGCCGCTCCGGCACCTCGTGCGGGGTGCGGGCCAGCTCGGCGCCGCGCTTGCCGAGGAGCTCCTCGGCCGTCCGGCCCCGCAGCGCGGCGATCGCGTCGGCGGACCGGAGCGCCGTCAGGCACTCGATCGTGGCACGCACGACGTTGATCGGGTTGGTCGAGCCCTGGGCCTTGCTCAGGAGGTCCCGAATACCGGCAACCTCGACGACCGCGCGCACCGAGCCCCCGGCGATGACGCCGGTGCCGGCGCTGGCCGGCTTGAGCATGACGCGCGCCGCGCCGAAGTGCCGATGCACCTCGTGCGGAATCGTCGAGCCCACGAGCGGCACCTTGATCAGGTGCTTCTTCGCGTCCTCGACGCCCTTGCGGATCGCCTCCGGCACCTCGCCGGCCTTGCCGATCCCGGCGCCGACGGTGCCGTTGCCGTCGCCGACGACGACCACCGCGCTGAAGCTGAAGCGGCGGCCGCCCTGGACGACCTTGGCGACCCGGTTGATCTGGACGACCTTCTCCTCCAGGTTGAGCTTGGACGGATCGATCCGTGCCATGCGCTTGTCTCCTCTCGCTCTACAGGTTGAGGCCGCCCTCGCGGGCGCCCTCGGCGAGCGAGCGGACCCGCCCGTGGTACTGGTATCCGCCCCGGTCGAGCACGACCGCGCTGATGCCGGCCGCCTTCGCCCGCTCAGCGAGCGTGCGGCCGACCGATCGTGCGACGTCGACGGGCGTCTCGCCGGCGAGATCGGGCTCGCGGCTTGACGCCGAAGCCAGCGTCCGTCCGCTGAGGTCGTCGATCACCTGGGCATAGATGTACTTCGCGCTGCGGAAGACCGACAGGCGCGGCCGCTCCGCGCTGCCGCTGATGCGGAGCCGAAGGCGGGCGTGGCGCTTGCGACGCAGTGCGTCGCGGGATGCGTTCGTCATCGGTCTGTCCTTACGCTCCCCCGACCTTGCCGGCCTTGCCGGCCTTGCGGAGGATCTGCTCGCCCGCGTAGCGGATGCCCTTGCCCTTGTAGGGCTCGGGCTTCCTCTGCGAGCGGATGTATGCGGCGATCTGCCCCACTAGCTCCTTGTCGGCGCCGAAGACGCCGAGGCGGGTCGGGGTTTCCACCCGGAACTCGATCCCGGCCGGAGGGTCGACCTCGACGGGATGCGAGTAGCCGAGCGCCAGCACCAGCTTGGAGCCCTGGAGCTGGGCGCGATAGCCGACGCCGCTGATCTCCAGGTTCTTCGTGAAGCCGCTCGTGACGCCGGTGACCATGTTGTTGACCAGAGTCCTCGTCAGGCCGTGCAGCGCCCGATGGCGCGGCTCGTCGCTGGGTCGCACGACCCGCAGCTCCCCGTTCTCGCGTTCGACGCGCATCTCCGGATGGAGCCGGCGCTCGAGCTGGCCGAGCGGGCCCTTGACGCGGAGGGTGCTCCCGTCCTGCGTGATCTCCACTCCGTCCGGGAGCGGAATCGGCATTCGTCCGATTCGTGACATGCGCTCGCTCCTTACCAGACGTAGCAGAGAACCTCGCCACCGAGATTCTGCTTCCGGGCGTCTGCGCCGGTCATGATCCCGTGGGAGGTGGAGAGAATGGATAGCCCGAGACCACCGAGCACGCGCGGGATCTCGGTCTTGCGAGCGTAAACCCGCAGACCGGGCTTGCTGATGCGCTTCAGGCCGGTCACCACCGGGGTGCGACCCTCGACGTACTTCAGGCGCAGCGTCAGCTGCTCCTGGACGTCGTCGGGCTGCGTCTCGAAGGCATCGATGAAGCCCTCCTCGGCCAGGATCCGCGCGATCTCTCGCTTGACCCGGGAGGATGGAAGGCTGAGCTCCTTGTGCCGGGCTGCGCTCGCATTACGGATGCGCGTCAGCATGTCGGCGATCGGATCGGTCACGTTCATTCGGTGTTCGTTCGTCTCCTCGGCGGCGGTTCGCTCCCGGCGTTCCCGGGTGGCGCCTTCCGCTGATGGCGGCCGTCAGCGACGACGGACGTCGATTGGTTCTGCGAGCCTTACCAGCTCGACTTGGTCACGCCCGGCAGCTGGCCCAGCAGGGCACGCTCCCGGAAGCAGATTCGGCACATCGCGAATCGGCGCATGTAGCCGCGCGGGCGGCCGCACACCTGGCATCGGTTGTGATCGCGCACGGCGTAGCGCGTTCCGCGCTTGGTCCGGGCGATGCTCGACTTCTTTGCCATCAGTTCGTGCTTGAGTCCTTCCTCTGCCGATGACGCCGTCAGGCGCTCTGGAACGGCATGCCGAGGAGCTCGAGGAGCTTTCGCCCCTCCTCATCGGTCTTTGCCGTCGTCACGATGCTGATCTCGAGTCCGCGCAGGCGGTCGATCTTGTCGTAGTCGATCTCCGGGTAGACGAGCTGCTCCCGAAGCCCGAGGCTGAAGTTGCCGCGGCCGTCGAACGAGCGCGTCGGGATGCCCCGGAAGTCGCGGATCCTGGGCAGCGCGAGCGCCAGCGTGCGTTCGAGGAAGTCGTACATCCGCTGGCCGCGCAGCGTCACCTTGGCGCCGATGGGCATGCCGGTCCGCAGCCGGAACTGGGCGATGCTGCGCTTCGCGCGCGTCACGATCGGCTTCTGCCCGGTGATGGTGGCGAGGTCGCCGACCGCGGCGTCCAGCGCCTTGGCGTTGGCGATCGCCTCTCCCAGGCCGATGTTGACCACGACCTTCTCGACCCGCGGGATGTCCATCGGGTTGGGATAGCTGAACTCGCGCTGGAGGGCCGGCACGACCTCGTCGTGGTATCGGCGCCGCAGCCCGGCGTACTCGGGCGGGCTGAAGGCCGCACCGCCGGACGCGCCGTTGGTCGACGCGGCTTCCTTGCTCTTCGTCGGCGCGGCGCGGCGTGCGCGCGTGGTCTTCGTCTCGTTGGCGCTCACTTCGAGGTCACCTCGATCTGCTCGCCGCACTGCTTGCAGATGCGCGTGCCGCGGGCATGCTCGCCCTCGAGCCGGCCGTGCGAGATGCGCGTCGGCTTGTTGCATCGCGGGCAGATGACCTGCACGTTGCTGACGTGGATCGGCACCGGGATGTCGATGATCCCGGCCGTCTGCGTCCGCGAGCGCGCTCGCTGGTGGCGCTTCGCCATGTTGATTCCGGGGATCACGACACCGAAGCCTCGCTTCGTCTTCTCGACCCGCTCGACGGTGCCGCGCTTGCCGCGGTCCTTGCCGGCCAGGACGAGGACGGTGTCGCCCCTTCGCACGTTCATCTAGAGCACCTCCGGGGCGAGCGAGACGATCTTCATGTAGTTCCGCTCGCGCAGCTCCCTGGCGACCGGCCCGAAGATTCGCGTCCCGCGCGGGCTGCCCTGCGGGGTGATGAGGACCGCCGCGTTCTCATCGAAGCGGATGTGGCTGCCATCCGGGCGGCCGTACTCCTTGGTGGTGCGCACCACGACGGCCCGCACGACATCACCCTTCTTGACGCCCGAGTTCGGCAGGGCCTGCTTGACGCTGGCGACGATCACATCACCGACCATCGCCGTGTCGCTGGTCGAGCGGCCGATGATGGTGATGCACTGAATCGTTCGCGCGCCGGAGTTGTCGGCCACGCGCAGCCTGCTCTGCTTCCGGATCATGCCTGCTCCGTCCCGTCGATCAGCTCCTCGCTGGAGCCGCGCGCGACGACCTCGACCACGGTCCAGCGCTTCTCGCGGGAGAGCGGGCGGCTCTCCTCGATCCGCACGGTGTCTCCCACGCGTGCCGTGTTCTCGGCGTCATGAGCCTTGAACTTGCTGCTGAGGCGGACGACCCGCTTGTAGATCGGGTGCCTCCGCAGCCGCTCGACGCTGACCACGACGGTCTTGTCCATCTTGTCGGACACGACGCGTCCAACCTTGCTTCTTCGCTTGCCCTGCATCAGCTGGCCTTCTCGGCATCAGCGGCGGCCGCTTCGGCCGCGTGCTGACGCTCGGTCATCACGGTGAGGATGCGGGCGATCCGCTTGCGGGTCGCCGGCAGCCTGCTGTAGTTGCTTTCCTGTCGCGTGGCGAGGTCGAAGCGGACCTTCCATAGCTCCTGCTTCGCGTCTCGCAGCGCGCCCTCGAGATCCTTGTCCGAGAGGGCTCGAACCTCACTGATGTCCATGCTCGAGGCCCTCCTTCATGACGAACCGCGTGGTGATCGGAAGCTTGTGGCCGGCGAGGCGCATCGCCTCGCGGGCGATCTGCTCCGACACGCCCGACATCTCGAACATGACCCGGCCGGGCTTGACCACCGCGACCCAATGGTCCGGCGCGCCCTTGCCCGAGCCCATCCGGACCTCGGCTGGCTTCTTCGTGACCGGCTTGTCCGGGAAGACCCGGATCCACACGCGGCCACCACGCTTGATGTGATGGGTCATGGCGCGGCGAGCGGCCTCGATCTGGCGGCTGGTCAGCCAGCAGACTTCCTCGGCCATCAGGCCGAAGTCGCCGAAGCTGACCGTGGTGCCGCCCTTCGCCAGACCGGCACGGCGACCACGCTGGACCTTGCGGTGCTTGACCCGCTTTGGCATCAGCATCGGTCAGGACTCCTCGCCCTTGGGCTCGTCGGCTGCTGCCTCGGGTGCGCTCGCCTCGGATGCCTTGGGCACAGCCGCCTTGGCTGCACGCGGCTTGCGCGTGGTCGGCGGCTTCTCGGCCTTCGTCGCCTTCTCGGCCCGGGCAGGCTTCTCGGCCTTCGCCGCCGTCTCGGCCTTCGCCGTCCTCGTCCGCGGCTTGCGTGCCGGAGCGGCGGTCGGCGCGTCGGCAGCCGGAACAGCTTCCTCGGCCGGAGCCTCGGCAGCGACCTCCGCGACGGCGACTTCCGCCGTGGGGACTTCCGCCTCGGCGGCAGCGCTCTCCACCGGCTCGGCCACGGCCGCTGGCGTCTCGTCGGAGACGTCGGTCGGTGTGAGCATCGGCTCCGCGGCGGCCGGCGCCGCGATGGGAGCTGCATCGATCGGCGGTGCCTCGGCCGCGGCGGTCACGGGGGCCACTGCCTCCGGCGTCGCCGTCATCGGCTCGATCGCTGCGGTGGCCCCAGCCGCCTCGGCAGCCTGGCCCGACTCACGGCCTGCGGCTCGCGTGCGCGTCGGCGCCGCCCCACGGCGCGCGGCGCGGGGCTCGGTCCGAGCGCTGCCCGGTCGATCGCCGAGCTGCTCGCCACGGTAGACCCACGCCTTGACGCCGATGCGTCCGTAGGTTGTATGCGCATGGACGACGCCGTAGCTGATGTCGGCGCGCAGGGTGCCGAGGGGGATGCGACCCTCGCGGTCCCACTCGGTCCGGCTCATCTCGGAGCCGCCGAGGCGACCCGAGACCTGGATCTTCACGCCCTTGGCGCCCGCCTTGATCGTGCGCTGGATCGACTGCTTGATCGCCTTGCGGAACGCGATTCGGCGCTCGAGCTGACCGGCGACGTTCTGGGCCAGCAGCATGCCGTCGAGCTCGGGCTGCAGGATCTCCTTGATCTCGAGCTTGACCTTCTTGTCCGTCAGCTTGCCGACGTTGGTGCGCAGCGCCTCGACGTTCGCCCCGCCCTTGCCGATGACGATCCCGGGCTTGGCGGTGTGCACCGTCACGGTGACGTGGTTGATGCCGCGCTCGATCTCGACCTGGCTGACGCTGGCGTTCGACAGCTGGCGTGCGACCAGCTCCCGGATCCGCATGTCCTCCTGGAGCAGGGTCGCGTAGTCGCGGTCCGCGTACCACTTCGCCAGCCAGGGCTTGATGATGCCGATCCGGAAGCCGTACGGGTGAACCTTGTGACCCATTTACGACTCCTCTCGGTCAGCCACGGCGACGGTGATGTGGCTGGTTCGCTTGAGCACCTGGAAGTAGCGGCCCTGTGCGCGCGGTCGCCCACGCTTCAGGGTCGGTCCCTCGTTGGCCACCGCACTCACCACGCGCAGCTCGTCGGCCGACAGGTTGTAGTTGTTCTCGGCGTTGGCGGTGGCGCTCTTCAGCACCTTGGCCACGTCCTTCGCTGCCGCGTTCGGCAGGAAGCGCAGGATCGCCGCTGCCTCCTCGACCGGCTTGCCGGCGATGAGGTCGGTCACCAGCCGCACCTTGCGGGAGCTGATGCGGATGTACTTTCCCGTGGCGGAGACACGCATCGGCTGGCCTACTTCAGCGTCGTCGAGCGCTCGGTGGCTCGACCCGTGTGCCCGCGGTAGGTGCGCGTTGGCGCGAACTCGCCGAGGCGGTGCCCGACCATGTTCTCGGAGATGAAGACCGGCACGTGGCGACGGCCGTCGTGGACGGCGATCGTGTGCCCGATCATCTGCGGGAAGATCACGCTTGCCCGCGACCAGGTCTTCAGCACCTTGCGCTCGCTGCGCTTGTTCATATCGTCGATGCGGCCGAGCAGGCGCGCGTCGACGAAGGGTCCCTTCTTGACGGAACGACTCATCTATCGGCTCCTAACCCCGCCCGTACCGACGGCGGACGATCAGCTTGCTGCTCTTGTTCTTCTTGACGCGGGTGCGCAGCCCCATGGCAGGCTTGCCCCACTTGGTCTTGGGCGGCATGCCGGTCGGCTGCTTGCCCTCGCCACCACCGTGCGGATGGTCGCGCGGGTTCATGGCCGAGCCGCGGACCGTCGGGCGCTTGCCCATGTGCCGTGCGCGACCGGCCTTCCCGATCTTCTGGTTCTCGTGGTCGAGGTTGCTGACCTGGCCGACCGTGGCCATGCACTCGATCCGCACGCGACGGACCTCGCCCGACGGCAGGCGGATCGTCGCGAAGTTGCCTTCCTTGGCGAGCAGCTGCGCGCTGCTGCCGGCGCTCCGCACGATCTGACCGCCGCGTCCGGCGACGAGCTCCACGTTGTGGACCTGGGTGCCGAGCGGAATGCGGGCAAGCGGCAGGGCATTGCCGGTCCGCGCCTCGACATCGGGGCCGGAAGCGACGGTGTCGCCGACGCCCAGGCCATGCGGCAGGAGGATGTAGCGCTTGTCGCCATCGGCGTAGTGGAGCAGGCCGATCCGCGCCGATCGGTTCGGGTCGTATTCGACCGTCGCGATGCGGGCGGGCACGCCGGCCTTGTCGCGCTTCCAGTCGATGACCCGGTAGAGACGCTTGTGGCCGGAGCCCTGGTGGCGAACCGTCAGCTTGCCCTGGCTGTTGCGGCCGGCGTGGCGGACGAGCCGCTCCGTGAGCGGCTTGTGCGGCGTGTCGCTCGTGATCTCCTCGAAGGTCGAGCGCGTCATCTGGCGCAGGCCGGGCGAAGTCGGTCGGTAGTTGCGAAGTGGCATCGTCACACGGCCTCGAAGAGCTCGATCTTGTCGCCGGGCGCGATCGTCACCACGGCCTTCTTCCAGCCGGGCACCGTGCCCATGGTCTTGCGGCCGCGACGCTTCTGCTTGGGCCGCACGCTGATGACCCGCACGCCGAGCACGGTCACCTTGAACTCCGCCTCGACGGCGGCCTTGATGAGGAACTTGTTCGCATCGCGCGCGACCGCAAAGGTGTAGTTATTGCGTTCGGTCTCGAGCGTGCTCTTCTCGCTGATCACCGGGCGCAGCAGCACGTCGTGCAGGTTGATCGCGGTCACGCGTACACCTCCTGCGCACGGTCAAGCGCCTCGCGGGTGAAGACCACGGTGTCGGCCTCGAGCAGGTCGACCACATTGAGGCTGTCGGCGAGGATGATGCGCACCTCGCGCAGGTTGCGAGCGGATCGCTCGATCGCCTCGTCGCGGTTGTTGAGCACGAGCAGCACCTTGCCGCCCGCGTCCCACGCCGAGAGCCGCTCGATCATCGCCTTCGTCTTGATCTCGCCGAGGTCGAAGCCCTCGACCACACGGAGCGCGCCGTCGGCCTGCTTGGCGCTGAGCACGCCGCGCAGGGCGCTGCGACGCATCTTCAGTGGCATGCGCTGCTCGTAGCTGCGCGGGTGCGGGCCGAAGACCACGCCGCCGCCGGCCCACTGCGGGGCCGTCTTGGTGCCCTGGCGGGCGCGGCCGGTGCCCTTCTGGCGCCACGGCTTCTTGCCGCCGCCGTGCACCTCGCCGCGGGTCAGCGTGTCGGCGGTGCCGATGCGGCGACCCGCCAGCTGCCGCAGCACGGCCTGGTGGATGAGGCTCTCGTTGATCGGTGCAGCGAACAGCGTCTCGGGAAGGTCCACCGACCCTGCCTCCTTGCCGTCCGCCTTGAGGATCGTGGCCGTGGTGCTGGCCGTGGGCTTTTTCTGGGCCATCGTCTACTTCGCCTTCTGCACGAGCAGCAGGCCGTTGCGCGCCCCGGGCACCGCACCCTTCACCAGGATGAGGTTGCGCTCCGGATCGACCCTCACGACCTTGAGCTTCTTGACCGTGACCCGCTCGTCACCCATGTGCCCTGCCATCGGCGTGCCCTTCCAGACTCGACCGGGGTAGGTGCCGGCGCCGATGGAGCCCGGCGCGCGATGATGGTCCGACCCGTGCGTCTTCGGCCCGCGGCGGAAGTTGTGGCGGGCGATGACGCCGGTGAACCCCTGGCCCTTGCTCACGCCGGTGACGTCCACCAGCTCACCGGCCTCGAAGAGGTCGACGCCGAGCTGCTGCCCGACCTCGTACTCGTCGGTGGCCTCGAGGCGGAACTCGCGCACCGCCTTCGGCTTCTGCTGGTCCTTGGGGAGGTGCTTGAACTGGCCGGCGACCGGCTTCGTCGCGCGGCGGGCGCTGCCGCTCCCGAGCTGCACGGCCGTATAGCCGTCCTGCTCGACGGTGCGGAGTCGCGTGATGGTGTTCGGGGTCGCCTCGATGACGCTCACCGGGACGACGCTGCCGTCGTCCACGAAGATGCGGGTCATCCCCAGCTTCCTTCCGATCAATCCTGCCGGCACTTCTCTGGTGTTCCTCTCACTGATGGCGGAACGCCCTCGTGATGGACCGATGCGGCCCATCCGCGGGAGTTCACATCTTGATCTCGATATCGACGCCGGCCGCGAGCGACAGTCGCATCAGGGCATCGACCGTCTTGGTGGACGGGTCGATGATGTCGATGAGGCGCTTGTGGGTCCGGATCTCGAACTGCTCCCGGCCGTCCTTGTGGACGAACGGGCCGCGAATGACGGTGTACTTCTCGATACGGGTCGGCAACGGGACCGGGCCGGCGACGTCGGCGCCGGTCCGCTGCGCGGTCTCCACGATCTGCTCGGCCGACTGGTCGAGCAGCTTGTGGTCGTACGCCTTGAGACGGATGCGAATGCGCTGCTTTGCCATGGCGGGCTAGCCGGCGACCTCGGTGATCACGCCCGCGCCGACGGTGTGGCCACCCTCGCGAATCGCGAAGCGCTGGCCCTGCTCGATGGCGATCGGGGTGATCAGCTCGACGTCGATGTTGACGTTGTCGCCCGGCATGATCATCTCGACGCCCGCGGGCAGGATGATCGCGCCGGTCACGTCCGTGGTGCGCAGGTAGAACTGCGGCCGGTAGCCGGCGTAGAACGGCGTGTGGCGGCCGCCCTCCTCCTTGGAGAGCACGAGCACCTCGGCCTTGAACTTCGTGCCCGGCTTGACCGTGCCGGGCTTGGCCAGCACCTGGCCGCGCTCGAGCTCGTCGCGCTCGATGCCGCGCAGGAGGAGGCCGACGTTGTCACCGGCCTCGCCGGTGTCGAGGGTCTTCTTGAACATCTCGACGCCGGTCACCACCAGCTGGCGAGCCTTGTCCTGGTGGATGCCGACCAGCTCGACGGTGTCGCCGGTGTTGACGACGCCGCGCTCGATGCGGCCGGTGGCGACCGTGCCGCGACCCTTGATGCCGAAGACGTCCTCGATCGGCATGAGGAAGGGCTTCTCGGTCTCGCGGGCCGGGGTCGGGATGTAGGAGTCGACGGCGTCCATCAGCTCCTTGATGGAGGCGTAGTCGGCGTTCTCCGGGTCATCGCTGGTCGACTCGAGGGCCTTGAGGGCCGAGCCGCGAATGACCGGGATGTCCTCGCCGGGGAACTCGTACTTGGTGAGGAGCTCGCGCACCTCCATCTCGACCAGGTCGACGAGCATCTCGTCATCGACCATGTCGACCTTGTTGAGGTAGACGACGAGGCTCGGCACCTCGACCTGTCGGGCCAGGAGGATGTGCTCGCGCGTCTGCGGCATCGGGCCATCGGCGGCCGACACGACCAGGATCGCGCCGTCCATCTGCGCGGCGCCGGTGATCATGTTCTTGATGTAGTCCGCGTGACCCGGGCAGTCGACGTGCGCGTAGTGGCGGTTCGCCGTCTGGTACTCGACGTGGCTGATGGCGATCGTGATGCCGCGCTGCCGCTCCTCGGGGGCGTTGTCGATCTGGTCGAAGGCGCGGAAGTCCGCACCGCCCGAGAGTGACAGGAACTTGGTGATCGCCGCGGTCAGCGTCGTCTTCCCGTGGTCGACATGACCGATGGTCCCGACGTTCACGTGCGGCTTGCTGCGGTCGAACTTCTGCTTGGCCATGATTGGTCCTTCGTCGCTCCTACGTTTGCGTTATCAGCTGTTGGACTTTGCGATCAGCTCGGTGGCGAGGCTGCTGGGAACTTCCGCGTAGCGGCCGAACTCCATCGAGTAGGTGGCACGACCCTGGGTCATGCTGCGCAGCTCGGTGGCGTAGCCGAACATCTCGGCCAGCGGGACGTGCGCCTGGATCATTCGGCTGCTGCCGCGCTCATCGATCCCGTCGATCGTGCCGCGCTTGCTGTTGAGATTGCCGATGACGTCGCCCATGTAGTCCTCGGGCGCGGTGACCTCGACCTTCATGATCGGCTCGAGGATGGCCGGATCGGCCTTCCGCACGCCGTCCTTGGCGGCCATGCTGCCGGCGATCTTCATCGCCATCTCGGACGAGTCGACCTCGTGATACGACCCGTCGATGAGGGTCACCTTGAGGTCGATGACCGGGAACCCGGCGACCACGCCTCCGGCCAGCGCCTCGACGACGCCCGCCTCGATGGCGCGCCAGAACTCCCGCGGCACGGCCCCGCCGACGACCTTGGACTCCCACTCGAACCCCGCGCCGCGCTCGAGGGGCTCGAGGGTGAGCACCGCGTGGCCGTACTGGCCCTTGCCGCCGGTCTGGCGAACGAAGCGGCCCTCGGCCTTCGGAACCGTCTTGCGGATGGCCTCGCGGTAGCTGACCTGCGGCCGGCCGACGTTGGCCTGCACCTTGAACTCGCGCAGCATCCGGTCGACGAGCACCTCGAGGTGGAGCTCGCCCATGCCGGCGATGCGGGTCTGGCTCGACTCCTGGTCGGTGTGCACGCGGAACGTCGGGTCCTCGGCGGCCAGGCGCTGGAGCGCGATCGCCATCTTGTCCTGGTCGGCCTTCGTCTTGGGCTCCACCGCCAGCTCGATGACTGGCTCCGGGAAGGTGATCGACTCGAGCACGATCGGCTTGTCCTCGGCGCACAGCGTGTCGCCGGTCGTCGTGTTCTTGAGCCCGACCGCGGCGGCAATGTCGCCGGCGCTGACCTGGTCGATCTCCTCGCGGTGGTTGGCGTGCATCTGGAGGATGCGCCCGACGCGCTCCTTGACGCCCTTGCTGCTGTTGTACACATACGAGCCGGTCTTCAGCGTCCCGGAGTACACCCGGAAGAAGGCCAGGTTCCCGACGAACGGGTCGGCCGCGATCTTGAAGGCGAGCGCGGTGAAGGGATCGCTCGGGTCGGTCTTCCGCGCGATCTCCTCGTCCGTCTTCGGGTCCTTGCCGGTGACCGGCGGGACGTCGAGCGGGCTTGGGCAGGTAGTCGACGACCGCGTCGAGCATCGGCTGCACGCCCTTGTTCTTGAGCGCGGAGCCGGTGAGGACGGGCACGATCTTGTAGGCCAGCGTGCCGGCGCGCAGCGCGGCGCGCAGCTCATCGGCGCCGATCTCCTCGCCTTCGAGGAACTTGTGGGCGATGTCGTCGTCGATGTCGGCGAGCGCCTCGATCATCTTCTCGCGCCACTCGTCGGCGAGCTGCTGGACGTCGGCCGGGATCTCGCCGACCTCGATCTGGTCGCCGAGGTCGTTGCCGTAGGTGATCGCCTTCATGTTGATGAGGTCGACCACGCCGCGGAACTTGTCCTCGGCGCCGATCGGCACCTGGAGCGGCACGGCGTTGACCCCGAGGCGATCCTTGATCATGTCGACCACGCGCCAGAAGTCGGCGCCGGTGCGGTCGAGCTTGTTGACGAAGCAGAAGCGCGGCACGTGGTACTTGTCGGCCTGGCGCCAGACCGTCTCCGACTGCGGCTCGACGCCAGCGACGCCATCGAACACGACGGCCGCGCCGTCGAGCACGCGCAGGCTGCGCTCCACCTCGACCGTAAAGTCCACGTGCCCGGGCGTGTCGATCAAGTTGATGCGATGGTCGGCCCAGAAGCAGGTCGTGGCGGCGGCGGTGATCGTGATCCCCCGCTCCTGCTCCTGCTCCATCCAGTCCATCGTCGCGGCGCCCTCGTGGACCTCGCCGAGCTTGTAGATCTTCTTGGTGTAGAAGAGGATCCGCTCGGTCACGGTCGTCTTGCCGGCGTCGATGTGGGCGATGATCCCGATGTTCCGGGTGCGCTGCAGCGGGATGTCCGTGGCGGAGCGGTCGGCGCGGGTGGGAGTGCTGGCGGTCATCGGCCTACCACTTGAAGTGGCTGAAGGCGCGGTTCGCCTCCGCCATGCGGTGGGTGTCCTCGCGTCGCTTCACGGCCGCGCCGATGCCGTTGCTGGCATCCATCAGCTCGGCCGCGAGCTTGTCGGACATGCTCTTGCCGTTGCGCTTGCGAGCGGACTCGATGAGCCAGCGCATGCCGAGGCTGACCCGACGGTCGGCGCGGACCTCGACCGGGATCTGGTAGGTCGAGCCACCGACGCGCTTGGGCTTGACCTCGATGAGCGGCATCGCGTTGCGCAGCGCCTGCTCGAGCACCTCGACGCCGGCGCGGCCCGCCTGGGACTCACAGCGAGCGAGAGCACCCTCGAGGATCCGATGCGCCAGGTGGCGCTTGCCGCCGTGCATCAGCTTGTTCGTGAACTGGTCGAGCGTCAGCGCCGTGCCGGTCAGCTGCTCGGCGTACTTCGTCTTGCGCGCGATGGTGGGACGTCGTGGCATCGGTCTAGCTCTTGCCCGGCGACTTCGCGCCGTACTTGCTGCGGCTCTGCCGGCGATCGCGGACGCCGGCGGCGTCGAGGGTGCCACGGATGATGTGGTACTTCACCGCCGGAAGGTCCTTCACGCGACCGCCACGGACGAGGACCATCGAGTGCTCCTGGAGGTTGTGACCGACGCCCGGGATATAGGCAGTGACCTCCATCCCGTTGGTCAGCCGGACGCGCGCCACCTTCCGAAGCGCCGAGTTCGGCTTCTTCGGGGTGCGCGTCATGACCTGCAGGCAGACGCCCCGCCGCTGCGGCGCGCCGCGTCCCTCAGACGTGGTCTGCTTGAGGGTGTTCAGCGTACGGCGCAGCGCCGGAGCCTTCACCTTCTTGACGGCCGGCTTTCGACCCTTGCGGACCAGCTGGCTGATCGTTGGCAACGAGAACCTCGCGTTCGTATCGCGTGCTGCTACTGAGTGAATCGATGGCCCCGATGGCGCCCATGGTGATCCGGCAGGGAGGCCGGTATGGGCTGCCCAATCGGCCAAGCATTCGGCTCATGCCGGGGGCACACACGAAGGCGTCCCGCGGGCGGGACACCGGCTGCGAAGTATACGGAAGCACGGTGCTCAGTGTCAATCGAGGGCCCTTGCAGTTGAGGCGTCCGGATTCACACCACGTGGGCCGTAGCAGCCCTGGAATCGCTCGAACGGCCCGAACGGGCCGTTGGCGCCCACCCGATGTGAATCCGGACGCTCGAGGGCGAATCTCACCGGTCAACGCCCACTCCATGTGAATGTGGGCGCTTCGAGACCGATGGCCGCCGGTGAGGCGCCCAAGAGGAAGGGCGGCCATGAGGCCGCCCTTCGCGTCGGATCGCTGGGAGCTCTACTTCTTGGCCGTGGCCTCCTCGGCCTGGCGCTCCTGCTCCTCCTCGGTCAGCTCGTCGAAGACCTTCTCCTCGACCGCGGCCTCCATCTCGGGATTGTCGCCAGCGCCCATGAGCTCGGCGACCGTGTCGCCCGCCTCCTCGGCGGCGGCCTCGGCCTCGTCCGGCTCGACGTCGCCGTCGCCATCGGCGTCGGGGTCAGCCGACAGGAAGGCACGAGCGGCGGCGGCCTCGCGCTGGGCCTCCTCCTCCTCGATCGGGATCTGCGCGGCGCGCTCGGCGGCGAGGCGGCGTGCCTCGGCGCCGGTCCCGGCCGGGATCAGCTTGCCGATGATCACGTTCTCCTTGAGGCCGATGAGGTGGTCCTTGGCGCCATTGATGGCGGCCTCGGTCAGCACCCGCGTCGTCTCCTGGAAGGAGGCGGCGGCAAGGAAGGACGACGTGTTGAGCGACGCCTTGGTGACGCCCAGCAGGACGGTCTGCGCCGTCGCCGGCTCGCCGCCCTCGGCGAGGATCCGGTTGTTCGTCTCCTCGAACTCGAAGCGGTCGATCAGCTCCGACGGCAGCAGCTCGGTGTCGCCGGCGTTGTCGACGGTCACCTTGCGCAGCATCTGGCGCACGATGATCTCGACGTGCTTGTCGCTGATCGTCACGCCCTGGGATCGGTACACCTTCTGGACCTCGGCGACCAGGAAGCGCTGGACGGTGTCCACGCCCTTGATCTCGAGCAGCTCCTTCGGGTTGAGCGAGCCCTCGGTCAGGGAGTCGCCGGCTGAGACCGTGTCCCCATCGGCGACGCGCAGGCGCGCCGAGTGCGGAACCGGGTACTCGCGCACGTCGACATCCTCGATGTGGAGGGTCAGCGTGCTGCCCTTCTTCGTAACGCGGCCGGCGGCCGGTGCCTTGACCTCGACGAGGTCCTCGCCCTCGCCCTTGCGAGCCAGCAGCTGGCCCTCGGTCACCTCGTCGCCGTTGGCGACGAGCACCTCGTGCTGCGGGGTGAGCTTGAAGGGCGTGTCGTACGCCTCCCGATGCGTGATGCGCACCAGGATCTGCTGGTCGCCCACCGCCGGCGGCACCTCGACGGTGCCGTCGATCTCCGTCATCGTGGCCTGGCCCTTGGGGATGCGCGCCTCGAAGAGCTCCTCGACGCGCGGCAGGCCCTGGGTGATGTCCTCTCCGGCGACGCCGCCGGTGTGGAAGGTCCGCATCGTGAGCTGCGTGCCCGGCTCACCGATCGACTGGGCCGCGATGATGCCCACCGCCTGCCCGAGCTCGACCAGGTCGCCGGTGGCCAGGTTGCGGCCGTAGCACATGCGGCACACGCCATGGCGCGCGACACAGGTGAGGGGCGACCGAACGCTGACGCGGTCGATGCCGGCGGCCTCGATCCGCTCGAGCGCGGCCTCGTCGATCTCGGCGTTGCGCTCGACGATCGTCTCCTTGGCCTTCTCGTCCACGATTTCCATCGCCGCCATGCGCCCGATGAGGCGCTCGACGAACGGCTCGGGGATGAGGTTTGACTCCTCGCGCGTGATCCACGTGCCGACGCTTGCCTCGCAGTCGTCCTCGCGCGTGATGACGTCCTGCGCCACGTCCACCAGGCGCCGGGTGAGGTACCCGGAGTCGGCGGTGCGCAGGGCGGTGTCGGCCAGGCCCTTTCTGGCGCCGTGGCTCGAGATGAAGTACTCGAGGACGCTCATCCCCTCGCGCAGGTTGGAGCGGATCGGCAGGTCGATGATCCGACCCGAGGGGTCGGCCATCAGGCCGCGCATGCCGGCCAGCTGGTGGACCTGGGTCACCGAGCCGCGCGCGCCCGAGTTCGTGATGAGCATGATCGATCCACGCTCGTCGAGCCCGGACAGCATCGATTCGGTCACCTTGTCGGTCGTCTCGCGCCAGACCTCGACGGTCTGGGTGTAGCGCTCGTCCTCGGTGATGAAGCCACGCCGGAACTCGCGGTCGATGCCGTCGACCTGCCCCTCAGCCTTCTTCAGGAGCGCAGCCTTCTGCTTCGGAACCGCCAGGTCCTCGATGCCGATGGTGATGCCCGCCTCCGTCGCATAGTGGAAGCCGATCGCCTTGATCCCGTCGACCAGCGTGGCCGTCGCCTCCGGACCGAGGTCGCGGTAGCAGCGCGCGATGATCTCCTTGAGGCCCTTACGGTCCATGACGCGGTCAACGAACCGCATCTGGGGGGGCAGGATCGAGTTGAAGATCACGCGGCCGGCGGTAGTGGTGACGATGCTCCGCACCGGCTTGCCGGTCGCGACGTCGCCGTCCCACGTCTCGGTCTCGACGCGCACCACATCCTGGAGGTGGATCGACTCGGACGCCACGGCCAGGATGACCTCGGCGTCATCTGAGTACACCTGCCACGGCTTGAAGTCGCGCGCCGCGGTGCCGACGGTCCGATCCTTCTCCTCGCCCATCGTCAGGTAGAAGCAGCCGAGCACCATGTCGTGCGTCGGGCTCACCACCGGCGAGCCATCGGCCGCGGAGAGCAAGTTGCGGGTCGACAGCATGAGGTCCTTGGCCTCCTGCTGCGCGGCCGTCGAGAGCGGCACATGGACCGCCATCTGGTCGCCGTCGAAGTCCGCGTTGAACGCGAAGCAGACGAGCGGATGGATCTGGATCGCCGAGCCCTCGACGAGGACCGGCATGAACGCCTGGATGCCCAGCCGATGGAGCGTCGGGGCACGGTTCAGGAGGACCGGATGGTCCTTGATGACGTCCTCGAGGACATCCCACACCTCGGGACGGACGCGCTCGACGATGCGCTTGGCGCTCTTGATGTTGTGGGCGAAGCCCTTCTCGACGAGCTGACGCATGACGAAGGGCTTGAACAGCTCGAGCGCCATCTTCTTCGGCAGGCCGCACTGATGCAGCTTCAGCTCGGGGCCGACCACGATGACCGAGCGGCCCGAGTAGTCGACGCGCTTGCCGAGCAGGTTCTGGCGGAACCGCCCCTGCTTGCCCTTCAGCATGTCGGAGAGGCTCTTGAGCCGATGATTGCCGGTGCCGGCGATGGCCCGGCCGCGCCGGCCGTTGTCGATCAGCGCGTCGCACGCCTCCTGGAGCATCCGCTTCTCGTTGCGGATGATGATCTCGGGCGCCTCGAGGTCGAGGAGCCGGCTGAGGCGGTTGTTGCGGTTGATGACTCGCCGATACAGGTCGTTCAGGTCGGAGGTCGCGAAGCGGCCGCCGTCGAGCTGGACCATCGGGCGCAGGTCGGGCGGGATGACCGGCAGCGTCGAGAGGATCATCCACTCCGGACGCGCGCCGGACTTGCGGAAGGCCTCGATCAGGCGCAGGCGCTTGATCGCCTTCTTTCGGCGCTGCCCGGAGGTCTGGCGCATCTCGACGTGGAGCGTCTGGCTCAGCTCATCGAGGTCGATCTGCTCGATGAGGCGCTTCACCGCCTCGGCGCCCATGCCGGCGTCGAACATCCGGCCGTGCATCTCGGTCAGGTTGCGGTACTCGGCCTCGGTCAGGATCTTCAGCGGCTGGATGTCGGCCAACCGGGCACGCTCGGTGCGGGCCCAGAGGCGCGCATCGTCGGTCTCACGAGCGACATGCTCGCGCTCGGTGGCGGTCGCCTCTTCGATGCCCGAGGTGAGGTCGGCGAGCGACGCCTGGTACTTCTCCTCGGCGCCGGCAAGCGCCTCCTTGGCATCCTTGGTGACCGCGCCGACCTCGCCCTTGACGACCTCGCGCAGCTTGGCGAGCGACTCCTTGCTGGTGTCGCCCGAACGACCGATGACCTCGCCGGTTGCGGCGAAGACGACGTCATCGGCGAGCGTCTTGCCGCCGCCCTTGATGGTCGCCTCGACCGCCTGGGCGGCCGTGGTCAGCTCCTCGGTGCGCGACGTCTGGCCGTCGGCGATCCGCTGCTTCTCAGACTCGTGGGCCGCCTCGACCTCGGTCCGCTTGTCGGTGACAGCGGCCTCGAGCTCGGCCCTCTTCTCGTCGACCGCGGCCTGCGCCGTGTCGATGCGCCCCTGCGCCTCCTCGTCGACGCGCTGCATCGCCTTGTCGCGCTGCGCCTCGTCGACGCGGGTGACCATGTAGAGCGCGAAGTAGAGGATGCGCTCCAGGTTGCGCGGGCTGATGTCGAGCAGGATCCCGAGGCGGCTGGGCGTGCCCTTGAAGTACCAGATATGGCTGACCGGGCTGGCCAGCTTGATGTGGCCCATCCGCTCGCGGCGGACCTTCGAGCGCGTGACCTCGACGCCGCACTTGTCGCAGATGATGCCCTTGTAGCGGATGCGCTTGTACTTGCCGCAGTAGCACTCCCAGTCCTTGGTGGGACCGAAGATGCGCTCGTCGAAGAGGCCGTCCTTCTCCGGCTTGAGCGTGCGGTAGTTGATCGTCTCCGGCTTCGTGACCTCGCCCGACGACCAGCCCTTGATCTGATCGGGCGACGCCAGGCTGATCCGGATCGCGTCGAAATTGTTGACTTCCAGCATGAGCTGCTACGACTCCTGCGGCTGCGCGCCGCCCGTGGCTCGGGTTGACCGCGGGCTGACCAGGCCCGGGCTGAGATAGACCGATGGCTTTCTTGCGCGACGCCCCGCCGGCGCCGCGCCGCGACTACTCCTCAAATCCCTGGAGATTGATTCCGCCGAGGTCCGGAAGCGGGTAGCTGCCGGTGTCCTCGATGAAGCGGATCTCCTCTTCGTTCTCGTTCAGGATCTCCACCGACAGCCCGAGCGCCTGGAGCTCCTTGATGAGCACCTTGAACGACTCCGGCACGCCGGGTGACTGGATCTCCTCGCCCTTGACGATCGCCTCGTAGGTCTGCACGCGACCCATGACGTCGTCCGACTTCACGGTGAGGAGCTCCTGGAGGATGTTCGCCGCGCCGTAGGCCTCGAGCGCCCACACCTCCATCTCGCCGAAGCGCTGGCCACCGAACTGCGCCTTGCCGCCCAGCGGCTGCTGGGTGATGAGGCTGTACGGACCGGTGCTCCGGGCGTGGATCTTGTCCTCCACCAGGTGGTGGAGCTTGAGCATGTAGATGTAGCCGACCGTCACGCGGTGATCGAACGACTGGCCGGTGCGCCCGTCGAAGAGCTCCGTCTTGCCGTCGGCCGGCAGCTTGGCGCGCTTCAGCGCATCGGCGATGTGCTCCTCGGTGGCACCGTCGAAGACCGGCGTCGCCGCCTTCAGGCCGAGGGCCTTCATGGCCCAGCCGAGGTGCGTCTCGAGGATCTGGCCGATGTTCATCCGGCTCGGCACGCCGAGCGGGTTGAGGACGATGTCGACCGGCGTGCCGTCCGGCATGAACGGCATGTCCTCCATCGGGAGGATCTTGGCGATGACGCCCTTGTTGCCGTGCCGCCCGGCCATCTTGTCGCCGACGGCGATCTTCCGCTTCTGCGCGACGCTGACCCGCACCAGGCGGTTCACGCCCGGCAGGAGCTCGTCGCCGGAGTCACGGCTGAACTGGCGGACGTCGACCACGATGCCGCGCGTGCCGCTCGGCAGGCGCAGGCTCGAGTCGCGCACCTCGCGCGCCTTCTCACCGAAGATCGCTCGAAGGAGCCGCTCCTCGGCGGTCAGCTCGGTCTCGCCCTTCGGCGTGATCTTGCCGACGAGGATGTCGCCGGGTCGGACCTCGGCGCCCTCGTAGATGATCCCGTCCTCGTCGAGGTTGCGCAGGCTCTCCTCGCCCACGTTCGGGATGTCGCGGGTGATCTCCTCGGGGCCGAGCTTCGTGTCGCGGGCCTCGATCTCGAACTTCTCGATGTGGATGCTCGTGAAGAGGTCGTCCTTGACGAGACGCTCGCTGATGACGATGGCGTCCTCGTAGTTGCCGCCCTCCCACGGGAGGAAGGCGACGAGGATGTTCTGGCCGAGCGCCATCTCGCCGGCATCGGTGCTCGAGCCGTCGGCCAGGAGCTGCCCGGCCGTGACCCGGTCGCCGACGTCGACGACCGGCCGCTGGTTGATGCAGGTGCCCTGGTTGGAGCGGAGGAACTTCTTGAGCTTGTACTCGTCGCGCTCGTCGCCCTCGTCGCGCTCGATCACCATGTGGTCGGCGGTGACGCTGACCACGGTGCCGCCGGCCCGGGCCACCATGACGCCCTGCGAGTCGAACGCGGCGCGGTACTCCACGCCCGTTCCGACCACCGGAGCCTCCGGCTGGAGGAGCGGCACCGACTGGCGCATCATGTTCGAGCCCATCAGCGCGCGGTTCGCGTCGTCATGCTCGAGGAACGGGATCATCGCCGTGGCGACGCTGACGATCTGCTTCGGGCTGACGTCCATGTAGTCGATCACGTCGACCGACTCCTCCAGGAACTTGTCCTTGTAGCGGACGAGCACCCGGTCCTCGGCGAAGCGGTTCGCGTCATCGAGCGCGGCGTTGGCCTGCGCGATGTGGAACTTCTCCTCCTCGGACGCATCGAGGTAGACGATCTCCTCGGTGACGACCGGCCGGATCCGGACCTGGGCGACCTTGGCATCCTTGATCTTCGACCACGTGCCCTCGTCGATCGAGGCGCCCGCCTTGGCGACCGGCTTGGCGCCGTCGGAGAGGACGAGGTCCTCGGCGAGGACCTGGCCGACGGCGTCGGCCTGCTTGTCGCGGCTGCCAACGAAGCGGCGCACCTTGCGGTACGGCGTCTCGATGAAGCCGTGGCGGTTGATCTTGCCGTACGTCGCCAGCGAGCCGATGAGGCCGATGTTCGGGCCCTCCGGCGTCTCGATCGGGCACATCCGGCCGTAGTGGGACGGATGCACGTCGCGAACGTCGAAGCCGGCGCGCTCGCGGCTGAGGCCACCGGGGCCGAGCGCGCTGAGGCGACGCTTGTTGGTCAGCTCGGCCAGCGGGTTCGTCTGATCCATGAACTGGCTCAGCTGGCTGCCGCCGAAGAACTCCTTCATGGCGGCCACCACCGGGCGGATGTTGATCAGCGTGTTCGGCGTCGCCTGGTCGGAGTCGGTGATCGTCATCCGCTCCTTGACGACGCGCTCCATGCGCAGGAGGCCGATGCGGAACTGGTTCTGGATCAGCTCGCCGTTGGCGCGGATGCGACGGTTGCCGAGGTGGTCGATGTCATCGGGATCGCCTCGACCGTTGTTGAGCTCGATGAGCTTGCCGATGATCGCGACGATGTCGTCACGGCTGATGACCCGGCTCTCCCGCGGGTTCGCGGTCTCCTCGGCCGGCAGCTGGAACTTGAGCTTGTCCGCAACGTCGACGAGCGCCTTGTTCAGCTTGTAGCGCCCAACGCGGCCGAGGTCGTATCGGCGGAAGTTGAAGAAGAGGCTGGTGACGAGGGCCTTGGCGTTGTCGACCGTGGGCGGGTCGCCCGGGCGGAGCTTCTTGTAGACCTCGATGAGCGCCTGGTCCTGGTCCTGCGCCGGATCCTTCTCCAGCGTCAGCTGGATGTACGGGTGCTCAGGGTTGTCGTCGGCCGGCGCGAAGATCTTCTGGATCTCGGCGGTCTCGAGCCCGACGGCGCGCAGCAGCGTGGTGACCGGGATCTTGCGCTTCCGGTCGACCTTGACGCTGAGCAGGTCCTTGTTGGAGGTCTCGAACTCGAGCCAGGCACCGCGGTTCGGGATCACCTTGGCGGCATGCAGCTGCCGGCCGGACGCCGGATCCTCGGCACCGGTGTAGTAGACCCCCGGCGAGCGCACGAGCTGCGACACGACGACGCGCTCGGCGCCATTGATGATGAAGGTGCCCTGGTCCGTCATCCACGGGAAGTCGCCCATGAACACGGTCTGGTGCTTGACCTCGTCGGTCTCCTTGATGACGAGGTCGACCTCCACCTTCAGCGGCTTCGCGTAGGTGAGGTCGCGGGTGCGGCACTCTTCCTCGTTGAACTTCGGCTCCTCGAAGTAGAACTCGCGGAAGTGCAGCTCGAGATTCTTGCCGGTGAAGTCGGTGATCGGAGTGATCTCATCCAACAGCTCACGGAGGCCGGTGGAGACGAACCACTCGAATGATTCGGTCTGGGTCTGGATCAGGTTCGGGAGGGGGAGGACCTCTGGAATGTGCGAGAAGTTCTCACGAATCGGAGCCAGCTCAAATCGGCTGGCAGACTCGGCCAAGGCCATTCAGTACTCCTGGAGGAAGGCAGGGTGAGGCGCGGACACGCGAACGGAAACTATATCACGCTCGACCGCTTCGTCAACTGAAGCGGTCGGGGCATCCGCGCCGGACGGTCGCGGTCTCCCGTAGGTCCGTCGAATAGCGAAATGACCTGTCCGATCCTTCGGTCAGGATTTCACCGGACCACGAGCTCATGTGCGATTTGGTCCGATCTATCGGTCGCGATGTCACCGGATCAGGGCTTCGCGTGCGATTTCGTCCGATCTATCGGTCCCGCACAGGCGGAAACGAAGAGGCCGGCCCCAGTGGGCCGGCCCGGTTCGCGGAAGTGGGAGCTACTTGACCTCGACGGTCGCGCCGGCCTCTGCCAGCTTCTCCTTGGCCGCCTCGGCCTCCTCCTTGGTGACGCCCTCCTTCACCGCCTTGGGGGCGGCGTCGACGAGGTCCTTGGCCTCCTTGAGGCCCAGGCCGGTCAGCTCGCGGACGGCCTTGATGACGAGGATCTTGTTGGCGCCGACATCGGTCAGGAGCGCCTCGAACTCGGTCTGCTCCTCGGTTGCCGCGGCGGCTGCACCGTCGCCACCCGCGGCGGGGGCGGCAGCGGCAGCAACCGGGGCGGCCGCGGTCACGCCGTAGCGCTCCTCGAAGGCCTTCACCAGCTCGCTCAGCTCGAGGACGGTCATCGTGTCGATCGCCTCGAGGATCTGGTCCTTGTCCAGGGTCTTGGTCGCCATCGGTATCGGTTCTCCTGTGGTTGCTTGGCGACCGTCAGGCCGCGTCTTGGGTCTGCTGCTTCTTGTCGGCAACGGCGCTGAGAACGCCCACGAGGTTGCGCAGGTTCGCGGCAAGCACGCCGGCCATGCCGGTCAGCGGTGCGGCCATCCCGCCGGCGATCTTGCCGAGCAGGACCTCGCGCGACGGGAGCGTCGCCAGCCGGGTCAGCTGCGATGCGTCGATCGCCTGGCTGCCGAGCATGCCACCGCGGACGGTGACGGTGCGGGAGTACGGTCGGAAGGCATCGGCCAGCGCCTTCGCCATGGCCGCCTCGTCACCGTCGATCGTGGCCAGGGCGGTCGGCCCCGTGAGCATCGGCTTGAGCTCGGCGCGCTCCGCCTCGTCGGCGGCGATCTTCAGCAGGCGGTTCTTGGCGATGGTGAGCTGGACGCCGCTCTCGCGGAGCGTCCTCCGGACCGACTGCATCTCCGAGACCGTGAGGCCCCGGTAGTCGGCCACGGCCATGGCGGAGCTGCTGCGGAGCTTCTCCGCAAGCTCGGCGACGGCCTGGCGCTTGACATCGGTCGGCATCGGTTCTTCTTCTCGTCCTCCCTGAGGCAGCTGATTACGGGCAAATCAAAACGGCGGTCCTGCGTGCGCGACACGAGAACCGCCGTGAGGCGAGTCGTTCATTCGTGCCTGCGCGTGCCGCGGCGTCTGGATGGTTACAGCGCCGACGATTGGCCGGGGGTCTCACCCGGGCACATCGCGGTCTTCGGCTTCTTCGGTTGTCGAGTTCGCATCCTAGCCGATGCGCTCGACATCCGTCCTGCGACGGCCCTAGGCGTTGGCCGCAGCGAGCGCCGACGGGATGTCGACGCGCACGCCCGGGCCCATGGTCGGGGCCAGGGTCAGCGTGCGCATGTATGTGCCCTTGGCGCCCGATGGCTTGGCCCGGTTGATGGCGTCCACCAGCGTGGCGACGTTTGCGGCCAGCTGCTCGGGCGTGAACGAGGCACGGCCGACGGGTGCGTGGACGATCCCCGCCCGGTCGACCTTGAACTCGATTCGGCCCGACTTGATCTCGCCGACGGCGCGCTCGATGTCGAAGGTCACGGTGCCGGACTTCGGGTTCGGCATCAGGCCGCGCGGGCCGAGCTTCTTCCCGAGACGGCCGACCGTGCCCATCATGTCGGGCGTCGCGATGGCGACGTCGAAATCGAACCAGCCGGCGTCGATCCTCTTGACGAGATCGTCACCGCCGACCTCGTCCGCACCCGCGCGGAGCGCTTCCTGGGCCTTCTCGCCCTGGGCGAAGACGATGACGCGGGATGCCTTGCCGGTGCCATGCGGGAGAACGACCGTCCCGCGCACCAGCTGGTCGGCGTGGCGCGGATCGACGCCCAGGCGCAGATGCGCCTCGACGGTACCGTCGAACTTGCTGATCGACAGCTTCGGCAGCAGCTCGGCTGCCTCGGCGATCTCGTAGCGGCGGTCGGGCTCGACGAGCTTGGCCGCCTCGGTGTACTTGCGTCCGTGCGTCATGACTGGGCGACCTCGATGCCCATCGAGCGCGCGGTGCCCTCGATGATCTTCATTGCCTGCTCGACGGTGTTGGCGTTGAGGTCCGCCATCTTGACGGTCGCGATCTCGCGCAGCTGCGCGCGCGTGACCTGGCCGACCTTGTCGCGGTTCGGCTGCGAGCTGCCCGACTCGACGCCGGCGGCGCGCTTGAGCAGCGCAGCGGCAAGCGGAGCCTTTGTCACGAACGTGAACGAGCGGTCCTCGTAGACGGTGATCTCGGCCGGGACGACGTAGCCGCGCAGATCGGCGGTGCGCTCGTTGAAGGCCTTGATGAACTCCATGATGTTGATGCCGTGCTGGCCGAGCGCCGGCCCGACGGGCGGGGCGGCGGTGGCGGCGCCGGCGGGCGCCTGCACCTTCAGCATCGCCCTGATCTTCTTCGCCATGTGTCTCCTCTCGAGGTCCGGACGGGGCCGATGCGCCCCTCCCTCTCGTTGCTGGCGGCGCCCCGGTCGACCCGATCGGCGCCGTATCGGTCTCGGTTGCTAGAGCTTCTCGATCTGAAGGAAGTCGAGCTCGACGGGTGTCTCGCGGCCGAAGATGCTGACGAGCACCTTGACCTTGTTCTTCTCCGGGTTGACTTCGTCCACGGTGCCGATGAACTCGGCGAACGGCCCGTCCTTGACCCGGACGCTCTGGCCCTTGGAGTACTGGACCTTGAACTTCGGCGTCTCGACCCCCATCTGCTTGAGGATCTTCTTGACCTCGGTCTCGTCCAGCGGCAGCGGGCGGTTGCCCGAGCCGACGAAGCTGGTCACGCCCGGCGTGTTGCGCACGACGTACCACGACTCGTCGCTCATCGCCATCTCGACCAGCACGTAGCCCGGGAACACCTTGCGGTTCACCGTCTGGCGCTGGCCGTTGCGGATCTCGATCTCCTCCTCCATCGGGACGAGGACCTGGAAGATCTGGTCCTCCACGCCCATCGACTCGATGCGGTGCTCGAGATTTGCCTTCACCTTGTTCTCGTAGCCCGAGTAGGTGTGGATCACGTACCACTGCTTCGCGTCGCCGGCCGGCATCTCGCCCGGCCGCGGTGCCTCACGGGAGAGCCGCGCGGCTTCGCGCGCCTCGTTCAGGGTCTCCTGCTGGATGTCGTCGGTCATGGGAGCAGTGCCTCGAGCACGTTGTTGAAGATGGTGTCCAGCACGAAGATGTAGAGGCCCACGGCGATCGAGACGGCCACGACCAAGAGGGTCAGGCGGATCACGGTCTCGCGAGTCGGCCAGGCGACCTTCTTGAGCTCGGCCCAGCTCTCGACCAGGTATCGGCGAACGCCGGTCAACACGATGGCTTGGTTCTTCCTATGGCTGCGTGATGGCGAGCCGATGCGTCCGTGAGGTGGCAGGGGCGACAGGACTCGAACCTGCAACCGCTGGTTTTGGAGACCAGTGCTCTACCAATTGAGCTACACCCCTACACGGAACGCGACGGCTACTTGGTTTCCCGGTGCAGCTGGTGCTGCCGGCAGCGCGGGCAGAACTTGTTCAGCTCCATGCGCCCCGGGTCGTTTCGCTTGTTCTTCCGGGTGCTGTACGTGCGCTCCTTGCACACGGTGCACGCCAGCGAGATCACAGCTCGATTCTCGGCCTTTGCCACGTGGTTCGTTTCCTACTTCGTCCCCCGCGCCCGTCGGCCGAATCCAACTGATCCGCGGCCACACTGAAATAAGCCTGGCGACCGGGGGAGGTCGTGTGATCTTACCCGACTCGCTCGGTCGCAGTCAACGAGCCGAGTGTCTTTGGCGCGGACGGATGGGTGAGCCCGTTGACCGATAGATGAGTCACTTCTTCACACGAGCCTCGGCTCCGGTGAACCCGTGTCCGATGTATCGGTCGAAGCGCCGCGAGAGCGGTCCTCCGCGTGAAATTCTGTCCGATTTATCGGCGCGCTTGGCGCGGTCGGTCCGTCAGCCGCCCTCGGTCGCAGCGCTCGAGGCGCCCCGGTCACGCCGGCGCAGCACGATGTGGGTGAACGGCAGCCGCACGTCGCTGAAGACCTCGATGCTGACGAGGAACCCCAGGAAGATCAGCACCACCCCGATCAGCTCGCCGATGAAGAACGACCAGGTCACCCCGAACCGGCTCAGGCCGCTCGTCCATCCGGGAATGAAGCCGCCGAGCGCGATGAGCAGCGTCGCCGGCACCCGCGAGTTGAGGGTGCCGGCGCGGAAGGCGCGCCAGGCGCCGGGGATGGAGGCCACGAAGTTCACGACCACGGCGACCGCACGGCCGAGGGCGCCGATCACCGGGACGTCGGTGGTCACCCGCATGACCCGCGCCTTCGGCATGAAGATGTAGGCGGAGTAGACGGCGCCGAAGACGAGGGCGAAGGCGCCGACGATGTTGAAGGGTGGCGTCAGGATCCGCAGGTCGGCCGGCATGGCTGAGCCGACGGGGATGCCGATCCCATCGATGGCGTATCCGGGTGGCGCCAACGGGACGGTCAGCGTGGCCCACGCAACGAAGACCGATGCGGCCACGAGGATCCCGGCCGTGGTGTGGCCCACCCATCGGCGCGCGAAGCGGGTCACCACGGCGAGGGCGACCGCCGAGAGCAGCGAGACGGCGACCACGGCGACGATCGTCGCATCCGACGCCGGCGTCCCTTCACGCGCGTACTTGACCGAGGTCAGGAAGCTGAAGAGCGCGGCTAGGGCGAACGAGACGGCGACGAAGTAACCGAAGCGCGTGCGGTTGAGCAGGTAGACCGTGCCGAGGCCGAGGTAGGAGGCCACGCCGAAGGCGCCGAACAGGTACCACGCGCGGTACAGCGACTCGTTCCAGCCGTAGGCGCTGCCGAGGAACTCGGTGCCGGCGCTGATCCCGTACCAGAGGAGGCCGACCGCCCACACCAGCTGATACGGCTGGCGGCGTTGGATCCACTGGTCGGCGACCATGGCCGCGAACACGAACGAGAGCGCCGAGCTCAGGAACGGCAGGACGACGTTGAGATCCAAGGTCGCGGTCATCTCCGAAGGCCATGACACCGGGCGCGACGGGTGCTGGAGCCCACGTCCGGGTTCGAACCGGAGACCTCTTCCTTACCAAGGAAGTGCTCTGCCTGCTGAGCTACGTGGGCCCGCCTCGGCGCGCCACCGCGGTCGGCGGATGCGCGCAGTGTCGCAGGATCAGCGGATCCTGGGCAACCATCGGTCAATCTTGGCAAATCTCGGTCGCAGGCCGAGGTTCATGAGACCGGCTCGATGGCTCTTCGGATGGGAAGCGTGGTGGGCAGGGAGGGAATCGAACCCCCACAGTCGAAAGACGGCTGATCTACAGTCAGCGGAGCTCACCACCTGCTCAACCTACCCATGCGGTCCGGCCGGCGCGTGGTGTGTCGCCGCCCAGTGCCGGAGTATATCGAAGGCTCCGAAGGCCCTCAACCGATGGAGCCGAGGGTGGGAGTCGAACCCACAACCGTCGGTTTACAAAACCGATGCTCTGCCATTGAGCTACCTCGGCGCGCCGGGCGATTGTATCCCGCCGTTGGTCGGACTCAGCGACGCTGGCGGACCACCTCGAACAGCAGCAGCGCGCCGGCCGTCGATGCGTTGAGGCTGGCCACGCGCCCGGCCATCGGGAAGCTGACGAGCAGGTCGCATCGGCGCTTCGTTGCGCCAGAGAGGCCGCTCCCCTCGCTACCGACGACGAGCGCCATCGGGCCGGTGAGGTCGCTCTCCCAGGCCGATGCAGGCGCCTCCTGGTCGGCGGCCACGAGCCGCAGCCCCGCGGTCTTCAGGTCATGGATTGCGTCGCCGATCGTCGGCAGGCGCGCGAGCAGCAAGTGCTCGCTGGCCCCGGCGCTGGCCTTGACCGCGGCCGCGCTGAGCGGGGCCGCTCCCCGCTCCGGGAAGACGACGCCGTCCACCCCGGCGGCCTCGGCCGAGCGCAAGAGGGTGCCGAAATTCGTCGGGTCCTGGAGATGCTCGAGGACGAGGACGAAGGGGTCGTGTCCCGCCGCGCGCGACGTGGCCAGCATCTCGGGCAGGTCGGCAAACCGACGCTCCCCCACCTCCAGCAGCACGCCCTGGTGGCCGTCAAACGCGCCGATCCTGGTCAGCTGATCGGCCGGCACGCGGTCCGTCGGCAGGCCGAGGCGGCGGGCGGCATCGGTGATCGCTCGCAGCTCCGGCGACGGCCTGGCCGATGCCGAGATCAGCAGCCGATGTGCCTCGCGGCCGGCGGCCAGCGCCTCCGCCACCGGGCGCCTCCCGCCGATCCACTCGCTCACGCGATCGGCTCGACCGTTGTCACGGCCCAGGCTGCAAGACCCTCCTCACCGGCGAAACCGAGGCCGTCGGACGTGGTGCCCGTGACGGAGACCGCGCCGGCCTCGATCCCGAGCAGAGCGGCCATGCGCTCCGCGATGTCGTCGCGGCGCGGAGCGATCGCCGGTCGGCGAATCACGACGCTGAGCGCCGCGCTGAACGGGCGCCATCCCCCCTCGGCCAGGCGCCGCACCGCGTGCGAGGTGAGGTCCGCCGAGTCGGCTCCGGCCCAGGCCTCGCCGGCCGGGAAGAGCGTTCCGACGTCACCGAGCGCGACCGCGCCGAGCAGCGCGTCGATCAGGGCGTGCAGCGCGGCGTCGCCGTCCGAGTGGCCCTCGGGGCCCCGCGCCTCATCGGTGAAGGCAACGCCGCCGATGACCATCGGCCGACCAGCGACCAGGCGGTGAGCGTCGAAGCCGATCCCGACGCGGTGGCCCGCTTCGGCCTGCGCCCCCGCCACGAGGCCGGTAGCGCGCATCGCGAGCGCGGCACGCATCGTCACGAGATCGGCCGGGTCGGTCAGCTTGCGGTTGGCCGGGTCGCCGGCGACCACCCGCACCGGCACCCCGGCAGCGGCAAGGGCTCCGCCATCGTCGGTGATCGGCCGGCCCCACGCATGCGCCTCCTCGATCGCCGCCCGCAGGGCACCGAGGCGCGCGGCCTGGGGCGTCTGCGCGGCCGCGACCTCGTCGCGCTCGACCGGGGCAACGACGCGCTCGTTCCGTACCCGCTTGAGGGAGTCGACGACCGGGATGACGGGGACGACCGCTCCGTCGAACGCCGCAGCCGCATCGGCGACGCTCGCGACGAGCTCTGGCGTAAGGGCGGGACGCGCAGCGTCGTGGACGAGCACGAGGGTGTCGTCCGCCAGGCCGGCCGCGCTCAACGCGGATAGGCCCGCGATCACCGAGTCGGCTCGCCCCTCGCCGCCAGCCACGACGAGGCATCGATCGGCCGAGGGCGGGAGCGCGTCGGTGAACCGTTGAAGCTGTTCAGGTGGAACCGCGATCGCGAGTCGCTCGAGCTCGGCCGCTGCGAGCAGCGTGTCGAGGCTCCAGCGCCAGGTCGGGCGTCCCCACAGGTCCGCCCACAGCTTGTCGCTGCCCATCCGCGTGCTCCGCCCGGCCGCAACAAGAATCGCCGCGTATGAGCCGCTCATCGGACCGGGCGCCGCGTCACTCCGCCTCGCCGCGAGGCTGCGCGAAGATCATCCGCCCCGCGACCGTCTGAAGGACGCGCGTGACGTTGATCGGGACCTCCTTGTCCATGAAGCGGACGCCTCCCTCGACCACGATCATCGTGCCGTCGTCGAGATAGCCGACGCCCTGCCCCGTCTCCTTGCCCTCCTGGATGATGCGCACCCTCATCTCCTCGCCAGGATGCACCACCGACTTCACGGCGTTGGCAAGCTCGTTGATGTTCAGGACGCGAATCCCCTGGAGATCCGCGACCTTGTTGAGGTTGTAGTCGTTGGTGAGGATTGCCGCGCCGTTGTCGCGCGCGTAGGCCATCAGCTTTGCATCCACCTCCGCGACCTCGGGGTAGGTGGCCTCGCTGATCTCGACCGGCGAGACGGCGTCCTTCTGAAGTGCCGAGAGCATCTCGAGGCCGCGGCGTCCGCGGTTGCGGCGCATCGCGTCAGGTGAGTCGGCGATGCGCTGGAGCTCGTCGAGCACGAACCGCGGCACGATCAACGTCCCGAGGATGAAGCCGGTGGCGGAGATATCGGCGATGCGGCCATCGATGATCGCGCTCGTGTCGATCACGACGCGGTTCGTCATCCCACGCGGTCGCACGCCGGGCACGATGCCGGTGATGGCAGGAAGCAGGACGTCCCGCTTCGACATCGTGATGATGAGCATCATCGCCGCCAGGAAGATGGCGACCACCGGCGGGCCAAGCGACCCCAGCGTGCCTCCGACCTGAGCGAGGGGCACACCGATGAGGACGCCCATGAGGAGCCCGACGACGATCGCGCCAACGCCGAGGGCGAACTCGCCGGCGCCGGCCTCCGACAGCTTCTCGACCGCACGCCGGACCGGATAGATGGTCACGTACGGGATCGCGAGGTAGCCGAACAGCAGCGTCGCCACCACGAACGCGGTGAGAAACGCCGGACGATTGGCCGGTTCGATGAGGTCGCCGGCACGCTGAAGGAGGGCCAGCCCCAGCGCGAAGCCGAACAGGGTGCCCAGGAGGGCACCCGTGAGCTGAACGATGCGGTTCATGTTCCCGATGAGTGCGGTGGATGATCAGCCTGGGATCCGCCCGAATGAAGTGAGATGAAGCGGCCGGGCCCCGGACGGCGTGCACCTTAGCACGCGCCCCTCACGACGTCCACGATCGTACGGGGTGGGTCAGGTCTCCAGCGCCACGCCGAGCGCCTCGCGAATGTCGCGGGCCACCGCCAGCCCGCGCCGCCCGTCGTTCTCCCCGCCACGGGTCGGGCCCGTGATGAGCCGATCGAACCCGAGGCGCGTGGCCTCGAGCAGGCGACGCTCGGCGCGCGCGGCCGCGCGAAGGCGTCCGGAGAGGGCAACCTCCCCCGCCAGCACCGTGGCGGCGACGACCGGTCGCTCACGCAGGCTCGAGGCGAGGGCCGTGGCCACGGCGAGGTCCGCGGCGGGCTCGTCGATCCGCAGGCCGCCGGCCACATTGACGTACACGTCGTGGCCGGTGAGGTTCAGGCCGGCGTGGCGGGCCAGCACCGCGATCAGCATGAGGACGCGATTGACGTCGATTCCGGTGGTCGCACGACGAGGGGAGCCGTAGCCAGCGGGCGCGCAGAGCGCCTGGATCTCGACCGCCAGGGGCCGGGTCCCCTCCAGGGCGATCGTGATCGCCGCACCCGCGGTCGGCGACTCGTCCGACTCGAGGAAGAACCGGCTCGCGTCGTCCACCTCGGCCAGGCCGTCGCCACGCATCTCGAGCACCCCGACCTCGTCGGTCGAGCCATACCGGTTCTTCGCCGCACGGAGCAGGCGCGTCGCGCCGAGCCGCTCCCCCTCGAGGTAGATGACGGCATCGACGAGATGCTCGAGGGTGCGAGGACCGGCGACCGTTCCCTCCTTTGTGACATGGCCGACGAGCGCGACGCAGGTGCCGCTCGTCTTCGCCGCTTCCGCCAGGCGTGCGGCCACCTCGCGAACCTGACCCACGCTGCCGGCCGGCCCGCTGAGCTCGGCGCTGGTGAGCGTTTGAACGCTGTCCACCACCGCCAGCGCCGGCTTGCTGGCGTCGATCGCCGCGAGCGCGGTCTCGAGATCTGTGGTCGCCGCCAGCTGGAGCCCGTCGACCACGGCGCCGATGCGCTCGGCACGCCCACGGACCTGTGCGGCGGACTCCTCGCCGGTGACGTACAGCACCGAGCCACCGCCTTCCGCCAGCCGCCCCGCCAGCTGAAGCAGCAGCGTCGACTTGCCGATGCCCGGATCGCCGCCGAAGAGGGCGATCGAGCCGGGGACGAAGCCTCCGCCGAGCACGCGGTCCACCTCGCCGATCCCGGAGCGAAGCCGGTCAGCCTCTGCGCTGGTGACGGCGCCGATGGGAGTCACCGCAGCGAGCCCCGCCATGGCACGCGCCGCCGACGATGGCCGGCTGCGGGAGGCGCTCGGGGCAGCGACCGTCTCGACGAGGGTGTTCCACGCTCCGCAGCCGGGGCACTGACCGGCCCATTTGGGCGACGCTGCGCCGCACTGCTGGCACAGGTAGGCGGTCTTGACGGCGGGCACTCGGAGCCTCAGGCGGGGCTGGTTGATGACGACTCGGACGCGGTCCGCGTCTATCGTGACATCGGACCGGTTACCGCGCCCTTACGCGGCGCTTATCGCCCGGCCTTGGCGGCCTGGCGCTTCGCCGGCGGCGCGGCACGCTCGATCGTGAGCTCGCCCTCCGGGCCGGCGTCGACGATGATCGTGTCGCCCGGCTCGAAGCTCGCCTGCAGCATCCGCTCGGCCAGCGGATCCTCGATCTGGTTCTGGATCTCGCGCCGCAGCGGACGGGCGCCGTAGGCCTGGTCGTAGCCCTTGACGATGATGGCGTCCTTGGCCGCATCGGTGACCTGGAGCTCCATCTCCTGGCCGGCGAGCTGGTCCTTCACCCGCTTCAGGAGCAGGTCGACGATCTCGCGGATCTCCTCCCGGGTGAGCGATCGGAAGACCACGGTGGCGTCGATGCGGTTCAGGAACTCCGGCCGGAAGGTGTTCTTCAGCTCGCCGAGCACCTTCTCCTTCATGCGGTCGTAGTCCGCGGCAGCCTGGGCGGCCTCCCCGGCCGCGCCGGCGCGGAACCCGATCGACGAGTCGCGCTGCATCTGCTGCGCGCCGATGTTGCTGGTCATGATGATGACCGTGTTGCGGAAGTCGACGCGGCGCCCCTTGGCATCGGTCAGGTGCCCGTCCTCCAGGATCTGGAGGAGGATGTTGAAGACCTCGGGGTGCGCCTTCTCGATCTCGTCGAGGACGACGACCGAGTAGCTCTTGCGCCGCACCGCCTCGGTCAGCTGGCCGCCCTCGTCGTAGCCGACGTAGCCGGGCGGGGCGCCGACCAGGCGCGACACGTTGTGGCGCTCCATGAACTCGCTCATGTCGATCTTGATGAGCGCGTCCTCCGAGCCGAACAGGAACTCGGCGAGCGCCCGCGCCAGCAGCGTCTTACCGGTGCCCGTCGGGCCCATGAAGATGAAGGAGCCGATCGGCCGCTTCGGATCCTTGAGTCCGGCGCGCGCCCTTCGCACCGCCTTGCTGATCGTCGCGATCGCCTCCTGCTGGCCGATGACGCGGCCATGGATGGCGTCCTCCATGTGCAGGAGGCGCTCCGACTCCTCGGCGCTGATCCGGATGACCGGGATGCCGGTCCACATGCTGACGACCTGGGCGATGTCCTCGTCGGTGACGACCGGCGTCTCCTTCGACTGGTCGGCGTGCCACTTCTCGCGCAGCTGCTCGATCGCCTCCTTGGCCTGCCCCTCCTCGTCGCGCAGCCGGGCGGCCGCCTCGTAGTCCTGGCCGGCGATCGCCTCGTCCTTGCGCTGCGTGACCTCCTCCAGCGCGAGCTGGGCCGTCTTGATCTCCGCCGGCGCCGATGCGTTGCGCAGGCGAACCCGCGATCCCGCCTCGTCGACCAGGTCGATCGCCTTGTCGGGCAGGGCGCGATCCGCGACGTAGCGGACGCTCAGGTCGACCGCGGAGCGCAGCGCCTCGTCGCTGATCTTGACGTGGTGGTGCTCCTCGTAGCGCTCGCGGATCCCGAAGAGAATGTCGATGGCCTCGTCGACCGTCGGCTCGTCGACCATGACGGGCTGGAACCGGCGCTCGAGCGCCGCGTCCTTCTCGATGTACTTGCGGTACTCGTCGAGCGTCGTGGCGCCGATGCACTGGAGCTCGCCGCGCGACAGCGGCGGCTTGAGGATGTTCGCCGCATCGATCGCTCCCTCGGCCGCGCCCGCGCCCACGAGCGTGTGCAGCTCGTCGATGAAGAGAACGCTGTCGTGGCTGCTGCGCAGCTCCTCGATGATCTTCTTGAGCCGCTCCTCGAACTCGCCGCGGTACTTCGTGCCCGCCACCAGCGAGCCGATGTCGAGGGTCAGGACCCGCTTGTCGGTCAGGGTCTCCGGCACGTCGCCGGCCACGATCCGCTGGGCCAGCGCCTCGGCGATCGCCGTCTTGCCCACCCCGGGCTCGCCGATGAGGGCCGGGTTGTTCTTCGTCTTGCGGCCGAGGATCTGGATGACCCGCTCGATCTCCTTCTCGCGCCCGATGACCGGGTCGAGGGTGCCGGCGCGTGCCGCATCGGTCAGGTTGATGCCGAGCTGGTCGAGGGTCGGTGTCTTCGACGGCCGCTTCGTCTCCTGGGCGGGCGCGGTGCTGCTCGACTGGCTCAGGACGTGGATGACCTGGTGCCGGACCTTGTCGAGGTTGACTCCGAGGCTCTCGAGCACGCCGGCCGCGATCCCCTCTCCCTCGCGCACGAGGCCGAGCAGCAGGTGCTCGGTGCCGATGTAGTTGTGCCCGAGCCGTCGGGCCTCGTCGATGGCGAGCTCGATGACGCGCTTGGCGCGCGGCGTGAGCCCCACCTCGCCGACCACCGGCCGGTCGCCGCGCCCGATGATGAACTCGACGGCGGTGCGGACCTTGGACAGCTCGACGTTCATGTTCTCGAGCACGCGCGCCGCGACGCCCTCACCCTCGCGCACGAGGCCGAGGAGGAGGTGCTCGGTACCGATGTAGTTGTGGTTGAAGCGCTGCGCCTCGTCCTGGGCGAGCGTCAGCACCTTCCGCGCTCGATCGGTGAACTTGTCGAATCGATCCATGGTCGCCAGGCCCTGTGGTGGTCTGCTTCGCAGTTTACGGCACCTGTGCGGCCGGCCGCTGCGGCCGGGCACGCCTTTCGTACCGTGCCTTTCATACGGTTGACGGCACGATTTCGATCATCGTTCCGCCCGGAGACGCGACGAGGGGAGCTCGCCCGAGGGCAGCTCCCCTTGTCCGTGACAGCCAGTTGCGCGGCCACATGGCCGCGGGTCAGGCCTTCGGCTCGTCCTCGGTCGCTGCCTCGGCGGTCGTCTCGGCCTCGGCGGCGGCTGGCTCGGCGGCTGCCTCTGCGGTCGCCTCCTCAGCCGCTGGCGCGGGCTCGGGCTCGGCGGCTGCCTCGGCGGTCGGCGGGCTCGTCGGCTGCCTCGGCGGTCGCCTCGGCCTCGGCCGCTGGCTCAGCGGCTGCCTCGGCGGTCGCCTCCGGCTCGGCGGCTACCTCCGCGGTCGCCTCGGGCTCGGCGGCTGGCGCGTCCTCGTCGGTCACCTGCTCGGTCTCATCGGCCACGGCGGTCGATGCCTCGGCGGTGGAGGGCTCGGCGGGAGCGGCCGGCTCCTCGTCGGAAGAGCGGAACTGGTCGAGGAGCCCGGAGCTGGCAAAGGCAGCGGCCATCGTGTTGTCGATGCCGCCCTCCGGCTCGGCTGTCGCATCCTCCGGCCGATACTCGAAGCGATCGCGCCGTGGCGCACGGTCGCGTCGCGGACGCTCCTCGCGCGGCGCCGGCGCCGGGCGGTCCTCGGCCTGCTTGAGGCTGAGGCCGAGCCGATGGCGCTCCGAGTCCAGGCTGATGATGCGCAGCTTCACCTCCTGCCCCTCCTGGACGACGTCGCCCGGGTGAGCCACGCGCTGGTGGGAGAGCTCGCTGATGTGGATCAGGCCCTCGAGCCCCTCCTCGACGCGGACGAACGCGCCGAAGTTCACGAGCTTCGTGACCGTTCCATCGATGACGTCGCCGATCTTGTACTTCGCGACCGACTCCTGCCACGGATCGGGCTGGAGGCGGCGGATGGAGAGGCTGATGCGGCCACGCTCGTGGTTGATGTCGATGACCTCGGCCTCTACCTCGTCGCCGATCTGGTACGCGGTCTCCGGATTGTTGACCTTGTTCCAGGAGAGCTCGCTCTTGTGCACGAGACCGTCGATCCCGCCGAGGTCGACGAAGACGCCGAACGGCGCGATCGAGCGGACGACGCCCGTGACCTTCTGGCCGGTCTCGAGGCTGCTGAACAGCTCGTCGCGCTTCTCGCGGCGCTCCTCGTAGAGGGCGACCTTCTCCGAGAGGATGAGCCGGTTCGCCTTGCGATTGACTTCGAGGATCTTGAGGCGAAGGGTGCGGTTGACGAACGGCTGGAGCTTCTCCGCGATCTCCTGCGCGGCGTCCCGTGGCTGCTCATCGCGCGGGCGGCGTGGGAAGTCGACGATCTGGCTGATCGGCACGAAGCCGCGCACCCCGAGGTCGACGATGAGGCCGCCCTTGTTGTGGTCGATGACGCGGGCCTCGACGATCTCGCCGGCGTCGAAGCGCTCCTGCATCGAGCGCCACTTGCGCTCGAGACCGGCGCGACGGAGCGACAGGACTGCGTGGCCTTCAGGCGACTCGGGCTGGAGGACGTAGACGAGCACCTCGCTGCCGACCTGGATCTCCGGGCGGCTCTCTTCGCCGTCGCGCGGGCCCCGTCGGTTCATGAGCTCGCGGTTGCTGACGACGCCCTCGCTCTTGCCGCCGAAGTCGACGAGGATCTCGTCCGGGTCGATGCGAACCACGGTGCCCTCGACCACGTCGCCATGCTTCAGGCTCTTCACTTCGTGGTCGGGGTGGTCGAGGAACTCGGCCATCGTCGTGGGCTCGGGAAGTGGCTCAGCGACCGGTTCCGAAGCGTCTGCCTCGGAGGACTCGGAGGACTCGGACGTCGCAGCCGGAGCCTCGGCGTCCGGTGCCTCGACGGGCACCGCAACCGTCTCATCCACGTCAGCCGGCGGGGTCACGGGATCCGCCGCGGCATCGGCGCTGGATTCGTCGGTGGATGTCGGGACGGCCTCGCCGACCTCGAGCTGAGCCGGTTCTGTGGCCGGTGCCTCGGCCTGCACGTCGTCGGCGGCCTGTGGTGCCTCTGCCGCCAGCGGTGCCTCTGCCGCCTGCGGTGCCTCTGCGGCCTCCGGTGCCTCGGCTGGCTCCGGCGCACTGGGCTCGCTTGCGTCGGCGGGTGGGGCCTCGACGGCCTGGTCAACGATCGCCTCTGCCGTCGGCGTCTCTGCCGTATCGGTCTCCTCGGCGATCGGCGCCTCCGGCTGCTCCGCGACGGTCACGGCTGTGTCGTCGTCACCGCGCGTGGTCGGCTGCTTCGTCTCTTCGGTCAAATGAACATACGCTCCTGTCGATGAAGTCCGCGACAGCAACAACGCCCTCCGCGTGGAGGGCGTTCATCACCGTTCGTCGCTGTCAGGTGCTGCCTGCTGTCTCTTAGGACGACTCGGTGCTCCTTTACGCATGCCGAAGGGAACGACGCGCTCACGCGCGGACTTATGGGGTTGTCTGCCACACGGCCGCGAGAGCATACCATACGCTCCAATGGGGTCCCCGCGCCGTGCCTGAGCTGCCTGATCTGACGGTCGTGGCCGAGGAGCTGGGCCGACGCATCGTCGGCCGCCGCGTCCTACGCGTGGCCGCGCCGGCACCGATTCTGGTGCGGGCCACGCCGGAGGAGCTGGAAGGGCTGGTCGGCAGCGTCATCGGCGCCGCTGGACGTCGCGGCAAGTTCCTCATGCTGCCGTTCGAGCGCGATGGTCGTCCCGATCGCATCCTGGCTGCCAACCCGATGCTCGCCGGCCGATTCTGGATCACCGCCAGCCGAGAGCGCGTCCGCGCGCGGACCGGGCTCCAGATCGGCCTCGACGGGGAAGAGGACCTCCGCTACGTGGACCGCGAGATGCTCGGCAAGCTGTACCTCGTCGCCCCCGATGGGATGGATGACATCCCCGGCTGGCCCGAGATGGGGCCGGACGCCGACGATCCGGAGCTCACGCTGGACCTCTTCCGCCAGCGCATTCGCCGCCACCCCGGTGAGCTGAAGCCGCTCCTGCGCAACCCGCGCTTCGTCGCGGGCATCGGCAATGCGTACAGCGACGAGATCCTGTGGACGGCGCAGCTGGCGCCTTTTCGCAAGCGAAGCACCATCTCCGACGCCGATGTCGGCCGGCTGTACGTGGCGATGCGCGAGGTCCTCGGCGATGCTCAGCAGCGGCTGCGCGGCCTCGTGCCGCCCGAGATCCAGACCCAGCATCGCGAGTTCCTCAAGGTCCATCTGCGCGGCGGTGAGCCGTGCCCGCGCTGCGGTCGCGAGCTGCGCCAGATCGGAGGGCGCGAGGCGACGACGTTCTGCCGGACCTGCCAGCCGCCGTTCTGACGGCGCTCAGGGGATGATCAGGACCTGCCCGATGGTGATGACGTTCGGATTCTCGAGCCCGTTGGCCGCCATGAGCGCCTGCACCGTCGTCCCGAATCGGTCGGCGATCAGGGCGAGGTTGTCGCCGGCGACGACGACATAGGTCTGAGCCGGGACGGGCGTCGGTACCGGCGTGGCTGGGACAGGCGTTGGCGTCGGCGCGGGTGTCGCAAGCGGGGTCGGACTCGGCGTGGGTAACGGGGTCGCGGTTGGCGACGGCGTGGGGGCGATCGAAGGTGTCTGGAGCGGCGTGGGTCCATCGGTTGGGTTGGGACTCGCGCTCATCGCGACTGCGCCTGGCTCGCGCCCCAGCAGCCCGCTGGCGAGCGCCACGCCCGCGACACCGAGCAGGACCACGGCGCCGCCGGTCGCGACCAGCGGTGCGGGCCGAGGCCGTCGCGCCGTGCCGGCCAGGCCGCGCCATGGCGGTTGCGGGGCAAGCAGCATGCGCGTCGAGATGAGTCCGTCGGCCAGCGTCGATCGGCCCGGCGTCATCGTTCCAGTCCGCGTGAGGTACTGGAGGTAGCGCTCGCAGCGCTCGTGCGCGGGCGTCAGGCAGAGCTGCGCCTGGAGGTTCCGATCGAGCGGCGTCGGCGGTTCATCGGCGTGGCAACGGTGCGCCCCGTCGACCCCATCCACGGCCGTGCGACGATCGCCGGCCAGGCCGAGCAGTGGGCAGACGCGATCCACGGCCCGGAGCATAGCAAGCGCCCCACCGGTGAAACCGGCAGGGCTTGCATTTACGTGAAATATCCCGGCGACGACCTATTTTCCCAGGAGGTTGCCCCCCGAGTATCTTCGGCGCTGGAGAGCTTAACTTCCGTGTTCGGGATGGGAACGGGTGGAGCCTCTCCGCTAGCGTCACCGGGACAGATCTTCAATTGCCGACCGACGCCCGCTGAGCGGGCGCGTCGAAGGGTGGAAGCGTCGAATCATCGTGGACGGTGGCGCGGCGGCCACCTTCCGAGCGCGATCCAGCAGCGTGCTAGTCGCGTGAACTAGGTCAAGCCCTCGACCATTAGTACCGGCTTCGCTCAACGCATTGCTGCGCGTACACGTGCGGCCTATCAAACAGCTAGTCTCGCTGCGGTCTTACCTGGTTAACCCAGTGGGGAACCTCATCTTGAGGCGAGCTTCGCACTTAGATGCTTTCAGTGCTTATCCCAACCGAACATACCTACCCAGCAATGCCATTGGCATGACAACTGGTACAACATTGGTTCGTCCACTCCGGTCCTCTCGTACTAGGAGCAGCTCCTCTCAAGTTCCCTGCGCCCACGGCGGATAGAGACCGAACTGTCTCACGACGTTCTGAACCCAGCTCGCGTACCGCTTTAATTGGCGAACAGCCAAACCCTTGGGACGTACTTCCGCCCCAGGATGCGACGAGCCGACATCGAGGTGCCAAACAGGGCCGTCGATATGAACTCTTGGGCCCTATAAGCCTGTTATCCCCGGGGTAGCTTTTATCCGTTGAGTGATACCCCTTCCACTCGGAGGTACCAGATCACTAAGCCCGACTTTCGTCTCTGCTCGACTTGTAGGTCTCGCAGTCAAGCACCCTTATGCCTTTGCACTCTACGGCTGGTTTCCATTCAGCCTGAGGGTACCTTTGGGCGCCTCCGTTACACTTTAGGAGGCGACCGCCCCAGTCAAACTGCCCACCTGACACTGTCCAGCGCCCGGATAACGGGTCGCGGTTAGAGCCGAAATCCAAAAAGGGTGGTATTTCAACGGTGACTCCACCGAGGCTGGCGCCCCAGCTTCAACGTCTCCCACCTATCCTACACATCCTGAACCTCAGTCCAATATCAAGCTACAGTAAAGCTCCACGGGGTCTTTTTGCCCTGCCGCGGGTAACCTGCATCTTCACAGGTATTTCAATTTCGCCGGATCCCTCGTTGAGACAGCGCCCAGATCGTTACGCCATTCGTGCGGGTCGGAACTTACCCGACAAGGAATTTCGCTACCTTAGTACCGTTATAGTTACGGCAGCCGTTTACCGGGGCTTCAATTCAGAGCTTGCACCCCTCCTCTTAACCTTCCGGCACTGGGCAGGCGTCAGCCCCTATACGTCAGCTTTCGCTTTAGCAGAGACCTGTGTTTTTGCTAAACAGTCGCCTGGGCCGTTTCACTGCGGCCTCGATCAGCCTCTCATCAAAGATGAGCGCTGCGAGGCACCCCTTCTCCCGAAGTTACGGGGTCAATTTGCCGAGTTCCTTAACGAGGGTTCTTCCGATCGCCTTGGTATGCTCTACCCGTCTACCTGCGTCGGTTTGCGGTACGGACGCCTTTGATCTCGCTAGACGCTTTTCTTGCAGGATCGGCTCAGTCGAATCAGCTTTCGCCTTTCATTCGCCTCTCGGAGTTAATGAGAGGACGGATTTGCCTGTCCTCTCCCCCTACCGGCTTAGACGCACATAGCCAAAAGTGCGCTCAACCTACCGTTCCCGGTCACGCCCTTGCTCCCGCGATCGCTTCTCACCGGCTGCCTCGACAGCAGAGCTGCCTCAGCGCACCGGCGTCCACGACCGTGACACCTTGCGGTGCAAACGATCTCTGGCGGTATCGGAATATCAACCGATTGTCCATCGCCTACGGCTTTCGCCCTCGGCTTAGGCCCGACTAACCCTGAGCGGATTAACCTTCCTCAGGAAACCTTAGACATACGGCGTGCGCGTTTCTCACGCGCATTTCGCTACTCATGCCGGCATTCGCACTTCCGCCCACTCCAGCCGTCCTCACGGTCGACCTTCACTGCTGGCGGAACGCTCCCCTACCACCGCCGTCACCCGAAGGTGACGACGATCCGAAGCTTCGGTATCAGACTTGAGCCCCGTTGGATCTTCGGCGCGGAATCACTTGACCAGTGAGCTATTACGCACTCTTTAAATGATGGCTGCTTCTGAGCCAACATCCTGGTTGTCTGAGCAACTCCACATCCTTCCCCACTTAGTCTGAATTTTGGGACCTTAGCTGTCGGTCTGGACTGTTTTCCTTTTGACCACGAAGCTTAGCCCTCGCAGTCTGACTCCCGGGGTATGGAATCGTGAGATTCGGAGTTTGATTGGGTTTGGTAAGCGGGAAGCCCCCTAGCCCATTCAGTGCTCTACCCTCACGACTGAACCCCCGAGGCTAGCCCTAAAGCTATTTCGGGGAGAACCAGCTATCTCCGAGTTCGATTGGCATTTCACCGCTACCCACAGGTCATCCCCTAGCTTTTCAACGCTAGTGAGTTCGGTCCTCCACGGGACATTACTCCCGCTTCAACCTGCCCATGGGTAGGTCACTCGGTTTCGGGTCTACCCGCTGCGACTATGACGCCCTGTTCAGACTCGCTTTCGCTACGGCTGCATCCTTCACGGACTTAACCTTGCCACAGACCGGGTAACTCGCCGGCTCATTCTTCAAAAGGCACGCCATCAGGCTACCTGGCGCCCGAAGGCTCCAGGCAACACCCTTTGACTGCTTGTAAGCACGCGGTTTCAGGTACTATTTCACTCCCCTCCCGGGGTGCTTTTCACCTTTCCCTCACGGTACTGGTTCGCTATCGGTCGCCAAGAGTATTTAGCCTTGGACGGTGGTCCGCCCGGGTTCCCACATGAAGAGACCTTCCACGTGGTACTCAGGGACACGTCCGGGAGTCGGATCGCTTTCACCTACGGGGCTGTCACCCTCTCTGGCGGGCCTTTCCAGGCCACTTCTGCTAGCGAACCGATTTGTAACTCCCTGTGGGACCCGCAGCTCCCACCGGTCGGCCCTACAACACCGCGACTGCAACGGCTGCGACCTATCACGCAGCCACGGTTTGGGCTTCTCCGCTTTCGCTCGCCACTACTAACGGAATGTTCTCTGTTCCTCGAGGTACTTAGATGTTTCAGTTCCCTCGGTGTCCTCGCCACGGCCTATATATTCAACCGTGCGTCCCTGGACATTACTCCAGGGGGGTTTCCCCATTCGGATATCTCCGGATCAACGCTTGCTCGCAACTCCCCGAAGCATTTCGCTGCCTGCCACGTCCTTCGTCGGCTCTTGGCGCCAAGGCATCCACCGCATGCTCTTAGTAGCTTGACCTACAGCGTTCACGCGGCTAGCACGGTGCTGGCGGCGACAAACGTCTGCGGTCGCGTCGGAAAATCCTCGACGAAATCGATGCTTCCACTCTTCGATTGATAAGGCCCGTCGCGCAGGCGCCGAGACGCGCGGTCGGAAAGACCGAGGTCGTCTCTGGGGCTTGTGCGCAACGATCGCGAGGATGACCTTCGGCGGTCTCCCCGCGAGAGCCCGCCTACTTTACCAGCCGCCCCGAACACGGTCAACCGAACCACGGGCGGGTAGCTAGCGCGCAGGATCGGTAACCATCGCGGGATTATTCTCGGCGAGCCGACCATACGGCCGCGGTTGTCGACTCCTGCATCTGGCGCACGTCTTCTGAGATACCCACGACGGTCAGGAATATCAAGCCCCGTTCGGCGTCGCAATCCTTCCCAGTTCGGGGTCCACAGAGAACGCAACCGCGGTCAGCCGCGACGCTGGGTCGCCGACGCGCAGCGAAAGCGAGCGGATCGAGATGGTGGAGATGAGGGGACTCGAACCCCTGACCCCCTCCTTGCAAAGGAGGTGCTCTCCCAGCTGAGCTACATCCCCACCGGAACGCCCATCGTAGCAAACGGGGCATCCGGCCCAGCGCGTCTGCGCCTTGACAGCCTCCGATGCGACCGTGACCCTCGTCGCGTGACCGAGGTTCGCTTCGCCCGCAGCGGCGACGTCAACGTGGCGTACCGCGTCGTGGGGGATGGACCGATCGATCTCGTCTACGCGCAGGGCTCGTATACACACCTCGACGTGTACTGGGAGCTGCCCGCCTTCCGTCACTACTGCGAGCGCCTGGCCGAGTTCACCCGGCTCATCCTCTTCGACAAACGCGGGTACGGCATGTCGGATCGGGTACCGGGCGCCACAACGCTCGAGGATCGGATGGACGACATCCGCGCGATCATGGATGCGGTCGGCAGCGAGCGCGCCGCCATCATCGGGGAGTCCGAGGGCGGGCCGCTGGCGCTTCTCTTCGCGGCCGCGCATCCGGAGCGCACGTCGGCGCTGATCCTTCAGGGCGGGGAGGTGCGCGAGCGCACCGACGAGGAGTGGCCCTGGGGCGAGGCCACCGTCGAGGAGCACGAGGCGAACATGGCCGGCCTTGCCGGCCGCTGGGGTGGCGGGACCGGGATCTGGCAGATCGCGCCGAGCGTGAATGGCCTCGAGTGGGCCCGCGCCTGGCGGGCCAAAGTGCAGCTCAACGCGGCGACCCCCAGCGCGGCCGAGGCGTTCATGCGCATGGCATTCGAGATCGACGTGCGTGATGTCGTGCCCACCGTCAACGTCCCGACCCTCGTCATCCATGCCGCCGATGACCGCGTCTGCCACGTCGAGAACGGCCGGTACCTGGCACGCCACATCCCGGGCGCGCGCTACGTCGAGCTGCCCGGGTCCGATCACGTTCCGTGGTTCGACCCGGAGCCGACCGTCGCCGAGATCCGCGAGTTCCTCACCGGCACGCGCGAGACCGCCAGCCCCGATCGCGTGCTCGTGACGATCCTGTTCACCGACCTGGTGACGTCGAGCGAGATGGCGGCGTCGCTGGGCGATCGCCGCTGGCGCGACCTCCTCGAGCAGCATCACACAGCGATTCGACGAGAGCTGACCCGGTTCGACGGTCGCGAGGTGGATACCGCGGGGGACGGGTTCTTCGCCACCTTCGACGGCCCGGCCCGAGCCATCCGCTGCGCGCGGGCCATCATGGCCGGTGTCGCGGACCTCGGCCTCGGGCTGCGGGCCGGCCTGCACACCGGCGAGGTCGAGGTCCTCGGCGACAAGGTCGCCGGCATCGCCGTCAACATCGGCGCGCGAGTTGCCGGCGAGGCGGCTGCGGGCGAGATCCTGGTCTCGAGCACGGTGCGCGACCTCGTGGCCGGATCGGGCATCACCTTCGCCGATGTGGGCCGGAGGACCCTGAAGGGCTTCGACGGATCGTGGCAGCTGTTCTCGGTTATCGACCCGGCCTGAGCGGCTGGTCAGCGAAAGACGACGGTGCGCCGCCCATGGAGCAGGACGCGGTGCTCGACGTGCCAGCGAACCGCGCGTGCTAACGCGACGCATTCGACATCACGGCCGTTGTGCGCCATCTCGGCGACGCTGTGCGCGTGATCGACCCGCGCCACCTCCTGCTCGATGATCGGGCCTTCGTCGAGCTCCTCGGTCACGTAATGCGCGGTGGCACCGATGAGCTTCACGCCGCGGTCGTGCGCCTGGCGATACGGCCTGGCCCCCTTGAACGACGGCAGGAACGAGTGGTGGATGTTGATCGCTCTCCCGGCGAGTGCGGCACACGCCTCGTCGCCGAGCACCTGCATGAAGCGGGCGAGGACGACGAGATCCACGGCATCCTGGTCCACGAGGTCGAGGAGCGCACGGTCGAGCTCGCCCCGCGCGGCGCCAGTTCCGGGGAGCGTGTGCCAGGGCACACCGTAGGCAGCCGCCAGCTCAGCGAAGTCGGCGTACGGCGACGCGACCCCGACGACGTCGCCGGCGATGGACCCGGTCCGCCAGCGGTAGAGGAGGTCGTTAAGGCAGTGGCCCTCGCGCGAGACCAGCACCAGGACGCGGGGGCGAACGGCGACGTCATGGAGCTCCCACGTCATCTCGAGCTCGACGGCCAGCGGCGCGAGTGTGGCGCGCCACTCCTCCAGCGGCCGCCCGGCGGCGTCGAAGTGGATTCGCATGAAGAACCGGCCCGCGTCAGGATCGCCGAACTGGTGGCTGTCGATGATGTTTCCATCGCCGGCCGCAATGAGGCCCGCGACTCGCGCCACGATCCCTCGCCCATCGGGGCACGAGAGCGTCAGGATGAGCTGGCGAGCAGTCGGGCTGGCCACGGATGCACCGCCTAGGGTGGGGTCAGCCGACGACGAGGCTCGGGGGGAAGATCCTGGTCTGGCGGCCAGGCGACCTCGCGCACGACGCACATGGGGGTCTGCTCCCGCGCCTGTCCGAGCGGGTTGTCGGCGAAGAGACGGGCGACGAAGCGACGATCGACGCCCGGGCTGGCGCCGAGCACCGCGCAGCCGGCGTCGTTGGCGTCGATGATCGCAACCGGAATGCCGACCGCGGCAGCCAGGCCGCGCGCCGCGTCGTCGGGCCTGCTCGGCCCGAGCGTGGCGGCCTTGTTGTACGGCGGGATGGTGTACGACGTCGGGCCGTCGATCGCCTTCGCCTGCGGTCCTGCCACGCGGTAGAAGACGCCGTGGACGCCGAAGGGCTTCGTCACCGCCGATGCCGCGGCGGCCAGAAGGATCCTCGGCGCGCCGACCTCGTCGATCGCCAGCTGCATCGTCTGCGCCGATCCCAGGCCGATGCCGTAGCCGGGCCGCGTCACATACCGCTCGAGGAACCTCGCCAGCCGCCCCGGCTGGATCTCATCGATCGGATAGGAACGGCCCTGCGTGATCGCGACCATGCGCTCGCTGACCGCGACAAGGCGCACGTCGTCCCCGAGCGCGCCTGCGTAGCGACCGACCACCTGCGCGGCGTCGTCGGCGGCGGTGACGAGATGGGTCCGAACCGGATGCCGCGCATAGACGACGCCGTTGATGGTCGCGTGCAGCGCGCGGCCGTCGTTCGGTGCGTCCAGGACTCCCATCGGGCGCGCGTCGGTCATCGGCTCGGTGCCGGCCGGGTCTGAGGACACGGGCGCTCCATCGGTCGAGGGAGGTGAGGTGGTGGGCGTTTCTGGACTCGAACCAGAGACCTCTGCCTTATCAGGGCAGTGCTCTAACCAGCTGAGCTAAACGCCCCTCGGGAGGCGGCATCGTAGCACGGGGAATCACCGGGCGCGCAAGCCGATCGGCCGATGGGGACGGAACCGGAGTCGTATGCTCGGGACATGACGATGACGCCGCAGGACTGGCACGAGAACGATGCCCGGCGGGAGGAAAGCCGGCAGCGGGTCGACAATCCCTACGGGCAGCCCGTGAGCGAGAACGCCCGCCGTAGTGGCACCTGGATCGTCGGCGCGATTCTCGTCGCCGTGGTTGTCTACGCGGTGGTGCGCTGGATCGGGGTGCTCTGACCCGCCGCCACCGACGGTCGACCACGGACGTTCCCTGGGCCGAGCCGCTCTGAGAAACGAAAAGGCCGCCCCAACGAAAGGGCGGCCTTCGGCTTGGCGGCTGAAGAGTGACAGGAATCCGCGTTATCAGCGGGAATCAGGTCGTCTGACTTCGAGGGCGTCCAGCTCATTCACCGATGCTCCCTCGAGCACCGGTCCTTGCGGTGAGCTGGCCGATCGACCTGGGATCGGTGGATCCGGCGAACCGGCTCCACATATCTCCCTAGAAAGGAGGTGATCCAGCCGCACCTTCCGGTACGGCTACCTTGTTACGACTTCGTCCCAATCACCAATCCCACCTTCGACGGCTGCCTCCTTGCGGTTGGCCCACCGGCTTCGGGTGTTATCGGCTTTCATGACGTGACGGGCGGTGTGTACAAGGCCCGGGAACATATTCACCGCAGTAATGCTGACCTGCGGTTACTAGCAACTCCGGCTTCATGCAGGCGAGTTGCAGCCTGCAATCCGAACTGAGACCGGCTTTAAGGGATTAGCTCCACCTCGCGGTTTGGCGACCCGTTGTACCGGCCATTGTAGCGTGTGTGTAGCCCAGGACATAAGGGCCATGCTGACTTGGCCTCATCCCCACCTTCCTCCGAGTTTCTCTCGGCAGTCTGGCATGAGAGATACAACATGCCACGGGGGTTGCGCTCGTTGCGGGACTTAACCCAACATCTCACGACACGAGCTGACGACAGCCATGCAACACCTGCATGACGGTCCCTTGCGGGAGGACGACGTTTCCGCCGTTTTCCGCCACATGTCAAGTCCTGGTAAGGTTCTTCGCGTTGCGACGAATTAAACCACACGCTCCGCTGCTTGTGCGGGCCCCCGTCAATTCCTTTGAGTTTTAGCCTTGCGGCCGTACTCCCCAGGCGGAACACTTAATGCGTTAGCTACGGCACAGCCGGGGTCGATACCGACTACGCCTAGTGTTCATCGTTTACGGCTAGGACTACCGGGGTATCTAATCCCGTTCGCTCCCCTAGCTTTCGCGCCTCAGCGTCAAGAATGGGCCAGGTAGTCGCCTTCGCCACTGGTGTTCCTCCCGATATCTACGCATTTCACCACTACACCGGGAATTCCACTACCCTCTCCCACCTTCAAGCCGATCAGTTTCCGATGCAGTTTCCCAGTTGAGCCGGGAGATTTCACATCGGACTTGACCAGCCGCCTGCGCGCTCTTTACGCCCAGTAAATCCGGACAACGCTTGCGACCTACGTATTACCGCGGCTGCTGGCACGTAGTTAGCCGTCGCTTATTCCTCAGGTACCGTCTTGGATCTTCCCTGAGAAAAGAGGTTTACGACCCGAGAGCCTTCATCCCTCACGCGGAGTTGCTGCCTCAGACTTTCGTCCATTGGGCAAAATTCCCGACTGCTGCCTCCCGTAGGAGTCTGGGCCGTTCTCAGTCCCAGTCTGGCTGATCATCCTCTCAGACCAGCTACCGATCGTCGCCTTGGTGAGCCGTTACCCCACCAACTAGCTAATCGGACGCAGGCCCCGCCGGAAGCGGATTTCTCCTTTGGACGGCGAATCGAATCGCCGACCACATGCGGTATTAGCCACCCTTTCGGGCAGTTATTCCCCACTTCCGGGTAGGTCACCTACGCGTTACTCAGCCGTCCGCCACTAGGTAACCATCGAGCAAGCCCGATGGCACCCCGTTCGACTTGCATGTCTCATGCACCCCGCCAGCGTTTGTCCTGAGCCAGGATCAAACTCTCCGTACAAAACGAAACCAGTGGTCTTGCCCCAGACGTTCTGGTGCTGCTCCACCGGTTTAGAGTTCGACGTTGTCCCGCTGACTCGTGTGGATTCCTGTCACTCTTCAGCTGGTAAGCCACTCTGCCTCATCCGCGGACGCGGGTTCGGCTTCGTTCGATTCGAGCACTCCTCTTGAGGCCTACTCGGACTCTCCACGCGGCGCGGCCCGTGGCCGCCGTTCGTGATGAATCGGCCGGCTTACGCCGACGCGAAGACGAATCCTACACGCTGGCATGGTGAAGCGTCAATCGGGGCATACGGCAGTCCCCCGCCGAGGACGTCTCTGACGGTATGGTGAGCGCATGACCGATGAACGACCCTACATCGAGGCAAACGCGCGCCAGCGAGAACGGCTGCGGGCGCTGGTGGACGGCCTGGACGACGAGGCACTCATGGCTCCGGTGAACGAGTACTGGACGGTGGCCGGCGTGCTCGGACACATGGCTTACTGGGACCTTCGCTTCCAGACCCTCGCCGGGAAGATCGAACGCGGCGAGCCCTGGGTCGCCGGTGACCAGGAGCCCGATGGTGACTGGCTGAACGACTCGACGCGTCCGCTGATTCATGCGATCGCGCCGAGGGCCGCAGCCGAGCTGGCGATGCGCACCGCGGAGGAGACCGACGCTCAGGCGGCCGAGCTTCCTCTCGACCGGCTCTGGCCCGGCGATCCTGACAGCCCCATCAGCCCGGACCGCGGCGAGCATCGGGGCGAGCACCTGGACGAGATCGAGGCAGCCCTGCGCGCCAGGGGCTGACCGTTCAGGCGTCAGCGCTCGACGGCGCGGCGGCCCTGGAGCGAGCGGATGAGGGTCACATCGTCGGCGTACTCGAGGTCGCCGCCGACCGGAAGCCCGCGCGCGATGCGGGTCACCGACGGTACGTGCGCCGCGAGGAGATCGGCGAGATACATCGCGGTCGCCTCTCCCTCGAGATTCGGGTTGGTCGCGAGGATGACCTCGTCCACCCCGCCCTCGGCCACGCGGCCGATCAGCTCGCGGGTGCGGAGGCGCTCCGGCCCGATCCCATCGATCGGGCTGATCGCCCCATGGAGCACGTGGTAGCGGCCACGGAACTCATTCGTTCGCTCGATGGCGAGCACGTCGAGGGGCTCCTCGACGACGCAGATGCGACGGGCATCCCGGCGCGGATCGGCGCATAGATCGCAGGGATCGACACCGGCCTCGGTGATGTTGCAGCACACGCTGCAGTAGGCGACGTCCTCCTTGATCGCGACGAGCGCGGCCGCGAGCGCGCGGGCGTCATCGGTCGACGAACGGAGGACGTGGTACGTGAGGCGCTGGGCCGTCTTCGTGCCGACTCCGGGCAGCTTGCTGAACTCGTCGATGAGGCGCGCGACCGGCGCGATGAGCCCGGCCACGTCGCCTAGCCGAGCCCCGGCAGGCCGGGCATGCCGGGCAGGCCCATCCCTCCGGCGATCCCGGCCATCCGCTCGCGCTCCAGCTCCTTGCTGCGCGCGATCGCCTCGTTGATGGCGGTCATCACCAGGTCCTGGAGCATCTCGACCTCGGACGGGTCCACCGCCGAAGGATCGATCTCGACGCTGCGGACCTCCTGGGCACCGGTGATGACCACACGGACGGCGCCTCCGCCGGCACTGGCCTCGAGCGTCGTCTGCTTGAGCTCCTCCTGGGCCTGCACCATCTGCGTCTGCATCTGCTGCGCCATCTTGGTGATCTGACCGATGTTCACGGAGTCTCCTCTGGGTTTGGGTGGCGGGCGCGACGTCAGCGCACCTCGGGAGCGTCGACGAGCTCGCCGCCGGTGATCTTGAGCACGCCCTCGAGAAGGGCGCGTGCCTCCGGGTCGTCTGGTGATGTGCCCACCGCCTGCTCGACCGTCAGAGGCTCGAGCTCGAGGTTGGTGGCGACGCACTCTATCGCGAAGGTGCCGCCGAACATGTCGGTCAGCAGCGCCTCGATCGCGCCGGATCGCTGTGCGATTCGTGAGCGCATGAACTCGCGACCTTCGGGGAAGGCGAGGGTCAGCCGAACGCCGTCCCGGGCGACCGGGCGGCACTCCTTGAGCAGCGGCTTGATGACCGGGCTGGCGCGATCGACCACCTCGGCCCAGTGCGCCCGCAGCGATTCGATATCACCGGCGCCGACTGCCACCGCCGCGTCGATGGCCGATGCGATCGGCTCTGGCAGAGGCTCCTCCGCCGGAGCGCGTTCCGGTTCAGCCGGGTGTGCAGGCACGTCCGGCGCGGCTGGCTTGGCCGCCACCGGCGCGGCCGCCGTTGCGGTGGCGGGTGCGGCCGCGGGACGTGACGGCGCTGGGGATGCGGTCAGGCCACCGGCCGGCTCGACGGCCAGCAGCTCGAGCAGCAGGCGTGCGCGTCCTTCGCGGGCGCCCTCCCCCGCGGCTTCGGCCACGGCGCGCAGCACGGTCGCGAGGCGTCGCGCCGCCGGCGGATCGCCAGCCGATGCGAGCAGGCGTCGTCGAGCCTCCCCCTCCGCCTGCGCGGCTACCTGGGCCATGTCGCGACCGGCGTCCGCCAGTCCGGCGACCCGGTCGAGCGCTGCGGGCGCGTCGCCCTCGACGATAGGCGTCGACCAGCGCCGAGATGTCGGCGTCATCGGCGAGCCCGGCGGCCTCGCGCACGTCGTTGGCGGTGAGACGCCCGTCGGCGAAGGCGAGCACCTGGTCGAGGATCGACTCGGCGTCTCGCATGCCGCCGTCGGCCAGTCGCGCGACGAGGGCCAGGGCGTCGTCATCGGCCTCGGCTCCCTCCGCGGCGACGATGCGGCTCAGCTTGGCGACGATGGTCGCATCGGCCAGCCGGCGAAAGTCGTGGCGCTGGGTGCGGCTGATGATCGTGGCCGGCACCTTGTGGGTATCGGTCGTGGCCAGGATGAAGACGACGTGGTCGGGCGGCTCCTCGATCAGCTTCAGCAACGCGTTGAAAGCGTGCGCGCTGAGCATGTGAACCTCGTCGATGATGTAGACCCTGCGGCGGAGCTCGGCTGGCGAGGTCAGCGCCCGCATCACGAGCTCGCGGGCGTCCTCGACCGCGCCATGGCTGGCGGCGTCGATCTCGATAACGTCGAGCGCGCGTCCGTCCCGGATCGAGACGCATGCTGGGCAGGCGTCACACGGGTCGCCGTCGGCGCCGAGGTTGGTGCAGTTGATCGCCTTGGCGAGGATTCGAGCCGTCGACGTCTTGCCCGTCCCCCGAGGGCCGACGAACAGGTAGGCGTGCGCCAGCCGGTCGCCGCTGACAGCCCGCTGGAGCGTGGCGACGATCGGGTCCTGGCCGACCAGCTCGGCGAATCGCTGCGCGCGGAAGCGCCGGTACAGTGCGCGATGCGGTGCGGCCGGCGCCGTGGGCTCGACAACGGGAACGGGCTGGGCTGCGGGCATGAGGAGGGCTACCGTACACCGATTCGCACGCCACCATCCGCCGGCGGCGGATGGGGATTGGAGTAGGTCGTGCACCCGGTGTCGAACCGCACCAGCTCGCACTCGCCAACGCGCCCGGCTCCAGCCAGGTTCTCCCGCGGCACCCGATGGCGATCGCTTACCGCTGCTTCCTTCCGGATCTGACGGGGTTCGCGGACCAACGCTGCGCGGGACCCGACTCTCGACGTCGGGCACGGTGACGGTGGGCGAACGGTGCGGGCCTCGACCGGGAATTCAGCTCCGCTGTAGCGGATTGCGGATACAGGGCACCGCTAGTTCCCCGCCTAGCACGACCGGCCGCGATGGTAGGGCGGTAGGGAGCATCGGTCAATCTCGGTGATCGAAGCTGGCGGAGAGGGTGGGATTCGAACCCACGACGGGTTGCCCCGAACGGCATTTCCAGTGCCGCGCCCTAGGCCTCTAGGCGACCTCTCCAGCCGAACCGCGCATTGGCCGATGACGTGGCGGAGAGGGTGGGATTCGAACCCACGGTACGGTTGCCCGCACACCGCTTTTCGAGAGCGGCACCTTCAACCACTCGGACACCTCTCCGCGGCCGATGGGAGTCTAGACCGATGCGGACTCGGTGGCCAACCGGCGCGCCTCCGACTCGCGGACGCCGGACACGACGGACAGCTGATGGGCGAGAGCGGGATGGCGGGCCAGCTGCACGACGCTTCCGGCCGCGCCGCGCTCCAGATCCGGGATGGCGAACACGAGCGCGCGCACCTGCGCTTCGACGAGCGCCCCCACGCACATCGCGCACGGCTCGTGCGTGGCGAAGATCGTTGCCTCCGAGAGCCGCCGGGGACCGAGCTTGCGGGCGGCCGCCTGGAGGGTCAGCAGCACGGCATGGGCGGTGGGATCCTCGCTGAGGGCCGACCGGTCGTGGTCGCGCGCGATCATGGCATCGTCGATGACTGCGACCGAGCCAATCGGCTCCTCGCCCTCTCCGGCCCCCCGCCTGGCTTCGGCAATCGCCTCAGCCATGAAGAGTTCGTAGTTCATCGGTCCGCCTCTTGGCCCCACGGATTCGGTGGCGGCAGTCGGGCGAGTCTAGCAGAGGCCCGGTACGCTTCCTGCACACACGGGAGGCTCCATGCAAACCATCTCGGCCAGGGTGCGCCGCTCGGGCATAGTGATGGCGGCCCTCGTCGCCGCATTCGCCATCGCGCTGCTCATCCCGATTCCGTCGACGCCGGACGTCGGTCGCGCGGCGGTGCGTGCCGAGGTACGCGCGCGGCTCCCGGGCTGGACGATCCATCGCCTCGCCCCGTCGTGGGAGAGCGCCTACACGGTCGTGACCAGCTGCGCCGGCTATAACATCTCGTTCCAGTTCGTCCCGGGCCACGGCCTCCCGGCCGACGACGCGTGGCTGCGCCCGACGAATGGCTTCGCCCGCGAGCGGCTCTCCACGGTCTCCGATCACTACCGCAACCTGGTGTGGCGCGCCGAGCCGGCGAAACGCGACTCCCTCTCGTGCTGGGAGTTGGTGGCGCGCGCGATCGACCTCACCCTCGGGCAGCCATCGCGTCACTGACGCCCGCTCGTCGCGGGATGCGCCAGTGGGTAGCATTGCCGCGGCAGGCGCCGTTCGCATGCTCGCCGCTGACACGGGCAGAGAGGGAGTCGCATCATCGTCAACGACGCGCCGCCCTCGAGCGACCGCCGCGGCTGGTCCCGGCTTGATACGGCCGTTCTCGTTCTCATCACGCTTGCCGCTGGCGCGCTTCGCCTCGCCAGCCTGGGGCGCCCGGTCGAGCTCGTCTTCGACGAGATCTTCTATGCCCGCGACGCGTGCTGGTACGTCTTCGGCAACGAAGCCGTGTGCGGCATCACCGATCTCGCCAGCCGCTCGCATCCGCCTCTCGGAAAGTGGCTGATCGGCGCCGGCATCGCGGCCTTCGGCTACGAGCCGTTCGGCTGGCGGATCGCCGCATCGTTGGCCGGCACGATCACCGTGCCGCTCGTCTACCTCCTCGGCTGGCGCCTGCTTCGGAGCTTCGCGTCGGGCATCGCGGTCACGGTCGGCGCCGCCGCGGCGGCCATCCTCCTGGCGGTCGACTTCCTCCATCTCGTTCACTCTCGGGTCGGGATGCTCGATGCGTTCATCGCGCTCTTCGTGGTCGGGGCGGTCCTGGCGATCGTGCTCGACCGCGACCGGGATCGTTCCGACGATCAGCCGTGGTGGTCGCGCCTCGCCCTCGGACGTCCCTGGCGGCTTGTCGCCGGCGTGTTCCTGGGAGCGGCGGTGGCGACGAAGTGGTCGGGAGCGTACGTGGCGCCGGCGGTCATCGGCCTGGTGGTGGCGTGGGAGATATCGGCGCAGCGGAAGATCGATCCCGAAGGTGGTTGGGGCCGCTGGGTGGCCGGCGCCTCCCGGCGGGAGGCGCTGCCGTCGATCGTGCTGCTGGGGCTCGTGCCGCTGGTGGTGTACGTCGCCAGCTATACCGGACGGATGCCGGGCGAACTGATCGCCGCCCCGTGGGATCCGGCATCGGTCTGGAACGGGATCTGGCAGCACCAGCGCGCGATGCTCGACTTCCACACCGAGCTCGCGGGCGACCACCCGTACCAGTCGCCGCCGTGGTCGTGGCCGTTCCTGAAACGCCCGGTCGCGTACTGGTTCAGCGACGAGGACGGCGCATATCGCGAGATCCTGGCCATGGGAAACCCGCTCGTGTGGTGGCCCGGGCTGGTGGCGCTCGTGGGTTTGGCCGTCACGTGGTGGCGGTCAGGATGGGCGTGGGCCCGTCCCGAGCCGGTGATCCTGGCCGCGGCAGCCTCCACCTACCTGCCGTGGCTCGTTCTCTCGGGCGGGCGCAGCCAGACGTTCATCTGGTACCTGCTGCCGACGATCCCTTTCCTGTGCCTGGCGCTCGGCACATTCGCGGCATGGGCGTGGGAGCGGCTTGCCGGACGGGTTGCGGTGGCGGTTTACGCGCTCCTCGTGGTCGGCAGCTTCGTGGTCTACCTGCCCTTCCTGGTGGCGCTTCCGCTTGGACCCCGACGGCTGGCGTGCGCGGATCCTCTTCACCGATTGCGGCGAGCAGACGCTGCCGGACGACACGACCAGCAGCGGCGCGCCGCCGCGAGGTTGGTGCTGGATCTAGAAAGTTGGGGAGTTAGGTGGCTTGTCGTGCCGGGTTTGGAGCCCCGATTGAGATACTGCTAGACAAGTAGTTGCAAATCACAAGCGGAAGGAGCCCCGTGCTGACGCAGGTCGCGGAAGGTGTGCTGACCCACCAGAGCGAGTTACTCCAGAACAACGCCGTTGTCGTGCAAGGCCGGGCCGGCGTGCTGCTCATCGACCCGGGGATTACGGGCGACGAAATGGCCTGCCTCGCGAACGACCTGTCCGACTTGGGCCAGCCCGTCGTGGCGGGTTTCTCAACGCATCCTGATTGGGACCACGTGCTCTGGCACGCCGAACTCGGCGAAGCGCCCCGATACGGCACAGCCCGCTGCGCGGCTTTCATGGGAGATCTGCTGTCGGACGCGGACTGGAAGGCCCGCGTCGCCGAGGGGTTACCGCCGGAAATCGCCGATGAGATACCGATGGACCTGTTCGGCCTCATCACCGGTCTGCCTGCCGAGACAGCGCAGGTTCCCTGGGATGGGCCTCACGTCCGGATCATCGAACATCCGGCACATGCCCAGGGCCACGCGGCGCTATTGATCGAGGAGCGCGGCGTTCTCGTCGCCGGCGACATGCTGTCCGACATCCTGATTCCGTTCCCCGACCTGGACGCCGCGAATCCGATCGAGGACTACCTCGTTGGACTGCGGCTGCTCGAGGATGTGGCGGACGACGTTGAGATTGTCATCCCAGGTCACGGGTCAGTCGGCGGAGCTGATCAGGTGCGCGCACGGATCGACCTGGATCGCGCGTACGTGCATGCCCTGCGTGACGGCCGCGCTCCCGATGACCCGCGCATCGGCCCATCGGCCGCGTTCGGCAGGGAATGGCTGCCCGGCGTGTATGAATGGCAAGCAGAGCATTTCGCTAAGAAAAGGGAGCGCGACGGGACGCCCGGTTAGCGATCCGTTGGTCACGATGCGATGGCGTGCCCGAGAGGACTCGAACCTCCGACCTTCAGGTCCGCAACCTGACGCTCTATCCACTGAGCTACGGGCACCCGCGAGACCGCTGATCTGCGGCGCTGGCGGAGAGGGAGGGATTCGAACCCTCGGAAGAGGTTTACCCCCTTCAACGGTTTAGCAAACCGCCGCACTAGGCCACTATGCGACCTCTCCGATCGCGGCCGATGATAGCATGGAGCCTCGCCTCGGACGCCTCGCCGACCTTGGCCGACCATACCCTCCAGAACGACCGAAGTGTGCCCAGAATGCCTGCCTCGCGACTCCCGATCATCGGTCATCCGCTCGCCCGGACCGCCCTCGAGGGCGTGCTGCGCGCCGCGCTGGAGCAGGCCGGCAGCGAGGTCGCGATCGAGCGCTGGGAGCGCCGGCCCCACCAGCTTGCCGATGCGCTGATCGAGGCCCGAGGCGCCGACTTCGCCGGGGCGCTGATCGCGTCGCCCCACAAGGAGAAGGCTCCCCCACTCTCCGACGGGCTCAGCGACGACGCGCGCATCAGTGGCGCGGTGAACGTGATGGTCACCGCCGAGGGGAAGCTGCGAGGCCACAACACCGATGCCGACGGCATCCGCACCGGGCTGGCGGCGCTCCTGCCACGGGTCAAGGGCAAATGGCCGCGCAACGCGGTCGTGCTGGGCGCGGGCGGCGGGGCCCGAGCCGTCGTGGCGGTGCTCATCGGCTCCGGATTCCAGCGGGTGGCGGTGCTGAACCGGCACCTGCATCGGGCTGAGGCGCTCGTCGCCCACTTTGCGCGGACCGCCCGCCACATGGAGCTGCGCGCGCGGCCATGGCACGACGCCATCATCGAGGCCGAGCTCGCGCGCGCCGAGCTCCTCGTGAACGCCAGCGGCATCGGCGCAGACGAGGGCGAGTCGCCGATCCCGGCCGACCTTCTGCCTGAGGAGCGCTTCGTGCTCGACCTGGTGCTGACCCGAGCGTCCACGCCGCTCATGGAGGCGGCGACGCGAGAAGGGCGGGACGGTTGCCAACGGGCAGGGCGCCTTCCTGGCGTCGACGGCGGCCACGGTGAGCCTGCTGACCGGCGCCTCACCCGGAGCCGATGAGCTGAAGGCCGCGCTTGCCGCCGAGCTCGGCGTGCCGGAGGAAGCGCTCGCCGTGGTCGGCGACTGAGCGACGCCGATGATGCGGCGGGCCGCTCGGGCCGTTCTGCTGGTGAACGTGGCGTGATCGACGCCGATCGCGCGGATGCTCGCCTGGCCGATCGGATCCGGTCCGGTCAGACCGAGGCGCTGGGTGAGCTGTACGACATGCACGCCGCCACGGCGCTGGCGGTCGCGCTGCGGGTCGTGGGTGATCGGCAAGAAGCGGAGGATGTCGTGCACGATGCGTTCGTGGCCGTGTGGCGCAAGATCGACCGCTTCGACGCGGAGCGCGGCGCGCTGCGAGCATGGGTCATGACGGTCGTGCGCAACCGGGCGATCGATCGCATCCGAGCACGACGCATCACGGTGGACGTCGATGACGCCGACGAGCGATCCATGCTCCGCACCGGTCCCAATCCGACCTGGGAAGCGGCCCTCGGACGCGCCACGGCGACGGAGATGCGCGCCGCGATCGACCGCCTGCCCGAGGAGCAGCGACGCGCCATCGAGCTCGCCTACTTCGAGGGCTACACCTACCGCGAGGTCGCCGAGCTCACTGGCGTTGCGCCCGGGACGGCCAACGGACGGCTTCGCCTGGCGCTTGCCAAGCTGCGCGAGGGGCTCACCGGATCGACGGCCGCGCCGCTGCCCATCGGCGAGCCGACGATGAGCGAGGAGACGCGCTGATGGGCGGAGATATGACTCGCCTGCCGGACTGCGACCAGGTCGACGAGCTCGGCGCGGCCTACGCCGTCGGCGCGCTGCCGCCCGAGGACGAGCGCGCCATCAGCCTGCACCTGGCTTCGTGCGTTCGACCGCACACCGAGCTGCGGGCGCTCCTCGAGGCCGCATCGGCGATCCCGACGACCCTGGCGCCGGTGGCACCGACGCCGGCGCTGCGCGGGCGGTTGATGGCGACCGTCGCGGCCACACCGCAGGAGCATCGACCGGCCGCCGCGCCCGTGGTCGCCGGTCCCGAGCCCGAGCCGGAGCTCGTCGCGCGTGGTGGCAGATCGGGCCGCTGCCCGCCGCGGTTGCCGCCGTCGGGCTCGCTGCCGCCGTCGGGCTCGGCGCCTGGGCCGTCTCGCTCAACTCGCAGCTGGCGGAGCGGGAGGCGGCGATCCGCGCCGTGGCATCGGCGGATGCCATCCACCCCGCCACCGGCACCGCCGGCTCCGGCTGGGTCATCGAGAGCGGCGACGACGCCATGTTCATGGCCGAGGACCTTGCCGAGCTCTCCGGCGGGCAGCTCTATGAGCTGTGGCTCATCGGGCCGGACGGCACGCCGACCGCGGTCGGCACGATCACCGACACCGATGGCGTGGCTCTCGTGACGCTCGAGCAGTCCCTCGGTGACTCGACCACCTTCGCGGTGACGGTCGAGTCGGAGCGCGTGGCAGCACCAACCAGCGATCCGGTCGTCGTCGCGCCGCTCGACGCCTGATGTTCTATACGCACGGCTGGGTCCACGTCATCGCGGGCTGCATGTTCTGCGGGAAGACGGACGAGATGCTGCGGCTGCTGCGCCGCTTCTCGATCGCCGGCCGGCGGGTCATCCTCGTCAAGCCGCGCCTCGACACACGCACCGATGCGGCCACCGTCGTCTCCCGCTCGGGCGCCCAGCACCAGGCGGTCACCGTGGACCACTCCTCGGAGATCGAGGCATCGGTGTCCGAGGCCGACATCGTGGCGATCGAGGAGGGCCAGTTCTTCGACGACGGCCTTCCCGACGTCGTCGAGCGGCTGGCCGAGCTCGGAAAGCAGGTCGTCGTCACCGGGCTCGATCGCGACTTCCGCGGCATCCCGTTCGGCGCCATGCCCCGTCTGCTGGCGCTGGCCGACCAGGTGACCAAGCTGACCGCCATCTGCGTGGTGTGCGGCGAGCCGGCGACGCGGACGCAGCGGCTGATCGACGGCGTGCCCGCGGGCGCGGACTCACCGCTGATCGTGATCGGCGGGATGGGCGACGAGACCTACGAGGCGCGGTGCCGGCTCCACCACGAGGTGCCCGGGCTCGTCGAATGACGTAGCGCTTCGCGTGCGGATGTCCGGTGCGCCGACCGTCCTGCGTCGGACGACCAGGGCGCGCCCCGCCGCCACCATCGGCTCCATTGACCAATCGACCGATGGATGGGAGAAGACCGATGACCATGAACGCGATGGCCATGCCAGCCACGACGGTGACCCTGAGAGTGATCGAGGGCGGTGCGCGCCGCACCGCCGCGGGCTGGTGGGAGCGGCGCGCCATGATGCGATCGATCGTCGGCGGCTGCCCCGATCACTGGTGGAAGCCAACTGCCCGACGCACGGCCGCCTGCACCTGCGACCGCTTCTGACCCTCATCGGCCGTGGCGGAGGGGGTGGGATTCGAACCCACGGTGGGCTTGCACCCACTCCGGTTTTCAAGACCGGCGCATTCGTCCGCTCTGCCACCCCTCCGCGGCGGTCTCCAGAGTAGCAAGGTCGTCCGGCAGCCCGGTGCAAAGAAACCTTGCGGGCAAGCGGTGGAGCGGAGCATGATCCGCGCCGATGGCACGCCCGAGCGAGCATCTGCCCTGGATCGACTGGCTGAAGGTGATCCTCGTCATCGGCGTGTGCTACTACCACACCGCCCAGGTCTTCACCATCGCCGGCTGGCTGATCCAGGATGACGAGCGCAGCCTGGCGCTGAGCGCGTTCGCCGGCTTCGGCTATCTCTTCGGTCTCCCGCTGCTGTTCATGCTCTCCGGTGCAGCGGCATGGTTCGCGCTCGAGACGCGCCCTGCCCGCGCGTTCGCGATGCAGCGCGTCCAGCGCCTGCTCCCCCCGATCGTCCTCGGCTTCCTCCTCATCAGCCCGCTCCAGGCCTGGCTGGCCGCCGTCAATGGCGGCTCGCAGGAGTCGCTGGCGGGCTTCGTCCCCGGGTGGTTCGCCGCACTGCCGATCCCGACCGGCCCGAGCTGGCTCGGGGTCTACGGCTATCACCTCTGGTTCATCGGCTTCCTCTTCCTGTACGGGATCCTCTCCCTCCCGGCGCTGGTGTGGCTCCGATCCGAGCCGGGCCGCCGCCTGATTGGACGCATGGCTACGCCGGGCGGGCGGGTGCTTGGGACGGTCGGCCTGCTGGCTGCGTTGGTCGTCGCACAGCTCGCGCTGCGGCCGTTCTTCCCGCAGCTGTATGACTGGGCGGACTTCATCCTGGGTCTCGGATTCGTGATCGCCGGTGCGATGCTGGTTGCAGACGATCGATTCGGCGAGGCGCTGACCAGGCGGCGCTGGTTGCTGATGGCCGGTGCCATCGCGGCATCGATCGGCCTCGTGCCGTTCGTCGCCATGGATCGGTTGTGGGAGTTCGAGCGGGTGCTGGCCATCACGCCCGAGGGCGTCGCGTACCTCGTCGTTCGATCCGCCGCAACGACGTTGTGGGTGATGGCCGTCCTCGGCTTCGCGATTCGCTACCTGACGCGGCGGACCGCCGCGCTGGACTATGCGAGCGACGCGGTGCTGCCCTTCTACGTGCTGCACCACCCGATCGTGGTGGCGATCGCCGTCGTGGCGGTGACGTGGCCGGTCGGGATGTGGGTCAAGCACATCGCCATCGTCGCCGGGTCGTTCGGCGCCACCTGGTTGCTGTACGAGTACGCGGTCCGACGGGTAGGACCGATGCGGACGCTGTTCGGGCTCCGTCCGGCTACCCCGCCGGCGATCGAGGAACTTCCGCCCGAGGTCGCGGAGGCTCCCGCCACGACCGCCTGATCGTGGACCACGCGGGGCGAGCGGGCGAGTCGCTCAACCGGCTTGCGGCCAGGGCCACCACGCACTGCCTGACGGGATGCGCCATCGGCGAGGTGGCCGGAATGGTGATCGGCACGGCGTTGGGCTGGAGCACGGCGGCGACGATCGTCCTCGCCATCGGTCTCGCCTTCGTCTTCGGGTACAGCCTCACCGTCTGGCCGCTGATCGCCTCCGGGATGGCGCTGGGCCGGGCCATGGGACTCGCGCTCGTGGCCGACACGATCTCGATCGCGATCATGGAGCTCGTCGACAACGCGATCATGCTCGTCATCCCGGGCGCCATGGATGCCCACCTCGACAGCCTCCTCTTCTGGGGCAGCCTGGCGGTCGCGCTCGCCATCGCCTGGGTCGTTGCCTTCCCGGTCAACCGCTGGCTCATCTCGCGCGGCCGGGGCCACGCCGTCATCCACGGGCACCACTGACCTCCGCGGAAGGGAAGCCCCAGGCGAGCGCCGGACCCCGTATGATCCGCGGCGCCAATGGACGGGCTCCACCGAGCAGGAGGCACACCGTCAACCATGACCGCACCAGAGATCACGCCCGAGATGGCTCCGAGCCGCCGGCTGCGCTGGTGGTGGATCGGCGGCCTGCTCGTTGTCGCGGCGATCGCAGCCGTCGTCGGCGCCTGGCTCGACTGGGAGCTGTGGCAGCCGTACAACGCCATCGTCATCACGATCGCCGCCATCGGCCTCGGCATCATCGCGGTGGTTGCCCTGCTGATTCCGCGCCCGCTGTCCCGGTCGATCGGTGCGGTCGTAGGGGCGATCGCCATCGGGCTGATCGTCGGCCAGGTGCTCGGGCCCGGCGCGTGAGCTTCCAGTTCCGAGCGCGGGCTCCATGACCGTGGTGCTCACCAGCCCGCAGGCGTCAGAGTCGACGCATGACGTGACCTGCTCATCGACGAGCGGCGGAGAAAACCTCCAGGTGTCGATCGACTCCGGCCGGGGCATCGACCTGGGAGACTGGGTCATCGCCCACATCTCATTCGCGACGGGTGACCTGTGGGACGCGACGTACCCGCGTGACGATGACCACGAGGTGTGGGTCCTGCTGGGCAACACCGGCCCGATCGCCGAGGACGGGAGCCCGACCGAGGTCGTCATGGTCAGCGACCCGTCGAGCACGGTCACGGCGAGCACCGATGGCCTGACGGGCAGCGTCGAGTTCGCTGGCCTCGTGCGCAACGAGGCCTACGAGACCGGCTTCGGCCAGGCAGACCCCATCGACGTAGCGGGGACGATCGAGTTCACCTGCGAGCCGCCGGAAGCGCAACCCTGATCAGGCGGTGGCAGCGATCCGATCGCGGCCGCCAAACGCCGGGCGCAGCACCTCGGGCAGGGTCACGCTGCCGTCCGGCTGCTGGTAGGTCTCGAGCAGCGCGGCAACCGTGCGCGGCAGGGCGAGACCCGAGCCGTTGAGGGTGTGGACCAGGTCAGCCCGGGCGCCCGCCCCGGATCGGTAGCGAATCGCCATGCGGCGCGCCTGGTAGTCACGGAAGTTGCTGACGCTGCTCACCTCGAGCCAGCGCTCGGCCCCCGGCGCCCAGACCTCGAGGTCGTACTTCTTGGCCTGCACGAAGCCCATCTCTCGCGTGCTCATCAGCACGACCCGGTAGGCGAGCCCGAGCCGCTGAAGGAGCCTCTCGGCGCAGCCGGTCAGCCACTCCAGCTCATCGGCCGAGTGCTCCGGGCGCGTGAAGCTGACCATCTCGACCTTGTCGAACTGGTGGACCCGCAGGATCCCGCGCGTGTCGCGGCCGGCGGCGCCGGCCTCGCGGCGGAACGATGCCGAGTAGGCCGCGTAGCGTCGCGGCAGCGCATCGGCCTCGAAGATCTCGTCGCGGTGGAGGTTCGTGACGGGCACCTCCGCGGTCGGAACCAGGTAGAGGTCGTCGCGCGTGGCGACGTACATCTGGTCCTCCTTGTCCGGGATCTGCCCCGTTCCGCGGGCGCTGTCGGCGTTGACGAGCACCGGCGGCCACACCTCGGTCATCCCGTTCTCGCGCGAATGGGTGTCCAGGAACCAGCCGATGAGGGCCCGCTGGAGAGTGGCGCCGTCGCCGACGTATACCGGCCAGCCGGAGCCGGTGACCTTCGCGCCGCGGGCGTTGTCGATGATCCCGAGCGACTCGCCGATCTCCCAGTGCGGGCGCAGATCCCCGCGCGGCAGTGGCTCGCCCCAGGTCCGCACGACCTGGTTCGCCTCCTCGCCGCCGACCGGCACATCCGGGTCAGCCGGGTTCGGGATCCGCAGCATCGCGTCATCGAGATCGGCCTGGACCCGCTCGAGCTCCGCGTCGATCGCCGCGATTCGATCAGCCACGGCGGCCGATGCCTGCTTGAGCTCCGCCACCTCCGGCCCGCTGGCATCGGCGCCGCCGCGGACCGCCTCGCCGATGCGCCGGCTCGCCTCGTTGCGTTCGGCCTTGAGCGAGTCTCCCTCGGCCACGAGCGCGCGACGCCGCTCGTCGAGCTCGAGCGCACGGTCGACGATCGTCGGGTCCTCGCCCTTGTCGCCGGCGGCCAGCCTCAACCGATCGTTGTCGTCACGCAGCCGCTGCAGCCCGACGCTCATGGCCGCACCCCGACCCCGCCGGCCTCGTGGAGGCGGCCGATGACGAAGTCGCGGTCGAGCGCCGCAAGCAGCCAGCCGGCGCGCGGCCCAGACGGGCGGCCGAGGAACGCAAGGTAGATCGCCGCGAAGGCTCGGCCGGCCGGCAGGTCGCGCTCGGTCGCCGTGGCGAAGATCGCGGCCTGGAGCGACTCCCCGTTCCACTCGACGTCCTGGAGCGCCTCGGCCAGCGCGCCGAGATAGCTCCGCTGGGCACCGTCGGCGTCCGCCGCCTCGGCGGGCAGGGCATCACGTTGCACGGCGAGCCGCGCCCGCTCCGGCGCGTACGTCTCGAGCCAGGAGCGTGCCGCCGCGCGGCGCTCGCCGAGAATCTCGGTCTCCCGCTCCGTCAGTGCCGAGCCCTTCTCGGCTGCCACGCGCTCGCCGACGTCGATCCCCGGAATCTGGTCGAGCAGGGCCAGGTGGCTGAACGCGGGCCGGTAGGCGCCGGCCTCCGAGGCGACATCGGCATCGGGCTCCACCAGGCTGAGTGCGAAGAGCCGCTCGTGGTCGGCCGGCAGCTCGCCGCGCACCTCCCGTCCCGCGGTCGCGCCGGCGAGCCGGTCCGACTCGTCAAAGAGGCGCGGGATGGCATCGGTGCCGTCGGGGTCGAACTCGATCGCCGTGTTGGGCTTCGGACGCAGGAAGAGCAGACGCAGCTGCTCGGGCGGAATCACCTCGGCGACGCGCGCCGCCGACGCCCCGAGGCCCTTCGAGGTCGACATCTTCTTGCCGCCGATGTTGAGGAACTCGTACGGCACGTTGCGCGGCGGCTCGTTGCCGAACACCTCGCGTGCAATTGCGTCGGATCGGTCCCGGGAGCCACCCTTGGTCGAGAGGTCCTTGCCGGCGGGCTCGATCGTGACGCCGAAGAGGTCCCACTTGGCGGCCCAGTCGACGTTGTAGGGAAGCTTGGCGCGCCCGCCGAACGGCGAGACCTCGCCGGCGTGCCCGCAGCCGGTCGCCCACTGCACGAGATCGGCGCGACACTCGTAGCGGACGCGCTCGCCGTCCCAGCCGGTGACGATCGTCGTGCCGATGCGGCCGCAGCTCTCGCAGATGACGAACAGCGGGTGCCACTCGTCGGGGTGGTTGACGTTCGCCACCCGGCGGTAGATGTCGCGGATCACCGGGGCGGCGTCGAGCGCGGTGCGGATGTATCGGTCCATGGCGCCCGAGCCGTAGACCTCGCTCATCCAGTAATAGGTGTCCGGGCGGATGCCGAGCCCGTCGAAGGTGTCGATGAAGACCTGCGCGAAGTGCCGGGCGTACGACGCGTGGCAGTCGCCGGCTGGATCCTGCACGCGGGACAGCGGCACCCCCATCGACCGCTCGATGGCATCGGGGGTGAGGAGCGCCTGGGCGTCCATCGGGTCGAGATCGTCGACGCCGTAGCGCAGCTCGACCGGAACTCCGGCGTCGCGGAGCGCGCGTGCGATGGTGTCGACCACCACCGGACCGCGCAGGCTGCCGACATGGACGGTCCCCGAGGGCGTCTTCGAGTCGTTGACGACCTGGGGACCGGTGGCCGACGTCGCGAGCTCGTCAGCCCAGAACACGGCTGCTCAGCCGATGCGGACGAGCGTGTACTCGATCGGCCCGGCGGGCGCCTGGACCGTGAAACTGTCGCCCTTCTTGAGTCCCATCAGCGCGGCGCCGACCGGCGACTCGTTGCTGATGCGGCCCTCGCGGGGGGCTGCCTCGGCGGAACCGACGATGGTGAATGTCTCCTCGCCGTCGCCGCCCTTGATCACGACCTTCGAGCCGATCCCGACCTTGTCGCCATTGGTCTTCTCGATGACCTCGGCGTTCCGGAGCTGGAGCTCGAGCGTCGCGATGCGGCCTTCCAGGAACGACTGCTCCTGCTTGGCATCCTCGTACTCGGCGTTCTCAGACAGGTCACCGTCCAGCTTCGCCTCGTGGATCCGCGCAGCAACGCGCGGCCGGTCGACGGTGATGAGCTCGTTGAGCTCGGCCTTGAGCTTGGCGAGGCCCTCGGCGGTGAGATAGACGGGCTTGGTGTTCATGGTCACTGTGCCCCCTCTTCCTCCTGCGGCGCCTCCGGGAGAGGCATCGGCCCGTCATGGGGTCGCAACGGGTCGGCTTGTCCGCGCTCCGATAACAAAAAACGCTTCAGGCCCCGCGCCATCCGCGGCGTCTCCTGAAGCTGGCCGTACCCGATGGGCCAGGCAGTCCGCCGCTTCGGCGACGGTCGCCAGATTGTAGGCGTGCAAGCCTCCCGCGTCAAAGCCTCCGGACGCTCAACGGCCGGCGGCGACGAGCGCGACCACGAGGGCCGCCAGGCCGATTCGGTAGAGGCTGAAGACCGCGACCGATCGCTCGCGCAGCCAGGCGAGAAGGAAGCGGATCGCGATCATCCCGGCCACCGCCGCCGCGACGAAGCCGACGACGATCGCCACCCACTCCGTGCCGCTGTGCGGCTCGGTCAGGAGCCGGCGCGATCCATACAGGCCGGCGCCGAGCGTGATCGGCGTGGCGAGCAGGAAGCTGAAGCGCGCGGCGGCCTCGCGCGTCAGTCCGATCGCCAGCCCGGCGCTGATCGTTGCTCCGGATCGGCTGATGCCCGGCAGCAGCGCGGCCGCCTGCGACAAGCCGACCGCCAGCGCGCTCGGGGCGCGGAGGTCGTTCATCTCACGGCGCCGGCTGCCGAGCCGGTCCGCCAGCCACAGGATCACGGCGCCCACCACCAGGAACGCGGCGATCGCGAGCCGCGCGGCATCGCTGTCGCCGTGGAACGTCGTCTCGATCAGGTCCTCGAAGGCGAAGCCGATGAGCGCCGCCGGGATAGTGGCGAGGACGAGGAGCCATGCCAGCCGTCGCTCCGGATCGTCGCCGATGCGGCGCTCGCGGATGCTGGCCAGTGCCGCCCGGATGTAGCGCAGCCAGTCGCCGCCGAAGACGACGAGCAGCGCGACGAGCGTTCCGAGGTGGAGGAAGACATCGAAGGCGAGCGACCCGATCAGGGCGTCCGACTCCCATCCGAAGATCCATGGCACGAGCTCGAGATGCGCGGAGGAGCTGACGGGGATGAACTCTGTCAGCCCCTGGATGATCCCGACGACCGCGGCCTGGAAGACGACGTCCATGGTTGTGGGCGCGGCCGAAAGTATATACGTATATACGATCGGCCCTGTGCCCGCTCCTTATCGGATGAAGAGCGGCGCCAGCACCAGCGTGATGGTGGCGAACAGCTTGACGAGCACGTGGAGCGAAGGGCCGGCGGTGTCCTTGAACGGATCACCGACCGTGTCGCCCACCACGGCTGCGGCGTGGGCCTCCGTCTTCTTGCCGAGGACGTTCCCGTCCTCGTCCTTCAGGTTGCCCGACTCGATGTACTTCTTGGCGTTGTCCCACGCCCCACCACCGTTGTTCAGGACGGTGGCGAGAAGGACGCCGGAGATGGTGCCGACCATCAGGAAGCCGGCGACGGCCTGGTAGCCGAGCAGCAGCCCGACCGCGATCGGGGCGGCCACGGCCACGAGGCCGGGAGCCACCATCTGGCGCAGCGCGGCGCGCGTGGTGATGTCGACCACGCGGGCGTAGTCCGGGCGCTGCGAGTAGTCCATGATCCCGGGCATCTCGCGGAACTGCCGTCGCACCTCGACGATGATCGACTGCGCTGTGACGCCGACCGCGCGGATCGCGAGGCTGCTGAAGAAGTACGCGATCATCGCCCCGATGAGCGCCGCCACGAAGACCCCGACGTCGGCCAGGTTGACCGCAGTGAGGAGCTCGATATCGGTGCGGCCGGCGGCGATCTGGTTGCCGATGATGAGGTTGACCTTGTCGATATAGGCGCTGAAGAGCAGGAAGGCGGCGAGCGACGCCGACGCGATGGCGTAGCCCTTGGTCAGCGCCTTGGTGGTGTTGCCCACGGCGTCGAGCCGATCGGTGATCTCGCGCGTATGGGCCTCCGAGCGGCTGAACTCGGCGACGCCGCCGGCGTTGTCGGTGATCGGCCCGAAGGTGTCCATGGCCAGGATGTAGGCGGTGGTCATCAGCATGGCCATCGTCGCCACCGCGGTGCCGAAGATGCCGCCCACGTCGTGACCCGCGGCATTGACGAGTCCGGCCTGCGAGCCGAGCCAGTGCGACGCGATCAGCGCGATGCCGATCGAGATCGCGGTCACGAACGTCGTCTCGAAGCCAACCGCAGTGCCGCTGATGATGTTCGTCGCCGGGCCCGTCCTCGAAGCCTCCGCGATCTCGCGCACGGGGCGGAAGGAGCCGGCGGTGTAGTACTGGGTGATGTAGACGAAGGCGACGCTGGTGGCGAGCCCGATCAGGCCGGCGAAGAAGAACCACACCCACACCGGCAGGCCGTTCGAGATCGTGCCGTTCGTGTTCATCATGAGGAAGGTCGTCAGGGCGAGCCCACCAACCGAGAGGACGGTGGTGACCCAGTAGCCGCGGTTGAGGATGTTCATCGGGTTCTCGGTTTCCGAGCCCCGGATGAAGAACATCGCGACGATAGTGGCAAGCAGGCCGAAGGCACGCACGACGAGCGGGAAGAAGATCCACGCCTCGGGGTTCGGCCAGCCAGCGCTCTCCGCGATGGCGAAGGCGGCCACGCCGAGGATCATGGCGCCGATGTTCTCGGCGGCCGTCGACTCGAAGAGGTCGGCGCCGCGGCCGGCGCAGTCGCCGACGTTGTCACCCACGAGGTCGGCAATGACGCCCGCGTTGCGGGGATCGTCCTCGGGTATTCCCGCCTCGACCTTGCCGACGAGGTCGGAGCCGACGTCGGCGGCCTTGGTGTAGATCCCGCCGCCGAGCTGGGCGAAGAGCGCGACGAAGCTCGCCCCGAACCCGAAGCCGACGATGAGGAACGGCGCCTCGGCCACCGTGACGTCGAAGAAGGCCTGGTAGACGGTGAAGATGCCCCACACGCCCAGCAGCGACAGGGCCACGACCAGGAAGCCGGAGACCGCGCCGCCGCGCATCGCGACCTGCACCGCGCCGACGAGGCTGGTTCGCGCCGCCGCGGCGGTCCGGACGTTGGAGCGAACGCTGACGAACATGCCGATGATCCCGGACGCCATCGAGCAGGCGGCGCCGACGAGGAAGGCGATCGCCGTCATGATCCCGATCGGAATGCCGGCCAGGCTCGGCACGTCGGCCACCTCGGGCGTCTCGACGAGGGCGATGACGATGCCGATGATCACCGCGCCGACGAGCGCCAGGACGGCGATCGTCGTGTACTGGCGTCGCACGAAGGCGTCTGCACCCTCGCGGATCGTGTCGCCGACGGCCACCATCTCCGGCGTCCCCGTGTCGCGCGACATCACGTCACGAGCGAGGTAGAGCGCGAAGAGGACGGCCACGATCCCCGCCACGGGGATCACCCAGGTCAAGAGCTCCATGAGACCTCCGAGTGCGGTCGGCGGCCACGAGAAAGCGGGCTCGAACTCGACCGGGTTTGACGCACAGGAATCGCCGGCGGAGGACTTACGTCACATGCCCGCCAGCGACGGCGGGCGGATTCTAGCACGGACCACCGGGACCTTCAGGGCAGCCAGCGTGGTCGCGAGCCCTCCGGTGCCAGCGGCGTGCGCTCGCCGGTCGCCAGGTCGAGCAGCTCGACGCTCCCGACCTCACCCTCGGATGCGACGACGATGACCGCCATCCCCTCCCCCGGCGCGAAGGACGCCGCCACGACCCGCGCGTCCGCGACGATCGGGTCGCCTCCGGCCTCGTCCGGGTCGTCGGTGAGCCGCAGATCTCCGTCGTCGTCGAGGTACGCGATCGTGCCGTCGCCAGCAATGGCCAGGACGACCGCCCCCTCCCCGAGCGCGGTCTCCTGGACCGAGAGCCCGGAGCGCGCGAAGCGGTGGACGCCGTCGTCGCGGCCCGGCACAAGCGGCTCCACCGGGCCGATCAGCGGTTCCGCCTCGACCGACGCGTCCAGCGAGCCGCCCAGCAGCACGCCAGATCCATCGGGCAGCCATGTCGGGGCGGCCTCCGGCGCGTATGGAGCCGGGACAGGAGTCCGGCCGGCAGGTCGAGGATGCCGATGCGGCCGTCGAGGTCGGCGAAGGCCAGCGCCTCTCCGTCCGGCGCGTAGCGGGGCGCGCGCAGCGCCGCGGCCGCCACCAGGCCGGACGGCGTCGGTCCGGCTTCCGGGTCGTCGGGCAGGACGATCGGCGTCGGGTCGCCTCCGCCGATCACCCACTCCCACAGGCCGAGACCTTCGCCCGTCTCGGCATCGGAGCGGCCAAAGGCGATGCGCCGTCCGTTCGGAGAGTACGTCGGGTCGAACTCGACGAGGCCCTCGCCCGTCAGCACCTGGCGATCTGACCCATCGGCACGCTGATGGACGAGCCGATACCCATCCGCCAGCACGAGGGAGCTGCCGTCCGGCGCGACGGCGTAGTCGACGATGGGGAGGAGCTCGGCGCTGACCTGGCGCTGGCCGCTCCCGTCGGCGTTCATGGCCCACACGTTCGCGACGCCGGCCCGATCGGTGATGAAGGTGATGCGGTTCGAGATCGCGTCCAGCGGCGCGCCGGTGGTGAAGCTCCAGCTCACCGGCCCGCCCATGCCACCACCGTCCTCCGGGGCGGTGACGCCGACCGCCAGCTCGACCTCGAACGTCGTGTTCGGCGGGAGCGGGCCGGACGGCGTGAAGCGAAGGAGCGATCCGGCGCCGTCCGGCGATGCCGGGTCATCGGGAAGCGCAACGACCTCGAGCGTGCCGGCCAGCTCCGGCGTGATGACCAGCAGCCCCTCGTCGGCCGAGGCGGGATCAATCGGCCGATCGAAGATGACGGCGATCGGCGAGGTGGCCGCGATGCCGTCCACACCGTCGGCGGGCACGAGGGTCTCGACCGCCAGCCCCGGCGACACCGTCTCGAAGCTGATGAGCAGCGCCTCCGCGAGCGCCACCCCGGCGGCGTCGGCGGCATCGTCCTGGATCGAGACCTCGTAGCGCTGGCCCGCTCGGAGCGGCTGCGTCGGCACGATCTCGAGCAGGCTCCCGCTCCAGCGCAGCTCGTGGCCGAAGCTCGGACGCAGGCGCAGCGCGGCCTCGACCGACGCGGTGTCCATCAGGCTCGAGAAGGTCAGTGCAATCGGCTCCTCCAGCGGGACGTCCTCGCCGCCGTCCTCCGGCACCGACTGCACCAGGGTCGGCCTCCCACTCGTCGTGAACTCCCACGGCGGCGGAACCTCCGTCATGGCGTTGCCGGCGACGTCATGGATCCCGGGCTCGATGTGAAGCGTGTAGGCGCTCTCGAGCTGGAGCGGGTCGGCGGGCGTCAGGATCATGGTGCTGCCGCTCCAGCTGACCGCCCCGTCGACCGACGGCCGCAGCGAAACCGAGTCGGCGGCATCCTCGGCCTCGACCGGCTCGCTGAACGCGATCTCCAGGCTCGTGGTTATGAGGCCGACCCGGGCGTCGTCGCCGGCAGTCTGGGTCAGGCGAATCCCGACGACCTGCGGGGCACGCGCATCGACGGTGCTCGCCACGTAGAGGACGCCGGCCAGCACGAGCCCGCCCGCGCCGACCACGGCGAGGGTGCGGAGAAGGACTGACCGCATCGGCGCAGCGACCGGTGCGGGTCAGCGATGCCGGAGGCGCGCGGGCAGGATCTGGAGCTCGTCGCGATACTTCGCGACGGTCCGGCGGGCGAGCACGATGCCTTCGGCGCCGAGGGCATCTGCGATCTCCTGGTCCGACAGCGGGTGCGCGGTGTCCTCGTCGTCGATCATGCGCCTGATCTGGTCCTTGACGCCCAGCGAGGCGGTGAAGAAGTGGCTGAACGGCACCACCTCGCCCGACGGGAGCATCACGTACTTCTCGGCCGTCGCGCGGCTGACGGTCGACTCGTGCATGCCGATCAGCTCACCCACCTCGGCGCGGGTCAGCGGGACGAGGTGCTGGACGCCGTGGAGCAGGTAGTCGCGCTGGCGATCGACAAGCGCCTCGGCGATGCGCTGAATGGTGGCGCGCCGCCGGTTGATGTTGTCGATGAAGAACTTCGCGCGGCCGACGTACTGGCGGACGTGCTGCTTCTCGTCCTCGGTCGTCTGGGCGCCACGCAGGGTCGAGCTCAACGAGGCGTAGATCGGCGCCACGCGCAGGCTGAACCGGCGCGACTCGACCACCTCGACGATCAGCTCGCCGTCGACGCTCCGGACCAGGACATCGGGGCGAACGATGGCGCGCCCACCCTCGCCGCTGACCGCCGCCGTGAAGGCCGCGGTCGGGTACGGATTGAGATTGCTCTTGACGAACTCCCAGACCGCGATCACCTCGCGCTGCGTCGCCCCGAGCGCAGCCGCGACCTCGCGGAACCGGCGCTCGCCGAGGTCCGCCAGGTGGTCGCGAACCACTTCGACCGCGAACGGTGGGATCTCCGGCTCGCCCAGCTCGATGAGGTAGTCGATCTGCGCCAGCAGTGACTCGGTGATCGAGCGAGAGCCGATCCCGATCGGCTCGAGCCCCTTCATGGCGTCGAGCACCTGCTCGACGTCGGCGGTCGTGACGCCGGTCGCCGCTGCGACCTCGGCATCGGACTCGGTGAGAAAGCCGCTCGAGTCGAGCGCGCCGATGACGTGGTCGGCGACCGGATGGAGGGCTGACGGCAGGAGCGCATGGAGGTTCCAGGTCAGATGGTCCTCGAGCGTGAAGTCGGCCTCGGCGCGCGCGATCGGGTCGAACTCGTCCGCCTCGTCGCGAAGGCGAGTGGCGCCGTCTCCGGGCAGGTCATCGGCGCTCACCCGCGCCGGGTCGTCGCCGTCGCCCTCGGCCTTGCGCGGCATGCAGTCGGTGCAGTAGTTGCCGACGACCGGGCTTCCGCAGATCGGGCAGGTCGGCAGCTCCTGCATCTCGAGCGCGGGGTTCTCGTCCAGCTCCTGGGAGATGGCGTCCTGCAGCTGAACCGAGCTCATCTGCAGGATGTAGTTCGCCGCGATCTGCTTCGGCGTGACCTTGACCTGCATCACCGGCTGGAGCTGCTGACTGACCTCGACCGACATGGAGCCTCGCAGTACGGGACCCGGATTATAGGGATGCCTGCCGCGACCGCCGTGCGATCGCTCAGGCCGGGGCGGCGTTCACGCGCCGGATGACCGGCGTCTCGCCTCCGAAGCCGATGATGCTGTAGCCGGCCGGATCCTGCGAAAGCCGATCGCGATACTCGCGCATCGGCCAGCCGAAGACGGCGCACAGCCGGAGACGGTTGACGTGGTTGTGCGCCACGACGATCGCGCACCTCGCCCGATCGGCCGCAAGCCAGTCTTCCAGTGGATCGAAAGCGGCAAACGCGCGCTCGGCCACGTCGGCGCCGCTCTCGCCCTCCGGGCAGCGGGTGGTGAACGGGTCCGCCTCCCAGGCCGCTCGGACCTCCGGGTCGCGCGCGCGGCATTCGTCGGCGGTGAGACCGTCCCACGCGCCGTAGTCGATCTCGATCAGGCCAGGATGGATCTCGATCTCGCTGCCATCCGCGCCGGCTCCCGCTGCCACGGCGGTCGCGAGGATCTCGGCGGTCTGACGGCAGCGCAGCGCAGGGCTGCTGAGGAGACGGACCTCGTCGTGCGGCAGCTCGGTGAGCTCGAGGGCCAGGGTCGCGGCCAGCCTGCCGGCCAGCTCCACCCCTTCGGCGGCGAGCGGCGGGTCGCTGCGCTGGCCGAGGTTGCGCCCCGCTGCGGAGGCCGCGGTGATCGAGTGGCGAACGAGGACGAGGGTGCCCATCGGTCGAGCGAGTCTAAACGAGCCGGTGCGCTATTCTGTGCCCTCCCGTCCCCGCAGCCCAGGGCCGATGACCTACCTCTCCGACGACGCCGATCCTTCCGGCGCGCCCGCCGATGGCGAGCGCGCCGGTTCGCGCCGTGCCCTCGGCTGCGCGTTCGAGATCGTCGAGACGCTGGTTCTGACGCTCCTCATCTACCTCGTGATCCACAACTTCGTGGCGCAGCCGTTCGAGGTGCAGCAGAGCTCGATGTTCCCGACCATCGTGGACGGCGAGTACATCCTCATCGACAAGCTCACGACGCGATTCGATGGCTACCACTACGGCGACGTCGTCGTCTTCGACCCGCCCACCGGCTCCGGGCTCGAGACCGATGGCATTCCCTTTATCAAGCGCATCATCGGCATGCCGGGCGACACCGTGAGCCTCGAGAACGGACGCGTCTTCGTCACGCGCCCAGGCGAGAGCCCGGTGCGCATCGAGGAGCCCTACGTCGTGACGGAGGAGGACGGCTCCACGGCGCCGACGCAGTGCCCGCGCGCCGACTGCCCGCTCAGCTGGATCGTGGGCGAGAACGAGTACTTCGTGATGGGAGACAACCGTCCCCACAGCCAGGACTCGCGCGTCTTCGGGCCTGTCGACGAGGACCTCATCATCGGGCGGGCCTGGCTGCGCTACTTCCCGCTCGAGCGGGTTGGCCTGATCGAGCGCCCGGAGTACCCGACGCTGACCGCGACGGAGAGCTAGCCGGCCGGCGCCGGCTCCTCGGCCACGATCCAGGCATCGACCTCGCGCCCATAGTCGACGAGCGCATCGGCGCCGAACCAGAGCCCGAGCTCGGCCTCCGCGGTTTCCGGCGCGTCCGAGGCATGGATCAGGTTGCGCAGCCCGCTCACGCCGAGGTCGCCACGAATGGTCCCAGGCTCGGCCTCGTTCGGCATCGTCTTGCCGACCATGCGCCGCACGACGGCGATCGCGTCCGGGCCCTCCAACGCGATGGCGGCCACCGGGCCGGAGGTGATGAACTCGACCAGCCCGGCGTAGAAGTGCTTGCCGGCGTGGACGGCGTAATGCTCCTCGGCCATCTCGCCGCTGACGTCGAGAAATCGCAGGCCGACGACCTTGAGTCCCTTGCGCTCGAAGCGGCCGAGGATCTCGCCGATGAGGCCACGCTGCACGGCGTCGGGCTTGGCGAGGACGAGGGTGCGCTGCATGACGAGGCCGTCTCCTGGTTCGGTGGGATCAGTCCTGCCGCTGCGCGGCGCGGTCGACGGCTCGGTCGGCCTCGACCTCGCGCCCGGCGGCTCGCAGCAGGTCGCCGTAGAGTAGCAGACGCTCCGGAGTGGGCTGGCCGCCGAGGGTGGGCTCGAGGATCGCCACGCCGTCGCCGGCGAGGCTGGCGTCGAGGCGAACGGCGAGCGACATGTCGGTGTCGCCACGCTCGAGATCGCCGGCCACGTACGCGACCCGCGCGCTCTCCATCCGCTCTCGGCCCGCCGTGACGCGCGCGTCCTCGCCGACGGCCGGCTCCGGCTCGGCGTCGTCCTGCGCATCGACCCACGGTGCTCGCTGCGCCACCGCGGGCTCGGGACGCAGGGCGGCCGGCAGCGGCCATGCCAGGCGTCCGGGCACGCCGCCGCGCAGCTCGAACGCCTCGTCCGGCCCGATCGCGGCCAGCAGCCGCTCCTGTGCGCCGGCCGCGCGGTCCATCTCACCGACGGCCGCGAGCGTCTCGGCATCGATGAGGATCGCGATCGGCAGACGCCGCTGCGAGCTGCCGGGGCGTGTGGACTCGAGCGCCGTGCGGGCCGCAAGAGGCCGTCCCTGCCGCCACAGTGACTCGGCCAGCTGGACGCGCAGCGCGTCGGTCTCCTCGTTCGCGTCGGCCCCGTCGGCCTCGAGGTGCGCCATGCGGCGCCGGACCGTTCCCTCGGCAAGCGCGGGCTGCCCGGCGTCGAGCTGGGCCCGCGCCAGCGCGAGCTCGTCGGCGATCAGGTCGATCGAGCGCGGCTCTTCGACCTCGTCCGCGTCACTCACGACTTCAGCGCCCGCTCGAACGGGCGCCGGGCGCGGAACGGCCCGAGGACCGCGAGGCGAGCCTGGGGCGGCGCGATGAGCCGCTGAGCCACGCGAAGGATGTCGGCGGTGGTGACGGCATCGAGTCGCTCGATCACCTCCTCGACGAGCAGGATGCGCGGGAGCAGCGTCTCGCCGGTGCCGATCCAGCCTGCCACGGCGCCCGAGTCCTCCATTCGCAGCTCGAGCCGGCCGCGCGTGTAGGCCCGTGCCCGGTCGAGCTCTGCCTGCGACACCTCCACGGTGGTGATCCGGTCGAGCTGCTCGACGATCGCGCGCACGACGGGCTCCGCGTCCTCCGGGGCGAAGCCGGCGTGGATGCCGAAGGTGCCCGCGTCGGAGTAGGTCGAGCTGAAGGTCGAGATGTCGTACACGAGCGAGCGGCGCTCTCGAAGCTCCAGGAAGAGGCGGCTGCCCATCCCGTCGCCGAGGACGGCGCCGAGCAGGTCAAGCGCCCAGCGGTCGGCATCGTCGCGAGCCACGCCCGGCATGCCGAGGCACAGGTTGCCCTGGCTGAGCCTGCGATAGGAGACGCGCATGGCGCCCGGCTCACCGGGTTGCGGCGCCGGCGCGGCAACGGGCGGTCGGCGCGACGGGCCGCCGTTCAGTGTCGGGCCTTCCGGTTGCCACGGCGTCGCCGCGGTGACCACGGCCTCGTGATCGATCGCACCGGCCACGGCGAGCACCATGGCCGACGGACGATAGGAGGCCCGCCAGTGGTCGAGCACGTTGCGGTGGGTCGCCCGCCGCACGGATCCGATCGTTCCGGCGATCTCGCGCCCGAGCGGATGGCTGCCGTACATGAGCTCGTCGAAGAGTGTGAACACGTGATCGGAAGGCGAGTCGACGTACATCCGGATCTCGTCGACGATGACCGGCTTCTCGGCCGACAGGTCCGCGCGGCGCAGCATCGGATGAAGGGCGAGCTCGCTCACCGCGTGGAGGGCCACGTCGAGCCGCTCGGCCGGGACCTTCGAGCTGAAGACCGTGAGCTCGCGATCGGTGCTGGCGTTGACGCTGCCGCCGACGCCCTCGACGACCTGCGACAGCGCGCCAGGCTCGGGGTGCGCTCGGGTCCCCTTGAAGACGAGGTGCTCCAGCAGGTGCGAGAGCCCCGCGTGCGCCGCGTCCTCGTGGCGCGAGCCGACCGGCACGAAGATCGCGACGCTGGCCGAGCGTGCGCCCGGCATCGCCTGGGTCACCACTCGGAGCCCGCTCGGCAGCACGGTGCGCCGATGCGTGGGAACCGAACGCGGTCGGGCCCGGGCCGGGGAAGCGGTCACGCGCCGTCCTCGTCCTCGTCCGAACGCTCTCCCTCGGCCGTGTCAGGGTCGGCTGCCATGAGCAGCTCCATCTGGATGAAGCGCAGGTCCCGAGCCAGCTCGTCGGCATTTCGTGGCAATGGCCGGCGGCCCGTCCTGTGGCGCGCCGTCCTCGTCGTCCATCCCGAGCCGTGGCTGGCCGCCTGCCGCGAACTCGAGCACGACCCGCTCGCTGCCGACCGTGAGCGTGTAGACCAGCAGCTGCTCGCTGGTCGTGTCGAACTGGAGATAGTCGAACGAGTCGAGGTTGAGGCAGATCGCCAGGGGCGTGAAGTAGGAGGCGATGTCGGGGTGATCGACCACGATCCGCTCCACCCAGCCGGTCCCGGTCGACTCGACCTTCTGGCCACGGTAGTACCGATAGCTGACGGTCTGCTTCAGCAGCGGGCGCAGGATGTTGTAGATGTCACTCTTGGCGGTGACGACGCCCGTGTTGATGTAGAGCTTGGCACGCGCCTCGGACATCGGGCTCGCTCTGTGCTGGGGTCGTCGGCGAGTCTAGCACCGGTCCTCCGTGCGGCGGTTCGCCGCAGAGCGGCTGCTACGATACCGGCCGTGAAGCTGCTGGCGGCCGACATCGGGAACACGAACGTCACCATCGGCCTCTTCGAGGACGACCGCCTGGCGCGCTCCTGGCGCGCCATCACTCGGGCCAATGCCACCACCGATGAGGTGGCCGCCGCGCTCTCCGCCCTCCTCGCGCTCGACGGCCATCGCCTCGACGAGCTCGATGCCATCGCCCTCGCCAGCGTCGTGCCGCCGCTGACCGAGACCTGGGAGAGGCTCGCGACCGAGCGCGTGGGCCTGGAGCCGGCGATCATCGATGCGACCTCGCTCGAGGGCATCCTCGAGATCCGGATCGATCGGCCCACAGAGGCAGGCGCCGACCGGCTGGCCAACGCACTCGCGGCGCGCACCGAGTTCGGGGGGCCGGCGATCGTCATCGACCTGGGCACGAGCACGAACTTCGACCTCGTCGACGCCGACGGGGCGTATATCGGCGGGGCCATCGCTCCGGGCATGGGCCTGAGCCTGGAAGCCCTCGTGGGACGGGCCAGCAAGCTGCCCCGGATCGAGCTTCGGCGGCCACCGAGCGCCATCGGCGCCAACACCGTTCACGCCATGCAGTCGGGTGCCGTGCTCGGCTACATCGGCCTCGTCAGCGGCCTGCTCACCGCGCTGCGCGGCGAGCTCCTCGAGCGCTCCCCGGCGACCGCCCGCGTGACCGTGATCGCGACCGGCGGCTACACCCATCAGCCGTGGCTGGCCGAGGTGCCGGGGATCGACGCCGTCGAGAAGGACCTCACGTTGCGTGGAATCCAGTACGGCTGGGCGAGGATCCGCGAGCGGGAGCGCGAGCGCGCCGCGGCGGGCGATCGATGAACGAGACCCTCGGGCCGCTCGCCGGGCGGCGCATCGTCGTCGGCGTCTCCGGCAGCATCGCCGCCTACAAGGCCGTCACCCTGGTACGGCTGCTCACCGAGCGCGGCGCAGTCGTCGACGTCGCCATGACCGCCGCCGCCACGCGTTTCGTCGGGCCGCTCACCTTCGCCAGCCTCACGCACCGCCCCGTCCTCGACGACGTCTTCGAGCTCGACTCCGACCAGCAGATCGCGCATATCGAGCTGGCGGAGGCGGCCGATGCGATCGTCCTCGCCCCGGCCACTGCGAACCTCCTGGGCGAGCTCGCCGCCGGCCTGGTGGCCGACGCCGTGACCGCCATCGCCTGCGCCAGCCGCGCCCCGGTCATCGTCGCGCCGGCGATGGATGCCGGGATGTGGACGCATCCCGCCACCCAGCGCAACGTCGCCACGCTGCGGGAGTTCGGCTACCTCGTCATCGAGCCCGAGGTCGGCGAGCTGGCCTCCGGCCTGACCGGGATCGGCCGCCTGGCGGAGCCGCCGACGATCGTCGAGGCGGTCGAGCGCCTCTTCGCGCGTGCCGGCGACCTCGAGGGACTCCACGTCGTCGTCAGCGCCGGTGGAACCCGCGAGCCGCTCGATCCGGTGCGTTTCATCGGCAATCGCTCGTCGGGCAAGATGGGCGCCGCGATCGCCGAGGCGGCGCGCGACCGGGGTGCCGCCGTCACGCTCGTCGCCGGCGCCATGAGCGTCACCCCGCCGCGTGGCGTCACGGTCGTCGACGCGACCACCGCCCAGGCGATGCGGGAGGCGGTGCTGCGGGCCGCTCCCCAGGCCGACATCCTCGTCATGGCCGCGGCGGTCGCCGACTTCGCGCCGGCGCGGGCCAGCCAGCGCAAGATCAAGCGCTCGGGCGAGAACATCCAGATCGAGCTCGTCCCAAATCCAGACATCGTCGCCGAGGTGGGCGAGATGCCCGAGGACGTGCGCCCCTTCCTCATCGGCTTCGCCGCAGAGTCCGACGACCTCGAGGCCAACGCGGTTGGCAAGCTGCGCGACAAGGGGCTCGACCTCATCGTCGGCAACGTCGTCGGCGGGCCGTTCGACGCCATCGGCTCGGACGAGAACAAGGTGACCGTCTTCGGCGGCGAGGGATCGCTGACCGACTGGCCGATGCTCCCCAAGCGCCAGGTGGCGGAGCGCCTCTGGGACCTCATCGGAGACCGATACCGTCGCGCCCGTCCCGCGACGGAGGCCGCCTCGCCCGGCCGTCGCCGCCGCCGTTCGTGATCGTCGTCCACTTCGCGGACGAGCTGCGAGACGCGATCCGCGAGCGCCGGATCGCCGGCGACAGCGTCGGCTTCGTGCCGACCATGGGGATGCTCCACGACGGCCAGCTCTCGCTCGTGCGGCGCGCACGGGAGGAGAACGGGTGCGTCGTCGTCAGCTCGTTCGTCAACCCCCACGCCTTCAGCACGCTCGACGAGGCGGACATCGGCGAGCGCGACCACCTTCGCGACCTGGCCCTCCTCGAGCATGCCGAGGTCGACATCGCCTTCCTGCCCGAGGTCGGCACCCTCTATCCGCCCGACGACACGACGCGCGTCTCGGTCGAGGGCCTCACGCGCCAGCTCGAGGGGGCGTCGCGGCCCGGGCACCTCGATGGCCTGACCACGGTGATGCTCAAGCTGATCCACCTCGTCGGGCCGGCGCGGATGTACTTCGGCCAGCGCCACGCGCAGCAGGTCGTGCTCGTGCGCCGCATGCTGCGCGACCTGTTCATCAACCTCGAGCTCGTCATCTGTCCAACGGTTCGGGATGACGACGGGCTTGCCCTTTCGAGCGCGAATGCGCTGCTCGGGATCGAGGAGCGCCACGCGGCCACCTGCCTCTACAACGCGCTCAACGCGGCCAAGGCATCCTTCGACGCGGGCGAGCGATCGGCGGAGGTGCTGCGCTGGCGCATGACCGATGTGCTGGCCGGCGAGCCCAAGGCCCGCATCGACTATGTCAGCGTGTGTGACGCGGTCTCGCTGGCCGAGCTCCAGCGTGTCTCCGGGCCGTCGTTGGCGCTCCTGGCAGTGTGGATCGGCCGGGCGCGACTGACCGACAACATGGCGCTCGACGCACCGGTGGCCTGAGCGTCGGATCCTCGGCTTCGAAAGTACTAGTGCCCGCGGAGGGCGCCACCGTATGATGCGGCCGTCACCGAGGCGCCGGCCGTCACCGGCCGTGAGCGCCAGAGGTGCTGGGAGGCCGGCGGGTGCCCACGTCCGGCCTCCCTTCGCTTTGTCTGCCTCTCGGGCCCAAGCCCCGCCGCCGACAGCCGCCGCTAGAGGCGCGCCAGGAGCCCATCGACGTCGAGCGCCCCATCCACCAGCTCGATGATGGTCGAGATCTTCTCGGTGTCGGCGGCATGCGTCTTGACGAGGATCTCGTCGACGGCCTGGGCGGCGCGGTAGGTATCGCTCGCCACCAGGAAGCTGAAGATCCCCGCCTGGCGCAGAGCGTCCAGCACCGGCTCCGGTGGTCGAAAGCCGCCGGTGAGGATGATTCCGATGACCCGCGGGCGTTCGCCCGAGATGCGGTTGACCTCGATCGCGGCGCGAAGGAGGTCCTCGCGGTCGCCGGGCGTGATGAGGAGCGTCCGGTCGCGGAGGAGCTCCACGGCGTGGACCGCCTGCATCGCGCCGATGGCGACCCAGCCGATCGTGGCGCCGGGCGTCGCCTCGCCGCTGAGCAGCTCGCCCTCGAGGTGGGTCGCGATCAGCTCCAGGGACGGGTTGGCGAGGAACTCCGAGTACGGGATGCAGCCGAGCAGGTCGATTTCGTGCTGAGCCAGCCCGCGCTCGAGCACCTCCGGCAGGTGCGGATGCGACTCGACGTCGACCTTGTTGACGACGGCGCCGATGACGCGTACGTCGTGGGCGGCGAACAGAGCGCAGTTGAGCACGATCTCGTCGATCGGCCGGCCGATGCCCCCCTCGCTGACGATGATCACCGGCGCGTCGAGCAGCGCGGCGACCCGGGCGTTCGACACGCCGACCACGGCCCCGACGCCGGCATGCCCGGTGCCTTCGATGACGACGAGGTCCTTGTCCGCCGCGACCCTGGCGTCCGCGTCGCGGATCTGCGCCTCGAGATCGTCGTGGACACGTCCCATGACGAACTCGGTGGTGAAGTGGCGCGGCAGCGTCACCGGCGACATGTCGTTGAGCGCATCGGGCAGGCCGAAGACCTCGCTCATCAGCACGGCGTCCTCATCGGCGCGGGTGCCGTCCACCACCAGGTAGCGCTGGCCGACCGGCTTCACGAATCCGAGACGCAGGCCGCGCTCACGGATGGCGGCCAGCAGGCCGAGGCTCATCGTCGTCTTGCCGCGGTTCTGCCCGGTGGCCGCAAGGAAGACGCGCTTGGCTGGCATGGGGGGCGAGGGACTAGGAGCGGGGCTTCGTGCGGCGCTCGACCAGGTCGACCCCCTCGCGCAGGCGGGTGACGAGGTCGGCGTCGATCATCTCCGGCTCGAGGTGCTCGCCGAGGCGCTCGAGCATGTCGGCAGCGACCGAGAAAAGCACGTCGGCATCGGCGATGAAGAACTGGGGCTCGTTGTTGTAGCGGACCAGGGTGAGGCGGCCCTGGAGCGTGAGGCCGGCCTCGGTGTGCGAAAGCTGTGTGCCGAAGTTGTGCCCCTGGATGCCGTCGGGGTTGTTGAGGAAGTTGAGCGCGTTGTCGATCACGAGGCCGAAGCGCGCCCGCCACGAGACGAGACGCTCCTGCACGTCCGTCGGCAGTCCCATCTCGCCGAGCTCCTCGAAGACGCCGCGGTCCACAGTCAGCAGGCCGACCAGCGTCGAGCCGGCACGACCCCCGAGCATCACCTGGAGCGAGCGCTCGAGCGTGAAGACGTCGGCGTCGAAGCGCGGGCTGGTGGTGACCTCGGCCAGGAGATCCTCGACGTTGTCGAGCTGTCCGGGATCGGCGAGGGCGTTGGCGAGGTTGTGGATCTCCTCGCGGAACAGGAAGCGCTCTTCGTGATCGAGCATGGGCTAGGGGTACAGCCCGCGCAGCGTGGTCGCCTCGGCGACGCGAGCGACGGCGACCATGTAGGCCGCAGTGCGCATGTCGACCTCGTGGCGGTCGCTCATCTCGTGGACGGACCCGTAGGCGCGATCCATGATCCCCTTGAGGCTCTCGTTGATGCGCTCCTCGGTCCAGAAGAAGCTCTGCATGTCCTGGACCCACTCGAAGTAGCTGACCGTGACGCCGCCTGCGTTGCAGAGGATGTCGGGGATGACCACGATGCCGCGGTCGTAGAGAATCTCGTCCGCCTCCGGCGTGGTCGGCCCGTTGGCAGCCTCGGCGATCACCTTGGCCTTGACGTCGGGTGCATTTGCCTTGGTGATCTGGTTCTCCAAGGCGGCGGGAACGAGGATGTCGCAGTCGATCGTGAGCAGCTCGTGGTTCGTGATCTCGTCGGCGCCAGGGAATCCGACGACAGTGCCGTGCTCGGACTTCCAGTTGCTGACCTTGGCGGGGTCGAGGCCGGTGGCGTTGTAGATCCCGCCGGTCGAGTCGCTGACCGCCACGATCTCCGAGCCCTCCGCCTTGAGCAGGGTCGCGGCGATGCTGCCGGCGTTGCCGTAGCCCTCGATGCTGACCCGCTGCCCCTCGAGCGACTCGCCCTTGGCCTTCGCCCACTGCTGAAGGGTGAAGACTGCGCCGCGGGCGGTGGCTTCGTTGCGGCCGAGCGAGCCGCCGACGGCGATCGGCTTGCCCGTCACGACGCCGGGGATCGTGTACCCCTTGTGCATCGAGTAGGTGTCCATCATCCAGGCCATCGTCTGCGCGTTCGTGTTGACGTCCGGCGCAGGGATGTCGCGCTCCGGGCCGATGAGCGGGCTGATCTCGGTCGTGAAGCGTCGGGTGAGGCCCTCGACCTCGCGCAGCGTCAGCTTCTTGGGATCGACGATGACGCCGCCCTTGCCGCCGCCGTACGGGATGTTGACGCAGGCGCACTTCCAGGTCATCCACATCGCCAGCGCCCGGACCTCGTCCAGCGTCACGTCCTGGTGATAGCGGATGCCGCCCTTCGCGGGCCCACGGCTGACGTTGTGCTGCACGCGGTGACCGGTGAAGACGCGCACGTCGCCGCTGTCGAGGGTGACGGGGAAGTTGACGGTGAGCTCGCGCTGGGGAACGCGCAGGACGCGTCGCATCCCGTCGTCGAGGTCGAGCTGATCGGCGGCGTGGTCGAACTGGGATTGGGCCACGGCCCAGATGTTCGGGGCCTCCGCCACCGGGTTGATGCTGGCCATCAGGTGCGCTGCGTGCCTCCTGTGATGCGTCGCGATGCGCCGGCGCCTCTACGCGCCGTATTCCGTCAGCGGAAGCAGGCCGGGTTCGCGGGTAACGGGTGCCGATTCTAGCGCACGGCCCGCGCGCGTCACGCGGTACGAGCGGAGCGCTACGATCGAGCCGATGACGACCGCCGACGTTCTCGACGCCGCGCCGCCTGAGCTCACGCCAGAGCGACGCCGAGGAGATTGCCCGCGGCACCTTCGGCCTGACCGCGAGTGCCGAAGCGCTGGTCAGCGAGCGCGACCAGAACTTCCGCCTCACCGAAGCGGAGGGCGCCGCATGGGTCCTGAAGGTCTCGAACGCCGTCGAGGACCGCGGCGTGGTCGAGATGGAGGTGGCCGCGGTCGAGCACATCGCCGCGGTCGACCCCGGGCTGCCCGTGCCGGTGGCCGTCCCGGCGCTCGATGGCTCGACAGTCTCATCGGTGGAGATCGGCAACGGCGATCCACCTCGTCCGCCTTCTGCCGCTCATGCCCGGCCGCAACGCCGTGCCCGGGGAGCTCGACCTCGACGCCATCGCGGGCATCGGTGAGGTCGTCGGCCGCCTCGGCCATGCCCTTCGCGGCTTCTTCCATCCCGCGGCCGGTCGGACCATCCTGTGGGATCAGCAGCGCCTACCGTTGCTGTTCCGGCACGCCGCGCTGATCGAGGACGGCGAGCGGCGCGCACTGCTCGATCGAGTCATCGAGCGCTTTCAGGCGACGGTCCTGCCCGTGCTTCCGAGCCTCCGGGCGCAGGTGATCCACAACGACGTCACGCTCGACAACCTGCTGCTCGACGAGGAGCATCGGGTGACCGGGATCATCGACTTCGGCGACATGGCCCACACCGCGCTCGTGCTCGACGTTCCCGCCACCCTCCAGTCGCTGGTCCGCGACCGCACCGACATCTTTGAAGTCGCCGATGCGTTCCTCGCCGGTTACGCATCGGTCATCCCGCTCGAAGAGCGCGAGGCGGCGCTGTTGGGAGACCTGCTTGCGGGGCGAATGGCGCAGACGATCCTGATCAGCGCCTTCCGGACGCGCCAGTACCCCGACAACGCCTACATCCACGCCTGGTCCGAGCCGGCGTGGGCGCTGCTCGAGCAGCTCGATGCAATCGGCTTTGACGAGGCGGGAGACCGGCTGGCGGCGATCGCCCGAGCGCCGATCCGGCATCGCGAGCCCGACGACTCGCTCCTGCCGCCGACGGCACGCCGTGCTGGGCTCTGCGCTCGAGGGCCTCAGCTATCGGCGTCCGCTTCACCTGGTCCGCGCCTCGGGCGCATGGATGGAGGCCGCCGACGGGCGGCGCTACCTCGACGCCTACAACAACGTGCCGGTGGTCGGGCACGCTCACCCGCGGGTGGTCGAGGCCATCGCCCGCCAGGCCGCGGCGCTCAACACGAACACGCGCTATCTGCACGAGCGCGTCGTCGAGCTGGCCGAGCGCCTGGTGGCGACGATGCCCGACGGCCTCGACACGGTGATGTTCGTCAACTCCGGCTCGGAGGCGAACGACCTCGCCTGGCGCCTGGCGACGACCTACACCGGAGCCGATGCGGGCCTCGTCACCGAGTGGGCGTACCACGGCGTCACCGCCGCGATCGCCGACTTCTCGCCCTCGGAGTGGCCGCGCGGCGAGCAGCCCGCCGGCGTGGAGACCTTCGCGGCTCCCGACACCTACCGCGGCCGCTACGCCGATGCGGCCGATCCGGCGTCGGTCGGGCGCGCCGAGGTCGCGGGCGCCGTCGAACGCCTAGCCGACCGTGGACGGCGGCCCGCGGCGCTGTTCATCGACTCGACCTTCACCGCGGACGGCATCTTCGTGCCGGAGCCGGACGTGGTGGCGGGGATCGTCGGGGCGGCGCGCGATGCGGGTGCGCTCTTCGTCGCGGACGAGGTGCAGTCCGGCCACGGGCGGACCGGAGAGCTGTGGGGCTTCAGCCGCTGGGGCGTGGTTCCCGACATCGTCACCCTCGGCAAGCCTATGGGGAATGGTCACCCGGTCGCCGCGGTCATCACGCGCGCCGAGATCGCCGATCGGCTCGGTTCGCGGACGACCTTCTTCAGCACATTTGGGGGCAATCCCGTCGCCTGTGCTGCAGCTCTCACCGTCCTCAACGTCATCCAGGAGGAGGGACTGGTTGCGCACGCCGCCTCCGTGGGCGATGAGCTCCGCGCGTCGCTCGCTGATCTCGCTGCGCGCCATCCCGTCATCGGCGACGTGCGCGGCCGTGGGCTGATGACCGGCGTCGAGCTGGTCCGCGATCGGGCCACCCGCGAACCGGCGACCGATCTCGCCGCGCGGGTCAAGGACGAGATGGCCGAGGCCGGCGTCCTCATAGGCAGCACCGGCCGCCTCGGCAACACCATCAAGATCCGGCCACCGCTGTGCATCACCCGGGACGAGGCGGCGGTCATCGTCGCGACCCTGGACCAGGTCCTCGCCGCGCTCACCTAGTCAGCTGGTCTGGTCAACGTCCCGGATCGGTATCCCTCCTCGCGACGAACACGAACTCACGGCCCGGGCGGTCCGGCGCGTCACGGACGTCTTCGAGCGCGAACCCACAAGCCGCCAGCGACTCCTCGATGGCCTGGCGCGAGCGAAATCGAAGCGTCGATCGCGACGTGATGACGGTGCCATCCGCCTCGAAGACATTCGGCGATTCGAAGGTCACGAGCTCACCGTCGACCTCGATCACCTGGACCCAATCGGTCACCCTGCCGACGCCGGGAATGTCGATCGTCGAGCGAGTCCGCTCCTCGGTCCACCCCTCCCACGCGCGTCGGCCTGGGTCGCGCGACTCGAAGATCAGGCGCCCGCCGGGACGGAGGGCGGCATGAGCGGCGGCAAGCGTCGCGAGCCAGTCCGCATCGGTCAGGAAGACCTGGGCGACGTTGGCCGTCATCGTCACCGCGTCCACCTGCACGGACGCCGGAATCGCCGATGCATCCCCGTGGATCCACATCACGCGCTCTGCGCCCGGCTTGGCGCGGGCGACGTCGAGCGACGCGCCGGCGGGGTCGACTCCGATGACCTCGACGCCACGCTCGGCCAGGAGCAGGGCGAAGACGCCGGTCCCGCACCCGAGGTCGACCACCGAGCGCGCGCCGAACTCGTCGACCATCGCGAGATAGGCGTCCAGATCGGAGCGGTCCGGATCGAGCGCGTCGTAGATCGCGGCGAGCTTCGGATTGTCGAAGACCGCGTCGGGCACCGCGGGATCGGTCGTCAGACTGTTTCGACCGCCATCGCCACCGCTCCCCCGCCGCCGAGGCACAGCGTGGCGAGGCCCTTGCCACCGCCGCGGCGTCGGAGCTCGTACAGGAGCGTGGTCAGGACGCGGGCGCCGGATGCGCCGATCGGGTGGCCGAGCGCAATGGCGCCGCCGTTGACGTTGACGCGATCCCAGTCGAAGCCGAGCTCGTTGCCATCGGCCAGGACCTGTGCGGCGAATGCCTCGTTGATCTCGATCAGGTCGTAGTCGTCGAGCGAGCCGCCGACGCGCTCGATCAGCCGCCGCACGCCGTGAATCGGCGCTTCGAACAGCCACTCGGGGGCGACATCGGCCTGGGCATAGCCGGTGATGCGCGCCATCGGCTGGGCGCCGTTCAGCGCATCCTCCGAGCCGATGACGAGCGCCGCGGCACCATCGGTGATGCCCGGTGCATTGCCGGCGGTGACGGTCCCGCCGTCAGGCTGGAAGGCGGGCTTCAGCTTCGCGAGTGCCTCCGGGCTGGTATCGGCGCGCGGGCCCTCATCGGCCTTCACCACGGTGTCGCCCTTCCTGCCGGGCACCGTCACGGGGACGATCTCCTCGTCGAATCGGCCAGCTTCCTGGGCGGCGACCGCGCGCTCGTGCGAGCGCAGCGCGAACTCGTCCTGGGCCTCGCGGGTGACTTCGTGCTTGGCCGCGACCCGCTCGGCATGCATGCCCATGTGGACGTCACAGGTCGAGCACCACAGGCCGTCGTGGACGGTCGAGTCCACCACCTTGCCATCGCCCAGCCGGTACCCGGTCCGCGCCTGCGGCAGCAGGTAGGGCGCCATGTTCATGCTCTCCATGCCGCCGGCCACGATGAGCTCGGCATCGCCGGCTCGAATGCCCGATGCACCGAGCATCACGGCCTTGAGCCCGGAGCCGCACACCTTGTTGATGGTCGTGGCGCTGACGCTCTCCGGCAGCCCCGCCTTCAGGGCAGCCTGGCGCGCCGGGGCCTGGCCGGCGCCCGCCTGGAGCACCTGGCCCATGATCACCTCGTCGACCTTCTCCGGCGCCACCGAGGAACGCTCGACCGCGGCGCGGATCGCCGTCGACCCCAAGTCGGTGGCCGGAGTCGTCGAGAGCGCCCCGCCGAACTTCCCGATCGGCGTGCGGGCGGCGGAGAGGATGTACACGTCACGCATGGAGCTGATGGTACTCGCCGCGGCGGATGGCCTCGAATCGCGGGGCTACCGGGCCTCGGCCTTCTTCTCGTCGAAGAGGTAGGCGATCTTGTCGGCCCAGTTCTTCAGGACGACGCGGTTCTTCGTCTTGAGCGACGGCGTCAGCTCACCGGCCTCCTCGGTAAGGAGGCGGGGCAGGAGAGCGACGCGCCGCGGTCGCTCGTAGATCGCGAAACCGTCGAGGGTGCGCTTTACCTCCGCATCGAACAGCTTCTCGACCGCCCGCTCCTCGATGAGCTGCTCCGGTGGCATCTCGGCCGCGATGCCGTTCGTGGCGGCCCACGCCCCGAGCTCGTCGAAGTCGGGGGCTATCAGCACGCCGGTGTAGGCCTGGCGGTCGCCGAGGATCACCGCCTGGGCCACGTAGCGCGAGGTGGACAGCGCGGCCTCCATCGGCGCAGGTGACACGTTCTTGCCGTTGCCGAGGACGATGATGTTCTTGAGCCGATCGGTGATCCGGATGCGGCCGATCTCATCGAGCTCACCGATGTCGCCGGTGTGGAACCAGCCGTCGGGATCGATCGCCTTGGCCGTCTCCTCCGGCGCGTTGAGGTAGCCCTGCATGATCTGCGGGCCGCGCACGAGGATCTCGCCGGTCTCCGGATCGATCTTCACCTCCGACCCGGGCGCCGGGCGACCAACGGTGCCGAAGACGAAGTCGTCGGGACGGTTGAGGCTCACGAAGGGCGAGGTCTCGGTCAGGCCGTAGCCCTCGAGCACGAGCATGCCCATGGCGTAGAAGAACTCGCCGATCTCGCCCGCCAGCGGCGCCGAGCCCGAAACGAAGTAGCGCACCCGTCCGCCGGTGCGGTCGCGGATCTTGCCGAAGACGAGTGCATCGGCGAGCTTGAGCTGGAGGGCCAGCCAGGGCGAGTCGCCCCTGCCGGCCACGTGGTTCGCGTACTTCTGCGCGCCGAGCCCGGAGGCCCAGTGGAAGATGCGCTGGCGCATCGGCGAGCCGGCCTCGACGGCCGATTGAACCCGGGCATAGACGCGCTCGTAGAGGCGCGGCACGGAGCCCATGACCGTGGGCTGGACCTCGACCATGTTCGCCGGCAGGCGCTCGATCAGCGCTTCGGCGTAGACAACCGCGGCTCCCCGTCCGAGGGCCACGATCTCGTCCATGATCCGCCCGTAGATGTGGCTGAGCGGCAGGAAGCTGAGGAAGACATCGGTCTCGTAGAAGTCGACGACCTGGTTGGCCGCCTCGTAGTTGAACAGCAGGTTGCCGTGGCTGAGCATGGCCCCCTTCGGGTTGGCGGTCGTGCCCGAGGTGTGGATGACGGTCGCGAGATGATCGCGGTCGACCGCCAACCACCCGTCGCGCCAGGCAACGCGGTTGGCGGCCTCCATGTCGGCGCGCGCCATGACGTCGTCAAGCGTCAGGGTGCCTTCCGGCAGCTTGCCGCTCGCCTCGAAGCTGATCACGTGCTCGAGCTTCGGGCACTCCGACCGGACCGATGCGATCTTCGCTGCCTGCTGAACGTTCTCGACGAAGACCGCCCTGGCGCCGGTGTTGTTGAGGACGAATGCTGCCTGGCCGGGCTCCGACTGCGGATAGATCGGGCAGGTCACGGCGCCGAGAGCCAGGGAGGCGATGTCGCTGATCGCCCACTCGGGGCGCGTGCGCGCGATGATCGCAACGCTGTCGCCGTCGCGGATGCCGAGGTCGCGCAGGCCGAGCGACAGCTTGGTGACCCAGTCCCACATCTCGCGATACGTGCGGCTCGTCCAGACGCTCTCGGCACCCTCGGTGCGCTGTGCCTTCGGCAGCTTCCATCGCAGCGCCTCGCGACCGGCGTTGCGCTCGACGGAACGCGCGATGAGGTCGACGACATTGCGCGCCCGGTCCTCAGGCGCGACCGTGAGCGGCTCGATCTCGGGCGTCTGCATCAGCCGCTGCGGCGCTGTGGCCGCTTCGGGCTCCGTCGCCGGGTCGCGTGGAGCGATCGTCGTCGTCATCGGTCTCGTCTCCTGCGGGTGGTGGGCGTGCTCATCCGTCGCGGCGCACGGAGTCGAGCAACCCCTGCGCCACGATGAGACGGTGGATCTGGTTCGTTCCCTCGTAGATCTGCGCGCCCTTCGCGTCGCGCATGAGGCGCTCGACCGGGTTGTCGCGCGAGTAGCCGGCGCCGCCGTAGATCTGGACCGCATCGGTCGAGACCTTCATGGCGACGTCGGAGGCGTACCACTTGGCCATGCTCGAGGCGCTGTTGATCGGCTGACCCGCGTCCCGCATGCGCGCCGCCCGCCAGGTGAGGAGGCGAGCCGCGTCGACCTGGACTGCCATCTCGGCCAGCATGGCCTGGATCATCTCGGTGTCGGCGATGGCGCGGCCGAACTGGCGGCGCTCGAGCGCGTAGCGGGCAGACAGCTCGAGCGCGCTGCGGGCCAGCCCGGTGCAGGCTGCGGCGATGCCGATGCGCCCGGCGCCGAGCGCCGAGAGCGCGACACGCAGGCCATCGCCCTCCTCGCCGAGGCGGTTGTCGACCGGCACGCGGGCGTCCTCGAACACGAGCTCGGCTCCGGTCGTGCCGCGGATCCCCATCTTGCGTTCCTTCGACCCGAGCCGGAAGCCGGGGGTGTCGGCCTCGACCACGAAGGCGGTGATCCCGTTCTTGCCCTTCGAGCGATCGACGGTGCCGAAGACGACATAGCGCGCCGCGTCCCCCGCGTTGGTGATCCAGATCTTCGTGCCGGTGAGGAGGTACGCGTCGCCGTCGCGTCGCGCGGCGAGTGACAGCGAGGCGGCGTCGGAGCCGGCGCCGGGCTCGGTCAGCGCGAAGGCGCCGAGCTCGCGACCGGCGGTCATCGGCGGCAGGAACTGCGACTTCTGGTCTTCGGTGCCGTTGGCGAAGATGCAGAGCTGGCTGAGGATGTGGACCGACAGGCTGACCGCCATTGCCATGTCGGCCGCGGCGATCTCCTCGAGGGCCAGTGCCCACTCGAAGGTTCCGAGGCCGGCGCCGCCGACCTCCTCCGGGTAGGGCAGGCCGGTGATGCCGAGCTCGCCGGCGCGCTCGAACAGCTTCCGGTCGTAGCGCTCCTCCTCGTCGCGCTCAGCCGCACCCGGCGCAACCTCGCGCTGCGCCCAGTCGCGAACGAGGTCGCGGACGGAGCGCTCCTCCTCGCTGAGGGCGAGCGGATCGCGGGCCGGTGCGGTCTCGACGGCCATCAGCCCAGTTTCTTCCCCGCCTCGTCGTAGGCGTAGAAGCCGCGCCCCGTCTTCCGGCCGAGGTGCCCGGCGGTGACCATCTGGCGCAGGAGGGGCGCGGCGCGGAACTTCGGGTCGCCGAAGCCGCGGTGCAGCACGTCCATGACGTTGAGCATGACGTCGTTGCCGATGAAGTCACTGAGCTCGAGCGGGCCCATCGGATGGTTGAGGCCGAGCTTTGCCCCGGTGTCGATGTCGGCGGCCGTGCCGGTCGACTCCATCAGCGCGAAGACCGCCTCGTTGATGAACGGGCCGAGCATTCGGTTCACGAGAAAGCCCGGCATGTCCTTCGACTCGATCACCGTCTTGCCGAGATCCTCGGCGAACGCGCGGCAGGCGTCGTAGGTGGGGTCATCGGTCTCGAGGCCGCGGATGATCTCGATCAGGCCCATCACCGGCACGGGTGAGAAGAAGTGAAGGCCGATGAACCTCGCAGGCCGATCGGTCGCCGTCGCCAGGCCGGTGATGCTGATGCTGCTCGTGTTCGAGGCGAAGATCGCATCGGCGTCGGCGGACCTGGTGAGCGATTCCCAGGTGCTGCGCTTGACGGCCTCGTCCTCGAAGACGGCCTCGATCACGATCTGGTGGCCGGCGGCGCCATCGGTCCCCTCGGAGGTACCGATGCGCTCCAGCAGCGCGTCGGCGGCTGCCTGGTCGAGCTTGCCCTTCTCGTACCTGGCGGGCGAGGTTGCCGCCGATGCGGTCCCTCCCCTTCGCAGCCAGGTCGCCGGTGCGATCCGAGAGGGTGACCCGCTTGCCGGCGGCGGCGCTGACCTGCGCGATCCCATGGCCCATCAGGCCGGCGCCGATGACGAAGACGCGGTCGATGCTCATGCGCGACGAAGCGTACCAGCCGTGGTCGAGTGCCCGGAGGGCCCCGGCCCGGCTTCATACTGGCGGCCATGAGCGAGATCGAGATCTTCAATCCGGACACGGTCCGGCCACCCGCGGGCACCTACTCGCACGTCGCGCGCGCGCCGGCTGGCGCGACCCTCGTGGTCATCGCCGGACAGGTCGGAGTCGGGGCCGATGGCACGCTGGCCGATGGCTTCGAGGACCAGTGCGCGCAGGTGTTCGCCAACCTGGGGGCGGCGCTCGACGCAGCCGGCGCCGGCTGGGCCAGCGTCATTCAGACGATGAGCTTCCTCACGCGGCGCGAGGACGTCGCGGCCTTCCGCGAGTGGCGGACCCGCGAGTTCGCGCGGCTCTTCCCGGACGGGCGCTATCCGCCGAGCACGCTTCTCATCGTCAGCGGCCTCGCCAGCGAGGAGATGCTCATCGAGGTCCAGGCGATCGCAGCGATCTGAGCCGTCAGGTACCGGTGTCGGCCTCGGTCGAGCCTGACTGCCGGACGTGGCCCGCCACGTCGGCGACCCTGTCGACCGCGCCGAGCACGGTGTCGCGACCCAGCTCCGCCGCTGCCGTCGGGAGCGCGTACACGGCGGCCTCGAGGCGTCCGTAGGCACGCAGCACGAGCCTGGCGAGCCGATCCGACTCGCTCGGCGTCCGGCCGAGCATCACGAGCGTCTTCTCGACCTGGACCGTGTGCTCCTGGAGGTGAGACGACTGGCGGGTCAGGCGAAAGCCGACGTCCACGGCGTAGCCCGACCAGCGCGCCGGCGTCGCCAGCTGTGCGTCGTCCAGTGATGCCAGCCGAGTCGCGGCGCCGTCCATCGCTTCGTCCAGCCGGGCGCGAATCTCCGCCAGCGATCCCGCTCCCTCCTCCGACTCCTCCGGGAAGCCTTCGCCGACCTCGTCCGGGACGCTCGGCGGCAGGTCGGGGGTCTGCTCTCGGGTGAGCCACCAGGCGGAGAAGGAGGGGTAGGCGCGCTGGACGTTGACCGCGTGGGCGATCGTCTGGCGAATGGTCCACTCGCCGCCGCCGGGATCCAGGTCGAGGTCGGCGTCAGCCAGCGGCGCGAGCAGGCCATGCAGGTCCCAGCGGGCCATCGTGCCGAGGCCGAAGGCTCCGGCGGCGGGCGGCATCGGGCCCGCCTTCGCCGGTCGCACGAGCCGCGGCGACCGATGCCCCTTCGAGGGTCTCGATGCAGCGGAAGAACGCGTAGCGTGCGTCCACGTCACCCTCGCGATCGTCGCGCCACAGCCATCGTTGGGCGAGGACCGCATCGTCGAGCTCGAGCAGCCGTCCGACCGCGCCGCCGATGGCCAGGCGGGCATCGGCAATCCACGGCGGTATCTCGATCGTGGCGGGCGGACCGTACCGCTCCATAACGGCGTCGACCTGCATGGGCGTCATCATCTTCCTTCTATCAAGCGTGTGGCGGCGGTGACCGGGTCGAGCTGGCGGGCCGCGACAGCTTCCAGCGTCGCTTCCCAATCGGGCGAGGCACCCGCGCGTGCGGCCGCGAGATCGGCGAGCGCGCGGCGCACCTGGTTGGCGGCGCGGTCACGGGCCGCAATCGGCTCGCGCGCCAGGGCCCGATGAGCCTCGATCGCGTCGGCCAGCTCGGTGACGCCGTCGCCGTTCGTCGCCGTCGTGACGAGCACCGGGGGCGGCGGCCGCTCGATGCGCCCGCCTGCGGTCGAGAGCATCGCTCGCAGCTGGCGCGCCGCGCGATCGGCACCCGGTCGGTCGCCCTTGTTGACGACCACGATGTCGGCGATCTCGAGCAGCCCCGCCTTGATGGCCTGGACCTCGTCGCCCATCTCCGGGACCTCGACCACGACCGTCGTCTCGGCCAGGCGCGCCACCTCGACCTCCGACTGCCCCGCGCCGACCGTCTCGATCAGGATCGGGTCGAATCCGGCCGCATCGAGGGCGGCGGCCGCTATCCAGGTCGTGGCGGCCAGGCCGCCCAGCTCGCCGCGCGACGCCATCGACCGCATGAAGACGTCGCGGTCGGCGGCGTGCTCCATCATCCGGATTCGGTCGCCGAGGATGGCGCCCCGGGTGTACGGCGAGGATGGATCGACGGCGAGGATCCCGACCCGCAGGCCCCGCGCGCGCCAGGTGCCGATCAGCGCGTTGACGAGCGTGGACTTTCCGCTCCCCGGCGGCCCCGTGATGCCGACGACGTGGCCGCCTCGACCGGCCGCGAACAGCTCGGGCAGCAGCTCCCGCACCGAGGCGTCGCCGTTCTCGATGCGGGTCAGCATCCGAGCCAGCGGCCGCCGCTCACCCGATGCGAGCTCGTTCACCACGGGTGTTGCGACCTCACGCCTCGCGGCTGACGTGCTCGCGGAAATAGCGCGCGATCTGGCCGATGGACGTGCCGGGGCCGAAGATCTCGGCGATCCCCGCTTCCTTCAGCTTGGCGACGTCGGCATCGGGAATGATCCCGCCCGCGGCCACGAGCACGTCCGACATGCCGCGCTCGCGGAGGAGCGCCACGGTGCGCGGCAGCAGCGCCATGTGCGCGCCAGAGAGGATCGAGAGGCCGACGACATCCACGTCCTCCTGCTCGGCCGCGTCGGCGATCATCTCCGGCGTCTGGCGCAGGCCGGTGTAGATGACCTCGAACCCCTCGTCGCGGAGGCCGCGGGCGAGAACCTTGGCGCCGCGGTCGTGGCCGTCGAGGCCCGGCTTGGCGATGAGGATCCGGATCGGCGTCTCGTCGCTCATTCGGCGCCGATTATGAGCCGGTCGATCTGGGCGGCAAGGTCGACGTCGCGCCGGGTCAGCGCATTGGCGGCGTGGGTCGTCAGCTCGAAGGTGACGTTGCGATAGCCGGTGATGTGGACGTCGGGGTGGTGGTTCGCCGCATCGGCCGCGGAAGCAACCGCGACGACGAGCTCCGCCGCTGCACCAAATCCGGCGACCCGCACCGATCGACGGATGAGGTCACCGTCACGCGACCACTCCGGCAGATCGGCGAGCGCGGCCGACAGCTCGGCATCGGTGAGGGGATCGGCGTACGGCATCGGTCTCAGGCCTTGCCGATGAGGCCCATGAACTCGGCACGGGTCCGGGCGTCGCGGCGGAACGTTCCGGTCATCGAGGATGTGACCATCGTCGCCTGCTGCTTCTTCACGCCACGCATCATCGTGCACAGATGGGTGGCCTCGATCACGCATGCGACACCCTTCGGCTCGAGCCGCTCCATCAGGAAGTCGGCGACCTGGACGGTGAGCCGCTCCTGGATCTGGAGCCGATGGGCATACATGTCGACGATGCGCGGGATCTTCGAGAGACCGACCACGCGACCGCGTGGCAGGTATCCGACGTGGGCGGCGCCGGTGAAAGGCAGCAGGTGATGCTCGCACAGGCTGAAGAACTCGATGTCGCGGACCACGACCATCTCGTCGTAGTCGACGTTGAAGCAGGCGCCGTTCATGAGCTCGTCGGGATCGACGTGATAGCCGGCCGTCAGCTCGTCGTACATGCGCCGTACCCGCTCAGGCGTGCGGACCAGGCCCTCGCGCGACGGGTCCTCGCCGATCTCGCCCAGCAAGGTGCTCACGGCGGCCTCGAGCGAGGACTTGGGATCAGCCATGGGCCGCATCATAGGACCTGGCCTGGCGATCGCCTGTGCGCGATGTCGAGCGCGCGCTACACTCGCAAACGCCCAATCGACGCCTTCCGCACCTGGGAAACGCGGCTCACATGATCAACCACACAACCACGCGCACGCGCCGCCTGGGCATCCCGGGACTGCCGGCGCCGGACCGGCTGGGCACGGCCCTCGGCCAGCGCCTGGACGACGACTACCACTGGTTCCGATCGGTTGCGCCGTCCGGCATCGAGCCGGTGGACGCGGTCCTCGTCGGGCCTGGCGGCACGTGGGCCCTGACCATCGGGAGCGAGCGCGGCCGCTTCACGCGGCGCAACGGGCATTGGTATCGCTGGAACCGATCCACCGAGTCGTGGGTGCCGTGGGAGGCCGCGCCGATCACCGCCGCCCGCCTCGCCGCGCGACGTCTGAGCCTCGTGCTCGAGGGAGCCGGCCTCCCGGCCACGGTGCTGCCGATCCTCGTCCCACCCGACGATGCGGAGATCTCCGCCGCCCCGGGCGACGAGGTCGGGCTCGCCGCGGAGGCCGACCCGAGACGTCTCGCTGGCCTCGTTTCGGCCGAGGACGTGCTCACCCCACCACAGGTCGATCGGATCGTGGCGCTGCTGGATCCGCGTCAACCGCTACCGCGGCTGGCGCAGGCGACACGCGGCGGCTGAGGGCCGCATAGCCGATCACGACCACGCCGCCGAGGGCCCATCCGGCGAGGACGTCGCTCGGGTAGTGGACCCCCAGCCAGACGCGCGAGATCCCGATCAGCCCGACGAGAATGCCGAGGCCGAAGATCACGACCGATCGCAGCCAACGTGGCAGCCTCGTGCGGCCAACGAGGACCGCGAGCACTCCGTACGCCACCATCGACAGAGTCGCGTGGCCGGAGGGAAAGCTGAAGCCGTGCTCCACGATGATCGGCTCCAGCAGCTCGGGTCGATCGCGGGCGATCCTCACCTTCACCAGGCTGACCACGATGGAGGCGACCAGGATCGTCAGGGCGGCGAGGAGCCCGTGTCGCCACGGGCCGATGGCGACCCCGAGCGCGAAGGCGATGGCGGCGACCACGACGATCGCCCATGTCGAACCGAGCTCTGTGATCGTCGCGAGTGGCGCGAGCACGGCGTCGAGCTCCGGCGCCCGGATCGCCTCGATGATCGCGGCGTCGAACGCATCGGTCAGGCCGGCGCCCACCATCACCGCCAGGAGGATGAAGGCGACGGCGCAGGCCGCGGCCAGCAGCGCGTAGGGATGCACTCGGACGAGCGAGGCCAGCATTCGGCGGCCAGTCTAGGTCGGCGTCGTATGATCCGCTGCCGATGACCCCGCGAGCCGTGCGTGCGGCGCTCACCAGCCTGGCCGTCGCCATCGCGCTCGTCCTCGCCTGGCTCTTCCCGCTCCTGGCCGTCGCGGTCGTGTGGCCCACGCTCCTGCTCCTCCCCGGCTTGGCGGCGGTGTCGCTCGCGCGGCCCAGGATCGACACAGCCGGCCGTGCTGGTCTTGCGATCGTGATCTCGGTCGCGGTGTCGACACACCTCGTTTACTGGCTCTCCCACCTCGCCGGTGGCTACAGCCGTGGCGTCGTGTTCGCGGCCGCCGCCGTCCTGGCGACGCCGATTCCATACGCCGCCTGGCGTGGCGTCGGGATCTCACCCCGTGACTCGAGATGGCGCGGGCAGGCCGGCGCGATCGTCGTTGCCGGGCTCGCTGCCCTCGTGGTCGGCGGGGCACTGGCTGCGGGTATCTGGCGCGTCGACGAATTCGGCGTCAGTTCGGGGGGCTCGAACTGGAGCGACCTCGGGGTCCACCTCTCGATCGCGGAGACGCTCAACGCCGGAGCCAACTTCCCGCCGGAGGTCCCCTACTTCGCCGGCGCGCCGCTCGTATACCACTGGTTCGCGGACTTCCACGCCGCGATCCTGGCGGAGGCGGCGCAGCTGTTCAGCGTGCCCGCCATGGTCGTCCAGTCCGCCCTGCTGAGCGGCGCCCTGGCGCTCATCGTCTTCTCCCTGGCGCGCCGGCTGCTGCGCGGCCCAAGAGCGGTGCGGATCGCGACGGTGGCAGCGGCCTTGGCGGTGTTCGCCGGCGGGCTCGGCTACGTCCGATTCATCGGCGACCTCTCGGCCGGGATGGGCGACGGGCTCGAGCTGGTCGCGCAGAACAGCTACGACAACCAGTGGCTGACCGGCTGGCCGTATTTCCGCATCCCATCGGTGATGGGCACCGGGTTGCTGGCCCACCGCGCCACGACCGCGGGACTGCCGATCGTCGCCGGCGCGATCCTGCTCGTGGTCGCCGGCCTGCCCACGGCGCGCGCTCGCCTTGCCGGCTGGCGCGACCGGCCGATGCTGCTCGTGCTGGCCGGGACACTGGGCGCGCTGCTGGCGCCGTTCCACTTCTTCTTCTTCCCGGCCGTCCCGCTGCTGGCGCTGGCCTGGGTGGTGACCGGCGGCCGGCTCGTCGACCGCGACGCCCCGCGCAACGCGGCCGCGTTCCTTGGCCCCTACCTCCTCGCGCTTCCGTTCCTCCTCGCGCCGCTCGTCCAGGCCGCCGGATCGGGCTCGCTCAAGCTCGTCCCGGGATGGCAGTCGGCGCCGTTCGTCGACGGCGGGTGGGCGGTCGCTTTCTTCTACCTGACCAACCTCGGGCTGCCGTTCGTGCTCGCCCTCGTCGCCATCTTCGTCCCGCGGCTCCCCCACCGCGCCTTCCTCGCCGCGTGGGTCATCGGGCTGTTCGCGATCCCGAACATCGTGCAGGTCAGCGTCGTCGACTTCGACATGAACAAGTATTTCCAGGCCATGTGGATCGGGGTCGCCGTGCTCGCGGCCTGGCTCATGCGTCGATGGCCCCTGCCCGCGGTCGCGGTCGTCATCGCGCTCAGCGTGCCGTCCCCGCTGCTGGTGGCGGGCTGGACGGCGACGAGCAACCTCCAGGTCATGAGCGCGACCGACCTCGCGGCCTCTCGCTGGGTGGCGAGCAACACGCCGGCTGATTCCGTCTTCGTCACCGATGGCTGGGTCAACTCGCTGACCGACGCCGCCGGCCGAAGGCGGCTGACGACCTTCGGCGCCTACATCGCCAACCTGGGCTTCGGGCCGGACGAGCGCATCGCACAGGTCATGACCATCTACTGCGGCGGCGACGCGGACGCATCGGCCGATCTGATGCGCCAGCTCGGCGCGACCCACGTGATCGACGGCGCCCGCCCTCAGCCCTGCGTCGAGCCAGTCGACTTCGGCTCGTCGTCCCAGTTCGAGCCCGTCTACGACCGCGGACCCGTGATCTGGCGCCTGGCCGATCGATAGGTTTGCTGACCCTAGAATTGGCCGATGCAGGACGCTGACGCGGCCGGGGCGGTCGTTGCCTTCGAGCACGTCACGAAGCGATACGGCCCTCCGGGCACCCCCGAGGCCGTCACCGATCTGACCCTCACCATCCCCGCCGGAGAGATCTGCGTCCTCGTGGGGCCATCAGGCTGCGGAAAGACGACGACCATGAAGATGGTCAACCGGCTCATCGAGCCGACGAGCGGCCGGATCACGATCGATGGGCGCGACATCATGAGCCTGCCCGCGGTCGAGCTTCGGCGAAACATCGGCTACGTCATCCAGCAGGTCGGCCTCTTTCCGCACCTCACCATCGCCGAGAACGTCGGGGTCGTGCCGCGCCTCCTGCGCTGGCCGGCCGAGCGCATCCGCGCGCGGACGAACGAGCTGCTCGACCTCGTCGGGCTCGAGCCGGCCTACCGTGACCGATATCCGAGCGAGCTCTCCGGCGGCGAGCGCCAGCGCGTCGGCGTGGCTCGCGCCCTCGCCGCGGATCCGCCGGTCATGCTCATGGACGAGCCGTTCGGCGCGGTCGACCCGATCCGGCGCGAACGCCTCCAGAACGAGTTCCTGCGGCTCCAGGAGCAGGTCCGCAAGACGATCGTGTTCGTCACCCATGACGTGGACGAGGCGATCAAGATGGCCGACCGCATCGCGATCCTCGAGCGCGGCGGGATCCTGGCCCAGTACGACACGCCAGCGGAGATCCTGGCCAACCCGGCATCCGAGTTCGTGGAGCGCTTCGTGGGTGCCGATCGGGGCCTGAAGCGCCTCTCGCTCGCTCGAGTCGGCGAGCTGGATCTCATCGAGCCGCTCGTCGTCCGCGTCGGCGAGGACCGGGCCGAGGTCCGAGGGCGCCTCGATGGGAGCGCGGAGCTCGCCTTCGCGCTCCTCGTCGACGGCGACGAGCGTCCCGTCGGATGGCTCGATCGGCATGCGCTGGCCGGCGACGGGCCTGTCAAGGAAGATGCCGCCTTTCCCGGAGCACCCACGGTCCAGCTCGAGACAACGCTGCGCGACGCACTCTCGGCGATGCTGGGCTCGAGCGTCCAGCTCGGTGTGGTCGTCGATCGACGCGAGCGGGTGATCGGCCTCGTCAGCGTCGATGCGATCGGCGACCGGCTCCGGGTCGAGGTCCCGTCGTGACCGAGGGCCAGCCGTTCATCCGAATCGACTGGATCATCGACAACCTCGACGAGATCGGGCAGCGCCTGGGAGAGCACGTGCTCATGGTGCTCGGCGCCGTCTTCATCGGCTTCGTGCTGAGCTTCGGTCTGGCGCTCCTGGCGCGACGTTATCGGTGGCTGTACGGCCCGATCGTGGCGATCACCGGGACGCTCTACGCGATCCCATCGCTGGCCATGTTCGTCCTGCTCATCCCGCTGACCGGGCTGACGCTCACGACGGGCATCATCGCGCTCGTGCTGTACACGCTCCTCATCCTCGTGCGCAACATCGTGGTCGCGCTCGACAACGTCCCGGCCGACGCCATCGAGGCGGCCACCGGCATGGGCTATGCGCCACGGCAGCGCTTCCTGCGCGTCGAGCTTCCCCTCGCCGTCCCGGTGGTCATCGCCGGGCTGCGCATCGCCACGGTGACCACCGTGGGGCTCGTGGCCATCACCACGTTCATCGGGCTGGGCGGCCTCGGCTACCTGATCATCAACAGCGGAACGCGGCGGTTCTTCCCGACCTCGATCTACGTGGGAGTGATCCTGTGCGTGCTGCTCGCCGTCGGGGCGGACCTCGGCCTGCAGTGGCTCCAGCGCCGGCTGACCCCGTGGGCTCGCGCCCGCGACGCGAGCGCCTGACCGGTGGAGCTGTTCGGCGAAGCACTGGCCTGGCTGTCGAACCCGGACAACTGGACCGATGAGCGCAACGGGATCTTCCTGCGGATCTGGGAGCACCTCTCGATCTCGGCGACGGCGCTCGCCATCGCCATCGCCATCGGCCTCCCGCTTGGCCTCTGGATCGGGCACACCGGCCGAGCCGCCGGGACCGTCATCGCCGTCGCCAACATCGGGCGGGCGGTGCCGTCGGTCGGATGGCTCGGCATCGTCTTCCCGATCACGCTCGTCCTGCTGGGGCGGGCCGGGCTCGGGTTCATTCCCTCCGTCATCGCGCTGACCGCGCTCGGAATCCCGCCGATCGTGACGAACACGTACGCGGGGATGCGCGAGGTCGATCGCGACATGGTCGACGCGGGACGCGGGATGGGGATGCGCGAGTCCGAGATCGTGCGCCAGGTCGAGATCCCGATTGCGTTCCCGGTCATCCTGGCCGGCGTCCGGGTATCGGCGGTCCAGATCGTGGCGACCGCCACGCTGGCCGCGATCGTGGGCGGTGGGACGCTGGGCGACTTCATCGTGCAGGGCATCTTCGTCCGCGCCCTCGACCGCGTGGTGGGCGCCGCCATCCTCGTCGCGATCCTGGCGATCATGGTCGAGCTCGCCTTCTCGCTGGTCGAGCGCATCTCGGTCTCACCCGGCGTGCGACCCTCCGGGCCGGAGCGCATGCGAGATCGCACGCTCGCCCCCGTCGTCGTCGACGAGCGATGAACCGGCACGCCACTTGACACGTACCGAAGTCGGGGCCACCCGGACCCTGCGGTAGACTGCCGCTCACCGGCGAGGCTGAATCCGGCTTCGCCATGCACAGAAGGAGAACCCAATGCGGATCAACCGCACGCTCGCCCTCGGGGCGGCGACGATGGTGCTGGTCCTCAGCGCCTGCTCGCCGGGAGAGGGAAGCAGTCCGTCGGCAGGCAGCCAGTCAGCCGACCTGCCGGAGGTGTCCATGGGCTCCGCCGGCTTCCCGGAGGCGGCCCTGGTGGCCGAGATCTACGCCCAGGCCCTGGAGGCAAACGGCTTCACGGTCGAGCGAAACCTGGAGCTCGGTGAACGTCCCGCGGTCCGCGCGGCGTTCGACAGCGGCGACATCAACCTGGCACCCGACTACCTCGGCGGCCTCGCAAGCCTGCTCGAAGCCGAGATCTCGTCAGACGCCGAGGAGACGCACGCGAACCTCGTCGCCGCGCTCGAGGAGATCGGCCAGACGGCGCTGGACTTCTCGCCGGGGACCGATGCCGACGGTTTCGCGGTCCGCAGCGAGACGGCCGAGGAGCTGAGCCTGGCGAACATGACCGATCTCGCCGGCGTGGCGGATCAGCTCGTCTGGGGTCTGGCATCCGGATGCCCGGAGAACCCGGTCTGCGGCCCGGGCCTGAACGACGTCTACGGCATCGACATCGCGACGCTCGACACCGAGTCGCTCGATCCGTGCGGAGCCGAGATCGCCCAGGCGCTGAACGAGGGCGCGATCGACGTGGCCCAGGTCTGCACCACGCAGGCTGAGATCGCCAGCTTCAACTTCGTCCTGATGGAGGACGACGGCGGTCTGGCGCCGGCTCAGAACCTCGCGCCGGTGCTGACCCAGGAGCTGGCCGACGCCGGTGGGGACGCCCTGGCCAGCGCGCTCAACGCGGTCAGCGAGCTGCTGACCACGGAGGAGCTCACCGCGCTGAACCTCCGCATCGCGGAGCAGGAGAGCTACGAGGACATCGCCAGCGAGTGGCTGACCGATAACGGCCTGGACTAGGCCGATCCTCTCGAAGCCTTGGGGCGGGCCGGTTCGCCGGTCCGCCCCTTCGTCGTTCATCATGGGAGCCGATGCGGACCACGGCCCCCACACGCCACCTCGATCTCGCCGACTGGCGCCGTCGCGTCGCCGAGCTCTACGCCTCACTCCGCCGGGACGAGCGTCCCGGGCCGATGCGGGCGATAGCCTTCCGCACGGCGCGTGATCGGCTCTTCGCCGAGCATCCATCCTCGCCGATCCCGGCCGACGAGCGACGGGACTTCGCGGGCCTCGCCTACTTCCGCCACGACCCCGCCCTCGCGTTGCGCGCGCACCTCGAAGCCGATCCCGCCGCGCCCGACCTCGACGTCCCCCGCTCCGATGACGGGCCGCACCTTCCTCTCGCGCGTATCGGCTGGGTGCGCTTCATGGTCGATGGCTCGCCCTGCCGACTCTCGGTCTTCTGGCTGAACGACTACGCGGGCGGCCTCTTCATCCCCTTCCGCGACGCAACCAGCGGGACCGACACCTATGGCGGCGGACGCTACCTGTGGGACTCGGCCAAGGGGGCGGACCTCGGCGCCGACGGCGACGAGCTCGTCCTCGACTTCAACTACGCCTATCACCCCTCGTGCACCTACGACTCGGTGTGGTCGTGCCCCCTCGCCCCGCAGGAGAACTGGCTGCCGGTCGCGATCGAGGCCGGCGAGCGTCTCGCGGCACCCCGCGGCTGACGATGTCGGAATCTGCGCGCGAGCTTCGCCGATGCATAAAGTGCGGCCGTGAGGTCGGGCCCGATGAGTCGATCTGCCAGGTCTGCAACCAGGCGGGCATGGCGACCCCATCCGCCTCGCAGTACCACGGCACCATCGTGGTGGCGATCGTCCTCGCGGTGGCCGGCCTCGCGGTCGCCGCGAGCCTCTCGCTCCGCGGCGTCGGCCCGTACGCGGCCGAGCTGCGCGGCGTGGCGCCGGCGGAGCCCGTCGGCTATGCCATCACCTACGCGGTGACGAACGAGGGGACGAATCCTGGACGGGCGAAGTGCCGCCTCGTGGCGCTCGGCACCGACGGAGAGCGGCTACGGACACGCAGCACGATCACCGACCGGATCGCGGGTGGTGCGACGCAGGAGCTGGTGGAGACGATCCCCGGGCTCGAGGCCGAGCCGGGCTCAGTGACGATCAGCTGCTCGTGAGCCGCGCGGCGGACGAGCCGCAGCCGGACGGCGTCGGTATGCTGCGGCGCATGCATCGAAGCGCTCGCGCGCTCCCGGGCGCGCTCGGGCTCCTCGCGCTGACGGCCGGCGTCGCGGTCGCGGCCGGACCGCCGTTCCCCGAGCCGGTGCTCGACCAGGCGGTCTACGACACGGCCGGGATCCTCTCGCCCGCGGCCGAGCAACAGCTGGAGAGCACGATCGACGGGATCGAGGCGCGATCCGGAGCCGAGGTCGTCGTCTACACGCAGGTCGATCCGGGCGTGGGCGAGGAGATGAACTTCTCGAACGCACGCGCGCTCATGGACCAGTGGGGCATCGGCCGCTCAGGCTTCGACGACGGGCTCGTCCTCATGGTCGGGCTCGAGGAGAACCTCATCAACGGGAAGGTCGCGCTGTACGGCGGCTCCGGCTTCCTGGCGGCCTACGCCGACGAGGAGGCGCTCCAGGAGATCGTCAGCGACGAGTTCGTCCCTGCGGCGCTCAACGGCGACCTCGAGGGCGCCACTCTCGCCACGATCGCCGAGGTCGACAGCCGGGTGACCGGCGACGGGCGTGCTCGGATCGAGACGATGCGGGTCGTGAATGCCGGTCTCGGCCTGATCGCGGCCCCGATCGCGCTGGTCGCGACGCTCGGGCTCGCCTGGCGGCGCTGGCGCCGAGAGGGCGACGACCCGGAGCTTGTGGACTCGCCGTCGATCCTGATGGCCGGCCCTCCGGCCGAGATGACCCCGGCGCTCGCCACCGTCATCCGGCAGGGCCGAGCAGACCAGCACACGATCAACACCACCCTGGTCGAGCTCGCCTCCAGCGGCCGCATCGAGCTGATGAACATCGAGAACGTGCGCGGCATGAAGAGCGACGACGAGCCGGATCCGCTCACCGATCCGGCCATCGTGGTCAACCGCGACGACGATCGAAAGCCGATCGGCAAGCCGCAGAACGAGGCGTGGGACAGGATTCGCCAGCTGGCTGGAGAGTCCAACAGCCTCAGCCGCGAGCGTCTGTGGCGTCTGAACTCGAGTCTCGAGCCGGTGAAGGGCGCGCTCGAGTACGAGGCGGTCAGGCTCGGCTGGCTGGCGCGCATGCCGGGGCCTTCGATCGCCCGGATGACCGGCATCGGCATCGCCATCGCAGTCATCGGCGCCGGGATCGTGGGCCTCGGCATCATCATCCCGATGAGCGGCGCGGTCATGCTGGGCAGCGCGCTGGTGCTCGGCGGAATCGGGACGATCGCGTTCGGTCGTGCCATGAGCCAGCGCACCCAGAGCGGCGCGTACGTCGATGCCATGCTGACTGCCTACCGACGCACCCTGGCCAAGACGATGGAGCAGGCGCGCAACATGGGCGAGGTGGTCCAGCAGCCGGAGATCGCGAAGCTGGCCGACACTCCCGACAAGGCGGTGGTGTGGGGCCTCGCGCTCGGCCTCCACAACGAGGTCTCCGAGGTCCTCGCCCGGGGCCTGGAGGAGCAACGCGAGGCGACCGGGTCGCCGCAGGGCGCGTACTACCCGATGTGGCTCGGATCGAGCGGCTCGTCCTCATCGTCGGCGTGGAGCGGCGGATCGGCGGCGGGGCTCGCCGGCGGCGCCATCTACGGATCGGGCAGCGGCTTCTCCGGATCGGCCATCCCCGACATCGGCGGCATGTTCGACGCGCTCGGAAGCGTGGGGTCGTCGCCGCCTTCGAGCGCGTCGAGCTCGAGCGGTGGTGGAGGAGGCGGCTTCGGCGGTGGCGGAGGCGGCGGTGGCGGAGGCGGATCCGGCTCGTTTTAACGGACTGGCGCGAAGTTTAAACAGCGAGTATCGTTGAAACCGATGAGTTTCAACCGACGCCCACCACCCGACAGACGCCCACCAGACCGACGCGGCGACCGCGACCGATACGACAGTCGCGATCGCGGGGGCGGGGGCGACCGACCTCAGCGCCGTCCCGAGGGGGGCGGTGGCGGCTGGCATACTCGCGAGCGGCACGTCGGTAGCCGCGACGACCGACCGCAGGGCGGCGGCCGGCCACGTTTCGACTCCTCACGCGACGAGGGCGGCATGTCGATCCGCCTCGATCCCCGACGGCTCGGCACCCTGAAGCAGCTGGCCGCCGAGAGCAATCAGCGCCCCGGCGATCTCGTTCGCCACTGGGTCGAAGAGCGCATCGACGCCGCCCGCGGCATGGAGCCGGCTCCGGGGAGTCCCGACCTCCGCTCGATGCTGGAAGCGCTCACCGCCCGGGTCGCCGCACTGGAGGGCGCGGGCGGCGTGAGCGCACCCGAGCCTGTCGCGCCAGAGGCGCCAGAGCCTTCGACGAGCGCCGACAAGACGCCGGCGCCCGCGGCGGAGCCTGCAGCCGCGAAGTCAGACCCTGAGCCTCGGCGGCGGGGGCGAAAGACCGTCAAGGCCAAGCCGAGTGGCGAGCGAGTGGCGCTCCACGACGAGATGATCGCCGTCATCCGCGAGCAGGGACCGATGACCGCCGCGGAGCTGGCAGGTGCCATCGTGCTCCGCGGTCGCTACGCACCGCCGCGCAGCGGGAAGCCGCTGGATGCGGCCATGGTCAGCCAGCGGGTGAGCAACCCGACCTATCGGTCGCGCTTCGTGCGCGACGAGGGACGCATCGGCCTGGCCGACTGATCCCGGCGTGCCCGCGCCAGCGGGCTATTCCTCGCCTAGTCGTCGAGGACGAAGGTCACCAGGATGTTGGCCTGGAATTCCATTCCCCCATCGCTGGTGACGGCGACGCGCTGCTCCTTGACCCACGCGCTCCTCACGCCGCGCAGCGTCTTGTTGGCGCGGTCGATCCCCTGGCGGATCGCATCCTCGAAGCTCTCGGTCGATGTGCAGGAAAGCTCGGTCACCCTGGCGACGGACATATGGCTGCCTCCTTGCGGTGGATCGGGAGCAGCAGTATGCGCCTCGCTCAGGCGGCCGCGTCGTGGGATGCGGTCCAGGCCAGCAGCTCGTCAAGCGGCAGGGCGTTCACCACCATCTCGGAGGTGACGCCGGTCAGGAATCCGCGCTCACAGCCGTTGCCGAGCCAGAAAAGCTGCCCCTCGCTGTGCGCGTCGGAGTCGATCGAGACGCGGCACCCTGCCTCCACCGCCAGGCGCAGGAGGCGCTTCGGCGGATCGAGCCGCTCCGGCCGCGAGTTGATCTCGATCGCCTTGTCGAACCGCGTGGCGGCGGCGAAGACGAGCTCCGGATCGAAGGCCGATGGCGGTCGATCACGCCTGCGCGTCTTCATTCGCCCGGTGCAGTGGCCGAGGATGTCGAGGTTCGGATTGGCGAGTGCGGTGACCATCCGGACCGTCATCGGGCGCTCGGCCATGCGCAGCTCGGAGTGGACGCTGCCCACCACGACGTCGAGCAGCGCGAGGAGCTCGGGCTCCTGGTCCAGCGTGCCGTCCTCATTGATGTCGACCTCGATCCCGGTCAGGATCCGGAACGGGCTCAGCTCGTCGTTGAGCTTCGCGATCTCGTCGAGCTGGCCGCGCAGCCGCTCGGGCGAGAGCCCGTTGGCGACGGTCAGCCGCGGCGAGTGGTCGGTGATGGCGAGGTACGCGTGCCCCAGCTCGATCGCCGTCTCCGCCATCTCCCGGATCGTGGCGCCGCCATCCGACGCCAGCGTGTGGGCATGGAGGTCGCCCCGAAGCGCGGCTTTCAGCTTCGCCGCACCCTCCGCCAGCGGCGTCCCATCGGTCGTCTCGAGCCGCCGCAGGTAGACCGGCTCCTCGCCACGCAGGCTCTCGAGGATCGTGCGCTCGGTCACCTCGCCGATGCCCGGCAGCTCGCGCAGGCTCCCGCCCGCTGCCCGCCTGGCGGTCTCTTCAGGCCCGAGCTTGCCGAGCTCGGTGGCGGCGCCGCGGAAGGCGCGCACCCGGTAGCTCGGCTCCTGCATCGCCTCCAGGAGCAGCGCGATGCGCCTCAGGTCGCCGACCGGATCACGCGGCTCTGGCACGATTGGACGGTAGCGGGTCTGCGCGTCTGGCGCCCGCCCGCTCGTCGATCTATCGGACGGAGTTTCACATGCCGGGCCATCTCGTGCCGTGCTGACCGTTCCATCGGTCAGGACTTCACCGGAGAGTCGATCCGCGTGAATTCCTGGCCCACATATCGGCGGACCACGATCTGTCGCGGCGAATTCACCAGAGAGGGCGTTGAGGAGTCGTTCTCGCGATCTATCGCGGGCTGCCACGCACGAACGGCGCCTGCGGGCGCTCCTTAGGCGTGCAGGCTCGCGATTCCTCGCGGGAACGCAGCCTGAAGGCGCCTTCTGGTGCAGCGACCGCGATTGATTGTGACGGCCGCTACGGGAGCGTGAGGATCCGCGCCGGGTTGTCGATGGTCATCGTCCGGATCTCCCCCTCCCCGACCGCCGCAGTCCGCAGGGTCGGCAGGAAGTGCTGGTGGAGGTACACGTAGCCGAAGCCGCCGTTCGCCTTGAGCTGACGGTTGTGGCACACGTCCTGGGAGAGGAGGAGCTGCCCCGTGTACTCGCGCTCGAGCAGCTCGACCACGATCTCGACCAGGCGCGGCTCCAGCGACTCCTCGGTCCCGAATCGGTGGCCGAGGAAGTCGAACTGGAGATTCGCTCCAGCGTCGAGAACGGCGAGGTAGAAGTCGAGATCGGGATACGAGTCGGCGTGGCCGATGACGACGCGGGCGGGGTCGACCCCCTCGTCGGTGAAGATGCGCAGCTGTGCCAGTCCCACCGCCGACTGCACGCCGTGCGTCGTGATCGCCATCCCGGTGGCAAGCGACGCGCGCGCCGCAGCGCGGTGCACCCGCTCCTCCAGAGCACTGACCCACGGCTTGTCGGTGCCGATCTCGCCGATGATTCCGGGCCGGACGCCGGTATCGGCGACACCGTTCTCGAACTCGGCGATCATCGCCGCCGCCAGGTCGTCCACGGTGCGGCGATCGATGAGCGCCTCGGCCGGGTAGTGCGCGCCGCGGTACCAGCCCGTGCCCATCACGATGTTCAGGCCGGTGACGCCCGCGAGCCTCCGAAGCCGATGCGGGTCACGCCCGACCCCATCCAGCGTCAGGTCGACCAGCGTTCCGCCGCCGCGGCGACGGAAGTCGCGCAGCTCCTCGGCGATGAGGTCCTCGTTCGGCGTCAGCTCCCAGTAGTCCCACCGCTTCTCGATGTGCCAGAGGTAGATGCCGGTGTGCTCGTGCGGGAGCGTGAAGCCCAGCTTCTCGGGCGGGATCGGCCCGGACACGGTCATGACGCGTGGCGCCATCGGGGACCTCCTCGGGTTGTCGGACGTCCGGTCGGTCATTGGTCGGCCGCCGGCGCATCGGTCTGGAGTGAACTTGCCAATCTTGCCATTCCGGGCACTTGCATGGGGGCGCTAGCCTATTCGCCGATGACGACCTCCGAACCGCCGACCTCGCGGGCCAACGGGATCTGGGCAAACGCGCAGGGAGAGGTCGACGCCGCGGCCGAGCGCCTCCATCTCGACGATGGGATGCACCGCGTCCTGCGGGTGCCGAAGCGCGAGCTCACCGTGAGCTTCCCGGTCACCCACGACGACGGTCACGTCGAGGTCTATACCGGATACCGCGTCCACCACAACGTGAACCGCGGGCCGACGAGCGGCGGCATTCGGTACGTCCCGAACCTCGACCTCGACGAGGTCCGGGCGTTGGCGATGCTCAACACCTGGAAGGCGGCGCTGGTCGAGATCCCGTTCGGCGGTGCCGCCGGCGGCGTCCGCGTCAACCCACGCCGCCTGAGCGACAACGAGCGCCAGGGGCTGACGCGCCGCTACGCGACAGAGATTGGCATTCTGCTCGGTCCGGACAGCGACATCCCGAGCCCCGACGTCAACACCGGCTCGCAGACGATGTCCTGGATCATGGACACGCTCTCGATGCACCGCGGTCACACCGTCGCCGCCTCGGTCATCGGCAAGCCGCTCGAGGTGGGCGGAACGCGCGGGCGCCGCAGCGCGACGGCACGTGGCGCGTATCGCTGCATCGCGGCGATATCCAACGCCCAGGGCTTCGCCTGCAGCGGCGCGAAGGTCGCGATCCAGGGCTTCGGCCGGGTCGGCATGACGGTGGCGGAAGAGCTGGCGGAGATCGGGGCGATCGTGATCGGCATCGCCGATGACCGCGAGGCGGTCGCCAACAGCGCCGGAATCGACGTGAAGCGCGCCGTCGAGTGGATGCGCGAGCACGACGCCATCCGCGGGCTGCCCGACACGGAGCCGCTCACGAAGGCGGAGCTGTTCGCGCTCGATTGCGACATCCTCGCCCTCGCCGGCCTGCAGGGCGAGGTGACCGACGCGAATGCGGGCTCGATCCGCGCCGGCATCGTGGCCGAGATCGCCAATGGCGGCACGACCCCGGCAGCCGACCTCATCCTCCACGACAGCGGCGTGACCGTCATCCCGGACATCATCTGCACAGCGGGCGGCACGGTCCTCGGCTACTTCGAGTGGGTCCAGGACATGCAGGCCTTCTTCTGGACCGAGGACGAGATCACCGCCCAGATGGACCGCATCGTCGATAGCGCCATGGCCGGCATCCAGGCCATGGCCGAGACCGAGAAGATCGACCTGCGCAGCGCGGCGATGATGGTCGCCGTCGCGCGCGTCGCGGACGCAACCTCCCTGCGCGGTCTCTACCCGTAACCCAACGTCCCTCAGAGCAGCGCCGGTCGCTGGAACTCCTCACCGCGCAGCTGCTCACCCAGGAAGGCCCACACCGTCTCGTACCAGAGCCGCGCGTTCTGCGGCTTCAGGATCCAGTGGTTCTCGTCGGGGTAGTAGAGGAACCGTGCCGGCACGCCGTGGCGACGCAGGTCGGTCCAGAGGCGCAGCGCCTCGCTGATCGGCACGCGGAGGTCACGCTCGCCGTGGATGACGAGCATCGGCGTTCGGATATTCGCCAGAAGGCGCGACGGCGACCACTCCTCGTACCGTGAAGGATCGGCGTAGGGATCGCCGAACTCGCGCTCCCAGTCCGGACCGTAGTCGGTCGTCCCGTGGAAGCCGCGAAGCTCCCAGAGGCTGGCGTGCGTGACGATTCCCTTGAACCGCTCGGTCGAGCCGGCGACCCAGTTCGCCATGTAGCCGCCGAACGAGCCGCCCATGAGCGCCGTCCGATCGCCGTCGAGCTCGGGACGCTCGAGCGCCGCGTCGACGGCGGCGATGACGTCGGTGTAAGGCTCCGCGCCCCACCGGCCCCAGCCGCGCTGCACGAAGGCATGGCCGTACCCCGTCGAGATGGCGGGGTCCGGCAGGAGCACGGCGTAACCCTTCGCGGCCATCAGCTGCGGATTCCAGCGCCAGCTCCACGTGTTCCATGTCCCGACCGGGCCGCCGTGCACGAACACGACGAGCGGGACGGGCGCATCGGCGGTGGCCCCCTTCGGCAGGAGCAGCCAGGAGCCGATCTCCTGGCCGTCGGGGGCCGATGCGCTGAGCCGCTCGGCACGCGCCGGCAAGGCGTCGTCGAGCGCCTCGGCGTCGAGCTCGGGGAACGTCCTGATGCGCCGGGAACCGGCGGCCGCCTGGGACGGCAGGCGCACCGGAACCGGCGGCTCGGTGTATGAGGCGCGCAGGGCGACGGGTCCGCCGGCGGCCTCGAGGGCCAGGTCGCTGAACGCTCCGTCGTCGGCGACGAGTGTCGTCTCTGTGGACGCGAGGTCGTGCCGGTACACGCCCCCCGCGCCGCGAAGATCGGCGGTGAACCAGATCGATGCCCCGTCGGGGCTCCAGGTCGGGTGCTGAGGCCAGGCGTCCAGCTCGGGTGTGAGATCGCGCCCCTCGCCGGTGGCCAGGTCCACCAGCCAGAGAGTCTCGTCGCCGATCCGCTCCGGCACGTCGATCTCGTGGCGCACGCAGACCACGGAGCGTCCGTCGGGCGAGCAGCGCGGCGAGAGGTACCACGCCTCGCCGCCGGCAAGCCGCCGCTGCTCGCCGGTGGCGCGGTCGATCGCGACGACCTCGAAGTCGGTCCTGCCGATGTCGTCCGGCGTCAGCAGGCCGGTGACGACCGTTCCGCCATCGGGCGTGACGTCGAACTCCTGCTCGGTCAGCGCCGACCCGGCCGTCGGCGTCAGGTCGACTGCGTCGCCGATGCGTTCCTCCCCGCCCGGGATCGGCGCTGCGTACAGGTGCCGCTCACGCGGGCCGTGGAACGCGTCCCAGTGCCGGATCGGGAATGTGTCGAAGAGGAGGGCCTCGACCCCCGCCTTCTTGCGCGCCGCGTGCCGCTCACGATCGGCGGCCGCATCGGCGCTGCCGGGGAAGACGGATGCCGCGTAGACGACCACATCCGCGTCGCGTGCAGCGACGACCGCATCGACACCGCCGGAAGGCGCCGCCAGCAGCCGCGCCTCGCCACCGTTGGCGGGGAGCAGCCAGAGGCCACTTGGCTCGTCGTCATCGCCGCCGTCGTCGGGTGACCTGTCCGGATCTGGCCGCGACGAGGTGAAGAGGATCGAGCCGTCTCGCGCGAATGCCGCGGAGCTCTCACCGGGAGCGGAGCGCGTCAGTCGTCGTGGTCGCTCGTCGCCGGTGGCGTCGATCTCCCACAGCGAGCTGTGCATCTTCTTGCCATCCGGCGCCGGCCGGCCGACCGTGACGATCAGCCGGCTGCCGTCGGGAGAGGCGCGCAGGCCGGAGAGGCGCGGCAGGCGCAGATAGGCGTCGAAATCGAAGGAATCGGTCATGTACTGCATGCTACCCGGCAGCCCGGGCTGATTCGTGCGACGATTCGACGCGATGACAGCGTCGAATATCCCTGAGCCCACGTTCACCCCGCCCGCAGATCTCCTTGCCCAGCTCGAGCCTGCCGCCGAGCGCTTCCTCAACCGCCATCTCGACATGGCCAAGGAGTGGTTCCCGCACGATTACATCCCCTACTCGATGGGCCGCGACTTCGACAAGGAACCCTGGACGCCGGACCAACCCCGCATCAGCGGTGTCGCGCAGGTCGCCTTCGAGGTGAACCTCCTCACCGAGGACAACCTGCCCTCGTACCACCGGGAGATCCATCGGATGTTCGGGCGCGGCGACGGGCCATGGATCAACTGGGTGAACCGATGGACCGCCGAGGAGGGCCGCCACGGCATCGTCCTGCGCGACTACCTCGTCGTGACCCGCAACATCGATCCCGTCGCGCTCGAGCGCTCCCGGATGAACCAGCTGCAGATCGCCTACAACCACGACGACGGAGGCAACGTCCTGCGCGGACTGGCCTACGTTGCCTTCCAGGAGCTCGCCACGCGGATCAGCCACCGCAACACCGGCCGTTACTCATCGGACCCGGTGGCGGACCGCATCATGGCCCGCATCGCCGCGGACGAGAACCTTCACATGGTCTTCTACCGAGACATGCTGGGCGAGGCGATCAAGCTGGATCCATCCGCGGCGGTGCACGCCATCGCCGACGAGGTGCTCGACTTCCAGATGCCGGGCGCAGGCATGGTGAACTTCACGCGGAAGGCGGCGCAGATGGCAAAGGCCGGCATCTACGACCTTCGCGTTCATCACGACGACGTCCTCTGGCCGCTGCTCGACCACTGGGGCGTCTTCGAGCTCGAGAACCTCTCCCCCTCGGCCGAGATGCGCCGAGCCGAGCTGCGGGCATTCATCACCGACCTCGACGCGCAGGCCACACGCTTCGAGGAGAAGCGGTCACGAACGCTGGAGCGCCAGGCAGCTCGCGCCGGGTGAGCGCCCGCGGCCGCTTGCGCCGAGCCGCCGCTTCCGGCAACACTTCGGCTCGATGAGCGACGACGAGCGCTGGCGCGAGCACGCCGAACGCTGGGAGGCTGAGCGCCTCCGGCCGTCCCTCGAGCGCGGGCCGGAGCGAAGAGATCGCTTCATCACCCAGTCCGGCGTCGAGATCGATCGCGTCTACACGCCGGCCGACCTCGCGGATCCTGCCAATGATCCCGACGCCGGCCGCCCGCGCTATCGGTTCAGCCCGCCCTGAGCCCGAGGCCGGCGGCTGGGACGAGATCGACGACGTCGGACTGCCCGGCGAGCCGCCATTCACGCGCGGCATCCATCCGACGGGGCACCGCGGTCGCCTTTGGACGATGCGGATGTTCGCCGGCTTCGGTACCGCGGAGGACACGAACGCCCGCTTCAAGACCCTGATCCGAGAGGGCGGCACGGGTCTCTCGATCGCGTACGACATGCCGACCCTCTACGGCTACGACCACGACGAGCCGATGGCCGAGGGCGAGTTCGGAACCTGCGGGGTTGCGGTCAGCTCGCTGGCCGACATGGAGATCCTGCTCGACGGCCTGCCGGTCGGCGAGATCAGCACCTCGATGACGATCAACTCCCCCGCCGCGATGATCTGGGCGATGTACATCGTGGCCGCCGAGAAGGCCGGCGTGCCGCGTGCACAGCTTTCGGGCACGCTCCAGAACGACATCCTCAAGGAGTTCATCGCCCAGAAGGAGTACATCTTCCCGCCGGCACCGTCCCTCAAGCTCGTGACCGATACCGTCGAGTGGGGCACGCGCGAGCTGCCGCGCTGGAACACCATCAGCATCAGCGGCTACCACATCCGCGAGGCCGGCTCGACCGCCGTGCAGGAGCTGGCCTTCACGATCGCGGACGGGATCGCCTACGTGGAGGACGCGCTCTCCCGCGGCCTGCGCTTCGACGACTTCGCTCCCCGCCTCTCCTTCTTCTTCAACAGCCACAACGACTTCTTCGAGGAGATCGCGAAGTTCCGGGCGGCGCGTCGCATCTGGTACAAGCTGTGCCGCGAGCGCTTCGGCGCCGAGAACGAGCGCTCGACCTGGATGCGCTTCCACACCCAGACCGCCGGCGTCTCGCTCACCGCGCAGCAGCCGCTGAACAACCTGACGCGCGTCGCGATCCAGGCGCTGGCCGGCGTCCTCGGCGGCACCCAGTCGCTCCATACCGATGCGTATGACGAGGCGTGGGCCGTTCCGTCGGAGGATGCCGCGCTCCTCGCCCTGCGCCAGCAGCAGGTCATCGCCGAGGAGTCCGGCGCGGCGAACACGGTCGATCCGCTGGCCGGCTCCTATTTCGTCGAGACGCTCACGAACACGACCGAGCAGGCCGCGTGGCGCTACATCGCCCAGATCGACGAGATGGGCGGCATGGTCCGGGCGCTGGAGGCCGGATTCCCGCAGGCCGAAATCGCCGATGCCGCCTACGAGCAGCAGCGAGAGCTGGAGGCCCACGAGCGAGAGATCATCGGCGTCACCCGCTTCGCCGACCCCGAGGAGGAAGTGCGCATTCCGCTGCTCGAGATCAGCGAGGTCCAGGAGCGACGGCACCTCGATCGGCTCGCACGGGTGCGTGCCGAGCGCGATGCCGATGCCCACGCGGCCGCCATGCGGCGGCTCACCGACGAGGCGCGGGCCGGCGACGTCAACCTCATGCCGGCCATCGTCGCCGCGGTGGAGGCGTACGCCACCATCGGCGAGATGTGCGGCGCCCTGCGCGTCGTCTACGGCGAGTACCGCGAGCCGCTCGCCGTCTGAGGCTCGCCCTCAGGCAGCCGGTGCCGCCGCCGGGGCCGGCGGTGGCGTCGTGTCGATCGTCGGCTCGTCACGCGTCCGCCACAGATAGATGACGAAGGCGCCGAGGCCCAGGATCCACAGGAGCAGGAAGGCAATTCCGCCAAGGACGGGCACGAATCCGCTGGCCACCAGCACGAGGGCCACGATCGCCGCGCCGACCAGGTACTGCAGATACGGCGATCCGGACCGCGTCAGGACCAGCTGTCCGACCGCCATGGCCACCGGCACGGCCGAGAGGAAGACCAGGATGACGATGAGCATGGACACGATGACCGCGGCAACCCCGAATGCGCCGCCAAGCGACCCGGCCAGCAGCGCGAAGAGAACGGCCGCGATCACGAGGAAGATCACGAGCAGGAACTGGCCGATGCAGGCCACGAGTCCCCAGCCCAGCGAGGGAAGCGCGGCCGTCCGGAGCGCGTCGGCGCTGCCCAGCGCCAGCCGTGATCGCACCAGCAGCAACCCGAAGCCGAGCAAGAGCAATCCGAGAAGGATGCCGAGGTAGCTCACCACCGGGTTGTCGCTGATGACCGATTGGCCTCCACCGTCCGTGCCCTCGGCCGGCTCGTTCTGCGTGACCGAGCCTTCGATCGTCGCGCCGTCGGCGATCCGGGCCTCTCGAGTCGAGGTGTAGGTGACGTCGCCTCCGATCGTCGCCTCCGGGCCGATGACGAGATCGCCGACCTGTGTGTCCACTGAGCCCTCGACGGCGCCCGTGATCTCGAGCGTGCCGGCGCCAACGAGGACGTCGCCGCCGACCGAGCCCCCGATCGAGACCGAGCCTCCGGCGCCCGCGACGTCGCCGTCGACCTCGGCGCCGGCCTGGATCGTGGTCGTCCCCGCGAAGGTGACGACGTCCCGACCGACCGTTCCCGCGACGCGTACCGTGCCGCCGGAGACGCGGACCGCACCCTCGACGTCGCCGAGCACGTCGATGCTCCCGCCGGCGACGTTCAGCGATCCGGTCACCGTGCCGGTGAGCGTGACGGTCCCGGCACCGATGGTGGCGTCGCCGTTCACCGTGCCGGCGATCGTGACCGTGCCGGCGCCCACGTAGAGGTCGTCGTCGATCGTCTCGCCCTCCGCCACGGTGGCGGTCTGGCCGCCGCGGAAGTCACCGGCCGCGGCTGGGGCGACGAATATGAAGAGGGCGATGGCCGCCAATACGGCAGCGCGATGGAAGAAGCGTGTTTGCATGGGAAAGTCCTCCACATCCATCGTCCGGGACGTGTCAACCCGTGCGCGGAGGGACGCGCGGGTGAGTGCCGGGCACGATGGGAGTCCGACCCGGCGAAGCAGGGCACGCTCCTTCACGCCGCGCGTCCGGCGCTCCATCTTCCACAAGCCTGATTACCAGCCGCTTACCGCTACCATCGAGCAGACCGATGAAGCTCCACCTCGTAGACGCCACCTTCGAGCTGTTCCGCGCCTACTACTCGCGACCGCCGCGTCGCGCGCCCGATGGCAGGCCGGTGAACGCGGTCCAGGGCCTGATCGACTCCATGCTGTCGCTGCTGCGCGAGCCGGACCTCACCCACATCGGCGCGGCCACCGACTACGTCATCGAATCGTGGCGGAACGACCTCTATCCGGGCTACAAGTCGAGCGCCGGCATCGACCCGGCCCTTCTTGCCCAGTTCCGCGACGCGGAGCGCGCGCTGTTCGCCCTCGGCATGCGGGTGTGGCCCATGGTTCCCGACGAGGCCGATGATGCGATCGCCACCGCCGTTGAACGCTTCTCGGCCGATCCGCGCCTCGAGCAGACCGTGATCTGCTCCGTCGACAAGGACCTCTCTCAGCTCGTCGACGCCGAGCGCATCGTCCTGCGTGACCGGATGCGGAACATCACCTACGACGAGCCCGGCGTCATCGCCAAGTTCGGCGTCTCCCCCGGCTCGATCGCCGACTACCTTGCGCTCGTCGGCGACAGCAGCGATGGCTATCCGGGCCTTCCCGGATGGGGTGCCAAGAGTGCTGCGGCGGTGCTGGCCAAGTTCGGGCACATCGACGACATTCCGCCATCGGTGCTCGACTGGGGCGTGGACATCCGCAACGCGTCCCGCCTGGCCTCGACGCTCGCCGAGCGACGAGACGACGCGATCCTGTTTCGGACCCTCGCCACGCTCAACCGAGAGGCCGACCTCGGTGACTACGACCCGGTCGCTCGAGGACCTCGAGTGGCACGGGGTGCCGCGCGCCGCGTTCATCGGTCTATGCGACGAGCTGGGCTTCGACACGGTCCGCGAACGGGTACACCGCTGGGCTGACTGACCCGCCGAACCCGGTACTTTCGGTGGGGTGTGGTGCGGTTGGGGGACCGATACGGTGCTTGTTCAATGCACCGACGAGAGACCCTGACGAGCGCGCTCGTCATCATCGTGGCGGTCGTCGCCATCGCGCCGATGACGTCGCCGTCGCGCGCGGCCGCGGCCGGAGCGTGCGGGACGTATCGGTCCGAGACCGTGCCCCCGCCAACGATTCGTGTATTCCGAACGGCAACCGGCGCCGTCGAGACGGTCGACTTCCGCGCCTACACCAAGAACGTCCTGAGCCGAGAGTGGATCAGCTCGTGGACGACCGAGTCGCTGAGGTCGGGCGCCCTGGCCGTCAAGAACTACGCCTGGTACCAGGTCCTCCACTGGCGCGGCTATGTCAACGCTTCGGGCGCCTGCTTCGATGTCTTCGACTCGACCCGCGACCAGCACTACGACCCGTCTCGCCCGACCTACGCCTCAATGGCTTCGGCGGTGGACGCCACCTGGACGACGCTGGCCCTCAAGGGGGGCCGCATCTTCGCGACGTACTACAACGCCGGCGCTCCGAGCGAGCCGTGCGGCGCCAACGCGAACGGCTGGCGCATGTACCAGTGGGGCACGCAGTCGTGCGGGCTCGCAGGCAAGAGCGCCGCCCAGATCCTGGGCATCTACTACGCCGGCGTGGTGGTGAGCGCCGCGCCGCCGCCGGCCCCGCCGCCGACACCCGCGCCGACACCGCGGCCCACGCCCACACCGGTGCCGACGGCTCAGCCGACCCCGGCCGTCCCGCCGCCCTCGACGGCGCCGGCCCCGACACCGGCGCCAACGCCGGTACCCACGGTTCAGCCCACGCCGACGCCCGCACCGACGACGACGGAACAACCCGGTGGAGGCCAAGCCGGCATCGCCGCCCCGCCGCCTCCGCCACCCGCGAACCCCGAGCCGGTGGTCGTCACGGTCGCCGATGCCCCCGCCGCCCCGGTGGTGGCCGCGCCCGCGCCGGTGGCGGCGCCCGTTGTCGCCGATCTCGATCCGACGCACCGCGTCGTGGCCTTCGAGCGCTTCACCGACGCCGAGCGGGCCCGTGATGCCAGTGCACCGGCTGGATGGGTGTCGGGACCCGTCGTGACGCCCGAGTGGATCCGCACTGCGCGGCCTGGTCGACCGGCTGCTGGCGAGCCTGGCTGAGGGCCTGTCAGCCGCCGTCCTCGGTTCGGAGCAGGCGATCGGCGATGATCTCCGCCGCGGCGACGTCCTGGATGGCCAGCCCGACCGACTTGAAGACGGTGACCGCCTCGGGCCTGCGTTCGGACGCCCAGGCCGGGGCGACCTCTCCGAGCTCCACCAGGTCCGCTTCCGCAAGTAGCCCACGCTCGATCGCGGCGACCAGGTCGCCTGCCTCGGCGCGAGCGGCGGCACGGGAGTCCACGGCGACGAGATCGGCCCGTCCGAACAGCTCGGGCGGGATCTCGACCATGCCGATCCGAAAAGCGCCGATGCCGTTCACGTGCGTGCCCGGCCGGATCGCATCGGCATCGAACACCGGTGTGGTGGAGGTGGTGGCGCAGCACACGACGTCGGCGGTGGCGACCGCCTCTTCGGCGCTGCCCACGACCGTTGCCTCGATGCCCAGCGCGTCGGCGATCTGCCGTGCGAAGGCGCGTCGGGCGACCGGCGATCGCGCATAGACCATCACCCGCCGGATGGGACGTGCCGCGGCGACCGCGCGCACCTGCCACTCCGCCTGGCCGCCGGCCCCGATCACTCCCAGCGTCGCGGCGTCCCGACGCGCCAGGAGCCGGGTCGCGACGCCGGATGCGGCGCCCGTCCGCATCGCGGTCACGGTCTCGCCATCAAGGATGGCCAGCGGTCGGCCGGTCTCGGCGTCGAACCAGATCACGAGTGCCTGGATCGTCGGGAGCCCGCGCTCCGCGTTCGCCGGCACGACCGTCACGAGCTTGACCGTCGATCCCGATCCCCCGGCGCGAACGCCGGGCATGAGCAGCAGATCGCCTCCGGGAAGCTCGACGCGAGAGCGGAGCGGTGACCGGTCGCGGCCCTCGGCAACGTCGCGATAGGCGCGCTCGACGGCGTCGAGCAGCTCTTCGACCGGCACCGCCGCGCGAATGGCGTCGGCGTCGAGGAAGGGCAGCGCGCTCGTCATCGTTCGGCAGATCGCTCGTTCGACGGGGCCGCCGCGCGGTAAGGTACGTGCGTGGCGGATCGGCCCGCCCATGATGCCACGCGGCACGCCGCTTGCGAGGCAGCACCGCCAAGGAGGACCCATGATCGACGACGTCCGCACAGACATCTCGCGCCGCGCCGACACCGCCCGCGGCGAGTTCGGCGCGTTCATGTGGCTGTTGAAGATGAGCCTGGTCGCGGCGGTGGCCGGAGCGCTCTACACCGAGCTGAGCAAGCCGTCTGCCGAACGTACGTGGCATGGCAAGCTCCTCGGGACCGTGCCGTACGACTTCCGGCTGCCTACCGTGGAGGGCCTCCGGCAGGCGTACTGGAACCCGCACTCGCCGAAGGTGTTCACCGCACGCCCGCTCGGCGTCGGCTGGGCGGTCAACATCCCGACGCTCCTGCGCCGGGCCGGCGTCCACACCACCTTCACCAAGGGCCGCTGACTGAGCGTCCCGCGGCCCGACAGGCGGTGCGCTAGCATCGGGACCAGTCGATGAACTGGTTCCCCGTCCTCCTCATCACCCACATCGCGCTGGCGGTGGCGCTGCTCCTGCCCAGCGTCCTGCTTCCCTTCGTGCTGCGGCGCAGCGGTGGCGAGCCCGGCCGGTTCACACGGTTCCTGATGGCGATGCAGGGCACCGGCACGCTCGTCATCGCGGCCGGCCTGGCGATCACCGGCGGCGCGATGCTGTGGATCCTGGGGCCTGAGCTGCTCACCGAGCCGTGGCTGCTGGTCGCGCTGACGCTGTACGCGATCAACCTCGTCGTCGCCGCCGTCATCAGCCGCCCGAACCTGAGACGGCTCATCGGCATGCGCGACTCCGGCGCCGATGAGGCGACGTGGCGGCGGCGTGCCCACCAGCAGCGCTACGTGGCCTACGGCATGGCTGGCGTGATCGGGGTCATCGGCTTCCTGATGAGCACGAAGCCCGACCTGTGGTGACGGGCTAGAAGTTCGGGATCGGCAGCGGACGGCCGAGGACGAAGAAGATTCCGGCCACGATCAGGAACATCGCGATCGCGAAGAAGAGCAACCACCGCAGTACTTCCATGCTCGGCTCCGTAACGTGCGAGGCAGCAGACACCGTCGGTCGCAGATTCTATCGGTCGCGTCCAGCGCCAAGTGCCCCCGACGAGCGTCGAGCCGATCCGCTTTAGAATCCGCAGCGTGACCCTCCGCCTCTACGATGCTCGCCGTCGCGCGCTGCACGCCTTCGAGCCGATCCCCGGCCGCGACCGAGTGGGCCTCTACGTCTGCGGAGTGACGCCGTACGACACCGGGCACCTCGGTCATGCCTTCACCTATGTCAGCTTCGACCTGCTGCATCGGTATCTCGAGTACCTGGGCCACGACGTCGCCTACGTTCAGAACCTGACCGACGTCGACGACGACATGCTGCGCAAGGCGCGCGAGTCGGGCGAGGACTATCTCGCGCTGGGCAACCGATGGGTTGAGACGTTCCTGGCCGAGATGGCCGCCCTGAACTGGCTTCCGCCCGACCACTATCCGCGTGCCACCCAGCACGTCCCGCAGATGCAGGAGCTGATCGCGCGGCTCCTCGACAATGGCCTCGCCTACCAGGCCGAGGGGAACGTCTACTTCTCGGTCGATTCCGACCCCTCGTACGGCGAGCTGTCTGGCATCCCTCGCGATGCGATGCTGCCGATCGCCAACGAGCGCGGCAACGTGCCGGACATGCCCGGCAAGCGCCAGCCGCTCGACTTCGTGCTGTGGCAGCGTTCGCTCCCCGATGAGCCGGCCTGGGAGTCGCCATGGGGTCCCGGCCGCCCCGGGTGGCACATCGAGTGCTCGGCGATGTCGATGGCCTATCTCGGCAGCCGGTTCGAGATCCACGGCGGCGGCGCGGACCTGCTGTTCCCCCATCACGAGTCGGAGCGCGCCCAAGCGGAGGGCGCCACCGGCGAGCGGCCATTCGTGGCGTGGTGGATGCACGCCGGGATGCTGCACTTCGACGACGCCAAGATGAGCAAGTCACTCGGCAACCTCGTGCTCGTCCGCGACCTGCTCGCGACGCACGGTGGCGACGCGATCCGCCACTACCTGCTCAGCCATCACTATCGGTCGGAGGTGCACTTCCGCCCGGCGGACCTCGACCGCTCGGCCGATGCCGTCGCGCTCCTCGCCCGGGCCGCGCGGGCCGAAGATCTCGGCGCTGACGGCCAGCCGAGCCGGGCGGACGATGTCGACCGGACGATCGCGAGGCATCGCGAGGCGTTCCTGGCCGCGCTCGACGACGACCTCGACACGCCGCGGGCGCTGACTGAGCTCGAGGCCCTCGCACGCCTTGCGATCGACGCGGACGATCCGGCCACGGCGGCTCGGGCGGGCGCGGCGGTCCGGGAGCTCGCGGGGCGCATCCTCGGCCTGCGCCTCGTGTCCGCGGTCGCCGCGCACGACATCGCGGCGGCGTGAGCGACGAGGACAACGTCCCGATCAGCGTGCGCCTCGGTGAGGTCGTCCCGCCCGAGGACCCCGAGGACTGGACCCGACCGCTGACGTGGATCGCCGCGCTCGGCATGCTTGCCGGCCCAGCCGTCGCGCTGGGCTGGTTCGTCGTTGCGCCCCCTACCGACGCGAGCAGCGCGCATCCGGCGACCTATGCGGTCGCCGTGGCCATTGCGGCGGGAGCCGCCCTCACCGGTGCGACGCAGCTCGGCGTCACGCGGGCCTGGACGGCGACGGTCGGCGCGGGCCTCTTTGCCTCCCTGGCCGCGATCATCCTCGGCTTGGTCATGAGCGGGGAGCGCCAGGTCGGCAGCGCGTCGCCGCAGCTGGCGCACGCTACCGCCGCGGCCGCGGCCGGGGTGATCGGCTCCGTGGTGGCCGCACTGGTGGTGGTCGTCTCCGGGAGCCGTCGACCAAGGCTCGCGCGCCTCGGCCCGGCGATGGCCGCGGGTGCGGTCGCTGCGGTCGCCAGCGTGAGCGCCATCTTCAGGCTGTAGCGGGCTCCCGCTCCGCCTCGTCCTTGGTTGCCACGATGATGTGGAACCGCGAAAAGCTCGTCTCGTCGCTGACGCGCAGACCCGCATCGGCGCAGAGGGCATGCAGCTCGGTCCTGGTGCTGACGACATTGCCCCAGGTCAGCTCGTACCACTGGGCGAGGGCGGCGAAGCGAGTTGGCATGGTGCGCAGCGCTTCGTCCGTCTCTGGGTACGCCTCGTCGAAGATCAGGAAGTGGCCGCCCGGCCGAAGCGCCCGCGCCACGGCGGTGAAGGCGCCGGGCTTGAGCCTCGGCGCGATCTCGTGGACCACCAGGAAGCTGGTGGCGACGTCGTACGACGCGTCCTCGGTCAGCTCGTCCACGCTCATCACGCGTGCCTCGCAGCGCCCTTCGAGGCCGTGGTCGGCGATCAGGCGCCTCGCCAGCCCCACGGAACGAGGCTCGACGTCGATCCCGACGCACGAGACGCGTGGGAAGCGCTCGGCGATCTGGACGACCGCCCATCCACCGCCACAGCCGACATCCAGCACCCGGCCGCCTTCCTCCAGCCGGGCCCCGAGGCCCGCGAGCCGCGGCAGCACGAGATCCAGGAAGATCCGCGGCAGCGTCTCGAGCGCGGACGCGACCTCGCCCATGAACGCATCGTCGTGCGCCTGGTAGGACGTCGTCGTCCCCTGGCGGAAGTGGCTCACGTAGTCGGCGTAGTCCTCGCCGACGCGCATGTGAACGCGTGCGGCGCGCGCCAGGTAGAAGCTCGACGCGGGGTTGCCCAGGATCTGGTCGAAGTGCGGCGCCATCCGCCACCCGCCGCCGTCGCGCTCGAGGAAGCCGAAGGCGAGGGCGGTCCGGCACAGCACATCGGTGTAGAAGGGGTCGGTTCCGAGCCGGTCTGCGAGAGCATCGCTCGTCGTTCCGGCATGCTCGGCGAGGGCGTCCCAGACGCCGAGCTCACGGGCGATCTCAAGCAGGTGCGTGGCGTGATAGCCGCCGATCAGGTCGTACAGCCGGCTGACCTGGTCGGCGAGGGTCGGTTCAGGCGGTGGCGTTCGGTCGGAGTCCACGCTGGTCAGCCCTCCGGAGCCATCGGCCCTTCGACGAGGAGGCACGCGGCCGCGTGATCCGTCCCCACCACGAAGAGGGCAGGGTCGACCTGCGGGCAACGATCGAAGGCGACCGGGCAGCGCGGGTGGAAGCGGCAGCCGGTGGGGATGTTCGACGGGTCCGGCGTCTCACCGGTGAGGATGACCGGTCGGCGCCGAGCGGTCGGATCGGGCACCGGCACGACGGACAGCAGCGCGCGGGTGTAGGGATGCTGCGGATCGGCCAGCACCGCATGCGTGGGGCCGATCTCGACGATGCGCCCGAGGTACATGACCGCAATACGGTCGGCGTACGCGGCCACCGTCGACAGGTCGTGAGTGATCATGACGACCGCGATGCGGAGATCCGTTGCCAGGCGGGCGAGCAGGTTGAGGATCTCGGCACGGATCGAGACATCCAGCATGCTGACCGGCTCGTCGGCCACCAGGACGCCGGGCCGGAGCGCGAGCGCGGCGGCAATGACGACCCGCTGGCGCTGCCCGCCCGAAAGCTCGTACGGCAGCCGGTCGAGGTAGGCCTCGGGCGGCGTCATGCCCGCCTCCGCGAGCGCCTCGGTCGCGCGCCGTCGCAGCTCGGCCTTACCGCGCGCGACTCCGTGGACGCGAAGCGGCTCGGAGACGATGTCGCCGATCGTGAACCGCGGGTTGAGCGACTCATAGGGGTCCTGGAAGATCATCTGGATCCCGCTCCGCATCCGCCGCAGCTCACGGCTGCCGAGCCCTCGAAGCTCGAGACCCTGGACCGATACCCGTCCTGCATCGGGCGCGATGAGGCCGAGCAGCAGGTTCCCGGTCGTCGTCTTGCCGCAGCCCGACTCGCCGACGAGCGCGAGCACCTCGCCGGGGGCAACGCGGAAGCTGACGCCGTCAACGGCTCGCACGGGGCGAGCGGGCCTGCGGGCGATCACGTCGCCGAGGCTTCGCCGGCCGGGGAATGCGACGGCCAGGTCCTCCACCTCGAGCGCGAAGTCAGCCACGGGTCTCGACCAGGAAGCAGGCCGCACGGTGACCGTCACCCTGCTCGTATGGCGGTGGGACCTCGACGGCGCAGCGCTCGAAGGCGTGCGGGCAGCGCGGTGCGAAGCGACAGCCCGGCGGCAGCGCGTCGAGGCGCGGCGGCGTGCCCGGGATGGCCCGGAGCGATCGGTCCTCGTCGGCCACGTTCGGAAACGCGTTGAGCAGCAGCTGGGTGTACGGGTGCCGAGGCGCTGCGTAGATCGTGCCGACCTCGGCATCCTCTGCCACCTGCCCGCCGTACATCACCACCACACGGTCGCAGACCTGGGCGACGACGCCGAGGTCGTGAGTCACGATGATCGTGCCCATCTTGAACTCTTCCGCGAGGCCAACGAGCAGCTCGAGGATCTGGGCCTGGATCATCACGTCGAGCGCGGTCGTCGGCTCGTCGGCGATGATCACGTCCGGGCGGCAGGCCAGCGCCAGGGCGATCATGGCGCGCTGGCGCATGCCGCCGGAGAACGTGTGTGGGTATTCGCGACCGCGCCGAGGACCGATCCCGACCCGCTGCAGAAGCTCGTCGACGCGGGCCTGCACCTGGCTCGCTCGCAGGCCTGGCTCATGCGTGCGCAGTGCCTCGGCTATCTGGTCGCCCACCGGGCGCACAGGATTCAGCGCGTTCATCGCGCCCTGGAACACGATCGAGAGACGCGACCAGCGCAGCGCGCGCAGGTCGTCCGGACCGAGAGCCAGGATGTCCACCCCGTCGAACAGCACCGATCCCCCGACGACATGCCCGCCGGGCGGCAGGAGCCGCAGCATCGCCATCACCGTCGTGGTCTTCCCGCTCCCCGACTCGCCCACCAGGCCGAGGGTCTCGCCCCGTCGCAGATCGAAGCTCACCCCATCCACGGCACGCAGCGGGCCCTGCGGCGAGTCGAACTCGACGGACAGGTCGCGCACCGAGAGGATCGGCTCGTCGGCCTGGCCTCGAACCGAGGCTGGGGCGGCGATCGAGGGCCGGGCGATCGGCGCCGCCGGCAGGTCGGCGACGACGGTGGCCTCATCGGCTTCCAGGTGATGGCGGCGCAGCTTCGGGTTGAAGGCCTCCTCCATCGCGGTTCCGACCAGGGTCGTGCCAAGCACCACCCACACGATCGCCAACCCCGGCGGGATGAGCGCCCACCACGCCCCGGCCGAGACCGCCCCACGCTCGAACGCGAAGTTCAGCATCTGACCCCAGCTGATGACAGTCGGGTCGCCGAGGCCGATGAACGACAGCGTCGACTCGGACAGGATGGCGAGGCTGATCACGAGCACGGTGTTCGCCAGCATCAGCGGCAGGGCCAGCGGCAGGATGTGGCGCCGGACGATGTACCAATCACTCCCGCCCACCGCCTGGGCGCGCGCGACGAACTTGCGCTCCCGCAGGCTCAGGACCTGCGAACGAACGAGGCGGGCGGTGGTGGTCCAGCCGAGCACGCCGATCACGAGGATGAGGTTGAACAACGACCGGTCTCGCAGGACAGCCACGATCACGATCAGCAGCGCGATGTCCGGGATGACGAGGAAGAAGTCGGTGAAGCGCATCAGGAAGCCGCCCACGCCACCCCTGAAGTAGCCGGCCACCAGTCCGATGGCGCCACCGATGAGCAGGGAGATGAACGCGGCGGCGAAGCCGACGACGAGCGACACGCGCGCGCCGTACAGGAGCTTCGAGAGCACGTCGCCCCCGCCGTCATCGGTCCCGAGGGGGTGTTCCGCCGATGGCGGCTGGTAGATGTCGAAGATCGTGACCGGCACCCGTTCGTACGGATCGTAGGGAGCCAGCACCGGTGCGAAGACGGCGACGAAGATCGCCACCGCGATCATCGCGGCGCCGACTACGCCGACCCGGTTGCGCAGCAGCGCGCGGTATCGGCGCGGCCTGGGCAGCTCGGTCGGAGCGGCGGGGATGACCTGGCTGGTGGCGGTCATGCCTCGACCACCCGTGGGTCGAGCACGCTGTAGACGATCTCGGCAATGAGATTGGCGACGACGACGGCGACCGCGATGAGCAGGAACGCGCCCTGGAGCACGGCGTAGTCGCGCTGATCGACGGCGTTCACCGTGAGGCTGCCGAGGCCGGGCCAGCTGAAGACCGATTCAACCTGGATCGCGCCGGAGACGGTGAAGCCAAGGTTGAGCGCGATGAGCGTGACCATCGGCAGCATCGCATTGCGCATGGCGTGGTCACGGATGATGCGACGGGTTGAGAGGCCCTTGGCGCGCGCGGTGAGGATGTAGTCCTCGCTGAAGACCTCGAGAACGCTGCTGCGCATGATGAGCATGTACTCACCCAGCAGGACGAGGGTGAGGGTCAGCGTCGGCAGAAAGAGGTGGCTGAGGATGTCGCCGGACGCATCCCAGAACGACGCGTAGTCGATCCCGATCGTCGTGCGGCCGGAGGTGGGCAGGCCGAACCAGTTGGCCCCCAGGTACAGCAGCACGATCCCGAGGAAGAAGGTCGGCAGCGACCAGGTAAAGAGGCTGAACGAGAGGGCGCCGACATCGAGCGCCGTGCGTCTCCGCCACGCCGCGATGAGGCCGAGAATCACGCCGAGCACGATCGACAGGACCTGCGATGGCAGGATCAGCCAGAGGCTGTTGACCATCGCCTCCCCGAGCAGATCGATGACCTGGCGATCGCGAAACGCGTACGAGACGCCGAGGTCTCCCCGCGCCAGGGCACCCAGATAGGCGAAGTACTGCGTGTCGATCGGGTTCCCGCCGTCGAGGTCAAGGAAGACCTCCTTGTCGAGGCCGAAGCGCTCACGCAGGGCGGCGACCGATTCGGGGTTGAGCCGCGGGTCGTGGGTGCCGGCCTTGGCCGGGTCGCCAGGCAGCACGCGGAACAGGAAGAAGTTGAAGGTCAGGACGACGGCGATCGTGACGAGCGCCCATCCGACCTTCCCGAGCAGGTACCCGCCGCGGCCGGCCATTTGACCCTGTCGTGCGGTCCGCTATTGGTTCCCGGCGACCGGCGCGAGGACCCTCAGCACGCTCGGGTCGGTCTGACCGAGGCTCGGATCGTCGAATGACCATCCGGTGAAGCCGTCGGTCCGCCACGCGACGTAGCTGGCCGGGTAGTACGGGATGATGTACGGGACGTCCTCCAGGGCGATCCGCTGCATCTCGTGGATGATGTCGTTGCGAACCTCCGCATCGGTCTCGACCGCCTGCTGGTCGTACAGCTCGTCGTACTCCGGGTTGCAGTAGCCGCTCTCGTTGAAGCCGTACCGGATCTCGGTGCACAGCAGCACCCCGGACAGGAACTGCGGATCTGGATCCGAGCCCCATCCCCACAGGATCACGTCGTAGTCGAACCCCGGGCAGCACACGCTGGTCAGCGTGTCGGGATCCAGGCCCTGGATCTCCAGGGCGACACCGATCTCGCCCCACTGGCCCGAGAGCACTTCGGCCTCTCTCGGAGCCGAGTCGTCGTCGGTCGGGAAGTTGAAGCGGAACGTGAGGTTGCCGGTCTCACAATCCTGGTCGGCCTTGCACTCGCGGATCCCGTCGCCGTCCTCGTCGACGTACCCCGCGTCCTCGAGCATCTGGGCAGCCGCTGTGGGATCGAATGCGTAGTCGGTGAGCTCGGATGCATAGAAATCCCCGAGGCCAACGGGCACGAGGCCGAGTCCCGGGGTGGCCAGGCCACCTTCGGCGACCGTGATGAGCTCCTCCTTGTCGGTGGCCATGGCCAGCGCCTGCCGCACCTCGACGTCCTGGAGCGCCGGATGACCGGTGCAGAGGCCGGTCTCGTCAGTGTCGGACGTTTCGGGGTCATCGGTCGGGCAGTTCTCCTCGCTCACGACGTTGAAGATGAGGTCGGTGAAGCTACCCCCGGCCGCGACATCGGTGATGCAGACCTGGACGTCCTCGGCGCCCTGGAGCTGCGGGATGGCGGTGGGCTGGAACTCGTCGAGGTAGTCGATCTCGCCGTTGGTGAGTGCGGTGACGCGCGCATCTGCGTTCTCGATGGTCTGGAAGATGACGCCGTCGAGGACAGGCCGGCCGCCGTAGTAATCATCGAAAGCAGCCAGCTCGACCGAGATGCCCTGCTCGTACGCTTCGAGCGCGAATGGTCCGGTTCCGATCATCTCGGCGTTCTCGAAGGTGAGCGGGTCCTCGTTCTCCCAGATGTGCTTGGGCAGGACGTACATGAAGAGGAGCCGGTACTCGAAGTTGCCGACCGGCTCGCTGGTGACGATCTCGAGCGTCGTCTCATCCACGGCCGTGATCGTCTCGAAGACGTCGGGGTACGACGACTGGTACGGGAAGTCGGGGTTGTCGCGGTACAGCTCGAGCGAGAACTTCACATCCTCGGCCGTCATCGGCGTCCCGTCGTGGAAGGTCACGTCGTCACGCAGGGTCACGGTCCATGTGACGTCATCGTCCGCAACCGACCACTCGGTCGCGAGCTCGGGCACGTAGTCGCCCTCGGCGGTGATGGCGAGCGGCGCGTCGTACACGATCTCGAACAACTCGAAGGCCTCGCTGAGCAGGGCGAGGCCGGGGTTCAGGCTGTCGGTCGAGCCGCCGATGCCGACGCGCAGCGTGCCGCCCGTCCCCGCCTCTGCCGCCTCCGCCACCGGCTCGCACTGTCCGGTTGGCGCACCGCCCGGGCTGGCGGCACCGCTTCCGCCGGCCGGGGCGCTCTGCTGAGCTCCGCCACAGGCGACGAGCACGAAACCGATCACCGAGATGCCGACGAATGCGCGACGGGGCACGGACCGAACCTCCTGATCCAGGGTCTTCTGATCGGTCCGGCGCGGACCGGGTCCTCCGACCGCGGGAGGATGGCACACGCCACGGAATCGGGTCAACGTTTCTCGCGAGGCGGCCGAATCCTGCGGTCGGGCCCCGGCCGAGGTACGGCATACTCCGGCGAATGACGGTAGCGACCCCCCGCGCCCTGATCAACGCCCAGGTGGCGCTCGAGGCGTTTCGCCTTCTCCCCGACGGATCGGCCGTGGTCTACGTCCTTCGCCGCGTTGCCGGAGACGACTACGTGTCGCACGTGTGGGTACGTCCGTACGGCGGCGGTCGGCCGCGCCAGCTCACCCGTGGGAGGGTCCGCGATGTCTCACCGGCCATCTCGCCGGACGGTCGTTCCGTCGCCTTCGTCAGGACGCCGGTCGGGGTGGACGATGCCGTCGGACAGGTCTGGGTGCTACCGCTCGAGGGCGGGGAGCCCTGGCAGCTGACGAAGCTCGAGCACGGCGTGGGCAGTGCCCACTGGAGTCCCACCGGCGACCGGCTGGCCGTGCGTGGCGCAGGCCGGCGACCACCGCTTCATCGTCGGGAAGGAGCGGAAGGGCCACACGCCGACCGCGCGCCGCATCACGCGGCTCGACTTCCGCGACGACGAGTCCGGCCACGTCGTGCGCCGATCGCACCTCTGGGTCCTTCCCTTCCGCAGCGGCGCGACGCCGCGGCAGCTGACGCGCGGCGACTTCGACGTCATCGATCCGGCATGGTTCCCCGACGGCCGCCGCATCGCGTTCTCGGCGGACCGGGGTCCGGACACGAACATCACTCCTCGCTACCAGATCTGGTCGGTCGGGACCGAGTCGACGCGGCCGCAGGTCCGCGAGCTCGTCAGCCTTGCCGGCGACGCGGAGCGGCCCGCCTTCTCGCCCGATGGCCGGCGCCTGGCCTTCATCGGCACCGACGTGGAGGACCCGCCGGACGACGTCCCCCCGTCACTGTGGGTGATGGATCTGCCCGGCGGAGCTCCGCGGAACCTCACGGCGGCGCTGGATCGGCCCATCGGCGAGTGGGCGTGGTGCGACCTTCAGATGGCCGAGGCGGCGCCCGGGCCGCTGTGGCTCGACGACGGAAGCCTCGCCGTCATCGTCGGCACCAACGGCCGCGACATCCCCTACCGCGTCGAGCTCGACGGCGGCGCCGAGCCGCTCATCGATCCGCATACCCGGCTCGCGGCCTCGGGCGTCGACGCAGCCAACGGCGCGATGGCGATCTCGGGAGCGATCGATGGCCGGGCCGGCGAGGTGTGGGCGATCGAGGCGGGCCGGCTGAGACAAGTCACGCGCGAGGGTTCCGCATGGCAGCGGCGCTTCCCGGGGGTGGAGCTGTCCGAGCTGCAGCTGAAGGGACCGGCCGGGCCGATCCATGCCTGGCTGGCCTCTCCGCCGGGGGCCGGGCGCCGCCGGCTGCCAACGATCCTGCACATCCATGGCGGACCGACCGGAGCCTGGGGCCCGGGCGGAACGCTCGACGAGATGGCGCTGTGCGCGGCCGGCTACCGGGTGCTCATGCCGAACATCCGCGGCTCGGCGACGTACGGCGCGAAATGGGTGAAGGGCCTCTCGGCGAGCTGGGGCAAGGCGGACGCCGCCGACGCGATCGCGGCGGTGGACGACCTGGTGCGACGCGGGCTGGCAGATCCGCGCCGCATCGGCCTGATGGGCCTCTCGTATGGCGGCTTCCTGACGCAATGGCTGATCGGGGTCACCGACCGCTTCGCCGCGGGAGCCTCGGAGAACGGGGTGACCAACCAGGTCTCGACCTGGGCCAACTCGTACTTCGGCATCCACTACAACCGCCGCGCCGGCCTCGCTGACCCGCTCTCCGACGAGGGGATGCGGGCGCTGTGGAGCTCCTCGCCGTTGCGCAATGCCGCGAAGATCCGGACGCCGCTGCTGATCCTCCAGGCCGAGGAGGATCGCATCTGCCCGCCCGCCGACAACGAGCAGCTCTTCACCGCGCTGAAGGTCCTCGGGCGAGAGGTCGAGTACGTCCTCTATCCCGACGAGCACCACGAGATGAAGTCGTACGGGCGCCCCGACCGGCGGATCGACCGGCAGGAGCGGATCCTGGCCTGGTTCGACCGGTTCGTTCGACGCGCCTAGGCCGGTGACTTGCGGCTGAGCCGCTCCGCCAGCCCGCCGATCGTCAGCGCCAACCCGAGCGACAGGATCCCGATCGCCGCCACGAGCCGGAACGCCTCTCCACCGAAGGCGGTCGCAAAGACGAGGTAGGCGACCACGCCGCCGACGGCGATGCCCGAGCCGATCCACTTGAAGGCGGGCGCATCGGCGATCCATCCGGCGGCATACATGCCGATGCCGAAGCTGAACGGGATGACGCTCCACAGGTAGGCCCAGGCGCTCCACTGGTCGGTGAGGCTGGTGTAGAGCAGCGCGACGCCCACGCCGGCCAGGATGAATCCGGGGATCACCATCCCGGCGCGGAGCCGTCGGTTCGGCCCTCCCAGCAGGCCCGGGACGAGGAAGAAGAGCGAGAGACCGATGATCAGGATCGGCCACCAGCGCAGCACCTCGTCGCCGATGCCGAGGCCGCGGATGAAGCCGAGGAGCGGCTCGCTGAGCAGGATCAGGGCCCCGACGATCAGGAGCACCAGCCCGGCCAGCAGCTCGATCGTGCGACTCACGCGCCCGAGTATACGGTGGCATCATGCGGCCGATGCCCGAGCGCCCCGGCCTTCGATCGCTGCTGCGCCTCCTCGGCCGGCGCCTCCCGCAGACCCGCGGGCTCGTGCGCCTCGACGGCCTCAGCGCGCAGGTCGTCATCAACCGGGATCGCTGGGGAATCCCGCACATCGCCGCGGCGACGGACGGCGACGCCTGGTTCGCCCTCGGCTTCTGCCACGGCCAGGATCGTGCGTTCCAGCTCGAGCTCATCGCCCGCGCCGGCCGGGGAACACTCGCCGAGCTCGTCGGAGGCGCCGCGCTGCCAATCGATCGGCTCTCCCGCACCCTCGGCTTTCGCCGGGTCGCCGATGCACAGCTTCCGCTCCTGGATGCCGATGTCGCCGCGACCGTGGAGGCCTACGTGGCCGGCATCAACGCCTCCTTCCGATCGGTGGCGCGACCCCACGAGCTGGCGATCCTGCGATCGCCACGAAGCCGCGTGGGTGGTAGAGGACGTCCTCGCCTTTCTGGGGCTCCAGGCGCTGGCGCTGGCGGGCAACTGGGACACCGAGCTCGCCCGCCTCCAGATCCTGCTCGCCGACGGCCCCGATGCCCTGGCGAAGGTCGAGCCCACCTATGGCGATTGGCTTCCTGTCGTCACGCCGGTCGGCGCGACCGCCGGAGCTGCGCTCGGGAGGCTTGTGGCCGACGTCTCTGCACTGCGCGACCTGGTCGGCGGGTCTGGCGGCTCGAACGCGTGGGCCATCACCGGCATCCGCACCGCGAGCGGCGCCCCGATCCTCGCCAACGACCCGCACCTCGCCCCGGCGGTGCCGCCACCGTGGTATCTCGCCCATCTGCGCACCCCGACTGGGAGATCGGCGGCGCCTCGTTCGTTGGCGGTCCGGCCTTCCCGACCGGGTTCAACGGTCACGCCGCATGGGGCATCACTGCCGGCTGCAGCGACTCGGCGGACCTCTTCTGGGAGGAGCTGGACACGTCCGGCGATGCTGCGCGTGGACCCGAAGGGTCTCGATCCCGTCCAGCGCATCGACGAGGAGATCGCGGTGCGGGGCGGAGCATCGGTCCACGAGGAGGTGCTCGTCACCCCGCGCGGTCCGATCGTCAGCGGGCTGCTCGACGGCGTCGGCACGGCGCTCTCCCTGCGGGCGACCTGGCTCGAGCCGGTGCCCGTCCGAGGCTTCCTCGACGTCCACCGCGCCCGCGACTTCGACACCTTCCGCCATGCCTTCCGGGGCTGGCCCGGTCCCGCGCTAAATGTCGTCTATGCCGATCGAGACGGTCATATCGGCTGGCAGCTCATCGGCACCCTGCCGCAGCGCCGAAGCGGCAACGGCGTCCTGCCCGCACCCGCCTGGGGCCCGGGCTGGGAGGACGAGCACCTGCCGTTCGAGGCGTTGCCGCACGCCTTGGATCCCGAGGCGGGATTCATCACCTCGGCCAACAACGTTCCCCGTTCCGACTCGGCCGACCTCCCGTTCCTCGGCGTCGACTGGCTCGATGGCTATCGTGCGGCGCGGATCGTCGAGGCCCTGGCGGCGAAGGATGAGTGGGACGTCGCCGCCACGATGGATCTCCAGAACGATGTCACCTCGTTGCCGTGGGGCGAGCTCCGCGACCTCGTGCTGGCGATGCCCGGTGACCAGGCCGTCCGTCCGGCCCTCGACCTCCTGCGCGCGTGGGACGGCGCCGTCACGGCGAGCTCCCCGGCGGCATCGGTGTACGAGCTGTTCATCACCGAGCTGGCCGCCGCCATGGCCCGGTCCGACGCGCCGTCGGGCTGGCGGTGGGCCGTCGGTGGCGGATTCGGCGAGCCGGTGCCGCGCACGTCGTTCGGCGCGCGGATCGTGAGCCAGCTCGTGAGCCGCCTGCGCGCAGGAGATGGACACGATCTGATAGCGCCGGCGCTGGCCGCGACCGTGACCACTCTGCGCTCGCGGTTCGGTGACGATCCGGCTGGGTGGGCATGGGGACGCGTGCGACCGCTGCGCCTGCTCCATCCCATCGGCGCGCGAGGACCATTCGATCGCCTCAACCTCGGCCCGGTCCCCCTCGGCGGCGACACGAACACCGTGGCACAGGCGGGAGTCCTGCCTCTCGACCCGACCGCGAACCCCGCGGCGATCGCCAATCATCGGACGGTGTTCGATCTCGGCAACCCGGAGCTCAGCCGCTTCGTCCTGGCCGGTGGCCAGTCGGGCAATCCCCTCTCGCCGCACTACGGCGACCTGTTCGAGCTGTGGCAGCGCGGCGAGGGTGTGCCCATGCCGTGGAGCCACGCGGCGGTCGTCGCCGCCACTACCGACCGATTGCTCCTCCGACCCGGCTGACCCCCGGGCGAAGCGAGCGCAGGAGGCGCACGCACGCGGAGCCCTCGCTCAGCCCGTTGCCCCAGGCCGCCGAAAACCTCCGCCCGGAACCCCCCCCCCCTACATCTCGCCCTCGTAGGGAAGCTGGGGCATCCGCAGCGGCTTGTCCTTGCGGTAGCCGAGGACGTAATCGGCCTGCATGAGGGTGTGGATCTGCGAGGTGCCCTCGTAGATGACCGATCCCTTGGAGTTGCGCAGGTAGCGCTCGACCGGGTACTCGTTCGAGTAGCCGTACGCGCCGTGGACCTGGATCGCGTCCATGGCCGATGCGACCGCGTGGTCGGTGCAGAACCACTTCGCCAGCGAGGTCTCGCGCGTGTTGCGCTCTCCCCGGTTCTTCATCCAGCCCGCCTTCCACACCAGCAGTCGCCCGGCCTGGGTGCCCTGCTCCATCTTCGAGATCATCTGCTTGACCAGCTGGTGCTCGCCGATCTCGGAGCCGAACGTCCTTCGCTCGTGCGCGTACTTGACCGATGCGTCGAGGCACGCCTGGGCCAGGCCGACGCTTCCCGCGGCCACGGTGTAGCGGCCCTGGTCGATGGCGCTCATCGCGATCGTGAAGCCCTCCCCCTCCTCGCCGACCCGGTTGGCGGCGGGGACCTCGCAGTCGGAGAAGGTCAGGATTCCGGTGTTGCCGGCGCGCACGCCGAGCTTGCCGTGCAGCGACTCGGAGCTGAAGCCGGGGAACGACCGCTCGACGATGAAGGCGGTGATGCCCTTGTGCCCCTGCGAACGATCGACGTTGGCGAAGACCAGGAAATGATCGGCCGTATCGGCCAGGCTGATCCAGATCTTGCTGCCGTTGAGGATGTAGCGGTCGCCATCCCGCCGCGCCGTGGTCGCGAGGTTCGCCGCGTCGGAGCCAACACCCGGCTCCGTGAGGCCGAAGGTGGCGAGCTTCTCGCCGCGCGCCTGCGGAGCGAGGTACTTCTGCTTCTGCTCCTCGCTCCCCCACTGGAGCAGCGTCAGCGAGTTCAGCCCGGTGTGCACCGAGAGGATCACGCGGAACGCCGTGTCGGCGCGCTCCATCTCCTCGCACAGCAGCGCGAAGGCGATGTAGTCCATCCCGGCGCCGCCGTACTTCTCGGGGATCGGAAGGCCCAGCAGACCCTCGGCGCCCATCTTCTCGTACAGCGAGCGGTCGTACGTCGAGCTCGCGTCGAGCTCCTGGATGCGCGGCAAGATCTCGCGCTCGGAGAAGGCGCGCGCGGTGCGCTGCACCTCCCGCTGCGCATCGGTCAGCGAAAAGTCGATCATCGGTACTCCGTGGGGTGGGCGGGGCTGCTGATTCTAGACCGATGCGCCCGAGGCGGCAGAAGGGCCTGCCGGAGCCGTGGCAGACGTATCGGGTCGAGGCGGTGGCCAATTCCGACTAGACGGTCGGTAGTTCGCGTTGACGAACCTCAGGGGTTAGGCTAGCCTAACTCGCGTTTGCAGCCACCCCATCCGAGATCCAGGGAGACCGAATTGTTCGTTCGCCGTGCCGTGTCGGCCGCCGCCATCAGCCTTGCCCTTGCCGCCTGTGGCGCGTCACCGGGCGCGTCCCCTTCCCAGGGAGCCGCTCTCGACGCCGAAACCGTGGCAATCGGGGCGGCCATGGCGCAGATGCGCGGGCACCTGCGGGTCGCCACCGAGCTCGAGGCCGCGGGCGACATCGACGGCGCCGCGGTGCACACCGGGCACCCGGCGGCGGAGCTGCTCGACGTCGTGCGGGGCGACCTCGAGGAGGCCGGGGCCGATGTCGACGCGTTGGCGACCGACCTCCAGGCCGCGAGCGATGCCGTAGGCGAGGATGGGGCGGCCGATGCGATCGACACGGCCTTCGAGGAGGTCGCGACCGCCGAGGCGGCGTTTGCAGGTGACCTCGCCGATGATCCGGCCTACATTGGCTCGGTGATCGCCTCGCTCCTCAACACCGTCGGCCACGAGTACGAGGAGGCGGTCATCGACGGCGAGCTCGTCAACCTCGCCGAGTTCCAGGACGCCTACGGCTTCACGCTCGAGGCGCGAGCCCGCTACGACACCATCGCGGGCGAGGTCGAGTCTGCCGCCGCCGAGGAGGCGGAGGAGATCGAGGAAGCGTTCGAGGTGCTTGCCAGCGCGCTGCCGAGCCCCAACGCTCCCGCGACCCTGGCCACCGTCGAGGATGTCGTCGCGGCCGCGGCCCTCATCGGCCACGAGCTGGAGGAGACCGTCGGCGCCCTTGCGGTGACCGAGTCGGACCCGGTCGCCGTGGTCGAGGAGATCAACCGGCTTCTGGACGAGATCCTCGTCCTGGTCGAGGAGGGTGACCGCGAGGCGGCCGCCGAGCTCGCCGCGGAGGCCTACCTCGAGAACTACGAAGTGATCGAAGCCGATGTGATCGCCGCGGCTCCGGAGATCAACGAGGAGCTCGAGCCGCTCCTGGGCGCCGACCTGCGCGCTGCGATCCTCGAGGACGCCCCGCTCTCGGAGATCGAGGCGATGGTCGAGCAGGCCCGCGGGCTGCTGGACGAGGCGCTCGTGGCACTCGGGCACGGAGAGGATCACGAGTGAGGCTTCGGTCCCTGCTCGCCGTCGGAGGGCTGCTCACCGCAGTGGCCCTGACGGCGGGCATGCCGGCGCCGGCGCACGCCGCCGACGTCAGCGTCGAGGAGGCCCTGGCCGAGCTCGACGTGGCTCGCCTCATGGTCGATGAGGCGGTGCGGCAGTACGCCGCCGGGGATGCGGAGGCCGCCTACACGACCGCGCGCAACGCGTACCTCGACCACTTCGAGTACGTCGAGATCCCGCTGCGCGTCCGCGACGAGGGTCTCACCCTGGCGCTCGAGGAGGACTTTGCCGCCCTCCGCAACCAGATCGAGGACGGCGCCCCCCTCGCGACGGTCCGCGCCACCGCGGCGGAGGTCCAGCGTGGCCTCGACGACGTCGAGCGCGCCCTCTCCGAGCCGGGAATCGCGGCACCGCTCATCGCGACCTTCTTCTCGTTCACCATCCTCTTCCGCGAGGGCATCGAGGCGGTCCTCATCGTGGCAGCCGTGCTCGCCTACCTGGAAGCGAGCCGCAACCGTGCCTATCGACGGCCCGTGCTGATGGGCGTCGCCGCGGCGCTCGTCGCGACCGTGGCCACCTACTTTCTCATCGGCGCCGTCTTCCAGATCGCGCCGGCACAGCGCGAGCTGCTCGAGGCGCTGACCGCGCTGGCGGCGGTGGCGGTCCTCTTCTATGTCAGCTTCTGGCTGCTCTCGAAGATCGACCATCGGCGCTGGATGGAGTTCGTGAAGGCCAGGGTGTGGGCGGCGGCCGCCACCGGCTCGATGGTCGCTCTCTTCGGCGTCGGCTTCACGGCGGTCTACCGCGAGGGCCTCGAGACAGCCCTCTTCTACCAGGCTCTCTTCGGGTTCTCCCGCGGGCTGGAGGCGTTCGTGCTGCTCGGCGTCGCCGTGGCTGCGGCGGCGCTGGGCGTCGTGGCGTGGGCCGTGTTCCGGGCCGGGCGGCGCATCCCGGTCCGGCTGTTCCTCGGCGTCGCCGTCATCGTGCTCATCGTGATGTCGGTGGCGTTCGCCGGGAACACGGTGCGCGCCTTCCAGCAGGCGGCGCTCTTGCCCGTCACCTTCCTCGAGTCGCTCCCACGCCTGCCGATCTTCCTCGCCGATCTGACCGGCTGGCACCCGACCCTTGAGACGATCGTCGCGCAGCTCCTTCTCGCCGCGGTCTACATCGCCGGCGCGATCTGGCTGTTCGTCATCGTTCCCCGTCGCGCCGCGCGAGCCTCCACGCCCGAGCCGACTGGCGCCCCGGGCTGACGCCGATGGCGGTGAGGATCGGCGTCGACGTTGGCGGCACGTTCACGAAGGCCGTCGCCTGCGACGTCGCGACGCTGGCGATCGTCGCCCGCGCCGTCGTACCGACCACCCACGCTGACCCGGACGGCGTCGCGGCCGGCGTCGCGGCCGCGGTCGAGCGCGTCGCCGACGAGGTCGCCGCAATCGGCGGAGGGCCGATCTCGAGCGTGGCCCACTCGACGACCCAGGCGGTCAACGCGCTGCTCGAGGGCGACACGGCGCGGGTGGGCATCCTCGGCCTCGGTCGGCGGCCCGATCTCGGCCGCGTGCGCAAGCGGACCGCCATCGGCTCGATCGCCCTCGCGCCGGGACGTCGGCTCGAGACCGTGTCGGCCGTGGTCGATGTCACCGACGGCACCGATGAGGCCGCGCTGGAAGCCGCCATCCGCCGGCTGATCGACGCGGGCGCGGAGGCCCTGGCCGTCAACGAGGCGTTCGGCGTCGATGACCCGTCGATCGAAGTCGGAGGCGCTCGCCGTGGCCGCACGGCTCGGGATCCCCGCCTGCGCCGGACACGAGCTGACCGGCATGTACGGCCTCGAGATGCGCACCGTCACCGCCGCGATCAATGCCGGCATCCTGCCCCGAGCCCTTGCAACCGCCGACGTGGTCGACGCCTCGGTGCGTCGCGTGGCACCCGATGCGCCGCTGCTGGTCATGCGTGGCGACGGTGGTGCGGCCGACGTGCGCACGATGCGGCGCCATCCGCTGCTCACCGCCTTCAGCGGCCCGGCCGCATCGGTCGCCGGCGCACTGCGGCACACCGGGCTCCTCGACGGGATCGTGGTCGAAGTGGGCGGGACGAGCACCAATGTCAGCATCGTCAAGGGCGGGCGACCGGTCCTCGCCTACGTCCGGGTGCTCGACCATCTGACCTGCGTGCGCAGCCTCGACGTCCGTGTCGCCGGGATCGGCGGCGGCAGCATGCTGCGCATCGAGCGACGCTGGGGCCGCTCGCGAATCGCCGACGTCGGTCCCCGGTCGGCGCATATCGCCGGCCTTCCCTACGCCACCTTCACCGATGCCGCCCGCCTCGACGGCGCCGTCGCGCGGCTCGTCGCGCCCCGCGAGGGCGACCCCGCCGAGTACGCGATGCTCGAGACACCGAGCGGCGAGCGATTCGCCATCACCCTGACCTGTGCCGCAAACGCGGTCGACGGCGTCCCGGCCGGCGCCTACGCGGCGGGCGACCCGGCGTCGGCAAGGGCAGCGTTCGCCGCGCTGGGGCGGCTGCTGGGTCAGCCGGGCGAGCGCCTCGCGCTCCAGGCGCTCGAGGCGGCGGCCGGGAAGGTCACCCCCATCGTCGACGACCTGCTCGCCGAACATCGCCTCGCCAAGCCGGACCTCGTCGGCCTCGGCGGCGGCGCGGGGGCGCTCATTCCCGAGGTCGGGCGTCGCCGGCGGCTGGCGTGGCGGATCCCGGCCGAGGCCGAGGTGATCAGCTCGGTCGGCGACGCTCTCTCGCTGGTCCGCATCGAGCTCGAGCGGGTGATCGCCAGCCAGGATGCGGCGGGGGTCCTGGAGCTGCATCGAGCCGCGGAGCGGGCGGCGATCGAAGCCGGAGCCGACCCCGAGACGCTCCAGATCGAGTCCGAGACCGACCCCGAGCGTCGGCTGCTGCGTGTCGCTGCGCACGGCCCGCTGACGATCCCCGGCGCGCCGTCGGTCGAGCTTGCCGATGCGGCGGTTGCGGCCATCGCCACCGAGCGCCTGGGACCGGACGCGCGTCGCCTCGTCCGCGTCGGCCCACACCACCTCTTCGTCACCGGGTCGGATGGCGCGCGGCAGCGCTACGTCGTCGTGGACGCCGGCGGCGCGGTGGATGCCGAGGGCGAGGCGGCCATCCTGACGGGCTCCGGGACGGAGCTGGGGCTTCGGGTGGCAAGTGCGATCGACGGTGCATCGCGACGACTGGGCCCGATCGCGGTGGCGCCCGTCGTGCGCGTCCTGCGCGGGCCTCGGCTGGTCGACCTCGGCCTCATCTCGGATCCGGCACAGGTCCGGTCCGCCGTCCTGGCCGAGTGCGCCATGGGGGACGATGACGTCGTCGCCGTCCTGCTGGGCGCCGCCTGATGGCGATCTATCGTCCGCGTCGGTCGCCCTGGCCGCTCGCCGCAGGGCTCGCCGTGGTCGCGCTGCTGGTCGGCTTCCTCGCCGGCTACGTCATCTTCGGCACGCGGCCGCCCGACCTCGACGCGGCGGCGGCGGCGGTGCAGGCCGAGCTCACCGATGCGGGTGGGCTGCTCGAGGTGGCCGCGATCGAGTATCGGGAGGGAGCACCCGACGGCGCGATCGTTAGCGAGCCTGAGTACGCGGCGGCGGAGGCGGCCGTGGCGCGCGCCAGCGCGGCGGTCGAGTCAGTCGCTGCCCCGCTTGACGCCCTCGCCCCGGAGCGTGCCGCCGCGCTGCAGGAGGGCTTCGCGACCGTGACTCGGCTGATCGACGAGCTGGCGCCACCGGACGAGGTGGACGCCGCGACCGAGGCGCTGATCGCCCTGCTGGAGGGATCGGAAGGCTGACCCGGCCGGCGTCTGCCTACGGTGTCGACGCCACCTTCATGAAGTCGAGCACCTGGCGCCACGAGTCGGCGCTGGCATCGGCGAAGTCGGTCGCCTTGCGATCGAAGAACGAGTGGGGCGCATCCTCGTAGAGGATGGTGCGGTGCTCCACCCCCGCCGCGTCGAGGGCGCGGTCGAACGCCTCACGCGTCTCGGCCGGGATGCCGGCATCCGTCCCGCCGTACAGCGTGAGCACCGGGCAGCCGAAGGCGGGTGCCTCGTCCGCCGGGGCCGGCAGACCGCTGCGGTGCGGCCCGACCGGCCACGGATAGAAGCCGATGACGCCCGCCAGCCCGTGGCCGGACGCTGCTTGGAGGAGGCTGACACGCCCACCAAGGCAGAACCCGACGGTGTAGAGGCGCTCGGGCGCTCCCCCTTCTGTCGTGCGCAGATGGTCGATCGCGGCGGCGACGTCGTCGTTCACGGTCCCGGTGTCGAGCTGGGTCACGTGCGGCTCGTACTCGAATCCTTCGGCGCGGACCTCGCTGCCAGCCGTGCGGGCGTAGAGGTCGATGCCCACCGCGTCGACGCCGGCTTCGGCGAAGCGCATCGTGAGCTCCTCGTAGTACGGATGCAGCCCGCGGACGTCGGGGATGATGACGATCCCCGCCCCGCTCGGCCTCTCGGCTCGGGCGGCATGAGCCGGGACGGAGGTCCCGTCGCGGCTCGTCAGCGTCACGGATCTGGCGTCGATTGCCCCGCCGCGAATCGGGGGGAGCGGAGGTCGGGCGTCGGTGTCAAAGCACATGCCGGTCAGGATCGCACGTCGCGTGCCTCAGGGTCCGTCCACAACCTCCGACACCACCCAGAACGAGTCGCGAGCGCAGGGCTCCGGGATCTCGCCGACGAGCTCTTGGGCGATCTCCGGCGTCGTCTCGCTGCCGCCGATTCCGTAGATATCGTCGGCGATGTCCCCTACCTCGTACAGCAGCGCACGGTCAGGGCCGAAGACCGCCGGCTGGCTGTTGAGCAACCCGAGCTCCGTATCGGCGGGCCACAGCAGCAGGAACCGGTCGCCCGCTTCGGTCACTACCCAGAGGCAGCCGTCGGCGAATCTCGCCCTGCCCTCGAGCAGCGCCGCTTCGCCGGTCCCGAGCGGCGAGTCATGGCGGGGGAAGAAGACAGCCGATCCGCTGGGCGTCGGCGGCTCGGTCGCGCAGCCCGCAAGGACGACGAGGAGACATCCGGCCGCGGCCAATCCTCGCACGTTCGCTACCCCACCAGCCGCTCGATTGCCACGTACGACCCGACCGCGAGCAGGAGGCCCACCGCAGCGTAGATCGCGGCGCGCACCGGCCGCGGCATCGCGCCCATCAGCCGCTCGCCGCTGGGCGTGCGCCACATGCCGGCCATGGTGGCAACCCCGGTGGGCGGCAGGAGGAACCCGAGGGTCGCACCGACCACGAGGCCGCCGACGTGCCCGGTCCAGCTGATGCCCGGGACGAGGAAGGTGAAGACGAGCAGGAACATCAGGTAGCTGCCGATCCCGGCGACCATGCTGCGAGCCTCCCGTCCGAGGACGGTGTGATGCCGCCGAGAGACGACGAAGAGGAGGCCGATGAGGCCGAAGATGGCCCCCGACGCTCCGGCCGCCGACTGGGCAGGGTCGACGAGGATCGTCAGCACGCTGCCGCCCGCTGCGCAGAGCAGGTAGATCGCGGCGAACTCCACGTGCCCGTACATGCGCTCGACGAGCGGGCCGTACAGAAACAGCACGTACATGTTGAAGGCCAGGTGAATCGGCCCCAGGTGGATGAAGGCGCTGGTGAAGATGCGCCACCACTCACCCTCCGCGACTGCCCCGGCGCTGATGAGGTGCTGCTGACCGATCGGGCCGACACCCCCGAAGAAGCCGCCACCCAGCGTCGCGCCCTGGCTGAGGATGACGTCGATGCCGAAGAGGACGACGCACATCGAGATGAGGGCATAGGTGACGATCGGAGTCTGGGAGCCGTATGCCCCGCGGGCTCGGTTGAACTGCCTCCGCGCGGCGAAGTCATGGCCGGTTTCCTTGAGGAGCCAGGCGATGCGATTGGCGATCGCACCCCGCTCGGCCGCCGGCGCCCGGCGATCAGCCTCGCGATAGGAGGCTATCGCGGCCTCGATCTCGCCATCACGCACCTGCTGCTCGGCGACGCTGCGCCATCCGAGCCAGGCGCTGCTGCCTCCACGCTCCGCCGCCGCCTGCCAGGCGGCTTTGGCGCCCGGCTCGTCATCCATCCGGTAGCGGGCGGTTCCGGTGAGCAGCCACGCCTCACCGGCGAGCTCGGGATCTGGGTGAGCCGCCAGCGGCGCCAGGATCGTCAGCGCCGCTTCGGGGTCGCCCGAGTCGAGGAGGCGCCGGCCCTCGTCCAGGCGCTGGGTCGCTTCGTCAGTCATGCCGCGCGATTATGCGAGAAACAGACGACCGCCGAGAAATGGCACCTCGGCGGTCGTCGCGGCGGCCCCTGGCAGGGCCCGCACCCGGCAATCGGCCGGGGGCATTCAATTGGGGTGGGCTACTTGGCGCGGTGCAGGAAGTCGAGCACGTCGTCGTACCGGAAGCGACGGTCACCACGCTTGCAGACCCGGAAGAAGGGAAGCTCGCCGCGGTCTCCGAGACGCTTGACGGTGTTGACGTGCAGGTGCAGCATCTCGGCGACCTCGGCCGCCGTCAGCAGCTTCCCGACTTCGTTCGTCATCATCGGTTGCGTTCGACCTCGTGTTCGGGCACTTCGCACGTGCCGTCCGCACGGGCAGGTGCGGAAAGGTGCGGCTCGTGGCCGGATAGTAAGGTTGCGGTGCCCTCTCGCCGCCCGGTACATTCGGGCCAGGGGCAGGAGTACTTCCGTTTCATGCCCTCCCCGACCCTTCCCGACGATGTCCGACGCCTGCTCGACGAGCGCTCGGCGGCGCGCTCGGACCGGGACTGGCATCGCGCCGATGCGATCCGCGACGAGCTGGCCGAACTCGGCTGGGAGGTCGTCGACAGCCTCGATGGCTCGACCGCTCGACCCGCGCTGACTCGCCCGCAGACGGCCGCGGACGGGGCGGAGCGGCTCGATGCTGACGCCACGGTGCAGGCATCGATCCAGGTGGTGGCGGAGGACCATCCCGACGATCTCGAGCGCTGCCTGCGCGGGCTGGCGGCGCATCCGCCGCCGGTGGCCTGGGAGCTGGTCCTGGTGGTCAACGCGCCCGATTTCGAGGTCGCGGGCCTCGTGGCCGCTGTCGAGCTTCCCGTCGAGCCAGTGATGCTTGCCACCGAGGGCCGGCTCGGCTGGGCCGACAGCCGGACGCTCGGGATGCGCAGCTCCGGGGGCGAGGCGACCGTGCTCCTCGACACTTCGCTCGAGCCGGTCGGCGACTTCGTCTCGCCGCTGCTGGCAGCCCTCGCCGATCCGGACGTCGGCGTCGCCGGTGGCTGGGGCGTAACGAGCGGCGACGCCCGCGAGTTCTCCGAGGCGCCGCCCGGAGAGGTCGATGCCATCGAGGGCTACTGCCTCGCGGTGCGGCGCGACGCGCTCCGCGCCGTCCGCGGCTTCGACCGGCGTTTCCGTTGGTATCGCAACGCGGACCTCGACTTCAGCTTCGCCGTTCGCGACGCGGGCTGGCGCGCCATCCGGACCGTGGCCCTGCCACTCGAGCGCCATGAGCACCGCGGCTGGACGAGCCTGCCCGAGACAGAGCGCGATCGGCTGAGCAAGCGCAACTTCTACCGCTTCCGCGACCGCTGGGGAGACCGGCGCGATCTCCTTCTCCACCCCGACCCGCAACGTTGACCCCGCATCGCGTGCTGGTCCTGCCCTGGATGCGCCGCCCGGGACGAGTGGTGCTCGACAACTGGCTGGCGATCACGCTCGGACGCACGATCATCGCCTGGCGCACGCTCGATGAGACCGAGCTCGAGCACGAGCTGGAGCATGTCCGCCAGTGGGCTCGGCACGGGGTGGTCTTCCCCATCACCTACCTCGCCGCATCGCTCGGCGCGCGCCGTAGTGGCGGGAGCTGGTACCGCGACAACCCGTTCGAGGTCGAGGCCCGCAAGGCGGCGGACCGGATAGCCAAGCGCTAGGGCCGATGCCCCTCGACGCAGGTGCAGCCCTCCGGGCCGACCGCCGCAGCGTGCCAGGTGCCGGGCGGCAGCTCGAACCCCTGACCGGCCCGCAGCTCGACGGGGACCGAATCATCGCCCACGAGGAAGGTGATCGAGCCGTCGGCGCACACCAGCAGCTTCGTGGTGGCGTGCATGTGGGACGTGTAGCGATATCCGGGGCCGTTGCTCCAGACCATCGGCTCGAGGCCGTGGTCGCGAATCAGGTCGCGCGCAGGGCCGACTCCGGAGCCACTCGCGGGATCCAGCGGCCGCAGCGGCGGCGGCAGGTCCCGTGGGGTCACTCGACCAGCAGTGCCGAGCGCTGGACGAGCTGGTCGCCCTCGAGCCGCGTCACGGCCACGAGCCGATCGAGTGGCAGCAGCCAGGGCTGAATCTCGGTCGTGTACTTGTCGGCGTCGGCCCCCGTCATCGGGAGCGCGGACTCGACTGCCTCGCGCACGCCCGTCAGGTCGACCCACGCCACACCGGCGTTGTTCGGACCGCCGAGGTCGTCCACCGCACCGGTGAAGCGATCGTTCGAGGCGAGCGAGTCGCCGGCATCGAGTCCCAGGACCCGATCCACGAACGTCTCGCCGACGCCGACGATGACACGGTCAGAGGTGACTGCGTATTCGACGGTGACCGTCTCCGGGACCGGTAGCGTCGGGTCGATCATCTCGGCGGGAGCCTCGAAGCTGATGGCCGTGACGGTCACCGATCCGACCTCGCGCTCGGCGACGCTGATCCCGCTCGACGGATCGAGCGAGCCGAGCCCCGCGAAGGTGGCAAGCTGGTCGAGCCGCCGCTCCGCCGCGTCGATGTCGGTCGGCACGAGGACCAGGCCGCCGTACGGCTCGCTCCCGTCCCAGCCAACGGCCATGGCGCCGTCGCCGATCCAGGCGACGACCTCCTCCAGATCAGCGCCGAGCGCCGCCTCGATCATGGCGACCCCCTCGGCTCCCTCCGGCGTCTCGGCGGCAGCGTCCTTGATGGGGCCGATGAGCGCGCCGAGCGAGGTGCCGATGCTGCCGCCCTCTGCGTAGTACAGGACGTCGCCCGGCACCTCGTCGGCCAGGCCACGATCCGTGTTGGTGGCCGCGAACGGCCCCGTCGGCGCGTCGGTCGTCGCGTCGACCGCGATCCGATCGCCGGCAGCGGTGACCGCCACCGCGCCGCGAAGCGGCTGGCTCTCGAGCAACGGGGCCAGCGCGTCCGCCATCGCGGGCGACTCGGCGCCGGCCTGCGCGAGCGCTGCGGCCATCAGATCGGTAAAGTCGTAGAAGCTGAAGGCGAGCCAATCGTCGGGCAGCGCTGCAGCCATCTCAGCGAACGACTCGGCCCCGGAAAGCGCCGCCTCGCCGCTGCCGTGAGCGTCGAGCGCGGCGATGATGTCATCGGGCCCGGGAGCGACGATCAGCTGATCGTCGGTGACCGCGTAGGCGCCTTGCTCCTCGACGTCGGACCGGATCGTGACGCCGTCGTGCACCTGCTCGGTGAACTCCGTCGGGCCGTCTGGAGATTGGGCGAAGAGGTCCGCGATCGCGGCCTCGGCGGCGGCGCGGTCGGTCACGCCAATCAGGACGACCATGGGAGGCTCCATCGCCGCCTCCATCGGATCGGTCTGCGCGCCGAGCGCTTCGGTGGGAATCTCGAGCACGGCTGCGGCGACAGTGCCATCGAACCACGGCTCGATGTCCTCGGACCAGCTGAGCTCGGCGCCCTCCTCGAGGAGCATCTCGTCGAGACTCTCGACCAGCTGGCTGTAGAGCGGCTGCGCGAGGTCGATGCCCTCGATCGGCGGGAATCTGCCGAGCAGCTCGCGCAGCGCGACATCCTCGTCGCTCGATGGCTCGATGCGCACCTCGAAGTAGAGCGGGGCGCTGGCCGGCACGTAGGCCGCTCCGGCGCCGAGGGCCGCGGCACGGGTGTTGAGGAGGAACGCTCCCGCCGCGACACCGATGCCGACGGCCAGGAGGCCGACGATGCCGATGACCGCGACGCGCCAGACAGGCAGGCTTGCCGAGGTGCTCGAGATGGACACGGCGGGTGGCTCTCCCCTAAAACCCGGCGCTCGGGTGGCCGGCTGGCGCCTAGGGTACGACCGATCGATCCCGTCTGCACCGGACGAATCGGTCAGTACCGGCCGCCACCTCCCGCCTCGCCGCTGATGCGCTGCGCGAGGTAGACCGGGATGATCGAGACCAGGATCAGGACGAACGCCACCACGTTGACGACCGGCAGCTCGTTCGGCCGCTGGATGGCCGAGTAGATCCACATCGGAATCGTCTGCGTGCCCGGGCCGGCGGTGAAGTTCGTGACGATGATCTCGTCGAACGACAGCGCGAACGCCAGCAGGGCTCCGGAGAGCAGCGCCGTCCGCATCGCGGGCAGGGTGACCCGTCGGAAGGTCGTCCACGTGTCGGCGCCGAGGTCGGCCGACGCCTCTTCGGGGCTCTTCGGTACGCGCCGTAGGCGGGCGATCACGTTGTTGTAGGCGATGACCACGCAGAACGTGGCGTGCCCGACGATGATCGTCATCAGCCCGAAGTCGACGCCGGCGGTCTGGAACGTCGTGCGCAGCGCTATGCCGGTCACCACGCCCGGGAGCGCAATCGGCAGCACGAAGAGGAACGAGATCGTCTCGCGGCCGAAGAAGGTGAAGCGCTGGACGGCGAGCGCGGCAAGCGTGCCAAGCACGAGGGCGATCAGGGTCGCCCCGGACGCCGCGATGAGGGAGTTCAGCAGGGCCTCTCTGATCGCCGGATTGCCCGCTGCATCGGCGAACCAATCGAGCCCGAGCCCGCTCGGCGGCCACGCCTGCGACCGTCCCTCGTTGAAGGCGTAGATGGCGAGGATGATGAGGGGGAGATAGAGGAAGGCGAGGACGAGCGCAGACACCACCCGAAGGCCGATGCGCACCAGGCGTGACTCGGTCATCGGTGCACACCCCTCACAGCGAGTCGAAGGCGCCGAGACGCCGGGCGATGAGGAGATAGACGACCATGATCGCGATCGGGATGAGCGAGTACGCCGCGGCCAACGGGAGGTTGCCGAGGCTCGAGTTGTCATAGATGACGTTCCCGATGAACTTGGCATCGGCGACGAGGTCCGGCGTGATGTAGTCGCCGAGGGTCAACGAGAAGGTGAATATCGACCCCGCCACCAGGGCCGGGAAGACGAGCGGCAGGATCACGCGCCGGAACGTGACGAACCCGCGCCCGCCGAGATCGGCGGAGGCCTCGAGCAGCGAGTTGGGGATTCGCTCGAGCCCGGCGTAGATCGGCAGGATCATGTACGGCAGCCAGAGATAGCTGAGCACGAGCCATGCGTTGAGGATCTGTCCCAGGCCGGGCGCGTCGACCCCGAACGGCGACAGCGCCCACTCCAGGAACCCGTTCTCCTGGAGGATCGTGCGCCACGCGTAGACCTTGACCAGGTACGCCGCCCACAGCGGCATGAGGATCGCCACCAGCAGCGCGCCGCGCACGCGCGGCGACGCCACGCGCGCCAGGTAGTAGGCGATCGGGAAGGCGAGGAGGGCGTCGGTGACGGTCACGGCGGCGGCGATCGCGATCGTCCGGACCGCGATCGTCTGGTACACGGGATTCGAGACGATGGTCTCGAACGCATCGAGGCTCCAGTTGAAGGGCTCGACCTGGCCCGTGAAGCTGTTCGTGTCCCAGAAGGCATTGAGCAGCAGGACGAAGAGAGAGCCGAGGTAGGCGATGGCCATCCACGCCATCGGGGCGGCGAGGAGCAGCCGGCGCTGGGTCCTCGGCCGTGCGTGGAGCCAGCCAGCAAGCCGCCGCATGCGCCGTGGCGCGCCAGGGTCCGCGGACGTCGCAGTTTCTGGAGTCGTCATCGGCTCAGCGGTGGCTCATGAGTCAGGGCCGAAGGATGCTCCCCGAGGACGAATCCCCGGGGAGCATCGGGCTCAGCAGGTCGAGGCGTGAATCAGCCCCCGCGGAGCGTGGTCCAGGCGTCCACCCATGCTTCCTGGGTCACGCACTCGGTCGCGTCGTCGTCATCGGCGCAGTCCTCCTGCGGGGTGCTCCAGAACCAGACGCGGTCGAAGTAATCCTCGTCGGTTGCGTGGAACGTCTCGCAGTGACCGGGCGAGAGCTCCTCTGCGGCCTCGCACGCCGCCTCGCTGGTGGGCGCCTCACCGAACCAGACCGTGGCCATGGCCGACACCTCCGGCGCCATCATGTGGTCCATCCACATGAGCATGCAGTTCGGATGCTCGGCCTCCGAGTACATCATCCACGTGTCCGACCAGCCGGTTGATCCTTCATCAGGCAGGGTCGCCTCAAGCGGTGCCTCGGCGACATTCACCTGGTACTGCCACGTCGTCCCGACCACGACGTCACCCGACTCGAACGAGCCGATCTGGTCGGCGGCCGCACCCCAGTAGAGCGGATCGTTGGCGTCGAGCTCCTCGAGCAGCGCGATCGCCGCGTCGAACTGCTCCTGGTTGAGCTGGTACGGGTTCTCGATCCCGAGATCGGGCTGCGTGGTCATCAGGTGCAGCGCGGCATCGGCGATGAAGATCGACGAGTCGTAGATGCTGATGTCACCCGCATGGTCGGAGCCCTGCTCCCAGATGACATCCCAGCTCGACGGCGCTTCCGTGACCTCTTCCGTGTTCCACGCGAGCACATTCGCGCCTCGCCCGTGTGGCACGCCATAGTTCACACCGTCGACGGTGTTGTGCGGCAGGTCCTTGAGCCCATCGAAGACGGCATCGTAATTCTCGAAGATGTCCGTGTTGACCGGCGCCGCCAGCCCGCTGGCGATCAGCCGGGTCGTGGCGTCACCGGACGCCGAGATGCCGTCGTACTGGCCCGACTCGATGAGAGACACGCCGTTGTTCGAGTCACTCATGTCCTGGGTGTTGACGATACAGCCTGTCTCCTCCTCGAACGGCGTGACCCAGTCGTAGGCCGCATCGGCTTCGCCGCTCTCGGCGTAGCCGGCCCAGATGACCAGGTTGAGCTCGCCCTCTCCCTCGCCGATCTCGGTGATCGCGCTGGCGGATGGCTCGTCCCCCGTGCCGCAGGCCGCGACCAGCAGGCCGAGGACCACGAAGAGGACGGGTATGCGCAGGTGTCTCATGCAGGTTCTTCCTCCGATGCCCCCGATGATTCGCTTCGCGCAAGGCTCAATACGTGGCGACGCTTCCAGACGAGCCGCACGGCTCGGCCTTGCGCGGAGAGCGCCTCCATCGACGATGTCTGCAGGTTCTGCTGGGTCACGACAAGCTCACTGCCTGTCTCCAGCGCCACGATGTATCGCGTGTCTGGCCCGAGATAGACGATCTCGCGGATCGTGCCGAGCGCCGAGCCCTCGTCGTCGGCGGGCGTCTCGGCCGGATCGGCCAGGCGGAGCTTCTCCGGGCGAATCGTGAAGGTGCCGTCCGCTCCGATGACGGCGTGAGCCGCGTCGCCGGTGAGCAGGTTCGACGTCCCCACGAACCCGGAGACGAATGTCGTCGCCGGATGCTCGTACACGTCGGCCGGGGTTCCGACCTGCTCGATGCTGCCCTGGTTGAAGACGGCCAGGCGGTTGCTCATCGTGAGCGCCTCCTCCTGGTCGTGCGTGACATAGATGAACGTGATGCCGACCTGTGCCTGGATTGCCTTGAGCTCGATCTGCATCTCCTCGCGCAGCTTCAGGTCGAGGGCGCCGAGCGGTTCATCGAGGAGCAGAACCCGCGGCCGGTTGACGAGCGCTCTGGCCAATGCGACGCGCTGGCGCTGGCCGCCTGACAGCTGCGCCGGGCGCCGCGCCTCGTAGCCCTCGAGTCGCACCATGCGGAGCGCCTCGGTCACCCGCGCGCGCCGTTCAGCGCCGCGGACGCCACGCACGACGAGGCCGTAGGCGACATTGTCATCGACCGTCATGTGCGGGAAGAGCGCGTAATCCTGGAAGACGGTGTTGACGTCCCGATCGAAGGGGGGCACACCCGTGACGTCGTGGCCGTGAAGCCAGATCGTCCCCTCGGTCGGCAGCTCGAAGCCGGCAATCATCCTCAGCGTGGAGGTCTTGCCCGACCCCGATGGCCCGAGCATGCTGAAGAACTCGCCATCGGCGATCTCGAGATCGATCCCGGCGACCGCCGTCACCTCACCGAAGCGCTTGACGATGCCCTCGAGCCGCACGGCCGCCGGCCGCTCGCCCCGTGTCTCCGCCGCGTTCGCCTGACTGGATTCGACCGCCACGCACACCTCGTGCAGCCGGGCGACCGCCCGCGCCAGCGCAAGATCCGGCGGCTCGGAGGTGGTCGCTCAGGGCTCCGCGCACTATCAGACCGGCGAGGTTGGAGTGTCAAGGTCAAGACTGCGAAATCCGCCGCACAACGCGGTCGTGGCAACGGGATCGGTGTCGCCGGGCGACCGTGAGGGCGGATTCCGGCTCCGTCGCAGCGCCGCGGACCGCGCTAGAGTCGGATCCGGGACCAGAACGACACGCTGAGAGGAGCCCATGCCGCTGACCGGAGTCGTCGCCGGGCTGCTCGGAGCACTCTCCTTCGGCGCGGGCGACTTCGCCGGAGCCTTCGCCGCCCGACGCGCTGGGGCGCTCGTGGCTGTCGCTGGCGCCCATGGGATCGGGCTCGTCGCCCTTCTCGTCGGGTTGCTGGTCGTCCGGCCGCCATTCCCCGACCCCGGCGCGATCTTCATCGGGGCCGCCGCGGGACTCGCCGGCGTGGTGGGTCTCGCCGCGCTGTACCGCGGGATGTCGATCGGCAGCATGGGCCTCGTCACATCGCTCGCCGGGTCCGGATCGCTCGCCATTCCCCTGGTCGCCGGTGCGCTCCTCGGCAGCGCGATCACGGCGCCGCAGCTGGTCGGAGTCGCATGCGCAGCGGGCGCGGCGGCCGCAGCCGGTGGCGCCTCGCGAGACGAGGTCGGCCGGCAGGCGCTCGGGCTGGCAGCTCTGGCGGCGCTCGGCTTCGGGGCCTGGTACGTCCTCATTGACCTAGCCGCGCGGGCCGGCGATCCACTCTGGGCGCTCGTCTTCAGCCGCGCGATGTCGGCGGCGCTCGCCGCCGCGGTCGTCATCGCCCGCGGTTTCGATCGATCGACCGTGCCGTGGGCTGTCCTGGTCGCCGCCGGCCTCTTCGACGTCGGCGGCAACGCCCTCTATGTCATCGCCCGCGAGGAGATGCACATCGGCCTGGCGGCGGCGCTCGTCGGCCTCTATCCGATCGTCACGCTGGTGCTCGCCCGCGTCGTGCTCGACGAGCGGCTGCCGCGCCTCGGCCAGCTCGGCGTAGCACTGGCAATCGTCGGCATCGTGCTGATCTCGGTCGGCGGCTGATCGACCATCCGGCAGCTCGAGTACGCCGCCGTCGGTAAGCGGCTGGTAATGCACCGGTAAGCAGGAGAAGCGTCCCATGGCCCCGCGCCGCACGCGCGAGCTCGGGGCTCGTGCCCGGCCACAACGAGGGTGCACCAATGCTGAACCAGCTTCGCCTCGTCATCGGCCGCCCGACAACGGCCGGCCTGCTCATGGCGGTGGTGCTCGCGGTCAACATCGCCGCCACGGGAGGGGGTGACTTCCCGATGTGGAGGTGAGCTTCGGCGGCGCTATGATGGGCGCCCCCGCCCACCAACCCGCCGAGCCTTCCAGAACGGATGACCTGGGACCGCGTCGCCATCGTCGAGCAGCAGCTCGACAACCAACTGACCTCGGCACAGCCGGATCGACCCCGGTTGGCCGCCAGCGCGCCCCTCCGCGACGGGACGACGCTAAGCGTCGCGACCGCGCTGGGCCTCTTCGAGGACCAGCTCGCGTCCCGCCAGGTGGATGTCGCATCGCGCGAGCTGAAGAAAACGAACCGCAGCTTCTACACGATCGGCTCGGCCGGTCACGAGAACAACGCGGTGATTGGCGCTCGCCTGCGGATCGACGATCCGGCATTCCTGCACTACCGGTCCGGCGGCTTCGTGATGGCACGCTCCCGAAAGCTCGCCGGAGCCACGCCGGCCCTCGACACGCTGCTCGGCGTCGTCGCCTCGGGTGAGGATCCGATCGCCCAGGGCCGCCACAAGGTGTGGGGCAGCCGCGCCCTTTGGATCCCGCCCCAGACGAGCACGATCGCCAGCCACCTGCCCAAGGCCATGGGCCTCGCCTTCAGCCTCGCTCGAGCGAAGCGGCTCCGGGTCGCGACCGAGGTGCCGGAGGACGCGATCGTGGCCTGCTCGTTTGGCGATGCGAGCGCGAACCACGCCACCGCGTTGGCCGCAATCAACACCGCACGCTACGCGGTGCGCATGGGACTGCCGATGCCGCTCCTCCTGGTGTGCGAGGACAACGACACCGGCATCAGCGTCCCGACGCCCGAGGGATGGATCGCAGCCACCTTCGGTGCGCAGCCTCACCTCCGCTATGTGCTCGCCGACGGCGAGCTGGACGAAGTGTGGGAGCGGGTAGGCGAGGCGATCGAGCACGTAAGAACAACGCGTCAGCCGGCATTCCTCCACCTGCGTACGGTTCGCCTCTGGGGCCACGGCGGCAGCGATGCCGAGCAGGGATACCGCAGCGTGGCCGAGATCGAGGAGGTGGAGGCGCGCGACCCGCTGGCGCGGAATGCCCGCCGCCTGATCGAGCTCGGCGCGGCATCGCCCGACGAGCTGCGCGACCTGGTGCGCGAGACGCGCGAGCGAGTCATGGCCGTCGCCGAGGAGGCGGCCCGCCGACCGCGGCTCCAGACGACCGAGGAGGTCATCGCGCCGATGGCGCCGTACCACCCCGACGAGGTCAGGGAGCGCGCGGTGGCCGCCACGGCCACGGAGGAGGAGCGGCACGAATCGTTCGGTCCCACCCTCCCCGAGGCGGCGACGATGCCGAATGCACGGACCCTCGCCGGCTGCCTGAACGCGGCCCTGGCCGATGAGCTGCTGCGACGGCCCGAGCTCCTCCTCTTCGGCGAGGACGTCGGGCGCAAGGGCGGCGTCTACAACGTCACGAACGGGCTCGCCAAGCGGTTCGGCGCCGGACGGATCTTCGACACGCTGCTGGACGAGACGAGCATCCTCGGCATCGCGCAGGGAGCGGCCCACGTCGGCCTCCTGCCGATCCCGGAGATCCAGTACCTCGCCTACATCCACAACGCCCTCGACCAGCTGCGCGGTGAGGCGGCATCGCTTCAGTTCTTCAGCAGCGGCCAGTTCCGCAACCCGATGGTGGTCCGCGTCCCGGGCCTGGCCTACCAGAAGGGCTTCGGCGGCCACTTCCACAACGACAACAGCGTCGGCGCGCTGCGCGACATCCCCGGCCTGGTGCTGGCCGTCCCGTCGCGTGGCGACGATGCCGCGCGGATGCTGCGCGGCGCGGTGGCGATGGCGGCTGAGGACGGCCGCGTGGTCGTCTTCCTCGAGCCGATCGCGCTGTACCACGAGAAGGATCTCCACACCGAAGGCGACGGCGGCTGGCTCACGGACTACCCAGCGCCGCCCGACGTCCTGCTGCCCGGCGAGGTCGGCCAGTCCGGCGCGGACGGCGACGCCGACGTGCTGCTGATCAGCTACGCCAACGGCTATCGGCTGAGCCTGCAGGCGGCCAAGCGGCTCGCCGATGAGCATGACCTTCGGGTGCGCGTCCTCGACCTGCGCTGGCTCAATCCGCTGCCGACGGAGGCCATCCGAGCGCATGCAGCGGAGGTCGGCACGGTCGTGGTCGTGGACGAGTGCCGGGCCACGGGCGGCGGCGTGGCGGACGCCATCGTGGCGGACCTGGCCGAGCAGCGCATCGGCCGACGCCTCGGCTCGGTGCGCGCGGTGGACTCGTTCGTCCCCCTCGGGCCGGCCACGTCCGCGGTGCTGGTCGGCGTCGACCAGATCGTGGCGGCCTCGGTCGCCGCCGCCAAGCGCCGCAAGGCTCAGCCGGCGGCGCACGCGTGAGCCGGGCGGCCGTCGCCTTCCCGGGTCGTGGCTCGTACGGCGCCGCCTCCCTGCGATCCCTGCCCGTCTCCCACGCGTGGGTGCGCCGGGCGGACGAGCTTCGCGCCGAGCGAGACCTTCCCGCCCTGTCCGAGCTCGATGGCGCGGCGCGGCTCGATCCGGATCTTCACGGTCGACCGTCGAACGCGTGGCCGCTCACCTTCCTGTGCGGCTTGCTCGACGCAGAGCGCATCGCGGGCGATCACGAGGTCGTGGTGGTGGTGGCCAGCTCGACCGGCTGGTACACCGCGCTCGCCGCATCCGGCGTCCTGGGCTTCGACGGCGCGTTCAGCCTCGTCCAGGAGATGGCTCTCGCCGCCGACGCGCCGCTGCCCGGAGAGCTCCGCGCGGCTGAGCTCATCTACCCGCTGACCGATGACGCCTGGCAGCCCGACCCGGGTCGCATCGGCGAGCTGCGCGACGCGCTCGACCAGGCCGATGACGACGTCGCGCTCTCGCTGGACCTCGGTGCGTTTGCCGTCCTGGCCGGCAGTGCCGCCGGCATCGGCGCCCTCGCCGATCGTCTCCCACAGGTGACCATCGGCGACCGCGCGTTCCCGCTGAGGCTCGTGGGCGCCGATGCGTGGCACACCCCGCTGCGGGCCGGCGCCGCGGCCACCGCAGTCGACCGCATCGGCGAGCTCAGCTGGGATCGACCGAACGTGACCCTGATCGACGGTCGTGGCATCCGGTTCACGCCGTGGTCGACCGATCCGGCCGAGCTGGCGGAGCACACGTTGCGCGGGCAGGCGACGCGCGCCTACGACTTCGCCACCGGCCTGCGGGTCGCACTGCGGGAGTACGCGCCCGACGTCGTCCTCCTCCCCGGTCCTGGTGCCTCGCTGGGGGCCGCCTGCGCGCAGAACATCGTCGCGGAGGGATATCGCGGGATCCGCAGCCGCGCCGAGTTCGAGGCCGCGCAGGCCGGCGCGTCGCCGATTCTCCTCTCGATGCGGCGGTGATCTCGCGCCGGATCGAGCTTGCCGGTCCGCTGGATCTGCCTACGACACTCGGGCCGCTGGCGCACGGGCGCGGCGATCGCACCATCCGCATCGGCCGCTCGGAGGCATGGCTCGCGTTCCGGATGCCGGACGGTCCGGCCAGCCTCAGGATCGTCCTCGATGGCACGGCACACGTGATCGCCACGGCGTGGGGCGAGGCGGCGGAGAAGGCGCTCGATGCCACCCCGGACCTCATCGGCGAGGCCGATGAGCCGCAGGCGCTCGTGGCCCACCATCCGATCGTCCGAGACCTCCAGCGGCGGCATCCCGGCCTGCGCATGCCCCGCACGCATCGGATTGTCCATGCGCTGGTGCCGACCATCCTCGAGCAGAAGGTGACCGGAACGGAGGCGTTTCGCTCGTACGCGGGCCTTCTCCGGCGCCACGGCCAGCCCGCGCCGGGTCCCGCTGACCTCATTCTTCCACCGGATCCCGCGACCCTGGCCGGACTCCCCTACCACTCGTTCCATCCGTTGGGCGTTGAACGCCGCCGAGCCGACGTCGTACGCCGGGCCGCGGGGCGCGCCGCCTGGCTCGAAGGCTCACGCACCTCGGCCGAGGGCGATCGCCGGCTTCGGGCGCTGCCGGGCATCGGTGCGTGGACGGCTGCCGAGGTGGTGAGAGTCGCCTTCGGCGATCCCGACGCTGTCAGCATCGGGGACTACCACATCCCACACACTGTTGCCTGGGCCCTGGCCGGCGAGCCGCGGGGAAGCGACGAGCGAATGCTCGAGCTGCTCGAGCCGTATCGGGGCCAACGCGGCCGTGTCCAACGACTGCTCGAGGTGGGCCGCGTCGTGGCGCCGCGCTACGGGCCGCGAATGGCTCCTCGCAGCATCGCCGCCATCTGAGGATGCGGATCGCCCTGGCCACCGTCGGGACCACCGGTGACGTGGCTCCCTTCGCGCTCCTTGCCCGGACCCTCGTGGCGCGCGGCCACGAGGTCACCGCCATCACCTGGCCGGTGCACCGCGCCGCCCTCTCACAGCCTGGCGTGCACGTCGAGGTCGCCGGGCCGCATGCCGATCCGGCTCGCATCGCGGCCGTTGCGGCCGAGGCGGCCAGCCGCGGGCCGATGGACCAGGTCGCCGTCCTGCGTGACTTCCACCTGGCCGATGGCGAGGCGCACTACCGGCGCCTGCGCTCGCTCCTGCCCGGCCACGACCTCGTGCTGCTGCACGGCATCCACACGCTGGCGCATGCGGCGGTCCTCGACGCCGGGCTGCGCTGGGCGACCGTGGTCTTCGACCCCGTTCTGCTGCCGACCGCCAGCGCACCACCGCCAGGCATGCCGAGCCTCGGCCCGCTCAATCGGCTTGCGTGGTCGATCCTGGATCGCGTCCTCGCGCGCACCGGGCGACCGCTCGACGAGCTCCTTCAGCACGCTGGATCGGCGCAGCGCGGGCTCCCGCTCTTTCGCGCCCGCTCGCCGCTGCTCCACATCGTCGCCTGCTCGCCGTCGATCATCACCGTGCCTCACGATCTGCCCTCGGGAACTCGCGTGACCGGCGCCTGGTTCGACCCGTCGCCTGCCCCTGCGCTTCCCGACGAGGTCGACCGCTTCCTCGCCGATGGCGGAGCCCCGATCGTGATCGCCTTCGGGTCGATGGCCGGCGCATCCGACGTGGCGCTGCACGCGGCCGTCGAATCGATGCTGGAGGCCGGAAGACGCGTGATCGTCCAGGGGCCGGAAGCAGCCTCGGTCGCGTCGCCCAGCCTGCTGCGGATCGGCGCCCTGGATCACCGCACCTTCTTCCCCCGCGCCGGCGTCGTGGTCCACCACGGTGGCGCGGGAACGACTCACGCAGCGTGCGCCGCGGGTGTCCCGTCGGTGGTGGTCCCGCACGTGGGCGACCAGCGTTACTGGGGTGATCGGCTCTTCAAGCTCGGTGTCGCGCCGGCGCCACAGCCGGTGAGTGGCCTCCGCGCTGACCGACTGGCCGAGGCCGCGCTGGCGGCCGCCGGGGACCCGGTGCTGCGCGACCGCGCGGGCGCCCTTGCCCGCCGCATCAGCGTCGAGGATGGGCTCGGCGCCTCGATCGCCGCCATCGAGGCCGCTGCCACGCTGTGACTTTGGCGTCCCCGGCAGGATTCGAACCTGCGACCGGCCGCTTAGAAGGCGGCTGCTCTGGTCCACTGAGCTACGGGGACCCGCTCGAAAGCATAACTTGGGCACAGCCGGCCACCCGAGCCTATACTCGGCGCGCCCCGGAGGTGGCCCATGACCGATGACCGGAGCCCGCGGATCAGCGTGCTCAACGACAACCCGGAATTCCTCGAGCTCATGGCTGCCATCCTCGACGAGGACGCCGGCTACAACGTCAGCCTCTTCAACGGCCAGGAGACGAGCGTCGCCGAGCTGTCGGCGTCAGACCCCGACCTCATCATCATCGACCTCCTGCTGGGCGGCGCCTCGGGCTGGGAGATCGTCACTCTGTGCCGTGCCGATGCCCGCCTGGCGCACATCCCGATCGTCGTGTGCTCGGCCGATGTGACGGCGCTGCGCGATCGGATCGGCGAGCTCGAGGCGATCGGCAACGTCCATGTCCTGGCCAAGCCGTTCGGGATCGACGAGGTCACGGATCTGGTCGGAAGCCTGGTCGGGCAGCCACTTCGCGCCGCGGGCTAGACTGGCGCCGATGGCCGACGATCCGATCATCGCCCCGGTCCAGCTGCAACGGACCCAGCTCGATATCGATCGCGAGCTCCTGCGCGACGAGGATCTCCTCAACGAGGAGCACCTGCGCCGCATGGACCAGGTGCTGCTGCGGCGCAACCTCGATCACGCCCGCATCACGAGCCGCAAGCTCAGCCTGGAGCTGCAGCAGTTCGTCCACCTCTACACGCCCGAGGCGAACGAGCTTCGACGGAGGATCGAGAAGTACATGGTCATGGAGCGCATGATCGAGCGCGAGATGGCCCGGCGGCACTCCTACTAAAACAACGGCCCCGATCCTCGAAAGGACCGGGGCCGCGCTTGAACGGCGCAGGCGTCGTCGCTCTCAGACGACGGCGACCTGCGCCTCGAGCCTGGGTGTCGCGGATCCTCGGTGTCCATCGGCCTCCCGCTGCTCGGCCAGGCCGGCCAGGACGGCTCGCGCCCATGCGGCCAGCCGCGGCATCTCCAGCAGTGAGAAGGTCAGTCCGCGCGATGCCAGCTGCTCATGGTCCCAGCCGTTGAACTCGCGACGGGCGGCGACGCCGCACATCTCGTCATAGAGCTCCGGCCAACTGGCGCCTCGTCGAGCGTGGCAAAAGCGGATGAAGGCTTCGACATCAGGAGGCGGTTGCTCCTCCGGCGGGTCCGTCCGCGGGGCGGCGGCGGACACCGACGACCGCTGGTTCATTCGATGGCACCCTCCGATGCAGGATCGAGATGATTGCTTGGTCCGCGAGCCCTGGCGGGGCTGCACGGCCGGCCCGGATCGTAGGCTCGCTTGCCCGCCAACCGGAAGGGGTCTGTCCACCAAAGTTGTCCACATCTTCGTGATGTCGGTCGTGGCGCCATGACCCGGATGCCCGTTGGCGGCCAGCCATCCGTACCGGTGGAGTTGGTGCCGGTCGTTGCTAGGCTCCCGTCGCTCGCCGGCGTGGCGTGCCCATCCACGCTCTTGCCGAGGTTGTCATCAGGAAATGCACCATCGTCGATCCGGCACGTCAGCGCGACGGCTGGCCCTCGTCGCCGTCCAAGTCGGCGCGCTGGTTGCGGCGCTCGCCGGCCCGATGCCGGTCGCGGCAGTCCAGATCAATACCGCCACGATCAGTCCCACGACAGCAGTGGCAGGCACGCCGACAACCTTCACAGTGACGTTCAACAATGTCAGCGTCAGCCCGGGACAGACGCTGATGGGCTGTGTGCGCGTGACGATGCCAGCTGGATTCACGCTGAGCGGGACCCCGACCGTCCTCGCCCAGGACCCGCCAATTCCACCCGGGACCGCCCGAACCTGGAGTGCGCCGACCGTTGTGTTGGGGGCATTGACAGACGGTCCGAAGCGGTGTGGCTGCGAACGACATCGACACCAATGGACGGGTCCAGGTGACCTTCACCGGGACCGCCGCGTCCGCGGGCAGCCTGACGTTCACGACGACGGCCTTCGGCCAGAACAACTGCGCTGGTCAGCTGTTCGCCCAGTCCGGCTCGAACCCTGCCGTGACGGTCTCGCCGCCGCCGAACTCGGCTCCCGTGCTCGCCCCGGCAGGCAATCCGACGCTCGGCACCATCCTGGAAGACCCGGCAGCCGATGACGGCGATGACATCCCGACTCTCATCGCCGCAGGCGGCGCCGGCTACATCACCGATGCCGATGCGGGTGCGCTGCGCGGGATCGCCATCGTCGCCGCGGACACCACGAACGGCACGTGGCAGTACTCCACGAACAGTGGCGGCGCATGGACAGCAATCGGGGCCGTCGCCGTTGCCAATGCTCGGCTGCTGGCGTCGGCACCAGCCAACCGCCTGCGGTTCGTCCCGAACGCAAACTACTTCGGAAGTTCCACCGTCACCCTGCGGGCGTGGGATCAGACAACCGGGACGAACGGCGGGCTCGCCAATACGACCACCAGCGGCGGCACGACCGCATTCAGCTCGGCGACGGACACGGCGGCCATCACCGTGCTGTCGGTGAACGACGTGCCGAGCTTCACGAAGGGTGGCGATCAGGTCGTTGCCGAGGACGCCGGTGCACAGTCCGTGGCCGGCTGGGCGACCAGCCTCAGCCGCGGTCCGGCGAATGAGTCCGGCCAGACCCTCGCCTTCGCGATCACCGGCAATTCGAACGCCGCCCTCTTCTCGGCCGGCCCGACGGTCAGTCCGACCGGGACCCTGACCTTCACGCCGGCCGCCAACGCGAACGGGACTTCGACGATCTCACTGGTCATCGCCGACAACGGCGGGACCGCGAACGGCGGGATCGACACGAGCGCAGCGCAGTCGTTCGTCGTGTCCGTCGGCGCCGTCAACGACGCGCCGGCCTGCGCCGATGACGCGGCGTCCACCGACGAAGACACGCCGCTGAACGACAGCCTGGCGTGCACCGATGTCGAGGGCGACACGCTGACCTATGCCGAGGTCGCCGGTCCCTCCGACGGGACACTGCTGCTCAACCCCGGCGGCACATTCACCTACACGCCCGATCCGGACTTCAACGGCAGCGACAGCTTCACCTTCACCGCCGATGACGACTCCGCCGTCTCGAACGTGGCGACCTTCACGATCACGGTCCCGGCCGTCAACGACGCGCCGGTGTGCGGCGATGACACGGCCACGACCAGACGAGGACGCCCCGCTGGCCGGCTTCGTCTCGTGCACCGATGTCGACGGTGACACGCTGACCTACGCCGAGGTCACCGGCCCATCGAATGGCACGCTCGCGGTCAACACGGACGGCAGCTTCACCTACACCCCCGATGCCGACTTCAACGGCAGCGACAGCTTCACCTTCTCTGCCGACGACGGCACCGAGTCCTCGAACACGGCGACCTTCACCATCACGGTCACGGCCGTCAACGACGCGCCGGTGTGCGCCGACGATGCGGACAACACCGACGAGGACACGCCCCTCGCTGGCTCGGTCACCTGCACCGATGTCGACGGTGATGCGCTGACCTACGCATCGGGCACGGACCCGGCTAACGGCAGCCTGACCCTCAATCCCGATGGCACCTTCACCTACACGCCCGATCCGGACTTCACCGGCACCGACAGCTTCACCTTCTCCGCCAACGATGGCGCCGACGGCTCGAACACAGCGACCTTCACCATCACGGTCGCGGCCGCCAACGACGCGCCGGTCTGTGCCGACGATGCGGCCACCACCGACGAGGACACACCCCTGGGCGGCAGCCTCGTCTGCGCCGACGTCGAGGGCGATGGCTCTGGCCTATGCCGAGGTCAGCGGCCCGACCAACGGGGCGCTCGTGCTGGCTCCCGACGGGACATTCACGTATACCCCTGATGCCAATTTCAACGGCATCGACAGCTTCACGTTCTCCGCCGACGACGGCACCGACTCCTCGAACACCGCGACCTTCACCATCACCGTCACCGCCGTCAACGACGCGCCGGTGTGCGCCGACGACTCGGCATCCACCGACGAGGACACACCCCTGGTCGGCTCGGTCACCTGCACCGATGTCGACGGTGACACGCTGACCTACGCATCGGGCACGGACCCGGCCAACGGCATGCTGGTGATGGCTGCGGACGGCACGTTCACCTATACCCCGGATGCCGACTTCATCGGCACCGACAGCTTCACCTTCACGGCCAATGACGGCACCGATACATCCAACACCGCGACGTTCACCATCACGGTGACAACCGCCAACGACGCGCCGGTGTGCGCCGATGACGCGGCCACCACCGACGAGGACACACCGCTGGGCGACAGCCTGGCCTGCACCGATGTCGACGGTGACACGCTGACCTACGCCGAGGTCAGTGGTCCGTCCGACGGCACCTTGGTGCTCAACGCCGACGGCAACTTCACCTACACCCCAAACCCCGACTTCAACGGCACAGACAGCTTCACGTTCTCCGCCGGCGACGGCAGCGACACCTCGAACACGGCGACCTTCACCATCACGGTCACCGCCGTCAACGACGCGCCGGTGTGCGCCGACGACGCGGCGTCCACGAACGAGGACACATCCCTGGCCGGCTCGGTCACCTGCACCGATGTCGACGGTGACACGCTGACTTATGCATCTGACACGGACCCGGCCAACGGCACGCTGACCTTCAACCCTGACGGCACGTTCACCTACGACGCCGGACCCGCTTTCAACGGCACCGACAGCTTCACCTTCTCCGCCAACGACGGCACCGCCGTCCCGACCGTGACAGCCGTCTCGAACGCCGCGACGTTCACGATCGCGGTGGCCGCTGGCCCGCCGAGCCCGACGCCGACTCCGACGCCGACTCCCGACCCGAGCGATCCGCCGGCCGCGTCCCCCTCCCCAAGTGCGGAGCCAGGATCGGGCGAGCTGCCCGACACCGCCATGCCGCTGCCGCCGCTCGTCTCACTGCTTCCATGGATCGTCGCGGTCTCGATGATCTGCGCCGCCCTCGCGGTCGGCGGCATGGAGCGGTCGCCGGTACGGCCGGGCACACGGGGGCGACAGGCGCTTGCGCCGGGCCGGCGCCGAACGGGACGCTGATCCGCAGGCGTCAACCGAACCGGTCGAGCCGGAAGAGGCCGATGTCGTGGCGGGTCGCGCCATCGGTGGCGAGGTCCGCCAGGATCTCGCCAACGACGCTGCAGAACTTGTAGCCGTGGCCCGACTCGCCTGCGAAGAGGCTGACCTGCGGCGCATCGGGCAGCGAGTCGAGGATGAAATGCTCATCCGGTGAGTTCGTGAAGATGCATGCCTTGAGCATCTCGGTCGGCCCGGCGCCATCGGGGAAATAGCGCTCGGCGAAGGCGCGAAGGACCGCCTCGTCGGTCGGCTGGACCGACCGGTCAGGATCATCCGGGTCCATCGGCTCGAAGAGATGGTGGTACTTGCCGAACTTGAACCCGTGGCCGTCGTGGACCGGCAAGCCGTAGAAGCTGCCCTCCTCCACGTCGATGAGAAAGACCGGGAACCGATCGATGTCGAAGAGATCGGGCCGCATCGGGGCGAGCCAGGCGAGGACCTGTCGCTCGGGCACCGCCATCCGGGCGAGTGATGGCACGAGCTTCCGTGCCCACGCGCCGGCACAGATCACCAGCCGGTCGGCCTCGAACGTACCGGCATCGGTCACGACGCGAACGCCATCGCCCATTGGCTCCCAGCCGCCAACGGGCACATCGAAGCGGAGGTCGGCGCCGGCACGCCGCGCGCCGTCGAGGTGGGCCGAAATCGTCGGCTCGGCCAGGAGAAAGCCGCCGTCGGGCTGGAGGACGACGCGTGTGGAAGCATCGAACCCGGCGTAGGCCGGAAATCGGCGGCGAAGCTCCGCAGCATCGAGGACCTCGTGCGGGATGTCGTGGAGCTCGGCCGCGGCGACGGCGCCGCGGAAGGTCGCGCCGTCCTCCGGGCCGCCCTCAAGCGATCCGGTGGTGACGAGAAGCTTCTCGCCGGCATCGGTCTCGAGGTCGTGCCAGAGCTCGTACGCCCGACGCAGAAGCGGGACGTACGACGGGTCCTCGTGATAGGCGAGGCGGATGATCCGGGTCAGCCCATGGGATGAGCCCCGCTCGTGAAGCGGCTGAAACTGCTCCAGCCCGAGCACGCGGCTGCCGCGCCGCGCCAGGTGGTACGCCGCGGCCGACCCCATCCCGCCCAGGCCGATGACGATGACGTCGTGGGCACGCGCTGCCATGCGCGGTGAGTCTACGGTGGGGTAGCGCGCATCGCAGCACGCTGGCTCCACCGGGCGCCCGGCACCGGCGGCCTGGTTTCGGTGAACCAATGGGCCGGGCGGCCACGTAGTGAGTGGTGTGAAGCCGCGCAATCGGTTCGTGGTGATGGCGTCGCTGGCGCTTGGGCTGTCGGGTTGCAGCGCGACAGCGGACCGCTCAGCGGACTCTGATGCGCCGTCCTTCTCGGCGAGTGGTGTCGCGGCGAGCCCATCGGCCAGCGAAGCCGAGCCGTCCGTGCCATCGGCCGAGGCGCCGCCGGCATGCCTCGATGCCGAACTCTTCTTCGACGCCGACCTTGGGACGATGCTGCTTGCAAGCTGCGTCGACCAGGAGGATCCCGACGCCGTCGAGCGGATCTGGAGCTGGGACGGTCTGGCGTGGCACCTCGTCGGTGACAGCGGCCCGGACGCGACCGTGGTAGCCGGCGCCGCGCGCGATGTCCGGCGCGGAGTCATCGTCCGCTACGGCGGGCTGCCGTACGGGAGCAACGCCTGCGTCGCCGAGACATGGGAGTGGGACGGCGACACATGGCAGCGCATCGAGGCGGAGCCGCCGCCGGCCTGCGACCACATGAAGCTCGTCCATGACTCGACGCGTGCACGGACCCTCCTCTTCGGTGGCCAGGACGCCGATCGAACCGAGCAGACGTCAACCTGGGCCTGGGACGGCGGCACGTGGCAGCGGGTGGCCGATGACGGACCACCGTTCCGCGCGCATTTCGAGCTCGTCGACGATGCCGCCAGCGAGCGCGTCCTGCTGTGGGGCGGCTACGACGGCTCGCGCGTCCATGACGACTTCTGGGCGTGGGACGGGAGCGCCTGGAGGGAGCTCGACATCGCCGGACCGAGTGCGCGGTCGCATGCCGGGATGGCGGTCGGTCGGGACGGCGCGCTCCTGTTCGGCGGCGCGACGAGCGTCTCGACCTTCGGCTCGCTGACCGACGAGACATGGATCCTGGCCGACGAGGCCTGGACCCAGCTCGAGGGTGACGCGCCATCGGCCCGCGGGATGCCCGCCCTCGGCTACGACCAGGAGCGTGACGTGATGGTGCTCTACGGTGGCTTCGAGGCGTCCGGCGCGTCGCTCGCCGACACGTGGGAGTGGGACGGGGCCTGGCGCTGCGTCGCGGGCTGCAACTGACCACACCGTGGGATGTCGAGCTCAAGCCGGAGGGCGAGGCGCTCTCCCCATCACATGGCGGGCACAAGCGGCGAGCCACGACGATCGCCAGAACCCGACTGGATCGCTCGCGAGGTCCGCGATCCATTCCTCCCGCCCCATGGGCACCGCATCGGCGATGCTCTTCGAAGCCTCGCGGCGAATCAGCGGGAGCGCGATGGCTCCCTCCTCGCGGGAGAGGATGACATCGAGCGACTCGATGCCGAGCGCGCTCCGCTGCCGGTCTGCGTGATCCACGACCCGGACCGCGGCCCTGACAGCTTGGCCGTGCCGAACCGCGAGCGCCGCAATCGCAAGCCGGCGAGCGAGCTCGACCTCGTCGTCGAGGGCACGCCGTAACGAATCGTCGTGGGTGCCGAGGGTTGCCCGTGCCTGCTCGGCGCGCGTCGCGAGCGCCGCGGCGTCGCGCAGCACGCCGTCGAGGGTGCCGCCAGCCAGGACGTTACGACCTCCGGATGCCTCGAGCGCCTCCAGCGCGGCCAGCACCACCGAGCGATCCGGGTCACGGACCAAGGGCTCGATGAGCGCCGCTCCGTGCGTCGCTGCTTCCGAGGCTGCGGCACGCACGAGGGAGGACCGACGATCTCGCCCTCCGGCGGCGAGCGCCTCCACGAGCGCGGGGACCGCGGGTTCCCCGAGGCGTCGCAGCGCGGCGGTGGCGCTTCCCATCGTGCGCGGCATTCCGATCGCCGCGATGACGCGCCCCACGATGGCCGAATCGCGGGCGTCGTCAGCGTCGACGGCATCGAGCGCCGCGTTTCGGACCCTGACGTCGGGGTCGTCGAGCAGTGCCGGGAGCAGCGCCGCGATCTCCAACGAGGCGGACCCATCGCCGGCGGCGGCGAGCTGGCCGAGGGCTCGCACCCGGACCTCGAGATCGGCGTGGGCCGACAGCTGGCGCAGCTCGAGGGTCGCGGTGTCGGCGACGACCGGGCTCAGCAGGTCGAGGCCAAGACGCACGTCCCGTGGGTCCTCGGAGCCGAGGAGCGCTCGGATAGCGAGGCCGTCCGCGTCGGTCACGAGATCCGTCGTGCCCAGCACGCGCCGGCGCATCTCATCGGCCAGCGAGCCGGTGTATGAGCGATAGACGGCGACGGCTATCCCGGCCCAGACCAGCCCCAGGACCAGGCCGAACACGATCACCGCCTCGGTCCCGAGACCCAGGAGATTGAGGGCCAGCAGCATGACGCCGGTGGCGCCCATCGCCACCGGTACGCCGATGCCCTCCACGACGGCCTGCACCGCCAGGCGTTCGCCGATGGGGACGACCTGGTAGGCGGCATTGATCGACGTCCTGGTCGTGCCATCGGTCGCGGCGATGTCGGCTATGCGAAGCACTCCCGCCAGGACGAGCACGCTGAACGCGGCGGCGCCCGTGCCCATCACGACCACCGCCATGACGGCGAGGATCGCGGCTACGAGGGCTGGGTTGAATACGAGGCCGAAGCGCAGGCCGAAGCGTCGCATGAGCGGACCGGCCACGACGGCGAGGAAGACGATGTCGACGAGATTGAGGGCCGCCGTGTATCCGGCGAGGAAGCGCGTCAGGTCGTCGCCGCTGTAGTGCGCCGCCGCCCGGTCGAAAAGGAGGAAATCGACAACCTGCGACCCCATCGCCGAGAGGACCTGGTAGACGAGCAGCAGGAGAACGAGGCCAGAAGTGAAGAGGGTGCGGAGCGGCGGACGCGCCACGACCGGCGCGTCGCCTGCGGGCGCCTTGCCGGCTTCGGGAAAGCGCCGCTCGGTCACGATCAGCAACGCCAGGAATGCGAGCTGGGCGACGGTGGTGGCGACCAGCATGTGCTCGGTCGACCCGAGCAGGGCCAGGAGCGGGATTCCCAGGAGGCCGCCCAGGAAGAACCCCACGGCGAAGCCGGAGACGATCCGGGGGAAATGCTCCTTCATCTGGCGGACGTCGAGGAGGCGTCCAGCCTGGCCACCGATGAGCACGAAGCCCACCTGGAGCGCGATCGGGAAGAGGACGAGCAGCACCGCCGATACCCAGATGCCACCCGCAAGGAGCACGACCCACGAGGCAGCAAAGAGCGCGGCGAAGCCTCCCAGGCTGGCGGTCGCGACGCGAACGAGGCGGGTGCGCCGCGCGGCGCGAGCGATGAGCGCCGAGATGGCCGTGCCGAAGACCGCAATCGCGATGTACGTGGCCGGGAGCCACTCGGACCCGTACGTGTCAAGGAACAGCGCGTTGGCCGGAATGATGAGCAGCGCCAGCGTCACCCCGAAGGCCAGCGCCTCCGCGGTCAGGAGGCCGATGACGCCGCGGGGCGGCGCGCTGCTCACCGCTCTCTGTCGGCTCGGAGGGCGATTGCGCGAAGGCGTGAAACGAGCGCCGCGATCACACCGTGGCCGAGCTCGGGCCACTCGGCGAGAAGCTCATCCAGCACCGCCTTGTCGATGCGCAACGCGAGTGTCGGCTCCAGCGCGGTCACCGACGCGCTGCGCGGCTCGGGCACGAGGGCGGCCAACTCACCCACGGTGACTCCGGGACCAAGCTCCACGAGCGTCTCGTCGCCGCGATGGACACGGACGCGGCCCTCGACGATGGCATACAGGCTCGCCTCGACGGCCCCCTCGTCGATGAGCACGCCGCCGACCTCCGTCCGCACCTCCGTTGCGACCTCGGCTACCGCGGCGAGCACCCGGCCGGGGACCGCGGCGAAAAGGTCGACGCGGTGGAGCGCGGCCACGCGGTCCACCAGTCCAACTGAAGCATGCGGCTGCAACGGCGAGGATTCGGCCATGAGCCGCTGAAACATACCCCAAGCGCCGGGTGACCCCGACGACGGCACGGCGGCCGTACACTCCATCGATGCCCAGGTGCGGAAACTGCGGCGAGGAGAACCCGGAGCACGCCCGGTTCTGTCTCGCCTGCGGCGAGCAGCTCGCGCAGGAGCCCTCGGAGCGGTTCCGCCGAGTGGTGACGATCCTCTTCTCGGACGTTGTCGACTCGACCGGGCTCGGCGAGCGGCTCGATCCCGAGACCCTCGACCAGGTCCTGACCGACTACGTCGAGGGGATCCGTCCCGTCGTCGAGCGCCACGGCGGGAAGCTCGCGAAGTTCATCGGGGACGCGGTGATGGCGGTCTTCGGGCTGACCGAGCTGCACGAAGACGATGCGCTGCGCGCGGTCCGCGCCGCCGTCGAAATGCGCGAGACCCTGACGCGGATGAACGGCGACCTGTTCATGCCGCGTTACGGCGATTGCGCTCGCGACGCGGACGGGCATCAACACCGGCACGGTGGCCGGGCGAGGCATCGTCCCCGACCGCAACTTCGTTGCAGGTGATGCGGCGAACGCGGCGGCTCGTCTCCAGCAGCACGCTGAGCCCGGCGAGATCCTGATGGCCGAGTCGACCTTCAAGCTCGTTCGCGACTCGGCCGAAGCCGAGCCGTTGGCGCCGCTGGCCCTCAGGGGAAAGCAGGGCAAAGTCGCGGCCTATCGTCTCATCGGCATCGGTGAGCACCCCGCCGGTGCGTACCGACCGGACGCATCCCTCGTTGGCCGCCGCGACTCCGTCGCTCAGCTTGAATGGGCCATGGAGCGGGCAATCGCCGAGCGGAGCTGCCGGCTCGTCACCGTGGTCGGAGCACCGGGCATCGGCAAGTCGCGCCTCGTCCAGGACTTCGTCGCCTCCGTTGACGGAGACGCGACCGTGCTCAGCGGACGCTGTCTTCCGTACGGCGAGGGGATCACGTTCTGGCCGCTCGCCCAGATGGTCAGGCAGGCTGCGGGCATTCACGAGAGCGACGGACCGGACGCGAGCGTGGCTCGAATCCAGGCATTGCTCGAGCCCGATGGCGATGCCCGGTCGATTGCCGAGACCATTGCCCACCTCACCGGCCTCAGAGAGACGACCGCCGTGGTGGCCGAGGGCGCCTGGGCGGTCCGAAAGCTCTTCGCGACCATCGCGGCCGAGCGCCCACTGATCGTGGCTCTCGACGATGCACATTGGGCCGAGGACACGCTTCTCGAGCTCGTCGAGAACCTTGCCCGTCATACCGAATCGGTGCCGATCGTCCTGCTGTGCACCAGCCGGCCGGAGCTGCTCGATCGACGTCCGGAGTGGGGCCACACCGCCGGCGCGGCCCCGAGCACGATCGTGAGGCTGGAGCCACTGGACGACGCGGCCTGCGATCGGCTGATCGCCGAGCTGCTCGGCGAGCCGCAGGGCTCCGCGGAGGTCAGGGATCACGTCGCGGCCAGGGCCGAGGGCAACCCGCTCTTCATCGAGCAGATGATCTCGATGCTCATCGACGACGGGCGGCTCGAGCGCGTGGACGGTCGCTGGGTCGCGGTGGGCGATCTCGACAACATCACCATCCCGCCGGGAATCCATGCGCTGCTCGCGGCACGACTGGAGCTCCTGGGCAGCGACGAGCGCTCCCTGCTCGGCCGCGCCGCCGTGATGGGGCAGACGTTCTACGTCGGCGCCGTTGCCGAGCTGTCGCCTCCGGAGCTTGCACCCCGGATCCCGTCGATGCTGCTCGAGCTCGTGCGGAAGGAACTCATCCGTCCCACTCGATCCGAGTTCCGCGACGAGGAGGCGTTCGAGTTCCGCCACCTGCTCATCCGGGACGCCGCCTACGACGGGGTCACCAAGGAGTCCCGGGCGGACCTGCACGCGCGCTTCGCCGATTGGCTCGAGGCGACTGCCGGCGATCGGCTGGCCGAGTACGCGGAGATCGCGGGTTGGCATCTCGAACGGGGCTATCGGTATCTCGCCGAGCTGGGTCCGATCGACGACAGGGGTGCCGACCTGGCGCGACGCGCGGCCGACCGCCTGGCCGGGGCAGGGTGGACCGCCTCGTCGCGTGGCGACACCTCGGCGGGGATCAAGCTCCGATCTCGCGCGCTGGCCCTGATGTCGCCGGACGACGGCCGACGCCCGCAGCTGCTCGGTGACCTCGGCGACGCACTGCTGTGGGCAGGGCGATTCGACGAGGCACACGAGGCCCTGGCCGAGGCGATCGAGCTGGCCGAACGGGCGGGTGACGAGCGCACGCGAGTCCGATCGCATCTCTCGGAGCTGCGCCTCCGATTCCAGGTCGACCCGGACGTGGACTATGCCGAGCTCGAGGCCGAAGGGCTGGCGTTGGCGGCGCGATGCGAGGCGAATGGCGACGACTTCAGTGCGGCTCGCGCATGGCGTCTCGTGAGCTGGGCGCGGTACGGGCTCTGCCAGCTCGAGGGCATGCGCGAGCCCGCCGAGCGCGCGTACGAGTTCGACCTGCGGGCCAAGGACCCGCACTACCCGCACGACGACCTTGTCGGCATCATCGTCGCGCTCTCGTTCGGACCGACGCCCGCGTCGCGGGCACTCGTGGAGGGCTCGGAGGTCCTGGAGCGGGTGCGCGGTCACCGCGGTGCGGAGGCCTATGCCCTGTGCTTCCTCGGCCAGCTGCGCGGCATGCTCGGTGAGCGCGACGCGGCTCGCGAGATGATCCTCAAGGGCGTCGCGGATCGGCAGGTTCTCGGCGACCTTCCCGGTGCTGCGATGAGTCGGGGCGAGGGCCTCGGCTACTTCGTCGAGATGGTCCGCGGCGATTGGCAGGCGGCCGAGCGAGAGCTGCGGCAGGCATACGACGGGCTATCGTCGATGGGCGACAAGAGCTACCTCGCCCTCACCGCCGGATGGCTGTCGCATTGTCTCTACGCACTGGACCGATTCGACGAGGCCGATGAGCTCGCAACGGCCGCCGAACAGGCGAGCGCGAAGAGCTGGGTGGCCGCCCAGGTGTCCTGGCGGGGTGCGCGGGCGCTGCTGCTCGCCCACCGGGGCGAGGCGACCGCGGCGGAGCAGCTCGCACGAGACGCCGTCGAGCTTGCGCTGCGGACTGATCGCGTCGACACCCAGACGGAGGCGCTGATGGACCTGGCCGAGGTCCTCCGGGTAAGCGGGCGCTACCAGGAGGCGGCCACGGCGGCCGGCGACGCGCTTCGACGTTACGAGGCGAAGGAGGTCATCCCGGGCGCGGCCCGCGCACGCGCGCTGCTCGAAAGCCTGACGGCGACCTTGACGCCGGAGGACGGGCCGTCTCTGAGCGGCCGGGTGTTCGACTGAGCGCCGCCCCGCCCTGCGTCATGCGGCTCTCGAACTCGTCTCCGGCCCACCGATCCTTTGCGCTCGCCCGGCGGCGCGAGCCGCCAGTCGATCGGCCACATAGGCGGCATCGCGGCCGGCGCCGAGGACGAGCATCGAGGTGAAGGCATAGAGGAACGGGATGCCCAGAAAGTAGAGGCCCGGGCTGTCGTCGACCACGCCGCGGTGCTGCCGTGGCCAGCCGTCCTCGCCGGTCACCGGCAGCTCGATCCAGCCATAGTCGGGTCGGAACCCGGTGCACCACACGACATTCGCCACATCCAGCGCGGTCCCGTCGGACAGCACCGGCTGGCGTCGCCCGTCGACGTCGATCGTCCGCGCGTCGTGCAGCGTGACACCGGCCGCCTCGAGATCGCCCCGGCGAACGCGGAGCAGCGGCCCACCGCCGGCGCGAACCTTCGGCGCCATTTTTCGCCCGATCGGCGTGTTCAACGTCAGGACATTCCACGCCACGAACCGCATCACCGGCCAGGCGAGCCGCGCGCGCCGGCTATCGACGGAAAACGGCAGCTGACCATGCGACTTGCCCGACACGATCGTGGGATGACCGGCTTTCGCCAGCTCGTGCGCGATATCGGCACCGGAGTGACTGAGGCCCACGACCAGTACCGGCCCGTCGTCGAGCTGGTGCGGCCCACGATAGTCGGCCGAGTGCAGCTGCCGGATCCCGGGATCGAGGCGGCTGGCAATCTCGGGGACGTACGGCCGCTGGAACGCGCCGGTAGCGACGATTACCTGGCTCGCCCCGTAGCGGCGATCGCCGGCCCAGATCGCGTAGCCTCCCGCGCTGTCCGCCTCACTCGACGCTCGCAGGCGATCGGCTCGGACGCCGGTCTCGATCGGCAAGCGGTGGTGGTCGGCGTAGGACTCGAGGTAGTCGGCCATCTGGCGACCTGTCGGGAAGGCGTCGGCTGCCAGCGGAAACGGCAGCCCCGGCAGCGCGTTGTACTTTGCCGGCGAGTACAGGAGCAACGTCTCGTAGCGCTCGCGCCAGACGTTGCCGACGCGGGCACTTGCCTCGAGGACGACGAAGTCGATACCGCGTTGCGCCAGGTGGTATCCGGCCGCCAGGCCCGCCTGCCCGCCGCCAACGACGACGGCCTCGTGATACTCAGGAGATGGAGTCTTCATCGGTCTAGCCTCCGCAGGAGCTTGTCACGTACCCTGGTCCCACGATGCGGGCAGTGCCGTGGAGCGCCTAGTTCGGACTCCGAACTGGTCGGCGTTGGCGCCGATGGGACAATGGGCGCATGGGCTCGAGTGAGAAGACCGAGTACTGCGCCTTCACCAAGGCGGTGGAGCACCTCGGCGACCGATGGAGCCTGCTGATCGTCCGCGAGCTTGCGCTGTTCGGGCGGCAGGGATTCAACACGCTGGCCACCGGCTTGCCCGGCCACATCTCGCGGTCGGTGCTCACCGATAAGCTCCACAAGCTCGAAGAGATCGGCATCGTCGCTCGCGATCCGTCTGTCACCCGACGGTCGGCACCGTATTGTCTAACGCCTGCCGGAGAGCAGCTCATGCCGACTCTCAAGTCGCTCTGGGGTTGGGCGGAGCACTGGATCCCGGAGGATCCCGCGGCTGCGCAGCGCGATCCAACACTGCTCCTGTGGTGGCTGCGCCATCGAACCGAGGCCAGGGCCCTTCCCGAGCGGCAGGTCGCGATCGAATTCGCGCTTCCGCTCGACGAATCCGGGCGCCAATGGCTCCTGCTGGCGGCCGGCGTCGAACCGGAGCTCTGTCAAGAGGATCCGATGATCGGTGAGGATCGTTACGTGTACGTCGAGGCCGATGCGGCCGCCCTGCATCCCATTGCCCGCGGCGTCCGCTCCTGGACCGATGCGGTCGCCGATGGCGCGGTGCGCCTCTTCGGGGATCCGCGCCTCGTCGCCCAGCTCCCGAGCTGGTTCCTGCCGGTTGTGCAAGGTGAGGACGCACAAGCAAGCCCTTCGCTGCGCGAGCCGAAGCACGCCGTCGGCGCTGCCGGTTGATCAGCCCACAACCGATGCCCACACCGCAAGGACAACCCAGCCGAGCCGTTGAGAGAGATGCGCCGATGGGCACCTTCCAACGACTTGAGCGCGTCGTGGTCGCCCTCGAGCGGCGCGTCGGTTACGTTGGCGACCTCACCACGACCGGTATACGTAGCGGGCGCGCGCACAACGTGACGGTCGGCTTCGTACGCGATGGCGACGGCACCATCCTCGTCGCAGCCCAGGGGCCGAAGAGCGCGTGGGCCGCAAACCTCGGCAGTCATCCGCGGTGCGAGTTCGCCGTGCGGGGGAAGGCCCGTCGCTACGTGGCACGCCAGTTGAGCGGTACCGAGCGCGAAGGCGCGATCCGACGCATTCGGAAGCGGTATGTCGGCGATGCGCGGTATGGTCGCGGAGCGGCGTTCCGGCTCTCACCCGACTGATCCGCTGGGGTCATCGCGCCATAGACATCGTTGTGCCCGAGGAGAGCCGGTGAATGGCGAGCGGTAAGGTCAGGCGGGCTGGTCGGCTGGGCTCGTCACCCATTGCACGAGCTGGATCACGATCCCATTTGGGTCGGTCACCTGGAGAAATCGCTCGCCCCACGGCTCGGTCTGCAGCGGGGTGGTGATCTCGACGCCGCGCTCCATGAGGCGCCGGTGGTCGGCGTCGACGTCGCTGACCACGAACACCACCAGCAGACCGCTGGCCGGTCCCTTCTGAGCTTCAGGCTTGAATGTCGACTCGCCGTTGGCCAGATGGCGGACGCCGGTGTCGGATCGGGCGAGTGTCGTTCGTAGCAATGGTGAGAGGCGGCACCCAATCATGAGGAGACGATCGAGATGGCGAAATACCTGATCAGCTTCGACGCGACCGCTTGGACGGCGCCCGAGGAGGACCTGCCCGAGGTAGCCAGGGCAGCCCAGGCCGTGGAGAGGGAGGCCACGGAAGCGGGCGCGTGGGTCTTCGGCGGCGGGCTGAACGGCCACGAGGAGGTGAGCGTCGTCGCTGCCGACGGGACGGTCAGCGACGGCCCGTACCCGGAGAGCAAGGAGTTCCTCGGCGGGTTCACCGTCGTCGACGTGGCCTCGCGCGAGGAGGCCATGCACTGGGCCGCCAAGATGGCCGCCGCCTGTCGGTGCACGCAGGAGGTCCGCGAGCTGCTCCCCGACCCGCCGACCTGAGTGAGAAACACGCAAGCGTGATCGAGGTCCGGGAGGCGATCACCCAGGCCCACCACGACGATTGGGCGCGGGTGGTCGCCGCCCTGACCAGGCGTTTCGGTGACCTCGACATCGCCGAGGAGGCGGCGGCCGAGGCATTTGCGACGGCCGTCAAGCGATGGCCCTCCGATGGTGTACCTCCCAACCCCGGCGCCTGGCTGACCACCACGGCCAATCACAAGGCTATCGATCGGATCCGGCGCGAGAACAAGCGCGGCGACAAGCAGAGGGAGGCTCGGACGTTGCACGACGACGCCTCGCCCGAGCCTCTCGGTGCCATCGACGACGACCGGCTCCGGCTGATCTTCACCTGTTGTCACCCGGCGCTCGCGATTGAGGCGCGCGTGGCTCTGACGCTCCGCATGGTCGGCGGTCTGACCGTCCCCGAGATCGCCCGTGCCTTCCTGGTGCAGGAGGCCGCCATGGGGCAGCGGATCACCCGCGCGAAGGCCAAGATCAAGGCGGCTCGCATCCCCTATCGGGTGCCGTCCGCGGAGGATCTCCCGGCGCGCGTCTCGGGCGTGCTCGCCGTCCTCTTCCTCGTCTTCAACGAGGGCTACCTGGCGTCAGGCCCCGACGCCGATCCCGTACGTCACGACCTGACCGCCGAGGCCATCCGGCTCACTCGCCTCATCCGTGCCCTGTTGCCCGAGGACGGTGAGGTGGCCGGGCTGCTGGCGCTGATGCTCCTCACCGAGGCCCGCCGCGCCGCCCGGGTCTCGGCGAGCGGCGAGCTCGTCACCCTGGACGAGCAGGACCGTGGCGCCTGGGACGCGGCCATGGTCGCCGAGGGTCATCGGCTGGTGCGCGAGCGCCTTGCCGCCGGGGTGGCTCCGGGTCGCTACCAAGTCCTCGCGGCGATCAACGCCGTCCACACCTCAGCCCGCGACGCGCGCGACACCGACTGGGCCGAGGTCGTCGCTCTCTACGACCAGCTCGTCCGCCTCGACCCCTCCCCGATCGTCGCCCTCAACCGGGCCGTGGCGGTAGCCGAGCTTGACGGCCCAGAGGTGGCACTATCGGCCATAGGCCCCCTCGAGGATAGGCTGGCTCGCTATCACGCCTACCACGCCACCCGCGCCGACCTGCTGCGCCGGCTGAGCCGCAGTCAGGAGTCGCGCGCGGCCTATGACAAAGCCATCGCACTGGCGGGCAACACCGCCGAGACCGCCTACCTGACCCGCCGCCGCGACCAGCTGGGGTAGGTTCAGTCGTCGCCACGCCGCACCTCTTCTGGCCGACAACTTGCGGGCCCTGGATGCACGCCCTCGACGCACGCCTGAGGAAAGACCGATGCCGACCATGACCACCGAGACCACCCTCGACCCGCGATTCAGCAGCGAGGACGCGACGCCGACGGACTGGGCGACCGCCCTTGATCAGCTGCGCGGCGCGAAGACCTACCAGCTAACCACCGTCCGGCCTGACGGGCGGCCGCACCAGACGACGATCGGCGGCGTCTGGGTAGACGAGGTCTTCTCGTTCACGACCAGCAGCGGCGAGCAGAAGGCGCACAACCTGGAGGCGGGCAACGACCACGTCATCGTCACCGCAGGCAATTCGGGCTGGGACGGCATGGACGTGATCCTCGAGGGCGACGCGGTTGATGTGACCGATCCCGATCGCCTCGGCCGCCTGGTCGACGCATGGCGGCACAAGTACGACGACTGGTTCGGCTTCCGCCTCGTCGACGGCAAGTTCACGGCGCCGGGCGCTATTGGCGCCGTCCTCGTATACGACGTGCGGGCGCGCAAGGCCTTCGGGTTCGCCAAGGGGGAAACGTTCAGCCAGACCCGCTGGCGGTTCTGATTCATCGCCGCCCCGGTGATACCGACTGGAGGTGGGTTGATCGAGCACGCGGTGGTGATCGTCGGTGGAGGGCCGACGGGGCTGATGCTGGCGGGCGAGTTGGCGTTGGCGGGCGTCGATGTCGCGATCGTCGAGCGGCGCCCGAACCAGGAGCTCGCCGGATCGCGCGCGGGCGGCCTGCAGTCACGCACCATTGAGGTGCTCGATCAACGTGGCATCGCGGATCGGTTCCTCGCGGAGGGGCAGGTGGCTCAGGTCGCGGGCTTCGCCAGCGTCCGTCTGGACATCAGCGACTTTCCCACCAGGCACCCCTACGGGCTTGGGCTGTGGCAGAACCACATCGAGCGCATCCTGGCCGGCTGGGTCGGCGAGCTTGGGGTCCCGATCCATTACGGCATCGAGGTCATCGGCTTCGCGCAGGACGACACCGGAGTCGACGTTGAGCTGTCCGACAGCCGGTCGCTGCGGGCCGAGTATCTGGTCGGGTGTGACGGAGGACGCAGCCTGATCCGGAAGGCCGCCGGCATCGACTTCCCCGGCTGGGACGCGACGACGAGCAGCATGATCGCCCAGGTCGAAATGGCGGATGAGCCGGAGCTGGGCATTCGCCGCGACGCCAGCGGCACCCATGCACTGGGCAAGGTCGAGTACGAGGTTCGCGAAGGTCAGATCGTCTATCAGGAGGGCGGACGGGTGGGGGTGATGCTGACCGAGGAACACGTCGGCGCGGCGGCCGAACCGACCCTCGACGATCTCCGCGAGCGGCTCATCGCGGTCTACGGGACCGACTACGGGGTCCACAGTCCCACCTTCGTCTCCAGGTTCACCGACATGACGCGGCAGGCCGCGGCCTACCGAGAGGGCCGGGTCCTGCTGGCCGGCGACGCGGCGCACGTGCACTCCCCGGTCGGTGGGCAGGGCCTCAACATCGGTGTGCAGGATGCGGTGAACCTGGGGTGGAAGCTGGGCCAGGTCGTGAACGGCATCTCATCGGACAGCCTGCTGGACAGCTACGAAGCGGAGCGCCACCCGGTCGCCGCCCGCGTGCTGCGCGACACGATGGCACAGGTCGCGCTGATGCGTGCCGATGATCGCATCGAGGCGTTGCGCGACTCCGTGTCCGAGCTACTGAGCATGGACGAGCCGCGCAAGCGATTCGCCGCGAGAATGTCCGGTCTCGACATCCGATACGACCTCGGCGAGGGTCACCCGCTCCTCGGACGCCGCATGCCCGACCTCGACCTGGTCACCGCCGACGGCCCGCTACGGGTCTTCACCCTGCTGCACCAGGCCCGGCCCGCGCTGCTCAACCTCGGTGAGCCCGGAGACCTCGACATCACTCCATGGGCGGATCGCGTTCAGTCAATCGACGCCACATATCACGGTACGTGGGAGCTTCCGGCACTCGGGGCGGTCGCTGCCCCCACCGCCGTGGTGATTCGGCCGGATGGATATGTGGCCTGGGTGGGAGACGGAACGCAGGCGGGCCTGGCAGATGCGCTCACCGCGTGGTTTGGACCACCCACTGCGACGTAGCCCCTAGGATGCGGTCGTGCTGATCGTCCTCCCGCCGTCGGAGACGAAGCTGCCGCCACCTGAGGGCGGGTCGCCACTCGATCTCGGCCAGCTGTCATTCCCGTCACTGTCCGCGATGCGCGAGCGCGTCATGGACGCGCTCGTCGCGACCAGCCAACGCCCCGATGCGCTTCGGCGCCTGATGGTCGGGCCGTCGCTCGCCGGCGAGGTCGCACGCAACGAGTACCTGCGCGACCTCCCGACGAGGCGTGCCGTCGACACGTATGCCGGGCCGCTCTACGAGGGACTCGACGTCGGATCATGGTCGGCCGACGCTGAGAAACGTGCCGCAAGGCAACTGGTCATCGTGTCAGCGCTGTGGGGCGCGGTGCGCCCCGCGGATCGCATCCCGCCGTACCGCCTCCACGTCTGCGCGCGGCTGGCCGGCATGGACCGCTTGGAGCCGGGCTGGCGCACCCTCCTGCCTCCCATCCTCGCCGATGCGGCCGAGAGGCGCGGGCCGGTCGTCGATCTGCGCTCGCCGGCCTACCAGGCAGTCGGTCGCCCCACCGGTCTCGATGACCAGAGCGCGAGGTTGCGGATCAGACCGCGGCCGGGAGGCCCGGCTCGCATCGGCGACGTTATCGCGAAACGCATTCGCGGCGAGGCAGCAAGCCACCTCCTCTCGTCGGTGGCGGTACCGGAGGATCCCCTCGACATCGCCGACCTTCTGGCCACACGCTGGTCTCTCGAGGTCGATCCGCCCATCGGACGGAATCGAACCTGGACCATCACGCTCCAGTCGGCCGCCTGAGACGCCGCGAGCCTGCGGCATGGATCCGATGGGGCACTTCGCACGATGAGTTTCGGCGGCTCGATGAGTCAATTCGAGCATCGAGACCGATCGGAGGTGTACCGCGTGCGACAGATCGTTGTGTCGAGCTGTTCGTGAGGAGTGTGTGATGTCGGCTGACAACGGAAAGCAGCCAGAGCGCCCGGCCGCGCAAGGCAACGTCCTCACGACGCTGCCAGCCGCCATGACTGGCAGGGCAAGCCCCGCGAAGGCCGCGGTCGGCGACAAGCCGGTCTTTGCCTACATCAGCAGCTTGCCGCAGCCGCAACGCTCCATCGCCGAACGCGTCGATGCCCTGGCGGCCAAGACGCTGCCAGCCCTGCATCGCTCTGTGAAGTGGGGCATGGCGTGGTATGGCGTCGGCGACGGCTGGTGCTTCTCGTGCGGCGGCTTCGCCGGCCACGTCAAGCTCACGTTCGGGCGCGGCACGGCACTCACGCCCGTACCGCCGGTGGCGCCGATCGGGATGGGCAAGGACTCTCGAGGCGTGGACCTCGAATCAGTGGACGACATCGACGAACGCCAACTCGCGTCGTGGATGAAACAGGCCACCGCTATCCCGGGTTTCGGGGGGAAGAAACGAGAGCCCCGGTAGCCACGCTGGACGGGCCGTCCACCGACGGTCAGCTCGGACTCAGGTGCGGCACCCACAGCCGGACGGTAGGGTGACGGAGTGCGCGAGCTCGTTCAGCTGGTGGAGCCGTGAGGATCGTTGGCCTCGTGTACGTTGCGTTCCTGCTGCTTTCGCTGGCAGGCATGACGCTCCGGAACCTGCCGCTTCAGCTCGTCGGGAGTGCCACCGGCTTTGTGCTCGCGGTGTTGCTGTATCGGCTGTTCGCGCCTGCCGACCCGCAGATTGCCCTGGCGCTGCTGCCGCTGGCGTTCATCCATTACGCGATCCAGGGTGTCGGGCAAGTGCGGGCCGACGCCGGAATGCTTCGTCTCGCGCTGCTCCCGTTCGCGGCCTACCTCTTGGTGCTGGGATACCTCATCGCGCAGTCGACGTTCGCGCCGGTCGCCCTTGGCGTGCTCATTGCTCTCGCAGGGCTGGCGTGGCTGATCGCCATCGTGCCCGGGGTCCCGACCTGGGCCACGCTCGCGGTCGTCCTCTTCGGCGGTGTCGCCGAGGTCGCGCTTGCGCTCTGGCTCCTCACAGCACCGGACCCGTAGCCAGCAGTCTCGCGGTCATGTGACCGTGACGACGACCTTCGCCCGCGCCTGACCTGTACCGACTGCGCGCGGCCGACCCGGACCGACCACCGCCTTGAGGTAAGGCGGATTGCGCGTCCACGGTTGGAGCCCTATGCACCCTCCGAATCGGGACGACGGAGAACCTGGAACCGCATACCGGATTCCTTATGAAAAGTGGATCCGCGTGGTCAGGCCTGCCCATCCGCAATGTATTCCAGCATACGCATTGTATTCCCACGATCGATGTGCCACCCTTCGGTCCCGAGCGTCCGACTCGAGGGATACGAGTGACGCAGCCTCCTCACCGCGTGCGAGCCTCCTTCAGGGGCATCGTTCTGCTGCAGGCCGCACTGCTGCTGGCCAGCGTCATCACGGTCCCTGCCCCGGTCATCGCCCAAGATCCGCCTGCTCCGGGATCGCAGCAGGAGGGCGAGCCGTCCGTAGAGCCCGAACCCGAGCCGTCGGCGTCGCCCGAGGCGAGCTCGTCGGCTGAACCCAGCTCGGACCCGGCTCTATTGCCCGAGGCGAGCCCACCAGTCGAATCCGCGCCGCCATCGTCGAGTGCCGATGAATTGGCATCGCCGGCGCCCGGGACATCGGCATCTGCACCAGCAGACTCGCGCGCGAGCACTGAACGCAACCGTGTCACATTGGTCGCTGCCGCCGACATCGACCGTAACGGTGCGTTCGACGACCTGGTGACCGTCGAGTCGCCGCCAGGGACGATCCTCCAGAACGTCCGCGCCGTATCGGTCCCCACGGATCCCCCGCCGCCACCCGGCATCTTCTTCCCCGCCGGCCTGTTCGAATACGAAGTCGTGGTCGCGGAGCCAGGCGATGCAGCCGCCGTCACGTTCCATCTCCCGGATGGCACGATCAGGCATGAAGTCGATACCGAGTTCTGGGTCCTCCAGAACGGGCGCTGGTCGGACCTGACAGCCCGCGCCGACGCCGACCACGCCACGGACGAGGTCACGGTGACACTCGTCGACGGCGGGGCCGGCGACGAGGACCTCCGCGCCGACGGCACCATCGATGACCCGGGCGGGCTAGGTGTCCCCCGGGACCCCTGGACGTTCACGGTCACGGTCAGCGCCAGTGTCGATCCCGCCGCTGAATTCAACTTCTTCCTCGAGGAATGCAGCGAGACCGGAAGCACCACGGCGTGCACGCCGCAGCCAACGCGCCTGTGGGTGAATCCGGAGGAGTTCGGTCCCACCATCACCAATCCGCAGCCTGTGACTCTGAGCCACGGAGAATCCTTCACGTGGGACCAACTCGATCCCGACCGCCACTACCGTGTCATCGAGGTCGGACCTCTCGTCACGGTGCCACCCGGCCCCACCGAGCCGGGAGACGACACCGGCGAGCCACCGCCTGGATGGGAGCTGACGGGCTTCGAGTGCGATTCGGTTGGCGCCACGTTGTTCGGGGAGGAGGACAACTCGATCGCCGCACGCCTCAACGAGACGACGGCGGAAGGCGTGACTGACCCCGGTTGGGCAGTCTGCAGCGTCGCCCACTTCCGCCTCTCCGATCCGCGGGCCAACGCCCTGAGCACGATCACGGCGCGCAAGTGGGGGGATCGCGCAGCCGATGGCACCAACCAGCCACTGAACGGCGCGACGATGGGCCTCTGGAGAGACGACGGCGACGGCGAGTTCGAGCCGGGCACCGGTGACGTGTTCGTCACCAGCTGCGTGACTGGCGCCGGGGGCGCGGCGGCCGGGCAATGCGTGTTCGTGAACCTCGCGGCTGGCGGCTACTGGGTCCAGGAGATTTCCGTCTCGAATCCCGCCTTCAACACCATCACTACTTGGGCCCCCGGCTCGTTCATCATCGACAACCCCCCGCTGCCGTACGCGGCCCACCGCTACGGTGATCCCGCGGCCGACCGGAGCCCCAATTTCGATGGTTATCCTCTCGTCGTCGACGGCAACGCCAACAACGGCCTGAACAGCCATAAGGTGACTGACTGGTTCGCCAACAGCCGGGTGAACCCGCCGCTCCCTGCCCTGCAGTGTGCGGACCTCCTCCGCGTCGTGCTCGTGCTCGACCGGTCGGGTTCCATCAACGACAACGGGTCCGCCAACTACGAGACGGCGGCGCTCGCCTTCGTCAATGACCTCGTGGGCACCAACACCGAGATCGGCATCGTGTCGTTCGCGGCTACGGCGTCGGCGGCCTCGCCCCTGGGCTCCCCCTACCAGAACGTCCAGGCCAGCAACGGCACCCTCGACACTGTGATCGCAGCCATCTACGACAACCTGGGCGGCGGCACGAACTGGGATGGCGGGCTGCAGCTCTCGGCAACATCGTTTGACCCGAACCCGCACCTCGTGGTCTTCATCACGGACGGCAACCCGACCGCCAACAACCTGCCGGGCGGCGCCACAAGCACCGGCGAGGTCAACTGGGACGACTACACGGAGGCCGTGACGTCGGCCAACCGGCTGAAGAGCGGTGACGGCGCTGGCCCGCAGCCTGAGTCGCGCGTCTTCGCGATCGGGGCCGGTAGGGCCGGCACGATCTCGCAGGAGAACTTCTGGGGCGTCGCGGGCCCGGTGACGAACCAAGCCAACGTCCTCGCAAACGACTACCTCGTCGGGACGGCCGACGAGCTCGGTGACGCCCTCCGCGCGCTCGCGCTCGCCCTCTGCTCGGCCTCGCTCGACATCGAGAAGACGAGCGTGGGCGGCACCGCGACCTTCGACTACACGGTCAACGGCACGGGCCTCACGCCCTTCACCCGCAACACCGCGGTCGCCAACCCCACGACCAGCGCGCCCTTCGAATTCACCGCCCCCCAGTTCGGAGTCAAGTACGTCCAGGAGTCGCCGGAGCCCGGCTGGACGCTCACGAACATCGTGTGCACCGCCAACGGCGCCGAGATCACCATCGGCACCGGCATCGGCTTAGGCTTCGCCTCGCCGGGCGGCTGCCGACTTCAACCCGGCGACACCACCGTGCGGGCTGACCTCGGGGACGATGACGCCCCGACCTGCACGTTCACCAACACTCAGAACGCCTCGCTCGACATCGAGAAGCAGAGCGTGGGCGGCGGCACCGCGACCTTTGACTTCACCGGCTCCGGCCTGAACGTCCCGACCGCCTTCACCCGCAACACCGCGGTCGCCAACCCCACGACCAGTGCGCCCTTCGCCTTCACCGCCACCCAGTTCGGCACCAAGATGGTCACCGAGACGCCCGAGCCCGGCTGGACGCTCACGAACATCGTCTGCACCGGCAACCCCGCCGGCCTGATCATCGGCCGCTTTGTGAGCGGCGTCTTCCAGACCGGTGGCAGCGACGGCTTCGATCCGGGTGACACCACCGTGAGCGTGGCCATCGAGGCGGGCAACAACGTCTCCTGCACCTACACCAACACCCAGAACGCCTCGCTCGACATCGAGAAGACGACCGTGGGCGGCACGGCGACCTTCGACTACGCGGTCGATGGCACGGGCCTCGCGCCCTTCACCCGCAACACCGCGGTCGCCAACCCCACGACCAGCGCGCCCTTCCCCTTCAGCGGCCTCCAGCTCGGGACCAAGGACGTCCAGGAGCTGCCTGAGGCCGGCTGGACGCTCACGAACATCGTGTGCTCCGCCGTCGGCGCCGAGATCACCATCGGCACCGGCATCGGCGCCACCTTCGCCCCGGGCGCCACCCTCGGCTTCGATCCGGGCGACACCACCGTGCGCGCGGTCATCACGGGCGGGGATGCCCCGACCTGCACGTTCACCAACACCGCGGATGCCACCATCACGGTCACCAAGGACGCCGTGCCCAACGCAGACCAGCTCTTCCAGTTCGCAACGACCGGCACCGGCGGCGGGACCCTCTTCCAGGGCGGGAGCTTCTTCCTCGACGACGATCCCGCCTCGGGCACCGCGAACACCTTGCACCTTCACCTTCACGGGCGCCGACGCGACCGGCCCCAAGACGATCCGGGAGATCCTGCCGGTCCCCGGTTGGACCCTCACCAGCCTGGTCTGCTCGAAGGGCACGACCAATCCGGCCACCGGCCTCGCCAGCATCGCCCTGCTGCCCGGTGACGCGGTGACCTGCACCTACACCAACACCCAGAACGCCTCGCTCGACATCGAGAAGACGACCGTGGGCGGCACGGCGACCTTCGACTACGCGGTCGATGGCACGGGCCTCGCGCCCTTCACCCGCAACACCGCGGTCGCCAACCCCACGACCAGCGCGCCCTTCCCCTTCAGCGGCCTCCAGCTCGGGACCAAGGACGTCCAGGAGCTGCCTGAGGCCGGCTGGACGCTCACGAACATCGTGTGCTCCGCCGTCGGCGCCGAGATCACCATCGGCACCGGCATCGGCGCCACCTTCGCCCCGGGCGCCACCCTCGGCTTCGATCCGGGCGACACCACCGTGCGCGCGGTCATCACGGGCGGGGATGCCCCGACCTGCACGTTCACCAACACCGCGGATGCCACGTCTCGGTCACCAAGGACGCCGTGCCCGATGCCGCCCAGTTCTTCACCTACGCGACGACCGGCACCGGCGGCGGGACGCTCTTCCAGGCGCGGCACCTTCTGCCTCGACGACGACGCCGCCTCGGGCACAGCGAACACCGTCACCTTCACCTTCACCGGCGCCGACGCGACCGGCACCAACACGACCATCCAGGAGACCTCGCCGGTCCTCGGCTGGACCGCTCGCCAGCCTGGTCTGCTCGAAGGGCACGACCACCCTCGCCACCGGCTTGGCCAGCATCGCCCTGCTGCCCGGTGACGCGGCTCGACCTGCACCTACACGAACACCCAACTGGTCGAGCTCATCATCGAGAAGACCGTCGTCAACGACGACGGCGGCACGGCGGTGTCGACGACTTCGGCATCACCACCACGGGGGCGCCGGCCCTCGCGGGCAACCCCATCACCTTCGGCCCAGGCCAGTTCGACGGGAAGATCGTGACTGAGAACGTGCCTGCCGGCTGGACGCTCACGGCATCGCCTGCACCGGCGCCGCGAGCCAGTCATCGGCCGCATCGTGCCGCCTGGACGTGCAGCAACGGCGGCGGCGACGGCTTCGACGCCGGTGACGTCGATCTCGGTCACCATCGACGCCGGCGACGACCGGTGACCTGCTCGATCACCAACACGACCAGCCGATCGAGCTGATCATCGAGAAGGTCGTCGTCAACGACGACGGCGGCACGGCGGTGGTCGACGACTTCGGCATCACCACCAGCGCCGGCGCGCTCACCTTCGGCGCCGCGGTCGAGGACCCGACCGACACCTTCACCTACACCGCCGCCACGCTGGAGGTCGCGCCCGGCACCTACACCCTGGCCGAGCTGGCCGTCCTCGGCTACGAGCCCAGCGCCTGGACCTGCAGCAACGGTGACGGCGGCGCCTTCGACGCCGGCTCGGTGACCGTCGCCGCCGGCGACGAGCCGGTGACCTGCTCGATCACCAACGACGACCAGCCCATCGAGCTGATCATCGAGAAGGTCGTCGTCAACGACGACGGCGGCACGGCGGTGGTCGACGACTTCGGCATCACCACCAGCGCCGGCGCGCTCACCTTCGGCGCCGCGGTCGAGGACCCGACCGACACCTTCACCTACACCGCCGCCACGCTGGAGGTCGCGCCCGGCACCTACACCCTGGCCGAGCTGGCCGTCCTCGGCTACGAGCCCAGCGCCTGGACCTGCAGCAACGGTGACGGCGGCGCCTTCGACGCCGGCTCGGTGACCGTCGCCGCCGGCGACGAGCCGGTGACCTGCTCGATCACCAACGACGACCAGCCCATCGAGCTGATCATCGAGAAGGTCGTCGTCAACGACGACGGCGGCACGGCGGTGGTCGACGACTTCGGCATCACCACCAGCGCCGGCGCGCTCACCTTCGGCGCCGCGGTCGAGGACCCGACCGACACCTTCACCTACACCGCCGCCACGCTGGAGGTCGCGCCCGGCACCTACACCCTGGCCGAGCTGGCCGTCCTCGGCTACGAGCCCAGCGCCTGGACCTGCAGCAACGGTGACGGCGGCGCCTTCGACGCCGGCTCGGTGACCGTCGCCGCCGGCGACGAGCCGGTGACCTGCTCGATCACCAACGACGACATCGCACCGACACTGACCCTGCTGAAGACGGTCGTCGGCGGCACCGCTACCGCGGACGACTTCCAGCCACAGATCGATGGCGTCGACGTCGAATGGGGGGTGACAAACGAGGTGACACCCGGCGACCATGTGGCCTCGGAGATCTTCGATATCCCCGGATATGAGGCGGAAGCTTGGGGCGGCGACTGCGCGCCTGACGGGTCCGTCACTGTGGGACCGGCTGAAGATCTCACGTGCACGATCGTGAACGTGTTCATCAGCCTTGAGGTCGTCAAGGTCGCGGACGATCAGCTCATCCCGCCCGCGGGTCAGGACGTGACCTTCACGTTCACGGTGACCAACACGTCGGAGGTGCCGGTCGAGATCACTTCGCTGGAGGACGACGTCTTTGGCGCGCTCTCCGGCAATGCCGACTGCCAAGTGGGCACGGTCCTCCCGCCGGGCAGCTCGTGCATGTTCGAGGAGACCTTCTTCGTCGCGAGTGACGTAGCCCCGAACGGCGATCCCGAACAGGTGTTCCCGCCGCATGTGAACACCATGACCGCATGCGCGACCCTGCCTGCCGGGGACGTGGTCACGGCCGTGATCCTGTCGGCTGAGCCGGCACCGCCAGGCTGCGACAACGACCCGGAGACCATCGAATTCATCACGGGCGGTGGCGCTGCCGGTGGCGGTGCTGGTGGCGGTGCTGGTGGCGCCCTACCGGATACCGCCGCTGAGAGCGGGGCACAAGGGTCTTCACCGTCCGGCGATCCGCCAATCCTGTGGGTTGCGGTGCTGCTCACGGCCATGATCACGATCGGTGCCACCGGCGTGACCATCGCCCGTCGACAGCGGAGCCGTGGCGCGTCGCGACATGGCCGATAACCCAACCCTGAACGTGGTCACGCTTCAGTGTCGGGCGCCGGCGTAAGGGCTCGAACACGGGCGTCCCGCATATCACCGAGACGGCCCTGATGAGGGGCTCCATAACTTGGTTCGAGGAACTCGAAGGGATCGCTACCCAGCCTGCTAGAGCAGGTCACCGGTCGATATCCGCCAGGGCGGGCATCCCTGTTCGAGCCAGTCGTCCATCGTTACCCCGATCTGTTCGAGGCGGGAGCGGGCGACCTCTACATGATCGGTTGGGAGGCACGGGACTCGCAGCTGCCCGCTGACGATGCGCCGCCGTTGATCCTCGATGAGCGGACGGACGTCGTCGAGGAAGCCACCCTCATACGAGATGTCCACGAAGCCCGACCGCAGGTCGTAAGCCTTGACGGGCGGAAGCCGGTCGCCCGAAGCCACGGTCTGCAGGGCTTCGTAGACGGCCAGGTCGAACCGCTTGCGGACTGAGGTCAGGACGTGCGAACGCCAAACGCGCGGGCTGATGATCCCCAGGTTGTGGCTGAGATCCTCGTACCAGTCCGTGTCGACACCGATGACCCAAAGTCGGCGGTCCATCGAGCCCGACAGGGCGGCCGCTGCGCTGACGACCCCCATGCCCGCAGGGCCCGATGCCGCGACGATGACGTCGGCACCGTCCGCGAACATCTGCCGTGCGAGCTCCTCATTCCGATCCAGGTCGACGAATCCCTGGGGGTCGGGCCACTCGCCGGCGTACCCCGTGAGGATGCGGGCGCCAGCATTCGTGGCACGCACGCCCGCCTCGTACCCGGCCAGGAATCCCCAGATCGGAATCGCATCCCAGCCGCCGATGAATCCAACGATCCCGGTCTGCGACGTGAGCGCCGCCGCCGCGCCCGCCAGGAATGAGGCCTCGTGCTCGTGGAAGTGGACATAGGACACGTTCGACGCCGCGCCGACGTGGTCGAAGACCAGGTAGTGCGTGCCAGGGTGCTCGCGGGCAAGGGCATCGATCGTGAGGAAGTTGAGGGAGACGATGAGTGCCGGCGGCTGTTGGGACAGGTCTCGGAGGACGACCGACCAATCTCGGTACGAAGCTGAGAGTTCCACGTTCTCTTTTCTGGGCACCAGCGAGAAGTCGCTCACTGCCCGGTCGAAGCCCCGCTCAACTCCGAGGCGGTCCCCCCCGACCCCCGCGCCCTCGCATGCCAACGTCACGCGAACGCTGGCTGTGGCGCCCGAGCCCTTCCCGAGCGACGGGTCGTGCGCAAGGATCCGGTCGTACAACGCCCGGATGCTCGGCGACGGATCGACTCCGAACTCATCGGTAAGCTGCGTCCGCAGGGCGTGGAAGGACCGCAGGGCATCCGCGTGACGGCCGGATCGGTAGAGCGCAAGCATCAGCAGCTCCCGTGCTCGCTCTCTGAGGGGATCGTCCTGTGCCGCCGCCGTCAGCAGGTCCAGTGCTTCCGTGACCCTTCCGGCCTCGAGGCTGGCCGCCGCGTACGCCTCCACGGCGGTCAGGCGTTCCTCGGTCAGCCGCCGGGCGACAGGCTGGGCGAACTCCTCGTACGGAAAGTCCGACAGTGGCGGACCGCTCCACAGGCCGAGCGCCTCGCGAATCATCGAGCGGCCTGCATCTTGGTCGCCGTCCTCGAGGAGCCGCGTCCCTTCCTTCACGAGGCGTTCGAACCTCCACGCGTCGACCGAGTCCGGGTCCACGTCGAGGACATACCCGGGCTGCCGCGTCACGAGCAGGTCCGATCCGCCCAACGGCTCGAACGCGCGGCGGAGGTCCGATACGTAGATCTGGATCGAGTGGTCCGCGGTGCGTGGAGCGGCAGCGCCCCACAGCAGCTCGATGAGCCGCTCCACTGGCACGGCCTCGCCGATGCGGGTCAGCAGGATTGCGAGGAGCGCGCGCTGCTTTGGTGGGCCGAGCGCAGCGACTTTCCCGTTGCCGACGACGGATAGCGAGCCAAGGATCCTGAACTGCAAGTTCTCCTCCATTCCGCCCCACGATGCCGCAGGCCCCAAGGATGGGTCAAGGATTGACGGCGGCCACATCGGCCGCCGTCGAGTGGCTCGTCGGAGGCGTGCCGGAGCTCAGTCCCCGCTGTCGACGCGGCTCGGACCGGCGAGACCGCCGTGGAGCGGGTAGCCGGCCCCGTAGGGAGCGGCCAGGTCGACCGTCGACAGCTGACCGACGCGGCTCGGTCCAGCTAGGCCGCCGTGAAGCGGGTAGCCCACGCCGTACGCGGGGCTGTCGGTGGTCGCGTCACGGATGGAACCCGCCTGGCTCCAAACGCCTACGCCGATGACCGCCACCGCAATGACGGCGAGAATTGCGCCCTCGAAGGCGCCGAGACGGGGTGCGGGCCGGGTGAGAGGGGTGGTTGCTGTGACCTGCGTTGCCACGATCTTGCTCCTTGATCTGGCCTCTCGCTGCCGCGTCTGCGGCGCGCTGGCAGGGGAACCATCCAGGAGGGCGATCGACGCGGCGTCGACGCCGGCTCTATCTCCCCTCTATGCAACGCCGACGACGCAGGTCGGGGCAATGGGCCGGCTCCGACGCGATCCTCGGCTACGCGGCGCCCGAGACGCTCGATCCCGCCGCACGTGCGGCATCGAATTCCCGATGCTGTGGCTCGATCAGGAAGAGACGCGGCGTTCGCCTGGGCCGTTGGAACCGGACAGGGACCACTCCGCGGTCAGCTGACAGCGAAAGGGCCCGATCCGAGCGTGGATCGGGCCTGCGAATGGCGAATTTGGTACCGCATACCGGATTCCTGGCGAAATGTCTGATGTGTCTCAGCCGCGTACACGGAGTACATCGCAAGAGACGCATGAGACAGGATCGATAAGGGCTCCTCGCACCAGACGACGTGCTCAGGCTCCTCGGCGATCGGGTGAAGGCCGACAACGTCCAACGATTCGGGAGTCAGGGTTCACCCGGAGGGGGAATCCCTTCCGCCCGACGCACGAGGCCTGGGAGGAACGGCGGGATGAGCAGCGTCGTGATGATGGCCATGCCGACGACGACGCTGTACGTCGATGATTGGATCGCGCCGAGCTGCAGGCCGAGACCTGCCACCACGATGCCGACCTCGCCGCGAGGCACCATCCCCGCTGCGATCAGCACCGCGCGATCGCGCCCAAGCCGAACCGCCCCTAGGAGCGCACCGGCGAACTTCGTTGTGATCGCGACAGCGACCACCAATATCAGAGTCCCGAGGACGGCCCAGTCGGCGAGGCCCGCGAGGTCGATCTGTGCGCCGATCGACCCGAAGAAGAAGGGCGTGAAGAAGGCGGCAACCGGGGCGACCTCTTCCTCGAGCGCGTGCTTCTCGCTCGACTCACCGACCACCATGCCGGCAAGGAATGCACCGATGATCGCGGCAAGCCCAATCGCGGCCGCCAGCGCGGCGAGTCCGAGCATGATGATCATTCCGGGCAGAAATGGAGTCTGCGCGAACACCGGGTCGGTGAGCAGGGAGCGCCGGCGGCGTAGGAGTCGCGTGCCGCCAACGACCACGATGCCGATGAAGGCGAGCGCCAGGCCGATCAGAATCGCAATGCGGTCCGGGCTTACGGCACCCGCGGCCAGTCCCGTCGCCACCGCCAGGATCAACATCGCCAGCACGTCGTCGATGACGGCTGCGCCAAGAATCACCCTACCCGACATCGTCCCCAGGGCTCCGAGCGATCCAAGGACCCCCGATGTGATGCCGACCGATGTCGCGACGAGCGCTGCCGCGAGGAAAACGCCAACCTCGATCGGATAGCCGAGCACAAAGCCAAGACCGATGCCGGCGACAAAGGGCAGCGCGACGCCGAGACCGCCGACGGCGGCCGCCGTGCCACCGACGCGAACCAGGTCGTGCAGCCGCGTCTCGACACCGACCTGGAAAAGGAGCAAGACGACTCCGATCTCGGCGAACAGGAGCGTCTCAGCGTTCACCTGGTACAGGCCGAGCACCGCCGGGCCGACGACGATGCCTCCGAGGATCTCGCCGATGATCGGCGGCTGACCGATCCGTTTGAAGACTTCGTCCCCCAGCTTCGCCGCGAGGAGCAGCCAGAAGAGCTGGAACAGGACATCGGCTATGTGCTCCATGCGTCGAAGCCTACCTGCTCGCCCTGTGGAGGCCAGACTGTGCTCGAGCGCTTCGCTTCCGCTCGGCGAGCCGCGAGCATCTGCGGCTATCGTGGCTGCCATGTCTAGGGTCAGGCCCGGGTATGACTGGAGCGAGCGTTCCGAGCGCTGGGCAGGAGTGATCAGCCAGGTCGCCGACATCGGCGGAATCCGGGTCCACTACCTGCGGACCGCTGCGGCAGGCGCTTCCCGTGACGCGCCGCCGCATCTCCTGGTGCATCCGCTGGGCGCCGGCTCGTGGTCGTGGATGGACGTCATGCGACCGCTCGCGGCCCACGGCGCGGTGATCGCGCCGGACCTGCCCGGCGCCGGCCGCACCCGGCCGGTCGATCCGCGCGCCGGGCGCGCCGAGCACGGCGCCCGCTTCCTCGCCGACCTGTGCCAGGCCCTCGATCTGGAGCAAGTGGTGCTCCACGGCCACTCGATGGGCGCGCTGGTGAGCGCGCTCTTCGCGGCACGGCATCCCGGGCGGGTGGCGCGCCTGGTACTGACCGGTCCGGCGCTTCCCGGGCTCCCGGATCCGCCGAGCTTCGCGTGGGCCTGGCGCGTCGCGCTGAGCCTGGCGCCGCGGCTGGCGCGGATCCCGATGCGCGCCGGCATCCGCCTCAAGACAGACATGTGGCGCCGCTGGCGCGATGACCCGACCGATCCGCGGCTGACCCAAACCATGGCCCGCATGGGCGCCGATGCGTCCCGCATCTCGCCGGCCCTGCTGAGCCTCATCGGCGAGGAGATCGAGCGCTACCGCGTGCCGTGGCGGATCGACGGCGCCATCCAGGCCGCCGTCTCGGTACTCGCGGCCCTGACGGTCGACGAAGGGATGGTACGTGCGCAGCTGGAGCGGATCGAGGCCCCGACGCTTGTCGTGTGGGGCGATCAGGATCGCATCATCCCCCGCCGCCTCGTCGACGGGCTCATGGAGCTACATCCGGCCTGGGAGTTCCGCACCGTGCACGGCATCGGTCATCTGCTGCCGGTGGAGGCGCCTCAGACGTACGTCGAGCTCGTTGCAGACTGGATGGGCGGCCGGACCGAACGTGCCATTGGCCGCGCTGCGCCATCGGGAGGGATGCCAGCGTGAGGCTGGCCGCGCGACTATCCACCGTTGTCACGGTCCAACGCCATAAGGGGTCAGACGTGCGATCGCAGGCAGCGAAACGGCCCGATCCGGCCGTGGATCGGGCCTGAAGGAAAGGTCTGGTACCGCATACCGGATTCGAACCGGTGATCTCCGCCTTGAGAGGGCGGTGTCCTAGGCCTCTAGACGAATGCGGCACGCGTCGAGGTCGGGCCTGAGGATAGCAAGGCCGGTCGAGGGTCTGCAAACCCGCTAGCGGCGCGCTCCGACTGCCACCGGACCGCCGGCGGCCATCGCGTGGCGCCGCTCCTCGAGCCAGCCGAGGACGCTGGCCGCAACCTCGGGCCAGGTGTGCTCCCCCATCACCAGCCCGAAGTGCGAGGCCGACGGGAAGTACTCGTAGGTCGCGCCGAGCAGGTCCGCGGTCTGGCGCGCCTCGTTGGGGTGGATCACGTCGTCGAGGCCGGCGCCGATGACGAGGCTGGGCGTGTCGCGCAGGCCGGAGGTGTCGACCGCCACGCCCCGCATCCGCTCGCGGCGGGCGGGCCCGGACTCACGCGCGCCGTCCATCAGCTCGCTCATCTTCTCGATGTCGTGCTCGTCCATGTCCGGCATCCGGTCGCGCAGCTCGTCCGGCGTGCCGGTCCAGCCCCACCAGGCGGCGTCGTACACCTCCGGCACGGTGCGCATCTCGTGATCGTCGGGGCGCCGCGGCAGGGCCGCGGCCGGTGGCGATGGTGCCAGCAGCACGAGGCCCAGCACCGGTGAGCGCTCGGCGTGCATGAGGGCCGCCAGCGCACCGATGCCCCAGCCGATGACCACCGCCGGACGCCCGAGCTGCCGCATCGCGACCCCGACGTCATCGGCGTAGTCGCGCATCGTCGTCTCGTCCAGCTCAGCGGGCGCGCTGGTGAAGTGGCCGCGCAGGTTCATGGCATGGGCCTCCCAGCCGCGCTCGGCCAGGTAGGCCGCGAACTCGGTCCACAGCCACGACCCGGTCAGCGCGCCATGGACGAGGAGGAGCGGAGGCTTGCGCGATCGACGCTCGGGCTGGTGGGTCTCGACGTGGATGCCCTCGGGCTCGATGAAGACCTCGTCGCGCTTGATCGCCTGCACCATCGGTGTGCGTCAGTCCTCCAGGGGGTTGAAGACCATGCCGGTCAGCAGCTTTGGATAGAAATAGGTCGACTTCTGCGGCATCACATCGCCGGCGCTGGCCACCTCGGCCAGCTGATCCATGCGGGTGGGCCGGACGAGGATCGCGGCAGCGACCTCGCCACGGGCGACGCGCTCGCGCGCGTCGACGTCGCTCCTAGTGTAGGCCAGCCGCTCGCCGGCGGCGATCTCGTCAGGGCCGATCCCGAGCCGATCCTCCAGCACGGCGACATGCAGCGCAGCAAGGTCGAGCGAGCGCACCGCGCGACCCATCGAGGATCGCCGCAGCCGATCCGCCAGCCCGTCGGGATCGCCGACCAGGAGAAAACCTTCGTCGCCCGCCAGGAGGATGCCGAACGACGGCGTGTCCTCGTGTCGCCGCGCCTCCAGGGCGCCTCCGAGCTCGCCGGGCGCGATCGGGATCGCCTGCCACAAGGGGTCGTCGCCGGCGACCAGCGCCTTCAGCGCCTCAGTGTCGGCGTCCAGCAGGAGCCGATGGGTGGGCCGGATCTCGAGCTCCTCAAGCTCGGCGTTGACGAGCAGCATCATGATCCAGTCGGCGGCCAGCTCCCCGCGGCCCGCATCGGCCATCCGCGGGTCAGCCCGAACCTCCGCCTGGTATGCCAGGGCCGTCTCGTAGCGATGGTGACCGTCGGCCACGAACAGCGTCTGGCGCGCGAGGTAGTTGACCATCCGCTCATCGGACTCCGTGGCTGCCAGCTGGTGGAGCAGCCCATCCCCGTCGCGAGCGCGCCACTCGTCGGTCCAGGCGCGGCTCATCACGTGCTGGTAGCGCTCGGATCGGTCGAAGTAGACGGCAAGGATCGGGCTGAGCTGGGTCCGAGTCGCATGGAGCAGTGCAAGCCGATCCGCCTTTGGCCCCGGCATCGTGTGCTCGTGAGGCCGCACGCCGGCACCCCACGGCTCGAGCAGCACGCGCATCACGATCCCCTCGACGGTGGGCACATCGGGATCGGCGACCGTCGCGTGCCGGTAGTAGTACGCCGCAGGCTCGTCGCGGCGCGCCAGCGTCCCGTCCGCAAGCCAGTCGTCCAGCGTTCGGGCCGCAGCGGCATGGGGATCAGGCTCGGGGCTGAACTCGAGGCGCACGGCGTTCCGCTCGTCGCGCGCCAGGAGCGCGGCCCGCTGCTCGTCGTCGATGACGTCGTATGGCGGACAGGCGAGATCGGTCAGGTCGGCGACCCGGGTCGGCGGGGCATCGGCGTCGTCGGCAAGGCGCACGCGGTCGGGCACGGTCGAACTGCCGAAGCGGTCGAGGGAGTAGTGCAGGCCGGCGAACGGCGCGACGCGGGGCATCGGCGCTCAGGATAGTGGCGCTGGCTAGGCGGCGGATCGGGGCGCGGCGCTCGACACATCGACCAGATCGCGCGCGAAGGACATGGCGGGCGGCGGATGCTCGGTAGATCGGGTGCAGACGAGCGTGAGCTGCCCCGCCGTGCGCCGCTCGTGCGTGCCGGTGGTCGCCAGAATGCGCAGACAGCGCGCGAAGGAGCGGTCCGGTGAAGAACGGTCGACAGATCGGGCGCCGCGCGCCTTATCCGCGCCCCAGCAGCCTCCCAGCCTCGGCGCGGACCTCGGGGCGGCGATCCTGTGCCGCCAGCTCGAGCGTCGGCCGCACGGAAGCAGATACCGGCGCATTCCCCAGCGCCGCCAGCGCATTGCGCAGCAGCCGATGCCGACCTGCCCGCGTCAGCGCGGTCGCCCCGAGCTGGCGTTGGAAGGCGCGCCCGCTCATCGGCAAGAGCCACTCGATCAGCGGCACGAGGGGAACCAGCAGAGGTCCCGTGTCGTCGGCGTCTGCATTGACAGGACAGACCTCCTGGCAGACGTCGCAGCCGAAGATCCAGTCCCCCAGCGCCGTCGCCTCCCACGCCTCGAACGGGCCGGGATGCTCGATCGTGAGGTAGCTGATGCATCGCCGGGCATCGATCGTCCGCGGCGCGACCAGGGCGCCGGTCGGGCAGCCGCCGAGGCACCGGGTGCACGAGCCACAGCTCGACCGCACCGGCTCGTCCGCCGGCAGCTCGGCCGAGCTGAGGATGGCGCCCAGGAAGACCCACGACCCGGCACGATGGTGAGTGAGCAGGTTCGTGTTCTTGCCGAGCCAGCCCAGCCCGGCCCGGGCGGCCAGCGCGCGCTCCGCGAGCGGCCGATCGTCGACATAGGCGACGTCGCCGGCGGGCAGCCCGGCCTCGCGCAGGTCGGCGGCGAGGCCCTCCAGCCTGGAGCGAAGTGCCGCGTGATAGTCGGTGCCGACCGCGTAGCGTGCGATCTTGCCGGCCGGCTGCGAGGGCGACGAGGACAGCACCGGCGCCAATGCCGATCGAAGCGCGCCGGGATCCGGGTCCCAGGCGGCGCGGTCCTCCCCGACATACGGCGCCGCCACCACGACCACCGAGCGCGCCGCGGGATCGTGCGCGCGCGGGTCGGTCGACCGGGCGCCACGCTCCCCACCCATCCAGCCCATGCGGCCCATGCGTCCGGCGGCGACGCTCGCCTCGATCCGTGCCCGGTCCTCCGGCATCGGTGCCGCCGATGTGACGCCCACCAGCTCAAGGCCTCGGCGAGCGGCGATCTCCGCGAGCCGGGCGCGCATCAGCCGTCGCGGCTGCGCATGACGAACGGGGGCGGCTCACCGGTCGGGGCGATCCCGGCCGGGGCCAGCGGCATGGCCACGCGCGGTATTCGGAACCCGAAGACCGAGCCGCTCTCGGCCTCGGTGTTCTCCGTCGCCCAGATCCGCCCGCCGTGGGCGTCGATGATGGCGCGGCTGATGTAGAGCCCCAGTCCGAGCCCGCCGAAGCGACGCCGGCCGGCGTCGCCATCGGCCTGGTAGAAGCGCTCGAAGACGTTTTCGCGTCGATCGGGCGGGATGCCGACCCCGGTATCGGCGACCCGCACTTCGACCTCGCCGCCACGACGCTCGGCGCTGACGCGGATCGGCCCGCCATCCGGCGAGTACTTCACCGCGTTCTCTAGCAGGTTGGTGAGTACCTGGTCGATGCGGTCGCGATCGGCGTGAACGGGTATCGAGGAGTCGGCGACGACGGCGATGAGCCGATCGCTGTGCTCGCGCCCGATCCGGACGGCCGCCCCGCGCACCTCCTCGGCCAGATCGAAGTCGACCGGCTCGATGCTGACCGCGCCGCGCCGGTCGATACGGCTGACGTCGAGCAGGTCGTCGACGAGGCGTCGCATCCTGCCGACCTGCGAACGGATCACGCGAAGGTGCGCCATCTCCTTGCTCTCACCGTGGTGCTCGCCGCGCAGCCGGCCCTCGAGCAGCTGCGAGTAGCCCTGGATGCTGGTGAGCGGGGTTCGCAGCTCGTGGCTCACGATCGAGAGGAAGTCGTCCTTGATGCGCTGCGCCGCCTGCTCACGCGCCATCCGCTCCTGGAGGTCGGACCACAGCTGCGCGTTCTGGAGCGCGGGCCCGGCGCGGTCCGCCACGGCTTCCGCCATGCGCCGCGTCCCATCCGCCAGCGGCCGGTCCTGCCCGCCGCTCGTGGCGAGGACGCCGTGCAGCCGCCCACCCGCGAGGATCGGGACGGCGATCAGCCAATCCATCCCGAGCGCGCGCATCCCGTCCGGGTCGCCGGTTTCGATCTCGGCCGCGTGGGCCTGCCGCCCGGCCGCGGTCGCCGCCACCGACCCGACCAACCCTTCGCCGAGACGTGGCGGCCGGCCGCGCACGAAGGCGAGCCACGAGTCGACCAGCTGCGGATCCGGGCCGGACCCGGCGGCGGCGAACAGCCGCCGATCGGTATCGGTGACGGTGAACACCATCGTCGCGCCACCCAGCAGCGGGCCTGCGCCGTTGGCGACCGCCTCGAGCACGGCGCCACGCTCGAGCGACTCGTTGAAGTCCCGGCCGAGGCGGCTCAGGAGCTCTCGCTCGCGTGTGCGCTCGAGCTCGCGCTCCTCCTCGTCCAGCCGGGCCTGGAGCTGGGCATTCTCGGTCGCCCGACCGATGACGATGCGGCTGAACAGCCCCGCGACGACGCCGAAGCCAACGAGGTAGCCGACCTGGATGGGAAGCGACTCGACTTCAGACGCCTGCACACCGCCGGGCAGGATCACGACCGCCAGGTACATGGCGCTCATGACCAGCGACGACCAGACCGATGCGCCGAGCCCGAACCGAAGGGCGGCGCCGAGGATGACGAGCCCGTAGAGGAGATAGAGGTCGGGCGCATCGGTCGCGACGTAGACCGCGATGGTGACCGCGGCCATCTCGACACCGGTGCTGACGATGCCGACTTCCCGGGCGGGGAACCGCCGCAGCAGCCACGGCACCGCGAGGCTCCACGCGGCGACCATGCCGAGAACGCCGAGGAGAACCGCCGCTCCCGCCACGTCGGGGACGATCAGGATGACGGCGACGCCGAGCGCGACGAGGCCGAGCCGGACCCAGGCGAGCTGCCGCTCCTGGGCACGCATCTGGCGCTCGAAGTGCCGCTCGAGCTCGTGACGTCCGTCCGACAAGGCTTCCATCGGGCGCGATGCACTCTACACTCGTGCGCGGCCAACGATCCGGCATGCAACTCCGCCGCCATCAGCCGCGTCTACCGTTGGACCGCGGACCGCACGGCACGATCAGAGCAGGGAGGATGACGAAGCTGGCCGCTCCCCACCGCATCGTGCACGCCGCCGTGCTCGCCGCCGTGATCGCGCTCCTGGTCGGCGCGACGCCTGCCCACGCCGCCAGCTCCGTGCAGATCGAGACGCGCGCCCTTGTTGGCGGACGGTACGAGGTCAGCGGCTGGATGGCAGTGTCGGTGACCCTCGTCAACGAGGGTGCGCCGACGGAAGGCTACCTGTCGACGACGACCAGCATCGGAACAGTCCGACGCTTCGTCGACCTTCCGTCCGGCGCCCGCAAGGTGGTGCCGCTCTACGTGCAGCCCGAGGCCTTCCAGCGTGAGCTGACGATCGCCTACGACGAGCCGAACGGTCAGGTCAGCAGCACCGTCGCCATCAGCGTGCTCGAGCAGTCGAACGACCAGGTCGCTGTCGTCGGAGACGCCACCGGCACCCTGCGCCCCCAGCTGGCCAGCTCGACGGGCCTCGATGCCCCCGAGCCGATCATTCTGGGCCCGGCTGACATTCCGGAGCGACCCGAACCGCTGGGCGGGCTTGCCACCATCATCTGGGCCGGCGACAGCTCGGCGTTGACCGAGGCGCAGCGCCGCAGCATCGAGCGCTGGGTGACGGACGGTGGACGGCTGGTCGTGATGGGCGGGCCGGACTGGCAGGCGCGGACGGCCGCCTTCACCGACCTGCTGCCGATGAGCACGCTGGCCAGCGTCGATGACGTCTCCGGGGACCCGGTGGCCGAATGGGCCGGCGCCGGCGACGGAGCGGTCGAGGCGGAAACGGTCTCGTCCGGGACGCTCGGTGCGGAGGCCCGCGCGCTGATCACGGCGGACGACGGCACTGTCCTCGCCTCGATGCGTCCGTTGGGGGGCGGCCGCGTCGTCCTCATCGGCGGCGACATGGCCACCCCCGCCTACCGCGCCTGGGATGGAGCGCCCGGCTTCTGGGCGCGCATCCTCCCGACGGATGCCCTCCTCGAGCAGTTCTGGGGTGCCGGCGTCCCCCGCCAGGACGAGATCACATCGGCGATGACCGGGGCGCTCGAGACGCTGCCGGCGCTCGAGGTTCCGCCGGCAGAGCTGCTGCTCGTCGTGATCGTCGGTTACATCCTGCTCATCGGCCCGATCAGCTACCTCGTGCTGCGCCGGGTTGACCGCCGCGAGCTCGCCTGGGTCACGGCGCCGATCCTGATCGTCCTCTTCAGCGCCTGCTCCTACGGCATCGGCCGCTCGCTGAAGGGCAGCGACGTCGTGGTCAACCAGATCACCGTGACGCGAACGACGCCGGTCGGCAGCGCCGCCACGGTCGACACCTACGCTGGCGTTTTCTCGCCCGACCGCGCCACCTACGATTTCACTGTCGAGGCCGATGCACTCCTCGGCCGCATGCTGACCCCGTCCGATCCGACGGCGAGCGGAAGTGTCGTCGTCGAGCAGGGCGAGCCGGCGCACCTGCGCGATCTCGCCATCAACGTCTTCGACTTCGAGGGGGTCCACGCCAGCGCGATCCTCGAGCAGCAGCAGGCGCTGGAGGTCAGCTGGGTGGGGCAGGATGGCGAGGTGACCGGCACGGTGACGAACATCTCCGACGCCACGCTGACGGACGTGGCCTACATCAGCGCCTCCGGCGGCGAGCGCATCGGGGATCTCGAGCCGGGGGCGAGCGCCGAGTTCACCGTTCCCTCCACGAACTTCAACGGGTCCGCGGCCTCCGACCAGGTCTACGGGTTCGGTGGCCTGGACAGCGGCTCGGACGATCAGCGCCGGATCGCGCTGCGCCGGCAGGTCATCAACGCGCTCGTCGGGCAGAACCAGCTCGGGGGTGTCGACCTCGGCGTATCCGGCGGGCGCGGGCCATATGTCATCGGCTGGCGCGAGGCGGAAGGTCCGATGCCCATCATCGTGGACGGCATCACCGCCCAGCGCCACGTCGACGAAGTCGAGGTGCTGGCCGTGCGACCCATCGTCGGCGATGGCGAGGTGACGATCCTTCCCCACCAGATGGGCACGGCCATCCTCGAGACGACGGGGGCGGCCGCCCTGAACGGTCCGGGCATGGTCTCCATCGGCGACGGATCCGCGACTTTCGGCATCTCGCTCCCGCTCGAGGCGGTCGGCCTGGCCGCCGACGAAGTGGAGATCATCGTCGGTCCCGATCCCTCGATGGTCCTCTCCGATCCCGGACAGCTCGTCGGATTCTGGCCCGAGGGCATGACCGTCGAGGTCCGCGATGCCGACGGCGGCGGTTGGACCACGATCGGAGATCTCGGGCGGCAGAACCGGTTCACGCTCGATGACCCATCGGCCCTCGGGCCGACCGGACGCATCGAGGTGCGCATCACCGGCGTGGAGGTCGACCCGAACTTCGGGCAGCAGGGCGTCTTCGTGACCGCCGAGGTGTCGGGGGTGATCGACCGATGACGAGCCCGCCCATCGTCGAGACGCGGGGCCTGGTCAAGCGCTACGGCGACGAGACTGCCGTCGCCGGCGTCGACCTGCTCGTGGGCGCGGGCGAGATCTACGGCCTGGTCGGGCCGAACGGGGCCGGCAAGACGACGATCATGAAGATCCTCGCCACGCTCCTGGCGCCGACGGCGGGTGGGGCGTTCGTGACGGGCATCCCCGTCGATGCGGACCCGCTCGAGGTACGCCGCCGCATCGGCTACATGCCGGACTTCTATGGCGTCTACGACGACATGCGCGTCTGGGAGTACCTCGACTTCTTCGCGCGCTGCTATGGCGTGCCGGCCAACCGACGGGCGACCATGATCGGGGAGCTGCTCGAGATCGTCAGCCTGACCGAGAAGCGCGAGGCCTACGTCGAAGCCCTGTCGCGCGGCATGCGTCAGCGGCTGTGCCTGGCGCACACCCTCGTCCACGACCCCGCGCTCCTCATTCTCGACGAGCCTGCATCGGGCCTTGACCCGCGGGCGCGGGTCGAGATGCGCGAGATCCTTCGGGAGCTGCGCGCCATGGGCAAGACGATCCTGGTCAGCAGCCACATCCTCCCCGAGCTCGGTGAGATGTGCACCGGGGTCGCCATCATCGACCACGGCCGGCTTCTGCGGTCCGGCAGCATCGGCGAGATCGAGCGCTCGCTGCGGGCGACCGCCCTGCTCCGAATCGATCTCCTCGGCGACGAGGCAGCCGTCGCCGCTGCGCAGGTTTGGCTCGGAACCGATGCGCGGGTCACCGACGTCCTTGAGGCCAGCGTCAATGCCGATGGCGCGGTGCGCATCGAGGCCTCGTTCGACGGCTCGCCGGAGGCACAGGCCGAGCTCCTGCGGGCGATGATCGAGGCCGGCCACCGGGTCGTCGGGTTCAGCCAGGCAACGAGCGATCTCGAGGAGATCTTCCTGAAGGTGACGGGGCAGCTCGAACAGGAGACCGCGGCATGACCGCGACCGGCGCGACCCTGGGTCCGGCGCGCCGCTCGAACCTGCGCGAGTTCGGCTCGTCGGTCGCCACCATCCTGGTCAAGGAGCTCCGCTCGCGGATGCGCGGCCGGCGCGCCTTCATCGTCCTGACCGTCTACCTCGCCATCCTCGCGCTCATCACGTACGGCGTGTATGTCGTCGTGGCGCCCACTGCGCGCGACGCCCTCGGGGGTGGCGGGATCATTCGCGAGGCAAGCGCCTCCGCGCTCATCGGCCAGGCGATCTTCACGTTGCTTTCGATCTTCCAGCTCATCCTGGTGTGCTTCATCGCCCCGGCCTTCACCGCGGGGCAGATCAGCCTGGAGCGAGAGAAGCAGACGCTCGACCTGCTCGTCAGCACGCCGATGCGTCCCAGTGGCATCGTCATCGGAAAGCTCACCGCGGCCCTGGCGTTTGTGGTCCTCATGATCGTGGCGGCCGTGCCGATCACCGCGATCGTGCTGATGTACGGCGGTGCGACGATCGGCGACATCGTCCGCCAGCAGATCGTGCTCGTCGCCACCGCCCTGGTGCTCGGCGCCATCGGCCTCTTCTACTCCGCCCTCCTGAAGCGGACCCAGGCCGCGACCGTGCTCACCTACATCACCGTCCTGGCGCTGACCCTCGGGACGGCGATGCTCTTCACCTTCTGGACCGTCGTCGCCAGCCGCGACGAGGGAGGCTTCGGGGTCGGCCCGCCGGACCGGGCTCCGGAGCAGCTGTTGTACGTCAATCCCGTGATCGGCATGCTCGACGTCGTGGCCCGGACGGAGCCCGGTGGCTTCGGCGGGCTCAACGACATGCTCGCTCAGCTGCGGGGCAACCCGGCAGGTGAGGGTGAGGTGATCTGCGAGGGTGACGTCTGCCAACAGGTGCCGATCGAGACCGGATCGGGCTACTGGTGGCCCCGGGTCACGATCACGTTCGTCCTCGTCGCGGCGATCCTGACCCTGGGCGCGATGCGCCTCGTCGTCCCGGCCGGCATGCGCTGGGCGTTCCGACGACCCAGGGGCCGTCAATGAGCGATCGCCTCGTCGCCGCCGCGGTCGCCGAGAGGATCGGACCGGATGCCCTCGCGCGCCTCCGCAGCCTGCGGCGCCGCCTCTGGTGGCGTCGCGCCGTCCGCTCGGCGCTGATCGTTGGCGCGGCAGCGGTGCTCGCGGTCGCGCTGGTGCAGCTGTTGGCGAGGGCCTTCCCGATGGAGATCGCGCCGCTCATCCAGCTCGGCATTGTCGGCGTTGCGATCGTCGGCTGGGTGCTGGACACGGCCCGCCGCCGGCCGAGCCTCGTCGAGGCGGCGCGTCGAGCAGATGAGGAGCTTTCGCTTCGCCAGCGGCTGGGAACGGCACTGGAGCTGGCGGCGCACGACTCCGACGACCCGCTCGAAGCCCGCCAGCTCGCCGATGCGCGCGCGCGCCTCAACGCCGTCGACCTGCGCCGGGCCTTCCGCCCCGCCCTCCAGCGGCGCCCGATGGCAGTCATCGGCGCCGGGCTGGCGATGACGCTGCTACTCGTCGCGTGGCCGAATCCGCAGGACGACGTGGTGGCCCAGCGGCGGGCGGCGCGTGAAGCAGCCGAGCGCGTGGCAGAGCGCGTCGAGGATGTCGCCGACGAGGTCGGCGAGGAGAATGTCGACAACCCCGATCCACGGCGCGAGGAGCTCGAGCGCCAGCTGCGCGAGCTCGCCCGCCAGCTGCGCGAGCAGGGCGCCGACCGGGAGGCGACGCTGGCGCGCATCGGATCGGTGCAGGAGGAGCTTTCGCGCATGACCGATCCCCGGGCTGCCGAGCGCGATGCAGGCTTGAGCCAGCTCGCCCGCTCCGCGTCGCGGGCCGCGACCGACGACGAGGAGGCCAACCCCGAAGGCGATCCGGAGGAGACGGCGCGTGACCTCGAGGAGCTCGCCGAGCAGGCCGGCTCGATGAGCCAGGAGCAGGCGTCGGCCCGAGCGGACGAGCTGCGCCGGGCGGCCCAGGCCGGCGCAGCCTCGCAGCCGCAGGCCGCTCGCGCCCTTGCCGAAGCCGCCGATGCGCTCGATGCGGCCGCGCGTTCCGGATCGGAGGAGGACCGCCAGGCCGCAGCCGAGGCCCTCGATCGAGCCGCCGATGCCGTGCGCGAGGCAGAGCGTGATCGCCAGCTCCAGCGCGACGTCGCCGGCGCTCAGTCCGCCCTCCAGGATGGAGCGCGCCAGGTCGCTCGCGCGGGCCAGCCGACGGGCTCGAGCACGGGTCAGCCCGGCGCGTCAGGTCAGCCCGCTGGGTCGGGTCAGCCCGCTGGGTCGGGTCAGCCGGGCGGATCGGGTCAGCCGGGCGCGTCGGGTCAGCCGGGCGCGTCGGGTCAGCCGGGCGCGTCGGGTCAGCCGGGGAACCAGCCGGGAACCAGCCCGGGAACCAACCGGGGAACCAGCCCGGCAACCAGCCTGGAAATCAACCGGGGAACCAGCCCGGCAATCAACCGGGCAACCAGCCCGGCGCCGGCTGGTCAGCAGCCGGGCGGTGGCGGCGGCACGACCGTGCGGCGAATCCCGGGCGGCGGCCTCCGCACCGGCGGCTTCGACGGACCGAGCCAGGGCAACCAGGGATTCGAGACGGACGATGACGGCAGCGTCCTGACCGACTTCGACCGCTTCGGCCGGCCGGGCGAGCCGGACTTCATCGCCGGAGGCGGCGGCAACGGCGGCAACGATCAGACCGGATCCGGATCCGGGGTGGGCTTCGACAACGACAGCGTCGTCCCGTATCGGTCCGTCTTCGATCTCTTCAACGACTACGCACAGTCGGCACTCGACCGGCAGCAGGTGCCGATCACGCTCAAGGACTTCGTGCGCGACTACTTCTCACGACTCGAGCCAACGGAGTGACCAGGCCGATGACCGACCAGAGCCCGCCCACCACCACCCAAGCGTCCGAGCGGATCGAGCCGGAGCGGTTCGCCGAGCTCGCCGGCCAGATCGAGTCCGAGGTCGGCACCTTCATCGTCGGGCAGGCGCAGCTGGTGCGGCACACGCTGATCAGCCTGATCGCCGGATCTCATGCGCTCCTCGAAGGCGTCCCAGGGCTGGGCAAGACGATGCTCGTCCGGACCATGGCTGAGGCTCTCGACCTTGGCTTCAGCCGCATCCAGTTCACGCCCGACCTGATGCCGGCCGACATCGTCGGAACGAACATCCTGGTCGAGGAAGGCGGTGAGCGGCGATTCCGCTTCCAGCAGGGACCGATCTTCAGCAACCTCGTCCTCGCCGACGAGATCAACCGCGCGACGCCGAAGACCCAGTCGGCCCTCCTCGAGGCGATGCAGGAGCATCGGGTCACCGTCGCCAAGCAGCAGTACACGCTGTCCGAGCCATTCTTCGTGCTCGCCACGCAGAACCCGCTCGAGATGGAGGGAACCTACCCGCTGCCGGAGGCGCAGCTCGACCGATTCTTCTTCAAGGTCGATGTGCCGTTCCCGTCCGAGGAGGACCTCGTCCGGATCATGGAGCGGACGACCGGGGCGGAGCAGCCGAGCGCGGGGAAGGCGGCGACCGGCGCCGATGTGCTCGCCATGCAGCGCCTGGCGCGCGACGTACCCATCGCGTCACACGTGATGGCGTACGCCATCCGCATCCTGCGGGCGACACATCCCGACACCGAGCGCGTTCCGGACATCGTGAAGTCGTACGTGCGCTACGGCGCGTCGCCGCGCGGTGCCCAGGCGATCGTCCTCGGCGCGAAGATCACCGCGCTGCTCGAGGGCCGATTCAACGTTGCCTACAGCGACGTGCAGGCGGTCGCGGCGCCGGCGCTCCGCCATCGGGTCATCCTCAACTTCGAGGGCGAGGCCGAGGGCATCAGCACCGACTCGGTCGTTCGCGCGATCATCGCCGAGACGCCCACCGAACCAGCCGAGTAGGGGGCCATGGCGTCCTGGCGAAGGCTGGACTGCGGCTCGGGCGGCCAGTCGCAACCGTCACGGGTCCGCGTGACAACGTGCTGCACGGTGGACGACGTCACGATCTCACGCCGGACCGCTGACACCTCGGACGTGCGCGCGGAGGAGCGGCCCGTGACGGCAACCGAGCGCGCCCCGCTCTTCGACGAGGCCTTCCTGCGCCGCCTCGAGCAGATCGAGCTCGCCTCGCGGCGGCTGACCGCCGGCCGCATGAAGGGCGAGCGCCGCAGCGTCCGCCGCGGGCAGAGCGTCGAGTTCGCCGACTACCGGAACTACGCCCCGGGCGACGACCTGCGCCAGCTCGACTGGAATGCCTACGCCCGCCTCGAACGGCTCTTCGTCAAGCTCTTCGTCGAGGAGGAGGACGTGCACGGTCCACGTCCTCGTCGATGCGTCCCGCAGCATGGACTACGGCCAGCCGAACAAGCTGGATGCGGCCCGTCGAGCCGCCGCCGCCCTCGGCTACCTCGGGCTGGCGAGCATGGACCGCGTCAGCGTCGCGTTCCTGGGTGACGGCTCGGCCAGCGCGATGCGCCCGATGCGCGGCAAGCGGCGAGCGCTCGAGCTCTTCCGGTTCCTCTCGGAGCCCCGCGGCGAACGCATGACCGGTCTCGCCCAGGCGGCGCGGACCTACGCCGCACGGATGCGCGGGACCGGGCCCTCTTCTGCTGATCAGCGACCTGATGGATCCGGGCTACCTCGACGCGCTCCGCGTCCTGGCGGGAACGCGGTGCCAGCTGTCGGTGCTGCACATCCTGGCCCCCGACGAGCTCGACCCCGAGGTCCCGCCCGACGCGCGCCTGGTCGACAGCGAGACCGGGCAGGCAGTCGAGGTGAGCGGCGACGACGACCTCGTCGACCGCTATCGCAACCGCCTGGCAGAGTGGCAGGCCGAGATCGCCGCCTTCGTCTCGCGCCGCGGCGGCGCCTACGTCACCGTCCCCACCGACCTCGACCTGGCAGATCTTCTCTTCGACGTTCTGAGACGGAGACGGGTGGTCGAGTGATCGCCCCGCTGGCCCTGATCGGCCTCATCGGCCTGCCGATCATCGTCGCCTTCTACATGCTGCGGCTCCGCCGCCGCGACTACCCGGTCGGCTCGACCTTCCTGTGGCAGCAGCTCGTGCGCGACGTGGAGGCCAACGCGCCGTGGCAGAGGCTGCGCTTCAGCTGGCTGCTGCTGGTGCAGCTCCTCATCGCGGCGCTCGTGGTCGCAGCCGCGGTCCGGCCGTTCACGGCCACGGTCTCCGATCTGGCGGCGAACGTCGTGCTCATCGTCGACACGAGCGCCGGGATGGCGACCGCCATCGAGGACGAGGATCGCATGGCGCTCGCCCGTGAGCGAGCGGCGGATGTGGTCGGGCGGCTCCCCGACGGCGGACGCGTGACGGTGGTGGCGGCCGCGGGCAGCGCCAATGTCCTGGTCAGCGAGACGGACGACCGCGATGCGGCCCTCGAGGCGATCGAGGGCATCCTCCCCAGCCAGGTGCCCGGCGACCTGACCGATGCGTTCGCGCTCGCATCGGCCCTGGCGGCGCGTGACACCGACTCCACCGTCGTGGTCGTCACCGATGCGGCCGGCGACGAGCTGCCCGAGGTGGGGATCGGCACTCGCGTCGTGGTCGAGCAGGTCGGCGCGAGCGATGCGAACCAGGCGATCGCGGCGCTATCGGCGCTGCGCCGGGCGGGCGGCGCGCAGCTCGACCTCTTCGTCGCGGTCGCCAACCCGTCTGCGGCCGATGCGACGCGCCGCCTCGAGATCTATGCCGACGGGGCGCTGGTCGACGCGCGCGAGCTCGACGTCCCGGCCGGCCAGCGTTCGGAGGCTCTCATCACCACGGTCCCGCCGGGCGCCCTGCGTGTAGAGGCGCGCCTCGCCGGATCCGACGCACTCGCGACGGACGACCGCGCCTTCGCCATCGTCCCGGCCGAGGAGACGACTCGCGCGCTGCTGGTCGGCGACGGCAGCGCCTATCTCGAGAACGCCCTTGCCCTGCTCCCGCGCCTCGAGCTGTACGCCGTGGACGAAGCCGGATACGCCGATGCACTCCAGGGGGCCGAGGAGGAAGGCGCTCCCTATGGCCTCTTCATCTTCGACGGCGTCGTTTCGGCCGAGCCGCCGCCGGGACCGGCCCTCTACATCGACCCGGGCGAGGACGGGCCGTTCGGGGCGGTCACCGGTCGCATCAACGGCCCGCTCATCGACCGGGTCGATCCGGAGGAGCCGCTGCTTCGTTTCGTCGATCTGACGACCGTGCACATCGGCCGCGCCCGCGAGATCGAGCCGGCGGCCGGGCTGCGCAGCGTCGTGGGCACGCCGGCGGGCAATCCGCTCGTCGGGGTCGGCGAGGCGGACGGGAGGCGCCATGCCCTCATCGGGTTCGACCTCGGCGAGTCCGACCTGCCCCTCCAGGTCGCCTTCCCGCTGCTCATGAGCAACCTGGTCGACTACCTGCTCCCGGCCGGCGAAGGGCTCCTGCCCTCGTCGATGCGGCTCGGACAGTCACTCCGGATCAACGTCGATCCGCGGATCGAGCGGGCGCTGGTCGTGACGACCGGCTCCACCGACCTTCCCGGGTCGTCGAGCGTCGGCATCGAGCTGCCGGTGGTGGGCGGTGTCCTGACACTGCCCGGCGCCGAGTTCATCGGCTTCCGATCCGTCCACGCGGTCAGCGACGATCCGGAGCTCCAGGCCGCGGACCTCGGCGCGACGGCGGTCAACCTGTTCAGTGCCGATGAGTCCGATGTCGCGCCCGGCGATCCGCAGCGCATCATCGAGATGGGCCGCGTCGGCGGTGCCGCGGAGGGGCCGGCGCAGCCGTCGCGCGCCGAGTGGTGGTGGCCGATCGCGCTCGCCGTCCTCGTGCTGCTTGCGGTCGAGTGGCTGCTCTTCCATCGACCAACGCGCCGAACCCTGGCCCGAGCTCTCGGTCGTCGGCCCCAGCCGCTCGGCGGACGTGCGCGATGACGTTTCCGTTCGGCTTCGCCGATCCGGTCTGGCTGTGGCTGACGCTGCCGGTGGCTTTGATCGTGGTCGTCGGATGGATGGCGGCCTCGCGGACCCTGCCGTTGGGGCGTCGGATCGCCTCGCTCGTCATCCGCCTCGTCCTCGCCGCCTGCCTGATCCTCTCGCTGGCGGGGATGCGCCTGGCATTGCCATCGGATCGGCTGAGCGTCGTCTTCCTGCTCGACGCATCGGCCTCGATGCTCGACGCCAGCAGTGAGGAGCTCGTCGACTGGGCGCAGGCGGCCGTGCGGGAGAAGCCCGAGGGCGATACAGCGGGCGTCGTCGTCTTCGGCGGCAACGCGCTGGTCGATCGGCTGCCGTCCGAGCTGGGCGAGCTGGCCGAGCCGGCATCGGTGCCGGTGGCCGGCGCGACCGATGTCGCCGCCGCGGTGCGGCTGGCGGCCGCAATCTTCCCGGCCGGAGCTCAGCAGCGCATGGTCCTTCTGTCGGACGGAAACGACACGGGCGGCGAGGCGGAGGATGCCATCGCCGCCGCCGCGGCACGTGGAATCCGGCTCGACGTCGTCTCCCCTGCGGACGAATCGGCTGCCGAGGTGCTCGTCGACGGGATCGATGCGCCGCCCGGGGCCCGTGTGGGCGAGACGGTCGACCTGCTCGTCCGTCTGCGCTCGACGATCACGACCAGTGCAACGCTGCGGCTGCTGGCCGATGGCGAGACGGTCGCCACGCGCGGGCTCGAGCTCGAGCCCGGCATCACGACCATCCCGCTGTCGGTGACCGCGGATGCGGCCGGCTTCCACGTCTTCCGCGCGGTGATCGAGCCGGACGACGATCGCTTCAGCGAGAACAACGCCGCCGATGCGTACGTCCTCGTGACCGGCCCGCCCCAGGTGCTCGTCGCGACGGACGACGCCGCGCGGGCGGCGGACCTCATCGCGTCGTTGGGTGAGGGCGACCTGGAGGTCACCGTCGTCGCCTCCGGTGGCGTGCCGTCGTCGCTCGCCACGCTGGCGGGCTACGACAGCGTCGTGCTGGACAACGTCGCCGCGGACGCATTGGGGGCGACGACCATGGCCGCCCTCCAGGTGTACGTCCGCGACCTCGGCAAGGGGCTCGTCATGCTCGGCGGCCGCGAGAGCTACGGCGCCGGTGGCTACCTCGACACGCCGCTCGAGGAGACTCTGCCGGTCTACATGACGGTGCGCGACCGAGAGCGCTCCCCGGACGTGGCGATGGTGGCCGTGGTCGACAAGTCGGGGAGCATGGCCGACTGCCACTGCACCGGAGATTCGCGCGACACCGCCAACCCGTCGGGGCAGCGCGGGTTCGAGAAGGTCGACATCGCGAAGGAGGCGATCCTTCGGGCGGCCGAGGCGCTGGCGCCCACCGATCAGCTCGGCGTGGTGGCATTTGACCAGGGTGCGCACTGGGCGGTCCGCACCGCGCCGATCGACTTCGGGGCGCTCGGCAACGGCCTCGGCTTTGCCGCCGACGGCAACACGAACATCTTCGCCGGCCTCAAGGCCGCCTACGACGACCTGGTGAACAACCCGGCCACCCTGCGCCACATCATCCTCATCACCGATGGCTGGTCGACGCACGGCGCGTATGACGAGCTGCTCGACGACATGCGGGCCGCTGGCATCACCCTCTCGACCATCGGCACCGGCGGCGGGTCGGCGGGCATCCTGCGCCGCCTGGCGGAGCAGTCCGGCGGCCGCTACTACGACGCCGCGGACGCCACCACGATCCCGGACATCTTCCTGCGCGAGACGATCCGAACCGCCGGGGAGCAGGTCGTGGAGGAGACGTTTCAGCCGATCCCGTCGGCGTCCTCGGAGATCCTCGACGGGCTCGATGCCGGTCGCCTTCCCGACCTCTTCGGCTACAACGCGACCACCGCCAAGGGCTCGGCCACCGTGGCCCTGCTCACCGGTCGCGAGGATCCGCTCCTCGCTCAGTGGCAGTACGGGCTGGGCCGCGCCGTGGCCTGGACCTCCGATGCTCGCCAGCAGTGGGCCACGCCGTGGATCGGAACGCCCGAGTTCGGCACGTTGACCGCGCAGCTCGTGGCGTGGACGCTGCCGCCCGCCGACAGCGAGGGCATCGACGTGCGGTTCACGCCGGCCGAGGGCGGGGAGCTGGACGTCGAGGTCAGCTCGTTCGACGACGACGGCGCGCCACGGAACTTCTACCGCAGCCTGCTGCGCCTCGTCTCGCCGGATCTCGAGCCGACGCAGACCGTCCTCGAGCAGGTCGGTCCCGGCCGCTATGCAGGAACCGTGCGGGCCGACGATCCGGGTGCCTACCTCGTGAGGGTGGCGCAGACGTTCGAGGACGAGAGCGGCACCGATGCGGCGAGCCGCACGCTTGGCATCGTCTCCCCCGCCGCCGAGGAGTTCCGGCGTCTCGGTGTCGACGCCGATGCACTGTCCAGCTGGGCCGGCGCCGGCGGCGGCCAGGTTCTGCCTCTTGCGGGCGAGGAAGCCACCACGGCCGTGTGGCGTCACGACATCGCCGCCGACGCCTTCCCGACGCCGATCTGGCCATGGCTCCTGCTGCTCGCGATCGTTCTCGTGCCGCTGGATGTCGGCGTGCGCCGCGTTGCCCTCGCTCGGGCCGACCTCGGGCGGGCACGCTCCTGGGCCGCAGGTCGCCTCGGCCTCGGCCGCGGCGAGCCGGAGGCGGTCGCGGGACTGGCAGAGCTGCGTGCGGCGAAGGCACGCAGCGCGCGCCGGGCCGAGCGCGCACCCGTCAGCGACCAGGCAACGGAGCCACGAGACGATGGCGCTGCGCGACGCGCCGCTCCTGCACCTCGGTCGGCGACTGCCATCCAGCCGGCTGCCCCGGCGGTGCCGGAGCCGGCGCCTTCCAGCGAGACCCTTGCCGAGAGGCTCGCGCGTCGTCGCCGAGGCGGCTGACGGTCTCAGTCGGGTTCGAGCTCCTCCAGGATCGCGTCGTCGGACACCCGCTGTGGCTCGGCCCGCAGGTGGGGCACGCGAATGACGAGCACAGCGGCGGCCAGTCCCACCATCAGCACCGCCAGTGGGATCCACGGCAGGCCGCGATAGTCGAGGATGCCGACCCCGCTCAGCGCCACCGTCGCCTGGTTGCCCACCGGATCGACGGCTGCGACGTGGACGTCCGTCGGCCATGGCGGCAGCGGCACGCGCGCCTCGAAGCGTCCGTGGTCGTCGACCGCCACGGGCCGCCCCGCGACGTTGACGGCGGCGTACGGCACGGTCGTCCCGGAAACGATGACATCGGGTGATCCGATGGCCGTGGCGACGGAGGCCTCGAGTGCTGGCGGCCCCGCGAGGACGCGCACGCCCCACCCGGCCGAATAGGCATGCCCGGCGGCGGTCACGACGGCCAGCCGCATCCGCGCCCTGCCGCTGCCGGCCGCGTCGTCCGGCGGCACCATCGCCACGTCGACGACGCCCGTCGACGGCACCAGGCGAACGGATCGCGGTACCGATGGATCGGCATCGGCCACGTACACGCGCGAACCGGGCGGCGCGCTGATGCGCGCCACGAGGCCGCGGCTGTCGACGGCGATGGTTCCGAGCTCATCGAGCTGATGAGTCGCCGAAATCGGCGGCTCGAAGGCGGCGGCATCCGCCTCCGGCTCGAGCCAGGCAGCCATCGGCGCCAGGCTGACCCCGGAGCCCGGCTGCACGCTCGGCGCGTCGAGCGGCCCGCCGTGGGGTCCGACGGTCCCGAAACCAAAGGGTCCATGCATCAGCGCCAGCCACCGGCCGCCCGTGCCGACGAGGCCGATCGGGCGCGTCGCCGCGAGGGTCGCGACCTCTGCCGGCGACTGCGGCATGCCGGGCGGAGAAGCATCGGCCGATGGCACGAGCCGTCCGGCGAAGAGAGCGCCGGCTTCGGGCTCGGGCGCTCCCGGCAGCGCACCGACATAGGCCTCGATCGGTCCGCCATCCAGCGCCGCAGCCGCCTCGCTGCGCACGACTGACACGCCACCGAGCGGCGACAGGTCGGGTAGGCGGAGCCGATGCAGCGCCAGCGTGGGCGACTGGTGCACCAGCAGGTAGGTCGCCCCTTCCTCGGCGACGAGGCCAAGCAGGCGCGCGCTCCGGATCGACGCCACGCCGATTGCCGCGCCCGGAGGCTCGCGCGGGGGCCAGACGTGGACCGTGACGCCAGCAGCTATCAGCGCGATGCCACGTCCTCCGCCCAGCGGCACGGCGATGGCCTCGGACGCCGACAGCCCCGAATCCTCGGCACGGAGGCTGTCGCCGACCCCGCTGGCGACGCGCACCAGCGTTTCGCCCAGCAGGCCGATCTCGTCCCCCGGCGCTCCATCGCTGTCCCCGAGGGAGAAGAGGCCAAGGCTCGGCGGAAGCGGCAACCGCGTCGCCACGGGCGGCCCGAACCGATCGCCGAGCCAGCGCATGACGCTCATCTCGACCGAGATCTCGATGTCGTCGAGCGGCGGAATCGGGCGCGATGTCACGATCTCGTCGGTGCCGTCCCCGTCGAGGTCGATGGCCACCAGGTCGGTGGCGCTGTCGACCGCGTCCGCGGCCGTGCGGAGGAGGAGCTCACCTCGTTCCAATGCCATGTCGTGGATGAGGAGACAGCATCCGGTGTCGAACCCGGGCTCCTGGAAGCGCGGCTGCCGTACGAGCGACACTCGTTCCCGGTCTCCGACGCGCCGAACGATGAGGCGCACCGGCGCGCCGGCATAGAGCACCTCGGCCACGCCACCGGATGGCATCTCCGGGACGGCCAGCACAGTGTCGAGCAGGGCCCAGTCGGAGTCGGCCTCCGTCCAGGCCTCGGCCAGGATCGCCCCGCGCGGCGCGCGGACGAGGCGGATGAGGTCTCGGGCGCCGTCCCCATCCAGGTCGGCGGCAACCGCCTGGTAGGTCGGCGCCTCGGGCAGGAAGAAGGCGCCCGGCTCGTCGGGCACGGCCGCGACCGCCTCCGGGGCGGGCGGCGCCGCCGTCGGACTGGTGGCGATGAGGAGCGCGAGCACGGCGGCGAGCATCGGGGCGGCCATGGTAGCGCCGGACTCTGGCATCATCGCCGCCATGCCCCCGCCGCCCGTGCTGTGGTCGCCGTCGCCCGATGTCCGCGAGCGAACCCGCATCGGCGCCTACCTCCGCTGGCTCTCCGACGAGCGCGGGCTGCGCTTCGATGACTACGAGGCCCTTCACCGCTGGTCGATCACCGACGTCGGCGCGTTCTGGCAATCGATCTGGGACCACTTCGACGTGCGCTCCAGGACCGAACCGGGGCCGGCGATGGCCGACCCACGCATGCCGGGCGCGCGCTGGTTCCCGGACGCCAGGCTCAACTGGGCGGAGCACTGCCTGCGCCTCGCGCAGCGCGCCGACGACGAGACGGTGATCGTCGCGCGGTCGCAGACGCGCGAGCCGGTGTCGCTGACGGCGGCCGAGCTGCGTGACGAGGTCGCGCGCGTCCGGGCCGGCCTGGTGCGGCTCGGTGTCGGCCGCGGTGATCGCGTAGCCGCGTACCTGCCCAATGTGCCGGAGGCCGCCATCGGCCTCCTCGCGACGGCTTCGCTCGGGGCGATCTGGTCGAGCTGCGCTCCCGAGTTTGGCACTCGCTCCGTCGTCGATCGCTGGAGCCAGATCGAGCCAAGGGTGCTGCTCACCATCGACGGCTATCGCTACGGGGAGCGCGAGGTAGATCGAGCCGAGGAGATCGCCGCGATCCGCGAAGCGCTGCCGACCCTGGCCGCGACCGTCGTGCTCCCCTACCTGCGGCCGGATCCCGAGCGAATTCCGGACTCGCTCACCTGGAGCGACCTGCGCGCCGAGCGCGCCGACCTGGTCGTTCGACCAGGTCGCGTTCGACCACCCGCTGTTCGTGCTGTACAGCTCCGGGACGACGGGCCTCCCGAAGCCGATCATCCATGGGCACGGCGGCATCCTGCTCGAGCACCTCAAAATCCACGCCCTGCACCATGATCTCGGCACCGCGGACCGGTTCTTCTGGTTCAGCACCACCGGCTGGATGATGTGGAACTACCTCGTCGGTGGCCTGCTCGTCGACTCCACCATCGTGCTGTACGACGGATCGCCGGCCCACCCGGACCTCTCGGCACTGTGGCGCCTCTCAGCGGATGAGGGTGTCACCTACTTCGGCACATCCGCGCCGTACCTGATGGCGTGCCGCAAGGAAGGGCTCCGACCGGGCGACATCGCGGACCTGTCGACCATCCGGGGCATCGGCAGCACCGGCGCGCCGCTCCCGGCCGAGGGGTTTCGATACGTCTACGAGGCGATCAGCCCATCGGTCCATCTCCAATCCGTCTCCGGCGGCACCGATGTGTGCACCGCCTTCGTCGGCGCCTCGCCACTCGTGCCGGTCTGGGAGGGCGAGATCAGCTGCCGCCACCTCGGCTGCGCCGTCGAGGCCTACTCCCCGACTGGCGAGGCGCTCGTCGGCGAGCAGGGAGAGCTGGTGGTGACGCGACCGATGCCGTCCATGCCGGTCGGCTTCTGGAACGACCCCGATGGCGCGCGCTACCGCGAGGCGTACTTCGACGAATGGCCCGGCGTATGGCGCCACGGTGACTGGATCACCTTCAGCGACCGAGGCTCGTGCGTCATCAGCGGGCGCTCCGATGCGACCCTCAACCGCGGCGGCGTCCGCATCGGGACCGCCGAGTTCTACGCGGTCGTCGAAGGGCTGCCCGAGGTGGCGGACTCACTGGTCGTCCACCTGGACGCCGATGACCGACTTGCTGCTCTTCCTCGCGCTGCGCGAGGGCACCGAGCTGACCGATGACCTGCGCAAGCGCCTCGTCAGCGAGCTGCGCACGACACTCTCGCCGCGCCACGTGCCGGACGAGGTCATCGCCGTCCCTGTCATCCCGCGCACCCTGACCGGCAAGAAGCTCGAGATCCCCGTGAAGCGGATCCTCACCGGCACGTCAGCCGAGGTCGCGGCAGCGCAGGGCGCGCTCGCCGATCCGACCTCGCTGGACGCGTTCGTCGAGCTCGCACGTCGGCGCCACACCGACAACGCGCGAGTAACCTGAAGCGATGGCATTCGATCACGTCCATACCTGGGAGCTGTGGTACCCGAGCGCGGGTGCCACCGGCCTGCCCATCGCCCGCGCCCGCATCGATCCGGCCGAGGTCGTCTGGGCCCATGCACTGCCACGGCGTGTCTCGGTAACGGTTCGCCAGGGTGACGATCAGGTCATCGCCCGAGGCGAGGCCCTCTCGCGGTCGGGCGGCTACCTCCCGATGACCCGGCTTGCGCTCGAGGGCGACGCGGTCAAGCGCGAGGACCGATGGCCGACCGAGGCCGACCTTGGCACGGTCGTCATCCTGCCCGGCGGCGAGGCGGGCATCCTCACCGCATGGTGGAACGAGGAGGACGGCTCCGCCTGGCGCTGGTCGGTCGAGTTCAGCAACCGCCGCGGCTAGGCCGCGTCAGTCGGTGTAGTAGACCCCGTCGAGGGCGCCCCACGCCGCGGCACTGAAGATGGCGCAGGCCGTCTTCGCTCGCGCGAACTCGCCGTCCGAGAGCGTGTCGATCATGGCCGCCAGCATCGCCGGCTCATCGGTCTCGACCGCGTGCTCCACGAAGTACTGCTGGGCATCGGCGTCGACCGTGCCGGCATAGTGCTCCCGCAGGCCGTCGAGCTTGGATGTCGCCGTCTTCGGCTGCTGGACCTCGAAGCTGTAGAGCGCCCCGAGCGCCTCCGGCACCGATGCGAATGCGTTGTCACCCACAGCGAGCAGCGTCCTCGACTGCGGCCGGCGCATCTCGGAGGTCGCGCCGAGCGCCGCTCGGAAGCGCGCCCAGAGACGAGTCGTGCTCGCGCTCCTCGGCGGCGTAGTCCGGATAGCCGATGCGCTCCCAGCCTGCGTCGACCGCGCCGATGAACGGCGCCCATTCGTCCGCGTAGTCGGCGAGGCGCTCGACTGGCAGCGTGCCGGCGCGCCACTCGGTGTAGAAGGGATGCTCGTTGAGGTCGAACTGGCGGACGATGGCGTCCAGCTCGTCGATGCGGCTGCTCATGGAAGGGCTGTCCTCGTGGGGTCGTGCTGAAGGCGGAGCCTAGCAGGAACGACTCCCTTACATCGCGCGGATGCCCAGAAGGTCTCGCGCGATCACCAGGCGCTGGATCTGGCTCGTGCCCTCCCCGATCTCGGTGAGCTTCGCGTCGCGCAGGTAGCGCTCGACCTTGTACTCGGTGATGTAGCCATAGCCGCCGTGCACCTGGATCGCGTCGTTGGTGACGTCGCGCGCGACCTCGCTGGCGAAGAGCTTGGCCATCGCCGCCTCGGTGCCATACGGCTTGCCGCAGTCCTTGAGCCACGCCGCGCGGTAGGTGAGCAGCCGCGCCGCATCGATGGTCATGGCCATGTCGGCCACCATGAAGGCCACGCCCTGGAATGAGCCGATCGGCCGCCCGAATTGCTTGCGCTCCTTCGCGTAGGCCGATGCCGCCTCGTACGCGGCCTGCGCCAGCCCGAGTGCCATCGACGCGATGCCGATGCGACCGCCGTCGAGCGTCTTGAGGAAGAGCTTGTCCCCCTCCCCTTCGGCGCCGAGCAGGTTGTCGGCCGGGATCCGGCAGCCATCGAAGAGCAGCTCACCGGTGTTGCTGGCATGGAGGCCCATCTTCTCCTCCATGCGGCCGATGCTGAACCCGGGCGTGTCGGCCTCGACGATGAAGGCGCTGATCTTGCCGCTCTCCTGCTCGCGGTCGGTCACCGCCGTCACGACGTAGGTTCCCGCCACGCCCGCGTTGGTGATGAAGCGCTTGCTGCCGTCGAGGACCCATGAGTCGCCGTCGCGGCGGGCTCGCGTCCGGGTGCCGCGCGAGTCGCTGCCGGCATCGGGTTCCGTCAAGCCGTACGCGCCGATGACCTCGCCGGACGCCATGGGGCGGAGGTAGCGCTCCTTCTGCTCATCGGTCCCGGCGAGCCAGATCGGGTTGCAGCCCAGGCTGGTGTGCGCGCTGACGATGATCCCGACCGATCCGCTGACGCGGCTGAGCTCCTCGACGGTGATGGCATAGGCGAGCGAGTCCAGGCCGGTTCCGCCGATCTCCTCCGGATACGGCACCCCGAGCAGCCCGAGCGCGGCCGCCTCGCGGATGATCTCCATCGGGAACTCGCCCTTCCGCTCGAGCTCGTCCGCGACCGGTGCGATGCGCCGTTCGGCGAACTCGCGCACGGTGCGGCGGATCTCTTCATGCTGCGGCGAGAGGGCAAAGTCCATCGGGGCGCGAGTCTACCAAAGCAAACGACCCGGCCCCAAGGGCCGGGTCGGTGATCGGTGGTTGTTGTGGGTGGACGTCAGGAGGACTTGCGCCAGCGCTCCAGGTCGCGTCGGCTGCGCTGCTCCTGCGTGCGCTGCACCGTCGCGCGACGGCGTCGTGTCGCGACCGGCCGTGGCCGGTGCCGTTTCTGATGATTGAGCTTTGCCATGAGTCTGCTCCTCCCCCGGTCGCTATCGGTACGACCACTACGACGCATCCGGATGCCTCGGAGTTGCAGAAGAGAATGATTGACCGCTCAACCGCTCACTTTGGCCCTTGACAGTCCGAAGTATGCTCGGCGCGTGGCAAACCCGCCCGATCGGCCGGTGACTCTTCCGGATGAGGCACTCGATGCCCTCATCGCGGTGCTCGACGCCGTCAGGCACTCCGACGGCCTGTCGCGCACCGAGGTCGCCCATCGCACCGGCCTGGGTCGCGCGGTCGTCGCGCAGCGCGTCGGTGAGCTCGTGGAGCGTGGCCTGATCACCGACGACGTCACCGCTCCGAGCGGTGGCGGGCGGCCTCCCCGACGCCTCGTCCTCAATGCATCGGCCGGTCGCCTCTTGGTTGCCGACCTGGGGGCCACGAGCGTTGACGTTGCGCTCACCGATCTGGCCGGAACGATCCTCGCTCATCGGGCAGAGCCGGCAGAGATCGCCGACGGGCCGGAGCCGATCCTCGGCCTTGTCGAGGCGCACTTCGCGGAGATGCTGGCCGCGGCACCCGGGCCGCTGTGGGGCGTCGGCATCGGTGTGCCGGGCCCGGTCGAGTTCCGCACCGCCCGCCCGGTGTCGCCGCCGATCATGCCGGGCTGGGACGGGTTCGCCATCCGAGAGCGTTTCACCCAGCGCTTCGGCGCGCCGGTCTGGGTCGATAACGACGTCAACGTCATGGCGCTCGGGGAGTGGCGCGAGGGCATCGCCGCCGGCCACGCCAATGTCATCTTCATCAAGATCGGAACGGGCATCGGCGCCGGGCTGATCTCGGACGGACAGCTCCACCGCGGCGCCCAGGGAGCGGCCGGCGATGTGGGCCACATCCAGGTCGTCGACGACCCGTCGGTCGTGTGCCGGTGCGGAAACGTGGGCTGCCTCGAGGCTGCGGCAGGAGGTGGCGCGATCGCACGAATCGCGACCGAGATGGCGGCCGACCCGGCGAACCCATGGCTGGCAGCGGCCCTCGCTCGCCATGGACGCGTGACCGCCGGTGACGTCGCCGAGGCAGCGCGCCGCGGCGAGCCGGCAAGCGTCGAGCTCCTCCAACGAGCCGGGCGGCTGGTCGGCGGCATGCTCGCGGGCATGGTGAACTTCTTCAATCCGTCGCTGATCGTCATCGGCGGTGGCGTCGCGGCCAGCGGCGACCTGTTCCTGGCCTCGATCCGGGAAACGGTGTATCGCCGCTCGCTCCCACTCGCCACGCGCGAGCTGCTGATTCAGCGCTCGGCGCTGGGTGACCGCGCCGGCGTGACGGGGGCGGCGTCGATGGTCGCCGACCAGCTGTTCTCGCTCGAGTCGCTGGCGACCTGGATCCACGCGGGAACGCCGGGCGAGCTGCTCGACCGACAGCTGTCGGTGGCATCCTGAGATGACGACCACGACCGCCGACTCCTCGTCCCGCATCGGCGAATGGGCCCGGTTCGTCGCCGCCAACTGGCGGTCCTACGGCCTGCCCATCGCCCTCCTCGTGATCATCATCATCGGAACGCTGACGAGCCCATTCTTCTTGATCAGCTTCGAGGACGGCATCGAGATCCGCTGGGGCAACGTCCTCAACATCCTGGTCCAGGCATCGGTCATCGGGATCCTCGCGGTCGGCATGACCTACGTGATCCTCACCGCCGGGATCGACCTCTCGGTCGGCTCGGTCATCGCCCTGGCCGGCGTCGCGGCGGCGACATTCAGCGACTTCGGCCCGCCGGGCATGGTCATCGCCGGCGTCCTGACCGGCCTGGCGGTCGGCGTCGCCAACGGGCTGCTCGTGACGTGGGGTCGCGTCGTCCCGTTCATCGCCACCCTCGCGATGCTGACGATCGCCCGTGGCCTTGCCCTGACGATCACCGGTGCGGCGCCGGTCCGCATCGAGGACGAGGCGTACATCGCCGTCGGTGCCGGGCGGCTATTCGACACGATCCCTTACGTCGTCATCATCTTCGCCGCGATCATGGCCATCGGATGGTTCGGGCTGAACCGGACCGTATTCGGCCGTCAGATCTATGCCGTCGGTGGCAATCGAATCGCGGCTCGCCTCTCCGGCATCCCCGTCCGCCGCACCGAATTCGCCGTGTACGCCATCTCCGGGCTGTGCGCCGGGATCGCGGCGGTACTCGTCAGCGCGCGTACCGGGACGGCCCAGCCGAGCGCCGGCGCCGGCGCCGAGCTCGACGCGATTGCCGCCGTGGTGGTCGGCGGCGTGAGCCTTTTCGGCGGTCGCGGCTCTCTGATCGGGACTCTCTACGGCGTCCTGATCCTGACCATGATCACCAACATCTTCGTCCTGCAGAACATGAGCTACGACGCCCAGCTCATCATCAAGGGCGCAATCATCCTCGCGGCGGTCATGCTCCAGCGCCGCGCGGATCAGGAGGAGTAGGCGGGTAACGCTCCGCCGGTCCAGCGTGAACTGGAGCACTGAGGAGGAATGGCAAACGATGCGACTCATCGGTACGACGGCCGCGGGCGCGGCCCCTCGCTTCCTGACGCTCGCCGTGGCGCTCGGGCTCGTCCTGGCCGCGTGCGGCGGGGACGACGCCAGCCCGAGTGGAGGCGGCGGGACGACCGGATCGGGCGAATGTGACGAGTCCGAGACGGTCACCATCGGCTTCTCGGCCCCGGCCGCCGACCACGGCTGGCTCGGCGCCGTCATCACCGGCGCTGAAGAAGAGGCCGCGAGCCACAGCGACGTCGAATTCCGGTCCGCCAATGGCGGCACCGATGCCGACCAGCAGGCGAACAACATCCGGACCCTGGCCGAGCAGGATCTCGACGCCATCGCCATCCTGCCCTACGACGGCGCGGCGCTGACGCCGGTCGCCCAGGAGCTGATGGACCGCGGCATTCCGGTCGTGAACATCGACCGCGAGTTCGCCTCGCCGACCGCGTTCCGCACGTGGATCGGTGGTGACAACTACGGCATCGGCCGTTCGGCAGGGCTCTTCCTGCGCGAGCAGCTGGCGGACCTGGACGAGGCGATCGTCGTCGAGATCCAGGGCATCGCCGGCATCAGCGTCACCGACCTGCGGACGCAGGGCTTCATGGACGCCATCGAGGGCTCGAACATCAACGTCGTGGCCTCGCAGCCCGGCGACTTCAACGCCGATACCGGCCGCGAGGTGATGGAGACGATCCTCCAGGCCAACGAGCACATCGACGCGGTGTACACCCACGATGACGACATGGCCGAGGGCGTCGTGCAGGCCATCGAGAACGCCGGCCGCGAGGACGAGATGATCCTCACCGGCGCCGGCGGATCGGCGAATGCCATGGCGGCGATCGAGGAGGGCGGCATCTATGCGGCGACCTTCCTCTACAACCCGATCATGGCGGCCAGTGCCGTCAACCTGGCGCGGCTCATCGCGCACGGCTGCGGCCTGACCGACCTGGCCGAGTCCGAGGTCCCGCAGCGTGTCCAGCTGGACGCGACGACGGTGACCCAGGAGAACGTCAGCGACTACACGCAGTACGGGTTCTAGGAGGACCCAGCCGAAGCTCGGCCCCGGCGGGATCGTCTCGCCGGGGCCTCATCGGCTCCGTGTCATGACGCAGGAAGACACCGTGCACCTCGAGATGCGCGGCATCGTCAAGCAATTTGCGGGCGTGCGCGCCCTCGACGGCGTCGATCTCGAGCTGCGCGGGGGCGAGATCCTCGCGCTGGTCGGCGAAAACGGCGCCGGCAAGTCGACGCTCATCAACATCATCGGCGGCCGCTGGCCGGCCGGCAGCTACGAGGGCGAGATGGTCCTCGACGGCAAGCCGATCGCCTTCGGCAGCCCGCACGACGCGCTGGCGGCCGGCGTCGCGATCATCCACCAGGAGCTCCAGCTCATCCCCGACCTCTCGGTGGCCGAGAACCTGTTCCTGGGCCGTCTGCCCGCCCGCAACGGCATCGTGAACCAGGGCGGCATGCGCGCCGCGGCGCGCGAGGTCCTCGATCGCTACGGCTTCGACCTCGACCCGGCCGCACGGCTCGGCTCGCTCTCGGTCGCGCGCCGCCAGCTGGTCGAGATCGCTCGCGCCCTCGACCGTCATGCCCGGATCCTGGTCCTGGACGAGCCCTCGTCGGCCCTGACCGAGGTCGAGACCGATCGCATGCTCGAGATCCTGCGTGGCCTGCGAGCGGAGGGGGTCGCGATCATCTACATCAGCCACAAGCTCGACGAGGTGTATGCGGTTGCCGATCGCGTCACCGTGCTGAGAGACGGGCGCACGGTGACGACCATGAGCCGCGAGGAGGCGACGCCCGGCAAGGTCGTCCAGGCCATGGTCGGCCGCGAGCTCGGCGACCTGTATCAGCGCGCCGATCGGCCCGCCGGCGATGTGCGCCTCGCCGTGCGTGATCTCGTGGTGCCGCCCAGGGCCAAGCCCGGCCGGCGATGGGTTGACGGCCTCTCATTCGAGGTCCACGGCGGCGAGGTCGTCGCGCTGGCCGGCCTCCTCGGTTCCGGCCGCACCGAGTCGCTGCTCGCCATCTTCGGTGCGCTGCCGCGCGACGGCGATGTCGCGGTCAACGGCAAGGCCCTCGCCGCCGGCAGCATCGAGGGCGCGATCGACGCCCGCGTCGGCCTGGTGACCGAGGACCGCAAGGAGTCGGGGCTCATCCTCGAATTCGCGGCTCGCACCAACATCGGTCTCGCCAACCTCGACACGATCGCCTCCAACGGCATCCTCAATCGGCGGGGAGAGCGTGAGCTGGCAGAGCGCCTGGCCAGCGAGCTGGCGCTGAGGCCGCCGAAGGTGGAGCGGCCGGCACGCGCCTTCAGCGGCGGAAACCAGCAGAAGATCGTGCTCGCCAAGTGGCTGGCGCGGGAGCCGGACGTCCTGCTCCTCGACGAGCCGACTCGAGGCGTCGACGTGGGCGCGAAGGCGGAGATCTTCGCCATCATCGACCAGCTCAAGCTCCGGGGTGTGGCGGTCCTGATGGTGTCGTCGGACCTCCTCGAGGTCATCGGCGTCGCCGATCGCATCCTGGTCCTGCACGAGGGTGTGCTGGAGGGCGAGCTGCCCGGCCGCGGCGCGAGCCAGGAGGCGATCATGGAGCTGGCCACGCGCGCGAACGTCAGCGAGCCCGCCATCAAGGAGGCGACATGAAGCTCGGCGTGTTCACGGTCCTCTTCTCCGGGTCGCCCTTCACCGACGCGCTGGATCGGATCGCCGCAGCGGGCGTCGAGTGCGTCGAGATCGGGACCGGCAGCTACCCCGGCGACGCGCACTGCAAGCCGGATGAGCTGCTCGCCGACGACGCCAAGCTGAAGGCCTTCGCCGATGCGGTGACGTCGCGCGGACTCGAGATCAGCGCGCTCTCGTGCCATGGCAACCCCCTCCACCCGCAGCGCGAGGTGGCCGGAGCGGCGCACGACGTGTACCGCAGAACGGTCGAGCTTGCGCAGCGGCTGGGCGTCGAGCGGGTCAACCTCTTCAGCGGCTGCCCCGGCGACTCCGACTCGGCGCGGTATCCGAACTGGGTGACCTGCGCCTGGCCGAACGAGTTCGGCGAGCTGCTCGAGTGGCAATGGAGCACCAAGGTCATCCCCTACTGGGCCGAGGAGGCCACGTTCGCCGCGGATCACGGCGTTCGGCTCGGCTTCGAGATGCACCCCGGCTTCGTCGTCTACAACCCGGCGACGCTGCTGCGCCTGCGCGAGGCGTGCGGCCCCGCGGTCGGCGCCAACCTCGATCCCAGCCACCTCTTCTGGCAGGGCATCGACATCGAGAGCGCGATCGCGGTGCTCGGAGCCGCGGGCGCGATCCACCACACCCACGCCAAGGACACGGCGATCCATCCACGCAACGCCGCGGTCAACGGCGTCCTCGACACGACGCCGCTCGCCGAGGTGACTCGCCGGTCCTGGATCTTCCGCACCGTCGGCTACGGCCATGGCGAGCTCGAGTGGCGACGCATCCTCTCGGCGCTGCGGCTTGCCGGCTACGACGACGTCCTCTCGATCGAGCACGAGGACGCGCTGCTCTCGATCGACGAGGGCTTCGAGAAGGGCGTCGCATTCCTGCGGGGCGTGATGCCGCGCGACCCGGCGATGACCGAGGCGTGGTGGACGTGACGACGCTGCGCGCGGCGGTCATCGGCACCGGCTTCGTCGGCCCGTTTCATGTCGATGCGGTGCGTCGCGGCGGTCTGGCCGAGGTCGTGGCGCTCGCCGGCTCGAACGCGGAGCGCACCGCCGTCCGGGCCAGGGCGCTCGGCGTCCCGCGCGCGACGGCGGACGTCGACTCGCTCATGGACGACCCGGGCATCGACGTCATCCATGTCTGCACCCCGAATGACACGCACGTCGCGCTCGCCACGCGGGCGCTCGAGGCGGGCAAGCACGTCGTCGTCGAGAAGCCACTCGCGGCTGCATCGAGCGAAGCCCGTGGCCTGGTCGACCTGGCGGCGCGGGTCGGGCGGCACGCCATGGTGGCATTCACCTACCGCGGCTATCCGATGGTGCGGCGCGCGCGCCAGCTCGTGGAGGCCGGTGAGCTCGGAAACCTGCGCCTCATCCACGGCAACTACCTCCAGGACTGGCTGTCCGACGAGACCGATTACAACTGGCGCCTCGAGCCCTCCTCCGGAGCCTCGCGGGCGGTGGCCGACATCGGCTCTCATTGGGTGGACACCGCCGAGTTCGTCAGCGGCCGCCGCGTCACCGCCGTCTTCGCCGACCTCGCCACCTTCATTCCCTCCAGGCGGCGGCCCCTGGCCGAGGCGGCCACCGCCTTCGAGACCGCCACCGGCGAGACCGAGACGGTGACGATCAGCTCCGAGGATGCGGCGACCATCCTGCTTCGCTTCGACGATGGATCGCGCGGAGCGGTCGTCATCAGCCAGGTGAGCCCCGGGCGCAAGAACGCCTTCGGCTTCGAGATCGCCGGCGCGCTCGCTTCGCTCGCGTGGCAGCAGGAGCGGCCCGAGTCGCTGTGGATCGGCAGCCGCGCCGAGGCACGCCGGCTGACCCGTCAGCCCGAGGGCGCGACCAGTGGGGTGCCGTCGCTGCCGGCAGGACATCCCGAGGGATGGACCGAGGCCCTGCGCGACGTCCTTCGTGCCTTCTACACCGCCATCGCCGAGGGCGCGCCGCCACCGGCTCCCGGTGAGCCGGCCCCGTATCCGACGGTCGGCGATGGCGCCCGCTCGGTCGCGGTGGTCGAGGCCGTCGTTGCGAGCGCCAAGTCGGAGCGCTGGATCGAGCTCCGGGCTACCTGACGCCGAACGGCCGAGACGCGCCGATTCTGTTGACAGGTCGCGAGCGCCGGTCCGTATACTCCGCAGGCCTACTGCAACGCGACAAGGTTTGCGAGTGGACGAGCGTGCCCGAAGCTGACGTCCGGATCGAGCGGGTGACCAAGCGGTTCGGTGACTTCACCGCCGTGGAGGACCTCTCGCTCGAGATCCCGGAAGGCGAGTTCTTCTCCCTTCTTGGCCCATCGGGCTGCGGCAAGACGACGACGCTGCGCATGATCGGCGGCTTCGAGGAGGTCACCTCGGGCGCCATCTTCCTCGGTGACGAGGATGTCACCAACCTCCCGCCCTTCAAGCGCGCGACGAACACGGTCTTCCAGAACTACGCGCTCTTCCCGCACCTCTCGGTCTTCGAGAACATCGCCTTCGGCCTGCGCCGTCGCAAGACGCCGACGAAGGAGATTCGCCACCAGGTCGCCTTCATGCTCAAGCTGGTCGAGCTGCCCGGCTACGAGGATCGCAAGCCAAGCCAGCTGTCAGGTGGGCAGCAGCAGCGCATCGCCCTTGCCCGCGCTCTGGTCAACAACCCACGTGTCCTGCTGCTGGACGAGCCGCTCGGTGCGCTGGACCTCAAGCTGCGCAAGCAGATGCAGGTCGAGCTCAAGCGCATTCAGTCCGAGATCGGCATCACCTTCATCTTCGTCACCCACGACCAGGAGGAGGCGATGACGATGTCCGACCGCATCGCCGTGATGCGGGCCGGCAAGATCGAGCAGCTTGGACCGCCCGAGGAGCTGTACGAGCGGCCGCGCACCGAGTTCGTCGCCGGCTTTCTCGGGGTGAGCAACCTGCTCGACGCGGAGGTCGCCGGGCGTGACGACCGCTTCGCCGATCTGCGACTGGCCGACGGAACGATGCTTCGCGCGCCGGCAGCGGAGCTGAACGGCGAGACGAAGGTCAGGCTCGGCGTGCGGCCCGAGAAGCTGCGCGTCCTCGCCATCGCCGACGACGCGGCCGCGTCCACGGCCGCCGACACGAACGCGATCGAGGGCAAGGTCCTCGATGCCTCGTACATGGGTGTCAGCACCCAGTATCTGGTCGAGACCGCGGACGGGCACCGGCTCATCGTGTACGCCCAGAACCTGGAGACCAGCGGCGCCGGCGAGGCGCTGGCCGACGGCCAGCGCGTGCGTCTGACCTGGAAGCCGCAGCACACCTTCGTCATCGGCCCGCCAGCGGGCCCGGAATCGCAGGATCCCCTGGAGCTCGAGGAGGAGCAGCAGACCGATGCGTGACGAGTCCCAGATCGAGCGCGTGATCGCGCGTGCCTTCCGAACCGACAGTCGCATGACCCGGCGGAGCTTCCTGCGCGGCACCGGCCGCGGTGCCATCCTGGCCGGCTCGGCGCTGACGCTGCCCTCGATCCTCGCCGCCTGCGGCATCGGTCCGCGGGAGTCCGCCGGCGGCTCGGCGGCGGCCTCCGACGCCACCGGCGCGCTCGAGTGGGCGAACTGGCCCCTCTACATCGACATCGACGACGACGGCAACTATCCGAGCATCATGGCGTTCACCGAGGAGTCCGGGGTGGAGGTCAACTACTCCGAGGCGATCCAGGACAACGCGGACTTCATGGGGACGATCCTCCCCGACCTCCAGGCCGGCAATCCGACCGGCTGGGACGTCATCACCCCCGGCGGCTGGGTCGTCGAACGCCTTGCCCGGCTCGACCTGCTCGAGGAGCTCGACCACAGCCAGCTGCCCAACTGGACCGAGAATGCCGCGGACTATGCGAAGGGCCTCTGGTTCGACGCCGACAACCGGTACAGCCTCTGGTGGCAGGGTGGAATCACGGGCATTGCCTACGACCCGGCGCTCACAGGCCGAGAGATCACGACCTTCGACGACCTGCTCGACCCGGCCTTCCAGGGCGTCGCCGGCGCCTTCAGCGACATGCGCGACATGTTCGGGCTGACGCTCCTCTCGCTCGGCGTCGAGCCGGCGAATGCGACCGTTGACGACGTCACCCGCGCGCGCGACGTGCTGCTGGAGGCCAACTCGCGCAACCAGTTCCGTGGCTACTACGGCAACGAGTACTACGACGCCCTCGCTGCCGGCGATCTCGCGATCGCGGTCGCGTGGTCGGGCGACATCACCCAGATGCAGCTGAACGACAACGAGAACGTCCAGTTCGTCATCCCCGACACGGGCGCCATGCGCTGGAACGACAACTTCGCGATCCCCAAGGGGGCGGCTCGCATCGGCGGCGCCCACCAGCTGCTGAACTACTACTACGGCGTCCCGGGCGCGACGCTCGTCTCGGAGTACATCGGCTACTTCACCGGGGTGAACGGCGTGCAGGAGCAGATCGTCGCGGACGCCGAGGCGTATCGAGCGGATGGCGACACCGAGAACGCCGACTACTACGACGCCCTCGCGCCGACGGTCGTCCCCACCGATGACCAGCTCGCGAACACGTACACCGACAAGGAGCTGACCGAGGAGGAGGAGGCGGAGTGGAACGACCTATGGCTCGAGGTGAGCAGCTGACGAAAGGCAGGGCGCGCCAGCCATGGGCCGCAGCCGCCTGACGCCGTACCTCCTGCTGCTACCGGGAGGACTCTGGCTGCTCGTCTTCTTCGCCATCCCGATGGCGATCATGGCGAGCGTGTCGCTCCAGGAGGGATCGCTCGACACCGGGTACCAGCTGACCTGGAACTTCGGCATCTACCCGCAGGTGATCACCGAATTCGGTGACCTCTTCATCCGGTCCGCCATCTACGCGCTCCTGACGACCACGTTGACGCTGCTCATCGGGTATCCGATGGCGTACACGATCGCGTTCCACGGTGGGCGCTTCAAGACGGCCCTCCTCTTCATCGTCATCCTGCCGTTCTTCGTCAGCTTCGTGATTCGCACCCTGAACTGGCGGATGCTCCTGTCGGACAACGGCCTCGTCTTCGGCACCCTGAAGGATCTCGGGCTGCTCGAGCAGGGGTTCCACTTCCTGGCGACGCCGGCCTCGGTCGTCTTCGGCCTGACGTACAACTTCCTGCCGTTCATGATCCTGCCGCTGTACGTCGCCCTCGAGAAGCTCGACAAGCGATTGATCGAGGCAGCGACCGACCTCTACGCCAGCCGCTGGCAGGCGTTCTGGCGCGTCACGTTCACCCTCTCGCTGCCGGGCGTGGTGGCGGGGTCGCTGCTCACCTTCATCCCGGCCATCGGCGACTTCATCAACGCCGAGATCATCGGGGCGGGCAACCCGGACGTGCAGATGATCGGGAACGTCATCCAGTTCAAGTACATCAACGCCAACGACTACCCGTCGGCCGCAGCGCTCGCGTTCGTCCTCGTCATCGGCGTCACGATCCTCGTGGCCGGATACAGCCGCGCCGTCGGCACCGATCGGCTCACGACCTGATGGGCGACTCAAAATCGTCACGCGCGCTCCTGCGCGTCTTCACCGCCCTGGTCGTCGTCTTCCTCTTCGCGCCGATCGCGGTGATGATCGTCTTCAGCTTCAACGACCCGGCCGGGCGGCAGAACATCACCTGGCAGGGCTTCACCTTCGAGAACTACCTCGACATCTGGAGCCGCCCGCAGATCACCGGGCCGATGATCACCAGCATCGCGATCGCGGCCCTCTCAACCGTGATGGCGACGACGTTCGGAACGATGATCGCCCTCGCCCTCTCGCACTACGAGTTCCGCGGCCGTGGCCCGCTCAATCTCCTGATCTTCATCCCGATGGCGGCGCCCGAGATCATCCTCGGCGCCTCGCTGCTGACGATGTGGATCTCGATCGGCGTTCCCCGCGGCTTCCTCACGATCCTCATCGCCCACGTGATGTTCAACATCAGCTACGTCATCGTCACGTTGCGACCGCGCCTCGTCGGCTTCAACCGATCGCTCGAGGAAGCCGGGATGGACCTCTACGCCAACGAGCGCCAGACGTTCTGGCGGGTGACCTTCCCGCTGATCTTCCCGGGCATCCTCGCGGCCGGCCTGCTCGCGTTCGCATTGTCGATCGACGACTACGTCATCACGCTGTTCAGCGCCGGCCGCACCGTCACGTTCCCGCTGTGGGTGTTCGGCGCCAGCCGCGTCGGCATCCCTCCCGAGGTCAATGTGCTCGGCACCCTCATCTTCCTGGTCGCCATCGCCTTCATCGGCGTCCAGCTCTGGAGCCAGCGACAGGCGGCCGACGTGCGAAAGGTGGAGGCCGCGGCCGCGGCGCCGTCGACGCCATGACGTACCTCATCGGCGAGGCGGCACGGCGCGTCGGTGTCTCCGCCTCGGCGCTGCGACTCTGGGAGCGCCAGGGGCTGGTGCGCCCGGCGCGTCGCGGCCGCTACCGCCTCTACAGCGACGCCGATCTCGACCACCTCCGCAGCGTCCGCCGCATGCGCCAGGTCGATCGCCTCAACGCCCCGGGCATCCGCCGCCTGCTGCGCGACACGGTCGCGACGCCGCACCACGATCGGCGCGTGGACGGCCGGCCGCTCAGGCGGCTCCGGACGGCCAGGGGGCTCAGCCTGCGGCAGGCGAGCGAGGCGGCCGGCCTCTCGGTCAGCTTCCTCTCGGCCCTGGAGCGCGGGACCTCGGGAGCCAGCATCGCGACCCTTCAGCGCGTGGCGGCCGCCTACGGCACCACGCTCGAGCAGCTCTTCGGCGCGGCCGGCGACCCGACGCAGCGTTTCGTGCGGCCCTCGTCACGCACCACCCTGCGGCTCGGCGACGCGTCGGTCCGCATCGAGCAGCTCGCCAGCGGCGCGACGCGGCTCGAGCCGCAGCTCTTCGTGCTGTCGCCGGGAGCCAGCAGCGACGGCGCCTATGCGCACGACGGCGAGGAGTTCCTCTACCTGCTCTCGGGCGCCATGACCGTCTGGGTCGGCGACGACGAGACCTACCGGCTGTCGGAAGCCGGCGACGCCCTCACCTTCCCATCCACCATTCCGCATCGCTGGCGCAACGACGCCAGCGGGGAGACACGCCTGCTGTGGATCAACACGCCACCGACCTTCTGACCGATTGGGCGGCACTGCGCTCCGGCGTGCCACCGGTGTGGGCCCGATACACCGACCTCGTGGTGGAGCGCGCGTCCGGCTCATGGATAGAGACGGTCGATGGCGAGCGCTACCTCGACTACACCTGCGGCATCGGGGTCACCAACACGGGCCACGCTCATCCGAGGGTGGTGGCGGCAATCGCCGAGCAGGCAGCGCGCGGGCTCCACCTCCAGCAGAACATCGTCTACCACCAGCCCGGGCTCGAGCTGCATCGACGCCTGCCCGAGCGCTTCCCGAACCGCGCGCCGGACGCCGAGATCGGCCTGTTCCTGTCCAACTCGGGCGCCGAGGCGGTCGAGGCCGCGGTCAAGCTCGCCAAGTCCGCAACCCGGCGGCCGGTGGTCATCGCGTTTCGGGGCGGCTTCCACGGCCGCACCCACGCCGCGATGTCGCTGACCAGCTCGAACGTGAAGTACCGCGCTCACTTCGAGCCGCTGATGGGCGGCGTTCACTTCGTGCCGTATCCGTATCCGCTGCGGATGGGCGGCGAGGACGACGCCCTGGCCACGACGATGGCGGCGTTCGACGAGCTCTTCGCCGGCGTCGTGTCCCCGGACGACGTGGCGCTGATCGTCGTCGAGCCGGTGCTCGGAGAGGGCGGCTACGTGGTGCCGCCGGACGGATTCCTTCCCGCGCTCCGCGAGCTGTGCGACCGCCACGGCATCCTGCTCGCGGTCGACGAGGTGCAGAGCGGCTACGCCCGAACCGGTCGCTTCTTCGCCACCGAATGGACCGATGCCACCCCCGACATCGTGATCATGGCCAAGGGCATCGCTTCCGGGCTGCCCCTGTCGGGCATCCTCGCGCGGCGCGACCTGCTCGACAAGCTGGCGCCCGGATCCCACGGCGGCACGTACGGTGGCAACGCGGTGGCCTGTGCGGCAGCCCTGGCCACCCTCGACGTGATCGACGACGAGCGCCTGGCGGAGCGGGCCGAGCGGCTGGGCGGCCGCCTGCTGGACGGCCTGCGCGAGCGGGCGGACGGGCGCTCATCGGTGGCGGAGGTGCGCGGTCGCGGGATGATGGTGGCCATCGAGTTCGCCGAGCCGGGTACGCTGACGCCGCGTCCCGACCTGGCCAAGGGGCTGCTGGCGGAAGCCATGGCGAGGAACTTGCTTCTCCTGACGTGCGGAACGCACGCCCAGGCCGTGCGCATCATCCCGCCGCTGGTGACCACCGACGAGGAGGTCGCGCTGGCAATCGAGACGATCGGAGCGTCGCTGGACGCCATCGGCGCCTGAGGCGAAGGAGGCCACGGGATGAGCAACCAGATCTGGGTCGTCGACGACGAGCATCACATCCGGACCGCCATGCTCGCCGTGCTCTCCGAGCTCGGTCACGAGGTGCGCGGCTTCGGCGACGCCGAGGAGCTCTACACCGCCCTCGTCGAGGAGGGCAGGGTTCCCGACCTCCTCGTCCTCGACCAGCGCCTCCCCGACGAGTACGGATCGACGATCCTCCACTCGCTTCGCGAGCGCCCGCAGTATCGCGACATCCCGGTCATCTTCGTGACCGCCATCGACGACGAGGAGGCGAACCGGCTCGAGGCGCTCGCTCCTGTCGTGCGCAAGCCATTCGACTTCACCGATTTCGTCGCGGCGGTCGATGCGCAGCTGGCGCAGGTCGAGTCCACCTGAGCTGACGCTGACGCCTCTTTCGGTCGGAGGCGCGCCGCTGATCCGCCGGTCCCAGTATTCTCGCGACCGATGATCCGTACGACGCCATTCCATGAGCGCACCAGCGCGCTGAACGAGACCGGCCTCTGGCAGCACTGGTCCGGGCACATGGTCGTGACCCGTTACCAGGCATCGGACAAGTTCGAGTATTTCGCCGTCCGCAACAGCGTTGGCATCTTCGACACCTCGCCGCTGTACAAGTACCGCATCGCGGGACGCGACGCCGAGCGGTTCCTGTCCGGCATGCTGGCGCGCGACATTCGCCGCTGCCCGCCCTGGAACGCCCAGTACACGACCTGGCTCGACGAACGCGGCTTCGTCCTGGAGGACGGGGTCATCCAGCACCGCGGTGCCGACGAGTTCCTCCTGACGGCGGCGGAGCCGAACTTCGCCTGGTTCGCCGACCGGGTCGGCCGGCTGGCGGTCACGGTCGAGGAGGTCAGCACGGACATCGGGACGCTGGCGGTGCAGGGCCCGCGATCCCGCGACCTGCTGGCTCGCCTGGTGCCGGCCGTGACCGAGCTGCCGTTCTTCGGGATCGCGACCGGCACCATCGGCGGGCGGACCGTCACCGTGAGCCGCACGGGCTACACCGGCGACCTCGGGTACGAGATCTGGGTCGACGCGCCGGATGCGGTGACCGTCTGGGACGCCGTCTGGGATGCCGCCGATGGCCACGGCATGCTGCCCTACGGGATGGGCGCGCTGTACATGCTGCGCATCGAGGCCGGGCTGCTGCTCCTCGGCGCCGACTTCGACTCGAGCCGCTTCGCCTTCAACGACTCGCATCGGTCCACCCCGCTGGAGCTCGGCTGGGCGTGGATGTTCAAGGGGATGGAGGAGGACGGCCGGCCGTTCATCGGGAGGCGGGCGCTGGAGCGCGAGCGCGCGGAGAAGGCGTCACGCTGGCGGATGGTGGGATTGGTCGTCGACTGGCAGGACTACGACCGGGTCTACAGCGGCGCCGGCCTCATTCCGCCCAAGGACCACCGGCCGGTTCACGAGGATTGGATGGTCTACGACGCAGATCGGACACGCGTGGGCTACGCGACCAGCATCATGTACTCGCCGGTGCTGCAGCAGCACGTCGCGCTGGCCCGCGTGCGACCCGACCTCGGCAAGGCCGGCACCCGCGTCTTCCTGGAGTTCACCGTGGACCATCACTACCAGCAGGTGGCGGCGCACGTCGCGCGGCTGCCCCTCTACAACCCCGAGCGCAAGACCGCCTGATGGACCGATACGACGCGATCGTCGTCGGCGGCGGCCACAACGGGTTGGTCAACGGCGCCTACCTGGCCAGGGCCGGGCTGAGGACGCTGATCCTGGAGCGCCGGCACCTGGTCGGCGGCGCCGCCATCACCGAGGAGCTTCGGCCCGGCTTCTGGTTCACGACCTTCAGCTACGCCCTCTCGCTGCTCCGGCCGCAGATCATCCAGGAGCTCGAGCTGACCCGCCATGGCTTCCTGCCGTTGCTCATGGCGACCCGTTTCGCGCCCGGCGAGGACGGCGAGTACCTGCTCTTCAACCGCGATCACGACGAGACGCTGCGCGAGATCGCCCGCATCTCTCCCCACGACGCCGACGGGTACGAGCAGTACAGCCATGATCTCGAGCGCGTCTGCCAGGCGATCAAGCCGCTGCTCGACACGGTGCCCCCCGACCTCTTCAGCGACGACCCGGAGGAGCTGGTCGGCCTGGCGGCGCTCGGCTCGCGGCTGCGTGGCCTGGACAAGCGGACGCTGCACAACGCGGTCCGGCTGCTCACCGGCAGCGCCGCCGACTTCCTCGACGACTACTTCGAATCGCCGCTGCTCAAGGGCTACCTCGCCTCGTCGTCGATCATCGGCTCGAAGGTCGGACCGCGCTCGCAGGGCTCGGGGCTCGTGCTGCTCTTCCACTCGCTGGGTGAGCATGACGGCGAGTTCGGCTCGTGGGCCTTCCACAAGGGCGGGAATGGCGGATTCACGCAGGTCCTTGCCCGCGCGGCCACGTCGTTCGGCGCCGAGATCCGGACCGAGTCGCCCGTCGAGCGCGTCCTCACCCGAGATGGCGAGGCGACCGGCGTGGCGCTGGCCGATGGGACCGAGTTCGCCGCTGATCTCGTGGTCAGCGCGCTGGACCCGCGGCGCACGTTCCTGGAGCTGGTCGACCCCCGCGAGCTGCCCGACGACATGGTCGAGGACATCCGCCGTCTCAAGTTCCGGGGCGTCAGCTCCAAGGTGAACTTCGCGCTGGACGCGCTGCCGTCGCACCCGGAGCTCGGAGCGCGGCCGGACCTGTACCGCGGCTTCATGAACATCGGCCCGTCGATCGACTACCTCGAGCATGCCTTCGACGACGCGAAGTACGGCTGGTACAGCGAGCATCCCTACATCGACTGCGCGATCCAGTCGACGATCGACCCGGACATGGCGCCGCCCGGCCAGCACGTCCTCTCCTGCTTCGTGCAGTACACCCCGTACGAGCTGCGTGAGAGTGACTGGGACGCCGAGCGCGAGCCGATGGCGGACCGGGTGCAGGCAACGCTCGAGCGCCACTTCCCCGGATTCGGGGATCTCGTCCTCCAGCGCGAGATCGTCACGCCGCTCGACATCGAGCGTACCGTCGGCCTTTCGGAGGGAAACATCTTCGCCGGCGAGTTCCTGGCGCCCCAGATGTTCTTCTTCCGTCCGGCGCCGGGCTGGTCGCAGTACCGCACCCCCATCGCCGGCTACTACCAGTGCGGCTCGGGCACCCACCCGGGAGGCTGCGTGATCGGAGCGCCGGGACGGCTCGCGGCGAGCCAGATCCTCAAGGACCGGGACCTGCCAGGGCTCGATAGCCCGACGCGTACCAGATGAGCGGCTCCGCGTCCTCGCGGTAGCTGGCGGACACGATCTCGCCGAGGAAGATGGCGTGGTCCCCACCGTCGTGGTGCTCGGTGAGGCGGCAGTCGAAATAGGCGAGCGCTCCCTCCAGGATCGGCGACCCGGTCTCGGCCTCGTGCCAGGCGGCGTCGCAGAAGCGGGTCAGCTTGCGCGCCGTGGTGGGCCGCGCGAAGCACTCGGCCAGCGCGCGCTGGTCATCGGCCAGGACGCTGACCGCGAACGCATGCGAGCCGATGATTGCGCCGTGAGTCTCGGCCTTGCGCGCGATGCTGGCCATCATCAGGGGCGGGTCGATGCTGATGGTGGCGATGGCGTTGGCGGTCATGCCGGCCAGCAGTGGCCCGTGTCGTGCTGCGACCACGGTCACGCCGGTGGCGAAGCGGCCCATCAGGCCACGCAGCCGGGTGCGCTCCTCCTCGTCCACGCCGCTGGCCTCAGGAGGCCGGTGTGGCGGCCAACCGGGTGACGGCCAGGAAGCGCCGATAGAGTGCGTCGCCGTCATCGGCACCGAATGCGACCGTCCGTCCGCCGATGCGCTCGACCTCGGGCAGGACCGCCGCGTAATCGGCCATCACCGGCAGGCGCAGGTCGACCTCGGCCCGCAGGGGCGACGCGGGCCGGTATGCCTTCATCTCGCCGATGCGACCGATGGCCCTCTTCATCCCCTCTGCGATCGCGGCCCGCGCGGCATCCGGTGGCAGCGAGTCGGCGGCGCTGTAGCCGAGCGCGCGCTTGACGACGACCCGCTCCGCCCAGGGCAGCAGCGTCTCGACCTCCGCGGCCAGCGCGTCGTCGCCCGCGACGAGCGCCACCGGCACGCCGAAGTGGCCGAGACGGATGGCGTTGATGCCGGCCTCGTTGTGCGGCGCGCCGTTGACGCGCAGCTCGAGCACGGTCGCCGACGAGTACGTGTGCGCGATCACGCCGGTCGGATTGCCGGCGCCGGCGTGGTAGCCGATGAAGGCCGCCGCCGCGAAGGTCCCGTCGGCGTCGCCACCGATCGCCTGGGTCATGCTCAGCGGCTTGTCGCCGATGACGAGGCGCGCTCGCGGATCGAGGTCCTCGGCGCGCAGGTTGCGCATCTGCCAGTGGCTGTCGTTGACCACCACGTCGGTCGCGCCGGCCTCGAATGCCGCGCCGATCGCGGCGTTCGCCTCCCCCGCCATGAGGCCGCGGCTGCGGTCGTAGTCGGCGCGATCGGTGTCGCCGCCGAAGGAGACCTGGGCAGCGTGGGCGACCCCGGCAAGGCCCTCCATGTCAACCGAGAGGTAGATCCGCATCGGCTAGCGATACCGCTCGAGCTTCTCGAGGACGGCGCTCGTCGTTGCCCAGTCCTCCGCGGTGGGCGTCTCGCCGCGGTGAAGGTGGAAGAGCGGGACGGCGTTCCAGCTCGGCCCGTCGATGCGTGGCAGGTGAATGGCCAGCTCGCCGCGATCGAGGAGCGCGACGAGGCTCGCCCCCTGCTCGCCACCACGTGCCAGCGCGCGCTCGAAGAGGTCGGCGAATGCGTCGGGCGCACCGAACTCGAGGCCGATGCGCATCGCCGCCAGTCCGGCCTCGGGCGGGCGGACCTGCGTCTCGCTCACGTCAGCAGGGCCAGCACGTACGACCAGACCACCATCGAGCCGATGACGGCGAAGGCGAGCACGAGCAGCAGAAGGGCCCCGCCCACCACGGTTGCCCAGAAGGGGACGCCGGCTTCGGGGAGCGGCCGCTGCTCGCGAGGCAGCTCGATCGTCGAGCCGGCGCCGAGCCAGACGGCGAGGGCATCGCCGTCGACACGAATGTCGACCTCATCGTCGAAGGGCATGACCACCAGCCGTTCGCCGGCCGGCAGCTTGTCGGTCGTCAACAGCGCTCGCGCCCGGCCGCCTTCGGTCTCGCGGACGAGGACCGCGTGGTCGCCCGCCGCGCTCAGCCCGGCTGCCTCGAGGCGCCCGGCGCGCCCGACCGGCAGGCTCGACGAATCATCGGTTTCGGGGCTGGGCTGCATGGCCCGGATGGTATCAGCCGTCCAGGGCCGCGAGGGTCGGGCCGAGCGTGGCGACGCTGTCCGTCGTGATCGGGTCGAGCACGAGCTGGACGTGCGCGACCCCGGCATCGGCGAACTCGCGAAGACGCGCCGACAGGATCGCCGGGTCGCTTGGAATCGGCTCGACCGGGCCGTCGTCGCCGTAGCCCCACTGGCGGCCGACCGCGTCGGGGAAGGCGACGAGGAGTGCCACGGTCCGCTCGACCTCGCCCGGGTCGCGCCCGACCGCCCGGCACGCGGCATCGATCCGTTCGTGAAGCACGCGGTACCGGTCCACGTCGTTGCCGAAGGAGGCGAACCACGCGTTCCAGGCGGCCACGTGCGGCAGCGTGATGCCGAGCATTCGCTCGCCGGTCGACCCGACCATGAGCGGCGGCCCACCAGCCCGTGGGCCGCGCGGCAGAAGCTCGCAGTCGGTGAGGCGGTAGTAGGCGCCGTCGAAGTCGCAGCGGCCGGTGGCCAGGAGCTCGCGGATGATCGTGAACGCCTCCTCGAATCGGCTGATCCGATGGTCGTACGCGAAGCCGTAGGCGTCGTACTCCGTGCGATTCCAGCCGGCACCGAGGCCGAGGATGAGCCGGCCGTTGCTGATCTCGTCGACGGTCGCGGCCTTCTTCGCCAGCATCGCGGGGTTGTGGAAGCTGGTGGACGCGACCAGCGGACCGAGCTCGACCCGCTCCGTGACAGCGGCGAGCGCGGCCAGGATGGACCAGACCTCCCACGGGCCGCGCGGCGGGCCGGCCGTCGTCGCGGTAGAGGAGATGGTCGCCGACCCAGATCGAGTCGAGGCCGATGCGCTCCGCGGTCGTTGCCATCTCGCGCAGCTCGCTCCACCCGACGGGGCGCTCGACCTCGGGCAGCTGGATCCCCACCTTCAGCGGTCGTGACATGGCCCGATTCTGGCAGCCGGAGCGCCTTGTCGGGCGCGGTATCGTGGTCGCCCATGGTCGCCCCCGACCCGCTCGCCAGCGAGCCGTTCAGCTTCCTCTCGCGCGCCGATGGATCCATCGTGATCCGCTACCACGCGGCGCCCGTGACGCTCCTGCGCGGAAAGGCGGCGTTGCGCTTCGCGGACCGGATCGATGGCGTGGACCCCGCCGCAGCGCAGCAGCTCATGGCCCGCGCGACCGGGAACTTCAAGCGCGGCAACGAGCGCCGCGGCACGTAGACCCGTCCCGGATCAACATTGCGCCGTTCGAAGCGAGTCGAATTCACATGGCACGGGCGTAACGCCGAGAAACGAGCCATGAGACGTTCAAATTCACGTGGCATGTGCATCTGATGCCGATCTGTGCCGTTGGTGCGACGTTCGTCGACATAGCGCCCACCCCATGTGAATCTGTCCGCGTGGCAGCGCGATGCACAGTCGCTCGAGGATCCGAGTCATGAGCGGCGTGATCGCCCGGACCACAGCGACGAGCGGTGCGCATCCGCACCTCACGCTCTATCTCCTCGGGCTGGTCGTCACCTGGGGAGTGAGCGCGGCCACCTGGACGGTGACGAGCCAGGGCCGGATCGAGCTAGCCCCGATTGCGCTTGTGCTCCAGTACCTCGCCGTCGTCGCGGCGGCGATTCTGGCCGGTGACCGACTGCTGAGGAGCTCCCGAGATCGAGAAGCGGATGAGTCGCGCGTCAGCTTCATGACGATTCGGCAGGACGACTCGGGGCGTGTGTGGTGGACGTGCATGTGGGCCGGCATCGTGGCGATGGAGGTGAACGTCGCGCTCCTCATCGCGGCCGAGCTGCTGGTCGGCCATGTCGACCTCGGCGCGGTCATCGGCGCATACGTCAGCTGGATTCTCATCTCGATCGTCGTGGGCGCGATCATCGGGACGTTCAGCGCCGTGATCCCGCTGCTGATCTCGCGCCTGGGGGCCCGGCGGGCTAAGCGACGCGCTTCGTCTTCTTGCTGACGTAGTCGACCAGCACGTACTCGCCCAGGTGCTCGGGCTCGACGTAGAAGGCGCGCCCGCGGTTGATGCGCGACATGAGGTCCACGAACTCGGAGAGGTAGCGCGACCGCTCGAGCATGAACGTGTTGATGACGATGCCCTCGCGGGTGCATCGGCCCACCTCGCGCAGGGTCGACTGCACCGTGCGCAGGGTCGGCGGGTAGGCGAACTCGACCTGGCCGCTCTCGATGTGGGCGGTCGGCTCGCCATCGGTGATGACGACGATCTCCTTGTTGCCGCCGGTGGATCGGCCGAGCAGCTGACGAGCGATGATCAGCGCGTGCTGGAGGTTCGTGCCGTACTCGAACTCGTACGGCGAGAGGGTCGGGATCGACTCCGGCTTCAGCTGCCGCGCGTAGTACGCGAAGCCGACGACATACAGCCGATCGCGCGGGTACTTCGTGTGGATGAGCGTGTGGAGCGCCATTGCCACCCGCTTGGCGGCCGATGAGCACCCGCGCAGCAGCATCGATCGGCTCATGTCGAGCAGCAGGACGGTCGACGAGACGGTCGTCTCCTCCGTGCGCGACACCTCGAAGTCCTCCGGTCTGATTGCCACGGGCGTGCCCGGCCCGCCGCGCGCCATGGCGTTGAACAGCGTGCGGTTGATGTCGACCGAGAAGGCGTCGCCGAACTCGTAGCGCTTCGTCTCATCGGTCGGCTCCCCTCCACGCCCCGGCGTCGGCAGGGCGTGGCCGCCGAAGCCTTCACGACGCAGGCGGCTGAAGATGTCGGTCAGGGCGCGCATCCCGAGCTTGCGGGCGGCCCGCGGTGTCAGCTCGAGGTGCCCGCCCTCCCGGTCGAGGTATCCCGCGTCCTCCAGGGTGCGGGTCAGCTCCTTGAGCTGATCCAGGTCGTCGATGGCGTCATCGCCGGCGAGGTCCCGCAGCGACTCGGGATCGACGCGCTCCAGGGCGTCGGGATCGCGCGCTGCCCCCAGCGCCTCCTCCATCGCGTCGTACTGCTGCTGGCGGTCGATGGCGGCCATCGCATCGGCCAGGCCGAGCGGCTCATCACCCTCGAAGGGGTAGGGATCGCCGAAGGGAAGCTCCGGGCGCGCCGCCTGGAGGTTGCCTGCCAGCCGCGCCATGTCGATCCGCAGCCGGTCGTCGCGCAGCAGGTCGTCCATCAGGTCGCGCAGCTCGTCGCGCATCTGGGGGCTCATGCTGTTGAGGAGGCTCGCCATCTGGGACGCCTGCCGGTGGAGGTGCTCGATCAGCTCATCGGTGCTCGTCAGCCCCGGCGGGAAGTAGTGGCCGTGCTTCGCCATGAAGGCCCCGAACTCGTCGGTCGTATCCGCGCCGGTCGCGTGCTTCTCGAGGAGCGCGTTGAGGTCGCGGACCATCTCGCGGACACCGTCGAGATCCTCCGGCGTGATGCGCTCGACACCCTCCTTGAGCCCCTGGAAGTAGGTCTGGAGCATCTGCTGGCGCAGCTCGTCGGTGAGCTCGTTGAAGGCATCGCGCGCGGCGTCGTCCATGAACTCGTAGTCGCGCAGGCCGTTGAGGCGGCCGGCGAGGTTCGGCGGCAGCGCATCCAGCCGGTTCTCGCGCTGCCGAGCCGTCCGCCGCAAGACCTGCTCCGCCATGCGGGCGGCATCCTGCTCCTCGCCGGGCGGCGCGTCGAGCGCTCGCTGCTCGGCCTCCTTCGTGCGCCGCTCGATCCCGGCACGCTCCTGGTCCAGGATCTCGTCCATTCGCTGGTTGAGGTCGCCGAGCACGCCCTCGAGGTTGGATCGGTCCAGCTCCTGCTGCCGCCGAGCGCGCAGCCGCTCCATGATCCGGCGCAGCCCCGGAACGTCACCGCCGCGCGTGCCGCGCAGCCCTCGCTGCATGAGCCGCTGCAGCGCTCGCCGCACGTCTCCCTCCGCCAGGATGTCGTCCGAGAGCGCGTCGAGCACGTCGTCCGCATCGAACGCCGGCAGCTGCTGGCTGCCATCCCATCTCGAGTAGCGGATCGTGCTCATCGTCGCGCCAGCCTAGGCCGATGGCGTCTCCGCGTCCACGCGGCTCAACCGATCGTCCCCAGGTCGCTGTCGAGGAGCTCGCGGTCCTCGTCCTCGGCGATGCCGTCGGCGAGCTCTCGGGCCCGGGCGAGGGCCACATCCGCCGCGGCGCGGTCGCCCGCAACGGCCGACCCCCGCGCGATCGCCTCCCACGCGAAGGCGATATCGAAGTCGCCGATGCCGTGCTCCTCGCAGATCGCAAGGCAGCGGCGTGCATGCCACAAGGCCGGCTCCGAGCGACCGAGGACCGCGTAGACGCGCGAGCACTGCCACTCGCCGCGTGCGAAGTTGACTGGCTCCCCCACCTCGCCCCAGTGGTAACGCGAGGCATGCGCGGCGTGGAGCATCTCGTCGTCCTGCATCGGCGTGCGATCGGTCTTCTCGAGCAGCGTCCAGACGTGGTTGAAGAGGTCGACCGCCAGCTGGCGTCGGTCGACGGCGTCGAGGGTCGCGGGTGTCGAAGCGGTCATGATCGGCTCCTCGTGGTCGATGGCCCGGTTGAGCCAGTGAATCTGTCGATTGACGCGCGCCTGGAGCGCCATCAGCCGGGACCGATGCGCGCCAAGCAGCCGCCGGCGATCGGAGGCATTCGCGCCGAGGATGGCCCGGATTTCGGGCAGAGCCAGGTCGAGCTCCCGCAGTCGAGCGATGAGGCGCGCATCGTCGAGCTGAGCGCGGGCGTACGAGCGGTACGACGTGTCGGGATCGACGCGCGCCGGCTCGAGCAGCCCGAGCTCGTGGTAGTGCCGCAGGGCGCCGATGCTCAGCCCGGCCAGCCGCGCGAAGCGGCCGATCGGCAGCAGGTCATCCATCGGCGCAGCATGGAGCCTCGGGTAGGTAGAGAGTCAAGAGGCCAGACCGCGGCGGGATTTACCGGCATCGGTAAGCAACGGGGAAGGGCGGCGATCTCGATGGTCGCCCGTTACCAGGGGTGGTAAGTCGCCGACCGAAATAAGCCACATTCGGCGCGGATCAGCCCTATCGGTCTCCGTTGGTTACCCGCAGCGGTAAGTCCGGCTCACTCGCTGGCCAGACGAGGCAATGGAACGGGTTCCGAGGGCACGCCCGGCGGGTCGGAGAGGCGCATCCCGTACCAGGCGACGTCGTGCCAGGCGCCGAGCTTGTACCCGACGCGCTCGTAGACGCCGATGCGCCGCATCCCGATCGCCTCGTGCAGCGCGACGCTGGCCGCATTCGGCAGCGTGATGCCGGCGTAGACGTTCACGTAGCCCTGCCGTCGAAGGATCGTCAGCAGCTCGTCGTACAGCCGCCGACCGATGCCCTGCCCCTGTTGCTCGGCCGCGACGTAGACCGAGATGTCCGCTGACCACCGGTAGCCGGCCCGCTCGCGATGCTGACCGGCGTAGGCATACCCGATCACCTCTCCGCCCTCCTCGGCCACCAGCCAAGGCAGGCGCTCGAGTGTCGCACGCATGCGACGCGCGATTTCGGGAGGATCGGGCGCGACCTCCTCGAACGAGGCGAGGCCATCCTCCACCGCCGGACGATAGATCGCGGTCGCAGCGACCGCGTCGCGATCGGGATCGGCCAATCGGATCAGCACGCGAAGACGGTAGCGCGAGCCACGGCACGCGACCTGCTGGAAGCGAGCGCATGACCACCAACGACATTCACGGCATCCAGAGCGGCTGGAAGGTGAAGACGGCTGACGGCGCGGACATCGGGACGGTCGAGGAGACGACCGACACCTACATCGAGATCAAGTCGGGGATGATCAACGCGACGCATCGGTTCCTGCCGGCTGCGACACTTGCCCACGTTCGTCCCGAGCTCAGCGAGATCGGTGTATCGCTGACGCAGGAGGCGGTCGACCAGGGCGACTGGTCGGAGAAGCCGACGGAGCCGCCGCGGACCGAGGGCGCTCCGCTCAACGAGGACGAGTACGACGAGGCCGATCCGATCGCCTCCCGAACGGTCTCCGACCCCGACAAGCCTGTCTCGATCTGAGCGAGGCCCTCTGCCTACCGGCTGAAGCTGGACGCCGGTCGCCGCGGTCGGCGACGCCCACCGCTGAATCGCACGTGGGCGCGATTCGCCTGCGGCTGACGCGCGCCGCCCCGTGGCCGGTGACCGGCCTGGTGGGCACCGGAGCGCTGCCGGATCGGCTGGGCCGCGATCCTGGGGTCCGGCTCGAAGCCGGGCACCGGCTGTGACGGGATCGGCGCACCGAGCAGGCGCTCGATCTCGCGCAGCAGCGGCGCCTCGTCGATGCAGACCAGTGAGATGGCAGTGCCACTCGCCCCCGCCCGCGCGGTGCGACCGATGCGGTGGAGGTAGTCGGCGGGCACCATCGGCAGCTCGTAGTTGACGACGTGCGGCAGCGCCTCGATGTCGAGGCCGCGAGCCGCGACCTCGGTCGCTACCAGCAGGAGGATGCGACCGGCCTTCAGGTCGGCCAGCGCGCGGATGCGCTGGGGCTGCGACTTGTTGCCGTGGATCGCCGCGGCGGCGATCCCGTCGCGGTTGAGCTGCTCCACCAGGCGGTTCGCACCGTGCTTTGTCCGAGTGAAGACGAGGGCCTGGTCGATCTGGCGCGTGCGCACCAGGTGCGTCAGCAGCTCGCGCTTCCGCTCACGGTCGACCGGGTGGATGAGCTGGTCGACGAGGTCAACCGCGGTGTTCTCGGGGGTGACCTGGACCGATGCGGGCCGGTCGAGCAGCCCTTCGGCCAGCGTCCTGATCTCGCGCGAGAAGGTCGCGGAGAAGAGAAGGTTCTGGCGGCGATCCGGCAGGAGCTCGAGAACCTGGCGGATGTCGCGGATGAAGCCCATGTCAAGCATCCGATCGGCCTCGTCGAGGACGAGGATCTCGACCGAGCGCAGGTCGATCGTGCCCTGGCGGGCATGGTCGAGCAGGCGTCCGGGTGTCGCGACGACGATTTCGACGCCGCGGCGCAGCGCGCCAACCTGGCCACCGAAGCCAACGCCACCGTAGATGGCGGTCGAGCGCGCGTGGCCGCCGGAGTAGACGCGGACCGACTCCTCGACCTGGATCGCGAGCTCGCGAGTGGGAACGAGGACGAGGGCCCGGATGCGGCGATCCTGACGGGGCCGCTCGGCGAGGCGCTGGAGCATCGGCAGCACGAAGGCGGCCGTCTTGCCGGTGCCGGTCTGGGCGCCGGCAAGGAGGTCACGCCCGGCGAGGACGAGGGGGATGGCCTCGAGCTGGACGGGTGTGGGATCGGTGTAACCCTGGCGCGCCACAGCGCGGAGCAGGTCGGGCCGCAGCCCGAGGACAGAGAAGGACAAGGGAGAGAGCTCCTGACGTTGGGCCCACCCGCGCCATCAAAGGAAGTCGCGGGGCCCGGTCAGGGCGAAGAAGTAAGCGAGGTCGGACGGTGATGAAGCCGTGGCGCTGACCGGAGCGCCAAATCGAACACGTGTGCGAAAGCGTAGCATACCGCGACGGTGTACGCTTACAGCCCCCCGAGTAGGACCCCAGACACCCCATGACCGAGCGATGTATCCACGGATCCGATCCACAGCACTGCATGACCTGCCGTCGCTGTGCCCACGGCCTGCTGGAGTCCCGATGCGGGCTCTGCGGCCCACCCCGAACGGCTCGCGAGGCGACGCTGATGCTCGCGAACGACGCGCCGCGCGCCTCCGAAGAGCATCGCGGCTACGAGATCCTGTACGTCGCCGGCCAGCGCAGCTGGTACATCAAGGCCGATGCCGATGCGGCACCGTCGAAGGCATCCTTCGGCTCACCGTTCCAGGCGCGCCGTGCCATCGACGTCCTCCTCGATACGCCGCCTGAGACGGGGCGCAAGGCCAAGAAGAGCGGCTGAGCCTCCCGTTGTCAGGAGAGGCGCCGTTGCCCGATACTGCGGCGCCGACACGCCGTGAGGGACCGGGCACCGAGTGAACTGTTCGAACTGCGCGGCCGAGAACGAGATCGGCCGAAAGTTTTGCCTCAGCTGCGGACAGCGCCTGGCGGTGGCATGCGCGAGCTGCGGTTCGGCGAATACCCCTGAGGCGAAGTTCTGCGGCGAGTGCGGGAACGTCCTCACCGGCGCCGACGTGCCCGCGGCTCCCACCGACACGCCCGCCTCTGCCGCCACTCCGGCGACCGAACGAAGGCTGGTAAGCGTCCTCTTCGCTGACCTGGTCGGCTTCACGACCCTGAGCGAGGGGCGCGACGCCGAGGATGTCCGCGAGCTGCTCGGCTCGTACTTCGAGACCTCTCGAGCGGTGATCGAGCGCTACGGCGGGGTGGTCGAGAAGTTCATCGGGGACGCGGTGATGGCGGTGTGGGGCACCCCGACCGCCCAGGAGGACGATGCCGAGCGGGCTGTCCGGGCCGCGATGGACCTCGTCGATGCCGTCCGACGCATCGGCGCCGATCGCGAGGTTCCCGACCTGGCCCTGCGGGCCGCGGTGCACACCGGCGAGGCGGTGGTCACCATCGGCGCGAGCGGCATGGGCATGGTCGCAGGCGACCTGGTCAACACCGCCTCGCGCCTCCAGTCGGTCGCGCCGCCGGGGACCGTCCTGGTCGGCGACGGCACCCGCCGCGCAGCTGGCGAGGCAATCGTGTTCGAGGAGGCCGGGGAGCAGGAGCTCAAGGGCAAGGCGGCACCCGTGGCCGCCTTCCGGGCGCTGCGCGTGGTGGCACAGCGCGGCGGGGTGGGCCGCAGCGAGGGCCTGGAGCCGCCGTTCGTCGGTCGCGACAGCGAGCTCCAGCTCATCAAGGACTTCTACCACGCCACCGCCCGCGACCGCGGGCCGCGGCTCGTCTCCGTCATCGGCCAGGGCGGCATCGGCAAGAGCCGGCTGGCATGGGAGTTCCTGAAGTACATCGATGGCGTCACCGAAGTGGTGTACTGGCATCAGGGCCGCTCGCCCGCCTACGGCGACGGCATCAGCTTCTGGGCGCTCGGCGAGATGGTGCGCATGCGGATCGGCGCCGACGACGCAGCTGATGAGGCGACCACCCGCCAGCTGCTGGCCGCGAGCCTGGCCGAGTTCGTGCCCGATACCGACGAGCGCGCCTCGCTCGAAGAGCCACTCCTTCACCTGCTCGGGATCGGCGACGTTCAGTCGAAGGAGACTGGCCACCTTCCCGTGGCCTGGCGAACCTTCTTCGAGCGCATCGCCGACGTCGCGCCGGTGGCGATGGTGTTCGAGGACCTCCAGTGGGCGGATGACGGCCTCCTCGACTTCATCGAGGAGCTGCTGGCATGGTCGCGCGGCCATCCGATCTACGTCATCACGCTGGCCCGCCCCGACCTCCTGGACCGTCGTCCGAACTGGGGTGCCGGGCAGCGCAGCTTCACCTCCCTCGCCCTGGCACCTCTTGCGGACGACGACATGCGCTTCCTGCTCGACGGGCTCGTTCCCGGCCTGCCCGAGGCGGCTATCGCAAGGATCGTCGAGCGGGCGGAGGGAATCCCGCTGTACGCGGTGGAGATGATTCGAACGCTGCTCAACGACGGGCGTCTCGAGCGCGACGGCGAGGCCTTCCGCCCGGTCGGCGACATCGGCGACCTCGCGGTGCCGGAGTCGCTTCATGCGCTCATCGCGGCGCGGATCGACGCGCTGCCGCCCGCCGAGCGAACGCTTCTCCAGGACGCCTCCGTCCTCGGCCTCTCCTTCGCCGATGAGGCCGTCCAGTCGGTCGCACGCTCAGAGCCCGACGAGGTCGGGCCGATGCTCGAGCACCTCGTGAGGCGTGAGCTACTGATCATCGAGACGGATCCGCGCTCCCCGGAGCGTGGCAACTACCGATTCGTCCAGGGCCTTCTACGCGAGGTCGCGTACGGCACTCTCTCGCGCGACGATCGGCGCACGCGCCATCTCGCCGCCGCCCGCCACTACGAGTCACTCGGCGATGACGAGCTGGCCGGCGTGCTGGCACAGCACTACGTCGATGCCTACCAGGCGCACCCCGACGGGGAGGAGGGTGCCGCCGTGGCCGCCCAGGCCCGCGTTGCGTTGCGCGCCGCGGCGCAACGTGCCGCGGACCTGGGGTCGTTCCGGAGGGCGCACGCCTATCTTGAGAGCGGGCTCCTGGTCGTGACCGAACCTTCCGACGAGCTGGACCTTCGCTCGCTGGCGCTCGACGCCGCGGCCCGAGCCGGGCTCATCGACGTGGCGATCGACCACGGAGACCGGGCGATCGCCATCGCGAGCATGCTCGGGCGGGACACCGAGCGGCGTCTCATCGTCGCGCGCCTCGCCAATGTGCTCACCGAGGGCCAGCAGCAGCGGGCTCTCGAGCTGTTGAATGCCACGATCTCCGAGCCGGACTTCACGCTGGACACACCCGGCTACATCGAGGTCGCCACGATATTGGCCAAGGCCGAGATGCGGGCCTTGAACAACGCGCGCTCCGTCGAGCTCGCGGATGCGACGCTTCCGGTCGCTCCTCGGAGGGTCGACGAGCGCGTGGTGCTCGACCTGATCATCACGCGCGCCGTTGCGATCGCGAATCTCGGTCGCACGCTCGAGTCGGAGGTGATCCTGACCGGCGCCCTGGACTTCGCGAGGCGCCTCGGCGACCCCGAGCTGGTGAATCGGGCAGCCGTGAACCTCGGCTACGTGCTCTCAACTGACGACATCGCCCGGGCGCTCGAGATCTCGCGAGGCGCGATCGAGGAGGCGAAGCGCAGCGGAGTGATGTGGAGCATCCGCTACGTCCTGGGCAACGCGGTGGACTCTGCCATCGAGGTCGGCGATTGGGACTGGGCGATGGATGCCATGGCCGAGATGGACGCCCTCTTCACCGAGCCGGCGGAGCGACTCTGGTTCGGCGCCTATTCTGCCGTCATCCGCGGGTATCGCGGCGAGGACATCGAGGCCGAGGCCGACCAGCTCTACGCCGACTCGCGCCACTTCGACGATCCGCAGTACCTCACGATCGGGGCGTTTGCGAAAGCGGTTGATTCGCTGCTGCGTGGCCATTTCGACGAGGTCTGCCGGCTGTCGGAGGAGGCCATCGACGCGAGCCTGGCTGGCGCCGAGTCCAGCATTTTCGGGGCGCGAGCATCGATCTGGAAGGGCGACGCCGCGTCGGCCACTCGTCTGCGCGACTTCTTCGCGAGTGAAGGCGACGGGGGTCGGACGAGGGCTCTGCTCGCCACGATGGACGCGGGGATCGCCGTGCTCGAGGGACGTCGAGCGGACGCCCGCGGCCACTACCTCGAGGCACAGCGCCTCTTCCGCGAGCTCGGAACCCCGTTCTGGTCGGCAATGACCGACCTGGACATCGTCACCACCGGCGCCATGGAGCCGGATGAGCGTCGCCGGGCTGCCGAAGAGGCGCGCGAGATCTTTACCCGGCTGCGGGCAACCGCGCTCCTCGACCTGCTCGATGCCGCCCTCGCCAAGACCGACGAGACGCCCGGCTCACCCGCCGAACCCGTCACTGCCGCGCGGCCTGCCGAGGAACTCGTCCAGGGCAGCTGACATCTCTTTGGGAATCGCCGCCTAGATGAGAATCAGTCTCAGCCCTGGGCCACGCGGGCATCGATGTTGCACCCCCTTCTGGTATTGGAAAGGGGAACAACCATGCGAAACACCACCGTTCTCGACATCTACAGCTATCCGGAGCCAACTTGGTCGACCGTCGACCTCTCCGGCTTCGACGTCGAGGCGACGGATGGCGGCATCGGTGCCGTGGACAGAGCCACCTACGAGATCGGCGCCAATGCGCTGGTCGTCGACACCGGCCCGTGGATCTTCGGCCGCAAGGTCATGCTTCCGGTCGGGGTCATGTCGAGGGTCGACGTGAACGACCGTCGCGTCTGGGTCAGCCTCACGAAGGACCAGATCAAGAACGCGCCGGAGTTCGATACGTCGCGCCATCACGACGCTGCGCTATCGGGATGAGCTCGGGACGTACTACGCCGAGCACAACCGCCCGGTCGGCCCTGACTACGGCAAGGACGACCTCTCCCACCGCTAAGTCAATCTAACGCGGCACATGGCCGTCGGTCCCTCCGGGGAGCGGCGGCCTCCCTGTGTCCGCCTCTAGTGCAGCCGCGAGCCTCCGCCCTCGTCGCCGCCTTCGCCGGAGTCGCCCTCGCGCAGGAAGCGCTCGATGTCGGCGATGAGCTCGTCACCGGCAGGGAGGCGTGACTCATCGGCCAGGAGCTCGAGGCGCTCCACGTGGGCGCGAGTGTCGTCGTCCGAGGCAGTGGCCGCGTCGAGGAGGTTCCGCCGCTCCAGCGCACGCGTCGCGAGCTGGCCCACCGGCGGCTCGATGCCGAGGTGGCGACCGAGCGCTGTGAGGAGCGCGATCGAGGCCGCGGGATAGGTCGCGTTGACGTAGTGCGGCACCTGGGCGAAGAATCCGACGGCGGGGATGCCGTTCGAGGATGCGGCCATCTCGAGCACCGAGAGCGCGGCAGAAGGCACCCGCAGCAGGCCGTCAGGGCCCTGGCGGATTCCATCGGGCAGCAGCCCCGGAGCCGATGCGGTGGCGAGCACCGGCACCGGTCGCGTGTGGGGCACGGCAGCCGGGATGGCGCCGAGGCTGGCCCAGCTGGCGACTCCCAGCTTCTTGGCGACCTCGACCACGTCGGTGGTGAGCTCGCGCCATCGGTAATCCGGCTCTGGCCCGCGCAGCACCAGCAGGTCCCGTCCGCCGATTCGGGACGCGGTGATCTCCAGCTTCGGCCAGGCGAGCGTCATCGGCCGGCCATCGACGATGTCGAGCGTAGGACGGCGGGCGCGGTAGTCGTAGATGGCATCGGCGTCGAAGCTGGCGACGACCGTGCCGTCCTCGGCCAGCTGCGCCGCGGCAGTCGTGCCCGATGCGCCGGCGTCGACCCAGCCTTCGAGCGCCGCAACCATGACGGGCGAGTCGAGCTCGGGCGTCGCCTCGAGCCGATAGATGGACATGGCAAGAGCATACGCGTGCGGTCCTCTCGGGGCGTTTCCCGCCCTTGGTAACCAACGGAGATCGGAAGGCGAATTCCGGCCTGAAACGGTCCCGGACTTACCCATGGCGGTGAATTGCCGGCACCGAAACGCCTCTGCCTCGCGGTTGCTTACCCATGCCAGTAAACCGCCGCGAAGCCACGGGGCATAGACTGCCAGCCATGCCGAAGCGCAAGAACGATGCGCCCGCCGACCCGGACCGCCTCGTCCGCCAGTCCGCCGGCGACTACCGCACCGGAGATGAGAGATTCACCGTGCGCCAGGCCGATGTTGGCTGGTTCCTGGTCGACTCGGAGCAGTCGAACGAGTTCGGGCAGGAGCTCATCCACGGGCCGTATCCGACGCTGAAGGCGGTCCGCGAGGCGATCCCCGGCGCGCGCGATCGGAAGATCCTCCCCTTTCCCACCCCCGCCAAAGGGGCGAAGCGGGAGGGCACGAAGTCGAAGCCCAAGGCCGAGCCGCCCCCGCCGCCGCCGACCTGGATCGATCGGCTGCCCGCGGCGGAGGGACGCGCGGTCCGGAAGCTGATCGGGGAGCTGGAGCGAGAGGGCATCGGCGACGCGGAAGGGCTCGTGAAGCGCGACCGTGACGGGCTCCTTCCCGCGGTCGCAACCAGGCGCATCGAGCGCGCCATCGCCGCGATTCTCGAGGACGTGCCCAGCGCGGATCGCGCCGCCACGAAGGCAGTGGTGGGGCGCGTCGTCGAGCTCCTGAGCAGCGAGGGCACGGCGGAGCGCAACCTGCCTGGCTGGACCCTGGTCGAGGTCGGGCCGGGAGACGATCCGCCGACCCATCGACGCATCGACCTGCGGGACTGAACCGCCAAGGACCTCATGAGCAGCGTGCGGCTGGCGATCGCGTCCGACATCGGCGAGATGGCGGCCGTCCTGGCCCGCGCCTTCGTCCACGATCCGTTCTATTCGTATCTGGCCGGCGACGCGCCCGAGCGCAACCAGCGCATGCGCGATGGATGGACCGGGATCCTGCGACACACGTCGGATGGTCTGTCGACCACCTTCACCACCGATGACCACGCCGGCGTCGCGCTCTGGCATCCACCGGGGTATCGGGGCGCGACGTTCATCGGCAGCCTGCGCCTGCTGCCGTCGGTCGCTCGTCTGGCAGGCGGGCTTCGGCGGCTGCGCGAGGTCTCCAGCGCGGTCGATGCGCTCGAGGAGCGGCGCCGGCATCACGCACCAAGCCCGCATTTCTACCTGTCCGCGCTGGGTGTCGAGCCCGAGCGCCAGGGCGAGGGCATCGGCACCGCCTTGATGCGGCCCGTCCTGGAACGTGCGGACCGCGAGGCGGCGACCGCCTACCTCGAGACCGCCACCGCCCGCAACGTGCTCCTCTACGAGCGTGTCGGCTTCGCGGTGGTCGAGGAGCTCACCCTTCCCAACACCGATGTCCACGGCTGGCTCATGCTTCGCACGCCCCGCTAGACCGAACGGATGTGCGAAATTGCGACACGGGAGCTGTCACAAACGCCGATGATCCTGCTGGCATGACCGAAACGCGTGTCTCCGTCACCGGCCAGGCGATCACCGTCGAGCAGCTCGTGCTGCACGATCCGACGCTCGCCGCGTACCTGGCGGAAGCGTCGGACGCGGATCGCCCGGCGATCGCGGAGCGCGCGCTGCGCATCGGTCTGCTGGCCATCTGCAACGCCAACGCGACGGTCAACGTGGACGTCGTGAAGGCCGAGTTCGGCCGCCTGGTGACCGACATGGCCGCCAAGCAGGCGGATGCGGCCAAGGCGCTGGAGGACACGCTGCGCACGAACTTCGCGGATCGGGACGGCCGCCTGCCCCGTCAGCTCGAGGCCTACCTCGGCGACTCCGGCAAGCTCAACCAGCTCGTCGGGCGACCTGTTCGACGAGCGACGCCGCGACTCGGCGCTCGGCCGCCTGCGCGAGCTCCTCGGCCGATACTTCGATGGCGATGGCTCGCAGCTGGCGACGCTGCTCGACCCCACCCGCCACGGAAGCCCGCTGTACCAGTTCCGCTCCGAGATGAGCAGCGAGTTCCGCCGCCTGAACGAGCGGCTCGAGGCCATCGAGGCCGGCGCCAAGGCCCGCGCCGAGGAGCGTGCCAAGGGCACCGCCAAGGGCGCCGACTTCGAGACCGCCCTGGAGGCCCGCCTCGGCGAGATGGCGCAGGGCATCGGCGATCTCGTCGAGCGCACCGGCACCGGGGGCGGCGACGCCATGACCAGCAAGAAGGGCGACCTCGTCATCACGATCGATCCGAGCCGCACGCGCGGGTCGCGGCTGCGCATCGTGGTCGAGGCCAAGGACCGCCAGATGCCGCTCGGCCGCATGACCGCCGAGCTGTCCGAGGCGCGAACGAATCGTTCCGCCGCCATCGCGATGGCCGTCTTCACGCCGCGCACCGCTCACGCATCGGTCTCGCCGCTGGCGCTCGTCGGCAGCGATGTCTTCACCACCTACGACCCCGAGACGGACGATGCCGTCGCGCTCGAGGCCGCCTATCGCACGGCCCGCATCCTCGCCCTGCTGACCCTGCGCGACGCGCAGGTCCAGCTCGACGCGGAGGCGGTGACGCGCTCCCTCGAGGACCTGACCCGCCAGGTGGACGTCGTGCGCAGCCTCAAGACGAAGCTCACCAACATCGGCTCGACCGCCGAGGACGTGTCGACTGCGCTCGACATGCTGCGCGCCGGCGTCCTCCGCAGTGTCAAGGAGCTCGAGGCCCAGCTCGCCGTCGTCGAGGATGCATCCGGTGGCGCCCTCAGCGCCTGACCCGGTCCGCCTGACCTGGGGCTCTTGCGCATCGGTCAATATCGGTTTACGGTAGACCACCATTGACCGATGAGGACGTCACTCGATGCGCGCCTTCGAAGCCTCCGATGACATCAACGCAACGTCCGAGCGAGTCTGGGAGATCCTGACCGACGGGCCTGCCTACCCGAGCTGGGACTCCGGCGTGACGAAGGTCGAGGGCCGGATCGCCCACGGCGAGAAGATCACCGTTCACAGCGAGGTCAGCCCGGGACGCGCCTTCCCCGTGACCGTCGCGATGCAACCACCCGATTCGATGACCTGGACCGGCGGGCTGCCGATGGGCCTCTTCACCGGCGTACGCGCACCTTCCGGGTCACGCCGAAGGGCGAAGGCGTCACCCTCTCGATGCGCGAGGAGTACTCGGGCCCGCTGGCCGGGATGATGTTCCGATCGATCCCCGACCTCGATCCGTCGTTCCGCAAGTTCGTCGATGGGCTCAAGGCGCGTGCCGAGGCCAGCTAAGGCGTCCGCCGGCGTCGCGACGGTCGGCCGCGTGGACCCATTCGAGGCACTGGGCGATCCGCAGCGACGCGCGATCCTGACGCTCCTGGCCGACGGCCCGAGGCCGGTCGGCGAGCTGGCCGCATCGCTTCCGGTGACGAGGCCGGCAGTTTCCTGGCACCTGCGCCTGCTCAAGGATGCCGGCCTGGTCGAGGAAGAGCGCATCGGCACGCGTCGGATCTACGCCCTTCGGCGCGAGGGCCTGGACGGCGTCGCCACCTATCTCGAGCGGGTGTGGGGCGACGCCGCGACCCGGTTCCGCCTCCTGGCCGAGAACACCGTCGACCGATGAGCTTCGAGCCGATCGACCCGCTTCGCCTTGCATTCGAGGTGGACTGCTCGCCCGAGCATGCCTTCATGACGTGGACCGAGCGGATCGCTGCGTGGTGGCCCGCCGACCACACCGCGTCGGGCGAGCCGAACCTCCGAGTCGTCCTCGAGGGGCGCGTCGGCGGGCGGATCTACGAGCGCACCGCGGCCGGGACCGAGCACGATTGGGGCGAGGTGACCGCCTTGGGAGCCGCCGCATCGGCTCATCTATCTCTGGCACCTGCGCCGAGACCGGGCGGACGCGACCGAGGTCGAGATCCGCTTCACCCCGCACGGCTCGGCCACGCGGGTCGAGATCGAGCACCGCGGCTGGGAGAACCTCGGGGCCGAGGGACAGTCGTGGCGCGATCGGAACATGGGCGGCTGGAGCACGCTCCTCCCCCACTTCATCGAGACGGCCGAACGGGCCGCCTAGCGCACGGGAGAGATACCGATGGGAACCACCGGCTCAGGCACGAAGGACGATCCCTGGCAGCTGAAGACCCCGCCGGGGACGAGCGAGTACACGATGTACCGCGACGACTCCGCCGACCCGCCGCAGATCGTCTGCCAGGTCGGCTCGACGAAGCTCATGTACGACGCCCGCGCCATCGACGACCTGCACGCCTGGCTCAAGGCCCAGGGAGACTGGGTGCCCCTCGGCGCCACGGACGAGCAGAAGGAGGCGCCGGCCGGCACGGTCGAGGCCTTCGGTCGCGCAGCCGACAACCCGCTCGGCGGCTGGTACGGGCTGCGCAAGGGCTATCGCGGCCGATTCGGGATGTACATGCCGCCGCTGCTCGAGGCCCTGGGCCTCGCCGAGCTCGAGCACAACCCGCGCAACAACCGGATGCGCGCGATCTGACCTTGGCGCGCCCGAGCGACCGCCCAGCCATGGGGCTTGCATTCGGACGGTAACGTATGCGGGCATACCTTGGAGTGGGAATGAGATTCGGCGTGGTCCGCGCGGAGCGGCCAAGGACACGCATCGCTCCGCTGGCAATTGCCCTGTTGCTCTGGGCTGCATTCATGGCCGGGATCGCGGCGCCGCGGGTGGCTGCGGCGCCGGGCGAGGACGACACACCCGCTCCGAACCCAGACATGCCGCAGGCGTGCGGGCTCGACGCGCTGATCATCCTGGACGAGTCGGGATCGGTCGGGAACTTCAAGGTGAACGTGCAGGACGCGTTCAAGGCGTTCACCGCGGCGCTCAACAACACCGGCTCGCGGATCGCCGTCGCCGAGTTCTCGTCGGTTGCCAGGCTGCCGCTCGCGGCGCCGGCGACCCGCGCCTACACGACGCGTCACGACTCGTCGATCAACGGGATCTTCAACCCGTACATCAACACCAACTACAACCCAGGCGGGAGCACGAACTGGGAGGACTCGCTCCGGGTGGGCCGGTACCTGCTGCCTCGTCCGAGCTCGACCCGGCCGCACCTGACCGTCTTCATCACCGACGGTGATCCCAACGCGATCGTCGAGAATCCACCTCCCAACGGGAGCGTCACGTACGACCCTGGCAACCCGAACGTCGCCCAGAACGAGTACGAGCTCAAGGTACCGCTGGTGGAGGACGACGAGACCGACGACGCCGGAAACACGACGGCCAAGGACCGTGCCGTCTCGAACGCGAATGGGCTGAAGGGCCAGGGATCGCACGTGCTCGCCATCGCCGTGGGCAGTGGTCTCACCAGCCCTGCGTCGCTCCAGCGTCTCATCGACGTCTCCGGGCCGGATGTCCTCACCAGCGGGCAGGCGTTCACCCCGCAGACCGATGTCTACCGGGTTCCCAACTTCGACGAGCTCGAGGACGGCCTGCGGGCACTCGCGTTCGCGTTGTGCGCCCCGGTCGTCAACGTCCAGAAGCTCGTCGACCTCACCCCCGACCCGGGCACCGATGACCTGCTGCCTGCCGGCGGGTGGGAGATGACCGGCGTCGTCACGCCGACCCCGGTTTCGTGGGCGCAGCCGCCCGGCGCGACCGGAAGCACCGCCGTCGGCACGACCGGGGGCGACGGATTCATCGCCTTCGACTGGCGTCCTAGCGGCACCGGAAATCAGACGATCGTCGTGACGGAGGAGAATCCCGCCGCCGTGCCGCCCCCGCCGGGCTTCGTCAATGACACCACGGCGACGCGCTGCACATTCCGCACGCCCGCCAATCCGACCGACCGGCCACTTACCATCACCGTGGGCGTGGGCACGTTCACGGCCGTCGTCCCGAAGGACGCGATCACCACCTGCGTCATGGTGAACCGAGTCCCACCCGCGCCCGCCGTCGACATCGAGAAGTGGACGAACGGCGCCGATGCCGATGACCCGCCCGGGCCGTTCGTCCCTGTCTCCGACCCGCCGACCGAGGTCGTCACGTGGACGTACACGGTCACGAATACCGGCAACGTGACGCTCTCGACCATCGCGATCACGGACACCGTCGGAACGACCACGACCCCTGTCGTCTGCCTCGGCGCGCCCGCGCCGGCGACGCTGGCTCCGGGAGCATCGTTCACGTGCGAGGTGGAAGGGACGCCGGAGGTCGGCCAGTACGCCAACACCGGTACCGTGACCGCCACCGATCCGTTCGGAACGGGGGTCACCGACAGCGACGACTCGCACTACCTCGGCATCGTCTCGGGGATCGATATCGAGAAGGCCACCAATGGTGAGGATGCGGACCTTCCGCCCGGTCCGATCGTCGCCGTCGGCGATCCGGTGACGTGGACCTACGTCGTCACCAACACCGGCAGCGGCCCGCTCACGGGGATCGCCGTCACGGACAGCCAGGGCGTGGTGGTCACATGCCCAAGCACGACACTCGCCGCCGGCGCCTCGATGCCGTGCACCGCCCCGGTCGGGATCGCGGTCGCAGGGCAGTACGAGAACATCGGCTCGGTCGACCGGCACGGACGCCATCGGCACGGTCGTGTCCGACTCGGATGCCTCGCACTACATCGGCGAGGTGCCGTCGATCACGCTCGAGAAGTACACCGGCCAGGATCCGGCGGACACGCCCACGGGTCCACTATTCGGCATCGGCGAAACCGTCACCTGGATCTACGAGGTGACGAACACGGGCAACGTCCCGGTCACATGGGGTGTCACCGACAACCAGGTGCCCGCGCTCGTCCTCGGCTGCCCTCGGCTGCTCATCCTGAACCCAGGGCAATCAGTCTTCTGCCATGCCTCGGCACCGGCCCTGGTCGGCCAGCACACGAACATCGCCACCGCGACCGCGACGACGCTCGGCGGCACCGTCGTGCCACCGGTCACTGACCCGGCCAACTACTTCGGCGTCCAGGGCGGCATCGACATCGAGAAGACCACGAACGGCGTGGACGCAGACCTGCCGCCCGGCCCGTATGTGCTGGCTGGAGGTGCCGTCAGCTGGGAGTACACGGTGACGAACATCGGCAACTCGGCAGCTCACGGACATCGTGGTCACCGATCTCAAGGGGGTCACGGTCACCTGCCCCGGCGGACACGCTGGCGGCCGGAGCCTCGATGGTCTGCGCGGCGGCCGGGATAGCGGAAGAGGACCAATACACGAACCACGCGATCGTCGTGGGAATCACGCCGATCGGGACCGAAGTGTCCGACAGCGACCCGTCGCACTACTTCGGCGGCGTCCCGGGCATCGATCTTCAGAAGTACACGAACGGTCAGGACTCCGACGAACCGACCGGCGTCTTCATCCCTGAGGGCGATCCCGTCACCTGGACGTACGAAGTGACGAACAGCGGGAACACCGCTATCAGCGGCCTCGTCGTGACCGATGACCAGGGCCTGACGGTCACCTGTCCCCAGACCGACCTCGCGATCGGCGAGAACGGTGACCTGCACGGCCCCCGCGGGCGTCGCGGAGCTGGGCCAGTACGCAAACATCGGGACTGCGACGGGCACGAGCGGGGGCGGACCGGTCTCCGACACCGATCCATCCCACTACTTCGGCTTCGTCTCGCAGATCGACGTCGAGAAGTTCGTGAACGGGGATGACGCGGACACCGCGCCCGGCCTCGAGCTCGACGCGGGCGATCCGATCACCTGGACGTACGAGGTCACCAACCCCGGCAACATCCTGATCCGCAACGTCGTGCTCGTCGACGACCAGGGTCTCGTGCCGGTCTTCACGGGCGGCGACGCGGGCGTCATCGGCGAACTCGAGCCGGGCGAGGTGTGGATCTACGAGGCGTCATCGACCGCCGTGGCGGGACTGCACACGAACATCGCTACCGTCAGCGGGCTCGACCTCCTCGAACAGCCCGTCGACGGACACGGATCCCGCCAACTACACCGCGGCAGGCCCGCTGCCCGCCATCATCGGCGACCTGGTCTGGGCGGACCCGAACAGCAACCAGGTCCAGGATGCCGGTGAGGCGGGCATCGCCGGAGCTCGGGTCACGATCACGAACACCGCGACGGGTGCCGAGGTCACGGCCACGACCGACGCGGATGGCCACTACCGCGCCACCGTAGCTGCGGGCGAGTACACCGTCGTGCTCGACATGACCTCGATCGGGAGCACCCTCACCACCCCCGGCACCTACACCGTGACCGTCGCGGAGGGCGACGAGTTCCTGGATGCCGACTTCGGCGTCATCGAGGACCCAGCCGCCGGCGAGCTGCCCGATGAGGATGAGGGCGAGCTGCCCAACACGGCGATGGCCGCGCCCAGCCTCGCGCAGGGTGGCCTGCTGCTCCTGATTGCCGCCGCCGTGGCAGCACAGGCCCGGCGCCGGCAGGTGGCTCGCGCCGGCTGAGGCGCTCAAGGCCTCGGTCCCATCCAACGCGGCTGCCTCGTCGAGGCGCGCGAGGAGCCAGCGGGCAGTCGCGGCCGATTCGCGCCGCGCATTGGTCGCACAATCACGTGACTCGACCCCAAGGAGAGACCGATGCCCCCCGAGACTCCGCCGCCTGACGACGTGGCCCCGGTCACGTCCCTGAGCGATCCCCGCGCCATCACCTTGCTGACGACCGAGCACTGGAGCCTCCTCACGGCGCGGTCACTGGCCTACAACGAGGCGTTCGTGCGCGGCGGGATGTTCCTGACCTTCCTCTCGATGTCGTTCGTTGCCCTCGCCCTGCTGTCCCAGGGGATGAGCTTCGGGAGCCAGTTCCTGACGGTCGCGGCCATCGTCCTGACCTTCGACCTTGTCGTCGGGCTGACGACGTACGGCCGGATGAACGGCGCCAACGTCGACGACCTGCGCGCCCTCCATGGCATGGCCCGCATCCGGCACGGTTACACCGAGATCGCCCCGATCGTGGCGCCCTACTTCACGGCCGCGACCCACGATGATGTCGATGCCGTGCTCACCGCGTACGGCCACCTGCCCGAGAGCCTTCCGGGCCAGATCGTCTACGGGGTGTCGACCTCGAGCGGGATGATCGGGCTCATCGTCTCGATGGTCGGTGGGGTGCTCGCCGGCGTGCTGGCGCTGCTTTTCGGGCTATCGGACGCGCTTCCGGTCTGGGTCGGTGTCGGCGGTGCGATCCTGGTCTTCGCCGGTCTGCTCGCCTTCACCACCGGCTCGGTACCGCGCGCGCAGGCCCGCCTCCCGGTTCTCTTCCCGACGCCCGGGAAGGAGGCTGCCGCCGACGGAGACCGGCCCGACTGACAGGGCGAGGCCTATGACTTCTCGGGTTCATCCTCCGGCGCGTTCTTCGCGGCCGTGTGAGCGACGGCGAAGGCACGGCCCTCGTCGCCGTACTCGTCCAGCGCGTTGTTGAATGCCTTGAGGAACGCGTGCTTCTGATGGGTGGAGTACTGGTCGACCTGCTCCTTCGGCAGGTCCGAGATCGCGTCGTACGGCATCGGTCACCTCCTGGGGCTCGGAATCGCATGGCGCGTGCCGGACGCCTCCGTTCGGACGACCGCGAACTATGCGGAGGCGCCGACTTCGACCCGTCGCCGCAGATGCTCCCCGGTCAGAGAGCCGGACGCCTGGACGAGCTCCGATGGCGGACCCTCGAAAACCACGCGTCCACCGTCGTGGCCGGCGCCGGGACCCAGATCGATGACCCAGTCGCTGCGCGCAACTACGTCCAGGTTGTGCTCGATGACGATCACCGCGCCTGGCGACAACGCGCCACGTCGCCGGCACCGCAGTGCGTCCGCAGTAGGGACGTGGGACAGTGGCCGCTAACCGCCGAGCCAGCGCGGCAGAAAGGCCGTAGGACTCATGGACCGAATGCGGGCGCTCCAGATCTGGATCGCGCAATCACCGATGCGCGCCGTTGTCATCGCGGTCGTGGCGGTGGCCGCGGTGGGCGTCGGCGTGACGTTCGCGCTGGTGACCGCGGGCGTCCGCGAACCGGCGACAGGGTTGGACCCGTCAGCCAGTGCAGCCATTTCCGCGTCGGCGGCCGAGAGTGCGTCGGTGATCGCGTTCCCTTCCCACACCAGCACTCCGAGTGCGACCGCCGCTGAGAGCGCCGAAGAGAGCGTCGATGCCAGCGTCGAAGAGAGCGTCGATGCCAGCGTCGAGCCGAGCCGGTCGGCCTCCCCGACGCCGACGGCAACCCCGCCGGAAGGCGGGTTCGGCGGTGGATACGGCCCGCCGACCTACGACATCGAGGGCACCTGGACGCGCCTCGCGGACATGCCGGGCACCCATCTCCGCACCGTCCAATCGATGTGGCTGCCCGACGGCCGCATCGTTGTGTTTCGCTACGGAGGCAACGAAGAGAACGAGCCACCGGCCGTCCTCTACGACCCGGAAGCTGACAGCTGGAACCCGGTCCAGTTCGTTGGCGCGGAACCAAACCTCGGGACCGACCATCCGCTCGCACTGTCCGCCGATGGCCGCCGCGTCTATGCACAGGACTTCGTCATCGACATCTCCGGTGACAGCTGGCAGATGACACCGTTCGACATTATGCCCGAGACCGATCTGTGGACCGGCTGCAACCTCGCAGGGGGTGCAGACGGGCGCATTTATCGCTGGGCCGAGAGCTTCGGCTCATCACAGACCGAGCTCGTCGCCTACGATCCAGCGGACGATTCGTTCGATCGGATCTCGGCCACCCCCGGCGATTTCTGTCTCGTATACGCCGGTCCTGACGACGACCTCTTCATGCTTGCCGGCGGTAACGGGGTAGCCGGGCCCCAGACCACGCTCCAGATCGTCCGCTACGACCCGGTCGCCGACAGCTGGTCGGACGTCGTCTCCGTCCCCGGCCCGTGGGTGGACCCCTGGCATGCAGCGCTCGGCCCCGACGATGCGATCTACGTCCCAGGCCCCTACGCCTTCACCGAGCTCTGGGCGATTCCGGTCGCCGGCGGCTCCTTCCTCAGCGTGGAGCCGCCGGAGTGGACCACGGTCTGGGACGCAGACCTCCTGTGGAGCCCGGACGGCGAGCTGTATCTCATTGGCAACAACGAGGTCTGGCGCTTCACGCCTGAGCCCTAGGCCGGAACCGGCGCCTCAGCCTCCAACCGTCGACGCAGGTGTTCCCCGGTCAGCGTCCCGGACGCGCGCACCAGCTCGGCCGGCAGCCCCTCGAACACCACGCGTCCGCCGTCGTGGCCGGCGCCCGGCCCGAGGTCGATCACCCAGTCTGCCCGCGCCACCACGTCGAGGTTGTGCTCGATCACGATCACCGTCCGGCCCGAGTCCACCAGGCGGTCGAGGAGGCCGATGAGGTTGTCGACGTCGTGCATGTGCAGCCCCGAGGTCGGCTCGTCGAGGACGTAGACATCGGCGTCGCCGCTCATCTCGATCGCGAGCTTGAGCCGCTGGCGCTCGCCGCCCGAGAGCGTGTTGAGCATCTGGCCCAGCGAGATGTAGCCGAGGCCGACATCGGCCAGGCGATCGAGCATGACCTTGACCGGCTTCTCGGTGAAGAAGGCGGCCGCCTCCTCGACCGACATGTCGAGCACCTCGGCGATGTTCCTGCCGCGCAGCTGGTAGCCGAGGACCTCATCGGTGAATCGGCGGCCCTCGCACACCTCGCAGACGCTGACGACGCCCGCCATGAAGGCGAGATCGGTGTAGATCAGGCCGAGCCCCTTGCACTCGGGGCAGGCGCCCTCCGAGTTCGCGCTGAACAGCGCCGGCTTCACCCCGTTGGCCGATGCGAACGCCTTGCGAATCGGCTCGAGGATGCCGGTGTAGGTGGCCGGGTTGGAACGCCGCGATCCGCGGATGGCGGACTGGTCGATGAACGTGACCGAGGGATCCGTCCGCGGCAGGCAGCCGCGGATGAGCGAGCTCTTGCCCGAGCCGGCCACCCCGGTGACGGCCACCAGCACGCCGGTCGGCACGTCGACCGAGACGTCGCGCAGGTTGTGCAGGCTGGCGTCGCGGATCGGGATCGCGCCGGCGGGCGTCCGGGCCGCGTCCTTGACGGTCTGCTGGACGTCGAGGTGCTGGCCGGTGGTCGTGCCCGACGCGGCGAGCCCGGCGTAGGAGCCCTCGTACACGACCTCGCCGCCGTGGCGTGCCGGCGCCCGGCCCCATGTCGACCACGTGATCGGCGACCCGCATCACCTCCGGGTCGTGCTCGACCACGAGGACGGTGTTGCCCTTGTCACGCAGCCGCTGGAGGAGGCCGTTCATCTGCTCCACGTCGTGCGCATGGAGGCCGATCGTCGGCTCGTCGAAGACGTAGGTCATGTCGGTCAGGCTCGAGCCGAGGTGGCGGACCATCTTGGCGCGCTGCGACTCGCCGCCCGACAGGGTCGACGACTCGCGATCCAGGCTCAGGTAGCCGAGGCCGATGGAGACGAACGTGTCGAGCACCGCACCGAGATGCTCGATCATCGGCCCCGCACCGGGCGCGTCGAGGCCGCGCAGCCACTCGGCCAGGTCGCTGATCTGCATCGCCGAGCACTCGGCGATGTTCTTGCCGTCGATCAGCGACGATCGCGCGCGCCTCGTTCAGTCGCGTGCCCTCGCACGACGGGCAGTCCGTGAAGGTCGCGACCCGTTCGACCGCCGCTCGCAGGCTCGGCTGGAGCGAGTCGGCGTCCTTGATGAGGTATCGGCTGCGGATCTTGTCGACCAGCCCTTCGTAGGTAAGGTTGACGAGCTCGGTCTTGACCTTCGCCTCGGGGCCGTAGAGGAAGCGCTCCCATTCCGCATCGGTGAAGTCGCGGAGCGGCTTGTCGGGGTCGAAGAACTTGGAGTCCACGAAGATGCGGTGGTACCACGTGCCGGGCTGGAAGCCCGGAAACGTGATCGCTCCTTCGTTCAGGCTCTTGTCGCGGTCCACCAGCGCGTCGATGTCGACGCTCGAGACCCGCCCCAGTCCCTCGCACTCCGGGCACATGCCGCCGGTGATTGTGATCTCGCGAGCTTCCGTCTTGGGCTTGCCACGCTCGAGCGTGATCTCGCCGCTGATCGTTCCCGCCGGGACGTTGAAGCTGAACGCGCTGGATGAACCGATGTGCGGCTGGCCGAGGCGGCTGAAGATGACGCGGAGCATGTCGTAGGCATCGGTCACCGTGCCGACCGTCGAGCGTGCGTTGGCGCCCATCCGCTCCTGGTCCACCACGATCGCCGCGCTGAGGTTCTCGAGCGAGTCGACATCCGGCCGCGACGGCGTGCCCATGAAGCCCTGGAGGAAGGCGGTGTACGTCTCGTTGATGAGGCGCCGCGACTCGGCCGCGATCGTCTCGAACACGAGCGAGCTCTTCCCGGATCCGGACACGCCGGTGAAGACGGTCAGGCGCCGTTTCGGGATGTCGAGGTTGATATCGCGCAGGTTGTTCTCGCGGGCGCCGCGAACTTGAATTGCGCCCCAATCGGCGCCACTGCTTCCCATGGACCGATATTGCCGCATACACCGATGGACCGCATGGCGTGACCGAATTCATCGGTCATGTGCGGCCGTAAGATCCGCCCGTGATTCCAGCACCAATCGCCTGTCGCAGCAGGGCACCGCCGTCGAGCGGTGATGGGACGTTCGGATCGCGTGGTATCGGTACGGCACGGGGCCAACGCCGATCCTCTTCGTGCCGACCTGGAACATCGTCGATGCCCGTGTGGTCGGCCACCAGGTCGTCGCGATGACCCCACACGCGACGGTGGTGACGTACGACCCCCGTGGCGCCGGCCGCTCCGGCAGGCCGGATTCACGGCTACGACTTCCCCCTTCATGCGGCCGATGCGCTGCGCCGTCCTCGACGCGAATGGCTTCGACCGAGCGGCGGTAATCACAGCCTCGCGCGGCCGATCGCGCCCTCGGTGCTCCTCGCCACGCAGCGAGCCCGGATCGGGTCGACGCGCATTGCCGGGTCGCCCCCTACCTGCCGCTCGAGTGCCGATCCGCGTTCGACCAGGCCGAGCTGACCGCGAGCTCCCGGTTTCGCCGATCTTCGAGCCACGAACGCGATCTGGCTGCCGTCCCGCGACCAGACCGGGTGGCTGGCTTCAGTCCGCCGCTGACGCCGGTTACCTGCGAAGCGAGCCGTCGGCCTCGACCAGAAGGTCTGCGTTGATCGCGCATCGTCGGCCGTCGGCCGAACAAGGGCGAGTCCTGCTGCGGGTCTCCCTCCCACGTCGGTGCCGAGGGCCGATTGGACTGTCGCGGCGGGCTCGTCCGATGCCGTCAGCGATGCAGTCGGCGGCGACGTCTCCTCGCAGCCGACGGCGACGGCGCGCCAACCGCGCTGCACGCCGTGAGGATCAGAAGCAGAAGAACCGGAGGGGTCGGCGCACGAAGGCTCCTGGACTCGCCCGCTGGTCGCATGCCGGCGGCGCGTTCCGGCGGAGTGTAGGGACAAGATGCCGTGCGCGCTCGACGGCGAATCGGGCGAGCGCCGCGTCCCTGCTCGAGCGGTCGCGATCAGGCCGGATCGGCCAACCCGTTGAGCTCGTCGCCCAGCCTGATCCCCATGGTCCGCTCGAAGTGCTCGGTGATCGTGCGATAGCAGGCGCAGGCAGCCGCGATGAGGCCGGGACGGTCGACGATCTCGACCTGCCCACGGTGGTAGGTGATCAGCCCGCCCTGCTGGAGCATCTTGGCCGCCAGCGAGACGCTCGGCCGATGCGCGCCGAGCATGACGGCGAAGAACTCGTGGGTGAGGGTGAAGGTCACCTGATCGCTGCGGTCGCTCATCGTCAGCAGCCATTTCGCGGCGCGCTGCTCGAGTGGGTGGAGGCGGTTGCACGAGGCGCTGACGGCGGCCTGAACGAGCATCGTGGACGAGTATCGAAGCACGGTGGTGCGGAACGCCGACTCGCCGTCCTCGGCGACGAGATCGGCGGTGCGTCCGACCAGTGCCGATCCCTCCATCTGGCAGATCGTCGACAGTGGCGCGCCGGCTGAGCCGAGGAAGGCGGCGGCCCCGATCATGCCCTCGTTGCCCACCGTCGCGACCTCCACGCTCTGGCCCTCTGCGGTCTCGGACACCACGCTGAGGACGCAGCCGACGGGGAAGAAGAGCTCGGTGACCGGCTGCCACGGCTCGGCAACCACCTCGGCGTGGCGAAGCTCGCGTTCAGCCAGGAGCGGGGCGACACGGTCGAGCTCCGAGTCGGGAAGGCTGGCAAGCAGGCGGTTTCCCGCTGCTGTCTCCGTCGTGACGGGCGACATCAGTGACCTGATAGCGGTCGATCTGGTGCCGCACCTTGGACCCCACTTCAGGGTGTCCCAGGGCCTCGCCCCGTAGGATGCACGACATGAGTCGGCTCGCCCATCCTACACCCGGTCCACCAGCATTCGGTACGCGAGGCGACCGACGCATGGCTTTACGCTAGAGGGCGTGTCAGCCTGGCTGGTCGTGGGCGACGACGACCTTCGAGCACTCCTCATGACGATCGGAGAGGAGGCCGGGCTTCACCTGTCCCCCGTGCCGCCAGACGAGGCGACCGCCCGCCTTATCGCCGGCGAAACGCCCGATGCGATGCTCATCGCGCGAGGGCTGGTGCCGCTCAACGTGAGCCCTGAGCAGCTCGGCGGTGTCAGCCGTCTCGCGGTCGCATCGGCCGGCTCGCGGGCAGAAGCGGAGGATGGGCTGAGCGTCGGCGTCTTCCTGCCACTGCCTGCCAGCCTGGCGGAGGTCGAGCACACACTTCGATGGCTGGCGTGGGACGGTGATCAGGTGGCCCGCTCGTCGAGCAATGACGCCAAGGCGGATTTCGCCTGATCGAAGGCAGCCGTGGCATCGGTTCCGCCGTCAAGGAAGACCTCGTCCCTCATCCCGTCGAGCATCGCCATTCCGCGTCGAATGGCGCTCGCGCCATCCTCACCGGACGTACCCAAGCTCGCCGCAGCGGCCCGCGTCGTGACGAGGATCACCCTGATCCGCTTCTCGAGATGACGGTCGTCCACCCCATCGCTACCAGCACGTGGGATGCCCGGACGAGAAGACAGCCGATCAGGTGGTCGGCTCCACCTCGGTGACGCGGCCGGCCTGCTGACCGAAGTCCCACACGTCGATCGCGGGCGGCTCGATGCCGAGCGACGTGAGCGCGGTGCAGACCTGGCTCCGATGGTCGGTCCCGTGATGGAGCGCCTGGGCGAGGCGGATGCCACGCGGAGCGTGCGTCTCCGAGCCATCCTCGCGGTGGACCGATACGACCTCGTCCGGATCGATCTCGCCGGCCACGAGCTCCGACCAGGCGAGACCGTTCAGCTCCATCGACGTCCGCAGCTGCGCCAGGTCCATTGCTTCCCCCTCGATGAGCTCATGGCGCTCGCCACTGAGGCGGAACAGGTACCACGTGTCGGAGTCCACGAGGTGCCGCATCGTCTCGATGATCGAGCCATAGGTCCCCGGAACGTCAGTCTCGAGCTGTTCGGGGCTCAGGGCCATGCACACGTCGATGAGGGTCAGCGTCGCCCAGACGTGATGGTCGAAGGCGTCGCCGAGGATGGGTCTTGCCATGCCGGCATTATGGCGTCAGGCGCTCACCCGCCGTGACGCGTTGGCTCGCCCGCGACTTCCGGAGCGCGGTGCGCAGGTCGCGGCGGCTCAGGGGATCGGAGCGCATCGGTCAGGCGCTGATGGCCGGCGCCACACTCACCGCAGAACTTCACGCCCGGCGCGTTCGACGCTCCGCAGCTCGGGCACGTCGCGGCCAGGGCCGTTCCGCATTCGCCGCAGAACTTCCTGCCGGGCTCGTTCGCCGACCCGCAGCTCGGGCACTCCAAGGGTCCGTCTCCGCCTATGGCCGTGGGGAGTATCGAGGGCCGGTGGTCATTGGGTCAACGCTCGGCGGCGGGCAACGGCGTCGCTGCTGGAATTACCGGCATCGGCAAGCAACGGAGAAGCAGGGGCCTCCCGATGGCCTTCTCTTACCGATGCTGATAGTTCCGCGTCGCTCGTCGGCCCGAAATCGGGTTTCGGTCTCCGTTGACTATCAGCACGGGTAATCGCAGGCGCCGCTCAGCCCGCTCCCGCGGCCGTCAGCTTGCGCCAGCCTCCGGCGCGGTTGTGGGCGACGATCTCTCGGAACATCGCCAGCAGCGCCGGCCGGTTGATCGGCTCACCCTCGAAGATCATGATCTGGCGCCCGGTCTTGTCCTCGTGGCCCCGCGTGATGATCCCCTCGGGATCGCTGACCAGCGGGTCGTACAGGAAGACGTTCACGTGGTCCTTGGTGGACTGGAGCGCCGCGATGTTGCCGTCCAGCACGAAGTACGGCTGAACGGTCCGCTTGATCGTCTCGACCACCTCGGGATCGGCCTCGTGGACGATCTCGCGCACCTCCTGGCAGATCCGCTGCTGCCAGTCGGGCAACGGATCGATGTACGCGTCGACCCGTGGATCGGCCTCGTAGGTCACATGCGCCCGCCCATGACGTTGAACATCCCGAGCGTGATGAAGAGCGCCGTGAGGGCCGGCACGATCAGCGCGATCCCCAGGCCGGTGCGGGGCAGCAGCCAGCGTCCGATGAACGTCGAGACCACCCACCCGATCAGCAGCGCGATGGCAACGACCGCCAGGGCCGGCAGTGCTCGACCCTCGGCGATCTTGTCCGGCAGGATCAGCAGCCAGTAGGCGGCCCAGCCCAATCCCACGAGATGGAAGATCGCCGCCACCCGATCGAACGTCCCGCGCCGGGTCTCAGGCTCCGCAGCCGCCGTCCCGCGGTCCCACTCCAGGAACGCCGCGTCCACCTCGTCGGGCGTGTGACCTTCGGCCAGCAGCGCCTTGCGCATTGCCGGGCGGGGATCGTCACCGTGCTGGTCGAAGTACCGCTTGATCTCCGGCTTCATCCTCGTCCTCCGTGTGTGGAGCGAGGGTAGCCGCGCACACGCTGTCGCGCTCACCGTTTCCCGGGCGCTCGAGTCCCATTTATCCCGCGTCGGTAAGCAACGGAGATGCAGGGTCGCTTCCGCAGCCATCCGTTACCTCTGCTGGTAATTTCCGGATATCTGCAGGCTCGAATCGGCCGCTGGTTGTCCGTTGGTTACTCGCGCAGGTAAACGGCGCGCTGGCGCACGGAGCGCCGCCACTGGCACGGCTCTCGAGCCAACCTCGTCGCTACTCCGAGCACGCGGGGAGCGTCAGATCTCCCCAACAGGACGCCGGACACGACGCGATCACCGCGGCGGTGCTGTTCGTAAAGCGTTGGCGCTCGCCATTGAGCTCGCCTTGCTGGACGGCCAACTGCGCAGCGCCGATGGCTGCGAAGATCCCGAACAGGGCTGCGATTGCCGCTGCCACGATTGCCGCCACCAGCAGGACAATAGCCGCAGGTATGCCGAAGAAGGTCGACGTCGCGCCAGCAGCGGCGGCCAGGAGACCGACGGCCAGGGTGGCGAAGAAGCCCGCGATGCCAGCCATCAGGAGCATCCGGTTCTTCGTCGCCGCGACCTGGGCGCACTTGCTCAGCACTCGATTGCGATTCGTCGCCACCTCGGCGAGCGCAGCCCGGCATTCCTGGGAATCACAGCTGAGCGGTCGCGGAATGTCTCCCGGTGGTCCTTCTGGAACTCCTGGCGGCCCTGTGGGAACGTTCACGAGATTTCTCCTGTGTGCGTGGGCTTCGTTCGGACCATCCTCCGCCGATTCAGCGTTGGGTCATCGGCCCTTCTGAGCTGGGGTCTCGTCAGCGCAATCGTCCCTGGGTCGCGGCGGATCCTGGGGCTCGTCCTCGATGAGCCGGGGCTCGTCGGGATCGGCCTCCCACACGGACCCGGCTGCCAGCTGAGCGAGGTTGACGCGCAGCTCTTTACCGGAATCCGGCCCGGTATCGACCCTGGTTCCGGGAACCGGTCGGAAGTCGAGGGTCTGGATCTCGGGCGCCAGTCCAGGGAGGACGACGTCATCGGTGCAGGCCTTGCAGCCGCAATCGATGATGTCGGGGACGTCGACCTCCCACGTCCGAGGATCGGTGAGCGTCCACTCCACGCGCGAACCGCCATCGACCCACTGGTCGAAGGTCCTCGGCTCGTAGGCACGGACATCAACCTTCGGCGAACGCTTGAAGGCGACCGCCTCGACCGATGCGAGCTTCCAGCCGGCCGCGATCGATTCGCCCAGCGCCTCGATGAAGGACTTCTCCGGCTGAGCGATGGCGGCGGCTGTGTCATCGGCGAACCGTGCCAGGAGCAGGTCCCGGTCATTCGGCGTCTCGTCGTCCGACTCGTACACGGCGCACGCCACCGAGATGAAACCGTAGCGCTGCGGCACCTCGACGGTGAAGGTGCGGCCGATGGGGTTCCTGTCGCCGGTGTTCACGTTCGTGTACGGCACCGTGCGCCAGGCGGACATCGGCTGCGTCCCGCCGTGGGGGATGACGAGGCCGAGCACGAACGGCTCGTCGGAAGTCGTGAAGCGATCCCATTCCGACTCCTTCTCGCAAATGAGCTCCGCGAACTGGACCGTGAAGCGTCGCCAGGGAACACCGTTGGCGAACCGCCCGGTCTGGGAGGTGCCTTCCACCCAGCCTGAGACGATGAAGTTGCCCTCGGACCGACCGTCACACTCGAGATAGAAGTACCGCCTCGATCCCGCGCCGATCGTCGCGAGCTGCGCCGCCGGGAAGACCCAGTGGTTCTGACCGACGTAATCGGCGTGGTAGCCCCACAGCCCGACGACGGAGTTCCAGAGGCTGGTGAGGCTGCGACCGATCTCGTTGATGGCGGCCTGGATCACGTCCCCCGCGTCGGGAGCGTCGTTCACGAGCGCCACCGTGTGCGGCGGCTCGTCGAGCGGTCCGATCATGTACGCCGCGACGTCCCCCGCCTCGAAGTCGTTGTGCCCGAGGAGCGACTGGTCGAGAGTCCGGACCGCGGGCTGCCCCGGCGGCGGCACCGATGGCGGGATGCCGTGATCGAGCGGCGGAAACGCCTTGCCATTGATCCACGGGACGATGTCGGCATCGGTGCCGGCGAAGCTGTCGCCGGCGGTGCGGATGAGCAGCCGCAGGTACCAGTCGTCGACATCGGCGCTGGCATCCGTCGGCGGATAGGGCCCGGCCGAGATGAACCGATACGGAAGCTGCGAGAAGTCCTCCCACGGCGCTCTCGGCGTCTTGTAGTCGCCATCGGCGACACCGCCTGTCTTGACCGACTGCCAGAAGTCGGCGAGCTGAGCCGCGTCCATGACGTGTCCCAGGATGTGGAGCCACTGGCAGGAGCTGCGATAGGCCAGCTCGTAGGCCGTCTCGAACGCCATCTTCCCGGTGACCGCCGGCGCGAGGCCCCGGATCTTCACGCCCGTCTCGGCCGACCAGCGGTTGTCGACGTTGATCCCGGGCTCGACCCAGAGCACATTCGGCGGCAGCGTGACCGTCTCGTCCACGACCGGGAGATCGACGGGGATCTCGATGGTCGGCGGCTGGAGGTTCTCCGTGTCGGCGCATTCCCTGAACCACGAGCACAGCGACGAGGTCGCAAGCGGCGAGGCGGCGTGGCACACGGCGTCCAGAACGGCTGCGGCCCTCCGAGCCGAAGTTGTTGATGACCGTGCAGGCGTAGACGAAGTTTCCGTGGGGCAATACGCCAAGGTGCTCAGGCAGCTCGTACGTCCCGGTCCAGAGGCTCAGGCAGTCCCGCAGCTCCGGATCGGTCTCGAACCAGGTCTTGCTCCGCAGATCCTCGTCGTCGATCCAGTTCGAGTGCGTGTAGAAGTCCTGGATGGCGTGCAGAGAGGCGCCGACGATGTTGTAGGCCATCGCCACTCGCTGCTCGCTCGGTCCGGAATCGGCTCCTCCTAGCCAGATCAGTCCCGCCGCGGTTCCGGACAGGTAGCGACGCCACGTGCTTCGGACCGATTCGGGATGCGTGAGGTCGTCGAAGTGGACCTTGACCAGGTCGGTTCGCGAGGACATCGCCAGCGACAGGCGGTCCGGGCCACCGCCGTTGCCCACGTCGAACCACCAGAGCGGGTTGTAGAGGTAGGAGTCCAGGTAATCGGCGTGGAACGCCAGCGCGTTCTGCGCGGTTTCGGTCCACTTTGCCGATCGGCTGGCCTGCCGGGTCAGCCCCTCGTGGTGCCAGTTCTCCCAGCCGGGGGCGTTGCCGAGCGGATCCTCACCACCGAACGCCGGAATCGACGCACCGAGCGCCGCCCTGGCCATGCCCAGCGCGATCAGCTGACCGAGGAAGCTCATCACTCGCGCGGAAATGCGGCCGTGGCACTGCCGGGGAGCCGGGACAACGTGGAAGACCGCGCTCGAGGCACCAACGCAGGAGTGACGCGACGTGTGGAGCTGATGCTCACAACCACCGCCCGGCTTTCAAAGCGTCCCGGTCACTATGCACCTCGCCGCCGGCCGGTGACAAGACCGAATTGACTAGGCGTCGCATCCGATCCGGACCGCCCGAACGTCTTGCGCCGCGGCCGCTGGCCTTTACCGGCCTCAGTAAGCAACGGCGAACCAACCGCCTGCCGATGGCTGTCGCTTACCCGGGCCGACAAATCCGTGTCGCATTTGCCATGGAGCGACGCAACGGGGAAGACGGCGTACCGTTGTCGTCATGCCCGGGACGATCTCGTATGCGCGCAGCGGCGACGTCAACATCGCCTACGAGATCACGGGTGGCGGGCCGTTCGATCTCGTGCTGGTCACGGGCTTCTTCAGCCACCTCGAGATCGGCTGGGAGCATCCTGGCAACGCTGCCCTCCTGGAGCGCCTCGGCTCATTTGCGCGGCTCATCAGGTTCGACAAGCGCGGCACCGGGCTCTCCGACCGCAGCGTGGGACAGCCCGATCTCGAGGCTCGGATGGACGACGTCCGGGCGGTGATGGATGCCGCCGGCAGCGAGCGAGCGGCGCTCTTCGGCTACTCCGAGGGCGGGCCGATGAGCGCGTTGTTCGCCGCAACGTACCCACATCGGACACGGGCTCTGGTGCTGTACGGCAGCTACGCCAAGCGCATTCGGACCGATGACTACCCGTGGGCGCCGACCTGGGAGGAGCGGCAGGCGACCGCGGCCCACCTCGAGGAGGGCTGGGGCGTGGACGTCGATATCTCCAGGATGGCCCCGCACGCCGATGCCGGAACCACTGCCTGGTTTCACCGCATGGCACGTGCGTCGCTGAGCCCGGCCGCGGCACGCGATCTCATCCTCATGAATTCGCAGGTCGACGTCCGCGACATCCTCCCCGCGATCCGCTGCCCGACCCTGGTCCTCCACCGCACCGGCGACCTCGACTCGCGGGTCGCCGAAGGGAAATACATCGCGGAGCACATCCCGGGCGCTCAGTTCATCGAGCTGCCGGGCGACGTTCATGTCCCGTTCGTCGATGCGGACCAGATCGTCGATCCGATCGAAGAGTTCCTCACCGGCGTACGCCCCGCTCCCTACGCCGATCGGGTCCTTGCCACGATCCTCTTTACCGACATCGTCGGCTCCACCGATCGCGCGCGCGAGATCGGCGATGCCGCCTGGTCACGCCTTCTCCAGAGTCACCACGATGCGGTCCGGCAGCAGCTGGACCGGTACGGTGGCATCGAAGTCGATACCGCCGGCGACGGCTTCCTCGCTCGCTTCGACGGCCCCGCCCGTGCCATCCGCTGCGGCATGGCGATCAGGGAGGCGGAACGCGACCTCGGCCTCGAGATCCGAGCCGGCGTCCACACTGGCGAGGTGGAGCTCGGTGCCGATGGACCACGGGGAATCGCCATCCACCTCGCGGCGAGGATCCTGGCGCTCGCGCAGGCGGGCGAGGTCATCGTCAGCCAGACGACCCGTGACCTCGTCGAGGGCTCGGGCATCGGCCTCACCGACCGTGGCGAGCATGTTCTCAAGGGGATCGAGGGCCCGCGTCGGGTCTACGCTGCCGACTGAGGCTGTCCAGGGCATCGCGCATCGACCCGACCTCGCCGATGTGGCGGAGCTTGTCCGGGTTCACCATGGAGGCCACGCCGCGGATCCCGCCGTCGGTGACGTCCAATGCCCACACGGCAAGCAACCGTCCGTCCGGATCCAGCGCCAGCGCACCCGGTCCGCCGTTGACCGTCACGCGTTGGAGAGACCCGCCGAACCGCTCGCCGATGCGAGTCCAGGCCATCAGCGCGCGGGCGACGTCGGCGCGTCCGACGATCGAGTGGCCGAGTGCCGGAGCCTTGCCGCCGCCGTCGCCCCGCAGCACGACGTCCTCGGCCAGGCAGGCCTCGAGCGCCTTGAGGTCGCCGCCTTCGACGGCGGCGAAGAAGCTCGACGCCAGCCGGTCGCGCTGCCGGGATGACACCGCGAACCGTGGTCGTCCCTCGCGAACTCGGCGTCGCGCACGAACGGCCAGCTGGCGGGCGTTCTCCGGAGTCTTGTCGACGATCTCGGCGATCTCGTCGTAGCCGTAGTCGAACACGTCGCGGAGGAGGAACACGGCACGCTGCTCCGGCGTCAGCCGCTCGAGTACCGCCAGGAAGGCGAAGGAGAGGGAGTCGACCATCTCCGCCCGTTGCGCCGGATCGCCTTCGGGAGCTTCCACCAGCGGCTCGGGCAGCCAGTCACCCACGTATTGCTCGCGGCGGACGCGCGCCGAGCGAAGGACGTCGATCGCCAGCCGGGTCGTGATCGTCGCTGCGTACGCCTGCGGCGACTCGATCTTCTGCCCGGCCTCGGTCGCGCGGTGGAGGCGGATGAGGGTTTCCTGCACGACATCCTCGGCCTCCGCCACCGATCCGAGCATCCGATACGCGATCGCGAAGGCGCGCCGTCGCAGCGGCTCGAGGTCTGCGGCGGCCTTCGTCACGCGCCCGCCCGACCCAGCGAGTCACGCCACGAGGCGTGGCGTGGCGTCCAGCCGAGCACGCGCTTGGCGCGGTCGTTCGTCGCGCCACGCGTCTCGGTCGAGATCGCCACGATCGCCTCGCCGGCGAGCAGCCGCCCCAGCCAGCGCGGGATCCGTCGCGGCTTCGGCGCCCCGAGGGCGGCGGCGACCGCAGGCAGCCACTCGCGTGCCGGCGCCGGTTCGTCGTCGACGACCTGGTACACACCACGGGTGCCATGCTCGACTGCCGCGACGGTCGCGTCCGCCGCATCGGCGACATGAATGAAGGACGACATGCCCTCGCCATCGCCGATGATCGGGAAGAAGCCGCGGCGGATCATCGCGGTCATGTCGCCGCCATCGGCATCCATCGACGTGCCGGGACCATACAGAGCGCCGTAGCGAAGCACGATCCCGTCGGTCCAGCCGGCGCCGATGACGGCGGCCTCGAGATGCCGGATCGCGGCGAGCGTGGTTCGCATCGGTCCGATCGGGTCGGGATCGAGGGCATCGTCCTCCGTCTTGACGCGCGGCCCGCTGCGGGCGAAGGGCCAGCCGGCGAAGCTCTGCGCGACGAAGCGTTGAACGCCGATGGCGCGGCCGGCCGACAGCAGATGATCGGTTCCCTCCGTTCGGAGGCGATTCGTCACGGCGAAGGCGCGCTCGAAGTGGCGCATGTCAACCGACGATAGCGCCGTCGCCTCGTGGACGATCACCTCCGGCGCGAAGTCCGCCACCGCTCGCGCGACCGCATCGGCATCGAGGATGTCGACGACGAAGGGCCTTGCGCCCAGCTCGCGCACGACGCGCTCCTTGTCAGGCGTGCGCGTCGTGCCCGCGACCTCGTGACCGGCGGCCACGAGCTTTGGCAGGAGCTGTCGTCCGATGACGCCGGTCGCTCCCGCAACGAGAACCTTCATGAGTCTCCCCTTCTGGATGTGTGTCCAGAGGGGTGACGGGACACGCAGGCGTGGCGTGACAACGCGGACGTCTCCGCGCCGTTTACTCGCTTCGGTAACTAACGGCGAAGGAGCGACCGATCTGGACCGATTCTCGTCGTGGATTTCTCATGGCCGGTAACGCGCGGACATCGAGACCGTCCTCGCTCTCCGTTGCTTACCGAGACGGATAAACGGCAACGGACGCCGCGGGATCGAGGCGCTCGCGGCCGCTCGTCAACGAGCAGCCGCGAACACCATCCCGGTGAGGTCAGCGGGCGTCAGGCGATTCGGCATCGCGCTCCTCGCCGAACTCGACCGTCCGGAACCTGACCGTCGCCTCAGCACGCCGCCCGCGACCGCGCGTGCGCAGCGTGGCCCGGTGGTTTCCAGGCCTCGGAGCGGTGACGAAGGCGTCCAGCCCGGTCGCGACCTCCTTGCCGTCGACCTCCCAGACTGTCGAGTCGTCGTCGCTGGAATCCTCGGCCGCATCCGACGTCATGCCCCACAGGCGCATCGGCGCGCCGGCCGCGAAGGTGTTTCCGTCGCGAGGGCTGAGGATGCTGAGCTCCGGTGGCCGTGCCTTGATGGCCACGCTCACGGTGCGGGAGGTGGCAGTGTGGAACCCGTCGCTGACGAGCACGCGGATCGAGACCCGTCCGGACGGCAGCCCACGCGCATCGAGCCGCGCGGAATCGCCGCGAAGCCCAGCGCCAAGACCATGCCAGGTCCGACCGCGGTCGGAACTCCACTGAACGAGCGCTTCCGGCTCCGTCTCGCCGGCCGCGTCGGTGGACCAGCTGACCTCGAGTCGGTCACCTTCGAGACTCGCTGCGGTCTCGCCGATCTTCGGTCGCCGTGCTGACGCCTTCCGCGACCATGCGATCTCGTCGCCGCGGGTGATCCGCAGCTCGGAGCCCGGCTCGGCGTCGGGGACGAAGGCCTGAACGAGGCGCGGGTACGTCTCGCCCGCCTCGTCTTCGGGGCCGCCATCGCAGCCGCAGTCGCCGTTCGCGTACGACTGGAGCGCGTAGAGCGCCCCGCTCGCGACGACTGCGCCCTGCCGGCCGACCAGCTCTGCCCGCATGTCGAGGGCGCGGCCGTTCGTGATCGCGCTCTCGGCTTCGACGCGCACCACGCTGCGGACCTCGAGCTCGTTCGGGCCGTGCAGGACGCCGATGATTGAGATGACCGGCTGCGGTGTCACGGTGCGCTCCAGCCAGGGAAGCTCAGGTGGCGGGTTCGGGAGCCACTTCTCGGGGATGAGCTGGCGATCGATGAGGATCTCGTCGACCCACCATGGACGGTCCTCGCAGACACGGACCGGATCGAGCAACGCGTTGTTGGTCAGACGGCCCGTGACGAAGAGTGAGATCCATCGCGGACCACAGTAGGACATGAAGTCCTTGAAGGTGGCCGGCGACTTGATCGCGCCGTTGGTGATGTCGAGTCCGTACTCGCCGACCGAGGCCATCGGCGTGCCAGCCGGATCGTATGGCTCGTAGGCGGGATAGGCGGGATCGCCCGGCGTCCCGCACGGCGAGTGCGGTCGGCCGCACGCGTGACCGAGCTCGTGGGCCATCGTCACCTCGTCGCCGATCGATCCCGTGCTCACTCCCCCGCTGTTGCAGCCGATGATGGGGCCCATCGGTATCCCCGCTGCCATGAGCCCGTAGTAGAGGACGTCGGTCCGATTGCCGTCGGCGATCCGGACCTGCTGAACGGCGGTGTTCAGCGCAACCCAGTTCGGCGTACAACAGCCCGGACAGCTCGGCGGATCGGTGAGCGGGAGGTTCCACGTCACCGTCCCCGCCGTGCGATAGGTGGCGAAGCTCCTGACCGGGAACGTGGTCAGCGTCCAGGCCGAGGTGGTCCGAAGGTCGTTCAGCGTCGGGGCCGCCCGCGTGATGTTCGGAGCCCCGGCCGCGGTGCTCGACGGGCCGTTGTAGCCGACCATGATTCCGGCGAGGCGCACCGTCTGCTGCAGCGTGGCGTCGATGTAGACGCGCTGGTCGGCAGTCCAGCCGCCCGGTGATGTGACGTGGACGTCGAGCCTGAGATGCCCGCACATCATCGCCGCCGGGATGATGAAGTTCAGCGTGTAGCCCAGCGTCCCGCGCTCCGTGGCGTACGACGGGCTGCGGCGAGCGGTCACCGTCCCCGGAGGCTCCGCGGTCAGGGTGCCGGCCGGCAGGTACAGGAACCCGAAGTCGCGCCGACGGACGCTGATGGTGCCCGTGACGCCGGCGATGTCACCCGAGAACCAGCCGCTGCGAACGTAGACGCGAACCCACGCGGGCTTGCCGGCGATGAGCGTCACGCTGTTGTCCGGCTGCCGATCGGCAGCATCGGTCAGGTGCTTCTCGCTGTCGTAGTACTGAACCGCCTGGGTGACCTCGACTCCTTGAATCCCGAAGCCGAGCCAGGGCCATTTGACGACGAGGTCGTCGAGATTGAGGTCGAGGTCGCGAAGCGGCGTTCGTGGGTCCAGCATCAGCGTGCTCCTCCGAAACATGCCCGCAGCGGGGCTGTCTGGAGCGCCGGCGTGGCTGGGCACGGGCCTCCGGAGAGGTAGTCGCGTGCAGCGCCCATCGGTCCTGTGGCGCCGCGCACTCGGGGCGCGGTCTCTCCCCTACATTCTCCCCCCGATGGCAAGGGCACCGATTTCGCGCCGTGGTTTACCCCAGCTGGTAACCATCGGCGAAGGAAGACCCGATCCGGGCCGATTCTCGTCGTGGATTTCCCAATCCTGGTAACACGCGACCATCGAATGCACCCTTCCTCTCCGTTGGTTACCCGCACGGAGAAAGCAAGTGCAGCGGCAGCGCATCACCGATACTCCGCCGATGCTCACCCGTCGCGTCGCCGTCGCGATCGTTGGCCTCGCCACCGCCGCGACGGGCTGTGCAACCGACGCCGGCCAACCCACGATCGCTACGTCGAGCTCCTGGGAGGCGTTACCCGCCACGACCCAGGCGCCGTACCCGGTCTCCGATTCAGCCGATGCGCCGATGCAGCTCGAGCTCGGCGAGCCAGTGACGATCGACGGGTTCCTGTACGAGGTGGCCGACCTTCGCCGATGGGATCCCTCAGCCAACGACGACGGCTGGTGCCTGGCGGTCGAGATCCACGAGGAGATACCCGATCCCGACGTGCTGGACCCGCTGATCGGATGGGCTGTCCGCGACGATGCGGACGGCACCCATTTCTTCGACTTCAGGTGCGACGACGGGACAGGTCCGCCCGAGCGTCCGCAACAGCTCACGGCCGATGAGCTCCAACCCGGCATGGCCGAAGGGAGCGTCTACTGGATCATCTTCGACGTGCCCGACGGCGAGCACCTGTGGCTGACGAGGACCCGCGAGGTCGATGGCGATCCGGTGATCTCCCATCAGGTCAGCTGACCGACCGGAGGCGCGGTTAACGGCGGGTTGCCCCCAGGCGAGCGTCGCGCGTCCCTCCCGGACGGTCCGTGTCGCGCGGACGCTTGAAGTCGACGTCATGGCGAATCGCGAGCTTTGCCTCGACCATGAAGAGCTCCGCATCGGCCTGGGTCGCGATCGTCTCGAACTGTTCGCGCCAGCGCTCGCGCTCGGGATACCGCGCGCTCTGGAGCACCTTCATGAGGGCGACCTGCGCGAAGCCGAGCTGAGTCGAGCTCGCGACGGGCTCCTCCGTGACGTCGCCGGCCTCTCCATCCGCGGCACGCGCTTGGCGGTCCTCTCGGGACAGCCGCAGCTCGGACCGACGCCGCAGCAGGACGTCCTCCGACTCCTCCTCGTCCGAGCAGCCCAGCGGAGTCGGATTGGTTGCCGGCTCCGGGAGGGTGAGCGGCGCATCGGTCCGCGGTGCCTCGAGGCTCAGCAGGTGCAGGGCGTCGGCCGCGGCGGCGTCGCGGTTGGTCAGCGCCCCGAAGCCGAAGAGGCGCTCGACGGTCGAGAGGATCGAGGTGTGGTCGTAGGTCGTGTGATCGATCACGCCCTTCGCGGTCCACGGCGAGATGACGAGCGTCGGGACGCGGACGCCGAGCTGGTCGAACTTGAAGCCGTAGTGGTTATAGCTGTCGACCGCGACGTCGCCGGGCGGCACGGCGGCGGGCGGCGCGACGTGGTCGTAGAAGCCGCCGTGCTCGTCGAAGGTGACGATCAGCATGCTCGACTCCCAGTGCGGTGAGCTGCGGATTGCCTCGTAGGTGTCCTTGATGAGGCGCTCGCCGCGCACGACGTCGTCGAGCGGATGCATCGAGTTGCCGCACGTGTAGTCGCCAGGCCCGGTGCCGCCGAAGGTGGACTCGCCGTACTGCGGCTCGATGAAGATGAACTTCGGACCGTACCCCGCCCCCTGCACCGAGGACGTCCAGTCGGAGAAGTCCTCGAACCGGCCCTGGAGCGCGTTGAGGTTCATGCCGTGCAGCGCGAAGGCGACCGGGAACTCGTCACCCTCGACGACGTTCCACTCGATGCATCGGTCGTCGAGCTTGTCGAAGATCGTGCCGTTCCAGAATCGGTAACCGTTGAGCGTCTCCGAGAGGATGACGTCGGCCGTGCTCGGGCTGTCGTCGAGCGAGCCGGATGACGCCGCCATCGCGAAGAACCGATTCGGCCAGGTCGGGCCCGGCAGCGACGAGAACCAGGCGTCGCACACCGCGAACTCGCGGGCGAGGGTGTTGAGCACGGGAAGCTGCTCCGGTCCGAAGACGCTCATCGCTCGCTGGGCGCTGGCGCCGCCCTTGGCGAGGTAGTGCGCGACGAAGCCCGAGTTATTGATCGGCGGGTAGCCGACGGCCGGGTCGAAGACGTCGACGCCGGTCAGCGCAACGAGCGCGTCGCAGAACTCGTGGGGCGGGTCCTTGTCGACGTTCTTGAGAGCGAAGTCGGCGGGCTGGCTGATGGCGACCGGCTGATTCGTGGTCGGATCCATGTTCGTGTCGGCCGGCCCGGCCACGTCCGCCGTCGTCGGCTGACCATCGATCCCCACGCCGGTGAGCCCGCTGAACGCGTACATGTGGTCGAACGAGCGGTTCTCGAGCATGAGGACGAAGACCCGATCGACCTTGCGCTGGCGCTCACGACCCCGACCGCCGAAGAGCTCCGTGAACAGCGCGACGATGGCGAGGATCGCGCAGCGCAGCCAGTCCCAGGCGACGCAGACGAGTGTCAGCAACCACGAGAAGACGACGCAGATCCCTTGACCACCCAGGCGAACGCCTTGCAGACCCACTTCGCGAGCCAGAACCAGCCTTTGCAGACCCACTCAGCGACCCAGTACCACGCCTTGCAGAACCACTCCGCGACGCAGTTCCACGGCGTGTACCACTTGCACTTCTTCCCCCAGTCGCCGCACTCGTTGCGCCCCTCATCCGCCCATTCCGAGCACTCGTAGGAGCCCTCATCCGCCCATGTGGTGCACTCGTAGTCGACCTTCTGCGACCAGTTGTCGCAGGTGATGACCAGCCGGGTGACCCACTTCGTGCAGCTCGACATGGGTCAGCTCTCGCCCTGCGCGGGAGCCGCGATCGGGACCGATGCGAGCCGCGCGGTGAGCTCGTGCCGGAGGCGGAGCAGCCGGATGCGGGCGATTCCGAGCCCGATCGCCTTGCCGACCAGGGACGCGGCGAAGACGAGGGCGGCCGCCAGGGCCCCCGAGCCGATACCGAGTCCGCCGGTGACGACGAACCAGCCGATGGCGACGACGGTTGCGGCCACGAGGAAGATGCCGCCCATCGTGCAGCCGCACTCATCGGCCAGGGCGGCGATCAGGCGTCGGAACTCCGCCTTCCGAGGATCGCCCTCCGGCAGCTGGACCGCCAGCGCGTCGACGCGATTCGCGAGACTCAACAATCCATTCGACGCCGCGTGGGCACAACCGGTGCGTCGGTGCCTGCCTACGGTTGTTAGCTTGACGATACCGCCGCCGTCCAGCCCCGGGCTCTACGACGTTGCACTCAGGCGTACGCTCAACAGTGGGCGCACGTCAGGGCTCGCCGAGGTTTACCGGTTCTGGTAACCAACGGAGAAGGAACGCCGATCTAGCCCGATTCTCGTTGTGGATTGTCCAGCCCGGGTAACAACCGGGCCTCGAACCCGTCCTCGGTCTCCGTTGATTACTGGCACGGAGAAAACTGCGGGCGGCGGCGACCACTGGGCTGCGGTCACGTCGTTCGTTGCCTGCCGGCCGCGGATGTACGCCCGATTGCCTCATCTGCCCTGAGACAGATGCCCAATGAACGCGGCATCGCGCGCCACGAGGATGCGTCCAGACCGCGGCCGACCCATGAGCCGCCCGTACGAGACAACCGAGCCATGACTCATCCGATGCGATCCTTCATCGCGCTCTCGATTCTCGCGATCGTCCTGGTTGCTTGCGGCACGAGCGGAGGAGCCCCGTCATCGGAGGCGCCATCGCCAAGCGAGCCGGCCACCACCCCATCGGCCGAACCGATCGGTCGTCCCTTCGGAAGAGCCCTCAGAGCCTGCCGATGAGGAGCGCGAGAGTGCCGGCACGATCACCGTCGCCGAGATGGCGTTCTCCGGTCCGGGCGCCACGATCCAGGAGACCCTGGATGGCGGCCCCGACGGAGAGCTCCCGTCGCTCGTCCACGGCGTCCTCTTCCGCGACACCGATGGCACCATCTACCTGGCGACCTCGGTCAGCGACCCGGCCGAACCGACCTTCGACGGTCCGATGCTCGAGGTCCTCGGCATGGACAACGAGGGCGACAGCTGGGACATGGCCAACGCCGAGCTGCTCGGCCTCGAGGAGGCCAACGGCATCGTCTTCAACCCGAACGCGCAGATCCTGGGCTTCGTGGCGATCCCGTAGCCCAGGCACCTCTCTCGCGAACGGCCGCCGGTCCATCCGGCGGCCGTTTCCTCATGCCGGGCCCTTGCGCCGTGGGCGCAAACTCGTTGTGCGTGCCCCACGGTTTCACGGAGGAGTGAAGAATGGGGACTTCAGGATCCGTTACCCGATTCAGCGCGGCACTCGTCGCCGCCACCGCGCTCGTGGCCCTTACGACCGGCGTCGTGCTGGCCCATCCCGAGTCGGAGGGCGATCACCCCAGCGGATGCGTCGTGACCGCCGAGCCCGGGACCGTCCCGGTCGGTGGCCAGTTCACGGTTTCGGGCAACTTTGGCGGCGCGTCGATCTTCGTGCTGCCCGGGGCCGATGCGTCACCCGCCGAGGATGCCGTGCCGGCTGTTACCACCCCGGAAGGCCAAGACTTCAGCGTCACGTTTACCGCAACCGGGAGCCCGGGTGACATCACCGTCGTGGCGTTGCTCCCGGAATCCGAGTGCGGCGACTCCGACGGCATCACTGTGACGGGCACGCTGCCGAACACGGCCACCGATGCGCGGCCCGATGCGGTGGCGGCTATCGCCGGTTTCGTGCTGCTCGGCACGGCTCTGATGTTCATCCGCATGAGGCTTGCAAACCGCCGCGCCTGAGGTGGTCGCCCAAGACATGCCCGGTGCGCCGTGGCGCACCGCCCGCTAGAGTCGGGGCATGGGACGGCGAGCGGCCGAGCTGGTGGGCGTCCTGGTCGCGAGTCTCATCACCTCGTTCGTGACGGGGCTGGCGATCTCCGCGCCCCGCGATCCGGTGCTGTACGTGGTCGGCGCACTCGTGCCGCTGGCGCTCCTGCTGGTGTACTGGCTGTGGATCGAGCCGCGCGCCGATGCCGACCACCTCCGAGCCCGCCGCCTCGCGAAGGCCGTCGAGGACGCCTACGAGCTGAGCCACCCGGAGACCGACGCATCGCGCCGCGCAATGCCACCCGCCGCGCCTTCTACGACCGCCTCGATCTCTCGGACCTCTTCGAGGCGGATCACATCGAGGCGTCCGCGCTCCTGGGCGACGCCCATGACGCCGGCAAGCCGCTGCTTGATCGCCTCGACGCCGAGGCCGATCCCTCCGCGGCCCTCGTGGCGGACATCGCCGCGTGGGAGGCGCGCACGGCGGACGAGATCGAGATCGCGCGCGGGTCGGACGACGCCCTGAGCTTCCGGCAGCCTACGGGCGCACCAACTGCTGGGACGGATGTGTCAGCGCGCCGGCATCGGTTGAAGGTCCAGGTCCAGCTCGTCGAGATCTGGGCCGGCGACGAGCGCAAGCGGGCCGGCGAACAGGCAAAGGACCGATATCGCTGAAGCAAGCGAGCGTTCGAACTTCGACACACCGATCCCGCCG
>CAWFCQ010000007.1:0-347243 GCA_963814375.1 uncultured Chloroflexia bacterium | reverse complement strand
TGTCCCTGGCCGAAGCCTCCGAACGGCTCACCCGCGACACCGATCGCGACGTCCTCGAGCTCTTCGCCCGGGGCCCCGGGCCGAGCCGGACCGTGCTGCTGGTTCGCCACGCCATGGCCGGCTCGGCGTCTACATGGGACGGCGAAGATCGCGAGCGGCCGCTCGACGAGTGCGGCGTCGCGCAGGCCGACGAGCTGGTGCGCATCCTCTCGCGATTCGAGGTCGGAACGATCGCGTCGGCCGATGTCCGTCGGTGCGTCGAAACCGTCGAGCCACTGGCCGACGCGCAACAGCTCACCGTCATTCCCGAGCCTATGCTCAGCGAGGTCGGCTACCCCGGTCGCGAGGAGGAGGCGGTCGGCTACGTTCGGAGGTTGGGCGGGACAGGGCTCGATGCCGTCGCCTGCAGCCAGGGAGACGTCATTCCCGACCTTCTGGGACGAATCGCGCACGAGGACGACTATCCGCTCGAGCAGCCGGTTCGCACGGCCAAGGGAGCGACCTGGGCGCTCAGCCTCGATCTCGACGGCCGCCTCCTCGCGCTGGATCACCTCGACGCCCCGAACCCGCCTGATTGCTCTGGAGACTCCCTGGGCTGACAGGGGCCGCCTTCAGTGCTGGTCGCGAGGAACTTCGATCCAGAACGTTGAGCCAACGCCCTCTTCCGAGGTCAGCCCGACAGAACCGCCGTGTGCCTCGGCGATGTGGCGCACGATCGCCAATCCCAGACCGGCGCTGCCACCCAACCGCTCAGTCTCGCGATCCCTGGCGCGGGACCGATCGACCTTGTAGAACCGCTCGAAGAGCCGGCCCTGGTGGGCCTCCGGGACGCCGATTCCGTCGTCGGCGACGGTGAACCGGATCCGCTCGCCGAGCGTCGTCCAGCCGAGGCGGACCTCGCCACCGGGCTGCGAGTACTTGACGGCGTTGTGCGCGAGATTCAGGAGCGCCTGGCCGAGGCGCGACGGATCCGCGAGTGCTCGATCTTGGCTCGGCTCCGGAGCGACCCGTCGAACGCTGACCTCGCGACGCTCGGCGACCGGGCCGATCCGCCCAACGCAGGCCTCGACGACGACCGCGGGATCGATCGACTGCAGGGCCAGCTTCGTCTCGCCCGACTCGATCATCGAGAGGTCGAGCAATTCATCGACAAGCTGGGCAAGGTGGTCGGCCTCTCGCTCGACCTGGGTCGCGAAGTCGCGCATCGTGGCAGGGTCATCGATGGCCCCGGATGTGAGCGTCTCGGCGAGGAGCTTGATCGAGGTCAGTGGCGTCCGCAGCTCGTGGCTGATGTTGGCCACGAAGTCTCGTCGGACGCGCTCGATGCGCCGGAGCTCGGTGACCTCCTGCAACGACAGGACGAGGCCACCGCCGTCGAGGGGAATCGCGTCGACCGCGTACCGCAGCTCGCCGATGCGACCCATCGACGCCTCGCCGGAGACGGTCCTGCCGGCGGCCGTCGCCTGACGGGCGACCCCGTCCAGCGATGCCGATCCGAACGCCGCGATCAGGCTCATGCCGACCATCTCTATCTCGGAGCGCTCCGCCAGTGCGGCCGCGGCCTGGCCGGCCCTGACGATGCGGAGCGCGTCGTCGACGACGACGATGAGGTGCCCGCCGCGCGGTCCGAGCAGCGCCTCGAAGGCGGCGGCTTCGGTCGGCTCGGTCACGCGGAGCGTGGCGCGAAGGCATAGCCGACGCCGCGCACGGTGCGGAAGTAGTTATGGCCGTCGCTTCCGCGTAGCTTGCCGCGCAGCCAGCTCACATGCACATCTACCGTCCGTCCGTCACCGAGGTAGTCGTAGCCCCAGATGCGTGCCAGGAGCTGGTCACGGGTGAAGATCCGCCCCGGGCTGGCCGCCATGTGGGCGAGGAGGTCGAACTCCTTGGTCGTGACGTGGATCGGCTCACCATCGACACGTACCTCCCGCCGCGCGACGTCGATGCGGACGCCACCGAACTCCAGCTCGTCGCGGCGCTCGGGCGTCGGGCCCTCGCGGCGCTGGCGCCGCAGCACGGCCTCGACGCGGGCGAGCAGCTCCGGGCGGCTGAAGGGCTTGGCGACATAGTCGTCTGCACCGACCTTGAGGCCGACGACCCGGTCGATCTCGTCGCCCTTGGCAGAGAGGATGATCACCGGCGTCGTTACCGACTCGCGGCGAAGGACGCGCAGGACCTCGATGCCGCTCATCCCCGGCAGCATGACGTCGAGAAGGATGAGGTCGAGACGATCGCTGCGGGCGGCCTCGAGCGCGGACTCGCCGTCGGCAGCGCTGGTCACCTCGTAGCCCTCGCGGGTCAGGTTGAAGGTCAGGGCCTGGCGCAGCGTCGGATCGTCCTCGACGACAAGCAGCCTGCGTCGCATCGGTCCGCCTACGGGTTGAGATCCTCGACCTGGCCGGTCGCCAGGTACACGACGTCCTCGCCGATGTTCGTCACGCGGTCGCCGAGGCGCTCGAGGTGGTGCGCCGCGAAGAGCATGTGCGTCGCCTGGCGCGCCCGCTCGGGAGCGACGGTCATGAGCTCCAGAGCGTCCTCGTAGACGCTGCTGTAGAGCGCGTCGAGCTCGTCGTCTCGCTGCGCGACCCCCCGTGCCTCTTCCTCGCTGATGTCGACCAGGGCCCGCATCGCGGCGCGCAGCTGTTCGCGGCAGATCTGCTCCATCCGCGGGATCTGCTTGAGGATCGGGGTCTCGGGCTCGCTCGCGAGCTGCTGGGCGAGCTTGGCGATGTTGACCGCGTAGTCGCCCATGCGCTCGAGCTCGGCGGCTGCGTGGTACAGCGCGAGCAATTCCCGTACGTCGCGCGCGACCGGGCCCTGCGTGGCGATGAGCGTCGTGATCTCGGTGTTGATGCGCCGCTGGAGCTCGTTCACGTCGGCGTCGGCCCACCGCACCCGGTCCGCCAGCTCGGTGTCGCGGCCAACGAGCGCTCGACCGGCCTGCTCGAGCGCGCTCTCCACCGCGGCGCCGAGCCGGAGCACGTCATCCTTCACCGCATCCAGTGCGCGGTCGAAGCTCGCGCGCGTGCCCTGGAGGTGGGGCATGGCGTCGGTGTCGGTGCGTTCCATGGCTTGGCCTCTTTCCGCCTCGGTTACCCGAAGCGACCGGTGATGTAGTCCTCGGTCAACTGGTGAGTCGGCCGCGTGAAGATCTGCTCCGTGGGTGCCATCTCCACGAGATGACCCGCGCGGTCCTCGCCCATCGTGAGGAAGGCGGTGACGTCGCTTGCCCGAGCCGCCTGCTGCATATTGTGGGTGACGATGACGATGGTGTAGTTCTCCTTGAGCTCACGCATCAGCTCCTCGATGCGCAGGGTCGCGATCGGGTCGAGGGCGCTGCACGGCTCGTCCATGAGGATCACGTCCGGCTCGACCGCGATCGCGCGCGCGATGCAGAGCCGCTGCTGCTGCCCGCCCGAGAGCATGGTGCCGGGCTGGCGGAGCTTGTCCTTGACGTCGTCCCACAGCGCCGCCCGGCGCAGCGACGCCTCCACCAGCTCATCGAGGTCCCCCTTGAACCCCGCAACGCGTGGGCCGAAGGCGACGTTGTCGTAGATCGACTTCGGGAACGGATTCGGCTTCTGGAACACCATCCCGATCCGTCGTCGCACCTCGACCGGGTCGATCCCATCGGCGTAAAGGTCGACCCCGTGGTAGCGGATGCTTCCCTCGATCCGGGCGCCGTCCACCAGGTCGTTCATCCGGTTGAAGCTGCGCAGGAGCGTGCTCTTGCCGCAGCCCGACGGGCCGATGATCGCGGTGATGCGGTTCCGCGGCACCTGGAGGCTGATGTCACGCACCGCCCGGAACGAGCCGTAGAAGCAGGAGAGCTCGTCCAGCTCGAACACGACCTCGTCCGCGTCGAACGTCATCGGCTCTTCCCGATCCGTCGCTGCGGGCGCGATCCGCTCTGATTCCTCGATCTCCATGTGGGTGCTCACGAGCCGTATTGTCGGGCCTCGGACATCGGCCTGCTCGTCGAGCTCCGTGGGAGATCGCTCGGTCTCGATGCTCATCGGTTCACCACCTCCGGTCGTAGCGGTTCCTGAGCAGGATTGCGCCGGCGTTGACGAGCAGGATGACGAGCAGCAGCACCACGATCGCGGCCGCGGTGAGGGCCCGGAACTCGTCCTGCGGCTTGCCGGACCAGTCGAAGACGATCGTCGGCAGCGACGTGTACGAGCCGCCGAGCATGTCGCCGATGGCGGTGCTGGTGAAGGTCCCCGCCACCGCCCCGACCATGAGCAGCGGCGCCGTCTCGCCGAAAGCGCGCGCAAGCGAGAGGATCGTGCCGGTCAGGATGCCCGGCGCGGCATACGGAAGCACGTGGCTGCGGATCGTCTCCCAGCGCGTCGCCCCCACCCCGAACGCCGCCTCACGGATGCTCATCGGCACCGCACGCAGCGCCTCCGAGGTCGTGATGACGACGATCGGCAGGACGAGTACCGCGAGCGTCACGCCTCCCGCGAGCAGGGTCTTGCCGAGGCCAATGGTGCTGACGAACACGGCGAGGCCGAGCAGCCCGTAGACGATGGCGGGTACTCCCGCGAGGTTGCGGATGTTCGTGCGAATGAGCCGTGTGAGTGGCGTGTCGCGCGCGTACTCCTCGAGGTAGACCGCGGCGCCGATCCCGATTGGCAGCGAGACCATCGCCACGATACCCATGAGGACCACCGAGCCGATGATGCCCTGCACGATTCCGGCGCGCGCCGGGCGCGAGGAGAGCGGCGAGCCGAGGAAGTCGACGGGACGCTCGATCAGCACGGGGAGGGCGCGGATCACGATGTCGGCCACGAGGACGACGAGGACACCAAGAGCGATGAGCAGCGAGAGAAGCAGGGCACCCTGAAGCACCAGGCCGCGGGTGTCGCCCCCGCCGCCTCGCAGGCGAGCCTCGACCGCTGCCCTCGTCGACGTCTCGGTCAGTGCGGTCATCAGTACGCCTGGCGCACGCGTCGTACGAACGCGTCACTGAGCAGATTGAGGATCAGCGTCATGACGAAGAGGAGGAGGCCGACGAAGAAGAGGCTCTCGAAGGTGAGCGCCGCCCCCCGCACCCGGTCCGAGCCGATGGCGAGGGCCGTCATTGCCGCCGTCATCGTCTGACCCGGCTCGAGCGGGTTGGTCTCGAACAGCGATCCGCCCGTTCCGCCGGCCGCGATCGAGACGATCATCGTCTCGCCGATGGCTCGCGACACGCCGAGCAGGAGGGCCGCAACGATCCCGGAGACCGCCGCCGGGACCACGACGCTCAGGCTGGTCGTCCGTCGCTGCGCTCCGAGCCCGTACGCAGCCTCGCGGAGGTAGTCGGGAACCGCGTGCATCGCGTCCTCGCTGATCGAGGCGACGAGCGGGGTGATCAGGATGCCGACCGCGAGGCCCGCAACGGTCATGTTCGACAGCGGTGCGCCGGTGAACGGCTGCACCACGTTCGGGCTGATCCACGTGAGCGCGAAGAAGCCGAGTACGACGCTCGGGATCGAGGCGAGGATCTCGAGCGACGGCTTCACCCAGCGACGGACGCGCGGGCCCGCGTACTCGGAGAGGTAGATCGCGGCGCCCAAGCCGAGCGGCGCCGCAACTAGCATGGCGACCGCGCTGATGATCAGCGTCCCGACCACGATCGTGGCGAGGTCATACATGCCACGTCGCGGGAACCAGCCATCCGTGAACAGCGCGCCCTTGTCGACGTTGATGAGGAAGTACAGCGCGTTGCCGAGGAGCGACAGGACGATTGCCAGGCTGATGACGATCGAGAGCCCCGCGGCGCCCAGGAACAGCAACCGCACGATGCTCTCGCGTCGCCGGCGTCCGGGGGCGATCCGGAGATCGCCCGGTACGAGGCGGGCCGGCCGGTTGTCAACGGTCGTGGTCATCGGTGTCGCATCCTACGGGCGCTCACAGGTCCGGGCCGGACAAGAGGGGCTTGTCCGGCCCGGTGAGATTCGAGGCGTCGGTTCCTCAGCGGTCCGTCCAGGCGGCGCGTGTCTCCTCGAGTGCGGCCTCGTCGAGGGCGACGTAGTCGGCCTCAGTGACGGCGGCGATCCCTTCGTCGGAAAGGAAGAAGTCGACGAACGCCGAGACCTCGGGGCGGCCATCGGCCTCAGCCGCGTTGACGTAGATGAAGAGCGGGCGGCTCATCGGGTACTCGCCCGAGGCGATCGTCTCCGGCGTGGGCGCGACGCAGCCATCGCCACCGTCGACCTCGAGTGAGCTCACCGAATCGGAGCTCTCGTCCGCGAACGCGAAGCCGACCCAGCCCAGGGTGGTGGGGGATCCGGCGATGTTCTCGATGATGACGTTGTCGTCGGCGGCAGTCTGATAGTCGGGGCGGGTCGCCTCGTCGGCGCCACGTTCCTCCGCGAGATCGGCGATGACGAACTCGACGTAGGTGTCGTACGTGCCCGACTCCTCACCCGGTGCGGCGACCGTCAGCGGCGCATTGGCCGGGAACGGCGCGTGGATCTCTCCGAAGTCTCCCGAGCCGATCTCCTGCGCCAGCGCATCGGCATCCGTCCAGTTGTCGAAGCCCTGGGACTCCGGCCCTGTCAGAGCGTAGAGGTCCGCGAAGCTGAGGCATGAGACGGCGTCATTCTCGGGAGAGGTGATGACGCTGATGCCGTCGATCCCGATCTGGAGCTCCACATAGGTGATCCCAGCCTCCTCGCACAGCGCGATCTCCTCGTCGCTGATGGGGCGCGACGCGTCGGCGATGTCGATCTCTCCGGCGCAGAAGAGAGCGAATCCGTCGCCCGTGCCAGGGCCGTCGACCGAGCCCTCGACGTCGGGATTGTTGGCGGTGAAGTCCTCGATCGCGATCGACGTGATCGGCTCGACGGTGGATGAGCCGGAGACGACGATCTCGCCGCTCAGCCCTTCGCCGGCGCTCTGGCCGTCGCCCCCGCCGTCCGGGTTATCGCTCGCGTCCGGGTTGCTGGAGCAGGCCACGAGCATGAGCGCCGTCAACGTGACGACGGCGATCGCGGGCACCCGCCCGCCGCGCGTGAGGTTCAATGCTTCTCCTCCGAATGGCGCCCGGCCGCGGGAGTGCAGCTTCGGCACGCGTCCACGCTTCGACGATCGCTGGGCTCGCTTAACAGGCGCTTATCGGAGCATCAAGAGCAGGTTAAGTCGCTCAACCGAGAATCGGGTTGAGCACCAGGTAGGCAAGGGCTGCGGCCGTTCCGGAGGCCGGGATCGTGAGGATCCACGCGGTCACCATCGAGCGGGCGACGGTCCACCGCACGGTCTTGAGCCGGTCCGACGAGCCCACGCCCATGATCGCGGAGCTGATCACCTGCGTCGTGCTGACGGGCATGCCGAGCTGGGAAGCCCCGAAGATCACAGTGGCGGCGGTCGTCTCGGCCGCGAACCCGTGGACCGGGTCGAGCTTGACCACCTTCTGGCCCATGGTCTTGATGATCCGCCAGCCCCCGGCGGCGGTGCCAAGGCTGATCGCGGACGCCGCGGTGAGGATGACCCACAGCGGAACCTCGAACGTGGTCAGCACGCCGGCTTCCACCAGCGCCAGGGTCATGATGCCCATCGTCTTCTGGGCGTCGTTGCTGCCGTGGCTGAACGCCATGAACGCTGCCGACCCGATCTGGAGCCGCCGGAAGACCGCATTCAGCCGCCGAGGGTTCGCCCGTCGGAACAGGTTGAAGATGAGCGCCATCATCAGCAGCCCGATGGTGAATCCGACGATCGGCGACCCGACCAGGGGAACCAGCACCTTGGTGACGATGCCCTCGATGTTCCAGGACGAGATCCCGGCCGAGATGAGTGACGCACCGAGCAGCCCGCCGATCAGGGCGTGGCTCGACGACGAGGGAATCCCAAGGCGCCAGGTCAGCAGGTTCCAGAGGATGGCGCCGACCAGGGCCGCAGCGATCATGGTCTGAGACTCGACGTTCGGATCGATGAGGCCGGTCCCGATCGTCTCCGCCACCGCCACGCCGGTGAGCGCGCCGGCGAAGTTCATCGTGGCGCTCATGGCGATCGCCCAGGTCGGGCTGAGGGCGCGGGTGCTCACGCTGGTGGCGATCGCGTTGGCGGTGTCGTGGAACCCGTTGATGTAGTCGAAGGTGACCGCGAGGCCCAGGACCACGATCAGGGAGAGGGTGACTCCCTCAGGCATGCTTGGCGACGATCCGCTCGATCACGTTGGCCGCATCCTCACATGCGTCGATCGCCGACTCGAGCAGCGCGTAGACATCCTTCCACTTGATCACTTGCATCGTGTCGGCGCCATCGGTGAAGAGGTCCGCGACTGCCTGGCGGGTGATCCGGTCTCCCTCGTTCTCGAGCCGATGGATCTCGATCCAGTGCGGCGCGACACCCTTGAAGCCCTTCAGCTTCTCGAGCGCCACGACCAGCTCCTCGCACTGCTTCACGATGATCTCGGTCTGCGCCTGCGCGACGGGGGTCGGCTCGTCGATCTTGTAGAGGATGCAGGTGTCGGCGACCTCCTCGATGAAGTCGATGATGTCGTCGAGGCGCGTGATGAGCTGGTGGATGTCCTCCCGGTCGAACGGGGTGACGAACGTGTCCTCCAGCTTCAGGCCGATGTCGTGGCTGAGCCCGTCGCCGCGCCGCTCGAGGTCGCGTAGCTGGCTGGCCAGGCGCTCGCGCTGGTCATAGGAGCGGAAGAACTCCTCGAGCGTTCGCGCACCCGCCAGGACGTTCTGGGCATCCTCGACGAACATGTCGAAGAACTTCTCCTCGCGGGGGATGAAGGGAAGGCGCATGGGTGGAGCTCGACCCCGGTGCGGCGCCCCACCGACGGCCCCTCCACCGGTCCTCTGGCGCGAAGGCAAGCGTACTCCGCGCGATCGCACCTCAGCAGTGCCGTGGCGCTCGAGCGGGTTCGCTCGAGCTGGCCGTCTCCGTGCGTGTCAGGGACCGAAACCCAGCGCGGACGCAGCCAGGCCAGCTAGGCCGCCGGCCAGCACGATCACGATCGACGGCACCCGCCGTGACGCCGTCAACGCTGCCGCGCCGAGGGCGACGAGCACCGTGAACAGGTCGATGATCGCGCTCCGGCCCAGCACGAGCGTCACCGCCGCCATGAGGCCGAGCGCGGCCGCGTTGACGCCGTCCAGCAGCGCTGCGGTCATGGGCCGCTCGCGGACCCTGTCGACGATCGGTCCTACCAGCGCCACGATCACGAACGCCGGCAGGAAGATCGCCGTCGTGGCCACGATCGCGCCGGGAATCCCGGCCAGCACGTAGCCGATGAAGGTCGCCGTGGTGAAGAGCGGCCCGGGCGTGACCTGGCCGACGGCAACCGCATCGAGCAGCTGGGTGTCGGTCAACCAGCCGAGCCGCTCAACCAAGTCTCCGCGCAGGAAGGCGAGGAGGACGTAGCCGGAGCCGAAGAGGAACGCCCCGGCCTTGAGGAAGACGGCCCCGAGCTCCACCAGGTTGACCGATGCGGCCGTTGCCGCGCCAGTCGCCAACGCGATTCCGGCCACCGCCGGCCTCCTGTCCTCCGGTCCGTGCCACCGCGATGACCAGCGCCCCCGCCGCCAGGAGGACGAGCTCGGGCACGCCGAGCAGCCACAGCAGCGCCACGACGATCGCCACGGCCACGAGGAGCGGCCCGCGCAGCGCCGTTCGTGCAAAGGTGATGAGGGCCGCAACGACGATCACGATGATCACCGGCTTGATCCCGTACAGCAGCGCGTCTGCCGCCGGGGTTGCTCCGTACTCGACGTAGGCCCAGGCCAGGACGAGGACGATCGCGGCCGCGGGCAGGATGAAGGCCAAGCCGGCGGTCACGAGGCCGATGCGATCGGCGCGGAGCCGTCCCACCTGCATCGCCATCTCGGTCGAGTTCGGGCCGGGCAGCAGGTTGGTGAAGCCGACCAGGTCGACCATCTGCTGGTCGGTCAGCCAGCGCCGTCGCTCAACGACCTCTCGCTGCATGAGGGCGATGTGAGCGGCCGGACCGCCGAATCCGATGACGCCGAGCGTGCCGAAGACGAGCACGAGCTCGCGCAGGCGGCGACCATCGGTCATGCCGCAGCCTAGCTTGAGGGCTCACATCGGGTGGCCTTGTCAATATCGATGAACATCGATATATTCTCGCTAGATGGCCTCAGATCCCGACGTGCGGCTTCTCTCGGCACTTGCCGATCCGGTGCGGCTCTCCTTCGTCCGACAGCTCGCGGAGGACGAGTGCATCTGCGCATGCGACTTCAGCGAGTGCTGCACCGTCAGCCAGCCGACGATCAGCCACCACCTCAAGGTGCTCCGCGACGCCGGCGTGGTTACCAGCGAGCGCCAGGGCACGAACATCGTCTACCGGCTCGCCCCCGACTTCTCCCGCCGCTGGTCCGACATCGGCGCATCCCTCGCCGGCCTCGTGCAGGTCGGCTGAACTCCAGGAGAGTGACATGACCGACACGATCGACCGCGTCGACGAGATCCACGACTCGGTCCGCCGGAGGTACGCTGAGGCGGCCACGCAGGCCGCAACGGGGAGCGGCGCCTGCTGCGGGCCGGAAGAGGGGATCGGCGCCGGCCTCTACACCGCTCTCGAGCGCGACGAGCTGCCCGATGCGGCGGTTCTCGCCTCGCTCGGCTGCGGAAATCCCACGGCCGTGGCAGATCTCCACCCGGGTGAGCGCGTGCTGGACCTCGGTTCCGGTGGCGGCATCGACGTGCTCCTCTCGGCCAAGCGGGTCGGACCGACGGGTCGCGCGTTCGGGCTCGACATGACCGATGAGATGCTCGCTCTCGCCGGACGCAACGCTGCGGAGGCTGGCGCGACGAACGTCGAGTTCCTCAAGGGCCAGATCGAGGCGATCCCACTGCCGGCCGACTCGATTGACGTCGTCATCAGCAACTGCGTCGTCAACCTCGCCGCCGACAAGATGGCGGTCTTCAACGAGATCGCCCGGGTGCTGCGTCCGGGCGGGCGCATCGGCATCACAGACATCGTCGCGGAGGACCGCCTCTCCGCGGACGAGCGTGCAGAGCGCGGCTCGTACGTCGGCTGCATCGCCGGCGCGCTTTCGTACACCGAGTTCGACACGGGTCTCCGGACCGCGGGCCTGACCGATGTCTCCCTCACCACGACCCACCAGGTGACCGAGGGGATGCACAGTGTCATCGCACGAGCCACGAAGCCGATGGACTGGGCAGCGACACCCGACGCCGGCGCGGCCGCCCGCGAGCTCCCGTTGGCCTCCGCAGGCTGCGGCTGTGGCTCGGGCGGCTGCTGCTGAGTCAGCCGAGGACGGTGGGCTCCGGTGACGGGAGGTCCGCCCTCCCGCCCGCGAGCATGAAGACGTGCAGCCGGTCGCGGATGCGATCGCGAGCCGTCCGAAAGACCTCGAGCCGTTCGCCGGGCGTTCCCTGCGCTACCGAGGGGTCCTCGATGCTCCAATGCGCGACGTCGCTGACGCCGGGCAATACCGGGCAGTTCTGCTGGGCCTCGTCGCAGACGGTGACGAACCAGTCGAACGCCTGACCCCGAAACTCCTCGATCGTCTTGCTGCGGTGTCCGGCCATGCCGATGCCGATCTCGTCCATGACGGTGACGGTTTCCGGCTTGATGCCGGTCGCCTCGGTGCCTGCGCTGAACGCCTCGAAGCGGTCGCCGCCCCAGGCGTTGAGCATCGCCTCGGCCATCTGCGAGCGGGCGCTGTTGTGGGTGCACACGAAGAGCACCCGGCGCTTCTTCATCGGTCCAGCCTAGAGCTCCAGCGTCAACGGAATGTTAGCCGGGCTAGAATCGAAGGCCCGTGACCGCCTCCGTCGACCGCTCGTACCGTGCGCTGCTGCGCGTTCCCACGCTCGGCCGCGTCCTCGTGTCGATGCAGATCGCCCGGGTGGCGCAGACGATGCTCGGCGTCGCGATGGTCCTCTTCACGCTCGACCGATACGGGTCGCCCGCCTTCGCCGGGCTCGTCACCTTCGCCCTCATCTTCCCGGGGCTGCTCATCAGCCCGCTGGCGGGCGCGCTCCTGGATCGGCATGGGCGGATCCGGCTCGTGGCGCTGGACTACGTCGTGGCGCTGGCCGCGCTGCTCCTCATCGGTGGCCTCGCCCTGCTGGACCTGCTGCCGGGGCCGCTGCTGGTCCTCATCGCCGTGGTCTCCTCCTTCACCTCGATCCTCAGCCATGTCGGGCTGCGGTCGCTCTTCCCGATCCTCGTGCCCGAGCCGCTGTGGGAACGCGTCAACGCGGTCGACTCGAACGGGTACGTGGTGGCGACGATCATCGGGCCGCCGCTGGCGGCAGCGCTCGTGGCGATCGTCGGCGGCCCCGAGGCGCTGCTCATCATCGGCGTGGCCTTCGGGATCGCCGCGGTGGCGCTGATCGGCATTCCCGATCCGCCGTCAACGGTCGTGACGACCGGCCACATCCTCGCCGACGCCTGGGCCGGCGTCCGCTACACCTGGAACAACCGGACGCTGCGCGGGCTCGGCTTCTCGATCACCTTCGGCAACCTGGCGCACGGCATGATGACGATCGTCATTCCGCTCCTCATCCTCGAGCGGTTCGGGCTCGGCGCGGCGGTGGTCGGGATCGTCTTCGCCGTGTCGGGCATCAGCGGCGTGGTGTCGGCCTTCCTGTTCGGCCGGATGGACACGCGCGGCCGCGAATGGGGCCTGCTGCTGTGGCCGATGGTCGTCCTCATCCCGACGATCGCGCTGCTGCTCATCGCGGCCGGCCAACCGCCGATCCCGGTCGGCATCGGCCTGGTGCTCGTCCAGATGCTCATCCTGGGCTTCCTCTTCGGGCCGATGGACATCGCGCTCTTCACCGTCCGCCAGCGCCGCACCGACCCGGCCTGGGTCGGCCGCGCCTTCAGCGTCTCGATGGCCTTCAACTACCTCGGTGTTCCCATCGGCGCGGCGGTTGCCGGCATCCTGGCGGACAGCTCGATCGAGGCCGCGATCATCGTGCTCGGCCTCGGCGGTGCGACGGCGTCCGCCGTGGCCGCGGCCTTCCTCGTGCCTCGGGCCGATCCTGCCGAGGTCTCGACGTCGATGCCTCGCGGCGCAGAGAGCGTTCCGCCTCATTGACAGTCGCGACGGATCGCGACGGTTCACCAGACGGCCGACTCAGACTGCGTTCTCGCGATAGATCGCGGGCCGGCGAGCCTGAGCAGCGCCCAGAGGCGCGCCTCGTGCGTGCCAGCTCACGATGGATCGCGGGAACCGCGCCCCACTGGGCCCTCAGGTCCATCCGTCACGAAGGATCGAGACTCACGCCACAAGGAGCCGCGCAATAGCGGCCGATGCCGCGGCCAGCACGACGACGAGCAGGATCGGCGCTCGCAGCATCAGCGCGACCGCCGCAACGGCGAGGCCGATGGCGCGGGCGTCGAGCACCAGCGCCTGGCCGCTGCCGAAGGCCGTCGTGGCGACCAGCGCGGCGAGCAGCGCCGGCGCCAGCAGGGCAACGACCGACCGGACGGCTCCGGGAAGCGGCCGGTTCCCGAGCAGGACCGGACCGGCGGCCTTGATGGTGATCGTGCCGAGCCCGATGGCGATCACGACCACCCAGGAATCGCTCATCGGCGCCAGAGGCCGATAAGGGCCGCGGCGGCGGCGGCGATGATCGGCACGCCGGGAGGAGCGATTGGGACGAGCGCAAGCGCGATGGCCGCGCCTCCGAGCGCCGCGGCGATGGCTCGTCGTCCATTGAGCTGGGGGACGAGGAGCGCCAGGAAGAGCGCGGGGAAGGCGGCATCGAGCCCCAGCGCCGCCGGGTCACCGAGCGCCTCGCCGCCGATGACCCCGACGATCGTTCCGCCCACCCAGGCCAGCCACAGGACGATGCCCGCTCCGACCAGCCGGTGGGCATCGAACTCGCCCTCACCCCGCGCCGCGATCGCCCATGACTCGTCGACCACGAGCTGGGAGAGGACGAATCGGCGGAGCGGGCCGCCAGGGAGGTAGGGCGCGACGCTGACCCCGATCGGCAGGTAACGAGCGTTGAGCAGAAGCGCAGCCGCGATCGCCGCCGCGGGGCCGCCGCCGCTCCCGAGCACGGAGGCGGCCGCGAACTGCGCCGATCCAGCGAAGGTCGTGATGCTCATCACGACCGCGGGCAGGGCGCCCATGCCACCGCTCGTGGCGGAGAGCACTCCGAACGAGACGCCGAACAGGCCGACGGCGATCGCGAGAGGGATGGCGGTGACCGCTCCTCGGCGCAGCTCGAAGCGGATCGGCGGCTGGTCCATGAGCTCCGGATCGTAGCCCGGGCCGAGGAATGCGGAGGCCGGGGCAGTCCTGAGGTGCCCCGGCCACCGCTCCACCGGAGAGCGGAATCGCGTCGTCATTCCCTCTCGGTTGAGACCATCGCTCCGCAGCGCACCGGCCGCAAGGGCCATTCCAGGACCAGGCGATAGGGCCAAGTTCGCGGTCGGTGTACCTGCTCGATCTCCCCGCGTTGTCCCTGTGCGCCTCGGTCCGGTGCCCGAAGGATGGTGGGTGGGAGGGCGCAGGCGCCCGTGCCCGCATCGGTCCACCCTCGAGTGCATGGAGTGAGACATGAGACGAAGTCACCGGAGCGTCGTCGCGCTCCTCTCCGCATCGCTGCTGCTGGCCGCCTGCGGGGGACCAGGCAGCACCGGAAGCAACGGAGAACCTGGGCCCACCGGCGCGGATGGCTCCCCGTCGGGCAGCGGCGAGCAGGAGTTCGCGGACACGATCGTCACGGCCCTCGATGCGCAGGTCGGCAACATGTCGAACGCCGTCACCGACGTCCCGACCGGCCGCATCACCGCATTGATCTACGACTACCTGTACACGATCAACGACAAGCTCGAGGCTGTCCCACAGCTGGCATCCGACTTCTGCGAGGTGAGCGCCGATGGGCTGACGTGGACGTGCACGCTCGTCGATGGCGCCCTCTTCCACAACGGTGACCCGATCACGGTCGACGACGTCGTCTTCACCTACCAGCTCGCGCTGAGCCCGAACTGCACCTTCAATCCGGCCAACTGCATCGAGCCGTTCGTGGAGTCCGTGGAGGCCGTCGACGACTCGACGATCCGATTCCAGCTCCTCGCGCCGTATGCCCCCTTTGCGACGTCGATCCTTCCGGCCATCGGCATTGAGTCACGCGCCGTCATCGAAGAGTCCTACGCCGGGTATGCGGGCAGCACCGAGGGCCTGGAGGCGGCCGCCGTCCAGGCGGCGGTCGACGAGCTGACGGCGACCTCATCGGCCGAGAATGCGGATCCGGCTGCATGCGACGCCGCGGCAGCAGCCGCGACTGAGATCCTCGACGGTGCCGGTATTGCCCACGGCAGCGTGGACGACTTCGTGATGGAGGACGATCCAGAGACGGCCGACGTGGACGAGACCGACGACGGCCGCTGCGCGTTCGCCGACAGCCTCATCGCGCCGCTCACCAGCGTGGCCGGCAGCCTGGCCACCGAGGGGATCGATTCGATCGCGGCGGCGTACCAGCTGCTCGACTTCAACCGCGAGCCGGTCGGCTCAGGGCCGTACATGGTCGAGTCAGTTAGCACCGAGGGGGTCGTCTTGACGGCGTTCGAGGACTACTGGCAGGGGACGCCGGTCACGCGGACCATCGAGATGCCGATCTTCACCGATGTCGCAGTCGCCGCCAACGCGCTTGCCGCCGGTGAGGTCGATTGGGTCACGACGCTCACGCCCGACGCGCGGGCCGCGGTGGCCGGCGCGATCGACGATGGCCGGGTGAAGCTCGCCGAGTACAACCAGTTCGGCCACTACGAGCTTCAATACAACATGCACGAATCGACCACTCTCGCCGATGGTTCCGAGTGGCAGGGCTGGTTCTACGACATCAACCTGCGCCAGGCGATGCAGGTCTGCATCGACAAGGCGAATCTCGTCGAGATCGCGACCGATGGGAACGGTGTGGCGATCGAGGCCGACGTCCCGCCGGCGTCGTGGGCCTTCAATCCCGACGTGGTGACGGTGCCGCGCGACGTGGATGCGGGCAAGGCGCTCATCGAGAGCGCGACCGTCCACACGTGGACGATGGGCGACGATGGCATCTACGTGAACGAGGACGGTGACCGCCTCTCGGCGCACGTGCTGGTGCGCGCCGGGCAGCAGGATCGGATCGACTTCATGGACCTGCTGGCCGAGGAGGTTCTCGACTGCGGCATCGAGCTCGATGTGGAGGCCGCGGACTTCCAGACCGTCCTCACGCCGTCGCTGAGCTACCCGCACATCCCGCCGGGGCAGGACGAGCCATGGGCCGCGTACTTTGGTGGTTGGGGAGTTGGGGTGGATCCGGATCCCTACGCGTTGTTCCACAGCTCGCAGTGCACGAGCGAGGAGCAGCCGGGCACGTACAACTACGTCTGCCTCCAGGACGGCCGCATCGACGAGCTGATCGAGGCCGGCATCGCGACCTCCGACCAGGAGGAACGTACCGAGATCTACTTCGAGTACCAGGAGCGGATGCAGGAGCTTCAGCCGTACCTGTTCGGGTGGTCGAACATCAACGCCGATGGCCTGTCAGCCGGCATGCAGTACAGCGACGGGCCACTCGAGCTTGACTCGCCCTTCTGGGGCTGGCAGGCCCACAAGCTGGCGAAGGTGGTGAGTGCCGACTAGCTGGGATTGACTGACGGAGCGAGGGCGCCGGGTGGCGCCCTCGCTTTACGTCTACGCCCCGCGCGCGGCGAGGCGCCGCGATCGACCCAGGGCCCGTGCCAAGTGCCTGATGCCGCCGTGGATCTGCATCGGAGTGTGGCGGCCGTAGTGGAAGAGGAGCTCGCGGTCCGGCGCCGGCTCCAGGCGCGAGAAGGAGAGTGGCTCGACGAGGATGCCCGCCGACGCGGCCGTCGCCGCGAGCGACCTCGCCGTCCAGGGGTCGTCGGCGATCGTGGCGACCACGTGCGTCCCGGCCGGGGCTCGGCTGACCTCGACCAGCCACCCGAGCTCACGCTCGAGGGCGGAGATCATGGCCTCCTGACGCTCGGCGAAGGCGAGGCGCAGGCGGCGGAGATGCCGCTCGAAGTGGCCCTCTCCGATGAAAAGCGCCAAGGCCCGCTGCTCGACGGCGCCGGGACCCCGGTCGAGCGCCTCCACCATCGCCCGGAACGGCATGGCCGCCCGCTTGGGAGCGACCGCGTAGCCCGTGCGCAGGCCGGGGAACATCACCTTGCTGAAGGTGCCGACGTAGAGGACCCGACCCTCGGCGTCGAGTCCCTGGAGCGAAGCGAGCGGGTGCCCTTCGTACCGCAGCTCGCTGTCACAGTCGTCCTCGATGACGACCGCGCCGGCATCGCGTGCCCAGTCAAGCAGCCGCATGCGGCGGGACAGCGGCAGCGTCCCGCCGGCGGGATACTGCCACGAAGGCGTCACGAGCACCATCGTCGCAGACTCCGGCAGCCGCTCGACGACCAGGCCGTGGCGGTCGACCGGAACGCCGACCATCTCGGCGCCCGAGACCTGGAACGTGCGCCATAGATGCGGCCCGCCCGGGTCTTCGACCACGTAGCGCCGCGACGGGTCGAGCCAGAGCCGCACCGCCGCCTTCATGGCACCCTGCGCCCCGGCGGTGATGATGATGTCGTCCGCGTCCGCCCGCACCGCGCGTGATGCGCCCAGATGCTCCGCCAAAGCTTCTCGCAGCAGCCGATCGCCCGCGGGCTCCCGGTAGTCGGTCAGTCCCGAGCCTCCTGTGGCCAGCTGGCGCCAGGCGGTGCGCAGCATCCGCTCCCAGGTGTCCTGCGGGAAGAGCCCCAGGCTCGTGGAACCGGTCGTGAAGTCGTACTCGATCGCGGCGTCGCCCGCCACGAACGGGTTGCGAGCCTCGAAGAACGGCGCCGGGAAGGCATGCGCGCTGAGGCCGGGAAGACGCACGTCCGGATCCTGCCGGCGGCGCCGGATCGACTCGGACCGGACCCGCATCCAGCGCTCCGGAAGCTCATCGGTCACCCTGGTGCCAGCTCCCGTTCGCCCCTCGATGTACCCCTCGGCCGCCAGCTGGTCGTAGGCGGTGACGATGGTGATGCGCGCGACGCCCAGCTCGGCCGCAAGCCGTCGCACGCTCGGGAGGCGTCCTCCAGGGCGGAGACGGCGGTCGAGGATTGCCTCGCGCAGCTGCGCCTCGATCTGGCGGTAGAGCGGCTGCCCACTCGAGCGTTCGAGAATGATCGGTGTTGAGAGCATTAGTTGGCCCTGCGATATGCGTCGGTATCGGTGCAATTCATAGGGCCAGACAGGTGAGGCGGTTCATCCTCAGCTCTCCGGTGCCCAAGCGCACCGGCGAATCCTGCGGGGCGACTGCCACCGAAGCAGGCGAGTGGCATGATGCTCCGTACCACACCACACCGGACCGACCGCGCCGAGCTGCCGTGGCTGCGGACGGGGCGCAAGGGAGGAGTCTGCAATGCACGCGCGCCTCATCACTCGCCGGCGAAGGGCATCACTGACCGCGTTGACGGTCGCGATGGCGCTCGCCGTGGCCATCCCGGCATCGACGCTCGGCACCGCTCGCTTCCCGAATCCGAGCTTCGAGTACGTGACGCTCACGCCCGCCGCGGCCGGGGGCAGCGTCGTCGCGCTCATCAATTCGGGTGACACGTTCGACGGAGTCACCTTCGAGGGCATCCCTGACGGGCTCGGCGTGATCCCGGTCGGCCAGGGCAAGCGTTACGTGGACCTGTATGTCGCGTTCGAGCAGTCGCACGTCCCCTTCCAGGGCTTCGCCGACTTCGAGGACTCGTCGGTCCAGCGCGCGAGGCTCGATCTCAAGACGATGCAGCTGACGAAGCTCGACGAGGTTCTTCCGCCATCAGCCGGCTTCATCCGCTTCTGCTCGGCCTTCATGGCGGGACCGACCGAGGGATTCCGCGACTACACCTTCTTCGTCAACGAGGAGTCGAACGACATCATCGACGTGCCCGCGGGGGCGCCCTACGGAGCCGATCCCTCGATCAGCCCGTACCGCCAGGCCGGCTACACGGTGGCACTGAACACGAAGACCGGCGCATACGACGAGATTCCCGTGTTCGGCCGCCACAATCACGAGAACTCGGTCGTAGTGCCCGGGGGATGGGACGACACGATCGCCCTCTCGGGCGATGACACCTTCCTGCCGCCGACCTCGCAGCTGTACATGACGACGGCGGCCAACCCCGGTGCCCTCGTCGCCGATGACGGCGACCTGTGGGCCTTCCGCGTGACCGGCACCGATGCCGGCCCGGTCAATCCGGCAGATCCCCAGAACAACGCCAACGACTATCTCGAGATCGAGCCCGGCGACACGTGGTCCGGCGAATTCATCGCCGTACCCGATGCGGTCGCCCGAGGCACGACGGCCGATCCGCCCCAGACCGCGCTGGAAAACTGGTCGAATGCGAACAATGTCTTCCAGTTCGTGCGCGTCGAGGACATGGCCTACGACCCCGACGATGCAAGGGTCGTGTACTTCGCCGATACCGGGTCGACACGGCTCAGGGAAGATCCGGCGACCGGCCGGCTCTTCCGAGCGGCCGCCGCCGACGTGCCCTACTTCAACACCGACGGGCGCATCTTCAGGATGGTCCTCAACGAGGATGACCCGACGGTCGTCGACGAGCTCTCGATCGTGGCGCAGGGCCTCCTCGCCGAGCAGCTCACGAATCCGACCCCGCCGACCACGCCGACGATCAACGTGATCGATCCGGGTGTCGGCTTCCGAGCTCCGGACAACCTCGATATCAGCAGCGGCAGCCTCATGCTCCAGGAGGACGCCAGCAACGCGAAGATCTGGCGCTGGGACCTCGCCTCGACCTGGACCCACGTCGCAACCGTCACCCATCCGACCGCGCCAGCGGCTGGGGAGTCGAGCGGAATCATCGACATGAGCAAGTGGCTCGGGCCGGGCTGGTGGGCGCTCGACGTCCAATCGCACGTAAACAAGACGCTTGGGCCGTCGGGGCTTACCTACCAAACGCCGTTGGGCGGTCCACTCCTGACGTACCAGACGCGTCGCGAAGACGGCCAGCTGCTGCTGATGCACGTGCCCGGCAGCTGATCCGAGACGAGGCATGCGAGCCGCCCGGTCCGCCCGGCGGCTCGTTCGTCACCCGCCTCGATCCGCCCAGCGCATCACGCGGAGGGCGCGGAGCGTGATCCATCGGCTCGGCTGTCCCTCGGCCTCGCCGAAATCGACGAGCGCCGCGTCGTTGTACGCGTGGTCGAGCGGCCACCGGCCGCTCGTGTCGCGCTTCGACTCGACGATGTCGATCGCCTCGGCCATCCGCTCGTCCGGCGCCTGGCGCGCCCGACGGAAGTAGTCCAGCACGCGGGGGAGCGTGTAGAACCACGCCTCCGGGAAGCCCGCGTACAGCCAGCGCTTCTGGCCGATCTCGCCGTCCGACAGCCGGCGCAGAAGGCGACGCTCGAGCAGGTACTCCTCACCTCGCTCCCGCGCCGCGACGACGTCAACAGTCGCGCCGGTCGTGCGCTCGAACTCGAGCAGACCTTCCAGGACGTTGAGGGTCGAGTCGAACGACCCGCGAGTCGAGCCGCGCTCCTGCTCGCAGTTCCAACCCCCGTCGGCCATCTGGTCGGTCAGCAGGCGGTCGACGATTCCGCTCACTTTCTGACCGAAGTACCCGCCGATCGCGACGGTGCGGCCATTGATGCACGGCTCGACCTCACCGTCGAAGAATCGCATGCTCGCGTCGTACTCCCAGCGCGCCGCCTCGTGAACCGGCGCGATGGCCCGTCGAGCCTCCTCGCTGGTGGGGTCGAGTCCGAACGATGTACAGCAGCTGGAGCGCGTGGGCCGTCGAGATCCAGAAGGGAAGCAGCGTGCCGCCGTTCCATCGGCCGTCGGGGTCCTGCGCCGCGAGGATCCGTGCGCCCCAGCCCTCGCGCGCGATGCGCGCTCGCTCGGCCGCCACCTCGGCGGCGGGTGCATCGGTCAGATCGCGCATCACCTGCCAGCGGATGGCGGGATCGGAGTCGAGCAGCCAGTCGACGACAGTCATGCCGACATCGTGGTCTCCGATGCGACAGCCGTTGACATGAATCGCGCGAGAGCGCGGAGCCCTATCCCTCGAGCTCCTTGGCGTAGTACTCGAGGGCTGCCCGAGTCTTCGGCTCCTGGGCCCCGCCCAGGCTGATGCCCAGGCCGGTCAGGTAGGCACGCGTCTCGGCCGCGACCTGGAACGCCTCCGACGGCATGGCCTTCGTCGACAGCTCGAGGATTCGAGAGCCGTCCGGGTAGAGCCACATCTCGACGACGAACCGGCGGTCGATCTCCTTCGGCGTGAAGGTTCCCTTCAGGAGGAACGTCGGCCCGAGGGTCGTCAGTCCGTCCAGGTCGAGCCCCTCCGGAGCGTGCGCGGCGTAGAAGGCGCGCTGCTCCTTGCTGAACAGCTTCCGGATCGGCCTGTCGCCGGCGATCGCGTCGAGGACCGCTTGGCCGCTCGAGGTTCCCTTGAACGACCCGGAGCATACGAAGCCGCCAGGGACGACATCGACCTCGGTCTTGAACGCGCCTGACTTGCGAATCTCTTCAGGCAGCTCATCGGGCACGACGGGCCGAAGCTTCACCACCGTGTCCGCCTTGCCACCCTGGATGCGCCGGGCCCGCACGATCACGCCGGCGTTGTTGAGCGCCAGGTCGGGAGTGTCGAAGAAGAAGACCTGCCTCGGCTGCGCCTCGACGGGATCGATCGGCAGGCCGCGGATCGTCGCCCGCTGCATCCCCGCGGGGATCGTGAGCTTCAGCTCGACGCTGTCGACACCCTTGATGATCTTCATCAGCTCATTGAGCTCGGAATCCGAGAGTCGCGGCGTTGCATCTGCCGGGTCGGCGGAAGCACCACCGCTGTCGGTTGACGCCGATGCCGTGCGTGGCTTGGCCGTCTCGGCCGGAGCCTCCGGCGCTGCCGCCTTGCGGCGAGGGGCCCGACGAGCGGGCGGAGTCGACTTCTTGGCCATCTGTGGCGTTCCTTCCTCGGTTCCGAATCGCTCGAGCAGCACACCGTGCCGCAGCCCGCGGTCGCTCACCGTGAGCGCATCCGCGCCCAGCTTGTCCATCACCGTTCGCACGATGCACGCGCCGGCGAGGATCACCTCGGCCCGGCTCGGCTGGAGGCCGACGATCGATCGTCGTTCCTCGGCGCCCTGCGAGCGGTAGAGCTCGATCTGTCTCTCGATCTCGGCCTTGTCGAGCACGTGCCCCTGGACGGCGTCGGGGTCGTAGGTTTCCATGGCGAGATGCACCGCCGCCAGGTTCGTGATGGCGCCGCCCATGCCGATGAGCGCGTCGGGCGGCTCTCGATCGTCGAGGGCAGCCAGGTCGGCGCCGATCCCCTCGAGCGCGGCGGCCAGGCCCTCGAGCGGCACTGCCTGATCGAGACCAAAGCGCTCGGTCATCCGCACCGCGCCGACGTCCACGCTGAAGCGCTCACTCACGTCGCCGCCCGCACCGAAGGTGAATTGTGAGCTGCCGCCGCCGGTGTCGAAGACCGTGACACGGCCCGTGCCCACGCCGGCGGCGACCGCGGTGGCGTGATACGCGAGGCGCGCTTCCTCCTCGCCGCTGATGATCTCGACGGCTACCCCGGTGCGCTTCTCGATCTCGTCGACGACTTCCTTGCCGTTGCGTGCGGATCGCAGGCCGGCGGTGCCGACGGCGACGAGCTGCGTGGCTCCTGCCCGCCGAGCGTCGTCGGCCATGCCCGCGATGGCGGCAGCGGTGCGGCCCAGCGGCTCGGGCCCGATGTCGCCGCCGGGACTCAGCCCCTCGCCCAGGCGGCTCATCACGGCGCGATCGGCCATCCGCCGCCATGACCCGTCTGCCTGGCGCTCGGCCACGTGGAGCTTCACCGAGTTGGTCCCGACGTCGATCACGGCATAGCGGCCCATCGAGCCGCCCAACAGGTCCGAGAGGCCGCGCGGGTAGCTGACGTTGAGGTACTGTCCCAGGCTGCCGGACCGGATTGCCGTCATCACCGCGTCAGCATCGGTGCTCTCGATCGCGATGGTGCGCGTCCGCCGGCCATTCGCCTCCACGTCGGAGACCTCGGCCATGCAGCCATTCACCGTGTACCGGCGCCGGAGCTTGTGCACGCGGACGACGCGGACGCCGCCGGCCGGCTCCATCAGCTCGTCGAGGAACTGCTCCATCGAGTACTCGGAGCGCTCGAGCGGTGGCGGTGCGATCCTCAGGGCAGCGAAGACGCGCGCGGCATTCTCAGCGGAGAGCGGGAATGGCTCCTTCATCGTCGGGTTCCACTGCTCGAGGCCCCGGGCGTCGACCTCCTTGAGCGTCTTGATGTCGATCAGGCCGTCGCGGATCTTCGCGCTCTGCGTCCCCACCGACGCATCGGGCGTTGCCTCGCCGCCCCCGGCCAGCAGGTAGACCTCGTCGCTCTCCTGCACGGCTTCCGGCGTCGAGAAGGCGCGCTCGTCGGCGCGCAGCGCCTCACCGAAGGTGCGCCACTCCCAGCGCGGAGCGAAGGTCGTCGAGGCTGGCGATGCTTGTGTGGGGCTGGCGTCCATGTGCACTCCCGATGTGGACTCAATTCGTACGACGGAGAGGGCCGTGTGGGATTCCGGCCCCGCTCACCACAAAGGGGAGGGTGACGACCCGTTGCGATTCTACGCGGCGTGAACCAATCGGAAGTGTGGGCGGTACTGAACGATTCCGGTGCTCGCTGCCCTCATCATTGGTAGAGGGCGGTCGGATGACTACCTCACGGAGGGTCTCTTGGATCGAGACGTGGTGGAGCGAGCTCGCTCCGGCGATCAGGAAGCGTTCGCAGAGCTGGTGCCAGGTCAGTGACACGCTCTTGGGCGTCGCCAGGCGGATTCTGCGAGGGCCCCCACGGCTCCGCCCAGGGATAGCGCCTGCTGGCGGCCTCGAGTGCGGTGAGCATCCGCGCTCGCGCATCGGCCAGGGAGCGCGTGGCGTCCGCCAGTTCCACCGCGTCCGCATCGGCGTGCTGAACCTCGGCTCGCAGTGCCTGGGAGACGCGGCGATAGGCCTGGATCCCGTCGTTCGCCGAGCGCGTGATCTGGCCGGTGGCTTGGCGGAGGTCCTTGAGCCTTTCGTCGTCACGCTCCCCGGTGCTCAGCTGGTGGTCCAGGATGACGCTCAGCTCCTCGATCCGCAGCGTGGCGCGATCGAGGGCGCGAAGGTCGGAGGAAGAGCGCCGCGTAAGGCGGCTGTTGGCGCGGAGCAAGGGATACGAGGGTACAGCCCGGCGCCTAATCCCAACCGGCGCGGGAGTCCACGCGCCGGCTTGACACCGGCCCGACGGCCACCCTGCCAGCCAACGCGACGGACACACTGGTGGCCTTCGACGAGGCCCGGGCGCGGCTGCTGTCGATGCCGGAGGCGCTGGCCGTTGCCAGCCCGGAGCGCCGGGCGGAGATCGTCGGCTTGCTGGTCGAGCGCGTGGCCGCCACCCGCCAGACCGGCCTGACAGGGGTCGAGTGGACGGCCCAGGCCGCCCCGTTCTTCCGCCGGGCTGTGTTGTCCGTGACCGCGTGAGTGACTCTGCCCGCCAGCCGCGTCGGATCGCTATTGTGGTTTCGAGGCCAGTTCTGTGTCGCTTCTGAGCGCGGCACCCCCCGCGCTGAACGCTCCGCCCAGGGCTGTTCGCGCCTCGCTCCACTTCGCGAGTTCGCCGAGCGCCGCTGCAGACGGCGTGCTCGGCTCCGCCGAGTACGTCACGAGCGTGAGGCCGGGGTCGGCCGGGAGTGGAATCGAATCGAACGACAGCGTCATGTCACCCACGAGCGGGTGACGGAAGCGCTTCGTCCCTGTGCGGTGGTAGCGGACGTCGTGGCTGGCCCAGAAAACGCGAAACTCCTCGCTGCGCGTTGACAGCAGACCGACGAGTTCCATGAGCGCGCGATCAGATGGACTGCGACCAGCCTCGCCGTGGAGAGCTCGCCACGATGTCGTGGGCGACCGTATCCCAGTCGGCGTAGAAGGTCTTGGCGCGCGAGTCGAGGAACAGGAAGCGCGCCGAGTTCGCCGGCCGAGCGGAGTCTCGGAACTGGTCCATGTACAGCGCCTCGGCCAATGGGTTGGCGTACAGGATGTCCAGGCGTCCGTTCGTCACGAACGCCGGCAGCTCCAGGGCATCGACGATGCGCTTGATGCTGGCCCGCACCTCGCGGCGGGTCGACGCGCGGCGCGGCACGCGGTTGGCGTTCGCACGCACGAGGTCGAAGAGATGCTCGCGCTCGGCGTCGTCGAGCTGCAGCGCGCTGCTGACCGCGTCGAGGACTTCATCCGACACCCCCGGCGCGTTCCCGCGCTCGAGGCGCGTGTAGTACTCGACGCTGACGTTCGCGAGCAGCGCGACATCCTCGCGTCGCAGTCCGGAGACGCGGCGCTTGCGGCCATAGTTCGGCACTCCGGCGCGTTCTGGGCTGACCTTCGCGCGGCGTGAGACGAGGAACTCGCGGATCTCGCTGGCGGTGCTCACGCCTGCACAGTAGGCCAGTCGCAGGTCGTTAGGGAGGTCCTCGCAGTACCCCCTATCGACAGAGACTTCCTCGGTGGCTCGGCGAGTGCTTCGCTGGTGGTGGCACTACTCACACGCAACCGACGACAGGAGCACTCTCCCATGAGGGCGACCATCATCTACGGACCCGGCGATGTACGCGTCGAAGAGCGCGACGACCCGGAGATCCTCGAACCGACCGACGCCATCATCCGCCTCACCCACAGTTGCATCTGCGGCTCTGATCTTTGGCCGTGGCGCGGCATCGACGTGTACGAGCCGGGCACGCCGATGGGTCACGAGTATGCCGGCACGGTGGTCGAGGTCGGCACGGCGGTCAAGACCGTCCAGCCGGGCCAGTTCGTCGTCGGCTCCTTCTTTGCCTCGGACAACACCTGCGAGATCTGCCGTTCCGGGTACCAGACGTCATGCATCCACCGCCAGGGCGTGGGTGGCTCGCAGGCCGAGCTGATGCGCGTCCCGCTTGCCGACGGCACGCTGGTGGCAACTCCCGGCACCCCGCCGGCCGAGCTGATCCCGAGCCTCCTCGCTGCGTCCGACGTACTTGGCACTGGCTGGTTCGGGGCGGTTGCGGCCGAGGCCAGCCCGGACAAGACCGTCGCGGTTGTCGGTGACGGCGCGGTCGGCCTGCTCGCCGTCCTTGCCGCCAAGCGGCTCGGCGCGGAACGCATCATCGCGATGAGCCGGCACGCGGACCGACAGAAGTTCGCCTACGAGCTTCGGCGCCACCGACATCGTCGAGGAGCGCGGGGACGAGGGGGTCGCTCGGGTTAAGGAGCTGACTGACGGGCTCGGCGCGCACTCCGTCGTCGAGGCCGTCGGCACCGAGGAATCGGTCATGCAAGCGATTCGATCAACGCGGCCGGGCGGCCACGTGGGCTATGTCGGCGTCCTTCACGGAGAGCTGCCGGCGAACGAGATTTTCTTCTCGCACGCGCATCTCCATGGCGGCCCGGCTCCGGTGCGCCGTTTCCTGCCCGAGCTGATCGAGCTCATCTGGAACCGCGAGATCGACCCGGGCAAGGTGTTCGACCTCGAGCTGCCGCTCGACCGGGCCGCCGATGGCTACCGGGCGATGGACGAGCGTCGGGCAACGAAGGTGCTGCTGCGGGCCTAGGCGCCGACGCATTGCAGCAAGACACAAGGAGAAGCAATTGACTGAGAAGCGAGTCTGGTTCATCACCGGCGCCGGGCGCGGAATGGGGGTCGACTTTGCCAAGACTGCACTCGCCGCCGGACACGCTGTCGTCGCCACCGGCCGCGATCCCGACACGGTTCGCACCGCCCTCGGCGAGAACGCTGACCTGTTGGTCGCTCAGCTCGATGTCACCCGCCCGAATGACGCCGAGGCAGCTGTCAATGCGGCTGTCGACCGATTCGGGCGGATCGACGTACTGGTCAACAACGCTGGCCTCTTCTATGCCGGCTACTTCGAGGAACTGACGCCCGCGCAGATGGAGCTCCAACTGGCGACCGGGCTGATCGGTCCGATGAACGTCACCCGAGCAGTCCTGCCGATCATGCGCAAGCAGCGCTCGGGCCACGTGATTTCGATTTCGTCGGGCGCGGGCCTGTCCGGCTTCGAGTTCAATTCCGCCTACGCCGCCGCCAAGTTCGGCCTAGAGGGCTGGATGGAATCGCTCGCGCCCGAAGTCGCTCCCTTCGGCATTCACACCACCATCGTCAACCCCGGGTTCTTCCGCACCGATCTGCTTTCGCACCAGTCGACGACCTACGCTGAGCCGTCCATAGCGGACTACGCCGATCGTCACGCGGAGCGGGTGCAGTGGTACGAGGACATGAACCGCCGGCAGGCCGGCGACCCGGCCAAGCTGGCGCAGGCTCTCATCACGATCGCCAGCCAGCAGCAGCCGCCACGCCGATTCATGGGAGGGGCCGATGCGATTGCCATCGCCGAGCAGAAGGCGAAGGACCTTCAAGACGATGCGAACGCGTACCGTGACCTGTCGACCTCGCTTGCACGTGAGGATGCGTAGCCGTGCCTGCTGAGACCATCGTGCGGTTCTCGGCCGGATCGACCGCGATCGAGGTGCCCATCGACGAGGACAATCCGGCGGTGCGCGACTTCCTCACGCTGGTTCCACTGACCCGGCTGCTGGAGGATTTGCCGGTCGGGAGAAGATCGCCTGCCTCCCACGCGACCTGGCGCATCACGAGTCGCGCGGAGCTGGTGGCCTTCGACGAGGCGCCGACGCGGTTGCTGTCGATGCCGGAGGCACTGGCTGCAGCCAGCCCGGGGCCGGGCGGAGATCGTCGGAATGCTGGTCGAGCGGATGAGCATCACCCGCCAGATGGGCATGACCGGGCTCGAGTGGACGGCCCCGGCCGCCCCGTTCTTCCGCCGGGCTGTGTTGTCAGAGAGGGCCGTGTGGGATTCGAACCCACGACACGAGGATTAAAAGTCCCCTGCTCTGCCACTGAGCTAACGGCCCGCGATCCGGTGGCAGCATAGAACCCCCGCGCGGGGACGATTGAGCGACAACCCGTCACAATGCGGCCGCCCCTCTGACCTTGGCAGGAGCCGTCGGCCGGTGAACCGATTAACGTCACCGGCGCTACCTACGACAAAGGGGAATCGGGAGGCTCGGATGCTCGAGGGCCTGGTGGCCCCGCTTCGCGTTGTCTGGCAGCGAAGCTTCGCCGACTGGCTGATCGTGGCCGCGGTGTGGCTCGTGATCGTGTGCGCCACGACGCTCGTGGCCGTCGGCGTGCTCTACGGCGACGCGGTGGCGCTGACTGGGCTGCATCGGATCCTGGCCGACGAGCCCGGCACCTCCACGAGCATCAGCGTCCAGATCCGCGCCTCCGCAGATGAGCTTCCCGAGGTCGAGCCCAAGCTCGAGCGCCAGATCGGGCGCATCCTGGGCTGGACCGGTGGCGAGCTGATCACCGTCGCCCGCTCAGAGACATACGAGCTTCCCGGCGGCGAGGACTCCGAGGAGGTCACGTCGCTCGTCATCTTCGGCGCCTACGAGGGCATCGAGGAGCACGCCACGCTCCTCGACGGCGCCTGGCCGGACGAAGGCGAAGAACCGATGGCGGTGGCGGTGTCGCGCTCCACGGCCGACGCGCTGGGGCTCGAGGTCGGGAGCGAGCTGGCCGTCGCGAGCCGGCGTGACGAAGGCAGCGAGGTCTCGGTCCTGGTCACCGGCATCTGGCAGCCGACCGATCCCACCGACCCGTACTGGCGAGCCGATCCGCTCGAGCTCGAGGGAGCCAGCGAGGGAGGCTCCTTCGTGACCTTCGGACCGCTGGTGGTTGGCCGCGAGGACCTGCTGGGACGGACGGTGTCCGGCGACATCGACCTCGAGCTCCGAGCCCTCCCCGACTTCGACCAGCTGGCCCTCGACGACGTCAGGTGGATGCGCAGCGATGTCGCGGCGCTCGAGCGCCGTCTGGAGGAGACCCTCGGCGACCGAGCCTTCTTCCAGGTTGGGACCGAGCTCGACGAGATCCTCGAGGCGGCTGGTCGCTCGCTGCTCGTCAGCCGCAGCGGGGTCGTGGTGATCACCATCCAGTTCGCCGTGCTGGCCGCCTACGCGCTGCTGCTCGTTGCCGGCCTGATGGTCGAGCAGCGGCGGGTCGAGACGGCGCTGCTCAGGTCGCGCGGAGCGGGTGTGCGCCACATCGCGCTGATGTCGTTCCTCGAGGCGATGCTGCTCGTGGTCCCCGCCGTCCTCCTTGCGCCGTGGCTGGCCGTCGCGATCCTCGGAATGCTCAACTTCAGCGGACCGCTGGCAGAAGCCGGCATCACGATCGAGCCCCGCATCGACAGCACCGTGGTGCTGGTTGCCATCGGCGCCGGCCTGGCCGCGACTCTGGGGCTGGTGCTGCCGGCGCTTGGCGCGGGACGCGGGCTCGCCGTCGTGCGGCAGTCGATCTCCCGGCAGGGCAACCGCTCGCTCGCACAGCGTCTCGGCCTGGACCTGGCGCTCGTCGTCCTGGCCGGCATCGGTCTGTGGCAGCTTCGCCAGTACGGCGCGCCCCTGACGCAGACGGTGCGCGGAACGATCGGTCTCGACCCGCTGCTCGTCGCCGCACCCGCGATCGCGCTTCTCGCCGGCTCGATTCTCGCGCTCCGCATCGTGCCACTCGCCGCTGAGCTTGGTGAACGACTGCTCGTCGGGCAGCGCGGTCTGGTCGGACCGCTGGGCGCACGGCAGCTGTCGCGACGGCCGCTGCGCTACACCCGCTCCGCGCTGCTCCTCATGCTCGCGGCCGCGCTCGGGACGTTTGCCGGCGCCTACGCCAGCACCTGGACGCAGTCCCAGGCCGACCAGGCGGCGTATCGAACCGGGTCCGACGTGCGGGTCGAGGTCGCGAGATTCGCCGATCTGCCGAGCTGGGCGATCGGGCAGTCCTATCGGACCGTCGATGACGTAGAGGAGGCGATCCCGGTCGCGGTCGATCACTTCGACCTCGCGCAGGCACAGAGCGGGACGATCCTCGCCATCGACAGCGCCGATGCGGCGGCTGCCATCGAGTTCCGGCCCGACCTCGCCGACGAGCCGATCGACGACCTGCTGGCTCGCCTCACCGCCGAGGTTCCTGCGACAGGGACCCCACTGGACGAGGGCACCGTGGCCGTGGCCCTGGAAGTGACCACTGCCATCGAGCCGCTGATCGTCCAACGAGGAGAGCGTCACCTTCTCTCCCGGCTTCCGCGGCATCACGCCGGCCATCGTGATGCGCGACGCCGACGGCATCATCCACCGGGTCACCGGCCCGCGAATGGCGGTGGGCCTCGGCGCGCAGTCGGTCGAGATCCCGGTGACCTCCGACGCCCTGGCGGGACAGGCGCTGGTGCCGGCGTTCCCGGCCGCGATCATCGGTGTTGAGCTGGCGGTCGAGCTGCCGGCGGAGTCGCTCGGCGTCGGAAGCGTGACGCTCGACGGGCTCGAGCTGCTCGCCGCGGACGGCGAGGCGCTGCCGGTCGACCTTGGAACCATCCCACCCATGACCTTCGACGCCGAGGACGCACTCCCGGGATTCGGGCCGGCCGATCCGAGCGAGATCGAGTTCGCGGTGGGTGCGCCCGCCGCCGAAGATGCCGGGCCAGTGCCGGTTCTCGCATCGGAGGGCTACCTCGCAGCCACGGGTGCAGCGATCGGTGACACGGTCGAGCTCGGCCAGCTCACTCAGCGCCGGCAGTTCACGATCGTCGGCTCACTGCGCGGCTTCCCGACCGTCGATCCCGCCGAACCGTTCGTCATCGCCGACATCGGTGCGCTGGCAACGGCCGATGAGGCGAGCGGCTCTGCCCTCGGGGCCGACGAGTGGTGGCTCGCGACCGCCGAGGGTGCCGGGCCGTCGGTGGCCGAGACCATCCGTGCCGAGCCGTACTCGGTGGCTGCGGCCGTGGCGCGCGACGACCTGCACCGCGATCTCATCGGCGACCCGGTCGCCCTCGGCGTCATCGGCGCGCTCGTCATCGGCGCTCTTGCGGCAATCATCTTCGCGGCGATCGGCTTCGTCGTCAGCGCCACCGTTTCGGCCAGGGAGCGGTTGGGTGAGTTCGCGTTGCTCCAGGCCATCGGCCTCTCGCACCGTCAGCTTTCGGCGTGGCTCACGATCGAGAATGCCTTCCTGCTCCTGATCGGGCTGCTGGCCGGCACCGGCCTGGGCCTGGTGCTGGCGTGGGTCGTGCTGCCCTTCGTGACGCTCACGCAGGAGGCGACCCTGGCGGTCCCGCCCGTCGACGTCGTCTTCCCATGGGGCGTCTACGGGGTGCTCTACCTCGCTGCGCTGGTCGCGCTGGTCGTGACCGTCGTGGTCATCGGCCGGCTGCTCGGGCGCGTGCGGGTCAGCGGCGTCCTCCGTGCGGGAGGGGAGTGAGCGTGGCCGCCATCCGACTGCTCGTCTCACGCCTGAGGCAGGATCGGCTGCCCGGCCTGCTGATCATCGCGCTGGTCTTCGTCACCGCCCTGCTCGCGGCTGCCGCGCCCCGTCTCTTCAACACCGCCGCGGATGCCGGCCTCCGCTACGAGGTCGGGGAGGCCAGCGTGGTCGAGCGCAACCTCCAGCTCGGGCGGATCGACAGCATCGTTGCCGCGCCAGGAGAGGCGATGGAGCCGATTGCGGCAGTCGAGAGCGAGATCGAGGCCGGCCTGCCGGAGAGTGTCCGACGCATCATTTCTGGCGATTCGATGCTCGCGGAGAGCGTCGTCTACTCGGTCCTGGACCGTCCTGCGAACCGCCCCGGATTCATCACGCTCCAGTTCCAGGGGGATCTCGGCGACGAGGTTCGGCTCGTCGACGGTCGCATGCCGACCGGAGAAACGCGGCGCGTGCCCGCGCCGGACCTGCCGCCGGGATCGGTACCGGTCCCCGAGGACCGCCAGGGATTGCTCTTCGAAGTCGCGCTCTCGACGGTCACGGCGGAGGAGCTGGCGGTCGAGATCGGGGACGTGATGCACGTTTTCCCCTCGCAGGACGATCCGCTGGTCGGCGCATTCGGCTTCCCGGAGGCCGTCGCAGCCGAGGTCGTGGGCCTCATCGAGGTGACCGATCCTGACGGTGACTTCTGGGTCGGCGACCGCGGCCTTCACGAGCCCAACCTGGTGCCGGTCGGCATCAACATCGTCATGGTCTACGGCACCGCCCTCGCCTCGCCCGATGCCTATCCGGCGACCAACGAGCTCGGGACGCCGCTTCGCTACTCCTTCCGCTACTACCCCGATCCGGAGCGCCTCGATGCGGGCATGGTCGACAGGCTGGTCATCGACCTCCAGCGCATGGAGGCGAATTACGCATCGTTCGCGACCGTGGAGGATCCCGAAACCACGACTCTGCGCACCGGCCTCCTGGATCTCATGAACCGATTCCAGGCCGAGTTCCGCGCGTCGGAAGCGGTCCTCGTCACCGCGCTCATGGGCCCCGCCGCTGTTGCCGTCGTCGCGATCGCCGTCCTGGCCCTGCTGGCCGTGCAGCGACGGCGTGGATCGCTGGTCCTCCTCCGTGGGCGCGGGGGATCGGGGAGACAGCTCGTCGGCTCGCACATCGTCGAGGGCCTGCTCCTGGCGGTGGCACCTGCCGCGGCCGCCCTGCTCCTTGCGACCGCGGCCGTTGAGGCGCGCGACACGCCGATGTCCGCGGTCGCGGCCGGCATCGTGGCCCTTGGCGCCATCATCGTCCTGGTCGTGGCCGTCATGCCGCTCGCGCTTCGTCCGCTGCGGCGCATCGGCCGCGAGTCGCCCGCCGGGATGGGAGCAAGCCCGCGGCGCCTGGCCTTCGAGGGGCTGGTCGTGGGGCTTGCCATCGGCGGCGTGGTGCTCCTGCGCCAACGGGGTCTGGCGGGTGGGTCAGCCGCGGGGGCACTGGCCGGCGTCGACCCGTTCCTCGCCGCGGTACCGGCGCTGGTGGGGCTGGCGGTCGGCATCGTGACGGTGCGTCTCTACCCCTACCCGGTCCGAGCGGCCGGCTGGGTCGCCGCCTCCGGACGTGGCATGGTTCCGGCTCTCGGGCTCCGGCGGGCCGAGCGACAGGCTGGCGCGGGCCACCTGCCACTGATCGTCCTGCTCCTGACCGTGGCGATCGGCGCCTTCTCCTCCACGATGCTCGCGACCATCGACGATGGCCAGGTCGCCGAGTCATGGCAGGTCACCGGCGCTGCCCACCGCGTGACCGGCGGCGACCGTCACTTCGCGGAGATCGATCTCAGCGGCATCGCCGGGGTGGACGAGGTCGCCGGTGCCCATCTCACCGATGCATCGGTCGGGATCGCCGGCGGCGGCAGGGTAAGGCTGGGGGCGATCGACGCGCCCGAGTACGAGGCTGTCACCGCCGGCACGCCGGTCGAGACGCACTTCCCCGGGCAGTTCACCGCGCCCATCGGCGACGCTCGCCCGGGCACCAGCGAGGCACCGATCCCGGCCATCGTGTCGCGGGCGCTGGCGCGCGCGAGCACGAGCTCGTTCCGCGAAGGCGACCGCTTCGAGCTGACGATCGAGGCGCGCTTTGCGACCTTCGAAGTGGTGGGCCTCACCGATCAGGTGGCGTCGCTGACGGCCGAGCAGGCGTTCATCATCGTGCCGCGAGCGCATCTTGCGGCCGCCCTCCCCGATCGCCAGCTGACGACCACGAGCCTCTTCGTCCGGGCGCCGGCCGACTCCGTCGACGATATCCGCAGCGCGGTGAGCGAGGTTGGCTCCACCGCCTCGGTACAGTCGCAGGCCGAGCAGCTCGCCGAGCTCCGCGATCGACCACTCGTGAACGCCATCGGCACCGGCTTCGCGCTGTCACTGGGCGTCGCGGTGGCGTACGCCGCCCTGGCGGTCATCACCTCGCTGGGCCTGGCGGGTGCGGCGCGCGCGGGCGAGACCGCCCACCTGCGGACCATGGGGCTGGGGCGGCGGCAGGTGACGCTCTTGGCGATCATCGAGCACGCGCCGCCGGTGCTGGTCGCGATCGTGGCCGGCCTGCTGCTCGGGGTGGCCGTGGGCTGGGTCGTGCTTCCCGGCCTTGGCCTCGGGGTGTTCACCGGCAGCGCGGGCGACCCAGTGCTCACGATCGACTTCGATCAGCTCCTCCTGCTCACGGCCATCCTTCTGGCCATCGTCGCGGTCGGCGTCGCCCTCGCGGCCTGGATGCAGCGCCGAGCCGACCCGGCCCGCGCGATTCGCGAGGGGATCGAGTGATGGGCAAAGATATGCCCGTGCGCGACCAGACCACCGATCCCCACAGCGAGATCGTCGACCTTCCACGCGAGGCTCCGGCGCCGAGTGCCGCAGCCTGGGCCGAGCCGGCGGAGCTGCCGCAGCCGGAGGTCGCCGCTCGGCGACGCTTCGGCGAGGGCGCGCTCATCGTGTGCGACAACCTCGTCAAGATCTTCAAGGTCGCCGATCTCGAAGTCGTCGCGCTCCAGGGCCTGGACCTGCTGGTCGATCCGGGCGAGATGATCGCCATCGTCGGCGCGTCGGGATCCGGCAAGTCGACGCTCCTCAACATCCTCGGCGGGCTCGACGTGCCGTCGGCGGGTCGCGCGACGGTGGCCGGCCACGATCTGACCGGCATGGGCCGCAGCGAGCGCACCCGCTACCGCCGCCGCACGATCGGCTTCGTCTGGCAGCAGACGGCCAAGAACCTGCTGCCGTACCTCTCCGCGGTCGAGAACGTCGAGATGCCGATGATCCTCGACGGTTCGGGCAATCGCACCCGCGCACTGGAGCTGCTGCGCATGGTTGGCCTCGAGGACCGTGCCGACCATCGGCCCGAGCGGCTCAGCGGCGGCGAGCAGCAGCGCGTCGCGATCGCCGTGGCGTTGGCCAACGCGCCGGAGGTGCTCCTCGCCGACGAGCCGACCGGCGAGCTGGACACCGCCACCAGCGCCGAGATCTTCGACCTCATGCGCGGGCTCAACGGCGAGCTCGGCACCACCGTCGTCATCGTCACCCACGATCCGCTCGTCTCCGAGCAGGTGCAGCGCACGGTCGCCATCCGCGACGGGCGTACCTCGTCGGAGACGCTGCGGCGCAGCAAGCTCTCGGACGAGGGCGAGCACGAGATCATCGCCGAGGAGTTCGCCGTCCTCGATCGCGCCGGCCGCCTCCAGCTGCCACGGGCGCACGTCGAGGCACTGGGGCTCGAGGGCAAGGTGCGCGTACATCTCGAGTCTGACCACATCAGCATCTGGCCCGACACGCACGAGCGCCGGGAGCCTGACCGATGAGCGCCCAGGACCGATGGGCGCCCGGCCACGGCGCGATGGTGGTGGCCGAGGCCCTGACCCGCGACTACCCGTCGGGCGACTCGGTCGTCCACGCGCTGCGCGGCATCTCGTTCTCGGTCGGCCGCGGTCAGCTGATGGCGGTCAAGGGCCGATCCGGCTCAGGCAAGACGACCCTCCTCAACCTCCTCGGGGGCCTCGACAAGCCGTCGGGCGGGCAGGTGCTGGTAGATGGCGCGGAGGTCTCCGCCATGTCCGAGCGCGAGCTCGTCGACTTCCGCCGCAACACGGTCGCGTTCATCTTCCAGGCCTTCGGGCTGGTGCCGATCCTCTCGGCAGCCGAGAACGTCGAGATCCCGCTCCGCCTCGTTCGCGCCGATCCTGCCCAGCGCGACGAGCGGGTCATGGAGCTTCTCGACCTCGTCGGCCTCGGTGAGCGTGCCAACCATCGGCCGCACGAGCTCTCCGGCGGCGAGCAGCAGCGCGTGGCCATCGCGCGGGCCCTTGCCAACCGGCCGAAGCTCCTCCTGGCCGATGAGCCGACCGGCCAGCTCGACTCGACCACCGGCCACGCCATCATGGCCACCCTCCGCACCGTCGTCCGCGCCGAGGGCGTCACCGCCGTGGTGGCGACGCACGACCCGGCCCTGCTCGACCTCGCCGATCGGGTCCTCGAGATCCAGGACGGCCGTATTCGCGAGGTGGAGCCGGTCCCTGCCGCGGTCTAGACTCGGCGGGTGGGGAATCGGCTCGCTCGACCGCGCGTCGCGATGGGGATCGCGATCTTCCTGATCCTGATCGTCTTCGTCTTCGTTGGCATTCGGCTCACGAACGACGTGCCGGCCATCTCATCGGGAACGCTGCCGGCTCCCGTCGAGTTCGATCACCGGTACGCGCGCTACCCGTGGCTGGCCTATGGGCATATCGTGCCCGGAGTCATCTATCTCGTCCTCGCACCCATACAGCTGTGGCGGGGCTTCCGGAACCGCCACATCGGGTGGCACCGCCGCATCGGTCGCGTGGCCCTCACAGCGGGGCTCGTGTCCGGCGTCCTCGGCTTCACGTTTGGCCTCTTCTTCGCGTTCGGGGGCCCAATCGAGGCGGTTGCTGCAGTCGTGTTCGGTGCCTGGTTCGTGGCGTGCCTGGTCACGGCATACCGCGCCATCCGGCGCAAGGACATCCGCACGCATCGGCGCTGGATGATTCGCGCGTTCGCGGTCGGGGTGGCGGTGGGGACGATCCGGATCTGGGTCGGCCTGTTCGAGGGCTTCGGGCTGCTCAGCTTCCGCGAGGGCCTAGCGCTGGCGTTCTGGCTCGGATGGCTGCTGCACGTCGCGGCCGCCGAGCTGTGGCTCCGATGGCGGCCCGGGCCGGAGGGTCGGGAGAAGGAGCCGATCAGGGTGGCTGAACCGGCGCTGCCTTGACGCGGCGGCCCATCGCGGTCGTCGGACGGAGCCCTGATGGGGCCAGAATCTGCGCGGATCGGTAATATCATCCGGCCATCGCCACGGAGCCAGCAGATGCGCCGGCCATCGGCCACCGATTCGGTAGAGAACGTCCAGAAAGCGGGAGGGCTATGCGAGTCCTGTTGATCGGCGTGGGAACGGTCGGAGAGGCGATCGCCCGCATCTCCGCCACGGCCGATTGGTGCGAGGCCATGATCCTGGCCGACTACGACCTCGATCGCGCACGCACGCTCGCCGATGCTCTCGACGACGCCGATCGCTTTCCTGCCATCCAGCTCGACGCCCGCGATCCCGCCAACGTGACCGAGGCGGCCCTCGCTCACCGGGTCGACCTCGTCATGAACGCGGTCGATCCGCAGTTCGTGATGCCGATCTTCACCGGTGCGCTGGAGGCGAACGTCCACTACATGGACATGGCGATGAGCCTCTCGAAGAGGCACCCCGAGCGTCCATTCAGCGAGCCCGGCCTGAAGCTCGGCGACGAGCAGTTCGCCAAGGCCGAAGCCTGGGAGGCGCGTGGCAAGCTCGCCCTCGTCGGCATGGGGATGGACCCTGGCCTGACCGACGTCTTCGCCGCCCACGCCGCCAAGCATTCGTTCGACGAGGTCCACGAGGTCCACGTTCGCGACGGCGGCGACCTCGAGATCCCCGGCTTCGCCTTCGCGCCGGTCTTCAGCATCTGGACCACCATCGAGGAGTGCCTCAATCCGCCGATCGTGTGGGCCGATGGCGCCTGGCACACCACCGAGCCCTTCAGCGCGCCGGAGTCGTTCCCGTTCCCGGATGGCATCGGTCCGGTCGAATGCGTCAACGTCGAGCACGAGGAGGTGCTCCTCGTGCCTCGCTGGATCGAGACGCGACGCGCGACCTTCAAGTACGCGCTCGGCGCCGACTTCATCGACAAGCTCAAGACGATCCACGCGCTCGGCATGGATCGGACCGATCGCGTCTCCGTGAAGGGCGTCGAGGTTGCGCCGCGGGACGTCCTGGCCGCCATCACGCCCGACCCGATCACGCTCGGGGACAAGTTCCGCGGACGCGCGGTGGTCGGCACCTGGGTGCTCGGCACCAAGGATGGCAAGCCCCGCGAGACCTTCGCCTACCAGATGGCCGATGCGGAGGAGATCTGGCGCACCACGGGGCTCCAGGTCGTTGGCTGGCAAACCGGGTTCAACCCCACGATCGCGATGGAGCTGCTCGCCACCGGAGCCTGGTCCGGCGCAGGCGTCCTCGGTCCGGAGGCGTTCGACCCCGACCCCTACCTCGGCCTGCTCGATCTCCACGGCATCCACCACGCCGTCGTCGAGATGGAGCCCGGCGCGCACCGGCCCACCTGATCATTCCTCGTCGGCGGTGACGATCGCGCCGATGATGACCTCGTTGCCGTCCGGGTCGAGGACCCTGGCCACTCGCTCTCCCCACGGCTGCGTCGTCGGCTCCTCTATGACCGGCACACCCGCCGCTCGAAGGTCGGCGACCGCCGCATCGCAGTCGTCTGCGTAGACCCACAGCGCGATGGGCCGCGGACGGGGAACAACGACCGGCGCATCGGTCAGCCCGATCCCGAGCGACGAGTCGCCGACGGTTAGCCCGACATACGCCGGCGATCCGTTCGGCCCCGGAAATTCGTAGGTCACCGTCCCGCCCAGGAGGCCTCGGTAGAACTCGACCGACCTTGCGACGTCAGTGGTGGCGATGATCGGGAAGAGCTTCGTGTACATCTCCTCGTCCGCTCTGGCGTTGATCCGGTGAGATCGCGAATCATCGCGGCCGTTGCGCCTGAGCGCCACCCCGAGTGCGGTTCTCGCGATCGATCGCTGCCTCCCACGCACGACCGGCACTTGCGGGTGCGCCTCAAGCGTGTCCGTCCGCGATTCATCGCGGGAACGCAGCCTGAAAGCGCCTTCGTGTGAAGTCGTCGCGATGGGTCGAGGCATCCGCCGCCGGCCGGGTTCGACCGCCGCCGCGCCCGGGGCCGATAATCGATCTCCGCATCAAGGAGATCGACGATGACGAATACGCTCCAGGAAACCCTGACCAGCACCCTCGAAGGGATGAAGCCGAAGCAGGTCTTCGGCGAGCCGATCGAGCGCGATGGCGCGCTCTTCCTCCCGGCCGCCAAGGTTCGCGGCGGGGGCGGCGGCGGAAACGACAACGAAGGCGCCGGCGGCGGGGGCTTCGGCCTCACCGCGAAGCCTGCAGGGATGTACGTCATTCGCGACGGCAACGCCAGCTGGGAGCCGGCGCTCGACCTGAATCGGGTCATCCTCGGCGGCCAGCTCGTCGGGGTCTTCGCGCTGTTCGTGATCTGGCGCATCTTCCGGCGCCGCTAGGCCGCCGAGCGTTTGACCGGACCCCGGGTCGCCACTACCATTGGCCGCCGCGGGGTGGAGCAGTGGTAGCTCGTCGGGCTCATAACCCGAAGGTCGGCGGTTCGAATCCGTCCCCCGCAACCACGCATTTCCGATGCGAAAGCCGCCTCCCGCCAGGCGGCTTTCGTGCTTCCCCGCGATGGGCGCGGCGCCCGATAGATCGGTCAGATCTTCACAAGACTGGGTAATCGTGCGAAGGACTGTCCGACGTATCGGTCAGAACTTCACGCGAACCCCGCTTCCTGTGTAGACGTGTCCGATCTATCGGATACGGATCGCCGTGGACCCGTTTGGGGCTAGCTGCGCTTGACGGCGATCGATGCAGCGAGGGCGACCGCGAAGGCTGCCGACAGGCCGCCGATGACGCTCTGCGCGGCCTGGTTGCTGCCATCGAGCGCGATCCCGATGCCCGCCGCCAGGACGAGCGCAAGGGTCGTTCCCGACACGACGATCGCGATCCGCTTCGCCAGCGCACCCCGATCGAGGATCGCGAGCGCCGCGGCGAAGTTTGCGGCCGAGGCGCCGATGAAGAGATACCAGACGCCGCCCAGGCGGGAGGCGAAGGCGAGGTCGGCCGGATCGACGCGGAGCGCCTGCTGCTCGACGACGCTGACGGCGATCGGGAACGCCATGCCCATGGCGATCAGCACGAGGCCGGCGGTAGCGAAGATCAGCGCGGCGACGACCGCCGCGACGCGCGAAACGACATCGCGATCGAAGCCGATGCCGGCTGTCGCCTGGGTGGTGGTCATCGTTGTCATCTGAGAGTTCCTCGGTTTGGTGCAGTGCCGCCCATGCGACCCGGTGTGCAGCCTGAGGATGCCGGCGAGCTGCGACGGCGGCATCGGCTCTCGCGCCGGAAGGGCCTACGACCTTCGACGTGGATCGCGTGGGACGGTTCGGTACAATGCGGCGGCCTACTCCGCCTGCCGAGCGAGCCCCGCAGAAAGGGTCGACGCGCCCGATGACGGTGAAGCCCCCGGTCAACCCGAAGAAGCTGCGCCCGTACGACCAGCCGCCGAAGCGGCGCCGCAGCTTGGTCCCGAGCGGTCCGGACAGCGCAGCAGCCGGATTCTTCGTCGCCGCGGCGCTATGGCTGGCAGTCGCGGGTGGCCTCGGCGTCCTCGCCATCGGCCTGCGTATCTACCCGATCGACCTCACGATGCCGCTCGGCTTCTTTGGCCTCGGCCTCGAGTTCAACGTGCACCGTGTCGACGTCGCCTTCGTCAACGCATCGGTCTACGGCTGGCTCAGCAACGCGGGGTTCGCGGCACTCGCGTTCATGACGCCGCGCCTCGTCGGCCGACGGCTGGTGGCGGAGCCGCTGGTCTGGTTCAGCGTCCTGGTCTGGAACATGTCGCTGTTCGGCGGGCTGGCCTCGCTTGTACGTCTTCGAGCTCGGCCCGAACGCGCCGCTGACCGCCTTCCCATGGCTTATCGACGGAGGGCTCGCAACGGGGGCCTTCATCGTCACCGCGGGGATTCTCGCCACCGTGGCGCCGGCGCTGCGGACCGCGTACATCAGCCTCTGGTTCGGCGGAATCGCCCTGCTCGGCCTGCTGGGGCTGCTCAGCCTCGACGCGGGCATCGGCATGTTCGATTTCTTCTTCGGCCTCGACGACCTGCCGCTGGCACTGGCGTCGGCCGCCATCGAGCGCGCGGTTCTCGCGATCTGGCTGCTCGGCATGGCATACGCCACGCTGCACTACGTCGTACCGCGCGCCGTCGGGCAGCCGCTGGCCTCGGGAGGCGTTGCGATGCTGGCATGGCTCACATGGCTGGCGCTCGCCCCTCTCTCGGCTCTCGCCGTGCTCGCTGATCCGAGCGTGCCGTTCATCGTCACGGTCGCGGGATCGGTGGCGACCATGCTGCTGCTCGTCCCCGCGTTGCTGACGATCGGCAACCTCGGCGCGACGATGCAGGGCCGATGGACGCTCGTCCTCGGCACCGGCGCGGCTTCGCTGGCGGCGGTTGCGCTCGCGTTCCTGCTCGGCAGCACGCTGGTCGACTCCGTGGGCTCGTTGCTCAGCGTGAAGGCGCTCGTAGGAGGAACCGACTGGTCGACCGGGGCCTGGATCTGGGCGACCTTCGGGGCGTTCACGCTCGCGGCGTTCGCGATGGCCGAGCACGCCATCCCACGCATCATGCGGCGAGCCTGGGGCGGAGGGCTGCTCTCCGCCGCCCAGCTGTGGCTTGCCTTCGCGGGCACGACGATCTCCGGGCTTGCGCTCATGGGCAGCGGCATCGCCGCGGGATCGCTGCGCGCGGAGGCCGCGGCGCCCGACGAGATCGACGCGGCCCTGACGATCTTCTACGCCGGTGCGCTGGCAGGGCTTCGGGCTCGTGGCGCTGGCCGGGCTCGCCCTCCTCGTCAACCTGTTCATGATGTACACGAGCGCCGAACCGGCCGAATACGCGATCCCGGGCTCGACAGCAGCTGCGACCGGTCACTGAGCGATGACCGTCCACACGCCGATCGAGACCCGCAGCTCCGGCCTGCCGCCGTGGGCGATCGGCATCACCGTCTTCATCTTCCTGGTCGGCGGCGTGTACCTGGCCTCGAACCTGTCGGGTGAAAACCCGCCATTCGCGGTCCCGGGCGCCAGCGCCTCGGCGCCCGGAGCAAGCGCAGGGCCCGGATCCGGCGGTCGGCGAGGCGTCTGATCTCGCAGGCGCAGCCGGCCTGCACCGCCTGCCATGGGCCTGACCTGGCGGGATCGGGCGACTTCCCGAGCCTGCTCGGCGTGGCGGAGGGGCCGGTCAGCGAGAACCTCCAGGACCTCGGCGCGGAGTATCCCGACACCTGGGCGCAGCTGTGGATCGACGGTACGACGCCGGAGACCGAGGGCCTCGACCGCGGCGGCATGCCCGCCTTCGGTGACCAGTTCAGCCCGCAGCAGATCGACTCGATCGTCGCCTACCTGAAGGGCCTCTGACCCTCGGTGACCGATCCGGCCGCGCGAGCCGAGCGCGGCGTCCCCGTCCTCATCGGCGCCGATGAGATGGCGCGCATCGACGAGGCCGCCCAGAAGCTGGGATTGGCCGAGGATGCGCTGATGGAGGCCGCCGGCGCGGCGGTCGCCGAGGTCGTGCACGCCGAGCTGGCCCGCCTGGCCGAGGCGGCGCGCGGCCCCGGTGGTCCGCTCGTGCGACCGCCGCTGACGGTCGTGCTGTGCGGGCCGGGCAACAACGGCGGGGACGGCTTCGTCGTCGCGCGCCGCCTCGCCGCGGCAGGGCGCCGCGTCCTTGCCATCCTCGTCGCCGATGCCAGCCGCTCCGCCGGCCCGGCGTCAACCCACAACTGGAATGTGCTCCAGGCCATGGCCGCTGCCGGATCACTCGAGCTCTTCGTCGCACCGTCGCCGGAGCTCCTGCTGCGACTGCGCGATCGCATCGCCGAGGCCACGGTCCTGGTCGATGCGCTGCTCGGATCGGGCGCCGCCGGGGCCCTGCGCGAGCCGATCTCGACGGCCGTGGATCTCGTCAACGCCACGCGCACCCACGGCGTCGCCGGCGGTCGAGCGGTGTCGGTCGTCGCGGTCGATGCGCCCACGCGGATCGACCAGACCGGCGGCTCCCGCTCGACCCCGGTGGTCGCCGCGGATGTCACCGTCACCTTCCATCGTGCCAAGGCCGGGTTCGTCCTCGATCGCGAGGCGCGACGACTGGCGGGCCGATACCTCGTGGCGCCGATCGGGATCCCGCTCGAGGCCGAAGAGGGGATCGTCCCTGCCGATGGCGAGTTCCCGCCGGCCCGCATCACCGAGGTGACCTGGCAGGAGCCGGTCGAGCGTGCCGACGCGGCCCATCGGCCCGGAGGCGGGATTGCGGCCGGCCCAGGGCGAACGGACTGACCACGCGCAAACCCCTTAGCGGCGCTAACCTTCTCGTCATGTTCGATTACGCCGAGGCCGCCGTCGATGCGGCCATCGCGGCGGGAGCCCGCTACGCCGATGCGCGGGTCATGGACCGCCGCCACGAATCGATGATCGCCCGCAACGGCGAGGTCGAGGGGCTCACCCAGGAGGGGTCCGTCGGGCTGGGAGTGCGCGCACTCATCGGCTCCGGCTGGGGCTTCTACGCGGTGGCCGACCTCACCGATGAGGCGGCCCGCTCCGCGGGAGCGCAGGCTGCCGCCATCGCGCGCGCCAGCGCATCGGTCCCGGGCAAGGACCTCGAGCTCACCCCGGTCGAGGTGCGTCAGGACAGCTGGTCCAACGAGGTTGCCGAGGATCCGTTCGCGGTCCCACTCGCCGAGAAGGGCGACCTGCTCGTCGGTGCGACGCGGACGATGAAGGATCACGGCGCCGACATCGCGCTCGCCAGCTACGACATCTGGGAGACCACGAAGTGGCTGGCCAGCAGCGAGGGTCATCGGATCGACCAGCACATCGTCGAGTGCGGCGCGCAGATGGATGCGACGGCGAACGGTGAGTCCGAGACGCAGCGGCGCAGCTATCCGGGCATCCGTGGGCAGTACGGAACGCGTGGCTGGGAGCTCGTGCGCGAGCTCGACCTGGCCGGAAACGCAGCCCGGGTCGCCGAGGAGGCGCGCGAGCTGCTGACGGCGCCCGAGTGCCCGAGCCATGACGCGATCGACCTCATCATCGGCTCGGAGCAGATGGCCCTCCAGATCCACGAGTCGGTGGGCCACGCCGTCGAGCTCGACCGCATCCTCGGCTGGGAGGCCGCCTTCGCCGGCACCTCGTGGCTCGACCTGGCGCAGATCGGATCGCTCAAGTTCGGCAGCGAGCTCATGAACATCACCGCCGATGCGACGCTGCCCGGCGCCCTCGGCAGCTTTGGCTACGACGACGAGGGCACCCCGGCCCACCCGGTCGACATCGTGCGTGACGGGACCTGGGTCGGCGTCCTCTCCGGACGGGACTCGGCCGCCCTCGCCGGGCTGCCCGAGTCAGGCGGGGCGGTTCGCGGCGACGGCTACAACCGACTGCCGATGGTGCGCATGACGAACGTCGGCCTGCTGGCGGGCGACAGCAGCCTCGACGACATGATCGCCGCCACCGATGACGGCCTCCTCATCGACACGAACCGGTCGTGGTCGATCGACGACAAGCGGCTCAACTTCCAGTTCGGCTGCGAGATCGGCTGGGAGATCAAGAACGGCAAGCGCGGCCGGATGCTGCGCAATCCGACCTACACCGGAATCGGCCCGAGCTTCTGGGGAAGCCTCGACATGCTCGGCAACGAGTCGGAGCGGACGTTCTGGGGCACGCCGAACTGCGGAAAGGGGCAGCCCGGCCAGATCGGCCACACCGGCCACCCGGCCGTGCCGTGCCGCTTCCGAGGCGTGCGAGTGGGGGTGCGAGGATGAACGACCGTCTCCTATCAACCGCCGAGCGCGTGCTCAGCCTCGCGGGAAACGAGGCCGAGGCCGAGGTCACCGTCACGCAGGGCACCGAGGCGCTGACCCGCTTCGCAACCAGCTTCATCCACCAGAACGTGGCCGACGCCGCGCGCGAGGTTCACCTGCGGGTTGCCCTCGACGGTCGCGTCGCCGAGGCAACCGACAACCGGACCGATGACGACGCGCTCGCGCGCCTCGTCCGCTCGACCCTCGAAGCCGCTCGCCTTCAGCCGGTCGATCCCGGCTGGCCGGGTCTCGCACCGGTTGCCGAAACGCCGAAGGTCGACCACTGGGACGACGGCACGGCATCCGCGGCGCCCGACGAGCGGGCGGAGCGCATCGCGTCGTTCGTTCACGCCGCGGACGGGCTCGAGACTGCCGGGTTCTGCTCGACCGAGGGCCTCGAGACCGTCTTCGCGAACTCTGCCGGCCAGCGTGCCAGCGGCCGGAGCACGCAGGCTCAGATCGACGGGATCGCGCGCACCGGCAGCTCGGACGGAGCCGATCGGGCCGCATCGGTCCGGCTCTCGGACCTCGATGGAGGAGCCGTCGGCGTGCTCGCGACGAAGCGCGCTCGTGACTCGGCTGCGGCAACCGACCTCGAGCCCGGCCGCTACGAGGTGGTGATGTCGCCGTCGTGCGTCGTCAACGTCCTCGGATTCCTGGCGATCTACGGCTTCAACGGCCGCGCGGTCGAGGAGGGCCGATCGTTCGCGCGCGTCGGCGAGGCGCAGTTCGACGAGACGCTCTCGGTCGCCGATGACGTGGGCCACCCGATGGGCGTAGGCATCGGCTTCGATGCCGAAGGCACCCCCAAGCGGCGGTTGCCGCTCATCACCGATGGCGTCACAGCCGGGCTGGTCAACGATCGCCGGACCGCCAAGGCGCTTGGTGCCGAGTCGACGGGCAACGCGGTCGCCGGGGCCGGCCCATTCGGCGCGCTGCCGGCCAACCTCGTGCTCGACCCGGGCACATCGACGCCCGACGCGCTGGTCGGCGCGATGGAGCGTGGCCTGCTGGTGACGGACCTGTGGTACACGCGCATCCTCGACCCGCGAACGATGGTGGTCACCGGCCTGACGCGCAACGGCGTGTGGCTTGTCGAGGACGGCAGGATCGTGCGACCGGTCACGAACCTGCGCTTCACCCAGTCATACCTCGAGGCGCTGGCGCCGGGCGCGGTCAAGGGCGTGGGGTCCGATCTCACCCTGGTCGGTGGCGCGACCTTCGGCCTGGGGGCGTACGTGGTGCCGTCGCTGCACCTCGCATCGTGGAACTTCACCGGCGGGGCCAAGGGCTAGCTACTTCCGGGCTTGTGGAGTGGCATCCCGTCCGCGCAGAGCGGACACTCGCCGGCATTCCATGACGGGATCTCGATCCGGCCGAGCGCATGCAGCCGTACGCCACCCAGGTCGACGGGGGCCGTCGAGCGGTCGACCATGACCGCCGCCGCCAGCGGCTCGACGCCGGCGGCGCGCACGGCCTCAACCGTCTCGAGCAGAGAGGCGCCGGTGGTGAGGATGTCGTCCACCAGCACGACCCGCTCGTCGGCCGCGACCTCCCAGCCACGCCGCAGCGCCCGCCCGCCAGATGCGATCGGCTCGGCGAAGGCCGCGCGCACCGATCCTCCGAGCTGGCGCGCCGTCTCGAACGAGAGGAGCACGCCGCCCGTCGTCGGGCCGACCACGAGGCTCGGCTGGTACGGGGCGAGGGCCTCCGCAAAGCGCCGGCAGAGCTCCACCCCATAGCGTGGATGCTGGAGGACGAGGAACTTCTCGAGGTAACGCCCGGCGTGCCGCCCGGACTTCAGGAGGAAGTGGCCCTCGAGCAGGGCGCCGGAGCGTTCGAACAGCTCCTCGACGGGGGCGGCGCGCAGGTCCGCATCGGTCATTCGTAGACGGCGCTGAAGTCGACCGTGGGGTAGCGCTCGGCGAGCGCCTCGGTCACCCAGTGCAGCACGTCCGCGGGGTCGTAGAAGGAGGCGATGGTTCGGGCCTCGGTCACCGTCAGGCCGGCGCGTTGCGGCTCGACGGCCGCGACCACCTCGTCAGGCCGATCGGAGAGGTCGATGGAGGTCTCGAAGCGGCCGTCGGCCCGCAGCACCAGCACGTCCTCCGGCTCGTCGAGCAGCAGCAGCTCACCGGTGCGGCGCAGGACCTCCTCGGCGTTCGCGGCGAACTCGCGCAGGTGCTGGGCCTGGGCGGTGGCCAGCTGCGTGCGGTACGCATCGGCCAGCTGCCAGAGGCGCTGCGCGGCCAGCGTCTCCTGCTGCGTCGAGGGCAGGTCGGCCTGCCAGTCGTCGGCCACCGGCTCGATCAGCTCCTCCTCGCGGGCCAGCTCATCGGCTGCGACGAGGTGGGCGGGAGCATCGCGCGCGGCTTCCATGATCCAGGAGAAGATGTCGGCCGGGTTGTAGAGCTCGACCAGCTCGGCGATCGACCCGACCAGCTGCTCCTCGTCGTACCACTCGTTGTCGGCCGGGTCCTGGTAGGTGAGGCGCGTGGTCCACGTCTCGTCGATCGGGTGGTAGAGCAGGTAGTCCTGCTCGTCATCGACGAGCTTGATCGGGCCGATCTCGAGCAGGCGCTCGCGGTTGGAATCGACGAATCGGCGGAGCTGCTCGGTCGCCTCGTACACGAAGTCGCGTCGCTCGAGCTCGGCCTCGGCGGCCAGCTCGCGCAACGCAACGATCCGTGGGGAGCTGGGCGACCCTTCGGTCATGGCTTGAACACGAAGTCCGGGCCCATCCGCTCGCGCAGGAAGATCGTGTGCTTGGAGTCGAAGATCGATTCGGCCACCCGATGCCCGAAGCCGCGCATGCTCGGGTCCGCGTACAGCTGGTCGAGCACCGCGTAGTTCGGCAGGTCGAGGATGAGGACGTTGTTCCAGGTCGAGCCCTCGGTGACGTTGAACCAGCCCACGAAGCGGATGCCGTACTTCTCCTCCGTCTGGCGCGCCTGGCGAGGAAACATGTGGCGCATGCCACGCTTGAAGAGCGTGTCGCGGCCCTTGCGGACGTTGAAGAAGGTCACCATCAGCGGCATCGGCGTGCCTCACTCATCGTTGTCCTCCGTTTCGGTGGTGATGACCCGAGTCTGCGGCTTCGCCACGCCGGTCTGCCGCCCGCGTCCGCGCCGCCGATCGGCGAAGAAGACGCGCAGCAGGAAGACGCTCGTCATGCTCACGAAGAAGAGAAGGATCATGGCCAGGATGAGCAAGCCGATGAGCACCGGAACGGGCCAGTGGAATGTGAAGAGGCCGACCGGGATGAGGAGCAGGAGAACGGCGAACAGGATCGCCTGGGTGACGAAGCACCCGAATCCCGGCCCTTCGTTGGGGTCGAGATCCTCGTTGTAACGAATCGACAAGCCATGCCTCGTCTGATCTTGGCGGCGAGTGGCGGCCGAATGGTCCCATATCGCGCCGGAGGTCGCTCAGGACCGATACGTCACGCGGCCACCGGCGACCGTCAGCCGCACGACGCCGGGCAGCTCCATGCCGAGCAGCGGGGTGTTCGCCGACGCCGATGCCAGCGACTCCGTCTCCACTCGCCAGCGATCGGTCGGATCGAAGGCCACCAGGTCCGCCAATGCGCCGGTGGCGAGGCCGCGCTCCTCGCCAATGATCCGCGCCGGCCCCGTCGAGAGCGCGGCGATCAGGGCTGAAAGCGTCAGACGCCCGGCCTCGACCGCTGCCAGCCCGAGCGAGAGCGCCGTCTCGAGACCGATGAGGCCCGGCGCCGCTTCCTCGAATGGGACGAGCTTCCGCTCGGGAGGATGCGGGGCGTGGTCGGTCGCCACGGCGTCGACGGTGCCGTCGGCGACGGCGGCAAGCAGCGCGAGCGCGTCATCGCGGGGGCCGAGTGGCGGATTGACCCGGCACGCCCCGTCGTAGGCGAGCGCATCGTCGAGGACCGGGTCCTCCCAGGCGAATTGCCGCGACCCGGCGACCCACGCATCGGTCAGGGCAAGGTGGTGCGGGGTGACGTCGCAGGTCACAGCCACGCCGCGCGCCTTCGCTTCCCGGACCGCCTCGATCGCCCCGGCCGTCGAGAGATGGGTAAGGTGGATCCGAGCCCCCGTCTCGTCGGCGAGCGCAAGGTCGCGCTCGACGACGGTCCGCTCGGCCTCCGCCGGCCAACCCGGCAGGCCGAGGCGGGTGGCAACCAGGCCCTCGCGCATCACGCCACCGGCCGTGATCTCGGCATCCTCTGCGTGCTCGAAGAGGGTGGCCTCGAGCGCCGCAACCCGCCGGGCGACCTCAAGCGCCACCTCGTTCGGGACGGCGGCGCCATCGTCAGAGAAACCGATCGCCCCGGCGTTGGACATGCCATCGAGGTCGGCCAATTTCGAACCCTCGCGTCCGATGGTGGCCGCCCCGATGACTCGGATCCGGCACGCGGCCCCGCCCGCGGCAGCCGACACACGGCGCACGCCATCAGCTCCGTCGATGGGAGGGTGCGTGTTCGGCATGGCGCAGGTGGTGGTGAAGCCGCCTCGCGCCGCCGCCCGTGCGCCGGTCTCGATCGTCTCGGCCGCGGAGTCGCCGGGTTCGCGGAGGTGGGAGTGCAGATCGCAGAAGCCGGGTGCCACCACGAGCCCGCTGGCGTCGATGACCTCGCCGCCAACGGGCGCCTGCTCGACGATCACACCGTCCCGGACGAAAAGGTCGCGGATCGCATCGGTCCCCTCCGATGGGTCGACGATCCTCGCGCCGATCAGGGTGAACGAGGCGGGCGCATCGGAGAGGCGTCCGAAGCGACCGTCGGTCACGCCGCTCCCGCCAGGAGCGCCAGGACGGCCATCCGGACCGGGACGCCATTGGCGACCTGCGTTCCGATCAGGCTGCGCGGCCCGTTGGCGAGCGCGGCCGTGAGCTCCACGCCCTCGTTGGTCGGCCCGGGGTGAAGGATCGGGGCGCCGGGGTTCGCGAGGCGCATCCGGGGCTCGTCGAGGCGCCAGGATGCGACCTCATCCGTCAGCTGCGCGCCGCGCTCGACCTGGATGCGCAGGGTCATGACGGCATCCGCTCCGTCGAGAGCGGCCTCCAGCGTGCCAGCTACCTCAACCCCTGGCCACGCATCGAAGCCCGCGACCCACGACGAGGGACCGGCGACCCGGACGCGGGCGCCCATCGTGCTCAGCGCATGGATGTTGGAGCGGGCGACGCGCGAGTGGGCGACGTCGCCGACGATCACGATCCGCGTGCCGTCGAGCGTACCGAGTGCCTCGCGCAAGGTGAGGGCGTCGAGCAGCGCCTGGGTCGGGTGGGCATGGGCTCCGTCACCGCCGTTGACGATGCGCATGCCGGTGGTGCGGGCGGCGAGATGTGCCGCCCCGGCGGATCCGTGCCGCAGTACCAGCATCGTCACCCCCGTGCGCTCGAGCGTCCGCAACGTGTCCACCAGGGACTCGCCCTTGGCGACGCTGCTGCCGGCGATCGCGAGGTCGACCGTGGTGGCGCCGAGGGCCTTCGCTGCCAGCTCGAAGCTCACGCGTGTGCGGGTCGAGGCCTCGTAGAAGGCGAGCCCGACGGTCTCCGCCTCCAGCAGCGACCGATTCGCCCGCGACACCCTCGTCCCGCGCATCTCGACGGCCAGGTCGCAGATGCGCTCGATCTCCTCGCGTGTGAGCCCTTCGACGTCGAGCAGGTGGCGGTGTGTCCAGGTGCGCGGACCGACGGCCACGGTCACGCCGCGTGCTCCGGTCGCTCGATCACCACCTCGTCGGCGGCATCGGTCTCGGTGAGGTGGACATGCACGATCTCGTCGACGCTGGTCGGGAGGTTCTTGCCGACGAAGTCGGGGCGGATCGGCAACTCGCGGTGGCCACGATCGACGAGTGCCGCAAGCCGCACGACGCGCGGTCGTCCGTGATCGGTCAGGGCGTCGAGGGCGGCGCGCACCGTCCGACCGGTGTAGAGGACGTCGTCGACCAGCACGACGACCCTGCCGCTCACATCGGCCTCGAGGTCGGAGCGCTTGACGATCGGGGCGTGCGCGATTCGGGTCAGGTCATCGCGGTAGTAGGTGATATCGAGAGACCCGACGGGCACCGATACGCCCTCGTGCTGCTCGATCAACGCGGCCAGGCGCTGCGCTATCGGGACGCCGCGGCTGCGAATTCCCACCAGCACCAGGTCGCTCGTCCCGCCGTTGCGCTCCACGATCTCGTGCGCGATGCGGGTCAGGGCGCGGCGCACGTCGTCCGCTCCGAGGAGTCGGCGCTCACTCATGCGATCTCTCCTTGGCGGCCTCGCCGGACCGCGTTAAAGGGCTCGCCCGCGAGTATACCGATGCGCTACGGCGCGGCGGCCTCGTCAGGGGCGGGGAAGGCGGCCGGCCCGAACCATCCCTCGGCGGCGTTACCGATGACCGTCACCCCGTCAGGGACGGTCCCGGTGTTGCGCTCGATGAGGAGCAGATCGGCGCTCGGCGGGGCAAGGTCCCCTGGTCGCGGCTGACCGGCTGTGATGACGAGATGTCGGCCGGTCGGCGCGACCTTGACGTCGACCACGAAGCCGTCGGGCGGGATGTCCGCCGCATCGATGGCGTGGTCCTGTGTCAGGCCACGCGGGTCGGTGGCATGGCCGAAGTACACCCGCACAGGATCTGGGTAGTCGCCACTCGACGACTGCGGGACCCCCGTCCAGGCGGCGTCCCACACCGCGTATGCGTCGCTGTCTCCGCCCCACGTGATCGCCGCCGACGCGAACGCGTCACGGTCGATCGTCAGGTCCCCGAAGAGGTACCGCGCCGAGGCGAACTCGTATCCGCCCTGGCCGTCATCCCGATTCTCAGCCAGCCACGGTGCGCCGCCCTCACTGAAGAGCCACTCGTCGCCGACGCGCTCCATGCGGCCGGTCCAGTAGATGAGGAACGCGCCGTTCGGGCTGATCAGTGGCTGGAAGACGTCGGCCGCGTCGTCGGCCACGTTGGCGAGCTCCTCCGCGTCGATCTCCTCGCCCGGTCTCGACGACCGAAGCTGGGAGGAGGTACCCGGTGGGCGTCTCGCCGGCCGAGCTGACCCAGAGGTGGCCGTCCCGCGTGAAGCTCCCCGCGTACGTTGTTCCGGTATTCGTCAGCTTGCGACCGGGCAGGTCCTGCGAGGTGTCGAGCAGCCAGGCATCGACGCCGCCCCCCGAGGTATCCGCCAGGCTGAACGCGAGATACCTGCTGTCCGCCGACCAGAACAGCCGCTCCAGGAACGGGCTGCCTGCCACCGAGCGACCGAGGACGATGGTCTCCTGTGCCTCGCTCTCCGATTCATCCGCGATCCGGGTCGCCCGCACCTCGTTCATGCCGCTCAGCCCGACGGTGGTGATGTAGGCCAGCCACTGGCCGTCGGGAGAGAGCTCGGCCGCGATTGGCTCGCCGGACGGCGTCTCGAGCTCGCCGACCGTGGCACCGGTTGTCCCGTCGCGAACCGTCATCGCCTGGCTGTCGAAGTCGCCGGTCACGGCAACGAAGACGGCTGGTTCCGGGCTGACCGGTGTGGGTGTGGGTGCGGGTGTCGCGGGCGGTGATGCGGGCTCGCTTGGCTGAGGCGTCGGTGTGGCGGCCGACGATGGCCCCGGGGAGGACGGGGGAAGGGTCGGGATGGGCGTCTCGCTGGGAACGGACACGAAGCTCGGCGTCACCGATGGCGTCGCCTCCCCGACCTGTGGCTCGTCCGCGGGTGTGTCGAGCAGAACAAGTGCCAGCAACGCCCCGGCCACGACCGCGAGCCCGCCGGTCGCACCGAGCAGGATCGTCCGCGGACGGCGCCACCAGGGGACCGCCGCACGCTCCACGCCGGCGCGGACGCGGGCATCGAGATCATGCGGAACCGGGACGTGACGAAGCCCGGCCACCATCCGGCGCTGATCGGCGAAGGCGGCCAGCGTGGCGCGGCACGTGTCGCAGGTGTCAAGGTGCGCGTCCAGCCGGCGGCGCTCGTCTAGGGTCAGATCTCCCGACAGCGAGGCGCTGATGAGCTCCTCGAATTGCTCGTGGCGATCCATGCTCCGATCCCTGCTCATCGGGCAAAGCCCTCCGCCGCCAGCGCCCGCCTCATCTCACCTCGAGCGCGGCACAGCAGCGTCCGCACGGCCCCGTACGAGAGGCCCATCACCTCGCCGATCTGCTGGGCGCTCATGTCCTCGAGGTCGCTGAGCAGGAGGCACTCGCGGTGGTTCGGGCGCAGGGTCGAGAGCGCGCGCTGGACGCGCTCGTCGAGCGTGGATGCCATGACCTGCGCCTCCGGGCCGGGCCGATCGTCGGGCCGGTTGGCGAAGACGGGCTGATCGTCGCTCATCGTGGTCACGTTGCGGCGGCGGCGCATGTCGTCGATGGCGGTGTTCGTCGCGATCCGATACAGCCATGAGCGGGTCGAGGTGGCCTCGGTCACCGTGTCGAGCTTGCGGTACGCCTTGATGAAGGTCTCCTGGGTGATGTCGGCGGCACGATCCGCATCGGCGACCATGCGCAGGACGTAGTTGTAAATCGGGGCGGAGAACTCCTCGAAGAGCTGGGCGAACGCGGTTTCCCGGTCCTCGCCGGCATCACGGGTCACCGCGGGATCGCCCCACGGGATCCTGCCGGGCACTGCCATCGACTGCACCTCGTCCTCCGCACAGATCGTCCCCGTCTGGTTGGCCCGTGACGCACCGCGATCCGCATCTGTTACCGATGCAGGTGCTGGCGCAGGACGTCGGCCGCGTACTCGGGCGCCGCCGGGTTGACGGCGAGGGCGGTGGCGCGCTCGAGACCGGCAATCGTCCGCAGCCGGGGATGGATCTCCCAGTGCCAGTGGAACGTCTGGTCGAGCCGCTCACCGGCCGGCGCGGTGTGCAGGAAGAGGTTGTAGGGCGGGTCGCCGAGGACGTCGAGCGCGTGGAGGGCTCGCTGGAGCGTGGCGGTCGTATCGGTGATGGCGTCGTCGTCGAGCGCCGTGAAGTCCGCCGCGTGCTGACGCGGGACGACCATCATCTCGAATGCCGATCGGCTGGCGGCGGGCGTGAAGACGATGGCATGGTGGTCGGCGAGGACGAGCCGCTCCTCGTTCTCCTCCTCGGCCTCGGCCAGGGCGCACCACACGCAGCGGCGGGTCTTGATCATCTGTCGGGCGCCACCACCGATCTCCTCGGCCACCCAGTGCGGCACCTGCGGGATGGCGTACATCTCGAGGTTGAGGTGTGAGCTGCGGGAGCCGGCCTGCATCCCGTAGCTCTGGACGAGCTGAATGTAGAGCGGCTCCGGCCTTCCCTCGGCATCGGTTGTGCGTGGCCCCGCGGCCAGCGCTCGCATGGCGTCGCGGGCGGCGCGAAGAAGAGCGCCGGCGAGCTGCGGGCTGGCATCGGCCAGGCGCTCGTGATGGTCTCGCGGTCCGACCAGGATCTCCCAGGCACCGGTGGCGCGCTCGACCTCGCTGATGGCGAGCTGCGTGGCGGTCGCCTTCGACGAATCGATTCGATGGAACGCCTGCGAACGCAGTGCCACCCGTCTGACGAGGTGGTCCGGCTCGCGCTCCGGCGCCTCGTCACAGTGGCGGCAGTGCGTACCCTCCACCGGCTGTGCCGGGATCTCGAAGGCCGAGCGCTCGAAGGCCCGGTCGGCCACGATCGCCGACCACCACCCGGTGACCGGGTCCCGACGCAGCTCGAACACGGCCGCATCGTACTAGGCTGGTGGCTCGCCCGAGTCCATCGAAGGAGACTGCTTCCATGTCCGCCAGCCGAACCGCCACCGTGACCTATTCCGGCTCGCTTCTCGAAGGCTCCGGGACGGTCACCGCCGGGACGAGCGAGCTGTTCACCGATCTGCCGATCTCCTGGTCCACGCGCACCGAGGGGCCTCGCGGGCAGACCTCGCCCGAGGAGCTTCTTGCAGCAGCCCATGCGTCGTGCTTCTCGATGGCGCTCTCGAACGGCCTTGCCCGGGCGGGTACGCCGCCGGACCACGTCCACGTCTCCGCCACCGTCACATTCGACAAGGTTGGCGACAGCTGGACAGTGACACGGTCTGAGCTCGACGTGGTCGGCACCGTGCCCGGTATCGACGAGGCGGCTTTCGAGGCGGCGGCGGCGGCCGCAAAGGACGGCTGCCCGATCTCGCGGGCGCTCGCGGGCAACGTCGAGCTGTCGGTGATGGCGACCCTCGAGGAGGACCACTAGCACCGCCGCGGACTCCCTGGCTGGGCCACGAGGGAGAGACGCTGGCGGCCTGAGCGCGGCCGATGGCGCGACCAAATTCACATGACGTGGCCGTTATGTGGCTTCCGAAGGTGCCGAACGGTCACTCACAGGGGGCCGGTGGTCACCTGGTGTGAATCCGGACGGTTCGCCGCCGAGTTCCGCCGCTAGTGCCCCTCTGGTGTGAATGCGGACGTTTCAACCGCGGGCCGAGGGTCACCCGAAACCGCGATGCCTAGAGGCGCACCTTCGGCGAGGTGCCGGTGTCCCACATGTGGTCGGTGTCGATGAATCGCACGGGGGCCGCCGGCGATGGCTAGGGGTTGAAGACAGCGGTCGCGGACTCGAGGAACCAGTAGTCCGCCCAGGTGCCGTTGATGACGTGGACCCATCGGCCGGATCTGCCGGGCAGGAAGCCCCGTTGGTCGACGCGCGCTCCGGAAGGCGCTCCCAGCTTGGCCCATTTCGCCGCGATCGTTGCGCCGGCCGCGGTGAACTGATAGCCATACTGGTTCCCTGCCGCGAGCTCGACGCGTGCGGTCGACGCCGTCGGATCGGTGTTCGGGAATGCGTCCGCGTTGGCCGGTAGAGGCGCGCCGACCACCCTCGCCGACTCCTGCATCCACGAGCCGGCCCAGAGCCCGTTGCTGATGTAGAACCACCGGCCCGCCCTGCCCGGAATCGTCGAGGAGAACGTCGCGTACGCGCTCGAGGCGCGGGCCAGCGTGGCCGGGAACCGGCTCGTGGTGACGCCCGATGTGTTGAAGCGGTGACCGACGTGCTCGCCGGCAGCGAAGGTCACGCGACGCGGGGTTGCGTACCTGATCTGGCCGGGAAATGCGACCGCGCTGGTCGGGCCAATGCAGCTCGATCCGCTGCCGATCAAGGTCACGCTCGAGCCCGACGCCGGGATGCGAATCCGATTCCACGCGCAATTGTTCGAATCGCTCGTCTCCACGAAGTAGTCCGACTCATCCACGATTGAGCGCAGGTAGTACTCGCCGGCCGGGAGCCCGGTGATGTCGACCCACTGGTAGGCGAAGCTCCACGGGTAGCTGTCAGCCCAGCCGAGGCTGATCCCGACGCGGTTGGTCGTCGATGCCTGTGTGCCACACCAGGACTCCCGGTAGTACGACGACTGTCGAGCGCCGGGCAGCGAGAGATTCCAGGCATTGGTGTCGAGGAAGCAGAAGCCGACCTTCGCGCCACGGGAGATCGACGTTCCGCTGCCGACCGGCCATAGCCCGTAGCTCATCATCTGCTGCACGTGCCAGTGGTCGTGGCCGTCGCCGGCATATTGGCCCCAGGCGTTCGTGGCGATGGTTCGGGAGCCGCCGGCGCTGTTGTAGAGCACCTGGCTGATGGACATTGTCGGATCCGAGGCGCCGCTGCGACTGCCGCGGACCTCGAAGTGGCCTTGGCCGACGTTGGCCATCATGGCCGTGAACCGCAGGCGACGGTGGCCGCCCTCGACGACGATGCGGATGTCCTTGACCGGCGTCATGCGCAGGTCCGGCAGCCGATCCGTGGCACCCGCGGCCGCTCTGGGTGCGGCCCCGATCGCGGCCAGCGTCAGCGCCGTGAGAAAAACGACGGATCCGAGGCGACGCTTGCCCGCGTGCGAGATTGCGCGAGTTCGAGCACGAGGTCGGGCCACGAGATGGAGCTCCCCTGGACAGCGGACGCGATGACCCATGCTAATCGGGACGAACCCCGGACGGGCGGCCGATGGCGCACGCAGGTGAAACCTTTGCCGGACGCGATGGCTCAGAACAGGTGAGCGCCGCTCCTCTCGCGGCGAATGAACACCAGTGGGAGCTCGACCATCGTGAACATCAACACCACGTTCCGCGGCCTCATCCTCGCCGTGGGCGCCCTCCTGCTCATGGCCGGCGTCGTGCTGGCGACGGGCAACGACCGCGACGGCGAGACCGGGACGAACACGGATGCGTCGCCATCGGCCACCGCCGGACTCGAGACGTTCGGCGCAAGCATCTCGGCCTCGCCGTCACCGTCGGCGAGCGCCTCCGCCAGCGCGTCGGCCAGCCCTGACCCGACCGCTTCCGCCGATGACAACGGCGGGAACAACACCGGGAACGACGATGGTCCGGCCAGCCCGGCCGCCAGCGCATCGGCCTCCGCCTCCGCCAGCGCATCGGCCTCCGCCTCCGCCAGCGCGTCCGCCAGCTCTGACCCGACCGCTTCCGCCGATGACGACGGCGACGACGGTGACGACAACTCGGGTCCCGGCAACGGCGACGACGACGATGACGACGACAACTCGGGTCCCGGCAACGGCGACGACGACGATGACGACGACAACTCGGGTCCCGGCAACGGCGACGACGACGATGACAACTCCGGCCACGACGACTGAATCGAGGTGTCGGCCCGGATGTGGGGGACATCGTGGCACGATGAGGGCGTGGACGACCGCGCTCTCGTCGATGCCGTTCGGTCAGGTGATCGGGACGCGTTCAGCCAGCTCGTGGACCTCGAGACCTCTGCTGTCTATCGCGCCTGCTACCGGATCCTCGGCCGCTCGCACGATGCCGAAGACGTGACGCAGGAGGCATTCGTGGCGGCATTTCGGTCAATCGGCAGCTACCGCGGCGAGGGTCCAATACGTGCGTGGCTTCTGCGGATCGCCACGCGCCAGGCCTACCGCCGCATCGCTCAGCGCCGGCCGACGGCCGACCTGGACGCGGTGGCCGAGCCGATGACTGCCGACCCGACCGTCGATCCGAGCCGCGCCGCCGAGGCCGCCGAACAGCGTGACGAGGTGCGCGACGCGGTCGCCGCACTCCCTGATCCCTATCGGGAGGTGGTCGCGCTGCGATTCTTCGGCGAGCTCTCGCTCGCGGAGGTCGCGGAAGCCACGGGACGGCCGATCAACACCGTCAAGACCCACCTGCGACGGGGCCTGGAGCGTCTGCGCCCGGTCCTCGGAACGCGGAGTGCGAGCCAATGACCCGACACCCGTTCGGGCCGGATGAGCTCGACCGCGCCGAAGCTTCCCTCGACGAGGTCGCAGGGCGGCTGGAGCGGTACAGCGCCGAACGAGCCGATGCGCCCCCGCTCGATCTCGCCGGCCGCATCCATGCGGCGATCGATGCGGAACCCACTCCCGCGCTCGGGTGGTGGGCGTCCCTCACCGCCGGTTGGGTTGCGTGGCACGCGCCGGCCCGGGCGATGGCCGCCACGGCGGTTGTCGCGGTGGCGGTCGTGGGGGCCCTCGCCCTGGGTCAGCTCGCCGACCTCGCCCGCAACGGCAATGTGGGAACCACGCCGAGTCCGCCCACCGTGGTCACTCCGTCGCCCTCACCGAGCCCCTCCGAATCCGCGACGCCATCGCCGAGCCCTTCCGAATCCGCATCGCCGTCGCCAACTCCCACCGGGTCACCCTCCGCCACGCCCTCGGCATCCGATGACGATGACGGGATCGAGACGCCGGAGCCGAGCGAGTCGGACAACAGCGGGCCTGGCGGAGGCGGTGACGACAACAGCGGCCCGGGCGGCGGTGATGACTCGGGCGGCAGCGGATCGAGCGGGAGCGGCTCCGGTCGCTCCGATGACGATGACTAGAGGCCCTCGAACATCGACGGGTAGATGAGCGACCCCTCACCTGGCGCCGAATGGCCCGGGAGGAGCCGGACCTGGAAGGCATCGCCCGCATCGCCGTACTGGCCGCCAACACCGTGCTCGGCCGCCGGCAGGAACCCGAATCGGGCGTAGTACGAGGGCGCGCCGATAACGGCGACGAGCGGCTCCGCCCTCTCATCGGCGACGCCAAGGGCCAGGCGCACGAGCGCAGAGCCGATGCCGCGGCCCCAGTACGGCGGAAGGACGGCCAGCGGCGCCAGAGCGAGCGCATCGGTCCTCTCCGCATCCGCATCGGCCGGTGCGAAAGCGATCCGGCTGATGAGCACGTGGCCCAGGACGCTCGCGTCAGGCGCGACGGCCACAAGCGACAGCTCGGGCATGAAGTTTGGTCCGCGGCGGATGGCGTCGACGAGGTCAGCCTCGGCAGGGCCGTTGAAGGCGGTCCGATGGAGCTCGTGGATCTGGTCGAGATCGATCGGCTGCTCGGGCCGGACCGACCACGCGGCTTCCGTGGAGGGGGTGCTCATCCGTGCGTGCTCAGCACGTGACGGGCCACCTCAGCCGCCGGCGATCTCGGAGCCGGTCAGGGCCCACAGGTCGCCATGCGCTCCATCGGCGTCTCGCCCTCCGAAGAGGAGGACGCGGCCGGAATCCTCGTCGGTGACGAGCTCGGCGCCGGCGCGCGACGGCCCGCCGCTCGCTGTGAGCGGTCCCGCATCGGGTGAGTTGTCCGCGAGCAGCCAGAGATCGCCGAGGTAGGTGCCATCCAGCGCCTGCCCTCCGAAGACCAGCGTCGCGTCGCCGGTCCTGGTTCGGGCGTACAGGTTGCGCTCCGGCGGAAGCGCACCCCCGATGCTCGACCAGCCCTCGGTGCCGAGCGACCAGCGATCGCCAAGCGCGGTGACGCCCGTCGTCTGGCCGGCGTACAGGGTCAGCGCCGCGTCATCGGTCCACCAGCAGCCATGCAGGCAGCGCTCGACGGGCCGCTCACCCTCGGGGGTCTCCTCGATCCAGCCGCCCGTGTCGAAGTCATATGCCCACGTGTCGGCGAAACGCGTCCCGTCCGAGGTGAACCCGTGACTGATCCACAGCCGGCCATCCGGCCCGACCGCCGCACACGTCCCGTACCGCGCCACCGGCCTCGTGGGGCCCGACGGAAGCTGACGCCAGCTGCCCGCTTCCGGATCGAATGCCCACAGATCGTTGAAGAACGTGGTGCCCGCCTGGCCGGCGAACACCACGAGCCCGACTCCGGTGACCCATGCCGCCTCGTGGCCGAAGCGGGCAGCGGGCCCTGCGCCCGGCTGGAGCTGGCTCCAGGTGTCGCTGCCGAGATCGAAGGCCCAGAGATCGGCGTATGCCTGCGCGCCATCCCGGCCTCCGAACAGGTACGCGGTCTGGCCGTCGTCACCCACGGTCCAGGTGTGGTCCTCGCGCGCCGCTGGTCCGACGCCGACCTCGAGCGCGTCCCAGGCCAGCGGCACCGGATCGGCCGACGGGCTGGCGGTGGCGCTGACCTCTGCCTCGGCGCTCGGCGATGTCGTGGTCGTAGGCCCGGGTGGTGTCGCTGACGCGGAGGGCGTCGTGGGCGGCGCCGACGAGCAGGCGGCGAGCAGAACGGCCGCCCCGGTGACGAGCGCGAGGCGGTGCCGCATGCGGGAGAGGATACGGGCGCGGGCGATCAGCCCTGGTCGCCGGTCTCCCACAGAGCGAGCTCGTTGCCCTCGGTATCGGTGAAGACGGCGTACCAACCCTGGCCCGGCACCTCGCGCCTGGGCTCGACGACCGCGCCGCCGAGCTCGGAGATCTTCGGGAGCGTGGCCTCGATAGAGTCGACGTGGATGTAGGTCCGGACCTTGTCCGGCGCCAGCTCACCACGCTTGCCGATCGCTCCACCGAAGCCGTCCTGGCCCACCGGCGTGCTGAACATGTGGTAACCCTCGAATCCCGGGATCTCGGGCGGGAAGTTCCATCCGAACACGTCGCCGTAGAACCCCTTCGCTCGGGCGGGGTCGTCGGCGGGGATCTCGATATGGGTGAAGTCGCCGTGCTGCATCGGTGCATCGCTCCTGAGGTGTCGGGCGTGTATGACGGCGCGGATGGTTTGGAGCGGGAGACGGGGATCGAACCCGCGGCCTCAACCTTGGGAAGGTCGCGCTCTGCCAGCTGAGCTACTCCCGCCGGTGACGGGGCGTGATTCTAGCAAAGGCCGCCGAACGCGGAACCGACGCCGAGGGGTAGGTCCCGGCGTCGGTGGTTGATCGTCGTGTTTGGGGGTGTCAGCGAATCTGGATCGCGCCTCCACCGGAAGCGTGGTTCGGCGAGGCGGCGGCGATGCCGGCCCCTCCGGCAGCGATCGCGGCGGTGAGGACGAAGCCGGCAATGCCAGCGGCGGCCAGTCGCCGAGCGGTGATGAAGCGATGGCCCTCGAGGTTGACCGGCTGCGTGCCGTCCTCGCGATCCTGCTTGATCGCCTGGATCCGAGCCGCATGCTGGACCCGCTTGTCATATGCCTCATTCGCCAGGTGGAATGTGTGGTGGTTCGGGCCGAGCATCGGATTCCTCCTTCGAGCGTTGTGGGCTCGTTTGCCTGGTGCCATCCTCCCGCCGCTGTGCCCGTCCTCGTGAGCAAGCGGGCGACAGCCGGGTCGTCAACGTCCCGATGGGCGTGATGTCCGTCCGCGGCGCTCCTCGTGTCGGCCGCATGACACCTGGGGAAAACGCGTTGGTGACCCCTTGACGGCGGAGAGGCACACCACGAGAGTGTCCGCACTGCCCTGCTCATTCGCCCGAGTCTGAGGATCACGCGTGCTGGACGAATCCCTGGCGGTCGACAGCCTTCGGCGGTGCGCCCTCTTTGCGCACGTCACCGACGAGGCCCTCCGCGCGATCGCGGCGCAGATGCGCAGGCGGCGCTTCCGGCGCAACGAGGTGATCTTCCACCAGGGTGACATCGGCGATTCGCTCCAGGTGGTGGCGGCCGGCGGCGTCAAGATCGTCCTGCCGTCGACGGAGGGCGAGGAGGCGATCATCGCCAGCCTCAAGCCGGGGGACTTCTTCGGCGAGCTCGCGCTGCTCGACAGCTCGCCCAGGTCAACCACGGCTACGGCGATCGAGCCGACCGAGACGTTGGCCCTGCCGCGCGAGCCGTTCCTCAACCTGCTCAGGGATGATCCGCATCTCGTGACCGCCCTCCTCCACGCCCTGGCAGAGGAGCTGCGGCGCCTCACCGGTCACGTCGAGGAGCTGCACTTCCTGGACCTTGCGGGCCGCCTCTCGATGCGCCTCGTGCGCGTGGCTCGGGACGCCTCGCCGCAGGCCACCGGCCGGGTCGAGCTCGACTGGCCCTACACTCAGTCCGACCTGGCCGCCATGATCGGCGGAACGCGCCAGAGCGTGAACAAGCTTCTGAGCGGTTTGGTCGACGACGGACTCATCAGCATCGAACGTGACACGCTCGTGATCCACGATCTCGCGGAGCTCGAGCGGCACGGAGCGCGGTGAACACTGTCGCGTAACCGACATCGGATCTGTCCGGTCAGCGATGCTGCGAAAGTCATCACCGGGCCTAGGATTCGTGACATTGGATGCGAGTACGCTGCCAGCTAGGAGGCGAAGGATCGCATGGACAACTACCGGCGGCGTCCGCCGATGGAGGGCTTCTCCCGACCGGGTTCGCTCGGCGGGGAGGCACACGATGACGATTCAGTGGAGGGTCACATGATGGACGACGAGAGAATCCAGGAAGGCGGTCAGTCGGGCTTCCGCGCGACTGACGACGACACCGAGGGTCACGGCGTGCTCAAGCGCGCCGATGAGGACGACACAGAGGGTCACGGCGTGCTCAAGCGCGCTGACGAGGACGACACGGAGGGCCACGGCGTCCTCAAGCGTGCCGACGAAGACGACGTCGAGGGTCACGGCGTGCTCAAGCGCGCTGAGGGACGACACGGAGGGCCACGGCGTCCTCAAGCGTGCCGACGAGGACGACGTTGAGGGCCACATCGGCGGGCTGAGCCGCCGCGCCGAGGAAGACGACACCGAGGGTCACGGGACCCTGAAGCGCTGAACCGGTAGCCACGCCGGTGGCAGACCCTCCGGTGGATGCCGCGATCGCCGCACTCGTTGCGGCGTCGCGGCGTTCCGCCGTCGGTCGGCGGCTCCAGGGCGACATCGAGACGAGGCTTCTCCAGAGCATCGTCGACGCCACGGTGCGCCTCTTCGATGCCGAGGCCGCCTCCATCGCTCTTTTCGAGCCGGATCCGGACCGGCTCGTTTTTCGCGTCGCCGCCGGTGAGAAGGGCGCGGGCGCGATCGGCCTCTCTGTGCCGCCCACGCAGGGCATCGTTGGCTTCGTGTATTCCACCGGTCAGGCACTCGCCCTCTCGGACGTCGCCAGCGATCCACGTTTCAATCGCGACGCCGCCGAGCAGACGGGCTATGTCCCGCGCTCGATCGCCGCTGCGCCACTGACCGGCGAGGACGCCGTGGTCGGCGTCCTCCAGGTCCTCGACAAGCATTCATCGGCCACCTTCTCGCTGCGAGACATGGAGCTGCTCGGCGTCTTCGCCGGCCAGGCAACGGTTGCCATCGGGGCGGCCAAGGTGCAACGCGACACGACGCGGCTGATCGGCACCGTGCTTCGCGAGCTCGGCGGCGAGCTGACCGATGCCGAGGTCGAGGCGGCGGTCTCGACGGCGACGGCGGGCCTCGACGCTGACGAGGATGCGCCCTTCTGGCGGCTCGTCGACCAGGTCGCGCGGCTCCGCGGGCTCAGCGACCGGGAGCTCGACCTGGTGGCCGATATTCTCGAGGTCGTCGCCGGTCATGCTGAGCGTGGCCAGCGCAGCTCCATGCGCCGATGACGCCGGAGCTGCCGGCATGGTCTGAGCCGTTCGCCAATCCCCGTCGCGAGCTGCGTCGGCGGCTTCGCCTGCGCGGCCTCACGCGCGACTGGGCCTGGGGCGGCGCGACGGGGGCCGGGGTGCGGGTCGGGATCATCGACTCGGGGCTCGAGAACGACCACCCACGTCTCGCCGGCCGCGTCGTCCAGAACGTCACCGTCGAGATGACCGACGATGGGCCCGTCGTCGTTCCCGACGAGGGCGTCGACATGTTCGGCCACGGCACGGCGTGCGGCGGCATCATCCTGTCGATGGCGCCGGAGGTCGAGCTGGTCTCGATCCGCGTCCTCGGCGCCGACCTGCGCGGCAAGGGGACGGCCTTCGCGGCGGGGCTGGAGTGGGCGATCGAGCAGGGGCTCGAGGTCTGCAACCTAAGTCTCTCCTCGAAGAGCGAGTCGCTGTATCCGGTCTTCCACGATCTGGCCGATCGCGCCTACTTCCAGTCGATGGCCCTGGTCAGCGCCGCGAACAACGTGCCGGCGCCGAGCTATCCATCGCTCTTCTCATCGGTCTTCTCGGTTGCCGCCCATCCCGAGCCCGATCCGTGGCGGATCTACTACAACCCGTCCCCTCCGGTCGAGTTCGGCGCCTGGGGGGTGGACGTCCCGATCGCCTGGAAGGATGGCGGCTCGACGGTGGCCACGGGCAATAGCTTCGCGGCGCCGCACATCGCGGGCCTGGTGGCCCTGATCCTCTCGAAGCATCCCGGCCTCAGCCCGTTCGAGGTCAAGGCGGTGCTGACCAGCGTGGCCGACAATCCGGGCCGCCGACATCCGTGGCGCCACCGGGCCGGCTCGGCGGAGTGAGCCTCTTCGGGACCTACATCGACCTCTTCCGCCGCAACGGCGCGCTGGCGCGCCTGCTGATCGGCGAGTTCATCTCCGGCATCGGCGATTGGCTCTACCTCGTCGCCGTCCTCGTGGTCGTCTACGCCGAGAGCAGCTCACCGGTCCTGCTCGGGATCGTGGGTGCCGCCCGCATCCTCCCGTACGTCCTGCTGTCCGTGCCGGCGGGGATCGTCGCTGACCGATACGACCGTCGCATGGTCCTTCTCGTCACCGATGTCGCGCGTGGCGTGATCATGCTCGCCCTGGCCGCGGCGGTCGTCGCGGGCGCGCCGACCATCGTGATCGTGGCGCTCTCGATCCTGGCCGCCTGCTTCTCGACCTTCTTCGGGCCGGCGATCGCCTCGTTGCTGCCGATGCTGGTCGACGAGCGCGACCTCGGGCCGGCCAACAGCGCATGGGCCACGCTCGACAACGTCGCCTTCATCGTCGGTCCCGCTTTGGCCGGCATCCTCCTCGCCACCGGCTATCTCGCCGGGGCATTCCTGCTCAACGCCGTGTCGTTCGGTGTCGTCGCCGTGGTGCTCTGGCGACTGAAGGTCCCGTCGTCCTCGACAGCGCCAGGCGAGGAATTGGCCGGCGACGCTGTCGAAGCTCCCGCGCCGCCCGGTTGGCGATCGCTGGTCGGTCCGCTGTCGGGCCCGTTCGTCCTCGACTCGGCGACCAGCCTGGTGGGCGGCGGGCTGGGCGTGCTGACGGTCGTGATCGCCCTCGACGTCCTGGATGCGGGGGAGGCCGGCACTGGGTACCTCAACGCGGCGACGGGCGTCGGGGGTGTGGTGGCGGGCATCGCCGGCGGGGCGCTGCTGGCCCGCCGCCTCAGCGTGCCGCTGCTCATCGGCGGGATCGTGGGAGGCATCGGGCTCGCCTGGCTGGCGTTCGCCGGAAATCTGCCGGCGGCGATGGTGGCGATGGCGATCGCGGTTGCCGGTCTCCTCCTGCTCGACGTGGTCAACACCACGCTCATCCAGCGGATCGTGCCCGACGCCCTTCGCGGCCGCGCGATGGGTGTTCTGCAGACCACCTCCGCCATCCTCTACAGCCTCGGCTCGTTGATCGTCCCGGTGCTCGCCGGCGCGATCGGCGTGGCCCAGGTGCTGATCGGCTGCGCGGTCGTCTCGGTGGGTGGCGTTCTCGCGGCGCTCGCCCTGTCCGGTGGCCGCGGTGAGCCGGAGCCCCTCGATCCGGCGCGTGCCCGCCTCCTCGAGCACCCCATCTTCGCCGGGCTGCCCGCTGCCCGGCTCGAGACGGCCGCTCGCCAGCTGCGGCCGATGGAGGCCGTTGCCGGCACGGTCGTGGTGCGCGAGGGGGACGCGTCGGATCGGTTCTATCTCATCGAGGAGGGGACGGTCCGGGTCACGCAGGGGCCGGCCGGCCTTCACCTGCGCGATCTCGGCCCTGGTGACCTCTTCGGTGAGATCGGGCTGCTCCGTCACTCGCCTCGCACCGCATCGGTGACCGCCGTCGGCGAGACGCGCCTCCTGGCCCTCGAGGCCGACGAGTTCCGTGAGCTGGTCTCGTCGGGGCCTGGACTGAGCACGCGGCTGCTCGACCTGTACCGCGGAGCGCTGTCCCGGACATGAACCGTCCGCCGCTCGGCGGGGTATCGGTGTGCAGATGAACCGATCACGGCGCGTCGCCCCGGCGCTCTTCGCGCTGCTCCTCGCCGCCTGCGGGATCCAGGCACCCTCGACCTCACCCGCGAGCCCGGACGCACCAGCTGCCAGCAACGTCGATGCGAGCCTTCCCGCGTCTCCGTCTTTCGTCGCCGACGTCGACCGGCTCCGTGAGCACCTCGAGGCGCTCCAGGCCATCGCGGACGCTAACGAGGGGATCCGATTCGCCGGGACCGCCGGGTATGAGGCATCGGTGGACTACGCGGCCGATGCGCTGCGCGATCTCGGCTTCGAGGTGTCAACCCCCGAGGTGTCGTTTACCGGGTTCCGTGAGCTCCCCGGCGGCCGGCTCGAGGTCGGCGAGCGCGCCTTCCTCGCACCGGACGAGCTGCACGCCCTCATCTACTCGCCTGGCGGCGACGTCACCGGACGGGTCCGATTGCTCGACGAGAGCGGGTGCGAGCCCGAGCACTTCTCGGCGGTCGAGGATGGCGAGATCGCGCTCACGGTCCAGGGTGGCTGCTTCAGGCGTCAGCAGGCCCTCAACGCAGCACAGGCCGGCGCCGCGGCGCTGCTCGTCGGCTATCCGGACCGCGGACCCGGGGAGATCTTCCGCCCCACGCTCATCGAGCCGGAAGGCATCGAGCTCCCGGTCGTCAGCGTCACCGGCGAGGCGGTGGAGGCGCTGGGGGCCATGGGTGACGAGCCGGTCCGACTGGTCATCGAGACCGAGCGTGCGCCGGCGACGCTTCGCAACGTCGTGGCCCAGCTGGGAGACGGCGAGGATGTGGTCATGCTCGGCGCCCATCTCGACTCGGTGCTGGATGGGCCCGGGTTGAATGACAACGGCAGCGGCGTCGCGGCGATGCTCGAGATCGCGCGCGGCCTCTCCGAGGGCGGCGTCCCGGACGGTTCGGCGGTCCGCATCGGACTGTGGGGAGCCGAGGAGCTCGGCACGATCGGATCGCGCGCCTACGTCGAGTCGCTGGAGGACGACCCCGCCGCCTACCTCAACATCGACATGGCAGGATCGCTCGACGGGGCGACCCTCGTGTACGACGAGCCGAGCGCGCCCGAGGGCTCGGCAGCGATCACCTCGAGCTACGAGGCTTGGCTCACCGAGCGCGGGGAGGAGTTCGAGTCGGTCGACCTCGGCGGGTCGTCGGATCACTTCGGCTTTGCCGCCGCCGGCATCCCGACCGGCGGCCTCTTCGCCGGCGCCAGCGAGACCGGCTCGGCTGCCCAGCCCGGAGCCGGTGGGGGCGGGCCGGCGCCGGACGCGTGCTATCACCTCGCCTGCGATGACATCGGCAACGTCGACCTTGATCGCGTCGCGCTCTTCGCGGAGGCGACCTTCGCGGTGACCTACGCCATCATCGCGACGCGGTGAGTCAGAGCGCGGCCGCGTCGACCAGCGGTCACGATGCGGCGGCCGCCGCCAGGTCGCGCAGCGCGGCTGTCGCGTCCACGGTCCACGGCGGGTAGTGGGAGAACGCGATCTTCTCGACGTCCAGCATGGCGAGGCGCTCGACCGACGCGCGCGCGCCGGCATGGTCGTGGCTGAAGAAGGCGCTGGCGAAGGCGAGGTGGCCGCGCTCGACCTGGAGCACGTCACCGGTGAAGAGGATGCGCGATTGCTCGGCGTAGAGGCAGACGCTTCCCGGCGTGTGGCCGGGCGTGTGGACCACGCGCAGCCCTCCGAGCACCGGGATCAGCTCGCCGTCGACGATGGGTGTTGGATCGGACGGAGCGCGGGTCAGGTACTGGATGAGCCGCCCCCGTCGTACCGCACGATCATCGGTGCGCGCGAGGGCGTCCCGGAGCGGAAGCCTCAGCCCGGCGAGGTCGTCGGGATGGATGAGGACCGCCACGTCGCCGCGGTCGCGGACGAGCTCGCGCAGCCCGCCGATGTGATCGGGGTGGCCGTGCGTGCAGATGATCCGCTCCAGCTCGTCCATCCGACGGCCGATGCGGCGCAGGTAGCGCTCGAGCATCAGCCGCGAGCCGACCATGCCGGCATCGATCAGCGTCAGACGCTCCTCGGCGATGAGGAAGGCGTCGGCACCGAGCATCCGCACCTGGTGAACGGCCGGCGCGATCTCCATGGTGGGCGGATTGTAGAGGTCACCCGCCGGCGAGCATCCGCCGGTACGAGTCGTAGCGGTCCTCGCTGACGAGCCCGGCCGCGACCGCCGCTCGGAGCCCGCAGCGCGGCTCGTGCAGGTGCGAGCAATCGTTGAAGGCGCACGCACCGAGGTGGTCGCGGAACTCGGGGAAGCACGACGCCAGCTCGGTGGATGGGATCTCCCACAGCCCGAGCTCACGGATGCCCGGCGTGTCCGCCACGTAGCCGCCATCGGGGCCGTCGAGTGGGTGAAGCTCGGCCAGCGTCGTCGTGTGGCGTCCCTTGTGCAGCGCCTCCGAGACCTCGGCGGTCGTGATCTGGAGTCCCGGCTGGATCGCGTTGAGCAGCGTCGACTTTCCCACCCCCGACGGTCCGGCGACGATGGAGAGCCTGCCAGCGAGCCGCTCTCGCAGCTGATCGAGACCGATGGCTGCCTTCGCGCTGGCGTACACGACGTCGTATCCGATGGCCTCGTAGGTCCCGAACTGGCTGCGCGCCGCCTCCGCGCCGACGAGGTCGACCTTGTTGGCGACCAGCAGCGCCGGGACCTCGTTGTACTCGGCGTTGACGAGGAAGCGGTCGACGAGCCGAGGGTTGGGCGGTGGCCGATCACATGAGAAGACGACGGCCACGAGATCGGGATTGGCGACGAGGATGTCCTCCCGCCAGGCGCCTCGAGGTCCGGGCTGGCGTCGGCTGAAGCGCCGACGCCGCGGCTCGACCTCGGAGATGGCCCCGGTCCCGTCGGGGAGCCGCTCGAGGAGGACGCGATCGCCGATGACGGCGAGGTCCGAGGTCTGTCGCTCGCGCTTCACGCGGCCCCGTATCCGTGCCTCCACGAGGTCACCTTCCGTCGTGGCGATCGTGTAGAAGCCGGACCGGGCACGCAGGACGAGCCCACGCGTCGCGTTGGGCTGCGGTTCCCCGGCGTCGACGGGTGGCGACATCGAGCGGAGTCTACCGGCGCCGGTAGCATGCTCGCGTGGACAGGGTCGAGCGTGTCGGCACCCTCCTCGTCGGCGGCGGCGTGGCGTCGGTTCGTTGCGCGCGCACGCTCCGCAAGCTGGGATACAACGGTCGGATCCTCATCGTCTCGTCGGAGCCGACTCTGCCCTACAACCGGCCGCCGCTGAGCAAGGAGCTGCTTCGCGACGAGCTCCCCGACGACCTGGTGATGGCGGAGCCCGCCTCGTGGTACGAGCGGCGCGCGGTCGAGCTCCGGCTCGGAACCGAGGTCCTCGAGCTGGATCCTAGCGGTGGCTCGGCACTGCTCGTCGATGGCACTCGCGTCGCCTTCGAGCGCTGCCTGCTCGCGACCGGGGCCGAGCCGCGGGCCCTTCGGATGCCCGGTGGGGAGCACGCGCTTCTGCTGCGCACCCTGCCCGAGGCCCGACGTCTCCGCGCGATGGCCATCGCCGCCGGCCGCGACGCGCCGGTGACGATCGTCGGGGGCGGCTTCATCGGCGTCGAGGTCGCCTCCGGCCTGGCGGCCCTCGGTCTGCGCCCGACGGTCATCGAGATGACCGACCGCCTCTGGGGCGGATCGCTCGGCGACGATCTCGACACGTGGGCGCGTGAGCGGCTGGTCGACGCGGGCGTCAGGATCCGCACCGGCGTCGCCGTCACCCGGCTCGGGGCGGACCGAGCGTGGATCGGCGATGAAGGGCTCGAGCATGCCTTCTGCCTCGCCGGGATCGGTGTCGTGCCCCGGACCTCGGTCGCGGAGGCCGCGGGCCTCAGGGTCGACGATGGCATCGTGGTCGACGCGGCGCAGCGCAGCACCCATGGCTCGGTATGGGCCGCCGGCGACGTGGCGCGCCTCGGCGAGCAGCGGGTCGAGCACTGGCACGCGGCGCGCGAGGCGGGGGAGCGTGCCGCCCGGGCAATGCTCGGCGAGCCGCCGGTGCCGGTGCGGGCGCCGTGGGTCTTCAGCGAGGTGGCGGGGCGACAGATCGACGTGGTCGGGCTGGCTCCGGCGTGGGACGAGACGCGCATCCTCGGCGATCCCGCGGCCGATCGGTTCGCGGTTGCCTACTTCGTCGAAGGACGCATCGCGCAGGTGGCGATCGTCAACGCGGCCATCCGCGTCGAGGAGGCGCGTGACTTCGTCGAGCGGCGGCCGCGCGCCGCCGAGCTCGATCGCCTGGATGGCCTCATGGCGTCGGCGGCCGGCTGATCAGGCTCGACCCGACGCCAGCCAGAAGGAGAACGAACAGCGCTGCGCCCGCCGCCAGGACGATGCCGATGATCCGGTTGTAGGTCCTGCGTGACATGTCGCCTCAGACTCCCGGGAAGGAAACGCTGGTGAAGAACCAGAACGAGCTCGTCAGCCACACGCCGATGAGGCTGGTGAACACCAGGCCGCCCGCCATCGGGAGCGCCCAACCGGGCAGGCCCGGCGAGCGCACGAGCAGCACCTTGGCCGCCAGCGCTCCGAAGAAGAGGCAGCCCAGGAGCCCGTGCGCCACTGCCCGAAGATCCACGGCCGCCTCGAACCCGAGAGCCCAGAGGCAGTGGTACGCCACCGGGATGGTGAGCAGAAACGCGAGCGCCCCGGTTGCCCGGTGCAGCCGGCCCAGCCAGCGCGGCGCGCTCCCGCGCCCGAGCTTGCCGTAGAGGCGCGCCGCCGACAGGACCTGGACCAAAGCGAGCACGGCCGCGAACGTGGCCAGCCACACCTTGGCGTTGATGGTGGCCGTGAAGAAGAGCGTGACGAGGCTGCGCCCGGTCGGATCGTGAACCGCTCCATAGACCCCCAGCGACAGCGCAACGAGCGCGCCGAGCGCCAGCGCCCACGCGAGGCGACCTCGATCGGGCACCGGATGAGGCGCCGTTGCGCCCGCGACGGTCACCTCGCGACTCTACACCCGCCGTCGGAGAGTTTGACCACCCCGCTACTAGGCGCGACAATGAGCGCGATTCCCGACCAATCCAGTCGGGATTCACCGACGCGAGCAAGAATCGAGGAACAATGGCCCTCCCCAACCCCGCCCTGACCCAGGTTCCCGGCGGCTACCGGTATGGCTGGAACGATCCCGAGCAGCCCCGGACCACGTTTCCGAAGGGCATCAACTCCGAGATCGTCGCCGAGATCAGCCGCATCAAGGGCGAGCCGGAGTGGATGACAAAGATGCGCCTCAAGGCATTTCGGCACTTCGAGGCGCGCCCGATGCCGAAGTGGGGCGCGGACCTGGACGGGATCGACTTCCAGGACATCTACTACTACGTCACCGGGACCGACAAGGCCATGCAGTCCTGGGACGATGTGCCCGACTACATCCGTCGCACGTACGACAAGCTCGGCATCCCCGAGGCGGAGAAGAAGTACCTCGCCGGCGTCGGTGGCCAATACGACTCCGAAGTCGTGTACCACAACATCCGCGAGGATCTCGAGAAGCAGGGCGTGATCTTCCTCGGGACCGATGAGGCACTCAAGACTCACCCCGAGCTGTTCCGCGAGCATTTCGGCACGGTCATCCCCGCCAACGACAACAAGCTCGCGGCGCTCAACACGGCCGTCTGGAGCGGCGGAAGCTTCATCTACGTGCCGAAGGGCGTCCATGTCGAGCTGCCGCTGCAGGCCTACTTCCGGATCAACACCGAGAACATGGGCCAGTTCGAGCGGACGCTCATCATCGCCGACGAGGGCTCGTCGGTTCACTACGTCGAAGGGTGCACCGCGCCGACCTACTCGACTGCGTCACTCCACAGCGCCGTGGTGGAGATCGTCGTCAAGAAGGGCGCCCGGGTGCGCTACACGACCATCCAGAACTGGAGCCACAACGTCTACAACCTCGTCACCAAGCGCGCTGTCGCGCACGAGGATGCGGTGATGGAGTGGGTCGACGGCAACCTCGGTTCCAAGGTGACGATGAAGTATCCGTCCATCTACCTGGTCGGCGAGCGCGCCCACGGGGAGGTGCTGAGCATCGCCTTCGCGGGTGACGAGCAGCACCAGGACGCAGGCGGGAAGATCATCCACGCCGCTCCGAACACGACCTCGCTCATCACGTCCAAGTCGATCAGCAAGGGGACCGGCCGCACCTCGTACCGTGGCCTGATCAAGGTCTACCCCGGCTGCGAGAAGTCGAAGTCGACCGTGCGCTGCGACGCCCTCATCCTCGACGAGGAGGCGCGGTCCGACACGTACCCGTACATGGAGATCGACGAGGAGGATGTCACCATCGGCCACGAGGCGACCGTCAGCAAGGTCGGCTCGGAGCAGCTCTTCTACCTCATGAGCCGCGGCCTGTCCGAGGCGGAGGCGAGCGGCGATGATCGTGAACGGCTTCATCGAGCCGATCGTGAAGGAGCTGCCGATGGAGTACGCGGTCGAGATGAACCGCCTCATCCAGCTCCAGATGGAAGGCGCCGTCGGTTGACGACGGCCACCACCGCCGCCGGGCTCGACGCCGACGCGATCGGGCGGATCAGCGATCACCTTGACGATCCCGACTGGCTGAGGAACCTCCGCGCCGAGTGGTGGGCGCGCGCCGAGGCGACGCCGCCGCCCACCGGGCAGGAGGAGGAATGGCGCCGGACCGATCTCGCCGGGCTGCCGCGCGACGGTGAGCTCCTCACGGACGCTCCCCAGCTCGAGGTCATCGTTCCGGGAGGACTACCCGATGGCGTGATCCTCAGCGACCTGCGCACGGCCATCCGGGAGCACCCCGACCTCGTGCGCCGCCTCCTGGATCCCAGTGACGGCCAAGCCTCCCATGCCCACTTCTGGGCGCTCGCGCAGGCCGCGTGGACGGGCGGGCTCTTCTGCTACGTCCCAAGGGGCGTCTCGGTCGACGGCACGCTCGTGGCGCGCACGACGCTGCGCGACGCCGGTGCGACGTACCTACCACTCTCGCTCATCGTTGCGGACGAGGGGAGCGCGATCACGCTCCTCGAAGAGGTGTCCTCGCCGGATGGCGTGGCCGGCTGGTTCGGCGGGATCGTCGATATTCGGACCGAGCGCGGCGCGGAGGTGCGCTATGCGAACCTCCAGCGGCTCGGCGACGGCGTCTGGAACGTCGGCGCCCAGCGCGTCGTGGTCGGCCAGGATGCCAGCGTCACGACGCTGAACGCCGAGGTCGGCTCGGGCGTCACGAAGGTTGGGCTCGACGTCCAGATGGCCGGTCCAGGCGGCACATCGAAGGTGCTCGGCATCCTCGCCGCCGGCGACGACCAGAAGATCGACATCAACACCATCCAGGACCTGGCCGCCGACCACACGACCAGCGACCTGCTCTACCTCTCCGCCCTCTACGACCGCGCTCACGCCTCCTTCTACGGCGTGACGAACGTTCGCAAGGGCACCCGACAGACGAGCAGCTACCAGGAGTGCCGCAACCTGCTCCTCAGCCCGGATGCCGGAGCCGAGCCGATCCCGGTGCTCGAGATCGAGGCGAACGACATCCTGCGCTGCGGGCATGGTGCGACTGCGGGCGCCATCGACCCGACCCAGCTCTTCTACGCCCAGTCGCGCGGGCTCGACCCGGACGCCGCGGAGCGGATGATCGTGCGCGGCTTCTTCGAGCAGGTCGTGTCCAAGGTCGAGGACGAGACGATCCGGGCAGAGGTGCTCGGCGCGCTCGCGGAACGCATCGGTGCGACGGGGGACCTCGCGGCATGACGGCGCTCGAGCAGACGGCGACAGGATTCGTCACCGTTGCCCGGGTGGGGGACGTCGAGCCGGGCACGGTCCGCGTGGTGGAGCTCGACGGACGCTCGCTGTGCATCGGCCTCACCGAGGACGGCGAGTGGGGCGCCATCGACAATGTCTGCACCCACGATGGCGGTACGCTCGGCGAGGGGGAGCTCGACGACACGGCGGTCGAGTGCCCCAGGCACGGCGGCCGCTTCGACCTGTTCAGCGGGCGTGTTCTGGCCCTCCCGCCCGTGCGGCCGGTGACCGCATACGAGACCGTCGTCGAGGGCGATGAGGTCCGGGTTTCGCTGGAGCCGGGTTCATGAAGATCAGCACGCGCACCGAGTACGGCATCCGCGTTCTCATCACGCTGGCCAGGACCGATGTCGACGGTCCGCTGTCGCTCGCCGAGATCGCGCGCCGCGAGAAGCTGCCGCATGCCTACCTGGAGCATCTCGTCGCGGACCTGCGCCGGGCCGGGCTCGTCGCCTCCACCCGTGGCCAGGCCGGCGGCTACCGCCTCGGCCGCCCGGCGGCCGAGATCGCGATGACCGATGCGGTCCGTGCCCTCGAGGGACCGCTGCTCGAGATGCCGTGCGCCGGTGTCGGCGACCTCGAGCATTGCGACCGGCCCGAGCCATGCAGCGTGCACGAGGTCTTCCAGCGCGTCTACGAGTCGCTCTCCCTCTCGCTCGGGACCACCAACCTGGCCGAGGTGGTGGAGACCGCCGGAGGCCCACCCTATCCGCCCGCCGTGCGCCGCCGACGTGCCGCGCAGGGCGCGACGCAGCCAGCTCAGGAAGCAAGGAACGCATGACCGACGAACTCATCATCTCCGGGCTCGAGGTGAGCATCGGAGCCAAGAAGATCCTCAAGGGCCTGGACCTGACGGTGCGTCAGGGTGAGGTCCATGCGCTGATGGGCCCGAACGGCTCCGGCAAGACCAGCCTCGCCTACGCGCTCATGGGTCATCCCGACTACATCGTGGATGCCGGCAGCATCACCTGGGCCGGTCACGACCTGCTCGCCGGTCCCACCGCGCTGGGCATGTCGCCCGACAAGCGCGCCCGGCTGGGCCTGTTCCTGGCGTTCCAGTACCCGAGCGCGATTCCGGGCGTGACGGTCGCCAGCTTCCTGCGCAACATCTACAACGCCGTCCATCATCCGAAGGCCGCCGACGAGACCGGCGAGACCTCGATCAAGTACACCGGCATCCCGCTGGCGAAGTTCCGCAAGCTGATGGAGGAGAAGATGGCGCTCCTCCACATGGATCCCGGGTTCGCCGCCCGCTATGTCAACGACGGGTTCTCCGGCGGCGAGAAGAAGCGCCTCGAGATGCTCCAGATGGCTGTGCTCAGCCCCTCGATGGCGATCCTCGACGAGACCGACTCCGGCCTCGACATCGACGCGCTCAGGAACGTCGCCGACGGGATCAACGCCACCCTATCGCCCGAGATGGGTGTGCTGATGATCACGCACTACCAGCGCATGCTGAACTACGTGAAGCCGCAGTTCGTCCATGTCCTCCTCGACGGCCGGGTGGTGATGTCGGGCGGCGAGGAGCTCTCGCATCGCCTGGAGGCGAACGGCTACGACTGGGTTCGAGAGCAGGTCGGCCTGCCGGCCGGAATCGGCGACGAGGCCTCAGCTCCGGAACCGGTCGGCCAGCACTAGGCGCCCTCGGCAGATGGCGGTCGGCCAGGCTCCAGCGCTCCTCGACGGCGCCGCCCTCCGGGACCAGTTCCCTGTTTTCGACCGCCCGACGGCGTCGGGGAACCGGCTTGCCTACCTCGACTCGGCGTCCTCCTCGCAGAAGCCACGGGTCGTGATCGACGCGCTGGCCGATACCTACGCTCACCATTACGCCAACGTCCATCGCGGCATCTACGAGCTGAGCGTCGACGCCGACGCTCGGTACGAGGGCGCGCGCACCGCGCTCGCGCGTTTCATCGGCGCGCCATCGGCACGTGAGATCGTCTTCGTTCGCAACGCCACCGAGGCGCTCAACCTCGTCGCATACAGCTGGGGTCGCGCGAATCTTCGTGCCGGCGACCTGGTTCTCACCACCGAGATGGAGCACCACGCCAACCTCGTCCCATGGCAGGAGCTGGCGCGCGCGACGGGCGCACGGATCGAGTACGTCCGGCTCACCGATGACGGCCGGCTCGAGATGGACGACCTGCGCAAGCGCATCGCGCGTGGGCCGCGGCTGGTCGCGCTGACGCACGTCAGCAACGCGCTCGGCACGATCAACCCGGTGCGCGAGATCACACGGCTCGCTCACGCGGCAGGAGCACTCGTCGTACTCGACGCGGCGCAGAGCGTTCCCCATCTGCCGGTGAATGTCGCCGAGCTCGACGTCGACTTCGCCGCCCTCTCCGGCCACAAGATGCTCGGCCCGTCCGGCATCGGCGCGTTGTGGGGTCGCCGCGAGCTGCTGGACGCGATGCCACCGTTCCTGACGGGCGGCAGCATGATCACGCGGGTCACGCTCGACGGGGCAGAGTGGAACGAGGTTCCGTGGAAGTTCGAGGCGGGCACGCCGGCCATCGCCGAGGCGGTCGGGTTGGGTGCTGCCGTGGCCTTCCTCGAGGGTATCGGCATGGACGCCGTGACGGACCACGAGCGACGCCTCTTCGAGCACGCCTGGACGGCCCTCGGCAACCTGCCCGGCGTGGGCCTGCTGGGCCCCGCCTCGACCCACGAGCACGCTGGCGTGATCAGCTTCACGGTCGAGGGCATCCACCCGCACGACGTCGCCACCGTCCTCGACAGCCAGGGAATCGCGGTCCGCGCCGGTCATCACTGCGCGCAGCCGGTGATGCTGCGCTACGACCTGCCGGCCACGACGCGCGCAAGCTTCGGCGTCTACAACGACACGGAAGACGTCGACCGCCTCGTAGCCGGTGTGCTCGCCGCCCAGCGGCTGTTCGGCACCGCCTGAGCGCCGATGGACAACCTCTACCGCGACTTCATCCTCGAGCACTACCGCGAGCCGCACAACCGCGGCGTCCTCGAGCCATCCGACCTCCGATTCGCCGATGCGAACCCGACCTGCGGCGACGAGATGTCGTTGACGCTTCGGCTCGACGACACGGGCCGGCGAGTGGCTGACGTCGCATTCGACGGGCGCGGGTGTGCCATCAGCCAGGCATCGGCCTCGATCATGACCGACGAGCTCCGGGGTCGGAGCCTCGAAGAGCTGAGGGAGCTCGATCCACGATCCGTGGTCGCGGGCCTCGGCGTCCCGATCGGCCCGGCGCGCCTCAAGTGCGCCCTCCTCGTCTACAAGGTGCTCCAGGGCGCCCTCATCGGCGGGGCGGCACAGTGGCCGGAGGAGGCGGAGGTGCTGGGAGCGACCACCGGAGGGTCGGCGCCGTGACCTTCCGACAGGTCGGCGTGGCGGAGGCGATAAGCATGCGCGACGCGGGCGTCACCGTGATCGACGTTCGTGAGCCGGTCGAGTGGCAGGCCGGCCACATTGCCGGCGCCGCTCACATTCCCCTGGCGGAGATTCCCACGCGGCTGGCCGATCTCCCCGCGCACGACGCGCCGCTGCTGCTCTACTGCCGCTTCGGCGCCCGCTCATCGCGCGTCGCGGAGTACCTGGCCGCTCAGGGCTTTACCGCCATCGCGAACCTCGACGCGATGCTCACCGATTGGAGGGCGCAGGGCGGCGCATGGGAGGAGCCGGCGCCCGTGCTCGACCCCGCCGACGAGCGGCGATACGCGCGCCAGATCCTCCTGCCCGAGGTCGGCGTGGAGGGTCAGCAGCGCCTCCTTGACGCGAAGGTGCTCGTGGTCGGCGCGGGCGGCCTCGGGTCGCCGGTCGCGATCTACCTTGCTGCTGCCGGCGTCGGGACGATCGGCATCATCGACGACGACCTGGTCGAGGAGTCGAACCTTCACCGCCAGGTGCTGCACCACGCGGATCGCGTCGGGATGCGCAAGGTCGACTCCGCCGCGCAGGCACTCGCCGGGCTGAACCCCGCGACGCGGGTCCTCTCGTCGGCGGAGCGCCTCGACGCCGCCAGCGCCGATCGGCTGATCGCCGGCTGGGACGTCGTCGTCGACGGCACGGACAATCTCGATGCGCGGTACGCGCTCAACGACGCGGCGGTCCGGCGCCGCACGCCGCTGGTGCATGCGTCCGTCTACCGCTGGGAAGGCCAGCTGACGACGATCGTCCCGTTCGTCGGTCCGTGCTATCGCTGCCTGCACCCGCAGCAGCCGCCCGACGAGCTCGTGCCCGCCTGCGATGTGGCCGGCGTGATGGGCGTGCTTCCGGGCCTGATCGGCACGCTCCAGGCGACCGAGGTCCTCAAGCTGCTTCTCGGGATCGAGGGCACGCTCGTCGGTCGGCAGCTGCTCGTCGACGCGCGGGCGATGACCTTCGACGAGGTGAGCGCCGAGCGCGACCCGGCGTGCCCCGCATGTGGATCCTTGGTCGGTACGCAGTGAGCGACGACCCTTTCCGTCTCCTCGATACGGTTGTGACCGCGGCGCTCGATCACGCGCTCGGCGAGCTTCCGAACGAGGCCTGCGGGTTGGTCTCGGGGCGCGGCGGGATCGGGCGGACCTTCCATCCAGCACGCAACGCGGTGCGGAGTCCGTATCGCTTCGATCTCCACCCCGAGGACCTCGTCCGGCACCTCCACGAGATCGAGGCCGCCGGCGACGAGCTGGTCGCCACCTTCCACTCGCACCCCGTCACCGATGCGGTCCCTTCGGCGACCGATCGTCGCGAGGCTCGCTACCCGGTGCCCCAGCTGATCGCCACGCTCGCCGGAGGAATCCGCGAGACCCGCCTACGAGCCTGGTCGGTCGAAGCCGGCGAATCCCGCGAGCTCCGGCTCGAGGTCAGCCCCGGGCCGCCTCAGCAGTCGGTCGCTTCGCTCGAGACGATGCGAGGCGCGATGGGATCCAGCGCGATGTCCACCGCGCACGAGAGTTCCTCGTTCCCGGATCGGTAGGCGAGCACGAAGGCGCCGTTGTCCGGCGGCGCGAGCCATCGGGTCGATGCAAGCGCCAGGTCATCGAGCGTGCCGATCGGCACCAGCTGCCGCGCAACGCGATCGAGCTCCGTGACGACGTCGTCGGGCGTCGCGGTGAGGTCGCTGGCGATGAGCTCGACGTCCTCCTCGTCGGGGACGGCCTCGAAGGTCCAGACATCCTCGCCGCTGGCGTCGTCCCGAGTCCCCACCACCTCCACCGAGCAGCTCGGCGCGCCGCAGGATGCGCCGATGGCCATCGCCGACCATGGCTGCCCGTCGAACGTCCAGATGGCATCGGCGATGGCCGATGCGACGGCGTCGGTCTCGAGCTCATCCGGCACGCCGCCCGGTCGCCGCGAGTCCCGCATGGCGTCGAGGATCTCGGCGCCCGAGTACGGCTGACCTGCCTCTGGCAGGGAAGTGGCTCCGCTCCCGGTCGCCGATGGGTCGCCGGTTTCTCCGCTCGTGGCTGATTCGTCCGGAGACGGCAGCGAGCAGGCCGCGAGCAGAAGCGCCACGCCGATGACAGCGGATCGACTCGCCCTCATCGGCTCAGGGAGATCGGACTGCAGAGGATTCCGTTACCCAGGTGCCGGACCAGTACCCGGATCCGATGAGGAAACGTGGCGCGCCGTTCACCACCGCCCACGCGATCGCCGGTGCTGAGGACGCGCTGGATAGGGAGCCCGTCCGAGTTGCGAGGATCGCTCCGCTCGTGGCGAACCTTCGGCCGCTGTGGGATCCGGCAGAGAAGCGGACGATTGCGCCATCGAGGTCGCGGTGGTCGCGCACGCCGGCGACGTAGGAGCTCGCCGTTTCCGGCATCCAGTAGCCCGCCCACAGCCCGTTCGTCATGTAGTGGTAGTAAACGCCGTTGATCACGGCGCGCGCCGAGGTGTTCGCGCCGGACGTGCTCGCCAGCGTCACGGTCAGCCTGCGCACGATCCCGCCGGCGGAGTTGAAGCGATAGCCCGTGTGCGTTCCTGAGGTGAAGGTCACCCGGGTAGTGGCGGCCAGCGCCTGGCTCGCGACCGACCCCCCGATGCGCGCCCGCGTCGACTCGCGAATCCAGTAGCCGGCCCAGGCGCCGTTCGTGATGCGCAGCCAACGGCCCGGCTGCTCGGCGATCAGCGCGCGCCTGTCGGCGTTGGCTCCCGAGGCCGCCCCAAGCGTGAGGGTGCGGCTCCCCACGACGTCGCCATCGGCACCGAATCGATAGCCGGTGTGCGTTCCGGCGGCGAAGCTGACCCGACGAGCCGGCGAGAGGACGGTCGACCAGGGGCCCGCGCTGGTAATCACTCGGAAGGTCCAGCTCTGCGCGCCCAGCGCGTTGGTCGCGAGGTCACGAATGCCGCTCGAGAGCGCGAGGCGGTACTGGCCGGGCGGCAAGGGGTTGTTTGGCGTGACGGTCACCCGGCGAGATGCAGACGAGTAGGCAAGCACTGCCGGAATCTGCGGGCCCCCGCTGAGTGACGTCAGGCTCACGTTGGCGGGTGTGATCCCGGTGACCTGTTCGGAGAATGTGATGGTCGGGTGGACCGTGGAGGCTGCGAACGGCTCCCCGGACTCGGGCGCCCGATAGACGACGCGGGGCGGGGCGATGTCGCCGCCGATCTTGGCCCACGCCAGCCCATAGCGCTCGCCGCCGCTGGCGACGCGAGTGCCGACCACCTCGATCGTCGCCGTCCCGGAAGTCGGCGAGACGATGTCGACCACCTCGTACGTGTTGTCGAAGGTGAACGATCCGACGACCGATCCGTTCGGGAGGCGTAGACGAAGGTCGAGGTCGGACGCCAGGGTGTCCGTCTTGGCGAGGTTGCTCGAACCGCTGGTCCGGCTGTTCCAGCTCACCGCCACGCGCACCCGTTGGCCGCTCCGGACCTGGATGGCCTGGCTGAACGTCCCGCCCATCGAGCCGAGCCGATATCCGCCGTACGTCCCGTCACCGGCAACGAGGAGGCGGTTCGACCAGAGCGCCGATGCTGAGCCGGTTCCCTCGTGGTCGGCGCTGTAGCCGCCGTTCGGCATGCGGAAGTGGTAGATGGCCCCGGCCATGAGGATGGCGCGCGTCGCTTCCGGCCAGGCGGCGAGCCCGGGCACGCGCGCCAGCAGCTGCGCCGCGATGCCGCTCACGATCGGCGTCGCCACGCTGGTGCCGGTGGCGGCGAGCCCGTTCGAGGTGCGCACGCCGACCGCCGGCGCGGACAGGTTCGGCTTGTTGAAGTCGCCATGCGCATTCCAGCTCGTTCCGGGCGGGTCGACGTACGAGCTTCCGTTGCTGCCGGGCACGTACCAGATTCGGTCGTCGTGGCGGCTCGCGGTGTTGCGGTCGTCGTTCCCGCCGACGGTCAGAACGTTCCAGCCGGTCCCGGGGGAGCCGACGCTCCATGTCCCGGCGGCGGAGAGGTTGCCCGAAGCGGCCACCACGAGGCGCAGGTCCTCGTCGACGACCGAGTCGAAGTAGCGACGCGCCTCCTCCGCCCCCGTGGTCGTGTCCTGGATGAGGCTCAGGCTCACGATGTCGGCGTCGCCGCCGCTGGGCGAGATTGCCCAGTCGGTCGTGGCGATGACCCGGCGGTCGCGGGTCAGCCCGGCCGCCCCTCCACCAGTCCCGGCGCTGACGATCCGCGAGCCTGGCGCGACGCCGGGATACGAGCCGCTGCCCGCGATGGCGCCCGCAACCCAGGTCGGATGATCGAAGGTCCCGCCGCCGGTATACGCGAGCGTGCCGGTGGCGCTGTGCGCCGCGACGACCTTCCCGGCCAGGTTCCCGGTCTCGCGGACGTTGTGATACTCGACAACGGCGACGCGCACGCCGCTTCCCTGGTCCCCGCTGCCGGAGGTCCAGTTCGCGTCCACCGTCGGTCCAGCCGTCGACATCACCGGCGTCCACGTGCGCTCGAGGCCGAGCGTCTCGATGCCCGGGAGCGCGGCCAGCTCATCGGTCGCGCCGGCGGGGAGGTCTACAAAGGCGATCGGTGCCGACGGGCTCGCGTACGCCACGGTTCCTCCGAGCCGTTCGATCTCGGGCCGCAGCGCATCCGCGGCGGCCCGATAGACCGAAGCGCGCGCCTCGTACAGCTCGCCGCGCAGCGCCCGGGCCGTCTCGAGATCGGGCACGACCGGGCTGCCCTCGATCCACTGAACCTCGGGATGGGCGGCCGCCACGGCGGCCACGGCGGCGCTCGCGTCCGCGGTCATCCATACCGCGACCGGAACCGATTCGTCCGCCTCAGAGCCGGCGATACGCGAGCGAAGGGCGTCATCGGCCTTGGCGGTCAGGGGTGGAAGCGATTCGCTCTGATGGCGCACGCGATCGTCGAAGAGCGCGGTGTCGCCCATGCGCCCGCCCGCATCGCGGTAGACGGTGAACAGGTTGCCATTCGCGTCAGCCAGCTTGCCGACCCACAGCGTTTCGTCGCTGCCGCGAACCGCAGCGTCGCGCTCGTAGACGAGGGTGTAATCGGACGCGGCGCCGCCGTGCTCCGCGGCCAGCTCGGCTGCGGCCTGCGCGGCAGGATCGGCGGCCACCGTCTCGCGGGGCAGCGCGAGGGTGCTGCAGACCATGAGGATCGCGAGGGCGACGATCGCCAGTCGACCCGTCAATCGGCTCGATCGCAACGGTTGCTCCGTGTATGACGACGTAGGACGAATCGCAGCGAGCAGTGTACCCGCGCCCGCGAGCGGCGGCGATGGCTCCTTCGCTGCTGCGCGCCTCGAACCGATGGACTAGGCTCCAACCGATGAGCTTCCCGCCATCGGTCCACCTCGGGAGACTGCGCGCCGCCGCCGCCGCCGCGGGCGAGCGAGGGGTCGACGCTCTGCTGATCACGCCCTCTCCCGACTACGCCTACCTGCTCGGCTATCACGCCCCGGCGCTCGAGCGGCTCACGTGCCTTGTCATTCCGTCCGACGGTGCGCCGGCGATCGTGCTGCCGCGGCTCGAGGAGCCGCTGGCCCGCCATGCGCTGGGCGAGATGGCGCGCGAGCTCGAGATCATCGCCTGGGACGAGACCGAGGACCCGATCCGCGTCGTCCAGGCGCTGGTCGGCTCGGTCCTGCGCGTGGCCGTGCAGGATCAGATGTGGGCGCGGTTCGCGCTCCGGCTGCGGGCCGCGCTGGACCCCGCCGAGATGATCCCGGCCGGCCCGACGATGGCGCAGCTTCGGAGCGTGAAGTCTCCGGAGGAGATCGAGCGGCTCCGCGCCGCTGCGGCTGCCGCCGACGAGGCGATGCTGGCGATCACCGCCGAGAGCTTCACGGGGCGGACCGAGGCGCAAGTCGGCCGGCGGATTCGCGAGCTGCTGCTCGATGCCGGACATGACGATGCGGGCTTCGCGATCGTCGCCTCCGGTCCAAACGCCGCCAGTCCGCATCACGAGCCCGGCGACCGCACGATCGATGCCGGGGATGCCCTCGTCCTCGACATCGGCGGATCTCGGGCCGGCTATGCCAGCGACACGTCGCGAACGGCCTTCGTCGGCGAGCCGCCGCCCGACTTCTCCGCGCTGTACGCGGTCCTGCGAGATGCCCAGACCGCGGCGTGCGAAGCGGTGCGACCGGGGATCACGGCCGCCGACCTCGATGCGGTGGCGCGCGACATCATCAGCGAGGCCGGGTACGGCGAAGCCTTCCTGCATCGCACCGGTCACGGCATCGGCCTCGAGACCCACGAGGAGCCGTACATCGTCGCCTCGAATCCGGAGCCGCTGGTCGCGGGCAACGCCTTCAGCATCGAGCCGGGGATATACATCCGCGACACGTGGGGCGCGCGCATCGAGGACATCGTCATCTGCACCGAGTCGGGCGGCGAGCGTCTCAACACCACCAGCACAGAGCTGTACATCGTCGAGTAATCCCTAGCGACTGTCTCGGTGGGAGCTGACGAGGGCGGTCAGCACCTGGTCGATCGCGGCGTTCGCCTCGTGGAAGGCGGCGGTCACATCCGCGACATCGGCCGAGCGGCGCCGCAGGTGACCGACGATCGCGTCGAGCACCGGCGAGCGGAAGAAGAGAAACGCCTCGACCGTCTCGGCCAGCGAGAGGCCGGCTCGCGATGCCTCCGCGCCATACAGGCTGCCCATCTTCTCCGCCTCCTCGAGCAGCAGCTGGCGCTCGGCACGCTTCGAGGCCGCGACATAGTCGATCACCAGCGTGAAGGTGCGCTGACCCCATCGACGAAACTCGTCGCGCTGCTGGGCAGACAGCCTGGCCTGCCACGGCTGACCGGCGTAGCCGGTTCGCTCCATGCGCCGATGCAGCTCGCCGGCCATGGTCTGCGTCGAGCTCGGCAGCTGCTCGACGCCATACCGCTGCCTGCGCGGGGCGTTGATCATGGCCTCGAGGCTCGAGCGCAGGAAGCGCCGATGGCCGCCCGGGGTCTGGTAGCTCGTCACCGTTCCGGTGTCCGCCCAGCGCCGCATCGTGTCCGGGCCGACCCCGACGAGGCGCGAAGCCGCGCCCAGCGCGAGCCACGGGTCGTCCGGATCGTGTGCGGGTGGAGGGGTCGCGCGGGGGGCCATTCCGATTCGGTCAGGCGTCCTCGCCGCGGAGCTCGGCCGAGCTCATCGCTCCCAGCTCGGACCAGAGGTGGACCAGCGAGGCCATGCCGTCGCGAATATTGCTGAGGCTCATCCACTCGTTCGGCGCGTGGAAGTTGCCGGTCGGGTTGGCGAACCCGACCATCAGCGTCGTGAGCCCGAGGTGGGCGTCGAGCGCAGCGACCACCGGCACCGATCCACCCGAGCGCTGGAAGAGCGGAGGCTTGCCGAATCCGAGCTCGAGCGCCCGCGACGCCGGGCCGATGCCCGGATGGTCGAGAGGTGTGATGGCCGGCGCGCCGCCATGGATGATCCGAACCTCGACGCTGACGGTCGGCGGAGCGATCGATTCGAAATGGGACTTCACCAGCTGCTCGACCTCGCGGTAGTCCTGGTCGGGGACCAGGCGGGTCGAGATCTTGGCCGAAGCCCAGGCGGGAATGATCGTCTTGGCGCCCTCGCCCGTGTAGCCGCCCCAGATGCCGTTGATATCGAACGTCGGCCGCGCAGAAAGCCGCTCGAGCAACGTGTGGCCGCGCTCCCCCTCCATCGGTGCCGGCACGCCGGTCTCGTCCGTCCACGCCCGCTCGTCGAACGGCAGGCTGGCGTATGCCGCGTGCTCGTCCTCGGTCAGGTCGCGGACACGGTCGTAGAAGCCCGGGACGGCGAAGCGCCCGTCGTCGTCGGTCAGAGAGGCCAGCATCCGAACGAGCACGTTGGCCGGGTTGTCGATGCCGCCGCCGTACTGCCCGGAGTGCACGTCGTGGCGGGGGCCCTGGACGCGCACCTCCCAGTAGGCGATTCCGCGCAGCCCATAGCCGATGGCGGGGGTGCCGTCGTCGTCGAACGTGTCGCCGTCGGAGACGACGCAGACGTCGGCGCGCAGCAGCTCGGCATGCTCGTCGATGAACGCCTCGATCGGCTCTGAGCCGACCTCCTCGTCGCCCTCGAAGAAGAAGCGCAGGTTGAGAGGCAGGCGCCCGGCGGTCGCCAGCCACGACTCGGCCACCTTGAGGTGCATGAAGAGCTGGCCCTTGTCGTCGCCGGCACCGCGGGCGAAGATGCGCCCGTCCTCGTGCCTCGGCTCGAATGGCGGCCGGATCCACTCGTCGAGCGGGTCCGTGGGCTGCACGTCGTAATGGCAATAGACCAGCACGGTCGGAGCGTTTTCACCGGCCTTCATCCACTCGCCGGTCACGATCGGGTGGTGGGACGTCTCGTGAAGCGTCGCATCCTCGATCCCGATGCGGGTCATCTCGTCGACGATCCACTCCGCCGTGCGCCGAACCTCGGAGGCACGCTCGTGGTCGGCGCTGACGCTCTCGATCGACAGGAACTCGTCGAGCTGAGCGAGGTGATCGGCCTCGTTGGCGCGAAGATGGGAGATCGCCGCATCCGTGAGGCGGGCGGTTTCGGTCTGACTGGTCATTGCGCGGATGTTAGGGGAATGTGGCCGATGCAACCTTGGAGGCCTCCGCGGCGTCCCGGCGGCATGCCGATCAATCGCGACGCAAACCCTTGCAGATGATCGGCCGACTCGTGGTCCGCGCGGTCGCCGGCCTTTCCCTCGCGCTCGTTCTGCTTGCTGTCCCGATCGAGCGTGTTGCGGCATGCAGCTGCGCGGAGATGCCGCTGGCGGAGGCAGTCGCGGCGGCGGACGCCGCGTTCGTGGGGACCCTCGTCGAGGTGGGGACCGAACCCGCGCCACTCCCGGCCGAGGATGCCAAAGGCGTGGGACGGCCCGACGTGCTCGGGGAGCCGGTGGTCTACGCCTGGCAGGTGGAGCGGTCGCGGGACGCAGAGACCCCAGCCACGCTCAACGTCGCCGCCGCGCAGGATGACGGTGCGAACTGCGGGATGACGTTCACCGCCGACCAGCGCTGGCTGGTGGTGGCGACACTCGAGGGGGGCATGCTCGCGACGAACGGCTGCATGCCGAATAGGGTGATCGATGGGGTGGACCCGGAGGTCGACGCGGTGGTCTCGCTAATGGTCGCCCCTGCCGACGCGCCCGCCGCGAGTGACGGACTCCTCGCCTTGGTCGGTCAGCTCGCGCCGATCGTCCTCGGCGTCGGGCTCCTCGTCTTCATGTCCGTCTGGGCCTTCGGCCGCGAGCGGACTCCATGATCATCGCCCGTGTGCTTGCCGCCCTGGTGCTGGCAATCGGCCTCAGCGCAGTGCCTCTTTCCATTGCCAGGGCCTGCAGCTGCATGGATCCCGGCGGACCGGCCCAGATCATCGAGGCGGCCGAGCTCGCGTTCATAGGGACGGTGGTCAACGCGGAAGAGGTGGGAGATGGGCCGTTCGGCCCCGGCGCCCCGATGGTGCGGTACGCATTCGATGTCGAGCGAGCATCTGCGCCGATATCCAGTGATGTGGTCCATGTCGAGGCCCTGGATGACGGTGGTGGTGCATCGTGCGGGTTCACGTTCGGCGTCGGCGAGCGGTGGTTCGTGAGTGCGGCCGCGGCACCCGGCGACGCCGCACTGACCACCTGGTTGTGCAACGGGAACATTCGCATGGACCAGCTCGGCGCTGACGGCGCGGACGAGGTGTTGGCGCTTTTGCCCGTCGAGCCGATCGCGAGCCCGGCGGGCTCGGAGTCAGGTTTCGACGTGCCGGGCCCGGTGGTCACTGGAGGACTCGGAGTGCTTGCCCTCATCGGCGTCTCATTCATCGCCTTCCGTCGAGACCGCCGAGACCCGCCGGCGGTGAACTAGGAGAATGCGCCGCTGACGAAGCCGGCGAACAGGATCACCGCAAGCGCCGGGACGATGCTGCCGATCCGTAGCGCCAGGGGCCAGCCGGGCCCCCCGGCGAAGGCGTAGGCGGGGATCGAGATCGGGAAGACGAGGACCGCCGCGGACCAGCCGATTCGGCTGCGGACACCCAGGTCGGGACGCTCCTGCACGTCGAGCCAGTAGGCGGCGATCATGAGGAACCCGCCGACGGCGAGCACCACGAAGAGCGTCCAGATGACGGGAAGCATGCCTGCCCGATGCTAGCGCCGAGCGATGTCATCGGCTCCGTTGAGCACGTCGGTCAGGAAAGCAAGCGGTCGCCGGCGCGGCAGCCTGGGCTCATCGGCGGGCAGCAGCGCCTCGACGCCGAGACGGATGCGCCGCTCGAGGTCCGCCCGGCCCTCGCGACCCCGCGCGCCGTCGGTGGCGATGGGCTTGCCGAACCGCACCTCGATGCGGCGCCGGAACCACAGATCGGTGCTGCCGACCACGGCGCAGGGCACGACCGGCACCTCCGACATGGCCGCGAAGGCGGCGGCACCCTCCTCGAACGGCAGCAGCTCGTTCTCCCGGAAGCCGATCCGCCCCTCGGCGAAGATCCCCAGCACGCCATCGGCCTCGAAGACGCGCCGGACGGCGCGCACCGCGCTGGTGAGCGTCGTCTTCTCCGGGTTGTAGGGGATCATCCCGCCGAAGAAGGCCATGACCCGGTTCTTGAAGCCGTGGCCGAAGTCCGCCTCTCGTGGCCCGAACCACGTGATCCGCGGCTCCACCGGGACCGTGGCGATCACGAGCAGCGGATCGAACCCGTTGTGATGGTTGGCCACGATCTGGAAGGGTGGCGGCGGCCAGTGCTCCAGCCCGCTGACGCGGACGTCGAAGAGACCCCTGACGACGAGGCGAACGAACCCCCACATGAGCCGATAGCGCGGGGTCACCTCGACACTCAGCTCGCGCGGCCCGGTGCGTCGGGCGCGCTCGCCGACTGCCATCAGGCCGATGCCGTGGTGGTCACGGCAGGCTCGTGTCCGGGCTGGATCTCGAGGTCCTCGCGCTCGCGTCGACGCGCATCCACGCGGAAGAGCGCCAGCCCGGCGCCGACGAGGAAGAGCACCGCGACGATCATCGTCGAGCGGGCACCAAAGGGCTCGCCGAAGATGCGCCCCATGAGGTCCAGCGCGAGCGGCCCAGCGACGATCAGGAAGACCGGCTCGGCCATGGCGGTGCCGGCGTTGAGGATGCCCATGTAGCGGCCCGAAGTGTGCTTTGGGATGACATCGGTCATCAGCGCCCAGTCAACCGACAAGAAGGCGCCCATCCCGATGCCGAACGGCACGAACGCGGCGATCGCGATCGTGGGCGTCGGCGCCAGGCCCACGCCGAGGAGGCCGATCCCCGCGATGACCGCCGCGGCCCAGATGACCGGCTTTCGCCCCACCCGGTCGGAGATCTTGGCACCGGGGATGGCCGCGATCGCGGTCATCACGCCGACGATCGCTGTGCCGATGAAGACCGTGGTGCTCGCCTCGGACTCGGTCATTCCGTGCGCTCGCTGAAAGTAGGGAAGGGCCAGCGAGGTGGCGGCGTAGGCGCCCAGGAAGAGCAGGCGGACGAGCAGCAGCCACAGCACGCTCGACTCGTGCAGGATGTCGGTCGCCCATGCCGAGCGAGCGACACCGAGCCACGACTGGGTGCGCCGGGGCGCGGCCGTGCCCTCGCGGACCGTCGTGACCAGGACGATCATCGTCACGACCTCGACCACGCCCAATGCGACGGTGGCGACGAAGAGGTTGCCGCTGTTGACGCCGAAGGTCGCGATCCCGACGCCGGCGATCGTCCCGAGCACGATCATCGTGCCCATCAGCCCGCTCGCCAGGCCGACCTGCCGCTTCGGCACGAGGTCGGGCACGTAGCCCTGGAACGGGCCCTGGGCGAAGTTCGAGCTGAGCTGGAGCAGGAAGTAGAAGGCGACCAGCGCCAGGTACGTCTGGCTGGTGGCGATCCCGAGCAGGAATACGACATCCAGCAGGGCGCCGACGAAGATGTACGGCTTGCGCCGGCCCCAGCGCGTCACCGTGTAGTCGCTGATCATCCCGACCGTCGGCTGAATGACGATCGGCGCGATCACCCCGACCGTTACCAGGATCGCGAGCAGGATGCCGAGGTTCTCGGACCCGCCGGGCTGGTCCTCGATCATCGCCGGCAGGATGATCTTGTTCAGCCCGCCCCAGATGATGACGATCCCGAACCAGTAGACGGACAGGGTCACGAGCTGCCACAGCGGCAGTACGGACTTGGAATCGGGGTGCTGCGGCTCGGTCATCGGTCCCTTCCGTCACGTCTGCTGCGGAAATGTAGCGCGATTGGAGCGTGCCACCGCCAGTATCCGCCGCGGGACTGCGGGCAGAATGCGGCGAGGGATCCTCCGCTACGCTCCGCGCTCGATGTCATCTGCCGAAGGCGGCGACCGCGGTGCGGTTTTCCGCCATCCCGATCTGCGCCGCTACCTGTCGGCGCGGTTCATCGCCGCGGTCGCCACGCAGGTCCAGACGGTCGCGGTGGGCTGGCAGATCTTCGTCGCGACCGGCGACCCGTTCGACCTCGGGCTGTTGGCGCTCTCGCAGTTCCTGCCCTTCATCCTGCTGATCCTGCCCGCCGGCCACGTCGCCGACACGTATGACCGGCGTCGGGTCCAGCTGGCGACCTACCTCCTGCTCACCGGCTGCTCGGCGGCGCTGCTCGGGATCTCCCTCGCCGGCATCACCGACACCGCGCCGGTCTTCGGCGTGATGGTGTTGTTCGGGATCGCTCGAGCCTTCAACCAGCCCACCGGACAGGCTCTGCTGCCGAATCTCGCGCCGATCGAGCTCTTTCCGCGCGCGGTGGCCGTCAACTCGTCGCTGGGACAGGTGGCCACCATCGCGGGGCCCGCGCTCGGCGGCGCGCTGGTCGTGCTCGGCGTCCAGGTCGCCTACGCCCTGGCGCTGGCGCTGCTCGTCGTCGCGGTGGTGCTCCTGGCCGGCCTGCGCGGTGGGGGACGCGATGAGTCCGGTCGCGAGCCGATCTCGTGGGAGACGCTGCTCTCGGGTGTCACCTTCGTCCGATCGCGGCCGGTGGTGCTGGGATCGATCTCCCTCGACCTGTTCGCCGTCCTCTTCGGTGGCGCGGAGGCGCTGCTCCCGATCTACGCCGGCGACATCCTGGGGGTTGGGCCGGTCGGGCTCGGGGTGATGCGTGCCGCACCGGCCGTCGGCGCCGCCGTCCTGGCCGCCGTGGTCGCGATTCGCCCGATCCACCGCCACGTCGGACGGTGGATGTTCGGCGGCGTCGCGACCTTCGGCGTCGCGACGATCGTATTCGGGGTCTCCACCAGCGTGGTGCTGAGCCTCATCGCGCTCGTGGTCATGGGCGCCGCCGACATGATCAGCGTCTACATCCGGCACCTCCTCGTCCAGCTCGAGACGCCCGATGCGATCCGAGGTCGCGTCAGTGCCGTCAACTCGGTCTTCATCGGCGCATCAAACGAGCTCGGCGAGTTCGAGTCCGGCGTCACCGCGGCCTGGTTCGGGGTGGTGCGATCTGTCGTCATCGGCGGCGCGGCGACGCTGGTGGTGGCGGCGACCTGGACCCGCCTCTTCCCGTCGCTCTGGACGCTCGACCGATTCCCCCATGCGGACCAACCCGGCTCTGCGGTCCCTCCGGAGCAATCGGCCGATCGCGGCTAGAATCGCCGGGTGATCGACCCAGTTGCACTCGAGATCGGTCCCGTCCAGCTGCATTGGTACGGGATCATCATCGCCGCCGCCGTCCTGGTGGCCGGCATGCTCGGCACCCGCGTCGCGCGCTGGCTGAACGAGGATCCCGACGATGGCTGGTCGATGCTGCTGCTCGTCATCGTCTTCGCGATCATCGGAGCGCGGCTCTACCACGTCATCCACATGTCGGAGTACTACGTCGCGAACCCGGTCCTGATCCCGCAGATCTGGAACGGCGGCCTCGGCATCCCCGGAGGCGTGGCGGGTGGCGCCCTGGGGATCTTCATCTACACGCGTAGCAAGGGCCTCAACACCGCGCGCTGGATGGACATCTTCGCGCCGGCGCTGTTGCTCGGCCAGGTCATCGGCAGGCTTGGCAACTACGTGAACCAGGAGCTGTACGGTCCGCCCATCTCGCAGTGCGGTGACGGCTTCCCGCCGTGCCTGCCGTGGGGCATCACGATCGCGGCCGAGAACCGGACGGGCACTCCGTGGGACGCGGTGACGTTCCCGGTCGAGACGACGCAGTTCGTGCCGCTCTTCGCCTACGAGATGGTCCTCAACTTCATCGGCATGCTGCTGCTTCTGTTCATCATCAAGCGCTTCGGTCCGCGTCTCTTCGCCGGGGACATCGTCCTCATGTATCTCATGTGGTACGGCGGCGTGCGCACGCTGCTCGAGACCTACCGCGTCAACAACTGGACGATCCTTGGCATCCCGACCGCGATGTGGGTCGGCATCCTGGCCTTCGTCGTGGCCGCCGCCTGGCTCATCATTCGCCATCGCCGAGGATGGGGCTCACCGCTGATTCGGCCCGTCGAGGAGCGCGAGACCGATGCGCCCGCGCCACAGCCGCAGGCGGAGCCCTCCGCTGGCTGACCGGCCGGGCATGCTGCCCGATGTGACCGCCGCGGTGGGCCGCACTCCGCTCGTCGCACTCGACCGACTGGCCGCTGACGTCCGACCGCGCATCGTCGCCAAGCTGGAGCACCTCAACCCCGGCGGATCGGTGAAGGACCGGATCGCGCTGCCGATGATCGAGGCGGCGGAGCGGGCGGGCCTCTTGAAGCCGGGCGGCGTCATCGTCGAGCCGACCTCGGGCAACACCGGCGTCGGGCTGGCTCAGGCGGCCGCCGTGAAGGGCTATCGGTGCATCTTCGTCATGGCCGACAAGCAGTCGGAGGAGAAGCGCGCCCTGCTGCGCGCCTACGGCGCCGAGGTGGTGGTCTGCCCCACCGACGTCGCGCCCGACGACGAGCGCTCCTACTACCGCGTCTCGGACCGCATCGCGCGGGAGACGCCCGGCGCGTGGAAGCCCGATCAGTATTCGAACCCGGCCAATCCCGAGGCCCATTACCTCACCACCGGGCCGGAGATCTGGGAGGCGACCGGCGGTCGCGTCACGCACTTCGTCGTGGCGCTCGGAACGGGTGGGACCGTCTCCGGCACCGGCCGATACCTCAAGGAGCGCAACCCGGCGGTCCAGGTCGTCGGCGCCGATCCGGCCGGATCGGTCTACTCCGGTGACTCGCCGAAGCCGTACCTGACCGAGGGCATCGGCGAGGACTTCTGGCCGGTCACCTACGACGCCGGCATCTGCGACGTCGTCATCCGCGTCTCCGATCGCGACTCGATGCTCACCGCGCGGGTCGCCACCGCGCGCGAGGGCATCCTGATGGGGGAGTCGTGCGGGACGGCGCTGTGGGCGGCGCTCCAGCTCGCGCGGGACCTCGACGATCCCGAGTCGCTCATGGTGGTCCTCATGCCGGACTCGGGCCGGAACTACGTCGGCAAGCTGTACAGCGACGAATGGCTGCGATCCCAGGGCCTTCTCGGCGCCGACGAGGGCGCCGCCGACTACGACTGGCGGTCGACCCGCGCCGACGTCGTGCTGCGCGGTGACCGGATCCCGCGGACGTCGGCCGGCTGAGCCTCCGATCGCTGCCGGCGTCGCTGCGTCCGCCGGACACCCAGCGATCGCGGTGCGTAGCGCCTCGGTCCCGTCTGAGTCGCGTCCGCCGGCGTGCGCGACCGCCGGCTGACCCGTCGGCCGCCTCCATCCATAGCGCCGCGTCAGCGTCTCCGATCGGATCGTCGCGAAGAGCTCGCGCGGCCGTGCTGGCGTGTCCACCCAACCGCGGTACGCTGACGCGCTCGTGGGCATGGGGAGTATCGTTGGGCGCTGAAGAGCTGACACCGACGCACGCAATCGAGGAGCACATGACGCACGTCGCGGAGCCGCCGGCCGCCGAGCGGGGCGACGAGGCCGGGCTGGAGCGGGTCAACCACTGGATCAACGGGCAGCGGGTCGCGGGCTCGAGTGGCCGCAGCGGACCGGTCTACAACCCGGCCACCGGCCAGGTCGCGCGACAGGTCGACTTCGCATCGGCCGAGGAGGTCGACGCTGCCGTCAAGGTCGCCCATGAGGCGTTCACGGGATGGCGCGCCACCAGCATCAGCAAGCGCACCGAGATCCTCTTCCGCATCCGGAACCTGGTCGAGCAGCATCGCGAGGAGATCGCGGCGCACCTGACCCGGGAGCACGGAAAGGTCAGAACCGATGCGCTGGGCGAGGTCGCCCGCGGCCTCGAGAACCTCGAGTTCGCGACCGGCATCCCGCACCTGCTCAAGGGTGGCTTCAGCGAGCAGGTCTCGAGCGGCATCGACGTGTACCAGATCCGCCAGCCGCTCGGCGTGGCGGCAGGCATCACGCCATTCAACTTCCCGGCCATGGTGCCGATGTGGATGTTCGCCAACGCCATCGCCTGCGGGAACACGTTCATCCTGAAGCCCTCCGAGAAGGACCCGTCCGCATCGGTCTATCTCGCCGAGCTGCTCAAGGAGGCGGGGCTGCCGGACGGCGTCTTCAACGTCGTCCACGGCGACAAGGTCGCGGTCGACCGCATCCTCGAGCACCCCGACATCGCCGCCGTCAGCTTCGTCGGCTCGACCCCGATCGCGAAGTACATCTACGAGACGGGAACCGCGCACGGCAAGCGCGTCCAGGCGCTGGGCGGCGCGAAGAACCACATGATCGTGCTGCCGGACGCCGACATCGACATGGCCGCCGATGCCGCCGTCTCCGCCGCGTACGGCTCCGCCGGCGAGCGCTGCATGGCGATCTCGGTGGTCGTCGCGGTGGGCGACGTGGCCGATCCGCTGGTCAGCGCCATCGAGGAGCGGCTGCCGAAGATCAAGATCGGCCCGGGCAACGAAGAGGGCTCCGAGATGGGTCCGCTCATCACGAAGGAGCACCGCGACAAGGTCGCCTCCTACGTCGAGCATGCCGCCAGCCACGGCGCCACCGTCCGCGCCGATGGGCGCCAGCACGTCCTGTACGGCGAGAGCGACGGCTTCTTCCTTGGCGTCAGCCTCCTCGACCACGTCACGCCCGACATGGAGTGCTACCAGAACGAGATCTTCGGCCCGGTGCTCGAGGTCGTCCGCACACACGACTATCCCGAGGCGCTGAAGATCGTCAACGACAACCAGTACGGCAACGGCACCGCGATCTTCACCCGCGATGGTGGTGCGGCGCGCCAATACCAGTTCGACGTCAACGTCGGCATGGTCGGCATCAACGTGCCGATCCCGGTGCCGGTGGCCTACTACAGCTTCGGCGGCTGGAAGGCGTCGCTCTTCGGCGATCTGCACATGTACGGGCCGGAAGGCATCCAGTTCTATACCCGTGGCAAGGTCGTTACCGCGCGCTGGCCCGACCCCGGGACCTCGTCAGTGGACCTGGGGTTCCCGCGGACCCGATAGCAGTCACGGCGCGAACGTATATACGTATATACTCCGCCGCACAATCACGGAGGGACCCCGATGGCCAGACGCATCGCGCGCCCGATCCACCTCGTCGTCGCCTGGCTCCTCGTCTTCGGCCTGTTCGTCCAGGTCTTCCTGGCGGGCATGGGCGTCTTCGACACCCCGTCCAGCTTCACCACGCACCGCGACTTCGGTTACCTGCTGACCTTGCTGCCGTTCGTGCTGATCGTCACCGGCATCGTCGGCGGCTTCGGCCGCTGGGAGGTGATCGCGGCGGCGGTCATGTTCGGCCAGTTCATCCTGCAGTCGGTGCTGGTCTTCCAGCGCGACTCGGTTCCGGCGATCGCCGCGCTGCACCCGGTGAACGGGTTCATCGTGCTGCTCATCGCGATCTGGCTGGCCATTGATGCGTGGCGCCGCTTCCAGACAGACGACCAGCCCCAGGCATCCGAGCAGGAACCGGTCGTGCCCGAGGCGCCGGCCGGCTGAGCTCTCAGCTCACCGGCGTCGGGAGGCCGAGCACGATGCCGCTCACGGAGCCGGAGTCGTCATACGCCTCGATGTGACTGGCGCCCGCCGCGGCATCCATGCCGAGCAGCTCCCGGGCGGCGTCGGTGATCAGGACGTAGCCCCGCAACCCCGTCTCATCGGTCACCCGGTTCTTGAGCAGCCGGTGCGCGAGGATGACGGCTGGGCCGGCCAGGTGCGTCCGCGTCGCCAGTGGCTGAACGACATAGGTGCCGGCGTGGACGATGAACTTCAGCTCCAGCGACGTGAGAAGCACGCAGGCGGTGCAATCGTGGCCCTGCATTCGCTGCTGCTCCTCGATGCGGGCGTGATATGAGGTGTAGGTCGCTCCGATCGTGCCGAGCACCTCGCTGCCGCGGTTCGTCACTGCGTCGGCATCGGCCACCGCGAAGAGGGCGTCACCCTCGGTCTGCACCGGCGTGAACATTGGCTGCATCTCGTCCGCGACGAGGTCGAGCAGGGTGACCATGAAGTCGTACGCCGGTGGCACCGGCTCCACGCCGCTCGTCAGCTCGGGGTGTGCCTCCGTCACGCCCTGCAGAAAGGACGTGTAGCCGCTGATATCGGCCAGCATCAGCAGGCCGCTGGCGAAGCGAGGCTCGGCGCGTGCGGTCATGGCCGCGATCATGCCACGGCCAGCAAGCCGTCCGGCGCGACCGTGCAAGAATGGGCGCCCATGACCGACCGATTCGAGACGCTCGCCGTCCACGCCGGGGGCGAGCCGGACCCGCACACCGGCGCCGTGGTCCCGGCCATCCAGATGAGCACCACCTTCAAGCAGGATGGCGTGGGTGGCCTGCGCGGCGGCTTCGAGTACGGGCGCAGCGGCAATCCGACACGCGCCGCCCTCGAGGAGGCGATCGCGACGCTCGAGAATGCGACCCACGGCGTCGCCTTCGCGTCCGGCCTGGCGGCCACCCAGGGCATCGGCTTCCTGCTCGAGCCGGGTGACCGCCTCCTCATGAGCGACGACGTCTACGGCGGCACGTGGCGCCTGGCGGACAAGGTCTGGCGCCGCTACGGGATCGAGACCGATGCGATCGACCTGCGCGACCTCGACGCAGTGGCAACCGCCTTCGGCGGCGATCGCCCGCCGAAGGTGGTCTGGATCGAGACGCCGTCCAACCCATTGATGAAGGTCATCGACATCAGCGCGGTGGCCCGCCTGGCGGCCACGGCCGGCGCGACGACGGTTGTCGACAACACGTTCGCGACGCCCTACCTCCAGCGGCCGCTGGAGCTTGGCGCCGATCTCGTCCTGCACTCGGCGACGAAGTATCTCGGCGGCCATTCCGACGTCATCGGTGGGCTGATCGCCACGCGCTCCGACGCACTCGCCGAGCGCCTGCGCTTCCACCAGAACGCGGCCGGTGCCGTGCCGAGCCCGTTCGACTGCTTCCTGGTGCTGCGCGGCCTGCGCACGCTGGCGCTGCGCATGGAGCGCGCATCGGCGAATGCGCTGATCCTGGCCCTGTGGCTGTGCGAGCGTCCCGAGGTGGCGACCGTCAACTATCCCGGGCTGCCCGACCATCCGGCCGCGGATCTCGTCGCGCGCCAGATGCGGCTTCCCGGCGCCATGCTGAGCGTCGAGCTGCGCGGCGACGAAGCGGCAGCGCGCCGTTTCGTGGGTGCCACGCGCCTCTTCACGCTGGCCGAATCGCTCGGCGCGGTCGAGTCGCTGATCGAGTTGCCGGCGCCGATGACGCATGCCTCGGTCGCAGACTCGCCCCTGGCGGTATCGCCGTCGCTGGTGCGACTCTCGGTCGGGATCGAGTCGGTCGACGATCTCCAGGCGGATCTCGCATCGGCCTTCGCGTCAATCAGCGGTGACTGACGAGCATCCTCGCGAGGACGGCCCGACCGAGCTGGTCGAGACCGAGGACGGCGAGCTCGTCGAGCGCCTCTCCGGCGGCACGGCCACGCTGCTGCTCATCTGGCTGATCGGGGTCGGTGCGCTCTCGACGCTGTTGGCGGCGTGGCTCTTCATCTGGTTCGCCACCGGCGAGCGCCTCGGGGCCGGCGCTCTGTTCGGGGGCTTCGGGATCTACACGTCGCTGGCGGGGGCCTCCGGGCCGTGCGTCCTGTGGCTCGCGGGACGTGCCCAGAACCACTCGCTCGCATGGTTCATGCTGACGGCCGCGAAGATCGCGCTCGTCATGCTCGGCGCGATCCTGTTCCTGATCTTCGCCTCGACGCTCGTCATGGCCGGCGCGATGATCGGCTTCCGCGCGCTGCCGGCGGTCGCGTTCATGGCAGCCTCGGCCCTCGTGGTGAGCCAGGTATGGGCGCTCGCCACGTGGGCCGCCGATCGCTGGATCGCTCGGGCTCGCGTCGCCGAGGACGGCTAGCGCGACTCCAGCTCGGCGCGCAGGTCCTTGCGCAGGACCTTGCCGATCATCGTCTTCGGCAGCTCGTCACGGAACTCGACGTTGCACGGCACCTTGAACCGGGCCAGGTTCTCGCGACAGTGGTCCAGCAGCTCCTCCTCGCTGGCCGATGCGTCCGCCTCCAGCACGACGAACGCGTACGGGACCTCGCCGCGCCGCTCATCGGGGACGCCGATGACCGCGGCATCGGCGACGGCCGGATGGGTGAGCAGCACCTCCTCGACCTCGCGCGGGTAAACGTTGATGCCGCCGACGATGACGAGGTCCTTGGCGCGGTCGACGATCGTGAAGAAGCCGTCATCGCTCATCTGGGCCATGTCGCCGGTGTGGAGCCATCCGTCGCGCAGCGCCACGGCGGTCTCCTCGGGGCGCTCCCAGTACCCGGCCATCACCTGCGGCCCCTTGATGGCAAGCTCGCCGACCTCGCCGACGGGGAGGGCCGCGCCAGTATCCGGGTCGACGACTCGCGCATCGGTCGAGGGGAAGGGCAGCCCGATCGTGCCGTTGCGCCGCTCGCCGTGCACCGGGTTGCAGTGCGTGACCGGCGAGGCCTCGGTCAGGCCGTAGCCCTCGACCACGCGGCCGCCGGTGACCTCCTCGAAGTCGCGCTGCACCTCCGGCGGCAGGGGTGCCGCGCCGCTGATGCAGGCCTCGATGCTGGAGAGGTCGAACTTGCCGACCTCGGGGTGGTGGGCCAGCGTCTGGTACATGATCGGCGCGCCGGGGAAGAGCCGCGGCCGGTGCTTCGTGGCCTTGAGGACCATCTCGGGATCGAAGCGGGGAATGAGGATCAGCGTGCCTCCGACGAGCATGGCGTAGTTCATGTCGACGGTCAGCCCGTAGATGTGGAAGAGGGGCAGCGGGCAGAGGATCGACGCCGGCTCGTCCGTATCGGCCATGCTCGGGAACCAGGCGGCAACCTGGTGCGCGTTGGCGACGAGATTGCGATGGGTGAGCATCGCGCATTTCGGGATGCCGGTCGTGCCTCCGGTCGGCTGGAGCACCGCGATGTCGTCGGGTGCAGCCAGCGACTCGAAGCGCGCGCCGGGCGCATCGGCAAGGAGGCGGAAGAGGTTCGGCGTGGCGTCGGTGTGCTTGGCCGGATTCCAGCGGCCCTCGCGCCGTGCCTTGATCGGATAGAGCCACTTGATGGGCACCGGCAGCGAGTCCTGGATGCCGGTCGTGATGTAGCGGCCCGGCTGTCCGCCGTCGGCTGCTCGGACCTTGTCGAGGCGCGGGAGGAGGAGGTCGATGGTGACCGACACCTTGGGCTTCACCTGCTCGAACAGCACGCCCAGCTCGCGCTCGACGTAGAGCGGGTTCATCGGCACGGCGATGGCGCCGGCCCGCATCGCGCCCATGAAGGCGATAACGAAGGCGGGGCTGGTCGGAAGATGCAGGCTGACGCGGTCGCCCTTGCCGACGCCCTCCCCGGCGAGCACGTTGGCGAACCGATCGGCGGCCCGGTCGAGCTCGGCGAACGAGGTCCTGCGCCCGAAGAAGATCAATGCCGTCCGGTCCGGCTGTCGCTGGGCCGTGCGGCGCAGGAGCTGGTCGACCGGCACGTCGGGCAGCTCGACCTCGGCCGGCACACCGGCCTCGTAGTGGGCGATCCAGGGACGGTCGGAACCGATCGCGGCCGGGGGTCGATCGAGCGTGGTCATCGGTCTGGCTCCTCCCATCTCCTCATACGGGATACCCACCGTGGGCCATGACGGACGCCGCCACCCGGCGGCCCAGGGCGATCCGATCCACCGGCTCGCCACGCAGGATACGGCGAAGGCCGGCCACGAGCGTGCGTGCCTCGTCACCGGTCGCCAGCGAAGCGCCCAGTGCCTTGGCGCGGGCTTCGACCGCCGAAGCGCGGTCGGCCACCACCAGGCGCGCGAGGTCGGCATGCACCGATGCGTCCGCGCCAGCGCCCGCCGCCCGTGCGCGCTCGAGAGATGACTCCATCGCGAACAGGTCGATCGCCAGGTCGGCCAACCCGGCCAGGAGCTCCTGCTCCTCCTCGATGGCGGTGCCGTGGCGCTGGACGGCGGCGCCGGCCAACAGAAGGGTGGCGGTGCGCGCATTCGCGACGGCGGCGTCCTCGGTCGCGAACGGTCCGTCGAACTCGGGCAGGTCGCCACCGAGCAGGGCATCGGTCGCGCGCTGCGCCGGGCCGAGCAGATCGAGGCGTCCCTTCATGGCACGCTTGAGCAGCGTGCCGGGCACGAGCAGCCGGTTGATCTCGTTGGTCCCCTCCCATATGCGGTGGATGCGAGCGTCGCGGTAGAAGCCGGCGGCCGGGTACTCCTCGATGTAGCCATACCCACCATGAATCTGGACCAGCTCGTCAACGATGAAGTCGAGCTCCTCGCTGGCGAGGACCTTGGCAATCGAGCACTCGATCGCGTACTCCTCGAGCGCCACGCGGATCGCCTCCGGACTGGTCGTATCCTCCGCCACCGCCAGGCTGCCCTCCAGCAGGCCGCCGATGCGGTACACGCTCGACTCGACCGCGTACGTCCGCGCGGCGATGGCCGCCAGCTTGGCGCCGATGAGTGGGAAGTCTGCCAGCCGCCGCCCGAAGGCGGTGCGCTCGGACGCGTAACGCGTCGCGATACCGAGGGCCGGTCGCATCCCGCCCATGCAGGCGGCGCCGAGCTTGAAGCGGCCCACATTCAGGACGTTGAAGGCGATGCGATGGCCCTTGCCCGCCTCCCCGAGCAGCGCGTCCTCGGCGATGACTGCCCGATCCAGCGTGACTGAGCAGGTCGAGGCGCCGTGCATGCCCATCTTCTCCTCCTCGGCGCCGATCACCAGGCCGGGCGTGTCGCGCTCGACCAAAAAGGCGGAGAAGGCCTCGCCATCGATCTTGGCGTAGACGGTGAAGAGGTCGGCGAAGCCGGCGTTGGTGATGAACTGCTTCGTTCCGTCGAGCCGCCATCGGCCGTCCGGCTCTCGGGTTGCCCGGGTGCGGATTCCCATCGCGTCGGAGCCCGCGGCAGGCTCGGTGAGGCAGTACGCCCCGACCCGCGTCCCGTCGGCGAGACCGGGCAGGTATCGGCGCTTCTGCGCATCCGTGCCGAAGAAGGCGACGGGCAGCGTGCCGATGCCGGTGTGCGCGGCGTGGGTGACGGCGAAGGATCCCGAAGCGGCGATCGCCTCGCTGACCACGAGGCTGCTGATACGGTCGAGCCCCGCGCCGCCATACGCCTCCGGCACGTCGATCCCGAGATAGCCGTCGCGCCCCAGTCGCTCCAGCAGCGCGCGGTGCGTCGCGTGGTCGCGGCCCTCGACCGCTTCGTGCCGCGGTGTGACCTCCTTCTCCACGAAGGCGGTGACCGCGGCGCGGATGGCGCGGTGCTCGTCGCTCAGCTGCTCGGGCGTGTAGACGGATCCGGGCTCGACCGGACCGATCATGAAGCTGCCACCCGGCAGTACCGCGGTGCGGGGCGCGGTGGCGGTCATGCGGCTCGCTCCTTCTCCACCGATGCCGCGCGCGCCGGCTGTCGTCCGCCGAGCCATTCGATGACGCCGGCGGCACCCTGGCCGCCGCCAACGCACATCGTGACCAGCCCGTACCGCGCGTCGCGCCGCGCGAGCTCGGAGAGCATCTGGACCGAGAGCTTCGCCCCGGTGGCGCCGAGCGGGTGGCCGAGGGCGATGGCGCCGCCGTTGACGTTCGTCGTCTCGGGGTCCAGGCCGATTGCGCGCACGACGGCGACGACCTGCGCGGCGAACGCCTCGTTGAGCTCGGTCACGGCGATGTCGTCGAGCGAGATCCCCGCCTTGGCGAGGGCCTTGGGGACCGCGTCGACCGGCCCGATGCCCATGATCGCCGGATCGACTCCGGCGGTCGCGAAGCTGACGAGCCGCCCCAGCGGGCTGAGCCCCAGGGCGGCGGCGCGTTCACCGGCCATCACGACCAGGGCCGCGGCGCCGTCGCTCATCTGGGATGAGTTGCCGGCGGTGACGCTGCCGCCGGCGGCGAACACTGGCTTGAGCCCGGCCATCTGGGCGGCATCGGCGTCGTGGCGGATGCCCTCGTCGGCGTCGAACGCGACCTCGCGGGTGGTCGGGCGGCCGTCGGCATCGACGTCCGTCAACGACGCGGGCACCGGCACCACCTCGTCGAAGAAGCGTCCCTCGCGCTGCGCGGCCGATGCGCGCTGGTGCGAGCGCAGGCCCCACGCGTCCTGGGCGTCGCGGCCGACGTCGAAGCGCTCGGCCACGTTCTCGGCGGTCAGGCCCATGCTGAGATAGACCTGCGGCCGGTCGTCGGCCATGGTCGGATCGGGGCTGAAGCGGTGTCCGATCATCGGCACGTAGCTCATCGACTCCATCCCGCCGGCGACGACGACATCGTGCACGCCGGTCTGGACCGCCTGCGTCGCCAGCGCCAGCGCCTGGAGGCCCGAGGCGCAGAACCGGTTGATGGTCATCGCCGATGCGCGCTCGCTGATGCCGGCGCCGAGCGCGACCTGGCGCGCCATGTTCAGGCCCTGGGCGCCCTCGGGCATGGCGCAGCCGAGGACGAGATCCTCGATCTCTTCCGGGTCGAGGCCCGGCGCGCGCGCCAGCGCCTCGCGCACGGCGACCATGGCCAGCTCGGAGGGCGGCGTCTCGCGCAGGCTGCCACGAGGCGCCTTGCCGACGGCGGTGCGGGCGGCCGAGACGATGACGGCGTCGCGCAGTTGGTTTCATCGGTCCATTCATGGCATCTCAGTTCCGCAGCGGCTTGCCGGTCTTCAGGGTGTGACGGATGCGATCGCGGGTGAGCGGCTCGCCCAGCAGGCGCAGGAACGCCTCGCGCTCGAGGTCGAGGAGATGCTGCTCGCTCACGAGCGTGCCCTCCGCCACGTCACCGCCGCTCATGACCGTCGCGAGCTCGAGGACCAGCCGCCGATCGTGCTCGCTGATGTGCCGCCCAACGAGCTGGTTGTAGCTGAGGGCCTCGGCAGCGGAGATCCCGCGACGGCCGAGCACCGGGATGCGGGTCTGGCCCGGGGGGCGATAGCCGACCTCCGCCAGGGTTCGAGCGGTCGCGGCGGCGTCGGCCCACTGGCGGTCCGGATCGGCGGTGATGGGGTCGGACTCGGTCAGGAGCAGGTACTCGCGAGCCTCCCATGCGGAGGTCGCAACGGTCGCGCTGGCGATGGCGGTGAAGACGTGGCTGTAGAGCGGGAAGAGGTCGTCGCGAGCGCCCGCGGGCAGCCGCTCGGCGATGCGACGAGCCATGGCCGTGGACCCGCCGCCGGCGGGGATGAGCCCGACGCCGAGCTCGACCAGGCCGATGTACGTCTCGGCCAGCGGTTGCGCCCGGGCCGCGGCCAGCACGATCTCGGCGCCTCCTCCGAGGGTGCGCCCGCGTGGGGCGACGACCACCGGCACGGGAGCGTGGCGGATCGCCTGGGTCGCGCCCTGGAAGCGGCGGATGACGCGGTCGAGCTCCGCCCACTCGCCCTCCTCTGCCTCGAGCAGCATGAGAGCGAGGTTCGCGCCGGCGCTGAAGTCCGGCGCCGCCGTGCCGATGATCAGCCCGTCGTATCGCTCCGCCGCCAGCGCCACGGCGCGCTCGACCATCGCGAGCGTGTCGAGCCCGATGATGTTCAGCTTGCCGTGCAGCTCGAGCCCGAGAATGCCGTCGCCGAGCTCGAGCGCGGTCGCTGCCGCGTTCGACGGCAGCTCCTCTCGCCGAGCGGCCAGCAGGTCGACGGTGCCCGGCCGCTGCGCGATCGGGGCCGGAGCGCGGGCAACGTAGCTCCAGGCCGAGCCGTTGTCGTAGATCGGGTCCGGCAGCTCGACCTCGGGAAGGAGCCGGGCCGCATCGTCGCCGAGGGCGGCAATCAGCTCGAACGGCCCGAGCTCCCAGCCGAAGCCCCAGCGCATGGCCGCGTCGATATCGGCGACGCCGTCGGCGATCTCCGGCCCGACGCGGGCCGCGTAGCCAAGGTTGGCCGCCAGCGCGCGACGCAGGAACTCGCCCGCGCTGTCCTCGGCGCCGATCAGCATCCGGAGCCGTGCGGGAAGGTCTGCCTCGTTGCGCGCCATCGCCACGGATCCGGAAGCGAATTTCCGTCGCGGCCGGTACTCGCCGGACTCCAGATCGAGGGCGAGGATCTCGCCCCCCTCCCTCCGGAAGAAGCCGGCGCCGGCCTTCTCGCCGAGCGCGCCGCGCTCCACGAGGTCCCGCATCAGCGGCGGGACCGCGAACGTGTCGCGCTCGGGGTCGTCGGCCAGCTCCGCGTGGCAGTGATCCGCGACGGCGACTGCGACGTCGATCCCGACGAGGTCCAGCGTGCGAAAGGTCGCGCTCTTCGGCCGCCCGATGAGCGTGCCGGTCAGCTCGTCAACCTCGTCCGGCCCCAGACCCAGCTCCTGGGCCAGGCGGAGCGCGACCATGAGGCCGTGCACGCCGAGCCGGTTGGCGATGAAGGCGGGCGTGTCGCGGGCGTCGACGGTGCCCTTGCCGAGATGGCGCGACGCGAAGTCGGCCAGCTCGGCGACCAGCGCGCGGTCCGTCTCCGGCAGCGGGATCAGCTCGAGGAGGCGCGTGTAGCGCGGCGGGTTGAAGAAGTGCGTGCCCAGGAACCGGCGCCGGAAGCCATCGCTGCGACCGTCGGCGAGCCCGGCGATCGAGAGGCCGCTGGTGTTCGTCGTCACGTAGCGCGTCCGATCGGTAAGCGCCGCATCGACTCGCTCGAAGAGAGCTCGCTTCGGCTCGGCCCGCTCCACGATCGCCTCGAGCACCCAGTCCGCCTCACCGACCGCGGCGCGGAACGCCGCATCATCGTCGAGGCCGCCCGGCCGAATCCGTCGCCCGTGATCGGACGAGTACAGCGGCGCGGGCTTCAGCTTGGTGACCCGGTCCAGGCCGCTCTTCGCCACTTCCTCGGTCATGTCGAACAGGCGCACCCGGGCCCCGGCGCCGGCGAGGAGCGCGGCGATCTGCGCGCCCATCGTGCCCGCACCGATGACAAGGGCGCTGGCGATCCTCGGTGTCATGAGCGCAGGCCGCCGAGGAAGAGCTCCGAGAACGCGTCGGCGATCTCATCGACGTCCATCGGTCCCGACGGGCGGTACCACTGCGTGAACCAGTTGCAGGCCGAGAGGATGCCGATGCCCGCGAGGCGCACGTCGAAGCTCCGCAGGCTGCCATCGGCGATTCCGGCCTCAAGGGTGGCCCGCCATCGGTTCTCGTAGGCGTTGCGGCGCGCGATGATCTCGTGCTGTCGCTCGCGGCTGAGGGCCCGGAGCTCGATCTGGATCAGCGAGAGCTCATCCGCGTGGTCGGCGGCGACCTGCAGGTGCTCGCGGATCGCTCCGGTCAGGCGGTCGACCGGTGAAGCGTCGGCCTCGAGCACCGGGTGCACGCGGGCCTCCAGCAGGTCGAGCGCGCGGTTGAGGATGGCCCAGAGCAGCTCGTCCTTGCCGGTGATGTAGTGGTAGATGCTGCCCCGGTTCATGCCGAGCGCCTCGCCGAGGTCCTGCATCGAGGTCGCGTGATAGCCGCGCTCCCGGAAGAGGCGGGTTGCGGTGGCGTGGAGCTCCGCTTCGCGAGGGCGGGCTGGGAGCGAGGTGGTCATGCGACGGGCTGGGCTCAGTTACCAAACGAACGTTTGATTGGTAGGGTATCGCGGCTGTCAATCGCGACGATCAGGCTGGACCGAGGAGCTCGAAGAGCTGGTCACCCTGCTGGAGAGCGATCAGACCTCGTAGGTGCGGGACGGCTCGGCGATCTCTACGTCGGAGCCGAACGCCTCCGATGCGCTGGTCCGGGCCCAGGCGCCGTCGCCGTTGACCGGAAGGTGGGTGAGCATCAGCCGGCGTGCGGCGCCTTCACGACCGGCGATGCCGGCTTCCTCGGGCGTGATGTGGCCACGGGGCTCCGGCGGTGCCGCATCCTCGTCGAGCGAGCGCAGCGTCGCCTCCGCCAGGAGCAGGTCCGGACCATCGGCGAGATCGGTGAGGCCGCCGCAGGGAGCGGTGTCGGCTGTGTAGGCGAGACGGCGGCCATCGGCCTCGATGCGGAAGCCCCAGCACGGGATGTAGTGCTGGGTCTGGACCGGCGTCAGGGACATGCTGCCGAAGCTCATCTCCGAGGTGCCGTCGTGCTCGGAGAGCCGGAAGCAGGCTTCGAAGTGGTCGGCGCTGCCGACGCCCTTGGCCAGGTCGAGAATCTGGTCCGCAGACCCCGGCGGCATGATCACGCGCAGGCGCTGGTCCTTGGGCCTCGCGCGCCAGGGATACACGTAGCGCAACGTGACGAGGTCGAGCATGTGGTCGGCGTGCATGTGGCTGATGACCACCGCGTCGAGCTCGTCGGGATGGTGGCGCTTCACGAGCTGGGCAACCACCCCGGGGCCGATGTCGACCAGGACGCGCGCCCCGCCGCCCTCCACGAGGTAGCCGGCGCAGGCCTCGCCCGGGTTGGGCGAAGCCGGGGATCGGCCCATGATCGTCAGGCGCATTCAGCGCTGCTCGATCGCAACGTAGTCCCGGATTCCCGGGCCGACGTACACCTGGCGCGGCCGCCCGATCTTGGTCTCGGCCGCCGACATCATCTCCTGCCATTGAGCGATCCAGCCCGGCAGTCGGCCGATCGCGAAGCAGTTCGTGAACATGTTCTTGGGGAAGCCGATGGCGCGGTAGATGAGCCCGGAGTAGAAGTCCACGTTGGGATAGAGCTTGCGGCTGACAAAGTACTCGTCGTGCAGGGCGACCTCCTCGAGCCGCTGGGCCACCTCGAACAGGGCCTCATCGGCGCCTGTGGCCGCGAGCACGCGGTCCGCAGCCGCCTTGATGATCGTGGCGCGCGGGTCGAAGCTCTTGTACACGCGATGGCCGAACCCCGCGAGGCGGAAGCTGTCGTTCGGGTCCTTGGCGCGGTCGACCCACTTCTGGACGTTGCCCCCGTCGGCCACGATCCGCTCGAGGGTGTTGATGACCGCCTCGTTCGCCCCGCCGTGCAGCGGCCCCCACAGCGCGCTGATCCCGGCGCTGATCGAGGCGTACAGGTTGACGTGCGTGCTGCCCACGAGCCGCACCGTCGAGGCCGATGCGTTCTGCTCGTGATCGGCGTGGAGGATCAGGAGCAGGTCAAGCGCCTTCGCAACCTGTGGGTCGACCTCGTAAGACTCCGACGGGACCGCGAACATCATGTGCAGCAGGTTCGCCGAATAGCCCAGATCGTTGCGCGGGTACACGTACGGCTGGCCGATCGCCTTCTTGAACGACCAGGCCGCCAGCGTCGGGAGCTTGGCGATGAGCCGATTGATGGTCACCTCGACCGAGTCCGGATCGAAGATGTTCTGGCTGTCCGGATAGAACGTGCTCATCCCGACCACGCCCGAGGCGAGCACCGCCATCGGGTGCGCATCGGCCGGGAAGGAGTCGAAGAAGTGGCGCATCTCCTCGCGGATGAGTGTGTGGTGCGTCACCTCGGTACTGAACCGATCGAGCTGCTGGCGGGTCGGCAGCTCGCCCCAGATGAGCAGGTAGGCGACCTCGAGGAAGGTCGAGTGCTCGGCCAGCTGCTCGATGGGATAGCCGCGATAACGGAGGATGCCCTCCTCACCATCGAGGAAGGTGATGGCGCTGGTCGCCGCCCCGGTGTTTCCGTAGCCGGGGTCCAGCGTGATGAGCCCCGTCTCGGCGCGCAGCCTGCCGATGTCGATAGCGTCGTCGCCCTCGCTGCCGCGCACCAGGGGAAGGTCGACCTCCCGGTTGCCGATGCGGAGCGTGGCGGCCTCGGTGCGGGTGGGTGAGTTCGCCGTCATGCCACGAGCTCCTCGACCGCGGCCCGCTCCTCGAGGAGCTCGGTCGTGGTCGCATCGAGCTTGCCGCGGGCGAACTCGCCGTGCTCGACGCCCTGCACGATCTCGACGCTCCCCGGGGCGGTGGCCCGAAGGGGATAGCCGAACACCAGCCCCTCTGGCACGTCGTAGCCGCCGCTGGCCGGCGCCGGGAATCGCCGATGAGAAGGTCTGGCCCGTCGGGCGCGCCACGTTGCGCACGGTGTCGATGACCGCATTGGCCGCGCTGGCGGCACTCGACTGGCCGCGCGCCTTGATGATGGCAGCGCCGCGCTGCTGGACGGTGGCGATGAACTCGCCGCGCAGCCACTCCTCGTCGTCGATCACCTCCGGAGCGGGCCGACCGCCGATCGACGCGTGCCATGCGTCGGGAAACTGGGTCGACGAGTGGTTGCCCCAGATGGCGAGGTCGGTGACCTCGGCGACTGGCACCCGGGCCTTCGCCGCCAGCTGGGTGCGGGCCCGGCTCTCGTCGAGCATCGTCATCGCGAACCATCGGTCGGACGGCATGCCGTGGCGGGCGGCGGCCGTGGATCCGATCAGCGCGTTGGTATTGCAGGGGTTGCCCACGACGAGCACGCGGCAGTCATCGGCGGCGTTTCGAGCGATCGCCTCCCCCTGACCGGTGAAGATGCCGCCATTGATCGTCAGCAGGTCCTTGCGCTCCATCCCCTCGCGACGCGGGACGGCCCCGACCAGGAGCGCCCAGTTCGCACCGCTGAACGCCTCATCGGTGTCGGAGGTCGCGACCACATCGGTGAGGAGGGGAAAGGCGCAGTCGTCCAGCTCCATCCGGACGCCATCGAGCGCGGGCAGCGCCGCCTCGAGCTCCAGGAGCTGGAGGGCGACCGGGGTATCAGGGCCGAAAGCCTGGCCCGACGCGATCCGGAAGAGCAGCGCGTAGCCGATCTGACCGGCGGCGCCGGTCACCGCGACCCGGACGGTGGAGTCGGGCATCGGTCTCCTGCGAAGTGAATCGCGAGCGAGTGTAGCGCAGCGTGCCGGGCCGTCAGGCGCGCGCGATCAGCCCGCGTCGGCCCAGTCCGCGACTGCGGCGGCCATCGACGGGAAGGCGAGCCTGGGCAGCCACGCCGCCACGTCGGAGCGAGCGACCCACGCGTGGTCGCTCGACTCGAAGTCCACCGCGATCTGCGCGTCGGCGTCCACGGCGCGGGCGCGGAAGACCGCGGTGACCGCGTTGGCCATCGGCGAGTGATACAGGCCAGCCAGTCCGACGAGCTCGACGTCGACCCCCGCCTCCTCGCGTGTCTCGCGCCGGGCCGCCATCTCGAACGACTCTCCCGGGTCGAGGTAGCCGGCGGGCAGGTCCCAATCCCCGAGGCCGGGCTCGACCGCCCGCCGCAGCAGCAGGATCGATGGCTCAGCCTCGTCATCCTCGGTGCGCTCGAGCAGCACCGCGGCGGCCGGCTTGGGGTTGGCGTACCAGCGCCACGAGCAACGATCGCAGACCAGGGGCTGCTCCCCAGTGGTCGCGCAGCGGGGACAAACTGGGACGGTCAGGCTCATGCAGGCAGCGTATCAGCGGCCGGCTCGGCTCCCACTGTCAATGCCTGATCAATGTCCACGTCTGTGGATAACCTGTGGATAAGCCACCGCCGCCCTCGGAAGCTCGTGGAGAACCGGGATTGCGGGGACCTCGTCGGCGCCGATATCCTTCGGTCGTCCCGAAGGGGCAGCCAACGGCACCAGAGATTGCATCAATGGTCCGGCGGCGGTTCCTTCGGGACATTTCTGTGCCCCGCGTCAGCCCTCGAGGTCGCGCTGAAGGCGGCGGACCACCTCGGCGGTCTCGTCGTCGGGTCCATGGCCGGGCTCCGAGCCGGGACCGGCGAAAGTGCCGAACTGGCGATCGCCGGCATCGCCGAGTCCGGGAACGATGTACCCGCGCTCGTTGAGGTGCGAGTCGAGCGCTGCGACGTGGATGTCGACGTCGGGGTGGGCGTTCGAGAGCGTCGAGACGCCCTCGGGTGCGGCGATGAGCGAGACCTGCTTGACCCGCGCCGCGCCCCACGCCTTGAGGATGTCGACCGTGGCGGCCGCCGAGCCCCCGGTGGCGAGCATCGGATCGAGGATGAGGCAGAGCTGGACGGTCGCGGCATCCGGCAGCTTGTTGTAATACTCGACCGGCTTCAGGGTCCGCTCGTCGCGGTAGAGACCGATGTGCCAGACCTCGGCCGTCGGGATCAGCTCGAGCATCGCCTCGACCATGCCGAGGCCGGCGCGCAGGACCGGCACCAGCCCGACGCGCGGCTCGACCTCGGCGCCGGTGACCGTCTCGAGAGGGGTCTCGACCTCGCGATCGCGCGTGGCGAGGTCGGCCATCGCCTCGTACCCGAGCAGCCAGGTCAGCTCACGGACCAGCTCTCTGAACCGCTTCGGCTCGGTCGTCCGATCGCGGAGGATTGCCAGCTTGTGTGCGACGAGCGGATGCGTGCTGACGTGGGCGGACATCGGCGGAATCATAGTCGTCGGGCAGGCCGACAATGGGCGGCATGCAGGCGCTGGATGACTCTCCCACCGCGAGCTACCTCGAGCGCCTTGTGGCGCGGGCGCGCGGGGTCCTCGGCGATGAGCTCGTCGGCGCCTACGTCGTCAACTCCGGCGCGCGAGACGACTACCTGGCCGGCCGGAGCGACATCGATGTGGTGCTGGTGGTCGCGAGCCCTATGTCAGCCGAGCGGAAGGCGGCTCTTGCCGGCGCCGTCCGTCACGGCAGCCTGCCGTGCCCGGCTTCGAAGCTCGAGCTGGTCGTTTACCGCAGGGCCGCGGTCGCCGATCCTGGCCCGCGGCCGGCATTCGAGCTGAACCTGAACACCGGGCCGGCAATGGATGACCACCTGACCACCGATCCGGCGAACGAGCCTGCGTTCTGGTTCGTGCTCGATCTGGCCGCCGCGGCGCACGCATCGGTGACGCTGACGGGACCGCGTGGAGCGGAGCTCTTCGGCCATGTTGCCCGTGCCGACGTCCTCGCCGCGCTCACGGCTGCCCAGGCGTGGTATGCCGCGAACGAGCCGCTCGCCCCGAACCGTGTCCTCAACGACTGTCGGGCTTGGCGCTGGGCCGCGACCGGCCGCTGGTCGTCAAAGGCCGAGGCAGCCGCCTGGGCCATCGAGAAAGGAGCCGATGCGGCGCTCGTCACGCACGCGCTCGCGCTGCGGCGGGGTGATCGGGACGATCCGCTTCCCCTGGACCGGGTCGAGGCGCTTGCCACGGCAGTAGCCCGCGCAATTCAGGCCGCGTCGGGATAGATCGCGGCGAAAGCGCCTGAAGGCCACTGCAGGTGCGGTTCTCGGGATTCATCGCGACCCAGCCCGCACGAACCGCACCTCGGGGTGCTGCTCTGGCGTGGCCGCCCTCGATAAATCGCGGCAACGCTGCCTGAGAACGCCGTCCGGTGAATCGATCGCGAAGTGTCGTGACCACGAGATCGCGCGGCGGCGGACGACGGTGGTATGCGGCGTGCGGTGGTCTGGGGTGGATCTACCTCCATCGCCGACATGCTGCTAGGCTATCGGTCCCTGTACGCACCAGCGCGCCACGGACCGTGCCCAGCCCGTCGCCGGACCGTATTCCAGGAGGTTAGGAGAGCATGGTCTTCGGATCGAAACGAGAAACCAAGCCGGACAGCCTTTCGCGCGAGGACGTCGTCGGGAACCTGTATCCGGATAGCCTGACGAGTGAGGTGGACGTGGCACAGCCAGCCAGCGAATTCCCGCGCGGTTCGGACCGCGGCAACGAGTCGGTCATCGATCCCCACGCCCGATTCAACGGGAAGTACGTCAGCGACCGCGACCTGCGGATCGAGGGCGAGGCGCAGGGCGAGATCGAGTGCCAGGGCACCCTGATCATCAGCCCGCAGGCGCGCGTCCGCAGCGCCATCACCGCGCATAACGTCATCGTCAACGGCGACTACGAGGGTGATGTCGACTGCGGTGGCCGCTTCGAGATCGGCTCGACCGGTCGCGTCAAGGGCAGCATCAAGACCCAGGTCCTGGTCGTGAAGGAAGGCGCCCACTGGGAGGGCGGCGTGACCATGACCCGCGAGCCCGGCGCACGACCGACGGCCCCCGCAGCCCCGCAGCCCGGTCAGCCGGCGCAGCGCCAGGGCGGCAACGCCAGCGGTGGATCCGCCGGCAACGCGGCTGGCAGCATCTTCGGCAAGGGCGAGGGCGGCGACGCAGAAGGCGCCGCGGCCGGAGCTGAGCAGCGCGAGGGCCAGCCGGCCGGCCAGGGCGGCTGAGCCAGGTCCGACCTCAGACCTCATTCGGTGGCCGACGCCCGACCGGCCCGTTCCTCGCGTCGCCCAGCGTCCGCGCCACCGATCCTCGTCGAGGTCACGCGGGGCGAACGCGTCGAGTCCGTCCATCGTGGATCGGTGGCCGTGGTCGCGGCCGATGGCGAACTGATGGCGTCGGTCGGTGACCCCGACCAGTTCATCTTCATCCGATCCAGCGCGAAGCCCTTTCAGCTCGCACCGTTCGTGGCCTCCGGACGCTTCGACGAGTATCGGCTCGGCACCGATGCGCTGGCGATCATGTCGGCCAGCCACAACGGGGAGGATCGGCATGTGCGCCTCGTCCAGGAGATCCTGCGCGGCGCCGGCCTGACGAGCGCGGTCCTCCAGAACCAGGTCCACGCGCCCTACGACGCGGAGACGGCCCAGCGGCTGCTGCGCGACGGCGAGAAGCCGAACGCCCTTCGGGGCAACTGCTCGGGCAAGCACGCCGGGATGGTGCTGTTCGCGAAGGCCTCCGGCTGGCCGATCGATACGTACTGGGACCCCGACCACCCGGTGCAGCGACTCGCGCTCGAGACCGTCTCGGCGCTGTCCGACGTCCCGATCGAGGAGGTCGCCACCGCCGTGGATGGTTGCGGGGTCGTGACCTTCGGCATGCCGCTTCGCGGCCTGGCCACCGCCTTCGCGCGGCTGGCCGATCCGTCGGCGGTGGCCGACCCTCCCCTCCGCTCGGCGCTGACTCGGATCCGTGACGCGATGATGGAGCATCCGGAGCTGGTGGCCGGCGAGCGTCGTCGCATCGACACGGCCCTGATGAGAGCGTTTCCGAAGCGCATCGTGAGCAAGGGAGGGGCCGAGGGCGTCCTGGCGCTGGCGCTGCCGCCTGGAGCGGTCAAGCCTCCCGGCCCGTTCGGCGCCGGGCCGATGGGAATCGCGGCCAAGATCGAGGACGGCAACCTGGCGCGCCGGGCGGGCGACGTGACCGCCATCGCCATCATCCGGCAGCTGGGGCTGGCGGGGGATCCGCTGCCCGTGGCGCTGGCCGAGTACGCCTCCCCGCCCATCGTCGATCCACGTGGGGCCAGCTCCGGCACGGTGCGATCGACGCTCAGGCTGGCGCGGGCGTCCTAGCTGGTCGCTCTCAGGAGCCGAGGTCCAGCGTCTCGATGACAGGACCGGCGCTGAGGGTCGGCTGCGGACCGCCGAGGAGGACGTAGGCCACGCCGTCGACCACGGCGGCACCGTGGCCGTGGTGCGGCTCGTTGAGCTCCGCAAGCGTCGTCGGAGCGCCACCCGCGCCGATGCACTCGACCGTGGTGTAGGCGCGATCCGGTGCCTCGCCGCCGGTCAGGCATGCGCCGAGATCGGCGTCGTAGAAGGCCGCCACGCCACCGCGAGGGGTCGGCAGGCTCTCGAGCTCGGTGATGGAGTCGCCCTCCACCAGCTCGACCGTGGCGAGGTTGCCCTCCAGGCCGCCGACCCGGCCGCCCAGCAGCCAGGTACGGCCAGCTTCGTCGCTGGTGGCGGCCAGGTGCTCGCGAGCCACCCGCATGCCGCCGATGCGATCCCAGGCGTCCCCATCGAGGGCGTAGATGTCGCCAGCCACGCCGCCCACCCCGACGCCGCCGCCGTACACGACGCGATCGCCGTCAAACGCGGCCGCGCCCGCGGCGCGTTGGTCGGGCAGCGGTGGACCTTCACGCCACGTGTCGTCACCGTCGGCCAGGACGAGCACGATCTCGGTCGGGAGGCTGAAGGACGAGCCGAGGTAGCCGCCGATGAGGAGGAGCCGAGACCCATCTGACACGAGTGCGGCGTGGTGAACGCCCGATGGCAGTGACGGACCGTCACTCCACTCGCCGGTCGCCGGATCGAGGACCTCGACGTCGGTCAGCGCCTCGCCGAGTGGGGAGAGGCCCCCGGCCAGCCAGATCCTGCCGCCATGTGCGGCCGTCGCCATCTCGAGGCGGGCGAACGGGGCATCGGCGATCCGCTCCCAGGCAGCGGTCTCGCCGCCGACGCTGCCGGCCGGGCTCGCTCCCTGCGATCGGGGCTCCGTCACGCTTGCTTCCGGCGAGGCTGAGCCGCCCGATGTCTCGGTCGGGGATGGTGCCGCGCACGCGGTGGCGACGAGCGTGGTCGCGAGAGCCATGGCGGCGCGGCGGGCACGTCCCATGCGTGTAGGGTACCCATCGCGATGCGACGGCGCCGCGCCGCCCTCTGGGCCATCACCGCGATCGGACTTGCCGCCTGCGCGAGCCCCGCGGCAACGACGTCATCGGCGCTTGATCAGGAGGTGACGGTGCGCTTCGTCGCGCTGGGTGACTCGTACACCATCGGCACATCGGTCTCCGAGGATGAGCGTTGGCCGAATCAGCTCGCGGCGCGCATTCCCGGCCTCGAGCTCGTCGGCAATCCGGCGGTCAACGGCTACACATCCGACGAACCTCATCGAGGAGGAGCTCCCGGCCCTCGACGGCCTCGCCGCCGAGCTCGTGACGGTCCTTATCGGCGTCAACGACGTCGTCCAGGGCGTCGAGGACGCGCGGTACGCGGGCAACGTCGTGATCATCCTCGAGGAGCTCCTCGGGCGGCTGCCACCCGACCGGATCATCTGCATCGCCACGCCGGACTACACCGTCACGCCGCAGGGAGCGGCGTACGGCGACCCGGACCGGCAGAGCGCGCGGATCGCGGAGTTCAATGCGATCTTCCGAGAGGCGTGCGAGGCACGGGGAATCCCGTTCGTGCCCGAGACGTTCGCGATCAGCCGGGAGGCGCAGGACGATCCGACGCTGGTCGCCGATGACGGCCTGCACCCTTCGGGCGAGCAGTATCGGCGCTGGGTCGACGCGATCGCGCCGGTCGTGGAGGAGCTTCTCCGCGGCTGATCCCGCCCGCCGCCCCTTCCGCCATGCGACGGAGGCCGTCGGCGCCCAGATCGTCGAGGAGCGCGATCGCTTCATCGGGCGGCGCCACCTCCGGTCCAAGAAGTCGGGAGGCGTCGAGCAGGCAGAGCGCGAGGTGGATCGGCAGGTCGAGGGTGCGCCAACCCTCCGCCGCCTGTCGGAACGCTTTGGGCGCCCCGGGGTCACCGTCCGTCGCCGCGATGCCCGCCAGCAGCGTCTGCTCTGTCGCGTCGAATGCGCGGCCGGCGAGGCGGAGCGAATCCAGTCGCTCGACCGCCTCGGCGGCTCCGGCGCGATCGCCGAGCCAGAGCCCGGCGCGCGCCGCGAGCGTCAGCTGCTGACCCTGCTCGGCGCCGAGGCTCGCGGCCGCGGCCTCCAGCGCGAGCCGTTGCGCGGCCTCGAAGTCGCCGTCGACGAATGCGCGCCAGGCACGTGCGTGAATCACCCCTGACACGATCTGGCTGTCCGTGTCCTCGGGGAGCGGCTGAATAGCCTCGAAGGCGCGGATCGGCTCCGCACGGCCGGTCAGTGCGCCGATCACGGCGCCGATCACGAGCAGGTTGATGCGGTTCGCCTCCGGCATCGGACCCTGGACCAGCTCGTCGATCGTCTCGAGCGCCCATCCCCATTCGCCGGTGTCGAGCGCGCCGGTGCAGGCCACTTCGGCGAGCTGCGCCGCGAGGTCCCCAATGCCCATCGTCGTTGCCAGGCTGAACCCCTCTCGGGCGGTCTCGAGCGTCGTGCGTGGGTCGTCGGCCACGACCAGCCAGGCGAGATTGTTCCGCGCTCGAAGCTCGATGCCGAGGAATCCGCCAGCCTCGGCGTCTGTGATCGCCCGGCGCAGATCGGCAAGCCCTTCCTCGACGTCGCCCAACCGGATGCGTGCCGTCCCGCGAGTGACGAGGAGATCAGTGCCGACTGCCTCGAGACCGAGCTTCTCGGCAGCACGAAGGCCGCGCTCAGCCCACTCCAGCCCCGCGCGATCGTCGCCGACGAGCGTCCTGGCGCGGGCGAGCTGAGCCGTGACCTCGACGCCGGCGGGGTCGTCCCCGAGGCGGCCAAGGGCCGCCGCAGCGGACTCGAGCTCGACGAGCGCTGGCTCGTTGCGCTGAGCCATCAACAGCACGCTCGCGAGCTGCGCTCTTGCACGAACCGCCCCCGCGCGGTCACCCGAGCCGGCGCGCAAATCGACCAGTGCGCGCAGGTCGTCCTCGGCGACGTCCAGGTGGGCAGCGGCTCGCGCCGCAGCGGCCGCCTCCTCGAGCAGTGCCGATCTCTGCTCGTCCGTGTCGACGAGGCGGAGGGCCTCCCTCAGGTGTGCGGAAGCCCGTTCAGAAAGATGGAGGCGGAGGCTCTCGCGCGCAGCGCGCCGTAGCGCAGCCACGGCCCGGCGGGCGATGCGGACGGCGTCGGGATGCTCCGGCGCGAGGCGGTGCGCCTCGGTCAGATGCGCCGCCAGGGCCTCGGCGACATCGTCCTCGGTTCGCGACTCGAGATACCGAGCGGCGGCGAGGTGGAGGCTCCGTCGCGCCCCGCGGGCCAGGGTGCTGTAGGCGACCTCGCGGACGAGATCCTGCACGAAGGTGAGCTGGCCGACCCCCGGCGAGATCAGGTCCTCGTCGATGGTGAACAGCTCGCGTCGAATCAGGGCATCGGTGATCTCGCGCACCGCTGCGGGGTCGCCGCCGGCGACGGCGACGAGGGCCTCGGGGCGGAAGCGCCGACCGAGGACCGCGGCGGAGAGCAGCAGGCGCCGCTCGGGCGGCCGATAGGGCGTCGATCCGCGCCGCGATCACACCGTGGAGAGAGTCGGGAACCTCGACCGCATCCGCGGCGCCCGCGACATGAGCGTCGTCGCCGGCAGGCGTCGCTCGATCGGCGAGGATGCGCGCGACTTCCACCGCGTACAGCGGGACCCCACCGGCACGCTCGAGGATGGTCCGGGTCAGGGAGGGCGGGAGGTCTGATGCCCGCTCAAGGAGCAGCTCGCGCATCGCCGCCTCGGGCAGCCGCTCGAGGTGGATCGCCGTAAATCGGGCGGCACTGGCGCCCCACGCCGGGCGTTGGTCCATGAGCTCCGGACGAGCCAGGGCGATCACCAGGACGGGATGCTCGCGAGTCCACGTTGCGAGGTGCTCAACGAAGTCGAGCAGTGCCGGCTCGGCCCATTGGAGATCCTCGAATACGAGCACGACCGGTGACCGATCGGCCACGCGTTCGAAGAAGCGGCGCCAAGCGGCGAAGAGCTCGTCCCGCTCGAAGGGAGGCCCTGTGTCTCCACCGAGGAGGGTGGCGATCCGAGGTTCCATCCAGCGCCGCTCGCCCTCGTCGCGGACGATCTCGTCCAGCGCGGCGGAGAGCTGTCGCCGGGCGATCGTCGGGCTCGCGTCGTCGGAGACGCGGATGCGTCGCCTCACCATCTCGGCCACCGCCGCGAAGGTGATCCCCTCGCCGTAGGCCGGCGCCCGGCCGGCGTGCCAGGCCACGACCTCGCTCATGGCGTCGATGTGCTCGCCGAACTCCCACGCCAACCGGCTCTTCCCGATCCCCGCGATTCCGGTGATCGACACCAGCCTGCTGAGGCGATCCGCGGCGACGCTGTCGAAGAGACCGACGAGCTCGCGCAGCTCTCGCTCACGACCGACGAAGGCGCCGGCGTGCGCACCGCCCTCCCGCCCGATCCCGGCCGCTCGCGGGGACGCACGATGCGCGACCAGCGACGCTGAGCGGCCCTTGAGGGTGATCGTGCCGGCAGCCTCGTAATCGGCCGCCTGCGGGGCGAGCTCGCGAGTCGCCGAATCGACCAGCACCCCGCCGGGCTCCGCCTCACCCTGAAGCCGTGCGGCGACGTTGACCAGGTCGCCGGCAACCATGCCCTGCCCGTCGGCGCCGAGCGTGACCGCCGCCTCGCCGGTCGTGACGGCTGCTCGAGCCGCGAGGTTCGCTCCGGAGGCTGCGCCTCCGAGGCGTCCAACCCCGTCCACGATGGCCATCGCGGCGCGCACCGCCCGCTCCGGGTCGTCCTCGTGGGCGAGCGGGGCTCCCCACACCGCCATGACGGCATCACCGATGAACTTCTCGATCGTCCCGCCGTGGCTCGCCACGATGGATCGGGCCACCTCGAAGTAGCGCGACTGGACGCCGCGCACCTCCTCGGGATCGAGGGTCTCGGCCAGCGACGTGAAATTCTCGAGGTCCACGAACAGGACCGAGATTCGGCGTCGCTCGGCCGGACTCGGCTCCGCCACCGCATCGGTCTCTGCGGCGGGTGAGGCCGGCTCGCCGCAGGAGGTGCAGAAGCGGAGCCCTGCCGTGAGCGGGGCCTGGCAGTTCGCGCAGGTGGCGCTCAGCGGAGAGCCGCAGCTCCCGCAGAAGCGCGCGGCCTCATCGTTAACGAAGCCGCACGACTCGCAGGGCATGGACCGGGAGGCGGCCCCTATGAGCCCTCACCCTCCTTGTGAACCGTGATGCCCACCGAGTCAGGGCCAACGGTCGCGGCCACGCGGATGATCTTCTTCGCCAGCGTCGCGTCGTGATTGATCACGAAGGTGGTCACGTGGGCCGGGAGATCGTCGCGGCCCATGCCGGGAATCCCCGTGATGCTCTCGTCGTCGCCCACGAGGGCCGAGATCGGATCGTGGATGAAGATCTCCGCCTGGCGCGAGCTGCTCTTGAACTTCGCCGCATACACACGCGGGAGGGCTCTCGTCGTCTCCCTCCGGGAAGAGGCTCTCGACCGGCCTCCACTGGTTGAACCCGCCCGGCTCATCCGGATACGGCTTGAAGACCGAAGGCGGGTCGTAGGGCCTGCCTCCGTCGTATGTCCCCTCCTCATCCTGGTCGTCGTACATGTCGCCTCCGCAGGGTGCAGGGCCTCGGATCATATGCCTGCGCGACTGCCGGTGCCTAGACCCACGATCGGAGGTTCTCAGTCGTCACGCCCTTCAGCCTGTAGCCGATCGCTTCCGGACCATCGTCGGCGGGGCTGCTTGGTCGAACGTCGAGTTCGATGTTCCCATCGCCGTCGCAGGTCGATCCGTAATTCGGATGATCTTCTTCCGGAGCCCGAGCTCGTGATTGATGATGGTGGCTCGTGACCTTCGTCCCGGCGCGTCGCGTGGAGATCGCCGTCGTTGTACATCTCAAGCAATCGGCTCGTAGAGCATCGTGGATGGCCTTCGGACCCGTGCCGGCGCTGTCCATCTGTCGCTTGTGCGGACGGACCTTTCTCAATCTTCCTCCATTGTCGACAGAACGCCAGTTGCCTCGTCGGTCTGATCCTGCGCGCTCAATCCGTGCTCATGATCGCCTCCATACTGTGGAGTCGCGATCGTATCGGTGCGCCGGCGGGCTGCATAGCGGCCGACCGCCAGCCCGCCGGGGACGGCTGCTAGCATCGGATCATGGATCGCCCGATGCGCGTGCGCATGGCTCCCAGCCCCACCGGCCCGCTTCACATCGGGACCGCGCGCACGAGCCTCTACAACTACCTCGCCGCTCGTCATGGTGGCGGGACCTACATCCTGCGCATCGAGGACACCGATTCGGCGCGCTCCACCGAGGAGTTCGAGCGCGACATCATCGACAACCTCCACTGGCTCGGCATCAGCTGGGACGAGGGACCGCAGGTCGCCGGCGGGGACGAGATCGGCCCGTTTGGGCCCTATCGCCAGAGCGCACGGATGGAGCTCTACGCGCGGGAAGCGGATCGGCTGGTCGCTGCGGGTGCGGCGTATCGGTGCTGGTGCAGCCCGGAGGAGCTGGAGGCGGTACGACGGGAGCAGGTGGCGGCCAAGGAGCCGCCGCGCTACAACCGGCGCTGCCTGAACCTGACCGATGCGGAGCGTGCCGCCTTCGAGGCCGAGGGCCGAAGATCGGTGATCCGCTTCAAGGTCGAGCCCGATGTGATCCGATTCGACGATCTCGTCCGCGGCGAGGTGGAGTTCGACAACGCGCTGCTCGGCGACTTCGTGATCGTCCGCAATGACGGCGTGCCGCTGTATCACTTCGTGGTCGTCGTCGACGACGAGGCGATGGAGATCACCGAGGTGATCCGCGGCGAGGACCACCTGTCGAACACGCCCAAGCACATCGCCCTGATCCGGGCGCTTGGCTATCGCGAGCCGCGATTCGGGCACATCCCGCTCATCCTCAACGCCGACCGATCGAAGATGAGCAAGCGCAAGAGCCAGATGGCGATCACCAGCTACCGCGAGCAGGGCTACCTGCCGGAGGCGCTCGTCAACTTCCTGGCCTTCCTCGGCTGGTCGCCGGGGACGGAGGAGGAGATCTTCACGCTCGACGAGCTCGCGCAGCGATTCGAGGTCGAGCGCGTGCACAAGGGCGGCGCCATCTTCGACAGGGATCGGCTCGACCACCTCAACGGTGTCTACATCCGCTCTCTCACCGATGAGCAGCTCGCCCTCCGCCTCCGGCCGTGGGTGCCCGAGGCGATCGCCGATGCCGACCTGCTGCGCATGGTCCCGATCGTCAAGGAGCGCCTGACCCGGCTCGGCGACGTCACCGAGCTGGTGGGCTTCGCGTGGGAGCCGGACGAGGTGGTCGCGAGCTGGTACGGGCCGGAGCTCCTCCATCCTCGGAAGGGAGGTCCGGATGAGGCACGAACCGCCTTGAGCGCTGCCCGCCGGGTCCTGGCCGGGGTCGCAGAGCCCGACTTCAACGCCGAGCACCTCGAGCAGATCTGCCGCGCCGCGGCCGACGAGGCCGGCATGAAGGCCGGCGACTTCTTCACGCCTCTGCGGGTGGCGGTCACGGGTCGCACGGTGTCACCTCCCCTCTTCGCCTCGCTGGAGCTGCTAGGTCGCGAGCGATCGCTTCCCCGCATCGACGCCGCCATCGGCAAGCTGACGGAGGAAGCGGCATGACCGAGTCGCCGGGGCGGGACGCGCCAAGGCTCGACGACCTGCTCGATGTCGATCTGCTCGTTCCGATCCGGTCGTCGTCGGGCGAGATGCCGGACGCCACCCGGCTCTCGATCGATGCCTACCGGCACGGGACCGACGACGCCGGCGAGCGCTTCATCGCCGCCTTCACCTCCCCGGACGTCCTGCGGGACTTCGGACCGCCTGGAAGCGACCACGTCCGCGTCCCGGCTCGCGAGCTGTTCGAGCGTGCCGACGCGGCCAAGGAGAGGATCGTCGTGGACCCGGGCGCCCCCGGCCAGGTGGAGATTTCGGTCGGAGTCCTGCCGTTCCTGGCGGCCGGCATCGATCCGAATCGTCCGGACGCGCTGCGTGCCCGACGGCCGCTCGGCGAGCTCCCGCCGCTCGAGGCCCCGGAGCAGGTCCCCGACCCGTTCGGCCGCGAGCTGCTGACGGCGCTGGAGGAGCTCAAGCAGGTGGATCGTGCCTGGCTGCTGCGTGCCGGCAGCGGCTGGTCGGCGGGCATCCAGCTCACGCCCGATGCGTTGCTGGGCGACTTCGACGCGGTCCGCAACCGGCTGCATGCCGTTGCCACCGAGCACCTCGGCTCCCGCCGCCTGCTCGTTGTCACCGACCTGCGCGCGCCGGCGCTGCTGGAGATCTACAACGCGACGGCGGCGCCCTTCTTCGTCCGCCGCCACGAGTCGAAGAGCCTGCTCGGTCGCATCTTCGGGGGCTGAGTCAGCCGGGAATCACCACCAGCCGGCCGACAACGTCGCCTGCTCGGAGCCGATCGTGCGCCGCCGCGGCATCGGCCAGGTCCGTTCGGTCGACGCTCCAGCGGAGGGCTCCCTGGCTCGCCAGGTCGACAACCTCGCGGAGCTCTTCGACCGATCCCCACGCCGTCGTGGTCAGCCAGGCCTCCACCGCCGGCTGGTCGAAGCCGAATGCGAGCCGACCGCCGGCCTCCCCTACCAGCATGATCAGTCCGCCCGGCGCGACGACCGCGGCGGCCTGAGCCAGTGTCTCGTCGCTGCCGACGAAGTCGAGCACCACGTCGGCGGCGCCGCCCAGCCGGCTGCGGTCTTCGAGACCGTTTAGCCGCGGCATTACGTGGTCAGCGGCGAGCTCGGTCACTCGCTCCTGCCTGACGGGCGAGGGCTCGCTGACGGTAATCACCAGCGTCCGACCGGCGTCGGGCACGATGCGCAGGTACTGGACGGCGAACTGGCCGAGGCCGCCGCCCCCGATGACCAGCACGCGCGCGCCCGCCACCAGCCACGGGCGAGCGCGTCGAACGGCCCGGTACGGGGTGAGGCCGGCATCTGCGAGCGGTGCGGCCTCGATGGGATCCAGCGTCCCGAGCGCGACCAGGTGACGAGGATGAGGGACGAGCATGAGCTCGGCGTACCCGCCATCGGCCTGGAACCCGGGCGAACGGCCGTCCGCGCACCTCTGCTCGTCGCCGTCGGCACATTCATCGCAGGTGCCGCAGCCCCAGCCGCCGTACACGAGCACCGGGTCGCCGATGGCCATGCCAGCCTCGCGCAGCGGCGCGTCCGCGTCCGGGCCGACGGCATCCACCCAGCCGGCCGACCTCGTGGCCGAGGGTGAGCGGAAGGTCGACGCGGGCCTGGCTGCCATCGACGATGTGGAGATCGGTGTGGCACACGCCGCAGGCGGCCACGCGAACGAGGACCTCGGTGCCGAGCGGCTCGGGCGACGGGATGTCGACGACCTGGAGCGCCTCACGCGGCGCGATCAGCCGCACCGCGCGCATGGATCAGGACCCGGTCGAGGCGTCCTCGGTCACGGCCGGGATCGGCTCCGATAGCGCGCGGACCGCCTGGTCGACGAGCGCCCGTGGCTCGACCGGATCGATGATCTCGCGCACCGTTCCCTCGCGATCCACAGCGATGGCGATCGGGCGTGCCACGTTCACGTTGGCGCCCTTCGCGACGGTGTCGACGCCGAGGACCTCGACCGCGGATCGTCGCTCGTCGCTGAGCAGGAGGAACGGCAGCTCCTCGGACTCCAGGAACTGCGCCTGCTGCTCCTCCGAGTCGGTGCTGATGCCGGCCACCGCGATGCCTGCCTCGCGCAGCCGTTCGTGCCCGTCGACGAGCGCGCCGACGGCATCGAGTCCCCGCTGGCGGGCCGTGCCGGTCAGCGTCGGCGCCCCGAAGAAGAGCAGGAGGGCGGGCTGCTTCGTGACGAAGCTGCGCAGGTTCAGCAGGTACCCGTCGGTTGCGCGCAGTCCGACCGATGGCAGCTGGTCGCCGACGCTGAGCGAGATGGTCACGGCCGGATTGTAGCCGCGCCCAGTCGCAGCCGACCGGCGCGCCGATGGGCGAGGCCGTCGCGCTCGAGGCCGGCGACAACGCGCTCCCAGCCCTCGTCATCGAGCGCCGGACCGAGCCGCTCGGCGTCGGCGGCCAACGCGCGTCGCGTCGCGCTTGCGCTCAGCTCGTGGCGGCGGGTCCGCGACAGGCGCGCGACGATTGCCCCGCGGTAGGCCCGGTCCGACCCGCGCAGCGGTGGCTGCGAAGGCACGCGGATCGCCACCGGGGCATCGCGGGACGGGCAGCCCTCGGCGATGGGGCAGGAGCTGCACCGTGGGGCGCGTCCTCGGCACACCGCGGCGCCGAACTCCATGCTGGCGTGCGTCCAGGTGGCCACGTCCGCGGCGCGATCCGTCGCAGCCAGTGCATCGGCCAGGTCCTGGAGCTGCCGCGGATTGTCCGGGCCGCCGAATCGTCGCAGGAGCCAGCGTCGCACGTTGGTGTCGACCACGCCGGCCGGGACGTCGAAGGCGAGCGAGGCCACGGCTCGGGCCGTGTACGGGCCGACGCCGGGGAGCCGCTCGAGCGCCGCCACATCGGTTGGCCAGCCATCCCGTTCGACGATCGCGGCCGCGGAGCGAAGTGCCAGCGCGCGGCGGTTGTACCCGAGCCCGCTCCACGCCGCGACCACTGCGGCCTCGCTCGCGGCAGCCAGCGTGCCGGTGGTCGGAAAGCGAGCCATGAATCGCGGAAACCGATCCACCACGCGAGCCGCCTGGGTCTGCTGCAGCATCACCTCGCTGACGAGCACCGCGTACGGGTCGCGCGTGCGTCGCCAGGGGAAGTCCCTGGCCTCGCCCGCATACCAGTCAAGGACCGCGGCGCGGACATCGCCGGCGATCAAGGTCATCGTCGCGAGCGTACCAGCCGGCCGCGCGCCCCGGCCGTCGCAAGTGCAGTACCGTTCCGGGCGATGGCCTACCGACTCCTCCTGCTCGATGCGGGCTTCACGCTCCTGACGCCGCGCCGCACCCTGGCCGATGCGCTCTCCGCAGTCCTCGCGGCGGACGGCCGGGAGCTCACGGAGGAGGAGATGCACGCCGCGTGGGAGGAGGCGGACCGCTTCTTCTGGGACGAATACCACCGGCCCGGCAACGACACGTGGTCGGACGACGGGAGGATCGAGGAGTACTGGCGCCGGTACCACACCGTGATGCTCGATCGAATCGGCGTCGATGCGCGGCGCGAAGTGCTGGACCGCATCCTGGCGAGCCAGTTCGCATCGGACTCATGGGAGCCATACCCCGACGTCGAACCGATGCTGCGCGACGTGCGCGAGATGGGGATCGGCATCGGCATCGTCAGCGACTGGGGATCGAACCTGCGCGGGATCCTGGCCGATCTCGGCCTCGACGCGTATCTCGATTTCGTCCTTCCGTCCGGTGCCGTCGGACTGTCCAAGCCCGACCCGGCGTTCTTTCGGGTTGCCCTGGAAACCGCCGACGTCGGCCCGAGCGAGGCGCTCATGGTGGGTGACTCCTACCGCGCCGACGTACTCGGTGCATGGTCGGCCGGGATTGACGCCGCCTGGCTCGATCGCCGCGAGGGCATCAGCATCACGCCAGAAGATGAGCCGATTCCCGCCGACGTCCGTCGCATCACGACGCTCGACGAGATCCCGGCGATCATCCGCGCGGGCGGGCCGCTCCCGCGGGGCGTGGCCGCTCCCGAAGGGGATCGGCCGTCGTCGCGCCGGGTCGCGCCGTCAGCCGGCGACCCGTCAAGGTAGAGTGTCGCCCGTTGCATCATCCCCGCAGAGGACCCCGATATCGTGACCTCACTTCCCCGCAGCGCTCGCAAGAGCCGCGCTCTCATGATCCTGCTCTCGCTCCTCATGCTCGCCACGGCTGCCCTCCCCTCCACGGTTCTCGGAGCCAATCCCGTGGTGCGCGGGGTGGTGGTACGGTCGGGCCTCGTCCACCCGTGGGATCTCGACTTCCTGCCCGGTGGGCTGATGATCGTCACCGAGCGACCCGGGCGCGTGAGGATCTACGCCAGCAGCCAGCCCGGCGCGGCGCTGCTCGGGACGACCAACCTCTTCGGGGTTCGGGCCGAGGGCGAAGCGGGCGTGATGGGCATCACGGTCGACCACCTCTTCCATTCGAACCGGCTCGTGTACATCTGCGCCTCGCGGATGTTCGGCGGCCAGTGGGTGAACCAGGTCATGCGCTTCAGAGTCACCTCCAGCTGGACGCTGGCGCACGATCGGAACCTCGTGGCGACCGGCATCTTCGCCAGCACGATCCACAACGGGTGCGCGGTGGAGGAAGGCCCGGACCAAAAGATCTGGGTGTCGACTGGCGACGGCGCCGTGCCCTCGCGAGCGCAGAATCGCAACAGCCTCAACGGGAAGATCCTGCGCATCAATCGGGACGGGACCATTCCGAGCGACAACCCGATCATGCCGGGCAACTCGTCGCGCACATTCGTGTACTCGATGGGCCATCGCAACCCGCAGGGAATCGCGTTCACGCCGACGGCCCAGTTCCGCGTGTACGTCCCCGAGCACGGGCCGGAGCGTGACGACGAGATCAACTGGATCCTCCCGGGTCGCAACTATGGATGGCCGTGCCGCACGGGCTTCAACCGGCCGTACCAGTCGTGCTCGGGAACCTTCACCAACCCGGTGTGGGCCTCGGGCAACGGCACCATCGCCGTGTCGGGCGCTGCCATCGTGGCGGGCACGAACTGGCAGAGCTACGCCGGTGACTTCTTCGTCTCTCAGCTCAAGGAGTCCGACCTGCGCCGATTCGACCTCGTCCCGGCCTCGCCCGGCGTGGCGGGCTACAGGAACACGTTCTTCAACAACCTGTGGGGCCGCCTTCGCGGCGCGGTGTTAGGCCCGGACAACCTCCTCTACCTCACGACCTCCAACGGATCGAACGACAGGATCATCCGGGTCATCCCCTCGAGCAGCTGAGGCGCGGGATCGCCCATGAGGCGCGCGCTCCGATCCGACGGCGTCGTCGTCGACAAGTTCGGCGGGTCGGTCCTGCGCCAGCCCGACGACGTCGCAGCCGCCGTCGAGGTGGTTGCGCGCCAGCGGGCTTCAGGTCTCCACCCGGTCGTGGTCGTGAGCGCCTTCGAGGGCGTCACCGATACGATCCTCGGAGCGGCGCGGGTGCTGCTGCCCGACCGCGGGGAGTCCCTTAGCCAGTCCGCCCACGATCCGGACTCGCGCCTCGCCCGCGAGACAGATCGCGCGCTGGCGACCGGCGAGGCACTCTCGGCCGCGCTCTTCGCCCTCGGCCTCCAGGGCCGCGGCATCCCCGCCCGATCCTTCTCCGGCGCGGAGGCGGGCATCCGCACCGCGGCGGCGCATCTCGGGGCCGAGGTTCGCCGGGTCCTGTCACGTCCGCTTCGCGCGGCGCTGGCCGATGGGCTCGTGCCGGTCGTCGCCGGCTTCCAGGGCATCGGCACCCACGGCGAGCTCACGACCCTCGGGCGCGGTGGCACCGATCTCTCCGCCGTTGCGCTGGCGGTGGCCCTGCGGGCGGAGCGCTGCGAGCTCTTCAAGGACGTCGGCGGCGTGCTGGAGGCGGATCCCCAGCTCGTGCCCACCGCCCGTCACCTCGCGGCGGTCGATGCGCTCCAGCTCGAGCTGCTGGCGGAGATGGGCGCCGAGATCGTCCACCCGGTGGCGGTGCGCCGGGCGCGGCGTGGCCGCCTGGCCCTCGTGGTCCGCGCGCTCGCCGACGACGCTCCGCAGACGATGGTCCGACCCGCATCCCGTGAGGATGAGGGCGTCCTGATGCTCGCGGTCGATCGGAAGGAGCGGATGGCCCGCATCAGCCTCGTCGGCCCGGCGGGCCTGATGCCCGAGGTGCTTCCTCTCCCGGCGCACGGTGAGGGCTCCTTTGACGAGGGCGGGATGCGCGTCGTGTGGGCAGAGGTGCCGCTGGCATCGGCCGCATCGGCCGCTCAGGCGGTGCACGCCAGCTTCATGCGCGGACGCGCCGGTTCGGAGGAGGCCGGCTAGGGCGCGGGATCCCTCTTCTCCACCGTCACGACTCCCTCATGGTCGGCGAGCGTCCCGAGCTGCCGCAGCTGGAGCACGACTGCGGCGCCCAGGATCAGCGCACCGCCGACGAGCTGGACCGGGGCCGGCTGCTCGCCCAGCAGCCAGGCAGCCAGCGCGACGCCGACGACTGGTTCGAGCGTGGCCAGGATCGCGGCCTGCGACGGGCCGAGCCTTCGTATCCCGGCGATGAAGCACAGCGTCGGGATTCCCGCGCCGATGACGCCGGCCAAAGCGACCGGCCACAGCGCGGCGCTCGACGCGAGCGGCTGCGCCAGATCGTTGAGGCGTCCCGGCGAGGAGGCCGATCAGCAGGTACAGGCATCCGGCGCCGGCCATCGTGAGGACCGCCGCCTGCGAGCCGGGCACGTGGGCGAAGCCGTGGCGGGCGGCGAGGACGTAGAAGACCTGTGCCAGCGCGGCGACGAATGCCAGGCCGATGCCGAGCGCGTCGAGCTCACCCAGCGATCCGGCCCCCGCCACCACGAGTGCCATGCCGATGAGCGAGACGGCCAGCGCCAGCCATTGAGCGCGACCCAGCCGCTCACCGAACCAGACCGTCGACACCACCGCGACCCCGGCGGGGTAGAGGTAAAAGACGAGCAGGGTCAGTGCGATCGAGATGCGCTCGAACGCCACGAAGGCAGCGAAGTTGAGGATCGTGTTCGCGACGGCGGCGGCGAGCATGAACCACCGGTCGCGCACCGGAACCGAACGGAGCGTCCGGGGGCGGACGCCGGCGGCGAAGAACCTGATGCCGATGAAGACCGATACGACCGCCGCGCCCAGCCACGCGCGCCAGGTCACCAGCGTCAGCGACTCCACTCCCGCATCGCCCGCGAACCGGCTCAGCGGCCCAAGCGTGGCGAAGCACACGGCCGCCACGACGATGAGTCCGGCGCCGGTGAGGCTGTCGCCCCGCCTCACGGACGCGCGCCGGCGACACCGTCCTCGACCGGCGCATCGGCCGCGTCGAGCGCCAGCGCGAGGCGCTGCTCCTCGCTTTCCAGCGTTGAGATGAGATCGAGCGAGCCGTTGTGGCTCGCCACGAGCTCGCGAACGCGGTCGGGTTCGGCGTAGGTGGCCGGGTCCGAGAGGCGCTCGGCTGCCTCGTCGAGGGCGATCCTGGCCGAGGCCAACCGCGCGCGCGTCCCTTCGAGCGCGGAGCGAAGCTCTCGGGTTCGAGCGTGGCGCGCGTTGCGCTCCTCGGCCTCGCGCCGCTTGCGATCCGCGGCGGCCCGCGCCGATTCCCGCGCCTTCGGCGCGCTGGCGACCACGCCGCGCGGCGTGGCTCGAGCACCCTCCACCGCCCCACGCGTCTCGATGTCGACACCGCGCTTGGCGGCGTAGTACTCGAAGTCACCGGCATACAGCGTCGCGCGGCCATCGTTGACCTCGACAATCGCGTTTGCCACGCTCCGGATCAGGTAGCGGTCGTGGGTGATCAGCACGATCGTGCCGCTGAACGCGTTGAGCGCATCCTCCAGGACGTCCCGCGACTGAATGTCGAGATGGTTCGTCGGCTCGTCGAGGCACAGCAGGTTCGCTGGATCGGCGAGGAGCTTGGCCAGTGCGAGGCGGGTCTGCTCACCGCCCGACAGCACCCCGACGCGCTTGTTTACGGCGTCGCCGGCGAACAGGAAGGCGCCGAGCAGCCTTCGCATCTCGGCGGTGGCCATCATCGGCGCCGCGTCGTTGAGCTCCTCGAAGACGGTGTTCGCCGGGTTGAGTGCGTCGATCTGGTGCTGGGCGAAGTAGGCGACTCGCACGTTCGAGCCGAGCTCGCGGGTGCCGCCCTCGAACGGCAGAACGCCGGCCAGAATCTTGAGCAGCGTCGACTTGCCGGCGCCGTTGGGCCCGATGAGCGCAACGCGTTGGCCGCGCTCGAGCACCATGTCGAGGTCGCCGTCGTAGACGACGTTGTCGCCATATCGCTTCTCGACGTCGCTCAGCGTGATCACCGTCCGCCCGCTGCGCGGAGGATCCGGGAAGCGGAACTTCACGCTCCTCTGGCGCCGAGGCGTCGGGGCGACCCGGTCGAGACGTTCGAGCGCCTTGACGCGCGATTGGACCTGTCGCGCCTTCGATGCCTTGTAGCGAAATCGATCGATGAATGCCTGGGTGTGCGCGATCTTGCGCTGCTGGTTCTTGGCGGCGGCCTCGAGCTGTGCCATGCGCTCGGCGCGCTGCTCGACGAAGTCGGCGTAGTCGCCGACGTACTCCGTCGCCCGCCCGTCGTGCAGCTCGACCACTCGGTTGACGACCTCGTTGACGAAGTCGCGGTCGTGGCTCACCAGGACGATCGCCCCGGCGTACTGCGCCAGGAAGCCCTGCAGCCACTCGACGGAGGCGAGGTCGAGATGGTTCGTCGGCTCGTCGAGGAGGAGCACATCCGGGTTCTGGAGCAGCAGCCGCGCGAGAGCGACCCGCATCATCCAGCCGCCGCTGAACTCGCCGATGTCGCGCTCCACGTCGGCATCGGCGAAACCGAGTCCGGCCAGGATCCGGCGCGCTTCGGCCTCGAGCCCGTAACCGCCCATCGCCTCGAACCGATGCTGAAGCCTGCCGTACTCGTCCATTAGCTCGTGCAGCTCGTCGTCGTCAGCCGCCTCCTCGAGCTCCACCTCGATATGGCGCATGCGTCGCTCGATGCCGCTCACCTCGCCCGCACCGGCCAGCACTTCGGCGATGGCGCTGCGTCCCGCAGACTCGGCGACCTCCTGGCGCAGGTAGCCGATCACGACCTCCCTGGCGCGGGTGACGGTCCCCGCGTCGGCCTGCTGGTCCCCGGTGACGATCTCGAGCAGCGTCGTCTTGCCCGCCCCATTGGGGCCGACGATCGCGATGCGACGGCCGGTGCTGATCATCAGCCCGACGTCGCTGAAGAGGTGCTGCGCGGCGTGGCTCTTGGACACGCCCGCAAGGGTGACGAGGCTCATGGGATGCCTCGCATGGTAGCGGCCGCTCGTGACGGCGGGACGCCCGCGCCAGGTCGCCGCTGGGCCACACCGGCGCTCGGCGATGGCAGCTCGGCTAGGCGGCCTCCAGCTTCGCTCCCGAGGTGTCGAAGCGCAGCCGCGTGGCCATGCCCATGACTCCGGCGGCGTTCCACGCCTTCTCGACCGCGTGAGCGCTCGGCGGCGAGTCGCAGATGGCGAGGATGGCCGGGCCGGCGCCGGAAAGGCAGGCACCAGCCGCCCCGCGCTCGTAGGCCAGGTCGATCAGCTCGCGGCCGCCGGGCAGGAGCGGCAGGCGGAAGGGCTGATGCAGCTCGTCTCGCATCGCCGCGCGAAGGAGGCCGGCATCGGACGTGATCACGGCCGTCGCCAGCAGTGCGCTGCGGCCCGCCTGGCGAGCCGCGGCGGCGTGGGGCACGGCCGCCGGGAGCGCGGCCCGCATCTCCTGGGTCCTGCTCTCGCGCTGCGGGATGAAGACGACCGGGATCCACGCCTCGGGCACCCGGAACCGGCGCAGGCCGATGTGCCCGTCGGGCTCGGCGAGCGCAACGGTGAAGCCCCCGTACAGCGCGGCCGCGACGTTGTCGGGGTGGCCCTCCAGCCGCGCAGCCAGCCGCAGCAGCTCGTCGGCATCCACGCTGCGGCGGCCGACGGCCGCCCCGAGCACCGCGCCCGCCACGATCGCGGCCGCGGAGCTGCCCAGGCCGCGAGCGGCCGGGATCATGCTCGAGACGTCGACCCTCCAGGCCGCCGCCCCGGGTGCCGCCGAGACGCGCAGCCCTTCCCGGAAGGCGCGGATCAGGAGGTTGTCGTCCGGCCGTTCATCGTCGGCGGGGGCGCCCTCGCCGCGCGCGTTGAGCACGATGCCGGGCTCGTCGCCGGGCCACAGCTCGGCGCGCATCTTGAGCGAGAGGGCCGCCGCGAAGCAGTCGAATCCGCTGCCCAGGTTGGCGCTCGAGGCGGGGACGTCGACGCTGGCGATGGGCGGCATGCGTGGCGGAGTATAGGGTCGCCCCTACGTCATCCGGCCGCATCGACCATCGGCCAACGTCCGGTCGGCCATGCGACGTCTCTCGCTGGGTCCGGCGCAGCGGCGCTGCGACACTCTCGGCCATGAACCGCTCCGCCCAGCCATCCGACCAGGCCAGCTGCCGCCCTTCGGCGGAGGCCGCCCTGCGCAACGACCCGGTCGTCTGGCTCAGCTCGGTGCAGGCCGACGGGCGACCGCACCTCGTGCCCGTCTGGTTCCACTGGGACGGTGACACGATCGTCGCCTTCAGCAAGCCGCACGCAAAGAAGGTGGACAACCTCCGCAACAGCCCGAGCGTCATGCTGGCGGTCGGGACGCCCGGTCCCGAGTTCGAGGTCGAGCTGATCGAGGCCACCGCCGAGCTGCCGGACACCCCGGCTTCGAGCCTCATGCCGAGTGGGTTCGGTGCGAAGTACCGAGAGCTGCTCCATCGCGCCGGCCTCTCCGCTCAGCGCTTCGCGGAGGTCTACTCCCAACCGATCGTCCTGAAGCCGACGCGCTTCCTCGGGTACGGCGGGCGGGGCTGGGAGCGCGGCGGAGCGATGGCGACCTGACCCAGGCACCACCGCGTGCTCAGGCGGGCGGGTGCACCTGCTGCACGGCCCTGATGAGGTCCTCGAACCCGAATGGCTTCGCCACGAAGGCGGTGGCCGCGATCTCGGCGGCCCAGCGCGCGGCGTCACGCGCGGCCGTCATGACGACGATCGGCGTCCGGTGGCCCCGCCTTCGCAGCTCGGCCGCGAATCCCCAGCCGTCGAGGATCGGCATGCGCATGTCGAGCAGGATGATGTCGGGCGGGCGCTCCTCGACGAGCCGCAGTGCATCGGCTCCGTTGGAGGCTTCGGCCACGGCGTAGCCCTCGATCTCGAGCATTGCCGACACCGTCGCCCGAATGTCCGGCTCGTCGTCGACGATCAGCACGCGGACGTCAGGCATCCGCAACCGCTCCCTCGCCGGCCGGCTCGACGCTGATGATCGGGTCCGACGTCTGCGAGGGTTGCCGGTCTCCGGAGCCTGATCGCTGGATGGCGGGTTGGAGGGCCAGGGCCACGACGAAGGTGCTTCCGCCGCCCGGCGTCGGCTCCGCCCAGATCCGGCCGCCGTGCGCCTCGGTGATGCGGCGGCAGATGTAGAGGCCGAGCCCGATCCCGGTGTCGGTGATGCTCTGGACGTTGGTGGCGCGGTAGAAGCGGTCGAAGATGCGTTCGCGCTGGTCCTCCGGGATGCCGATCCCCCGATCGATGACCGAGAACCTCGCATCGCCGTCGACGGCGTCCAGGCGCAGCTCCGGGAGCTCGCCACTGGAGGTGTATTTCATCGCGTTCTCGACGAGGTTGTCGAGGACCTGGCCGATGCGCGCCGCGTCGACCAGCCCGATCAGCTCGTCGTTGGGCACGTCGGCGCGGAGGTCGAGGCCGCGCTCGTGGAGGCGCTGCTGCACCCCTTCGACGATGCCACGCAGATCGGTCTGCTCCAGGTCGATGACCGCGCCCCCCTGCTCCAGGCGCTGGGCGTCGAGCAGCTCGCTCACGATGTCCCGCAGCCGGCGGGCCTCTCGGCCGAGTCGTGCCACGCCCGCGGCGTCGACCGGCGCCGCCGGGTCGCGGGCCAGCCGGCGCTCGAGCAGCTCGGCCTGGCCGAGCACGACGGTGAGCGGCGTTCGCAGGTCATGCGCCGCGGCGGAGAGGAACTCCTCCTTGAGCAGAGCGGAGTCCTCCCTCGCCCGCAGATCTGCCTCGTCCGCCGAACGGAGGCGCGCCTCGAGCAGGACCGCGGTCTGGTCCGCGAGAAGCTCCAGCAGCCACAGGTCGTCCTCGACGAAGATCGGCGCTCGCTCGGCGTAGACGGTCAGCACGCCGATCGGCCGGTCCTCGAGCGTGATCGGCGCGGCGATGACCGCGTCCGCGGCGCTGCGTCGGTAAACGCCCGCGTTCTCCGGGTCCTCGGTGGCCGCATCGGCCGCCACGATGCGCCGCTGCTCTCGGTAGGCCCTTCCACCGACGAAGGCGTCCTGCGGATACTCCGCCCAGATGCCGGTTCGATCGAGATAGCGCATGATCCGGCGCTCATCGTCCGCCAGGCCGATTGCGGCGCCGTTGGCGCCGAAAGCCGCCGCCGCGGCCGTCTGGAGCTCCATCACCGCACGTCGCTCATCCGTCGCGCCGACCAGGTGAATGGATCGCTCGAGGAAGCGCCGCAGCTCGGGCTCGCGCCAGCCGCGGCGAATCCAGGCTGGTGGGGCGAAGCCAAGGAAGAAGCCGATGGCAGCAGCCAGCGCCAACAGCTGGACGATCAGCCCGAGGTCCACTGCGGGCAGGAGCGCGTTCGCGAAGATGACCACGACCGCCACGACGAAGAGCATCGCGCCGACGGCGACCGCGGTCATTCGCCTGCGCGTGATGCCTCGGGCCTCGACTGCTCGTCGGCTGAAGGCGACGGCGGAGAAGCCGCCCACGATCGTGAACCAGGCGATGGTCACGATGTCGAACAGGCGCTGGTCGGCCCCGAAGGCCGTGAAGCCCAGCGCGCCGACCACGACGAGGCCGATTGCCCCGGCAGGCACCAGCCATCGAGGCGTGCGGCTGAAGTCATCGACCAGCCTGATCATCGCGAACGGCACGACGTTGATCAGGAGGAGCTGGAGACTCACGAACCATGGCGCATCCCCGACCCCGATAACTGTCGCGATCGGTGCCAGCACGACGACGGCCGCGATCGGGCCGAACAGGAGGACGGTGTCCCAGGCCGATCGCGATGGCCGCTTCAACGCATGCCACAGGACGGCCACGAAGAGGCCGAGGAACAGCACCTGGTTGGCGAGGCTGATCAGCTCGAGTGCGCTCATCCGTTCACGGTGCGCGGTTGGCGACCTCGCAGCACGCCGCGTGCCAGCTTCAGCGGGGAGAAATCTTCCTCAGCTGGGCGTGGCGGAAGCATCCGACCACGTGGTCGTTGACGAGCCCGGCCGACTGCATGAACGCATAGCAGATCGTGGGACCGACGAACCGAAAGCCAGCCGCCTTGAGGCCTCGAGACATTGCCTGCGAGGCGCCCGTCGCGGCAGGCACCTCCTCGACCGAGCGCCAGCGATTCCGGATCGTCTCGCCGTCGACGAACGACCAGGCCAGGTGCGCGAAGTCGTCGATCTCGAGGAATGCTCGCGCGTTGCCGATGAAGGCATCCACTTTCGAGCGGTTGCGCACGATCCCTGCATCGGCCAGGAGGCGCGCCCGATCGGCATCGGTATAGGCGGCGATGAGCTCAGGGTCAAACCCGTCGAAGGCGGAGCGGTAGGCGTCACGCTTGCGCAGGATCGTGATCCACGCCAACCCGGCCTGTGCGCCCTCCAGGCAGAGGAGCTCGAACAGGGCGCGAGGGTCATGGATCGGCACGCCCCACTCTTCGTCGTGGTACGCGATGTAGATCGGGTCGCTCGTCGCCCACGCGCAGCGGGCGGGTTCGCTCACAACCCCAGCACCGCCTGCGCGATGAGGAAGTACACGACCAACCCGGTCGCGTCGACGAGGGTCGTGATGAACGGAGCGCTCATGACCGCGGGGTCCACGCCGATACGGCGCGCAACGAGGGGAAGCAGAGAGCCGACCAGCGCGGCCAGCGTGCAGACCGAGAGCAGCGTCAGGCTGACGACGATGGCGATGCTACTGCCCACGAAGAGCCAGGCAGGGACGAAGGCCAGCACGCCGAGCATGGCGCCGAGCAGCAGCCCGACGCGTGCCTCGCGCAGCACGACGACGCCGAGGTCGTCGAACCGCACCTCACCGACGGCGATCGCGCGGGTGACGGTGGTCGCCGCCTGCGAGCCGGTGTTGCCGCCGGTGCCGATCACGAGGGGGATGAACAGCGCGAGCGTGACGACCTGGTTCAGCGTCGTCTCGAACGCGCTCAGGACGTTGACGGTGAGGGTCGCGGCGACGATGAGCACGAGCAGCCAGACGACGCGCGAGCGGGCGATCTGGAGGATCGACGTTGCGAGATACGGACGACCCAACGGCTCCGCGCCGCCGGCGCGTGCAAGGTCCTCCGTCTCCTCCTCCTCGAGGACCTCCATCGCGTCGTCGACCGTGACGATGCCGACCAGGCGGTCCTCGCTGTCGACGATCGGCAGGGCCAGCAGGTCCGCCTCGCGCATCAGCCGGGCTGCCTCTTCCTGGTCGGTGTCGACGCGGGCGGAGTAGACCTCCGTGTCCATCAGCTCGCCGACCTGTGTGGCCGGATCGGCCAGGACGAGGTCGCGCAGACCGAGCACGCCGACCAGGCGCCGGTAGTCGTCCGTGACCGGCAGCGCGTAGATCGTCTCCGCCGAGCGCCCGATGCGGCGCAGCCGGTCGAGCGCCTCCCCCGCGGCCATCCCTGCTCGCAGGCTGGCGACCTCGGGCGACATGAGCCTGCCGGCCGAGTCCTCCGGGTAGCCGAGAAGGGTCGCGGTGAGGCGCCGCTCGTTCGGCGAGAGGCCGGCCAGCAGGCGGCGCGCCACCTTCGCCGGCATCTCCTCGGTGAGGCGTGCCCGGTCGTCGGGATCCATCTCCTCGAACAGCTGGCGAACGTTCTGCTCGCGCAGGCCCTCCAGCAGCTCCTGCTGGAGCGAGGGATCGAGCGCCTCGAACACCTCGAGGGCACGATCGCGTGCCAGGAGGCGGAACGGCACCGCGCGTTGCTCGCGCGGCACGCGCGACAGCTCGTCCGCGATCTCGACGACGTCGGCCTGGGCCAGCCATCGGTCGATGAGCTCGAGGTTGCCGTCGTCGAGCAGCTCCGACAGCTCGACCGTCGGGACCGCGTCGGGCGTGCCGGAGAGGGTGGGACGCGTCACCCGGCGAGGATAGCCCGCCGGGCGGGCACGACGACGCCCGGGCCGGAGGGCCCGGGCGCATCGGCTGGGGAGGCGCTCAGCTCTTGGAGCCGGCAGCCCTGAATCGAGGGAACTCGAGGATCGCCGACCATGCTCCAGCGCGAACCGCGCGGGTGCTCGGCTCCTTCTGCTGGTGGCTGCGCCGCCGGCGCTCGAGCGCGGCGTCGCGCTGGTCTTCCATGTAGCGCGAGAGCATCAGTGCTCCGAGGGGATGCATCGGTCTGACCTCCGTGTCAGATGATCGAGAGTGGCTCAGTACGGGTAGCGGCTGATGCGGGGAAGCCAGGAAAGGGACGCATCAGTCGCCTGGGCCACCGTGCGGTGGAACGACTGGACCAGGTGGGACACTCCGCCGTCCCCCTGCGACCTCCGTTCCGACCGACTCGGCCGATGCGGAGGCTGCGCGAAGACGTCGGTGGGTGAGAGCGCGAGCGCGCCGTATGCCAGGAACATCGTGCTGCCTCCTTTCTGTTGGTTGTCTGATGCTCTGATGGTGCACCCACTGCGTGCTCGACGCGTCGGCGGGCGGTCCCGCATCGGCCCGCGATCTTGCGCCGATGCGCGCGTACGTCATTCGGCCCGCCGCCGGTATCCTTCGCGCGTGGATCACCCCACCCCCGAGACGAAGCACCTCAGCTTCCTGTTCGCCGATGTCGAGGGCAGCACGCGCCTCATGGAGGAACACGGTGCCGAAGCCGGCGCCGCGCTGTCGCGCTACCACGAGCTCGTGGCGGAGACGGCAGGTCGCCACGGGGGCATCCTGTTCGAGCGGATCGGCGACGGGGCGTACTCGTGCTTCACCGATGCGCCGTCGGCGGTGGCCGCCGCCGACGCGCTCCAGTCCGCGATCGCCGACCACGATTGGGGTGCCATCGGGCGGATGCGGATCCGCATTGCCATCGTCAGCGGCGACGTCGAGGTTCGCGGCGATCGGTACTACGGCAGGCCGCTCTTCCGGGCCGCCCGACTCCAGGGCCTGGCCAACGGGGGAGAGACGTTCCTCGCGGCCACCACGGTTGCGGAGCTCGGTGGCTTCCTGCCCGACAGCACGATCCTGCGCGACCTTGGCACCCAGCGACTGCGTGACGTGCCCGAGCCGGAACGGGTCTTTGCGCTGGTGCATACTTCCCGCGCGCGATCAGCCGATGCGCCAGACGAACCCGATGCGAGGCAGGGAATCCAGAGCGTGACCGACGAAGAAGGGCCGATCCGGGTGCTGCTCGTGGACGACCATGCCGTCGTCCGTCGAGGCCTGCGAGGCTTTCTCGAGCTGCTGAAGGACTTCGACGTGGTGGGCGAGGCGGAGAATGGTCGTGAGGGTGTCTCCGCGGCCGACCGGCTCGTTCCCGACGTCATCCTGATGGACCTGCTCATGCCCGAGATGGGCGGCCTGGAGGCCATCGCCGCCATCAAGCAGGCCCACCCCGAGATCGAGATCGTCGCGGTCACCTCGTTCATCGAGGAGGAGAAGGTCACGTCGGCACTCGAGGCCGGCGCGTCGGGATATCTGCTCAAGGACGCCGAGGCGGAAGAGGTCGCCCAGGCCATTCGCGCGGCCTACAACGGCGAGGTGCACCTCGATCCGGCCGTCTCGCGCCTGCTCGCCCAGCGCATGCGGCAGCGCAAGGAGGCGGAGCCGGTCGAGCCGCTGACGGGCCGCGAGAAGGAGGTGCTCTCGCAGCTCGCGAAGGGCGCCTCCAACAAGGAGATCGCCTACGAGCTCGGCATCACCGAGCGCACGGCCCGCACCCACGTCTCGAACATCCTTGGCAAGCTCGGCCTCGCCTCGCGCACCCAGGCCGCCCTCTACGCCGTCGAGCACAAGCTCGTCTGAGGCTGCGCCCCGCAGGCACGAAAACGCCCCGCCCGGAGGACCCGGACGGGGCGTGAGGGAGAGAGGTTAGGCGGCGGTCGGGCGGAACCGATCCGGGATGATCGGCTCGACCGAGTCGAGGGCGGTGCGGACCAGGCCCATCGGGCTGCCGTAGACCCGGAAGATGTCGACCACCAGCAGGGCGATCAGCGTGACCTCGACGCCCTTGGCGATGAAACCGAGGGTGAAGTACGGGCCCATCACCAGATAGCCGACGATGGTGAGCGCGGCGTAGCCCATGAGCGCGACGCGCGGGAACCAGCTGAAGCGCTCGACGATCGGCATCGGCGCCGCGGCACCGATCACGATCAGGGCGGCGAGGCCGAGGTAGCCGAGGCCGTTGAGCGTGAAGAGCATGCCGCCGAGGCTGAGGTGGATGTAGGCGGTGGCGAGGGTCAGGCCGACGATGGCGACCGTCAGGACGGCGCCGAAGGTGCGGCTGCGGAAGATCGCGGACATCGTGCGGTGAACCTCCAGGTCGTTGGCGACGCCGTGGATCGGCATCGGTCTGTCATTTCGATGGCCTCAGTCTCGCCGGAGCGCAACGCGCGCCGAATCCGGCAGGTGCGCGACGCCATACCCGGCATCCGTGCCGAGTCCGGATGGGCCGAATGACGTAGGCCAGCCGCGGGGGCCGATGGCGTATCCTCTCGTACCGCAATGACCCGCGCACCCACCCGATCCGAGCCGATATCGTCGCTCCCCAGCTCCGACTTGGCGGAGACCCGGGCGCTGCTCGAGCATGCGGTGGAGGAGGCGGCCCGCCTCCTGAAGGCGGACGGCGCCATGGTCTATCTCGTCGACGACGGCCAGATGCGCTTCGCCGTGGACGCCGGTATCCGCAATCCCGAGGCGCAGCAGCTCATCCGCGACCTCGTGCTGCCGATCGGCGTCGGCCTCTTCGGCCACGCGGCAGAGACCGGCGAGCTCGTGGTTTCGGGCGACTATCGGCGCGACAAGCGCTTCGACCATTCAGCGGTCGCAGACCGCATCGTCCTCATCGCCAACATGCGGTCGATGGCCGCGGCGCCCCTGATCGCCGAGGGCGAGGTGCTCGGCGCGCTCGGGGCGTACTCGTCCACGATCGATGACTTCAACGAGGCGGAGCTCGCGCTCCTCCAGGCGCTCGCCGACCATGCCGCCGGAGCGATCGCCAACCAGCGCCTCATCGATCGCCTCGCCCGCTCCCAGGCCGAGCTGGCCAAGCGCGTCGACGCGCAGCGCACGCTGGGCGAGATCGCCGCCCGGATAGCGGTGATCCGCGACCCGGACGAGGTGCTGCGATCGGTCGTCGACGCCGCCAGGCGGCTGATCGGGTCGGACGGTGCGCACCTCACGCTGGTCGTTCCGGGGCGCAGGTTCCTGAGGCCGACCGTGGTCGTCGGCGGCAACGAGGCCTGGACCGAGGACTGGCTGGCGCAGCTCGAATTCCCGCTGAACGAGGGTATCAATGGCCTCGCGGCGGGAGGCAACACCGTGATCGCCACCGAGGACTACCTCGTCGATCCGCGCATTCCGCACGAGCCGGCCGACCAGTCGGTGGCCGAGCGTCTCGAGCTGCGTGGCATGGCGGCGGCGCCGCTGCGTGCGGCGGAGGGCGAGGTGATGGGCACCCTGGCGGTCTCCTTCGAGCGGCCGCATCGGTTCGGTGAGGACGAGCTGGCGCTCCTCCAGGGGCTTGCCGACCAGGGCGCGATCGCGATCGGCAACGCCCGCCTGACGGAGGAGCTGAAGCGCTCACGCGAGCGCTATCGCTTCCTCGTCGACGAGTCGGTCGACATCATGTGGTCCGTCGACGCGGAGGCGCGGTTCACCTACATCAGCGACAGCGTCGAGCGGCTGACGGGGTTCCGGCCGAGCGAGCTCATCGGGGAGCATGTCTCGATGGCGACCGCGCCCGAGTCGATGCCGGTCGTCGAGGCCGCCTTCGCCGGCCTCCAGGAGCATCCCGAGATGGTCTATCGGCTCCGCATCCTGGAGCCGCGCAAGGACGGCAGCTTGCTGCCGGTCGAGATCCGCGGCACCGGCATCGTGGACTCCGAGGGCCGCATGGTCGGCGCCCACGGCACCAACCGTGACATCACCGAGATCGCCCGGCTGGAGGAGGACCTGCGCGCCCAGGCCGCCGAGCTCGCCGATCGGGTCGAGGCGCAGCGCACTCTGGCCGAGATGGCGGCGCAGCTCACATCGTTGCGCGACCCCTCGGAGGTTCTGACCCACACCCTCCGCGCCGCTGCCCGGCTCCTGAAGGGCGATGGCGGTCAGATCGGCATGGTCATGACCGACGACGAGGGCGTCGTGCGCTGGGGCGACGGACACTCGCTGGTTGGGGGGCACCGCGTCGCGTTCAGGAAGGAGGACCACAGCCAGGTCGACAACGGCGTCTCCGGCCGCGCGGTCCGCGAACGCGCCGCGGCGTGGACCGACGACTACCTGGCCGACACGACCTTCACGCACGATGCGCCGTCGGACGACGAGGTGAGGCGTCTCGGGATCCGTGCCGTCATCGCGGCGCCGCTGCTCGCCGAGGGCGAGCCGATCGGCGCCATCGGGGTCTACGCCAAGCGTCCGGGCGCCTTCGACGCCGACGACGGCGAGCTTCTCCGCCTCCTCGCTGACCAGGCCTCCATCGTGCTCACCAACGCCCGCCTCAACGCCGAGGCCGAGGTCACCGCCGATCAGCTGGCGCACCAGGTGGAGGCACAGCGCTCGCTGGGTGAGATCGCCGCGGCGATCACCTCGCTGCGCGACCCTTCGGCGGTGCTGTCCCGCACCATCGACGAGGCGAAGCGACTGCTTCACGCCGATCACGTGATCATCCACCAGGTGCGACCTGGGACCCTGGAGCTGGCCGACTATCGCGAGCACTTCAACGTCGGTCCCGACACGCCGCCCGCCGACGACGTGACCGTCAGCATCGGCCAGGGCATCGCAGGCCGCGCCATCTCGGAGCAGACGGTGGCCTGGACCGGCGACTACCTCGCCGATACCTCCTTCCCGCACACGACCAAGGCCGACGAGTGGATCACCCGTTTCGGCTACCGCTCGCAGATGAGCGCTCCCCTCATCGGAGAGGAGGGCCCGCTCGGGGCGATCAGCGCCTACTCGTCGCGTGGCGACGCGTTCGACGAAGACGACTCGCAGCTCATCGGCGCTCTCGCCAGCCAGGCGGCGATCGTGCTCGGCAACGCCCGGCTGTACGAGGAGCTCGAGCGCCGGGTCGAGGCGCAGCGCTCGCTGGGCGAGATCGCCGCCAGGATCACCGCCATCCGCGACCCCGGAGACGTCCTTCAGCGCACGCTCGACGAGGCGGTGCGCCTGCTTGACGCGGACGGCGGCCGGATCGAGCTCGTCTCCGAGGAGGAGGGTGGGCTGACCTGGGCCTTCGGCCATTCGGCCATCGATCTGCCCATCGAGCGGGGCGCCGGCGAGGCGGTGCTCGCCGCCGACGAGGGCGTCTCGGGCCGAGCCGTGCACGAGCGCCGCGTGGTGCGGACCGGCGACTACCTCACCGATGAGGGCTTCATCCACGCCGAGGCTCCGGACCGGTACATCCGTCAGCACGGCATACGCTCGGTGATGAGCGCGCCGATCATCGGCGACGAGGGTGCCATCGGCTCGCTGACCGTCCACTCGCAGGCGCGCGACGCGTTCGATCCTTCGGACGCGGAGCTGCTCGAGGTGCTCGCCAGCCAGGCCGCCATCGCCGTCACCAACGCGCGCCTCTACGAGCAGCTGGGAGAGGAGTCCGCGGCGCTGGAGCGCCAGACCGACTCCCAGCGCCGCCTCCTCCAGATCAACCGCCGGCTGCTGTCGACCCTCGAGCCGGCGAGCGTGCTGGAGCTCATCGCCGACGGTCTCAAGAGCGTCGTGTGGTACGACAACCTCAGCATCTACCGGATGGACGACTCCGAACAGTTCCTCCAGCCGATCCTCGCCCGCGATCGGAATGCCGACGCCGTGCTCGGCTTCCCGGTGCCGCGCGGCAGCGGACTGGCGTGGTGGACGATCGAGCACCGCGAGCCGGCCATGCTCGACCAGGCCCTCGGCGATCCACGGCTCCTCCAGATCCCGAACACGCCGGTCGAGGAGGAGGCCATCATCGTCGTGCCGCTCATCTCCGGCGACGACGTGGTCGGGGCCATGAACATCAGCCGCTCGGGTGGCACCGAGGTCGCATTCAGCGAGGCGGACTTCGAGCTGGTGCAGCTGTTCGCCACCCAGGCCGCGGTGGCGATCACCAACGCTCGCCTCGTCGAGCAGCTGCGCGGGCGCGTGGACGCGCAGCGGTCGCTCGCCGAGATCGCCGCCCAGATCGCCGGGCTCCACGATCCGATGACGGTCATCCAGCGCGCCGTCGCCGACGCCGCTCGCCTCCTGCGCGCCGACCGTGCCCAGGTCAACCTGCTTGCGGACGACTCCCAGCGGCTCGATCGTCCGATCGCCGCGGCCCCGATCCCACCCTCGCCCGATGACGTGACCGTCCCGATCGGGTCCGGCATCGCCGGCATGGCAGCCGCCGAGCGCCGCGTGCGCTGGACCGGCGACTACCTGTCGGACGAGGGGTTCCCGCACGACGAGGGCGACGCGCGCATCGAGGCGCAGGAGATCCATTCGATGATGTCGGCGCCACTGCTCGGGCCCGACCGGCTCATCGGTACGATCACGATCCAGGCACAGGAGCCGAACGCGTTCGGCGCCGATGACGCCGAGCTGCTCAGCCTCCTCGCCGACCAGGCGGCCATCGCGCTCACCAACGCCCGCCTCTACGCCGAGGTCGAGGAGTCCGAGCGCCGATACCGGCATCTCGTCGACAACTCGCCGGACATCGTGTGGAGCGTCGACGCCGATGGCCGCTTCACCTTCTTCTCCGATTCCCTCGAGTCGCGCACCGGCTGGCGGCCTCAGCAGCTGCTGGGACAGCCGTTTACCGCCCTCGCCGGCGAGTCGACGCTGGCTGCGGCGGCGGAGGCGTGGGAAGCCCTGCAGACCAATCCCAACCGCGAGCAGCGCGTCCGTCTCGACCTGCCGCTTCCCGACGGTCGCGTTGCCCAGACCGAGGTGGCGATGACCGGGACCGTTGCCGACGGTCGATTCGCCGGCGCGCACGGCTCGGTCCGCGATATCAGCGAACGCGAGCGACTCGAGGGCGACCTCCGCAGCCAGGCGGCCGAGCTGGCCGCCAGCCAGGAGCGCGCGCACCTGGCACGCGAGCTCCACGACTCCGTCACCCAGGCGCTGTTCAGCATGGGGCTCACGCTGCGCACGCTCGAGCTCCTGCTCGGCACCGACGACGAGGCCGCCCGGGGGAAGCTGGTCGAGCTGCGGGAGCTCCAGAAGGACGCGCTGGCGGAGATGCGCACGCTCATCTTCGAGCTGCGGCCGTCCTCGCTCGAGTCCGACGGCCTGGTCCAGGCGCTGCGCACCCACGCCACCGCGGTCCAGCGCCGAACGGGCCTGGTGATCGTGATCGACGCCGAGCCGATCGACCGGCTGCCGCTCGCGGCCGAGGAGGCCCTGTACCGCATCGGCCAGGAGGCGCTCCACAACGTGGTCAAGCACGCCAACGCGTCGAACGCGACGATCAAGATCTGGCGCGACGGCGACCGCGTGCTCCTCTCGGTGATCGACGATGGCGCGGGATTCGAGCCGGAGGACGTGCCGCGCGGCCACCTCGGCCTGATCGGCATGCGCCAGCGGGTGGACCTCGTCGGCGGGGAGCTGCGCGTCGAGAGCGAGGCGGGCGAGGGGACGACGATCGAGGCGGCCGTGCCGGCCGACGGCTCGGCCGAATGACGTAGCCGCCGCTGCGCCATCGCGCCGTCGCGACCGGGCCGGCGCGCGTCATATCCTCTTCGCATGCCGGCAACCGCGCGTCACGTTGTGCCCTCACCCCCGAGGGTGGTGATCGTCGATGCCGATCGCCGCGTTCAGCAGAGCCTCGCGGACCTCCTCGGCGTGGCCGGTGAGGTGGACGTCGTCGGTCGCGCCGGCGACGTGCGTGCCGCGTTGGAGGAGGTCGACCGCGTCAGCCCCGACGTCGTCCTCGTCGACCCACGCTTGCCCGACATCGAGGCGGGACTGGCCCTCGTCACCGGGCTAAGCCGCGCGAGGCCGTCGCTGCGCATCATTCTCACCGGCTGGAGCGACGCCGAGGGTCACTCGCTGATCGATGGCGTGTCGAGGACCTACGTCAGCAAGAGCGCTGCGCCGGAAGAGTTCGCAAGCGCCATCATCGACGCCTGCTGCGAGCGCTGACCGCTAGAGCGCCATCGCCTCGCGAATCGCATCGAGCTCGGCCGGGATCGGTGTGAGCGTGCCCTCCATCGCCTGGACGGCATCGGTGTCCTTCAGACCATGGCCGGTCAGCACGCAGACGACGACCTCGTCCCGGCCGATTCGCTTCTCGGCGGAGAGGCGGCGCACGCCGGCCACTCCGGCGGCCGACGCCGGCTCGCAGAAGATGCCCTCCAGCTGGGCCACGAGCCGCTGCGCCTCCAGGATGTCGTCGTCGCCGATCGCCTCGATCAGGCCGCCGGACTCGTCCCGCGCGGCGGTCGCGCCCTCCCAGGAGGCCGGGTTGCCGATGCGAATCGCCGTTGCCACCGTCTCCGGCGACTCGACCGGGGCACCGCGCACGATGGGGGCTGCGCCCTCCGCCTGGAAGCCGAGCATGCGGGGCCGCCCCCGGTCATATCGGTTGAAACCGCGCCAGTAGGCCGTGATGTTGCCGGCGTTGCCGACCGGGAGCGCCAGGGCGTCCGGAGCGCGCCCGAGGCCGTCGACGACCTCCCACGCGGCGGTCTGCTGCCCCTCGAGCCGATCCGGGTTGATCGAGTTGACGACGACCGCAACGCCCTCCTCTCCCAGCCGCCGCACCGCGGTCAGCGCCGCGTCGAAGTTGCCGTCGACCATCGTCAGTCGCGCGCCCGCGGCGAGCGCCTGCGCCAGCTTTCCGCGCGCGACCTTGCCGGCGGGCAGGATGACGTGGCAGGGGAGGCCGGCCGCGGCCGCATACGCCGCCGCCGAGGCTGAGGTGTTGCCGGTGGAGGCGCACACGATGGCCCGCGCTCCGCTGGCCACCGCCCGGTTCACCGCCAGCACCATGCCGCGGTCCTTGAACGAGCCAGTCGGGTTGGTGCCCTCGAACTTGAGGTGCAGATTGGCGAGCCCGAGCTCCGCGCCAAGCCTCCGCGCGTGGACGAGAGGCGTGTCGCCCTCCCCGAGCGTGATCGGGAAGGTTTCGCCGTCCCCGGCCAGCAGCACGCCATATCGCTCGAGAAGAGGGGTGGTCACGCCGCGAGTATAGGAAGCCGCCATCAGCGGCCGGTCAGTGCCTCCCGGACGATGCGAGCCTGCTCGACCTGGTGGGCGGCCGGGTAGCCCTCCGCCGGCCGCGATCGCTCCGGCCTCGAGATATCGGCGAGCGGGATCTTGTACGGCACGAGGTGGCGAATCTTGGGAAGCACGAACTTGCGCGCGCCCATGTTCCGCGGCTCCTCCTGGACCCAGGCGAACGACTCGATCTTCGCGTAGCGCTCGATGATCGGCTGGAGATCCTCGGTGGGGAACGGATAGAGGCGCTCCGCGCGGACGATCGCGAGGTCGGTCGCGTCCTTGAAACGATCGGATCCGATGAGGTCGTAGTAGACCTTGCCGCTGCACAGCAGCAGGCGACGAACCTTGGCCGCGGCCTTCGCATCGGTCGCGAACCGTGGATCATCCAGAACCGAGCGGAAGGCGCCGGCCCCGAGCTCCGATTGCCGGGAGGCAGCCTGCGGCAGGCGCAGGAGCGACTTCGGCGTCATCACCACCATCGGACGGGTATCAGGATGCCGTGCCTGGCGTCGGAGGAGGTGGAAGTACTGGGCCGGGGTCGTGGGATAGATGACCCGGATGTTGCCCTCGGCGCCGAGGGCGAGGAACCGCTCGAGGCGCGCCGACGAGTGCTCCGGCCCCGATCCCTCGTAGCCGTGTGGCAGCAGGAGCGTGAGGCGGGAGGTCTGCCGCCACTTCGCGAGGCCAGAGACGAGGAACTGGTCGATGATGATCTCGGCGCCGTTGACGAAGTCGCCGTACTGGGCCTCCCACAGGACGAGCGCCTCTGGGGCGGCCACCGCATAGCCGTACTCGAAGCCGAGGCAGGCGTATTCGCTCAGCGGCGAGTTGTGGAGCTCGAAGCTGGCGAGGGCGCCGGGCAGGTGCTGGAGCGGCACATGCCGCTCGCCCGTCTCGGCGTCCCACAGGCCGGCATGGCGCTGGCTGAAGGTGCCGCGGACCGTGTCCTGGCCGGTGAGCCGGATGGGCGTCCCCTCGCGCAGCAGGGTGGCGAAGGCAAGCAGCTCCGCGTGTCCCCAGTCGATGCGCGGCTCGTCGCCCTCGAGCGCGGCTGCCCGGCGCTCGAGCTGCTTCCGCAGCTTCGGATGCACCGCGAACCCGTCCGGGACCGCGCCGAGCGCGGCGTTGACCTCGCGCAGCGTCTCCACGTCGACCGCGGTGGCCGGCTCAGCCGCTTCCTCCTGCGGGATCGCCTCGGAGCCGCGGTCGAGCTCTGCCTCGCCCTCCTCCGGCTCCTTTCGCAGCGCCGCCTGGCGCGTGGAGAGGTCGCGCTGCGCAGCCTTGACGAGGCCATCGGCGGCCTTGGCGGCGATGACGCCCCCCTCGACCAGGCGGGCCTGGTACTGCTCGCGGACGGAGGGGTGGTCCGCGATGCGCGCGTACATCGCCGGCTGCGAGTAGGCCGGCTCGTCGCCCTCGTTGTGCCCGTAGCGCCGATAGCCGACGAGGTCGATCACCACGTCGTGTCCGAAGGACTCCCGATACATCATCGCCAGGCGCGCGGCGGCAAGGCATGCCTCCGGATCGTCGGCGTTGACGTGAACGATCGGCGCGTCGAAGCCCTTGGCCAGGTCGGAGCTGTAGTCGGTCGATCGGCCCTCGCGCGGCCCGGTCGTGAAGCCCACCTGGTTGTTGGCGATGAGGTGGATGGTGCCGCCCGTGGCGTAGCCGTCGAGACGCGCCAGGTTGAGCGTCTCGGCCACCACTCCCTGGGCCGCGAATGCAGCGTCGCCGTGAATCATGATCGGCAGGGTGGTCGCGTGATCGACCCTTGCGACGGGGCTGGATCGGTCCGTCTGCTCCGCGCGGGTGCGCCCCGAGATAACCGGGTTGACCGCCTCGAGATGGCTCGGGTTGGGCGAGAGGGTGACTCGGACCTCGGAGTCGTCCGCGGCCAGGAAGGAGCCCTCGGCGCCGAGGTGGTATTTCACGTCGTCCGAGCCGCCCTTGGGCCCGGACTGGGCCTCGACGCCCGCGCGGCCAGCCTCGAACTCGGAGAGGATCGCCTCGTAGCTCACGCCCACGACGTGGGCGAGCACGTTGAGCCGTCCGCGGTGCGCCATGCCGATCATCACCCGGCGCGCTCCCTGGTCCGCCGCGTCACCGAGGATGACGTCGAGCATCGGCACCATGGCGTCCAGCCCCTCGATGCTGAACCGCTTCTGGCCCAGATACGCCTTGTGCAGGAATCGCTCGAGGGTCTCGACGCTGACGAGGCTCTCGAGCAGCGCGACCTGATCCTCCGCCTCCATCGGCCGCCGATGCTCGCCGGACTCGATCACGCGCCGCAGCCAGACCCGCTCCTCGTGCGAGCCGATGTGCTCGACCTCGTAGGCGATCGTGCCCGCGTAGGTCTCGACCAGGTGCGGCAGCGCCTCGGCCAGCGTGTCGCCGGGGACGTAGATGCGCAGCAGCTCGGCGGGGATGGCCGCCATGCTCTCCTCGGTCAGGCCGAGCGGCGCCGGGTCGAGGGCCGGGTCGCCGGGCGGCTCCGAGCCGAGCGGGTCGAGCCGTGCGGCAAGGTGGCCGAAGTGGCGGTACGCCTTGACGAGCGCCATGCCGGCCGCGACGGCCCGCGCGAGTTCCTGGGCGTCGACGTCGCCCGCCATCGGGGGCGCGGTCAGCGCCTCCGCCGGCGCGGGAACGGGCTCGCCGCTCGTGACGTCGGCGGCACGCGCACCTATCGCGGCGAACGCATCGGCGTAGAAGCCGTCCTCTCCGGTGAGCAGTCGCTCGATGCGCTGGAGGAAGAGACCCGACTCGGCGCCCTGGATGATCCGGTGGTCGTAGGTCGATGTGATCGTCATGCGGCGGTCGGCGCCGACGGCGCGGATGGTGCCGGTGGCGACGATCGTGCCCTGCTTGGGCATCAGCCGCGGCACCGATGCCGTCGTGCCCAGCGTGCCCGGGTTGGTGAGCGTGATCGTGGCGCCGACGAAGTCGTCCGGCGACAGCTTGTTCGCCCGCGCCTTCTCGACCAGCTCCTCGTAGCGAGCGTGGAAGCCAGCGAAGTCCATCGCATCGGCGCCCTTGATCACCGGCACCACCAGGAAGCGGGTGCCCTCCCGTCGCTCGACGTCGACCGCCAGCCCCAGGTTGATGGCTCCCGGGTCGACTCGATAGGGCTGGCCGTCGGTTTCGGTGAAGTAGTGGCTCATCGCGCGCTGCTCGCTCGCCGCACGCACGATCGCCCAGCCGATGAGGTGGGTGAAGCTCACCTTGCGCGGCGCGATCTGGCCGTTCAGCTCCCTGCGACGGGCCTCGAGCGTCGCGACGTCGATCTCGCGGAGGCTGGTTGCCGTCGGGACCTCCAGGCTGGCGCGCATGTTCTGCGCCAGGCGCGCCGCCGGCCCCTTGATCGGCGTCGCATTCTCGGGGGCGCCGGTTGTCGGCACCGGCCCGGTTGCGTCGGGCCGGCTCGCGGCGGGCGGTGCCTGCTGCTCGCCGTTCGTCGCCCTGGCCGCGGCCTGAACGGGCTCGAAGCCCGCCTCGCCGGAGTCGAACAGCTGCCGCCATTCGGGATCGACGCTCGCTGGATCCGTGCGGTACCGCTCGTAGAGGTCGGCCACGTAGCCGGCGTTGACGAGGTTCAGCTCATCGAGGGTCGATGACATGTCCGCTCAAGGATACGGTGCGTGCCACACCCTCGCCCACATCTGGTCGCTACCGCGACGTCAGCCTGCTTCGGGTTCCCTGCGCTCGAGCAGCCCGCGAGCCAGCAGCACCACGCCGATCGCGATCACCACCGCCGGCAGCAGCCATTCCGGCAGCGGGAAGGGCTCACCACTGATGCCGATCACCCCCTCGAAGAAGAGGAAGCCGACGATGAAGATGCCGAGGCCGCCGAGCAGGCCCCAGGTGCCGTTGCGGACGTCGCCGCCATTGCCGGTGCGCACCCCCCACAGCGCCAGTCCGAGCCCGCTGGCGGCAGGTCCGACGAGAGCCCATGCATACGCCCAGCTCTCCCATCGCCCCGTCTCGTTCTGGTAGAGGAGCACAAGGCCAACCGTGGTCGCGATCGTTCCGCCGATGACCATGCCCTGCTCGTTGGTCACGAACAATCCCAGCACCAGGATCACGATCCCGACGCCGATGACGATCAGCGGCCAACCGAGGTCGTCGACCCCGAAGCCGGCGACCTGTCCGGCGAAGAGCAGCAGCCCCACGACGACGAGCGCCGCGCCAAGCCCCAGCGCTGACGTCCCGGCCGGCTCGTTCGGCTGCTCGGTCGAGGTGGGCTCCGACATGGCTCGATCCTACGCCCCCCGGCAATCGCCGGCCGTACGATGGCGCCGATGGACCTCAACGCTGATCTCGGCGAGAGCTTCGGCAGCTGGACCCTCGGCGACGATGGGGGACTGGTGGCCCACATCAGCAGCGCGAACGTTGCCTGCGGCTTCCATGCCGGCGACTTCCGGGTCATGGAGGCGACCGTGCGCCTCTGTGCGAGCGTGGGAGTTGCCGTGGGAGCGCAGCCGGGCTATCCCGATCTGCTCGGCTTCGGTCGACGGCCGATGCACTTCGCGCCTGACGAGGTGGAGTCGATGGTCCGGTACCAGGTCGGCGCGCTGGAGGCCTTCTGCCGCGCCGCCGGTGTCGAGCTGCGCCACGTCAAGCCGCACGGCGCGCTCTACAACCAGGCAGCGGCGGACCCGGAGCTGGCAGCCGCGATCGCTCGCGCCACCGCCGGCTTCAGCCGTGACCTCGCGCTCTTCGGCCTGGCGTCCTCGGAGCCGATGGCTTCCGCGGCCGCCGACGCCGGCCTGCGCTTCGTGCCCGAGGCCTTCGCCGATCGCCGCTACATGCCCGACGGGTCGCTCCAGTCTCGGTCGGAACCCGGATCGCTCATCACCGATGCGGACGCCGCCGCGCAGCAGGCGGCGCGCATCGCATCGGAGGGCACGGTGACCGCCGTCGACGGATCGGAGGTCACTCTCCGAGCAGAGAGCATCTGCTGCCACGGGGACACGCCGGGCGCAGTGGCCATCGCCGCCGCCGTTCGTGCCGCGCTGGAGGCGTCGGGCGTCACCATCGGCCCGCCGTGATCCACGACTTCGGCGAGTCTGCGCTGCTGGTCGAGACAGACGGTCCGGGCCGGGCGCAGGCGCTTGCCGCTTCGTTGCGTGCCGCGCCGATCGCGGGTATCGGCGCCGTCGTCCCCGGGCTGGCCTCGCTGCTCGTCGAGCTGGAGCTGCAGGACGCGGCCGCCGACGCGATCGGGGCGGTCATCGAGTCGCGCCTGGCGGCCGTCTCCGGGGAGCTCCCGGAAGGACGGCGACGGACGATCCCGGTCGTCTACGGCGGTGCGCATGGACCCGACCTGGAGTCGGTGGCCGAGCAGTGCGGACTCTCTGCCGGCGAGGTGATCGAGCGCCACGCCGCCACCGAGCTGCGCGTTCTGTTCTGTGGCTTCGCGCCGGGATTCGCCTATCTCGGCGACCTGCCAGCCGAGCTGCATGTCCCCCGTCTGGCCAGGCCGCGAACGCACACCCCGACGGGCTCGGTCGCGGTCGCGGGGCCGATGACCGGGGTCTACCCAGCGGACCTTCCCGGCGGGTGGCCGATCATCGGGCGGACGAGCATCCGGCTGTTCGACCCGCTCGCCGATCCGCCCGCCCACCTCATGCCGGGTGACGTGGTCCGCTTCGAGCCGATCCTGTCGTGATCGAGGTGTTGGATCCGGGACCGCTCTCGTCGCTGCAGGACGCCGTCGGGCGTGAGGGCTGGCGGCACCTCGGCGTGCCGGTCGGCGGAGCGGCCGACCCTTGGAGCGCGCTGCTGGCGAACCGGCTCGTCGGCAACCCCGACGATGCGGCGTTGGTCGAGGTCACGCTCGGCGGTGCGGCGTTCCGCACGGACAAGCCCATGGTGGTGGCCGCGGCGGGCGGCTTGAGCGTCTACGTGGACGGGATCGCCCTCGCGCCGGGCGAGGCGCGCAGTCTGCGCGCCGGCGAAACGATCCGATTCGACCCGGGCGACGGGGCGCGCGGCTACCTGGCAGTCGCCGGCGGCTTCGTGGCCGATCCGGTCCTCGGCTCGCCGTCGACCGATCTGCGGACCGGGTTCGGCGGCCTCGAAGGCCGGGCACTGCGGGCCGGTGATCGCCTTCCAACGCGAACCGCCGACGGGCGGGCGTTCAGCGCGCGCTTGACCGCCTCCGACGGACCGATCCGGATCGTCGATGGTCCACATCCCGGAAGCGTCGACGCCCTGATCAGGGCGACGTGGACCGTCGGCGTCGAGGCCGATCGCGCCGGCGTCCGCCTCGACGGACCGATCCGTCGCGGGAGGCGAGGTGCCCTCGATGGGGCTTCCGCTCGGGGCGATCCAGGTGCCGCCCGATGGGCGCCCGATCGTCATGCTCGCCGATCGCCCCGTCACGGGCGGCTACCTCGTGCCCGCGTGCGTCATTCGGGCCGACATCGGTCGCGTGGCCCAGCTGCGAACCGGCGACTCGCTGACGTTCGCATCAGTCTCCATCCAGGAAGCCCGGGATGCGCTTGCCCTGGCGGTGGGCGCCCTCACCAGCCTCGAGCCGCTGGAAGTGCGCGCCGATGACGAGCTCGGCTGGATCGGCTCCTCGGAATGAGCCCGCGCGTCAGCCGGCGGCGCTCCATCCGCTCCATCGGTCGACGCGGATCGCGATCGCCGGCCCGGTGAGGTCGGTCGAGGCGTACTGCGGATAGCGTGCGACGAGGAGCAGCAGCGCGTGGTCGAGGGACGCACCGGCCGTGATCACGGAGGCCGTCCCGTCGGCCCGAGCCCACCACAGGCGGGTCCAGTCGGCGTCGTACTCGTCCACGAGCAGCGAGACTGCCGGATTGACGCCGACGTTCGCGATGCGCTGGAGGCGCCCGCCCCGCTTGGGCTTGGCGTCGACCGCGGTGAGGATTCGATCGCCCTCGAGCGCGAAGGTCACCGGCACGATGTGCGGCGAGCCGTCGGCGGCAACGGTGGCGAGGCGGGCGACGCGTGCCTCCACGAACCGCCGGCGAGCCTCCTCGGACGTCATGCCAGGACGCCGCGAAGCAGCTCGGCCGTCACGTTCCGTCCCGTGGTGACGACCGCGATGCGACGTCCGGCCGCCGCTAACTGCCCGGCCTGGAGGGCGGCGATTCCGAGCACCGCGCTGCCCTCGAGCAGGAGGTGCGGAACCTCGACCGCCCAGCGCATCGCCGTGGCGATCGCTTCCTCCTCCACCACGGCGACCTCGTCCACCAGCTGGCGGCACATCTTCCAGGTGATGCTGTCGCGCTCGATGTTGCCCGCGACACCATCGGCCAGCGTCGGCGCGATCGGCATCGGGTCGGTCGAGCCGGTCGCGAAGTAGCCGTACATCGGCGGGCTGGCGGAGGGCTGGACGCCGATGAGGCGCAGCCCCGGCTTGACGGCCTTCGCCCACAGGCCGATGCCAGAGATCAGCCCACCACCGCCGATGGGCACCACGATCGTGTCGACCTCCGGCCAGTCCGCGAGGATCTCGACCCCCACCGTCGCCTGGCCGGCGACGACCTCGGGATCGTTGTAGGGCGGGATGTAGATCGCCTGGCCGGCGTCGTCGCGACGTCGAGCCTCGGCTTCGGCCGCATCGGTGTCGTCCCCCGACAGCTCCACGGTGACGCGGCTCGTCTCGAGCGCACGCAGCCGCTCGAGCTTGGCCGGCGAGATGCTGTGCCCGACCAGCACGGTGAGTCGCATGCCGTGGCGGATGGCCGCAGTCGCCACCGCGATCCCGTGGTTGCCGCTGCTCGCCGTCACCAGTGCCGCCTCCGGGCGCTCCTCGGCCACCACCGCGACCTTGTTGTGCGCGCCCCTCGTCTTGAAAGCGCCGGTCGGCTGCACCTCCTCGCGCTTGAGGCGCACCTCGGCCGCGCCGGTCGCCTCGGTCAGCTCAGGGCTCGGCTCGAGCGGCGTGTGCTGCGCGATCCCCTCGAGCCGATGACGCGCTGCGTTGACATCGGCGAGCGTCGGGAAGCGGGGCATGGCCAGAGTGTCGCACGCGACCTGGCGACCCGAGTCTCAGGCTGCGGGGAGCGGCTCCGGTGCCGGACCAGCCATGGGCGCCTCTCGGATCTCGCGCAGTCGCATGCCGGCGCGCATGAGCGACCCGAGCCGGTCCTCGACGCGGACACGCTCCACGGGCGTGGCCCAGTGGCGAAGGGTGTAGTCGATCTCGTGCTTGTGACGGGTGGCGGTGGCGAACAGGTCCTCGACGCGCGCCCGCACGCCCTCGTCCGGCTGCATCGCGCTGATCATCCGCCGCGTCTCGAGGATGTCGACGTAGTACGACGTCGCCAGCCGATCCAGGTCGCGCTGGGCGCCATGCTCCCACGGCTCCGGCGGACCGCCGAACCCGTACCTGCGCCACTCGTGCGGTTGAACCTCCTGCATCGGTCCCTTTCGCGTGTCAGACGGCTGGCTCCAACGCCGATGACGGTACGAGCCGCGGGCTTGCTCGGCGAGTGACCGTTCCGGCTATGCGCGGGCTTACCTACGTCAGCCCGAGACCGCACCGCACCGATGCGGACCATCGCGATCCGGTCGATCTCACGGCGAGACCTTCCACCGCGTTCCAGATTTACACACGGCGCGCCGCGCGCCCGCTGGCCGTATCCTTTGAAATACAAAGCACCGGTGGCCCCATGAGCTCCGCCCGCCTCGACTGGTTCCTCTTCGTCCTGCTCGGCTTCTTCTGGGGCAGCAGCTACCTCTTCATCAAGATCGGCCTGGAAGCGGGCCTTCAACCGTTCACGCTGGTCTCGATCCGCCTCCTCTTCGGCCTGGCGTTGCTCGCGACCGTCGTGGCGGTCGCACGCGAGGCGCTCCCGAGGGATCGCCGAACGTATGGCCACCTCGTGGTGCTCGGGTTCTTCAGCGTTGCGCTGCCATTCGGCCTGATCACCTGGGCCGAGACGAGCGTCGACTCCAGCCTTGCGGCGGTGCTCACCGCGGCCGTCCCGCTCTTCGTCATCCCGTTCGCGGCGCTGTTCCTGCCGAGCGAGCGCATCACGCTGAACGGCTTGCTCGGTATCGCCGTCGGGCTGGTTCGGCGTCGCCATCGTCGTTGGCTTCGACCCGGCCTCGCTGGCGGGCAGCGAGCTGGCTGCGGAGGTGGCGCTTATCGCGGCGGCGGCGTCGTACGCCATCGGCGGTGTCTATGCGAGGCGAAACGTCCGCGGCCTGCGCCCGATGATCCCGGCACTCTTCCAGGTCGCCTTCGCGCTGGTGATGATGTCGATCCCGGCGCTCCTGATCGAGCGTCCGTGGGAGACGGGTATTACCCTGGAGGCGCTGGGGGCGGTGGTCTGGCTTGGCCTCCTGGGCTCCGGTGCTGCGTACCTGATCTTCTTCCGGCTGCTCGGCCGATGGGGCGCGACTCGGACCTCGCTCGTCGCATACCTGCTGCCGATCTGGGGAATCATGCTCGGGGCGCTCGTCCTCTCCGAGCCGATCGATACCCGCCTCCTCCTCGGCACCGCCCTCGTGATCGCCGGCATCGCGCTCGTCAACTGGCGGATCCCGCTCCGGCGCCATGCGCGGGAGGCGCCGGCGGAGGCGGACCAGGCGGGTCCCACGCGGGAGGCAACGCATGGCGAGCTGGGCTGAGCTCGAGGCTGCCGCGCCCGGGATCGCATCGGCCGGACGGGAGCTGTTGCAGCGCGACGGCCACGGCAAGGCGATGCTCGCCACTGTCCGAGACGGTGCAAGCACCGCGGATTCACCCGATCAGCGTCGGGATCGTGGGTGACGTGCTGTGCGCCTTCATCTTTCGGTCGGCGAAGCTCGATGACCTCGTCAGCGACGGCAGGTACGCGCTTCACGCCCATCTCGATCCGGATGTGCCCAACGAGTTCCTCGTCCGTGGCCGAGCCCGAGAGGTGACCGACGAGTCCTTCCGCGCCACCGCCGTTGCCGGGTGGTCGTTCAGCCCCGACGAGTCGTATCGGCTCTTCGCCTTCGGGATCGAGAGCGCAGTGATCGGCCGGCGCGACAGCGCCAACGACTGGCCGCCGCGCTACGAGCGCTGGGACGCGGACTGAGCCGCCAATACCGGTCAGGCTGTACGCGAACCGATTGCCCCAGCCGGCAGCCGCGAGTCCTGCGGCGATGAAGCACAGCCTTCGAGCAGGATCATGCCGCTAACCAACAGTGCGAGACCGACGACTCGACCCAGGTTGGCTTGCTCGCCGAACAGCGCGGCACCGAAGAGGAAGGCAAGCACGGCCTCGAGGCCGAGGACGATCAGGTACGCGGGTCCAAGCTCGCCACGAACATGGATCGCGAGCGCCGTGATCGCTGCACCAATCGCGAACAGGCCCAGGACGATCAGCGAGGGGAGCGGCTGTGTGAAGCCATTCGAAAGTTTCATGAAGATGCCACCGACGGTGAACGCGAGCGCCGCCATCACCGCCATTCCGAAATACAACATGTCGATCGGCCTCCTGGCGCGCGTCCTGGTCTCTGCTTCTCGGCGAAATGCGCTAACGTGCATACCGTTGGTACGTAGCGTTACATACGTACCGTCCGTATGTCAAGGTGCCCAATGAAGCGACGTCACAGGTCGTCCCTTTCGCGCGATGAGGCAAAGAAGCGCTACCTGCAGCTTGCCGAAACGGCGCTCCTGACCCAGATCCGACTGGATGCGCGCCGCCTGGATCGGGAGGACGACGCGCGCCGCGTCGCGGTCGGCCCCTTCGCGCGGCTGAACGCTGAGGAGGTCGCCGCCAGCGCTGACGGCAAGAGCCGCGGGGCCATCACGAACCTGTTCAAGAGCCAACGCCAGTTTCAGCTGGACGCGATGGCGCTTGTGCTGGACGACCCGAATGTGGACGCTGCGGTTCCCCCGGATCCGAGAGCTTTCGAGGAAGCGCAAGACTGGATCGAGGCGGTTGCCTCCGCCGAGGCGAGGCGAGGACCATCTCATGGGATGGAGCCGGCAGAGGGTTACGCGATGAGCTGGGTCCTGTGGCTCAGCCAGGTGCCGTATGGCGTCTGGAGTGAGCGAATCGCAGCCCCCAGCATGCGCGAGTTCCAGCACTCCGCCGAACGCATCGAACGTGAGCTCGTCCGCCCTGCCCTTGCGCGATTCGAGCTGGAGCCTCGACCTCCCTGGACTCCGCTTGATGTGGCCAGCGCCATCGTCAGCCTGCGGGAGGGCCTATGGCTGAACCAATGTCTTTCGGCAGAGCACCCGACCAGGCCCAGCGCGGATCCAGCTGGGGCGGCGCGTGCCGCGCTCACGATGCTATGGGAGGGAGCGACCCGGCCGGTGTCGAGGGTCAGCGACTAACCACCGCGCTCTTAGATCGAGCCCAAGCGACGCCGGCCCTTAGCCTCCAGTCGCTCGCGCTACGGGAAGATCTCGCCCGCGAACCAGGTACTCGCGGAGACCCACTCGTTGCCGGCACCACCCCAGCCCTGGTTCACGTAGAACCATCGGTCGTAGACGGTGTCCGTCCAGCACCAGATGAAGCAGTAACGGACCGTCCGCTCCTGGTAGGCGTAGCCGAACGCCATCGGGTAGTGGCTCAGCCAGCCGGTGCCGATGACCGCCGGCGTGCCGCGGTACTTGATGCTGTCCCGCGCTCGATCGCGGAGCCAGTCCTGGTGGATGCCGAGGCTGTTCCAGCCCGCCCGGAGCTGGGTACCGGTGCGGCCGTTGAAGTAGAGCCAGGCGTCGGCCATCTCCCACGGCCACGTCGCCCCGGAGTCCGATATGCAGAAGGTGCCGACGTAGCCGCGGACCTCCTGGATGACATTACGGATGCCCTGGTCCTGGTTGATCGGGGCGAGCGCATCGGCGCCGTAGCCCCCGTTCTGGCGGTAGAGGCCATTGCGCGGGGCCCAGTAGGAATTGCCGGTGCCTGCCTGGCGATCGGCCCATCCGAAGAGCATCGTCCACGCCACCGGACCGCAGCCGATCTGGCATCCCCCGTAGCTGTACTGGTTGTAGAGCGGCTGGGCGCCGGGTGCCCACCAATAGGAATAGGCCACGGCTACTCCCTCCCTTCGGCCGGCTTGCTGCGCCGGTTCGACGGCGTGCCGTCGCTGATGACGAAGAAGCGGAGGCGCTCGGTCAGGCCGTCGGGGTAGCGGACGACGACGTCGAGGTCGGCCTCCTGTTCGATCACTGTGCCTTCGGGCGCCTCGATGATCAGCGCGGCGGCCCCTCCCTGCTCATCGATGCTCGCCCTGACCAGCGATGCGGCCGGTCCACCGATCTCGACGACCGCGTCGGCCTGGAGGAGGGCGACGCGATGCGGCTGCCCGACGCGGATCCCCTCGCCGAATTCCTCGATGAGCGCCTCGACGTCCCACGCACTGGCCGCCTGGCGACGCAGGTCATCCAAGAACGGGCCGAACGAGTCGGGGTAGCGTTCCCGGAATCCCGCCCAGTCGTCGACGCCGACCGCCTCGAGCTTTGCTGGTCGCGGGCCGTCGCGCTTGGCGCTGTGCTCGATCCCCTCGGCGGCATCGTCGCTCGCGATGGAGACCGCGGGCTCGGCGACGAGCGTCGAAACGCCCCGGTCGGCGCGGCTCAGATCGTGCGGCAGCCCTGCCAGTAGCGCGGGCAGCTGACCGACGCGGGCCACCAAGGACCCGTCCTTCGACTCGCCGACGTACGCCAGGCTGTCGATCTTGACGATCCGCTCGATCGCGCCGCCCTCGGCATCGGCGGCCAGCTGCGCGCTGATAGGTGGTCGGTCCAGGCTCCAGTGCGGGATCGGGAAGTCGTGCGGACCGGCCGCGACGACGATGAACCCTCGCCCGCTCACGCTCGGCCTCTCGCGGATAGGTTCAGCTCTGGCAGCGGGCTTCTTTACGCGCACGCGGCTGCCCTCCCTCTGCTGGAGCAACGTCGCGAGGCTGGCAGCGGAGGTGGCCAGCCGCACGTGGCTGGAGGCGAGCTCGACCGAGAACTCGTAATAGGCCGGCTCGTCGAGGTCCGGGCGATAGATGGGCCAGACCTCGTTGCCGATGACGGCCCCGTCGCCAAACGGCGCCATCGGCGTCCCCTTCAGGGATTCGAGGTGCTGGGCGGCCCGGCGACGGAACTCCGTCGGGACCTTGCTGGAATCGATTGCCATAGACGGCCTCCTTCTCGGTGGTCCGGCACGTGATCTGGCAATACCGTTCTACTCCCGCTGTCAAATCCCATTGTCCGGGTGTCCCGGACCTCTGACGGCCGTGGCGCGGGCGCCCGGAATCAGGGAGCTCTGGGGGCATGAGCGGGAGGTCTCGGCTACAATCGATCGGCTCCGAGCGTCGGCTCGTCGAGCGCGCGTTGGGGAGTGGCCAAGCGGTAAGGCGCCTGACTCTGGATCAGGAGACCGAAGGTTCGAATCCTTCCTCCCCAGCCACTTTCAGGGCATGTCGATGCGGCCGGTGTCCTTGACCCAATAACCGGCGAGCGCTCCGTCGACCATGTAGAACCAGTTCGTGGGTTGCCCGATCGGGATGGCGCGCGCCCTCGTGCTCGCCCCCGACGCCGCAGACAGCGTGATCGTCTTTGTCCGCAGCACCGTCCCGATCGAGTTGAAGCGATAGCCGACATACGAGCCCGCCTCGAACGCGAGTCGGCGGGGCGAGCTCCACGTGAACGCTCCGGGGAAGGTCGAGACCGACGTCACCGACGACGGACCGCAGTTCGAACCTCTGGCCTGGACGGGAACGCTCGAGCCGGACGCGTTGATCGTGATGCGGGCCCAGACGCAGTTGTCCAGGTTGTTCGTCTCGTAGTAGAAGCTCTGCTGGTCAGCCGTGGCCCGCAGGACGTACGTGCCCGCCGCGACGCCGGTGATATCGATCCACTGGTAGGCGAAGTTCCACGGGTACTCGTCGCCCCAGCCGACGGAGACGCCCGTTCGCAGGCTCGTCGCGGTCTGGCTGCCGCAGCCTCCTCCGCGGTACACCGGTGCCTGCGGCGCTCGCGGCAGTCCCAGGCTGTACGGCGTCGAGTCGAGCATGCAGAACCCGAGCTTCGCGCCGCGCCGGACGGTGATCGGTCCGCTGGCGTTGTAAAGCTCGTACGACATCGCTCCCAGCACGTGCCAATGGTTGTGGCCGTCGCCGGACCACTGCATCTTGGCGCCCACCGGATAGGCGTTCGAGCTGCCGATGTCGTTGTAGAGCACCTGCGTGGCAGTCATCGTCGGGACCGACGAGCTCGCTCGATGACCACGCACCTCGAACGGTCCCTGCCCCAGGTTGACCATGATCGTCGTGAACCGCAGCAGCCGCCTGCCGTTCACGACCTGGATCACCAGAGGGTCGTACTGGTTGATGTGGACCATGCGCAGGTTGGGCAGCAGGACCGTCGCCCCGGCGGCCGGCTCGGCCCGAATCGGCGAGACCGACACCAGCAACGCCAAGACGACCATCAATACCCGTCGCGCTCCGCGGCCGAGTCGCATGGTCCCAGCCTACCGGCTGGCGCTGCCTTCCGTCGACCGACGGCGTCGCTGGCTAGAGTGAATCGATGGTGCAGCTGAGCATGGTCGGTCTGATGGTGCGCGAGATGGCGACCTCGCTGGCGTTCTATCGCCGGCTTGGGATGGACATCCCAGCCGACGCCGACGAGAAGCGCTTCGTCCAGGTACGGATGGAGAGCGGCGTCACGATCTTCTGGGACACCTTCTGGGCGGACCAGCACGACCCAACGCGCACATGGCCCAGCGGCGGCTACCAGGTCATGCTCGAGTTCTTCCTGGCCGATGACGCCGCCGTCGACGCGAAGTACGCCGAGATGACGGAGCTCGGCTATCACGGGCGCATGGCGCCGGCGAGGACCTCCGGTCCCTACGCCGCGATGGTCGACGATCCCGACGGCAACGTCGTCCTGATCACCTCCGGGTAGGCCGCGCGCAGCGTCGGTCGGCGACAATGAACCGATGGCTGAGATCTCCCGAAAGGCCGCGTCCTTCACCGAGTCCGTCATCCGTGAGATGACGCGGCTGGCGATGGCGCACGACGCGGTGAACCTGGCGCAGGGCTTCCCCGACTTCGCATGCCCGCCCGAGCTGAAGGAGGCGGCCAAGGCGGCGATCGACGCCGACATCAACCAGTACGCGATCACCTGGGGCGCACGCGACTTCCGCGAGGCCATCGCCGCCAAGACGACTCGCCACTACCCGGGCTGGGCGGTCGATCCGGAGACCGATGTCACCGTCACCTGCGGCGCCACGGAAGGGATGATCGCGGCGATGATGGCGGTCCTCGATCCAGGGGACGAGGTCGTCGTGTTCGAGCCGTTCTACGAGAACTACGGCCCGGACGCCATCCTCTCGGGCGCCGTCCCGCGCTACGTGACGCTCCACGAGCCGGACTGGTCGATCGACGAGGCCGAGCTGCGGGCAGCGTTCGGGCCTCGGACGCGCGGCCTGGTCCTCAACACCCCGCACAACCCGACCGGCAAGGTCTTCTCGCGGGCCGAGCTCGAGCTCATCGCCACCTTGTGCCGCGAGCACGACGTCGTCGCCTTCACCGATGACATCTACGAGCACATCGTCTTTGCCGGGGAGCACATCCCGCTCGCAACCCTGCCGGGGATGGCCGAGCGCACGGTGGCGGTGAACTCGCTGTCGAAGACGTACTCGGTGACCGGCTGGCGGGTCGGGTGGGTCATCGCACCGGCTCGCCTCACCAACGGCATCCGCAAGGTCCACGACTTCCTCACCGTCGGCGCGGCTGCACCCCTCCAGGCAGCCGGGACCGTCGCCATGAACATGCCGCATGCCTATTACGAGCGGCTCGCCACGGCCTACCGCGAGCGGCGTGACACGATCCTCGGCGCGCTGAGCGCGACGGGACTGCGCTCCTTCACGCCCGACGGTGCGTACTACGTCATGACCGATATCACCGACCTCACCACCGACGACGACGTGACCTTCGCGCGGCGCCTCACCGCCGATCCCGGCGTCGCGACCGTCCCGGGCTCATCGTTCTACTCCCGCCCGGAGCTCGGCAGGACCAAGATCCGCTTCGCCTTCCCCAAGCGCGCCGAGACGCTGGCCGAGGCCGCGAGCCGCCTTTCTCGCGTGGCGAGCGCCAAGCCGGCCTGAGCGACCGGTCGTGGAGCTGGCGCTGATCATCCCGGTCGCCGTCGTGGCGGCGCGGCTCATCGTTCCGCTCTTCATCCCGGCCTATCCGCTGCCGGCCATCCTTGTCGCCATGGTGCTCGACGGGATCGACCAGACGGTCTTCTCGCTCACCCTCGAATCCGACCTCGCCGGATACCAGACCTACGACAAGGCGCTCGACATCTACTACCTCGCCATCGCCTACGTCTCGACCATCGCGAACTGGGTGCAGGGCCCCGCCTTCGTCGTCGGGCGGTTTCTCTGGTACTACCGCCTCATCGGCGTCGCGCTGTTCGAGAGCACCGGGGCGCGGTGGATTCTCTTCGTCTTCCCGAACACGTTCGAGTACTTCTTCGACGCCATCGAGGCCTTCAAGATCTCGCGCAGCCACCTTCGGCTCGCCGTGGGGGCGGTCATCGGCGTCGCCGCCTTCATCTGGATCTTCATCAAGCTTCCGCAGGAGTGGTGGATCCACATCGCGCAGCTGGACTTCACCGACTTCATGAAGGAGACGATCTTCGGCGTCGCCCCCACCAGCTCCTGGACCGATGCCATCGCCAATCGCCCGCTCGTCGCGGTCGCCATCGTCGTCGCGCTCGTCGCCGCGGTGCTGCTCGCGCGGTGGGCGACCCGATTCCTGCCTCCGGCCGACTGGCCCGCGACCTTCTCGGCCGATCGGCAGTCCGAGCATCTCGGATGGCCGCCGCGACCGGCCGCGGCCGCCCCATCCGCCGCATTCGATCGCACCTTCGTCGAGAAGGTGGTGCTCCTCAGCCTGATGGTCTTCATCTTCAGCCGGATGCTGCCCGGCATCGAGGGCAGCCCGCTCCAGGTCGCCATCGCGGTGCTGCTCATCATCGGCGCCAGCACCCTCGTCAGCCACTGGTTGGCCGGCCGCGGCGTGAGCTGGACCTCGCTGGGCGTCGAGTTCGTGGCGATGACGGCCGTGAACGCCGCGATCGGGATCGGGATCGGTCTGCTGCTGCCGGCCGCCCAGGCTCTGCCGCTGGTGGAGTTCCTCTTCCTGATCGGGGTGCTCAGCCTGATCGTCGTCCTCTACGACCGATCAACCGCCCTCGGCCGGGAGCGACGCTCGGTGCTGGCCGCGGCGCGCTGACTCTCCCGGTCCCTATACTCGCGCCCATGCTCATCATCGGCCTGATTCTGTTCGGCATGCTCATCGGGGCGGGGGCCCAGCTCATTCTCGGGCGCAGGGGCGGTCAGATCGACTGGGGCATCGCCCTGGTCTCGGGGCTCGTCGGCTCGTTCGTCGGCGGGCTGCTGTTCAGCCTGCTCGCGGGAGACGGCCTCGAGCTGCGCGCCAGCGGGATCATCGGCTCACTGATCGGCGCGGTGATCGTGACGGCGCTGTGGCGCTGGTGGGCGGGGCGTTCGAGCGGAGCTGCAGCCTAGGCGCCGTAACGCCGTCCGGGTGGCGCGCGTCCCAGGGCCAGCCCGACGCCGATCCTCCGGCGCGGTGGTATCGAGGATCGCACCATGCGCCGCCTTCACCCGCTCCTCCCTGCTCTCGTAGCAATCGGCATCCTCCTGGCGGCCGCGGCTCCGGTCGGCGCCAGGGTCGAGGACTACGCTCGGGTCATCCGCTCGCGCCACGCCGGCGCGACATTCGTCCAGGTCGACGGCTGCCGCCAGGTCGAAGTCTTCGTCAGCGCCATGGATGCCAAGTTCGGCAGCCGGCGCGGCCCGGTCAACAAGCAGGGCCTGGTCGGCGTCTTCTACCGCGAGCTCGACATATGCGACGGCCCCGGTCCGCGCTTCCCGGTGGTGTTCAGCGCCGATGCCCAATCGCTCGACAAGCTGGTCACGAGCCCGCGGTTCGACACGGCGTCGATCGACGTTCAGCTGAACGGCACAGATGGCGATGGCAACCCGGTCGTGATCGGGCTCCAGCTGGAATGGGCAGCCATCGGCGGCTTCGAGCGCTCGAAGATCTCGAGCAATGAATGGTTCCCCGTGGGCGAGAAGCGCGGCGCCCGAGTTCACACCTTCTCTCATGGCCTGAGCGCCGGGGCGACGGCTTCGGGATCGGTCACCATCGCGGGCGCCGAAGTCGAGCTCTCGCCCACGACCGACGCCACCCTCGAGCAGATCCGCTACTTCTGCCAGGTCATCCAGCATCCGCAGGGCGGATTCGACGTCGACTGCTGATCAACCTCGGTGAGCCGCGGCCCTAGGTCTGGTCTCGCACCTGGCGCTGGATCCGCCCGAGCAGGGCCGCGGCGCCGCGCAGGCGCAACGGGCTGACGACCTCCGCCAGTGCGAGCCGGCCGGTGATGTCCTGCGGCACGGCCAGCACGTCCTCGGCGGACAGGCCCTCGAGGCCGGCGTGGAAGATCCCGGCGAAGCCGCGCGTGGTGGGAGCCTCCGCCGGGGCATCCACGAACAGGTGAACCAGCCGATCCTCGCCCACCTCGGCGGCCACGAAGAGGGGCGACTGGCATTCCGGGACTGGCTCGAGCCGCTCGGGGTGCTCGGCGTATCGAGCCGGCAACGGCGGGAGCTGTTGGGAGTACTCCAGCAGCAGCTCGAGCCGGTCGCGCGGCGGAGAGGTCGCGAACAGGTCGACGATCTCGGCCAGCGGCGGCGGCAGCGCCTCGACCGTCATCCTGCGGTCTCCACCTCGCGCTCGATCGGCATCCGGACGGCATTGCCCCACTCGGTCCACGAGCCGTCGTAGTTGCGGACCTTCTCGAACCCGAGCAGGTGCGTCAGCGCGAACCAGGTGTGGCTCGAGCGCTCGCCGATGCGGCAGTAGACGACCACGTCATCGGAAGACGCAAGTCCGACCTCGTCCTGGTACAGAGACTCGAGCTCCGCGCGGGACTTGAAGGTTCCGTCCTCGTTGGCGGCCTTCGCCCACGGCACGCTCTTCGCTCCGGGGATGTGGCCGCCGCGCAGCGCTCCCTCCTGCGGGTAGTTCGGCATGTGGAGCAGCTTGCCGCTGTACTCGTCCGGCGAGCGGACGTCGACGAGCGGATTGCCCAGGTGCGCGGTCACCTCGTCGCGGAAGGCGCGGATGCGCGAGTCGTCACGCCCGACCACCGGGTAGTCGGTGGGAACGCGGCTGGGAGCATCGGTCGTCATGGGTCGACCTTCGGCCTCCCACTTGGCACGGCCGCCGTCCAGGAGGCGCAGGTCGGAATGGCCGAAGAGACTGAAGACCCACAGAGCGTAGGCGGCCCACCAGTTGCTCTTGTCCCCATAGAAGACGACGGTGGTGTCGCGGCCGATGCCCTTCTCGCCCATCAGCGCGGCGAAGCGATCGGCCTCCAGGTAGTCGCGGGTGATCGGATCGTTGAGCTCGGTGTGCCAGTCGACCCTCACGGCGCCCGGAATGTGCCCAGTGTCGTAGATGAGGATGTCTTCGTCGGACTCGACGACCACGAGGCCAGGATCGTCGAGGTGCTCCGCCAGCCAATGGGTCGTGACGAGGCGCTCGGGGTGGGCGTAATCGGCGAGCTTCGAGTCAGGGTCGTTGCGGAGGGCCATGCCACCGATGCTAGGCCTTTCCCGGGCGTTTGTCGCTCAGCCGCCGGGAGCCGCTCCGAGCTGCTTCATCATCCCCATGAAGTCGGCCTGGTGCCAATGCTCGGCAACTTGTCCGTCTCGGAGACGGAAGATGTGGATCTCGCCCATCTCGTACGTCTTGCCTGTGGCCGGCATGCCCATGAACTCGCCGGTGTGCGTCGCCGATGACGTGAGCCGCACCGCAACGAGGTCGCCCTCCGCGATGACGTCCTCGATCGTCATCTTCGGGTCGGAGATTCCGGACTTGACGCGCTCGATCGCGTCCTTGAGGCCATCGCGTCCGGGCGGCATCGGTCCCCAGGTATGCGGCGTGAAGTCATCGGTCAGCAGCTCGTCGACGGCGTCGAAGTCGCCCTTCATGAAGATCTCGTCGATGAAGCGGCGGACCACCGCCTTGTTCTCCTCGAGCGTCGATCGTGCGGAAACGTCGACCATCCTTGTCCCTTCCTAGCCCTTGTCCTCGCGCTCGATCGGGCCCTCCTCGTGAGGATCGGCCTCGGTCGCCGGCGGGATGTTTGCCTCGTCCGTATCGGTCATGGCCGGGTCGTAGGCGAGCCCTGCATCGGGTGCCTCGCCGGTCGGCTCGTTGACCTTGCCTGCGTCGCGCTCCTGTTCCACTGCTCCTCCTCAGTCCGCCCCGTCGGCGGGGCCGGGCTCCGCATGGCCGTGCGGCTGGTCGTCGCTTTCGCGTGGATCCCCGACCTGGTTGTCGGTGACGGCGACGCGTTCGGCAGCGGGGTCGAGGTTCCGGCGAACCTCCTCGGTGTTCGGATCGGGGTGCTGGCCGATCCAGGCGCCGCCTTCGCGGCGGTCGAGCTCATCGGTCATGGTCCTGTGGTCCTCCTTGATCGCTGCTCATGCAAGAGCCGCGCCGGGTGGCCGAACTTGTGCTGAGGCTGTGGCATGAGCGAAGGGCTGGACCGGGCCGAGCGGGACGAGGCTCTCGCCGACGCGACGACGGTCTCGCAGCTGCGCGAGCTCGCCAGCGGCTGCCGCGCCTGCGAGCTGTGGTCGCGTGCCACCCAGACCGTCTTTGGCAATGGTCCCGCGAGGGCGCGCCTGCTGATCGTGGGCGAGCAGCCCGGGAACAGCGAGGACCTGGAGGGCGTGCCATTCATCGGCTCCGCGGGGCGGCTGCTCGATCGCGCGCTCGTTGAAGCTGGGATCGAGCGTTCGGATGCCTATCTCACGAATGTGGTGAAGCACTTCAAGTGGCGCCGTGCGCGATCGGGCAAGAAGCGCATCCATCAGAAGCCGGACCGTGGCGAGGTCGAGGCATGCCTGCCCTGGCTCGAGGCCGAGGTTGCGCGGATCCGGCCGGAGCTCGTCGTCTGCCTCGGCGCGACCGCGGCCCAGGCCGTTCTGGGTCGGGACTTCCGCGTCACGCGCCAGCACGGCGAGGTGATCGAGTCGCGGCTCGGCCTGGTGCTGGCCACGATTCATCCGTCCGCTGTCCTGCGGGCACCGGACGACGTGCGCGACGAGACCTACGCCGGGCTCGTGGCCGACCTCGCGGCAGCGGCTCGATGGCTCTCGGGACGCGCCTCGCCTTCGGGTTGACTCTCTGGGCCAACGTGCCGTCCATACTCGCCGCATGGATGATCGCGAGCTCGACGCCGTGCTCCTCATCGGCGTGTACGGCAGCGGCAAGTCATCGGTGGCCGAGGAGATCGCCGAGGTGCTCGAGGCGGCTGATGTTCGGTACGCCGCGATCGACCTCGACTGGCTGTCGTGGGCGAACATCCCCGATGGGCACGGCGAGGCGGGGAACCGCCTCATGCTCGCCAACCTCGCGCCGATGCTCGCGAACTTCCGCGAAGCGGGCATGCGCCGTTTCGTCCTCGCCGGCTCTTACGCCACGCGAGCGGAGCTGGAGAGCCTCCGCGCAACCCTGGAGATGCCGCTGCAGGTGGTGCGCCTCACCGTCCCGCTGAGCGTGGTCGAGGAGCGGCTGAGCCCCAACCCCACGGCCGGGCGCCAGCACGATCTCGAGGTGGCACGCAAGCAGATCGCGGCGCGCGACGGCGAGGGGCTCGAGGACCTCGTCGTCGACAACGACCGCCCGATCAGCGAGGTCGCGGCCGAGATCGTCGCCTGGCTGGGATGGACCTGACGGATGTGCGGCCGATTCAGCCAGGGCGAGCCGTCGCGCCACATCAGTGACTACTTCGGCGCCTACCCCGATGACGACCTGCCCGACGGCATCTACAACGTGCCACCCACCGAGATGGTCCGGATCATCGTCGAGCGCGACGGCGAGCGCCGGCTGGCCGCCGCGAAATGGGGCTTCCGGCCGTTCTGGACCGATGCAACACGATCCTGGATCAACGCCCGCGCCGAGACGGCGGCTGCGTCACCGGCCTTCGGGCCGGCGCTGCGCGGGCAGCGCTGCGTGATCCCGGCCGATGCCTTCTACGAGTGGGATCGCGCGCGGACGCCGCGCCAGCCGTACGCCATCGGGCCGGCCATGGAAGGCGCGATGCTGGCGCTGGCCGGCATCTGGAGCCACTCACGCCACGAGGCGCCGACCATGGCGATCCTCACGACGCGGCCCAACGCGCTGGTCGAGTCGATTCACAGCCGAATGCCGGTGATCCTTCGCCCCGACCTCCTCGACGCCTGGCTCGATCCGGCCGCCGAGCTGGTGGAGCTGGAGCCGATGCTCGGGCCGGCGCCGGAGGAGACGCTTCGCATCTGGCCGGTGAGCACCGACGTGAACCACGTCGCGAACGACGGTCCGCACCTGCTGCGCGCGGTCGAGCCGCCGCGCAGCCTCGGTCTCACTTGACGACGCGGTACTTGAGGTGCGCCACCCCGGGCGCCTCGATTGCGCGGACCTCCTCGAGCTTCAGATCCGGGCCGACGCCCTCGAAGAGGCGTGCGCCGCCTCCCAGCAGAAGCGGGACGATGTGCAGCTCCACCTCGTCGACGAGGCCCGCCGCCAGGTACTGGTTGATGACATCGGCGCCGCCGCCGATGAAGACGTCCTTGTCACCGGCGGCCTCCCTCGCTCGCTCCAGGGCAGGCTCGATGCCATCGGTGACGAAGGTGAAGCTCGTGTCCGAGAGGATCAGCGGCTCCCGCTCGTGATGGGTGAGGACGAAAACCGGCTTGTGGAATGGCGGGTCGTCGCCCCACCAGCCCTGCCAGGGATCGTCGCCCCATGGGCCGCGGCTGGCCGGGCCGAACTTGCCCCGACCCATGATCTCGGCGCCGACGTTCGCGTGCTCCTCCGCCACCACGGCGCTGCTGGCGTCCTCCTCACCGCCTTCCAGACCGGCGGCCTCGCGCCACGCCTTCAGCTTGATCACCCAGTTGTGAAGATCCTCGCCGCCCTCGCCGAGGGGCTCCTCCTGGCTCTGGTTCGGGCCGGCAACGTAGCCGTCCAGCGATGTCGAGATGTGCACCCTTACCTTGCTCATGCCCATAAGGATCGCTCCTCGTCTCTCAACTCATCGGTGATGACGGCGATTGCTCCCACGCGCGCACCAGGCGTTTCGGGGCGCGGCTGCGCCAGGCATCGGTGAGGAGGCCGGTCAGCTCCGCCTCGCCGACCTTGCGCAGGTGGACGAGGACCGCCGGATACCCGTCGTAGTGCGCGGTCGTGAAGAACTTCCGCGCGTCGAGTGCAAGCAGGGCCCGCTTGTCGAGGTCGTCGCCGGTCCACACGACGAGTACGTCCGGGTTCGGCACCCGCGGTCGCTTGGGGTCGACCCGCTCGGGGTAGACCCAGGCGATCTGCTTGCCTGCTACGCGGAAGTGGAAGGAGCCGGCGTCCTCGGTCACCTCCGGCAACGCAAGGAGGATGCGGCGCACATCGGCCTGGTTCGCCATCGACCGATGCTAGCGCGCGATCAACGGCTCAGGTTGCGGTACCGATTGACCGAGAGCGGCAGGAAGATCGCGACGATGACGATCGGCCACACGATGGCCAGGAGGATCGCGTTCTGCGCGACGAACGAGGTGCCGTCCGCGCCCGGGTTGCCGAACAGGTCGCGGGTGGCGTAGACGGTCGCCGTCAGCGGGTTCCACTCGGCGATGAACCCCAGCCAGGGTGGCATCGTCTCCGGCGGCGCGAATGCGGCGGTGACCATGGTGAGCGGGAAGAGGATGGTCCAGACCGCGTTGAGCGCGTTCGGACCGGGGACGATGAGCCCCAGGTAAATCCCGACCCACAGCATCGCGAAGCGAAGCAGCAGGAGCAGGCCGATAGCCGCAGCCGTTTCGGCCGGGCTGCCGTGCCAGCGCCAGCCGAGCACCAACCCCGCGCCGATCATCACGGCCAGCCCGACGGTCGAGTAGATCATGTCGGTGATGCTGCGGCCGACGACGACGGCCGAGGATGCCATCGGCATGGAGCGGAACCGATCAGTCACGCCGCGCTCGGCGTCGACCGACACCGAGGTCATCGTCTCGCCGATGCCGAAGGCCATCGCCATCACGAACATGCCGGGCAGGAGGAACTCCATGTAGGAGCCGCCGCCCGGGACGTTGATCGCGCCGCCGAAGAGAAGCCCGTAGAGGGCGACCAGCATGATCATGAACGCCAGCCCGCCGATGACGGTCAGCGGCTGACGGATCCAGTGGTTGATGCCGCGCAGGGTCAAGGTCCAGGCGTCAGCCGCTGTCCACCGCAGGCGGGCGAGCGGCGAGCCGGAGGTCTCCGGAACGGCAACGGCGGGTCGGGTCGTGGTGGTCATGCGGCTGCTTCCTCGGTGTCGGGCGCCGGCTCGGCCGGATGCCCGGTGAGTTCCATGAAGACCTCGTCCAGGGTCGGCCGGCGCACGGCGAGGTCCTCCGCTTCGATTCCGGTCGCGCTCAGTCCCGCGAAGATCTCGCTCATGGCGCCGACGCGATCGGCCACCGGCGCGCTGATGCGGCGCAGGTCGTGATCGGTCTCGGCCGGCACGCCTACGGCCCTCTCGACGACGGCTGCGCACGCGGCCAGGTCGGCGACCTGCCGCACTACGACGTCGACCCGGTCGCCGCCGATCTGTGACTTGAGCTGGTCCGGCGTGCCCTCGGCGATCACGCGTCCGGTGTCGATGATGCAGATGCGGTCGGCGAGCTGGTCCGCCTCGTCCAGGTGCTGGGTGGTCAGCACGACTGCCGTACCGCCCGCAACCAGCTGGCGGATCGAGTCCCAGACCTCGCTGCGACCGCGCGGGTCGAGGCCGGTCGTCGGCTCGTCCAGGAACAGCACCTCGGGCGCGAGGATGAGGCTGGCGGCGAGGTCGAGGCGGCGCCGCATTCCGCCGGAGTACTGCTTCACCGGCTTGCGGCCGGTGTCGGCGAGGGCGAAGTGCTCGAGAAGCTCGTCCGCGCGCGCGGCCGCCCGCTTCGCGCCCAGGTGAAAGAGGCGCCCGAACATCACGAGGTTCTGGCGTCCGCTCAGGACCTCGTCCACCGCCGCGTTCTGGCCGACGAGGCCGATCCGCTGCCGGACACGCCCAGCGTCGCGCACCACGTCGAACCCGGCCACCTCGGCCCTGCCGCCGTCCGGCAGCAGCAGGGTCGCCAGGATCCGGATCGCCGTCGTCTTGCCCGCGCCGTTCGGTCCGAGCAGGCCGACGACCCGTCCGCGACCCACCACCAGATCGAAGCCATCCAGCGCCGTAGTCGATCCGTAGCGCTTCACGAGGCCTTCGGCGACCACCGTGTTCGTCCCTTGTTCCATCCCCATCTCCTGATAATCGGTACGGTGTACGAGGTTGGATGGGCTATGATACCGTACGCCATACGGAGTTTGTCAAGAAGGAACGATGCCGATGGCCCCCGAGTACAGCGGGCGTGGCGACGCCGTTCGCAGCATGGAGCTGCTGTGGGGCCGCACGACGAAGCCGACGCGCGGACCGAAGCCCGCGCTCGACCTCGAGTCGGTCGTGCGCGCCGCGATCGAGCTCGCCGATGCGAACGGGCTCGAGGCTGTCTCGATACGCCGGGTGGCCGAGCGGCTCGGGATCGCGACGATGTCGCTCTACACGTATGTCCCGGGCAAGGGCGAGCTGCTCGACCTCATGCTCGACACCGTCTACAGCGAGCGCCGCGACGAGGCGAAACTTCAGGGCACGCGTCGCGAACAGCTGCGTGCGATGGCCCGCAGCCAATGGGACTTCCACCATCGACACCCTTGGACCCTCTACATCGCCTCAGGCCGAGCCGTGCTCGGTCCGAACGAGCTCGACTCCTACGAGGCAGCTCTGTCGGTGGTCGCCGACATCGGGGTGCCCGCCCGCGACGCCGTCGGCGTGGTTGATGCGCTCTCGATCTTCGTCCGGGGTGCCGCGCGCGACTCGGTCGAGGCGGCGATGGCGGAGCGAGTCACCGGGCGGACCGAGCTGGAGTGGTGGACGGAGCGCGACGCGATCCTCGCGGAGAAGATGTCACCGGATCGGTATCCGATCTCAGGCCGCATAGCCCAGGGAGGCGGGTTCGACGTGCCGGAGGGGACGGAGAACTACAACGTTCAGTTCATCGAGGACGACTTCAGGTTCGGGCTCGAGCGGTATCTGGACGGAGTCGAAGCGTTCGCCCGAAAGCGACGCCGGAAGCCCTAGCATCACCGTGTGACCGAAGAGCGGCTGGTCGATAACCTGCGCCGGATCGTCGGTGATCGCCACCTCCTGACCGAGCCGGCCATGCGCGCCTCGTACGAGACCGACTGGACCCGCCGGTTCGGCGGCCCGGCGCTCGCGGTCGTGCGTCCGGGCAGCGCGTCGGAGGTTGGCGACTGCTTGCGCGCCTGCGCCAATGCCGGCATCGGAGTCGTGCCGCAGGGCGGCAACACCAGCCTGGTCGGAGGCTCGGTACCGCGTGGCGGTGAAGTCGTCATGAGCCTCCTGCGGCTGGGATCCATCGGCGACGTTGACGCGGACGCCGGGGAGATGACCGTCGGCGCCGGAGCGACCCTCGGAGCGGTCCAGGCGGCGGCGCGAGCGGCCGGCTGGGACGTCGGCGTGGACCTCGGCGCTCGCGACTCGGCCACGATCGGCGGCATGGTCGCCACCAACGCCGGAGGGGTGAACGTCCTCCGCCATGGCCCGATGCGGCGGCAGGTCGTCGGCTTCGAGGCCGTGATGGCGGACGGCACCGTCCTGCGTCGCCTGCCGGGGATGCCGAAGGACAACACCGGCTACGACCTCGGTGGGTTGCTGGCCGGAAGCGAGGGCACCCTTGCCGTCATCACCGCCGTGCGACTCAGTCTCGTGCCGCAGCTGCGCCGACGTGCCGTGGCGGTCATCGGCCTCGCCGATGCCGCCGCCGCTGTCGCCGCGGCCGGGAACCTGCGGCGCGAGCTGGGAACAGTGCTCGCGATCGAGCTCTTCACCGATGCCGCGCTCGACCTCGTCATGCGTCACGCCGCCATCCCGCCACCATTCGCGGATCGCTGCCCGGTCTACCTCCTCGTCGAGGCCGGCGCCGACGAGGAGGATCCGACGGACGGCCTCGTGGCGGCGCTCGATCGCCTCGAGCCCAGCGACGCGGTTGCCATCGCCGCCGACGAGGCTGGCCGGCATCGGCTGTGGCAGCTCCGCGAGCGGCTCACCGAGGCGGTCAATGCCGAGGGCATCCCGCACAAGCTCGACGTGTCGGTGCCCCTGGGCCGATATGCCGAGATGGTCGAGCGCGCGCCCGCCGTCGTGTCCGCGACGGACGCCGCCGCTCGCACCATCGTCTACGGCCATCTCGGCGACGCGAACGTGCACGTCAACGTCATCGGGCCGGCACCTGATGACGAGCATGTCGACAACGCCATCCTGGAGCTCGTGCTGGAGCTCGGGGGCAGCATCAGCGCCGAGCACGGCATCGGGGTGGCGAAAGTCGCCTGGCTGGCTCGCGATCGCGGCGAGCCTGCCGTGGCCGCCATGCGCGCCATCAAGCGCGCCTGGGATCCGAAGAGGATCCTCAACCCCGGCGTGCTCTTCGCCGAATGACGACCCACTCGCACGCGGAAAGCGCCGCCGCAGCAGGAGCGCGGCGGCTCGGCGTCGTGCTGCTACTCGTGCTGGCCTTCGGGGTGGTCGAGGTGATCGGCGGCATCGCGACCAACAGCCTGGCGCTGTGGGCCGATGCAGGCCACATGGCCACCGACGCGGCCGGCATCTTCCTGGCGCTGCTGGCGATCTGGTTCGCCCGCCGTCCGGCGACGCCCGCAAAGTCGTTCGGGTACTACCGGGTCGAGATCTTCGCCGCGGTCGTCAACGCGGTCGTCCTCCTCGGCGTTGCGCTCGTCATCGTCATCGAAGCGGTGCAGCGCCTCGCCAATCCGCCGCAGGTGATCGGCCTGCCGATGCTGGTGATCGCCACCCTTGGTCTGGTGGTCAATCTCGTTTCGATCCGCCTCCTGCACGCCGGCGCGCGGCACAGCCTCAACCTGCGCGGCGCCTACCTCGAGGTGGTGGGGGACCTGCTCGGCTCGGTGGCGGTGATCGTGGCGGGCGTGGTGATCCTGGCCACCGGCTGGTCGCCGATCGACCCGATCGCCTCGATCGTCATCGCGCTGCTCATCGTGCCGCGAACATGGAGCCTGCTGCGCGAGGCGAGCGACGTCCTGCTCCAGGCAACGCCGCGCGGCGTCGACATCGGGGAAGTGCGAAGCCACCTGCTTGGAGCGGAGGGCGTCGTCGACATCCACGACCTGCACGCCTGGACCCTGACATCGGGCAAGCACGTCGTCTCCGCCCATGTCGTCATCCGCGCCGACGCCGATCCTCCGGCCGTGCTCGACGAGCTGTGCGCGTGCCTGACTGATGACTTCGACTTCGAGCACTCGACTATTCAGCTCGAGTCGATCGATCGGCAGCGGCTGGAGCAGGGCGGTCACCCGTGAATACCTGACACGTCGCGTCACGTAGCGGCCGTAGCATGCCGCCCATGACGAACGAGACCGGCACCTTCGAGACCAACGGCGCGCGGATCTACTACGAGGTCGAGGGCAGCGGCGAGCCCGTCGTGCTCATCCACGCCGGCGTGGCGAACCTGCGGATGTGGGACGAGCAGGTGCCGGTCCTCTCCGACGCGTATCGGGTCATCCGCTACGACACCCGCGGCTACGGGAGCACCGAGACCGATGCCGTCGAGTTCTCGAACCGGGCCGACATCGCGGCGCTGCTCGACCACCTGGGCGAGGACAGCGCCCACGTCGTGGGGCTCTCTCGCGGCGGCCAGATCGCGCTCGACTTCGCGATCGAGTCGCCGGATCGGGTGCGGTCGCTCGTCGTAGCGGCCGGCGGCATCGGTGGCTACGAGTCGCCCGACGAGATGCCGGGAGAGACCTGGGACGAGCCGGAGGCGTTTGCGACCGCCCAGAACTGGGAGGGCCTCGCCGACTGGGAGACGGCGTTCTGGGCCGATGGGCCGGGACAGCCGCCGGACCGCGTCGACCCGGTCGTCCGCGAACGTGTCCACGACTGGATACTCACCACCTACCGGGCGCTGAAGGAGGAGGGGACGCCGCTACCACTCGATCCGCCGGCCGTCGGCCGGCTGGCGGCCCTTCGCGCGCCGCTCCTCGTCATGCTCGGCACGCTCGACGAGCCGGGCACGTCCGAGTCGATGCGCCACCTGGCCGATGCGGTACCCGGCGCACGCCTCGAGGTCTTCGAGGGCTCGGCCCACATGCTCAACCTCGAGCAGCCGGAGCGGTTCAACAGCGCGCTGCGCGGGTTCCTGGACGAGCACCGGCAGAGCTAGGCCTCGGTGACGTGCCCGCGACAGGCGCCACGGACGTGGCGCGGGGCACCATACTGCGCCCATGACCGAGCAGGCCACCACCACGACCGCACCCGAAGAGGCGGCGGGCGACATGCGCCTCGGGCTCCTGCTGGCCGCGGCGATGTTCGTCCTCGTCGTCGACACCTCGCTCATGAATGTGTCGATCTCTGCGGTTGTGCAGGACCTGGGGACGACCGTCAGCGGCGTCCAGTCCGCGATCGCGCTCGAGGCGCTGGTCTCGGCCGCGTTCATCCTGATCAGCAGCAAGATCGGCGACCTCTTCGGCCGGAAGCGGGCCTATGTGCTGGGCCTGATCGGTTACGCCATCGGCGCGGGCGCGATGGTCCTCGCCAACAGTCTCCTTCCCGTCATCATCTTCTGGGCGATCCTCGGCGGCCTGGGCGCCTCGCTGCTGCTGCCTTCGATGCAGTCGCTCATCCACGGCAACTTCGAGGGCGCGGCCCAGCGACGGGTCTACGCGCTGGTCGGGGCGGCGGCGGCGATCGCCGCGGCCGTCGGCCCCCTGGTCGGCGGATTCATCACGACATTCCTGTCATGGCGGGTCGGATTCGCGCTGGAGATCGTCGTCATCGCGATCGTGCTGGCCGGGATCGGCAGGATCAAGGAAGTTCCCTATACCGGTTCGCGCGGCATCGACCTCGCCGGCGCCCTCTTCTCGGTCCTGGGAATGGGCGGCATCGTGCTTGGCGTGCTCGTCTGGCAGGAGGGCGGTGAGCGCGTCCTGCTCCTCATCGCCATCGGCATCGTTGCGCTCGCCGCGCTGACCTACTGGCTTCAGCGGCGCAAGCGTGAGGGAAAGCCGGTCCTGCTCGATCCTGTCCTGTTCGCATCGAAGACCTTCAGGATCGGGATCCAGGGGCAGATGATGCAGCAGATCGCGCTCGGCGGAATGATGATCGCCCTGCCGATCTTCCTCCAGATGGTCCTCGAGTACAACGCGCTCCAGGCGGGGCTCTCCCTCGCCCCACTGTCCCTAAGCATGTTCTTCGTCGCCGTTATCGCCGGCAGGCGGGCGGGGAACCGACGGCCCGCAAGCATCATTCGCGCGGGCTTCGTCCTTCTCGTCATCGGGGTCGCGATTCTGCTGCCGATCGTGCCGCGGGCGGACTCCGGATGGTGGATGGCGATCCCCCTGGCGATCGCCGGCTGCGGTCTCGGATTGCTCGTCTCGCAGCTCAACAACTACACGCTCGCGCCCATCGAGGAGGAGCGCATCAGCGAGGCGGCCGGCGTGAACTCCGCGGGCGGGTCCTTCGGCCTGTCATTCGGACTTGCCGTGTCCGGCGCCATCATGCTGGCGACGCTGGCCTTCAGCTTCACGAACCTGGCCGAGTCGAGCGAGGTATTCACGACGGAGCAGGCCCAGCAGGTCGCGACGGCACTGGACGAGGATGCCCAGCTCATGAGCAACACCGGCCTCGAGGAGGCGATCGTCAACCAGCCGCCAGAGGTCGAGGCCGAGATCATCCGCATCAACACCGAGGCGAGGCCGCTGGCACTGCAGGTCGCGCTGCTGGTCCCGCTCCTGGCCGGGCTCATCGGGCTGTTCAACTCGTTCCGGATGATGCGTCTGCCCGACGTCAAGCCGAGCGCCGATCTCGAGGGCTACAGCCTGGGCTGACGCTCAGATCACCTTGCCGGGGTTGAGGATACCGAGCGGGTCGAGCGCGCCCTTGATTGCCCGCATGACCGCCACCGCCTCCGCACCTACCTGCTCCTCGAGGAACGGCCGTCGCGCGGCGCCGATGCCGTGCTCGCCGGTCACGGTTCCGCCCATGGCGATCGCGGCACGGTAGAGCTCCTCGGAGGCTAGGTGCGCCCGCTCCTCGGCGGCGGTGTCGCCACGGTCCCACACGAAGGTCGGGTGCAGGTTCCCGTCGCCGGCGTGGCCGAACGTCCCGCATCGGACGTCATGGGAGGCGGCGATTCGCTCGATGTCGCGCAGCAGGTCGGGGAGCCGCGAGCGAGGCGCGCCGACGTCCTCCATGCGCGCAACGCCCAAGCGTTCCAGGGCGCGGAACGCCATCCGCCGCACCTGCCGCAGCCAGTCGGCCTCCGCCGGGTCGGTGGCGCGGACGACCTGGGTGGCGCCGGCATCGGTGCACGCGTCGGCGGCTCGCTCGAGCTCCTCGGTCGCGGCCGACCCGGGGCGATCCGACTCGACGAGCAGGAGGGCGGCGGCGGTCCGGTCCAGCTCGAGGTTGTGCCAATCGTCCACGGCCGCGATCGTCACCCGGTCCATCAGCTCGAGCGTGCACGGCTCGATCCCCGCCCGGGTCATCGCCGCCACCGCCTCTCCGGCGGCGACGATCGTCGGGAAGAAGGCGAGCATCGTCTGCTGCGGCGGCGGGGCCGGGCGAAGGCGCAGCGTCGCCTCGGTCACGATCCCCAGGGTTCCCTGCGAGCCGACGAACAGATGGGTCAGCGAGTAGCCGGCCACGTCCTTCACATTGCGACCGCCGGTGCGAATGACGCGACCGTCCGCCAGCACGACCTCGAGCCCGAGCACCGCGTCGCGCGTGACGCCGTACTTCACGCAGCACAGCCCACCGGCGTTGGTGCCGATGTTGCCGCCGATGGAGCAGAACTCGTAGCTCGCCGGATCGGGCGCGTAGAAGAGGTCCTCCTTGGCGGCGGCTGCCTTCAGGTCAGCGTTGAGGACGCCCGGCTGCACTACCGCCACGAGGTTGTCTCGATCGATCTCGAGGATGCGGTCCATGCGCGTGAGCGCGACCGTCAGCGCGCCCTCGACGCCGGCCGATCCGCCCGAAAGGCCCGACCCCGCGCCGCGGGGAACGACGGGCGTGCGATGCGCGGTGGCCAGCCGCATGATCGCGGCGACCTCGTCGATGCTCGCCGGCAGCGCCACCGCCAGCGGCAGCCCAGGCTCGAAGTGGGCGGTCTCGTCGCGCCGATACGACTCGCGATCGGCGGCGTCGGTGAGGAGCCGAAGGTTCGGCAGCTCCGCTCTCAGGTCGTCGAGGAACGCGCTCACGGCTGGGATGGTAGTCGCGCCCGGGTCAGCTGCTCGGTTCATCGCCGGTTCTTCTCCGGAGTGACGTGGTGCGCGCCGAGTGCTCGCCGTGGCGGGCACCTGGACGCGTGAGCCTCGCTCCGATGCGTCCCTCATGCTGTCCAGCGCTCGATGGATCGAGCATCCGACGCGCGGATAGAGCCTCGGTGGAAAGCGCCTTATTGAGCGAGCACAGCGCGGATCGCGCCAGCGGCCCGGTAGAGTCGATGCATGAGCGAGATCGATGCACTGCTCAAGGCGGCCGCCGAGCACCAGGCTCGCGGTGCACGCGTGGCGCTGGCCACGGTCGTATCGGTCCGCGGCTCGTCGTATCGCCGGCCCGGCGCACGCTTACTGGTGCCGGAGGAGGGAGCGCCGATCGGTCTGATCAGCGGAGGCTGCCTCGAGGAGGAGGCCGCGCGGCTCGCCAGGGCCGCGCTGGCGGAGGACGTGCCGCTGCTCGTCACCATCGACCACTCGGCGGAGGGCGACGAGCTGTGGGGGATGGGGCTCGGGTGCCGCGGGGTGATCGACCTGCTGGCCGAGCCGCCCGCCCTCGCGGCCGAGACGCTGGATGCGCTCGCCGCGGCCCGGCGCGAGGGCCAAGCGACGTACCAGATGACGACCCTCGACGGCGAGCGACGACGGCTGACCGCCACCGAAGCCGATGCGCTCGGCGAGCGAGCCGCGCTGGCCGTCGCCCACGGCCGTCCGGTGCTCCTCGGCGAGACCGTCCTCGACCCGATTCTGCCGCCGCTCCATCTCGTGGTGTGCGGCGCAGGGCCGGACGCGGGACCGCTCGTCTCTGCCGCGGTGCGCCAGGGATGGCGCGTCGACGTCGCCGACTCGCGACGCTCCTTCCTGCGGCCGGAGCGATTCCCCGGCACTCGGCTTCTCGACGCCGAACCGGCCGAGGCGGGGGAGGCATCGGGCGCCGGCGAATGGACCGCCGCCGTGGTCATGAGCCACGACTACCTGCGCGATGCGGACTTCGTGTCGCGGGTTCGTCGGCCGCGGCGTGGCCTACCTGGGCATCCTCGGCCCGCGCGACCGCACCGAGCGGATCATCGCGGAGCTGGAGCGGGCGCCGTCACCCGCCGACCTTGCCGCGATCCACGCGCCAGCCGGCCTCGACATCGGCGCCGATGGCGCTGAGCAGGTCGCGACCGCGATCGTCGCCGAGATCCTGGCCGTGCTCCATGGCCGACGCGGCGGCCGGCTTCGTGAGCGACCGGGCTCGATCCACGATTAGGCGGACGCGTACTCCTGGGGATGGTCGCCGCGATCCTTGTCGGCAGTGCGGGCGATCGTGGCCAGCGCTTCCTCGACCGTCGTGCCGTTGGCATCGGCGGCGGCCTTGACGTCCTCGTAGGTGATGTTGACCCCGGGCTTGCCCATGTCGTCATGGGCACGCATGCAGCCGCAGTTCAGGCACATGAGCTTCGCTCTCCCTTGATGGAATTGACGTGTGGCCTACCGCACGCCCCGGGCCAGCTCAGCCGCCGATGAAGCTCATCTCCACCTTCGGAAGTCCGATAGTCTCGAGCGATCGGAGCTCCGAGTAGCGATCCGAGCGGCCGGCCCACAGGATCCGCAGCGCCTCGGTCAGCTGCGCGTCATCCGCGCCGGAGCGCAGCAGGGTGCGCAGGTCATGGCCGACGGTCGCGAAGAGACACGTGTACAGGTGGCCGTCGGCGGAGAGCCGCGCGCGGGTGCAATCGCCGCAGAACGGCTGGGTCACGCTGCTGACGACGCCGATCTCGCCGGCTCCGTCCCGGTACCGATAGCGTTGCGCCACCTCGCCGCGATAGCCGGGATCCACCGGTTCGAGCGGCCAGCGAGCATCGATGGTTGCCACGATCTCGGCCGCGGGGACGACCTCGTCGAGGCGCCACCCATTCGTGTGCCCGACATCCATGTACTCGATGAAGCGCACCGTCGTGTCGTGGCCGCGGAAATGAGCGGCGAGATCGACGATCGCGTGCTCGTTCACGCCGCGCCTGACGACCGTGTTGACCTTGATCGGCCCGAGGCCGGCGGACTGGGCCACATCGATGGCCTCGAGCACGCGGGCAACGCCGAAGCCAACGTCGTTCATGGCCATGAACGTCTCGTCGTCGAGCGCGTCGAGACTCACCGTGACCCGCTGGAGCCCCGCCGCCGCGAGGGCCGATGCGCGGGCCGCGAGGAGCGAGCCGTTCGTCGTGAGCGTGAGGTCCTCGATTCCCTCGATCGGCGCGAGGAGACCGACAAGCTGCTCGAGACCGCGGCGGACGAGGGGCTCGCCACCGGTGAGGCGGACCTTGCGGACCCCGAGCCCGACGGCGGCGCGGACGATTCGGAAGATCTCCTCGAAGGTGAGGGTCTCCTCGCGCGCGAGGAAGGCATGATCCGGCCCGAAAGCCTCCTTCGGCATGCAGTACGTGCAGCGGAAGTTGCACCGATCGGTGACGCTGACGCGCAGGTCGCGCATGGGCCGACCCAAGGTATCGAGCACGGTTAGGTCAGCGGGCATCGGCCTGATCGTCGCAGTCTGCGGCCCCGGGCGCAACGTGGGCACGCTCAGGCGATCAGCCCGTTGATGCCCATCAACAAGCCGAGGACCATGGCCGTGACGCCGCCGCCCACCAGGGCAACGCGTGACGCGAGCGCCTCGCAGCGCGGGATGATGAAGCCGCCCAGGCCAAGGCCGATGCCGAGCGCGCCTCCGAGAGCCAGGGCGATTGCAATGAGCGTTGCCGGATTGAGTAGGTCCCGGACCTCGCCTTCGGAGATTCCATCCGGCCCCAGCGCGAAGTCGAACCGTTGGCGCGACAGCTCGCTTCCATCGGTGGCGAGGATCCGGACGCTGGTGCTCCAGTCGCTTCCGGCGGGCAGGATCAGGGCATCGGCGACCCAGTCGACGCTGTCGTCGCCATCGGCGGTGGCCGCGTCGGCGTGGTCCATTCCCTCCATGCCGCCCATGCCCTGGGTCCCCTCGAGGACGAGCGGCACGCGTGTGCTCGTGCCGGTATCGAGCCGATCCAACCCGAGCTCCATCCCCGCAGCCGATGCAAGGGCGTCGGTCGTGGTGACGACGACACGGTTCACGCCGGGCCGGCCCGGCACTACGTGCATCTCCATCTGCGGCGCCACGTTCCCGAAGGCATCCGGGACCGGCTCGATGGCGACACCGCCGGCAGCGTGGATCGGCGGCGTCGTGGCCAGCACGGCGGTCATCAGCAGCACGCTTGCCGCGACCATGACCTCCACCGAGAGCCGTGTGCGGAATCCGTCGAGCCATGGCCGCATCCGGCCGCCGTCGAAGTAGTTGAGGCTGCCGAGGGCGAGCGCGCCGGCGACGAGGCCGGCCTTCATCAGCAGTGTGCGGCCGTACTCGGTGCCGACGTCGAGGAGCGCACCCATCTCCATCCACGCGGCGTACGCGCCGGTCAGCACCACCATGCCGATCGATCCCAGCGCCAGCGCCGAGAAGCGCGGCACGACGCTGCGCATCTCGATCCGCCCCTCCTCGCTGATCACCGCCGGTGCAACCAGGAGCATCAGCAGCCCGGCCAGCCCGCCGATCCAGATGCCGGCCGCGACCACATGCACGGCCTGGCTGATCACCGGGACCGGACCCGGCAGCGCGGCCGCGTGCCCGGCGGCGGCGAGCAGCACGACGCCGATGAGTCCCGTGGCCGCCGCGAGGGCGCCCGTCAAGCGACGCGGGGCGACGAGGAGCGAGATGGCGCCGAGCGCGGCAACGGCCGCGCGAGCGAGCTGGAGCGCGCCGTTGCGCGTGCCGAGCAGGTAGTCGACGCCCGCGCCGGCTGCCACGGCTGATCCGACCGCCGTCGCCAGCGTCGCCACCGCCGAGACGGCGAGCCCGGCCGCGATGAGGCGCACGAGGGCGACCGGCATCGGGCCATTTCGAACAACGAACCGATGGAAGGCGGCGAGGCCGATGGCGAGGAGCAGCCCGATGTAGGTCAGCCACCGCCCGAGGACCCCGATCGCGTCGGTCTCGGCGTGGGCCGAGCCAGGACCGACGGGTGGCAGCCCTCCTTCGATCTCACCCACGCCGAAGGTGAAGAAGCCCTCGATGGTGTGCCCGTCGGCAGCCGACAGGGTGCGCCACGTGACCGAGTACACCCCGTCGGCGAGGCCGGGGGCGGTGGCAACGAGGGCGTAGGGATCGTTGGGGTCGATCTCGCCGGCGCGTACCAGCAGCTCGGTCCCGTCCTGCGTGACGAGGTCGAGCGAAGTGACCTGGGACTCGAGCGGCTCGCTGAAGACGAGCCGCAGCTCGGTGGGAGGCTCCTCGAGGATCGTGCCCGGGCTCGGCGAGCTCGCCACGAGCTGGGCATGAGCCAGCACGCGGCTGCCCGCGCCACCCGGCACCGCCGGGAGCGCCAGCAACGCGACGAAGGCGCCGACCGCGGCCCAGCGCCAGCGGCGGAGCCGGGGCATCAGCTTCGCCGGCGTGCCAGCGAGAGGCCGAGTGCGGCGACGCCCGCGAGGAGGCCGGCCGAGCCGAGGACCAGGGCGATCGTGGCGGTCGTTCCGGCTGCCGCACCGGCCTCTGCGTCGCTCACGATGTCACCGGTAGGCGGGTACTGGACCGGGAACTGCCCGCCGGCAGCGTCCTGGACCTCCCCGAAGGTGTCCGGTCCGGCAGTGAAGGTCTCGTCGAACGGCTCGCCCTCGACCTCGCCAAAGATGCGGAACGAATACGGTCCCGCGGCGGTCGGGAAGAAGACCGAGCGGTAGGCGCCCGGCTCACCGAAGATCGGCGAGATCTCGAGCTCGCGCGTCTCGCCGCCGAAGGTGACCTCGGCCTGGAGGGTTTCCTCGAGGCCCTCGACCGGCTCAGTGCCCTCGTGCGAGACCCGCAGCTCGAGGCCGCTCTTCTGGCCGGCGAACACCGGCTCGTCGAGCATGCCGACGACGAAGGTGTGATCGCCGACCTCGCGCTCCTCGTGGGCGCTCGCCGTGCCAATTCCGGCGAGGGCGACGAGCAGCATGGAGAGGACGGCAGCCCGTCCGATGCGACTGTGCATGGGTTGATGACTCCTCTGTGCCGGGTCGCGGCTGAGTCCCGCGCCCGCTTGCTCTGGTTATCCGATCCTGAGCGGCACGAGAGGAGGGGCGCGCCCGGCGCCCGGCTGGGCGAGGCCGGTCGCCGGATGGACGCGGAGTTGGCCGGGAGCGCGGACGAGTGCCCGAACCGGGCGGAGGCTGACGCGCAGCGCCGCCTCGATCGATGCCAGCAGAGCCCGTTCGTGGTGGACGAACAACCCGACGACGATGGCAGCGGCCAACGAGATGAGGCCGATGACGGGCGTCGCGAGCGGATACTCCGGGCCGGCCAATGCGGCGAGTCCCATCACGTGGCCGTGCGCGATGAAGTGCTCGACGTTTTCCTGGACCATGAAGCCGACGGCAACGACGGCGAGCAGGCGGCCCCAGATCGGCAGGATGTCCCTGACGCCCCGCGATCCGATGGGTGCCGCCGGCAGGCCGGCTGCCCGGCGTCGCAACGCCCGAAGGCGGAGGGCTGCGGCGATTCCGACACCAATGCCGGCGACGCCGATGATGGTGCTGGCCAGTCCCCAGTAGCCGTGGCCCGCACTTCGGAGCAGGCGCGCGAGCTCCTCGCCCGGACCGACCTGGACGAGGAAGATCGCGTCGTGGCTGGCGAGCAGGGCGAGCGCAGCCACCGCCCAGAAGGCGATCGCAGGCCGATGGCTCCCCAAGGCCGCACCGATCCTCATGTGACCGATACGGTAGCGGTGACGCGGCGCATGTGCGCGCTCAACCCCCTACGCCGACTCCCCGTGGCCATGCGGGTGGTCAACGAGGCGCATCGGCAGCGGCGGAAGCGGGCGAGGATCGGGGTAGGGCTCGTACTCGTCGGTCCGGGGATCGACGCGGTACGTCCACTGCGGCCCCTCGGTGGCGATGGCGCGCAGCGCATCGGCGAGGGCGTCGATGTCCGCGCGGGTCGAGCCGAGCCCGAGACTCATGCGGGCGGCTCCCGGGAGGCGCAGGTGGTGGCCGGCGCGGGTCTCGTCGAGCAGGCGGTCGACCTCCCCGTCGTCGACGCGGAGCAGACGGACCATGAGGGGGTGGGCGCAGAAGCAGCCGTGGCGGATGCCGATGCCGTGCTCGGCCGAGAGGCAGGCGGCGAGGAGATCGTACGGGACCTCGCCCAGGCTGAAGGTGAGGAGGCCGACGCGGGCGTGATCGGACGGCCAGACGTGGTAGTGGCGGAATCCGTCGATCGTGGCGAGCTTCTCGCGAGCATAGGCCAGGAGCTCGGCTTCCTCGGCCGCGATGCGGTCCATACCGGCCTCGGCCAGCGTGTCGCAGGCGACGCCCAGGGCGACCGCTCCGATCACGTTCGGTGAGCCAGCTTCCTGGCGATCGGGGAGATCGGCCCACACCGTCTCGTCGACCGTCACGAGCTTGACCGCGCCGCCGCCGCGCAGGAACGGGTCGCCGGCGATCAGCCAGTCGCGCTCGCCGATGAGCGCGCCCGCGCCGTACGGGGCGTACAGCTTGTGGCCGGATAGCGCCAGGAAGTCGATGCCGTCGCGCTGCATGTCGATGGGCGAATGCGGAGCGAGCTGTGCGGCATCGACGAGCAGCCGGGCGCCGTTGTCGTGGGCGATGCGTGCCATCTCGCCCAGCGGCCAGATCTCGCCGGTCACGTTGCTGGCGCCGGTCGTCGCAACCAGGTGCGGGTCCTCGCAGGACGGCAGCTCGCGCAGCGTCGCCTCGAGCGTCTCGAGCATCTCGGCCGGGCTCTGGGGCACGCCCATGTAGCGCACGCCGCATCGCTGCCAGGGGAGAAGGTTGGCGTGGTGCTCGCCGGCGAAGGCGACGACGTGGGTGCCCTCGGGAAGGGTTCCGGCCAGGAGGTTGATGGAGTCGGTCGTGTTGCGGGTGATGACCACGGCGTCGTCGGCGCGGCCATTCACGAACCGCCGAATAGACTCGCGGGCGCCCTCGTAGGCGGCGGTCGAGGCGCGCGACTTGAAGCCGGCACCGCGGTGGACGCTCGAGTACCAGCCGAGCAGCTCCTCCACCGCGTCGTGGACGGCGACCAGCGCCGGCGCGGATGCGGCGTAATCGAGGTTGACGTAGCGACGGGTGCCGCCCGTGACGAGCGGCACCTCGGTCTCGGCGCCGACGAGGCGGAGGCGGTCGCTGCCGTGCAACGCGGGCTGCTGGGGGGCCGTCATCGGCGCCCATCCTACCCCCGCTGTCACGGCAGGAATACGAGCTTGGCGGCCGCCAGCACGAGGACGAACGCCAATGCCCGCCGGAGGCTCAGCACGCTGTAGCGGGCTGCGCCGAACCACGAGCCGATGAGCCCACCGGCCACCACCGATCCCACCCAGATCGGCAGGGCCGGCGGCAGGACCAAACCCCCGGTCATCAGCCCGGCTAACCCGGAGATCGAGTTCACGAGGATGAACGACCCCGAGAGCCCGGCCGCATCGCGCGTCCCCGTCCAGCCGGCGAGGACCAGGAGAGGGGTCAGGAAGATGCCGCCGCCGGTTCCGGTCAGGCCGGCAAGGAGGCCGATGAGGGCGCCTGCCACGACGCCGGCGAGGAATGGGACGCCCGGGCGATCCGTGTCATCGACCGGTACCGGTGCGGTGAACAGCCGCCAGGCGGCGACGAGGAGCACCGCGGCGACCAGGGGGCGGTACACCTCATCCGGCAGCGCGATGCTTCCGCCCAGGAATGCCATCGGCACCGATCCGATCGCCAGCGGTACGAGCTGACGCCACGGAAGGTGGCCGGCCATCGCGAAGCGGACGACCACGATCGTCGCCACGAAGAGGTTGAGAACGAGGGCTGTCGGCCGCATCGTCTCTGGCGCGACGCCGACGAGCGCCATGGCCGCCAGGTATGCGGACGCTCCTGCGTGACCGACGCTCGCGTAGAGCAGCGCCGCGGCGAAGAAGAGCGCCGCAAGGAGGATGCTCTCGGGCGTCACCCTGCGACGGCGGCGGGGTCCTCCCGGCGCAGGAGGATGCCGAGATACGCCTTCCAGGGGCCGACCTCGGCGTCGTGGCTGCCGGCCATGCCGGCGAAGATCTGTGACACGTGGTCGAGATCGTGGACCGCCCACGTGGCCAGCAGCTCGCGGAGCGTCACCTCGCCGAGGGTCGGATGCATGCCGCGCCGGTCCAGGTCCTCCTCCGTCACCAGCTCGTCCAGGCGCGCCAGGTTCTCGGCGCGCAGCCGCGCGAAGTGCTCGACGAGGGCATCGAGGCTGGTATCGGCGTCGCGGCCCTCGTGCGCGAACCGGTCGAATCGGTCGAATGGCACCGCGGTGCCGTGCTCGAGGATGCGCTGGGTGCGCTCGATCCAGTCCGTCAGCTCGCCGGTGATGAGGTGGCCGACCACGTCATGCGGCCGCCAGCCGTTCTCCGGTATGTCGGTCGTGTCGGTCCAGTCCTCCGGCAGGCCGACGAGCAGCGTGCGCAGCAGCTGAGGCGTGCGGCGCAGGACGCTGGTCGTGACCCCGACGAAGTCGCTCATACGGCTGATCCTACGCCGATGCGGCCCTCAGGCCGAGAGCGCTCGATCGGCCTCGACGAAGGCGGTGCCCAGGACGCGCGCGAAGGTCGGGAAGGCATGGATCGTATCGGCGAGGGTGGAGATGGGAATGCCGGCCCGGATGGCCAGGACGCACTCGTGGATGCCCTCGCTGGCGGCGGGGCCGGCCATGAATGCTCCCACCAGGCGCTTCTCGGCGCGGTCGACGACGATCGTTGCGTGGCCCTTCGCCTCGGCCGTGTAGCCCTTCGAGCTGGTGGCGAGGTCGATGCTGTACTCGGCGGCGTCGATGCCGCGCTCCTTCGCCTGGTCGAGAAGGAGCCCGACCGAGGCAACCTCCGGATCGGTGTAGGTGGCGCGCGGGATGGCATCGAGGAACGGCGTGTAGTCGTCGCCGAGCGCGATGCGCGCGGCGGCCTCGCCGGTGTAGTGGCCGAGATGGGTGTGGAGCTCCGGCCCCGCGACGTCGCCCGCGGCGTAGACCCCATCGGCGATGCGCAGCTTCTCGTCCGGCTCCAGTCGCCCCTTCGAGGGCGTCACGCCGACGGTATCGAGGCCGAGCCCGTCGAGTGGGAGGTCGCGCCCGATGGCGAGCAGGATCTGGTGCGCCTCGATCGGATCACGCTCGCTGAGCTCGATGACGTGCGCGCCGTCGGCGCCCTCGCCGGCTCTGACGCTCGTGGCGCGCGTCGAGAGGCGCAGGGTCACGCCGTCGTTCTCGAGGGCCTCGCCGAGCAGCCGAGTCGAGCGCCGGTGCTCGCGATCGTGGACCTGGTCGCGCGGATGAACGAGCGTCACCGGGACGCCGTAGCGGGCGTAGACCTGCGAGAGCTCGACGCCGGTCGGCCCGGCGCCGAGGATGGCGAGCGACCGGGGCAGCTCCCGGGTGCCGGTGCCCTCGACGTTCGTCCACGGACGCGCCTCGGCCAGGCCGGGCAGGTCCGGCACGCGGCTCACCGAACCGACCGCCACGATCACCGCCTCGGCTTCCAGGAGCCGATCGCCGACGCGGACGCGCCCCGGTCCGTCCAGGGAAGCCGAGCCGCGGATGACGGTCGCCCCGGCGCCCTCCAGGCTCTTGACGTGACCGGAGTCGTCCGGCTCGTCGATCTTCTCGCGGTTGATCATGTAGTCGCGGAAATCGGAAGCCCGCTTCCAGGGGTAGTCCCCGCCGGCGTGGTGGACGGCCGCGGCGTGGACCAGTGCCTTCGACGGCATGCAGGCCCAGAACGGGCACGAGCCGCCGAACAGGCCGCGGTCGATGATCGCCACCGATGCGCCGCGCTCCCGAGCCAGGTGAGCGGCAGCCTCGCCGGCCGCGCCCGCGCCGATGACGACGATGTCGAATCGGTCCATGGCGGCATGTTAGGGGAGGACTCCGGGTGGCATGCAGCCTGCGATGGATGGTGGCTCACGCCGAAACCAACAGGGGAGATCTCCGCATGACCGTCCAGACCAGCCATCACTACACCTCGACCGGTGAGGTGCATTCGCCCGTCGACAACCAGACCTACGACCTGCTCCAGGCGCTCACCAGCAAGTGCGAGGCGATCGAGGCGTATGCCAAGTACGAGGAGGACGCCGACGGCGAGGTTCGTCAGCTCTTCCAGAGCCTGGCCAACGACGAGGCGCGCCACGCCGAGCAGCTGCTCGAGGCGCTGCGCGGGCGGTTGAGCAGCTAGGGGGCGACCTCCTCACCGCCGATCCAGACCCGGATCGGCTTCACGGCGCCGAGCCGAAGGGCGAACGCCCCTTCGTGCTCGGCTTCCCACGCCACCAGGTCGGCTGCTGCGCCGACCTCCAGGCGGCCAAGTTCCGGGCGCCGCAACGCCGATGCCCCACCGGCCGTGGCGGCGACGAGCGCCTCCGTGACGGTCATCCAGAGCATCGTCGCGCCGAGGCCGACGATCAGCGGCATCGTCCCGAAGCCGCCGTAGGTGCCGGCATTCGCGTCGCTGGCCAACGCGAGCCGCGCGCCGGCGTCGAGCAGCTCCCGCGCCGGAGGCACTCGGTCGCGGAGGACCATTGCCGGCGCCGGCAGCAGCGTCGCGACGGTGGACGAGGCGGCGATCACGGCCACCCCCTCCGCATCGAGCTGCTCGAGATGGTCGACCGATGCCGCGCCCACGCGGACGCCGAGCTCCGCCGCGCCCGTGCGCGCCAGCTGCTCCGCGTGGAGCCGCAGCCCCAGCCCTGATGCCGCGGCGGCCCGGGCGATTCGCTCCGTGCCCGCGAGATCGAAGAAGCCGGCATCGGCGAAGACGTCGACGAAGGCCGCGAGGTGCTCGGCTGCGACGGCCGGGATCATCTCGTCGGCCACGTGCGCCGCGTACTCCTCCAGGGAGGCCGACTCCGGCGGGACGGCATGCGCACCGAGGAAGGTGGGGACCACCCTCACCGGAATGCGTTCGCCGACGTCGCGGATGATGCGGAGGTGGCGCAGCTCCTCGTCGAGTGAGAGCCCGTAGCCCGACTTGCACTCGACCGTGGTCGTGCCCGCGGCAAGCGCAGCACGCAGGCGCCGCTCGACCTCGGCCTCGAGCGTCGCGTCGTCGGCCGCGCGCGTGGCGCGAACGGTGCGCAGGATCCCGCCCTCGGTGTACGGCGCGCCCTCCAGCCTGGCGGCGGCCTCGTCGGATCGGTCGCCGACGAAGACGGGATGGGTGTGGCTGTCGACCAGCCCGGGCGTGACGAGGGCCTCGCCGAGGTCGTGGCGCTCGTCGTCGGGCGGCGCGTCCGCGGGGTCGCCGAGCCATGCGATGCGCCCGTCCCGCACCTGGATCGCCCACGGCGAGCGCCCCCCGGGGGCAAGACGGCCACTTCCGCTGAGGAGCATGCCGGGAGCGTACCGGGTTCGCGCCGCCGGCCCGAGCCGTGGGACGCCACGGCATACACTCCTGCCGATGGCTGACAAGCCGGTCCTCCTCGCCGTCGACGACGACGCCCCGGTGCTCCGGGCGGTCGAGCGAGATCTCCGCACGCGCTACGGGGACGACTACCGGGTCATCGGCGCCGGCTCGGGGGCGGAGGCGCTCGAGGTCGTCCGCGAGCTCACCCAGCGGTCCAACCCGGTCGCCCTCTTCCTCGTCGACCAGCGGATGCCGCACATGACCGGCATCGAGTTCCTGGGCGAGGCCATCGCGCTGCAACCCGAAGCGCGCCGCGTCCTGCTCACCGCCTACGCCGATACCGAGGTCGCCATCCGGGCCATCAACGATCTCGACCTCGACCATTACCTGCTCAAGCCCTGGGATCCCCCCGAGGAGCGGCTGTACCCCGTCGTCGACGACCTGCTGACCGACTGGGCGGCCAATCATCGCCCCGACTTCGAGGGACTCCGGCTGCTCAGCGGCCGATGGGCGCCGCGTGGCCACGCCATCCGGGACTTCCTGACACGGAACCAGGTCCCCTACATGTGGCTCGATCCCGAGACGGACGAGGAGGGGAAGCGCCGGGCTGCCGCGCTCGCCGAGCCGCTGGACCCCGCGCAGCCGGTCGTCGTCCTCCCCGACGGGACCCAGCTGACGGATCCGAGCAACCGGGAGCTGGCGGACGCCATCGGGATGTCCACCCACGCAGCACTTCCCTTCTACGACCTCGTGATCGTGGGCGCCGGGCCTGGCGGCCTGGCGGCCGCGGTCTACGGAGCGAGCGAGGGGCTGAAGACGCTTCTCGTCGAGCGCGAGGCGCCCGGCGGCCAGGCTGGGACGACGAGCCGGATCGAGAACTACCTCGGCTTTCCCGCAGGGCTGACCGGAGGCGACCTCGCGCGACGCGCATTGGCCCAGGCGCGCAGGCTCGGCGCCGAGATCCTCTCTTCGCAGGAGGCGGCCGCCGTGCGGCGCGGAGATCCCTACCGCATCGTCGTCCTGGACGACGGCGCGGAGGTCTCGTGCCAGGCGGTGGTCGTCGCCACCGGCGTCAGCTATCGGCAGCTGGAGGTGCCGGGCGCCGGCGAGCTGAGCGGCGCGGGCGTGTACTACGGCGCTGCCACCACCGAGGCGATCCTGTATCGCGATGCCGAGGTGGCCGTCATCGGCGCCGGCAACTCGGCCGGGCAGGCGGCGGTGCACCTGTCGCGCTTCGCGCGGCGCGTCCACCTCGTCGTGCGCGGCGACGACATCGCCGCGGGCATGAGCGCCTACCTGGTGGAGCAGATAGGCCTGCTCGAGAACGTCGAGGTCCACACCGGCACGACAACGCGCGAGCTGCGTGGCAAGGAGCATCTCGAGAGCGCGGCATTCACGTCGCCGGACGGCGAGCTCGAGCTGCCGGTGAGCGCGGTCTTCATCTTCATCGGCCAGCAGCCACACACAGCCTGGCTCGACGGGGTCGTCGCCCGTGACGAGCGCGGCTACGTCCTCACCGGCCCGAGCGTCGGTCGCGAGCAGGGCTGGAGCCTCGACCGCCCACCATTCCTCCTCGAGTCGAGCCTGCCGGGACTTTTCGCGGCAGGGGACGTGCGCCACGACTCGGTGAAGCGAATCGCGAGCGCCGTCGGCGAGGGCGCCATGGCCGTCGCGCTGGTCCACCAGTACCTGGCCCAGCTGTGAGCCACGCGCATCTCCCGGCCGATGCGATCGCGGAACGGCTGCGCGATACCCCGCTCTTCGGCGGTCTCGACGATGCACAGCTGGCCCGCCTGGTCGAGCGCGGCGAGATCGTCGACCTGGCGCCGGACGACGTCCTGATCACGGAGGGCGACGTGGCCGACGCCCTGTACGTCGTCCTCGACGGCGAGCTCGAGGTCACCAAGCGGACCGGCACGAGCGAGATCCCGCTCGCCCGCGTCGGCCCCGGGTCGCTCCAGGGCGAGATCGCGGCGCTCGAGGGCGGCCGCCGCCTCGCGTCGGTGCGCGCCCTGACGGAGGCCGAGGCGCTCCGCATCCCGGTCGAGACGATTCGGGAGCTGCTCGACGCCGGACCGGACGTGGCGCTGGCCGTCATCCGAACCGCCGTCGGTCGGCTCCGCACGATGGAGTCGACGCTGCGGGAGCGGGAGAAGCTCGCCGGGCTGGGTACGCTGGCCGCGGGCCTGGCCCATGAGCTGAACAACCCCGCGGCGGCCGCGATGCGCTCGGTCGCGTCGCTCCAGAGCGCGGTCACCTCCGCCGAGTCCCTCCCGCGGCCGAGCCCGCCGCCGAGGCCGCCGGAGGGGACGCCGCCTCCGCGATCGGCGCTCGATCGAGCGGATCGCATCGCCGCGCTCGGGGCGTTCATCACCGACGACGATGCCGCCAGCGCGCTGGTCGAGGTCGGCTGGACCCCGGAGTCGCTGGCCGAGGTGCCGGCCGACGTCATCCCGTGGCTGGCGGCCGACGCATCGGTCCGGCAGCTGCTCGGGGAGCTGGAGATGGCGCTCACCCGCATCCGGGACATCGTCGCCGCCGTCAAGGGCTACGCCTACCTCGACCAGGCGCCCGTTCAGCGCATCGACGTTCGCACCGGGATCGAGCAGACCCTCGTCATCATGCGGCATCGGCTGCGCGACATCGACGTTCGCACCGAGCTCGCGGACGACCTCCCCGAGATCGAGGCCCATGGGTCGGAGCTCAACCAGGTATGGACGAACCTCGTCGACAACGCCGTCGACGCGATGGACGGCCGCGGCACCCTGACGATCGGCGCCGCGCCCGAGCCTGAGCCGGGCGGGATCGGGGTCCGGGTCTGGGTCTGCGACACGGGCTCCGGCATTCCGGATGAGGTGCGAAAGCGCCTCTTCGAGCCGTTCTACACGACCAAGGAGCCCGGCAAGGGCACCGGCCTGGGCCTCCACATCTCGCACAACGTGGTGGCCCAGCACGGTGGTCGGATCGAGGTCGAGTCCGAGCCGTGGGCGCACCTGCTTCATCGTCACGCTCCCGGCCAGCAGCGGCTAGCCGACCTCGGGCTGCGCCCGGCGCACGCGTCGCGGGCGGATGCGAAGGGTCGTCAGCAGAAGCCCGCCGATGATGAAGAGGACGCCCATCAGCTGGAACGAAGAGGGCGCCTCCCCCAGCAGCCAGATCCCGAGGAGGACCGCGCCCACCGGCTGGATGGTGAGGACCACCGACGTCACCGCCGAGGGGAGGCGGGGCAGGCTGATGCTGATGAGCAGCCAGCCAAGCACCTGGACGCTGAGCGCCAGGAGGATCAGCCAGCCGTGGGCCGGCCAGCTCGGGACGAGATCGACGCCGCCGAATGGCACGCCCAGCACGAGAGAGACGATGGCCGCCGACAGCGTGGCGTCGAAGAGCGGCCCTGCGGGCCGGCGCGTGTCCGCGTTCGCTCGCCGCTGGACGAGGAGAAAGCCGGCGTAGGCGAGCCCGGTGAGGAGGCCGAAGGCCACGCCGAGCACCGGGTTCCGACCGTACGCCTCGCCACCCCCCAGGACGCCGGAGATGAGCACGACGCCGATGAGAACCAGTGGCACCGACGCGGCGACGCGCGCGCCGGGCTTCTCACCGAGCAGGAGCCAGGCGGCGATGGGCACGATGACGACCTGGGTGTTGCCGAGCACGGTCGCCAGGCCGGCCCCCACCTCCCGGATCGCGAAGTGCCACGCCACGAGGTCGACGGCGAAGAAGATGCCGGCGATCCAGGCGAGGCGCGCCTGTCCGGCGGCGCGCGGTCCGTATCGGCGGTGCTCGTACCACGCCAGGATCGCCAGCGGGGGGAGCGCGTAGAGGCAGCGGAAGACGGCCGCCGTGCCGGGCGAGACGTCGGCGAGGCGGACGAAGATGGCGGAGAAGGCGATCGTCAGCGCGCCGAGGACCGCGGTCAGGACGGGACGGCGGCGCAGCCCGCGGACGAGTGATCGCACCGGCGAAGCCTAGCCGAGCGATACACTCATCGGACCGAATGCCCGAGCTCCTGACCGGCACCGTCACCTTCTTCTTCAGCGACATCGAGGGCTCTACCCGCCTGCTCCGCGCGCAGGGAGACGGCTGGCCCTCCCTGCTCCAGCGTCACCAGCAGCTGCTCCGCGAGGCCTTCGCGGCCAGCGACGGCGTGGAGGTCGGCACCGAGGGCGACTCCTTCTTCGTGACCTTCCCGACCGCGCCCGGCGCCGTGGCGGCAGCCGTGCGGGCGCAGCGCGCGCTGGCCGCCGAGCCGTGGCCGGAGCGCGGCGAAATCCGCGTCCGGATCGGTCTCCATACCGGGGAGGCGAGCCTCTCGGCGAAGACCTACGTCGGCCTCCACGTCCATCGGGCCAGCCGCATCGCGGGCGTCGGCCATGGCGGGCAGGTCCTGATCTCGTCGGCGACGCGGGCGCTGCTGGGCGAGTCGTTGCCGGATGGTGTCGATCTGCGCGACCTCGGCGAGCATCGGCTGAAGGACCTCGAGCATCCCGAGCATCTCTGGCAGCTCGTCATCCCCGGCGTGCAGAACGACTTTCCCACTCTGAGCTCGCTCGACGCCACTCCGAACAATCTGCCGACCCGGCTTACCAGCTTCCTCGGACGTCACCGCGAAATCGCCGAGGTCAGCGAGCTGCTTCGCGATAACCGGCTGCTCACGCTGACCGGGCCCGGAGGCACGGGCAAGACGCGACTCAGCCTTGAGGTTGCCGGCCGCGCGCTCCGTCACTACGCCGGTGGGGTCTTCTTCGTCGAGCTGTCCGCGATCACCGATCCGGAGCTGGTGCTGCCGACCGTGGCGCAGACCCTCAACCTCCCCGACCGAGGCGGGCGAGACCCGATGGACCGCCTCATCGACCATATCGGCGACCGTGCCGTGCTGCTCGTTCTCGACAATCTCGAACAGGTGGTGGCCGCCGCCCCGGCGATCGGAGCGCTGCTCGACGCATGCCCGAAGCTGACGGTGCTCGTCAGCAGCCGCATCGTGCTGCGCGTCGCGGGTGAGCAGGAGTACCTCGTTCCGCCGCTCGCCATGCCCGACCCGGCACACCTGCCACCGCTCTCTCAGCTCTCACAGTACGAGTCGGTCGCGCTCTTCATCGAGCGTGCGAGGGCGGTGAAGCCGTCGTTCGAGGTCACCAACGAGAATGCCCCGGCGGTTGCCGAGATCTGCGTGCGACTCGACGGGCTGCCGCTGGCGATCGAGCTGGCGGCGGCACGTATCCGCATCCTCACACCCCAGGCGATGCTCGGCCGCCTGACCGACCGGCTCGGGTTGCTCGCCGGTGGCGCGCGCGACCTTCCCGAGCGGCAGCAGACCCTGCGCGCGGCGATCGCATGGAGCCACGACATGCTGGACGAGCCCGATCGCGCGCTGTTTGCGGGGCTCTCCGTCTTCGCAGGGGGAGCGGGGCTCGAGGCCGTCGAGCGAGTCTGTGCCGAGGATGTCAGCGGCGACGTCATCGATGCGCTCGCCTCGTTGGTCGAGAAGAGCCTCCTGCGGCAGGTCGAGAGTGTGGACGGCGAGCCGCGGTTCGTGATGCTCGAGACGATCCGCGAGTTCGCGGTCGAGCAGGCGGACGCTTCGCGGCCGCCGAGACGCGCTTCGAGCGGCCCATGGGGCCGCCTTCATGGACCTGGCAGAGTCCGCCGGGCCGGCGGTGATGGGTGCCGACAAGCGCCATTGGCTCGATCGGCTCGAGGAGGAGCACGACAACATGCGCGCGGCTATCTCCTGGGCCGTCGAGACGAACGATGCGGCCGCGGCGCTTCGACTGACATCGCGCCTGTGGCGCTTCTGGCAGATGCGCGGCTACCTGGTCGAGGGCCGCGAGAGGCTCGAGACGGCCATCGGCTTGCCAGGGAGCGGGGACCATCCGGAGCTCTTGGCCGATGCCCTGGACGCGGCCGCCGGTGTCGCCTATTGGCTGGCGGACTCCGAGACTTCGCGGGGCTGGTACCTCCAGGAGGTCGAAATTCGCCGCGCCCTCGGCGACCGAGCCGGCGAGGCGGGCGCCCTCTATGGCATCTCCTTCACGTGGGCAATCGTGGAAGACCCTCCAGAGGACGACCGCCGACGGTCGCGCGAGGCGATCGATCAGGCCCTCGCCATCTACACCGAGCTCGACGACGAGGGTGGCATCGGCCGGTGTGAGTGGGCCCTCGCCAACCTGGACTACAGCTCCAACCACATGGCCGATGCGTTCGAGCACGCGGCGAACGCTCGCGAGGTCTTTGAGCGCATCGGGGATGAGTTCATGCTCGGGTGGGCGGTGTTCACGATGGCGATCGCCCTGCTCGGCGACCTCCAGCCAGGAGCCAACGTTGCCGAGGCGCGTCGTCACCTGCACGCCGCCCTTCGCATCTTCTCCGAAGCTCAGGACGTCAGTGGCTACACGCTCGTGCTCGACGCGCTGTCTGCGGCTGCCTACCGCACTGGCGATCTGCCGCGCTCTGCCCGGCTGTTCGGAGCTGTGACGCAGCTGGAGCGAGTCAGCGGTACCGGGATCAGCCTGTGGAACCGCGGGATGCTCGGTTTCGACCCACAGGAGATCTTCGTGGGCCCCGAGCTCGCCGCCGCAGTGGCCGAGGGCGAGGCGATGACGGTCGACGCGGCGGTGGCGTACGCGCTCGAGGACTAGGCCGGCGCCGCCAGGTCGCGTCGCGGGAAGACGAGCAGCGCGTAGATGATCGGGATCACGGCGGCGACGAAGACGATGATCAGGTCGATCGGGTCGAGCTCGCCGGTCAGGATCTCTCCCGGCTGGAAGTGGTGGAGCAGCGAGTACTCCTGCGTCCAGGCCGCATCGGTCCACAGTGAGCCGAGGATCTCCAGGAAGTAGTTGATCAGCAGAAACGCCAGCGAGAGGCCGATGGCCGGGCCCGGCCGATCGAAGGTCACCGACATCGCCAGGCCGAAGGTGGTGAAGGCGGCCCACAGGCCGAAGCCGTTGAGGACGACGAGCGGCAGCTGGCTCATGTCGATCTCGTCGGAGACGCCGATGAACGAGGCGCTCCCGACCATGCCGCTGACGATCGCGACCAGCACGATGAGCACGGCAACCAGCAGCGCCAGGAGGATGCTGATGTAGAGGGTCGTGCGCGAGATCGGACGCGCCAGGAGCACCTCGAGCGTGCCGCGCGCCCGCTCGCCGGCCACGGCGGTAGCCGACGCGCCGACCGCGAAGATGCCGATCATCGCGATCGCCAGCGGATGCTGGAAGCCGAGCGTCATCGAGCCGGGCAGCGTGAAGAGCGACCCGGATCCGAAGTTCATCAGCTCCTCGGGCAGCACGCCCGAGTTCGCCATCTCCTGGAAGACGTCGCTGAATGCGTCGTAGATCACCGGGATCAGCGCGCCCCAGGCGATGCCGGCCACGACCACGATCGCGAGGCGGACGCGCTGCCAGCGCAGCGTCTGGCGGAAGAGGCGACCGTTCATGTCGTCTCCGCCTCCGGCTCCGCATCGGCCGAGTCGGTGTCGTCGGAGGCGTAATACTCGAGGAAGGCCTCCTCCAGGCTGGCCGGCTCGATCGTCAGGTCGTCGAGATTCGGCGAGGCGATCGAGCGCACGAACATCGATACCTCGCCGGTCAGCGTGCCGATGATCCGGCTTCCGTCGACCTGCACGTCCTCGAGCCCGGGAAGGGACTCCGGGTCCGGCGCCGCGCCGCGCCAGCGCAGCGTCACGCGACGCCGGCGTCGGGCGAGCAGGTCGTCGACGTCGTGGACCGCCATGAGATGGCCGGCGCGGATGATCCCGACCCGGTCGCAGAGGCGCTCCACCTCGGAGAGGACGTGGGACGAGAAGAAGACGGTGCGTCCCTCGTTGCGAAGGTCGTCGAGCAGCCGGTAGAAGGCCTGCTGCATGAGCGGATCGAGGCCCTCGGTCGGCTCGTCCAGGATCGCCAGCTCGGGATCGTGCTGGAGCGCCTGCACCACCCCGATCTTCTGCCGCATCCCGCGCGAGTAGTCACGCACCTTGCGTCGCAGCACCGCGCCGGGCAGCTCGAGCCGCTCGCACAGCTCGGCGCGCCGATGGGGCGGGCGCCCCTGAATCTCAACCAGGTAGTCGAGCACCTCGTCGCCGGTGAGGCTGTCGTACAGGGCGATCCCGCCCGGCAGATAGCCGGTCAGACGCCGGATCTCGACCGAGTCGTTGACGATGTCCAGCCCCAGCACCCGCGCCCCTCCGCGTGTCGGCTGGAGGAAGCCGAGGAGAGTTCGGATGGCGGTCGACTTCCCGGCGCCGTTCGGCCCGAGGAAGCCGAAGATCTCGCCCTGGTAGACCTCGAGGTCGAGGTCGGAGAGCGCGCGAATCTGCCCGTAGTGCTTCGTGAGCCCGCGGGTGCTGATGACCGCCGTGGATGGTGTGCCCTCCATCACCGCGAATCGTAGCGCGCTACGCTTCGCCACCATGCACATCGTCGTCATCGGCGCCGGCGTCTTCGGAACCTGGACGGCGCTATGGCTTCGTCGCCGCGGCGCATCGGTGACGCTCGTGGATCAGTACGGGGCGGGCAACTCCCTCTCGAGCTCCGGTGACGAGTCGCGCGTGTCACGCTCGGCGCATGGCCTCGACCGGCACTACCCGAGCTGGCAGCGCCGTGGCCTCGACCACTGGCGAGCGCTCGACCCGGCGCTCTTTGTCGAGACCGGCGTGCTGTGGCTGGCCGGCTCATCCGGCGGCTTCGAGGCCGACTCGGGGGCATCGCTCGACGCGCTCGGCATCCCCGCGGAACGACTCGATCCCGATCAGATGCGCGAGCGGTGGCCGCGCCTGAGGACCGACGGGCTGGCCTGGGGCCTGTTTGAGCCGGAGGCGGGGGTGCTCATGGCTCGACGCGGTGTGGCATCCGCGGCGCGGGCGTTCGCCGAGGACGGCGGCGAGATCCGCATCGGCGTTGCCAGGCTGGATGGGGAGCGAGTATCGGTTGATGGCTCGCCCGTCGAGGCCGATGCCTTCGTCCTCGCGGCAGGTCCGTGGCTCCCGAAGCTGCTCGGCCCCGTGCCCGGCCTGGAGCTGATGGTTCCCCGGCAGGAGGTGATCTACTTCGCGACTCCCCCGGGCGTCACCGACTTCGACGCCGGCCGTCATCCGACGTGGGTCGAGTACGAGGCCGCCTTCTACGGGCTGCCCTCGATCGAGGGCCGCGGCTTCAAGGTCGCGCCCGACTGGCCCGGGCCGGTGGTGGATCCCGACCAGCAGGACCGTCGCTTGAGCGACGAGCGGGTCGAGGCCACGCGCGAGTACCTCCGTCGCCGGTTCCCGGACCTCGCCGATCAGCCCGTCGTCGAGGGCCGGGTCTGCCAGTACGAGCTGACGATGGACACCCACTTCGTCATCGATCGCCACCCCGCGATGCCCGGGGCGTGGATCGTCGGGGGTGGCTCGGGCCACGGGTTCAAGCACGGCCCGGTGGTGGGGGAGTACCTCGCGGCGCTCGTCACCGGCGACGCGGCCGGAGCTGCCGCACTGGCGCCGCCGGATGCCCGCTTCAGCCTCGGAGCGCGCACCGCCGGCGTCGGGATGCGCTCCGCGGCGCCGGCATCGCTCGACTAGTCGCCTGCTCGAGGCGCGCCGATCGCATCGGCGAAGAGCTCGTAGGTCTCCTCGCTGAAGAGGACGAACCGCGCCACCTCGACGCTCGTCTCGCCCCCAAGCTCGTCGGCGACGGTCCGCACGGCCAGGGCAGCGCCTTCCGGCGGCGGGTAGCCGTAGATGCCCATGCTGATCGCCGGGAACGCGACGCTGCGAGCGCCGAGCTCGTTCGCGAGTCGCATGCAGGACCGGTACGCGCCGGCCAGCAGCTCCGGCTCGCCGTGATCGCCGCCACGCCAGACCGGGCCGACCGCGTGGAGCACCCACCGCGCCGGGAGCTCGTGGGCGTCGGTCGCCACCGCCGTGCCCGTCGGGGTGCCGTCCGGGTATCGGCGCGTCAGCTCGTCAAGGAGGCCAGGACCCGCCGCGCGGTGAATCGCACCGTCGACGCCGCCACCCCCGCGGAGCGCCTCGTTCGCCGCGTTGGCGACCGCATCGACCTCCTCGTGGGTGATGTCGCCCAGGGTGATCTCGAGCCGCCGATCACCGATCTCCAGCGCGTCCTGCACGCAGCGACGGTACCCGACGCGTCCAGCCGCTCAGCGCGCCACGCGCGTCGCGCGCAGGACCGACCGGATGCCGACGCGCTGGCCGTAGAGGAGCACGCCGGCGCTGTAGATGCGCGATGCCAGCCAGATCGCTCCGACCAGGGTGACGACCAGGAGAACGATCGCGACGAGCACCTCCCACGATGCCGGGTTCCCCATCAGCATCCGGGCCGGCATGAGGTACGGGCTGAAGAATGGCACGAGCGAGGCGATGGCGATCCACTCGGCGTCCGGGTCGTTGAGCCCGACGAAGGAGATCAGGTAGCCGGCCAACGCCAGATAGATGAGCGGTCCGACGGCCTGCTGGACGTCCTCGATGCGGCTGACCATCGAGCCCGCAGCCGCGTAGAGCGTCGAGTACAGCAGGAAGCCGAGCAGGAAGAACCCGGTGAACGCCAGAAGGAACCCGGGCTCGAGGGTCGGCAGCTCGAACGGCGTCCGACCCGCGACCCCGAGCATCGACGAGACGGGGCCGGCGATCATGAGCCCACCGACGACGGCCACGATCATGACCAGGTACTGGGTGAGGCCCGCGGCGCCGGTCCCGAGGACCTTGCCGGTGAGCAGCTGCCGCGGGGTGGCGGCCGTGATGAGCAGCTCCATGACGCGGCCGGACTTCTCCTCCGCCACGCTCTGCGCGACCCAATTGCCGTAGGTCAGGATCGCCATGAAGGTGAGGATGACGACGATGTAGGCCAGCAGCAGCGCCCCGGCGAAGTCCTCCTCCTCGAGCGCATCGGGATCGACCGCGACCGCCGTGAAGTCCGGGGGAGCGAAGATGGCGGCGGCCTCATCCGGTGCGACCCCGGCGCGATCGAGCCGATCGGCGATCGCGATGGCATTGGCCGCCTGCGTGACCAGGACGCGCGTCTGGCTCGTCGGGCCCTGGTCGCTGAGGTACTCGAAGACGAGCTCTTCATCGGGCCGGGTGATGGTGAGCAGCCCATCCAGCTCTCCCGCGCGCACGTCATCGGCGGCTGCCTCCGGGTCATCGGTCCGAGTCACCGTCGGGCGGTCCTCGGCTGCCACCTCGCCCTCACCCTCCGGATCGCTGGCCGCGATGAGCAGTGCCTGGATCGATGCCACCGCATCGGTCGAGATGTCATCCGCCTCGACGCTCACGGCGATCTCGGACGGATCTGCGACGCCGAGCGCGCCGAGGAACGTCGGCAGCAGCGTGGCCGCCACCACGACGAGCGCGAGGAGCGCGGTCGTGATGAGGAACGCCTTCCCACGTACGCGGAACAGGTACTCGCGCCTGGCGACGTGGAGCGCGTTGGGGAACAGGTCGCTCATGGCTTCGCCTCGCGTCCGGTGGTGGCGAGGTGCTCTTCCTCCTCGCTGACGGCGCGCCGGCCGACGTGCTCGACGAAGATCTCCTCGAGGCTCGGATCGGCGATCTCGAAGAGCGTGACGCGGTCGCCGCGATCGACCGCGGTGCGCAGGATCGTGGCGGGATCGCGATCGGCGGGCACGTGGAGCTCCACGTAGTCCTCGCGCTCGGCGGTGACCTGGACGCCCGGCAGTGTGCCCAGCCACTCGACGCCGTTGCCGTCGCCGTCGGTGGCGAGGCGGACGACCTGGCGGCCCATCGCCCGCCTGACGTCGCGGACCGAGCCGCTGACGATGACCCGTCCGCGGTCGACGATGGCGATCGACTCGCACAGCTCCTCCACTGTCTCCATCTGGTGCGTGCTGAAGATGAGCGTCTTGCCACGCTCCTTCATCTCGAGGAATGCCTCCTTGAGGAGGCGGACGTTGATCGGATCGAGGCCGGTGAAGGGCTCGTCCATGATCAGCACCTCGGGGTCGTGCAGGATCGCGGCGATGAACTGGATCTTCTGCTGGTTGCCCTTGCTCAGCTCCTCGACTCGACGATCGAGATAGTCGGGGATTCGGAACCGCTCGAGCCAGTCGGATATCTCGTCGCGAGCCGTCGCGTCCGGGATGCCGTACAGGGCCGCAAAGAACCGGAGCTGCTCACCGACCTTCATGCGCGGATAGAGGCCGCGCTCCTCGGGCAGATAGCCCCACGTACGGCGGGGCAGGGCGATGTTCTCGGTCCCCTTCCAGGTGACGGTTCCGGCATCGGCGCGGAGGATGTCGAGGACGATCCGCATGCTCGTGGTCTTGCCTGCTCCGTTCGCGCCGAGGAGGCCGAATATACGGCCGGGCTCCACGGTGAAGCTGGCCTCGTCGAGGGCGACGACGTCACCGAACCGCTTCGTGATGGAGTCAACGACCAGGCTCATGCGAACGTATTGTGCAATGGTCGCCATTCGGCCGCTGTGCGGCTCTACTGGCGGTCGCGTGGACTGCTACACTCTGGATCCCGAACCGCCATGCGCCCTTCTCGGAGGAGCTGCGGCGGTTCGCGGCGTGAATGCCCATCGGTGTAGAGACTGTCCATGAAGATCGGTGTCCCGCGCGAAACGGCAGATGGCGAGACGCGCGTCGCGCTCACTCCCCAGATCGCCGGCCAGCTGATCGGCGACGGCGTCGAGGTTCTCGTCGAGTCCGGTGCCGGCGACGCATCGGCAAACCTGGACGAGGCGTACCGCGAGGCAGGTGCCACCGTCGTCCCGGATGCGGCTCAGCTGTACAGCCAGGCGGACATGATCCTGCGCGTCGGCCGCCCCTCGGACGAGGAGGTCGAGATGCTGCGGAACCGCAGCGTCCTCATCGGCACCCTGGGCACCCTGGCCAAGCCTGAGCTGGCGCAGAAGCTGGCGAAGGCGGGTGTCACCGCCATCAGCATGGACGCCATCCCGCGCATCACCCGGGCGCAGAGCATGGACACGCTGAGCTCGCAGGCGACCGTTGGTGGCTACAAGGCCGTCCTCATCGCCGCCGAGCGGCTGCCGAAGTTCTTCCCGTTGCTCACCACCGCTGCCGGGACCATCCGCCCCGCTCGCGGCATCGTCATGGGCGCCGGCGTTGCCGGCCTGATGGCCATCGGCACCGCGCGACGGCTCGGCGCCGTGGTCGAGGCCACGGATGTGCGGCCGGTCGTCAAGGAGCAGGTCGAGAGCCTGGGCGGCACCTTCATCGAGGTCGAGATGACCGACGAGGAGAAGGCGAAGGCGGAGACCGCCGGCGGCTACGCCACCGAGATGAGCGACGACTACAAGCGCCGCCAGGCAGAGCTCATCGCCGAGCGCGTCAAGGAGGCCGACTTCATCATCACCACCGCCCTGATCCCGGGACGCCCGGCGCCGAAGCTCGTCACCGACGAGATGGTGGCCAGCATGAAGCCCGGAAGCGTGATCATCGACATGGCCGCGGAGATGGGTGGGAACGTCGAGGGCACCGAGGCCGGCAAGGAGGTCGTCCGCCACGGGGTGCTGATCGTGGGGCTCACCAACCTTCCGGCGACCATGCCTGCCAGTGCGACGCAGATGTACGCCAAGAACCTCCAGACCCTCATCAAGCACCTCCTCGTCGACGGCGAGCTCCAGATCGACCTCGCCGATGAGATCACCCGAGGCGCCACGATCACCCACGGCGGGAAGGTCGTCCACGAGGCGACCGCCAAGGCGCTGGGCATCGAAGTCGCCCAGCCAGAGGCCAAAGCCCAGCCAGAGAAGGAGGCCTAGACCGATGGAGCTCTCCGCCTTCGAGCTGATCTCGGCCCTCTTCATCCTCGTGCTTGCGGCATTCGTCGGCTACGAGGTGGTGTCGAAGGTCCCGACGATGCTCCATACCCCGCTGATGAGCGGCGCCAACGCCGTCCACGGCGTCATCGTGGTGGGGGCGATGCTGGTCGCCGCAACCGCCGACACCCCGATCGCGATTGTGCTCGCGTTCCTCGCCGTGATCCTCGGCACGATCAACGTGGTTGGCGGCTTCACCGTCACGGATCGGATGCTCGAGATGTTCAAGGGACGGGGCGGGGATCGCCGCTAGATGGACACGCTCGAGATCCTGACCTACCTCGTCTGGCTCGTCGCCAGCGTCACCTTCATCCTCGCCCTCAAGTTCCTGGCCAGTCCGAGGACGGCGCGCACCGGCAACCTCCTCGGCGCGGCCGGCATGGCGCTCGTGGTGGCGTGGACCTTCTTCACCACCGAGGGCATGCTCGACAACTGGTGGATCGTCGTGCTCGGCGGCGCCATCGGCTCCGTTGCCGGCTGGCTCGGCGCAAAGCGCGTGGCGATGACCGCCATGCCGCAGATGGTCGCCATCTTCAATGGCGCCGGCGGCGGCGCGGCGGCGCTCGTCGCGGTCGTCGAGTTCACGCGCGACGTCCAGCTCCATCCCGGCGAGCTGCTGCCGCTCGCGTTCATCGTCGCGACCCTCCTTGGTGCCGTGATCGGCTCCGTCTCGCTCACCGGCTCCGTCGTCGCCTGGGGCAAGCTCCAGGGGGTCATCGCCTCGCGGCCGGTGAAGTACCCGGGTTCGCAGCTGGTGACCGCGGCGCTCGCCCTGGCGCTCGTCGCCATCGGCATCTACCTGACGGCGGTCGAGCCGTCCACGCCGCTCTTCCTCCTGTTCGTCGGGCTTTCACTCGTCCTCGGCGTGCAGCTGGTCATGCCCATCGGCGGCGCGGACATGCCGGTCGTGGTGTCGCTGCTCAACAGCTACACCGGCATCGCGGTGGCGGCGACCGGCTTCGTGCTGAGCAACTACGCGCTCCTCATCGCCGGCACGCTGGTCGGCGCTTCCGGCGCCATCCTCACCCAGCTCATGTGCAGGGCCATGAACCGCTCGCTGTTCAACGTCCTCTTCGCCGGATTCGGCACCGGCGGCGAGGCGACGGCCGCCGGAGCGGAGGGCGAGGAGCAGCTGCGCGAGATCGGCGCCGAGGACGCCGCGGTCCTCATGGCCTACGGCAAGCGCGTGATCATCGTGCCCGGCTACGGCATGGCGGTTGCGCAGGCGCAGGGGCCGGTGCGCGAGCTCATGGACCTCCTCGTCGCCAGGGGCGTTGACGTCCAGTTCGCGATCCACCCGGTCGCCGGCCGCATGCCCGGCCATATGAACGTGCTCCTGGCGGAGGCGAACGTGCCGTACGACCGCCTCCAGGAGATGGACGAGATCAACGACGACTTCGCCGATACCGACGTCGCGCTCATCATCGGCGCAAACGACGTCGTGAACCCGCTCGCGCGCGAGGAGGGCTCGCCGATCAGCGGCATGCCGATCCTCAACGTCGACCAGGCGCAGAACATCATCGTCCTGAAGCGCGGTCGTGGGACCGGGTTTGCCGGCATCCCGAACCCGCTGTTCAGCAACGAGAAGACGAAGATGCTGTTCGGGGACGCGAAGCCTTCAGTCGAGGCCCTGGTGTCCGGGGTGAAGCAAGCCTAGCCAGGCGCCGATGAGCAGGCGGCGACCGCTGCCGCGCGCCATCACGCGTTATGTCGTTAGTGACATATCGGCTGACAGTTTCCAGCGCGTCCGAATCGAGAGGGCAACGAGATGAGCGGTGACCGATGGGTCGTCCTCGACGTCGGCGAGACGCTCGTGGACGAGACGCGCGTCTTCCGCACCTGGGCCGAGGTTCTCGGCCTGCCCCAGTTCACGCTCATGGCGGTCCTGGGCGGCTCGATCACGAACGGCGAGAAGCCCGATGACTGGCGCCGCTTCTTCGAGCTGCTCCAGCGGCCCGAATGGCGCGACCGTCAGCCGGAGTTCGAGGAGCGATTCGGCGCACTCCGGGCCGATGACCTCTATCCCGATGCGATCCGCGCCGTCGATGGCCTGAAGGCCGGCGGCTACCGGGTCGCCATCACCGCGAACCAGCCGGCTCGCCGCCACGAGGAGCTCGAGGCGCTCGGGCTGAAGGTGGAGGCGATGGCCATGAGCGACGCGATGGGCCTCCATAAGCCGGACGGCGCGTTCTTCGCGAGGACCCTGGAGCTCATCGGCTCGCCGGAGGCGGGAGCGGTGGCCTATGTCGGCGACAGGGTCGACAACGACGTCAGGCCCGCGGCCGCCGCCGGGATGCGCGCGATCTGGATCCGGCGCGGGCCGTGGGGGTTTCTCCAGGAGGACACCGACGGAGCCGCCCACCTCGTCGTGCGATCCCTGGACGAGCTGGTCGAGCGCATCGACGAGGCGTGGGCAGGCCCGCAAGGCGACTGAAACAGAGTGAGCCGCCTCCGAGGAGGCGGCCCACCCAGGGTTCGGCTTGCCGCTCAGCGGCAGGACCTACGGAACGACGTTGATGCGGTTGCGCGGTGCGGGGAGGATCCCGGCCGGCTCGGCAGCCGCCAGGTAGGCCTCGAAGGCATCGGTGTCGACGGCCCCGCCGAGGCGATTCGTGCCCTCGACGAAGACCGGGAAGCCGTCACCACCCTCGGCCAGGAAGCTGTTGACGGTGACGCGATACGTCCCCGTCATGCTCAGCGGCGCCCCGTTGAGGGTGATCGAGGCGGGATTGACCGCATCGGCCGTGGCGCAGTTCGCCCCGGCCGCCGAGTCGGCAGCCGAGAGGTCCCACGTGTAGCTGAAGCCAGCCGACGGCAGCAGCACCTTGTGGAAGAACGTGTTGGCGGGCGAGTTCAACCCGCAGAACTGCTGCTCGAGCATCCGCTCGATCTGCGCCCCGGTCAGCGTCATCGTCACCAGCGAGTTGCCGAACGGCTGGACCGTGAACAGCTCGCCGTAGGTGATTACCCCGTTGCCCTCGCCCGCCGAGCTCGACAGGTAGTTGAGGTTGGCGCGCACGCCACCGGGGTTCATGAAGCTGACCACCGCCTGTCCGGTGCCGGCATCATCGGTCGCTGCCAGCTGGGCATCGGCGATCACGTTGCCCATCGACTGCTCCTTGGAGTCGTCGTTGGCCGTCGTGATGTCGGCGCACGTGGCCCCCGCGGCGAGCGGGTCGCAGCCGGCCGGAACCTGCATGTGACCGATGACACGGTTAGCGATCGGCGCCTCGAACACCTGGTAGCGCGCGATCAGGTCGCTGATGCGGGCGTCCTTCGGGACGTCCCGCGTGACGATCCGGTTGTTGATCGTGAGCTTGGTGACGTCCTTGGTCCCCTTGTCGACGGTCATGTCGATGTCGGTCAGGAGGCGGCCGAACGAGTAGGCGCTCGTCACCGGCAGGCCGTCGACCACGCAGGTGTAGGGCTGGTGGGTGTGGCCGGAGATGAGGAGGTCGACCTCGCTGTCGAGGCGGGTCGCGATGTCGATGATCGGCCCGCTGATGCCGGCGTTGTTGGCACCGCACTGGTTGATGCTGGCGGCGGTGACGGTGCCTGACGGCGTGGCGCCTTCGTGCAGGAGCACGACGACGGCCTCGACGCCCTGTGCCCGGATGGCCGGGATGAGCGCGTTGACGGTGTCGGCCTCGTCGCGGAAGTCATAGCCGGCGACGCCCGACGGGCTGACGATGTTCGGCGTGCCCTCGAGGGTCATGCCGATGAACGCCACCTTGGCGCCGTTGAAGTTCCGGATGCTGTACGGGGCGAAGAGGGTCGCGCCGGTCGCCTCGTTGACGACGTTCGCCGCGAGGAAGTCGAAGTCGGCTCCCGCAAAGCCGGTGCCGTCCTGGCAGCCGTCGACGGGGTGGCATCCGCCGTTCTGCATCCGCAGCAGCTCGGTGGCGCCCTCGTCGAACTCGTGGTTGCCGACCGCGTTGAGGTCGAGACCGATGAGGTTCATCGCCTCGATCGTCGGCTCGTCATGGAACAGCGCGGAGAGGATGGGGCTGGCGCCGATGAGGTCGCCGGCCGAGACGACGATGGTGTTCCTGTTCGTCTTCTCCAAGTTGGCGACATGGGTGGCGAGATACTCCGCGCCACCGGCGATCGTGCCACCGACGGCAGGTCCGACACGGCCACTCGAGCCGGCCGGCGGCAGGACGTTCCCGTGGAAGTCGTTCAGGGCGAGGATCTGGACCTCGACCTGCCGGCCGTTCTTGATGACGGGCGGCTTGTCGTTCTTGGCGAGAGCCGCGGCCCCGCCGCCGAGGACGGCGGCAAGGGCGATGAGTACCGCAATGGGCACGGCGAAGAGCTTGCGTCCGGTCAAAGTGATCTCCCTCGGATCCTTCGGTGATGCGCTGAAGGACGCCGGCGCTCGGGAGTCCGGCTGACTGCGCGCCGCCGATTCTACGCCGAGCCGCGTGAAGCGTCTCGCCGCGGCCCGGTCAACACTGCGTCAACGGTGCGCGGGCGCCCCATCAAACGCGGCGGCGGGACTCGAGGATGGCGGCGACCTCCCGGTCGCTGACGCCGAAGCGTCGCAGGGCGTGGCGAATGAGCTCGTTCCCGAGCTCTCGCTCGGCGACCACGACACGCATCGCGCCGAGCCGCCGCAGGTCCGTCTCCTCCGCCTCCGAGTGGGCGCGAGCCACGACGTCCAGGCGAGGGTTCCGGCCGCGCGCGTAGGTGATCGCCTGGCGCGTCGCGAGCGCATCGGGGATGGCGACGATCAGCGCGTGGGCATCGGCGACGCTGGCGCGGTCCAGCACCGACGGTGTGCCTGCCTCGCCGAACACGACCGAGGCCCCGGCCAACCGCGCCTCGCGCGCGACGTGGTAGTCGCCCTCGACGGCGACCCATGCGAAGCCGCGCGACCCCAGCACGCGGGCCACGGAGCGTCCGACTCGCCCGTAGCCCAGGATCACCGCGTGCCGGCGCAGGTTCGCCGGCTCCTCGCCGGGCATGTCGGGGAGTCGTGCCCGGGTGTCGAGCCAATCCCCCAGCCGGCTCGCCCCCGCGAGGAGCGGCTCGGCGGTCAGGATCGAGATGACCACTGCCCCCATTGCCAGGCTGAACGAGTCCGGCCCGACGGCACCCAGCGCCAGGCCGGTCGAGGCCAGCACGAAGCTGAACTCGCCGCTCTGGCCGACGAGCGCGCCGGCGCGCAGCGCCGATGACGGTCGCTGTCCGTCGAACCGCGCCAGCGCCGCGATCGGGACGGCCTTGCCGAGCGTGACGATGAGAAGCAGCGCCACGACCACGGGAATGGCCGCCAGGATCGCCGCTGGCTGGAGGAGGATCCCGATCGAGACGAAGAAGAAGGTCGCGAACAGCTCGCGCAGCGGGACGATCTCGCCCAGCACGCTGTCGGTCAGGTCCGAGTCGGCGAGCGCGAGCCCGGCGACGAAGGCTCCCAGCGCGACGCTGACGCCGAGCGCGCTGGCGGCGAAGGCGGTGCCGATGGCGATGACGGCGACACCGATGACGAACAGCTCGCGCGACCGCAGGCCGGCGATCATGCCCAGCAGCCGCGGCAGCAGCCGGGAGCCGGCCACAACCAGCAACGTCACGAAGCCGAGTGCCACGGCGCCCCGCACGATGACCGGCACCAGCCCTTCGTCCTCGCGCGAGCCGAGGGCGGACAGCGCCACGACCAGCACGATCGTCAGCAGGTCCTGGACGATCGACACGCCGAGCGCGGTGAGCCCGTACGAGGTGGTGTGCAGCGCGTCCTCGCCGCCGATCTTGAACAGCACGACGGTCGAGCACACGGCCAGCGCTCCGCCGATGAAGAGCGCCTCGGCCAACGGCCAACCGAGCGCGAGGCCGGTTCCCGTCCCGATAGCCATGGTGGCCGCGACCTGGACGGGCGTGCCGGCCAGGATCCGCACGCCGACCGAGCGCAGCTCGGCGAGGCTGAATCGAAGGCCGATGCTGAACATCAGCAGTGCCACGCCCACGTCCGCAAGCGCGAGCACGTCTTCGCGGGTGGCCACGAAGCCGGGCGTCGCCGGCCCGACCACCAGCCCGGCGACCACGTAACCGACCATCGGTGGCACGCCAAGCCGGTGGGCGATGGCGCCGAGGACCAGCGCCGCCGCCAGGGCGACGATGAGCGTCAGCTCGAGCCCGGTCATCGGTCGGCTGGGCGGCATGGGCGAGATGATACCGACCGCCTCCCGGGCGTCCGGCTAGACTCAACGGGTCCTGTCTCGACCGGGAGGGCTCAGGCGCCGAGCCCGTAGCACTGGCGCCACGGTGGAGGCTGCGCACGTGCGCAGCCTCATGTGCTACGGAGTCGCCAATGGCTCAGCGGACCCCAGAATCGATCACCCAGACCACGCCGATCGCCGAGGCCGACACGATCCTGCGGATGGAACCGGTCGTCGTCCACGCCGATGTGAGCCTCCGAGCTGTTGCCGAAGCGGCGGTCGACAACACCGGCTGCCGGGTGATCGCGGTTACCGATGACGACATGAGACTCATGGGAGTCATCCCTATCCGCGTCCTCGTAAACGACATCTTTCTCAAGATCGTGCCGGAGGAGTTCCTGGGCGAGATCCTCGATCTCGAGGGCGCACTCAAGTACGCGCAGCACCTCCGGGCCCGAACTGCCGGCGACGTCATGCTGCCGCCGGTCTCGGTGCGGCGCGACGAGACCGTCCGCGATGCCTTCGAGCGGATGCACGCCGCAAAGCTCAACGGGGTGCCGATCACCGACGACGAAGGGCGCGTCGTGGGCTATGTCGACCAGCTGGAGCTGTTGCTTGTCTGGGTGCGTGCCACTGGTAGCGAGGGTCTCCTGGAGCCGAAGCACGAGCACGACCAATGACGTTCGAGGTCGTCGCCGGCCTCGCGGTCTTCATTGCCACCTACGGGCTCATTGCGACCGAACGCGTCCACAAGACCATCGCGGCCCTGGCGGGCGGCGTGACGATGGTGCTTCTCGGGATCATCACTCAGGAGGAAGCCTTCGAGGCGATCGACTTCAACGTCATCTTCCTCCTGGCCGGGATGATGATCCTGGCCAGCATCATCCGGAAGACTGGCGTCTTCGGCTGGCTGGCAGTGCGGGCTGCGCGCTTCGCGGGGGGAGACGGCTACCGGGTCCTGGTTGTGTTGAGCGTCATCACCGCCATCGCCAGCGCGTTCCTGGACAACGTCACCACCGTCGTCCTGGTCGGACCGATCACGCTCTTCCTGGCAGCGCGACTCGGGATGAGCCCGTTTCCTCTCCTCGTGAGCGAGATCTTGGCCAGCAACATCGGTGGTGCCGCCACGCTTATCGGCGATCCGCCCAACATCCTGATCGGCAGCGCGGCAGGCCTCGACTTCGTCGACTTCCTGCTCGTCATGGCGCCGCTGTCGGCCCTGCTGCTGACGCTCTACCTCATCGCGGCGCGCTGGCTTTTCCGCGGCCAGCTGGACACCGATCCAGACCTACGTGACACGCTGCTCGCCCTCGACGAGCGCGAGATGATCACCGACCCACGGCTCCTGCGCTCTTCCCTCATCGTCATGGGCGCGACCCTCGTGGGCTTCCTCGTCCACGGGATCGTCGGCTTCGAGCCGGCGACCATAGCTCTCACCGGCGCCGTCGTCCTCATGCTCGTCGCCCGTGAGGACCCGCACGATGTCCTGCGCGAGGTCGAGTGGCCGACGCTCTTCTTCTTCATCGGCCTTTTCATGCTCGTGGCCGGGGTCATCGAGATCGGGCTCATCGACGCGGTTGCCGACGCGATCCTCGCTGTGACCGGCGGAGCGCTGGGCGCGACGGCGTTCCTCCTCCTGTGGGTCTCGACAATCCTGTCCGGCATCATCGACAACATCCCATATACGGCCACGATGCTCCCGGTCGTTGAGCAGCTGTCCGAGGGTCATGAGTCCGACGTCCTGTGGTGGGCACTCGCCATCGGCGCGGACCTCGGAGGCAACATGACGATCATCGGCGCGAGCGCCAATGTGATCCTCGCCTCGATGGCCGAGCGCGAGGGGCACCCGATCACGTTCGGGGCGTTCCTTCGCTACGGGCTGCCGGTGACGGTCGCCACCGTGCTCATCAGCACGGTGTACCTGTGGCTGCGGTTCCTGGTGTGACGCGATCGCCCCTCCCCGGCGGGCCGGGAAGGGGCGAGATTGCGGGAGAGACCGATCGGCTTATTCGCCGCCCGGTGTGACCTCCACGGCTTCCTTCTGGAAGTCCTCCCCGGTCGTGTCCTCCTCGATTCCCTCCAGCGCCTGCTCGGCCAGATCCGTACGGTAGGCATCGTCTGGCGGCGCCTCCGGGATGATCTCGGCCTCGATGGCGGTCTCGACGGTCTGGGCCCACAGCTCGGGGTCCATGACGCCGATGCTGTTGGGTGAAGGCCAGATGAGGGCGTTGATCTCATTCATCATCCAAGCCTGGTGCCCAGCGCCGAGCGTCGATCCGGCGTCGGTCACGTACTGGACGCAGTCGTCGGGGTTGTCACGGCAGTGGATCCAGCCGCGGAACGACGCCCGCAGGAAGCGGACGGCGATGTCCTCGTTGCCCTCCTGGGCAAGCCAGTCGGCGCGCGCGAAGAGCGCGTCCTGGAGCATCGCCGTGCCGACCTCGTTGTAGTCGATGACGTTCAAGTCATCGGGCTGGTAGAGCTCGCCGGTGTCGGGATTCTCGGTCTCGAGCAGCTGAGCGTACTCGTTGTAGATCATCGCCTCCGCAACATCGACGCAGTCGCTGGCGCTCGCCTCGCAGCCCTCGACGGCATTGAGGAGGAGCGTCATGTCGAAGGGCTGGATGACGACCTCGAAGTCCTCGCCCGGCTCGAGTCCTGCCAATCGGGCGGAGGCCACGACTTCCAGCTCGTTGCCGAAGTCCCAGACGCCGACCTTCTTGTCGGCAAAGTCCTCCGGTGACGCGATGCCCGAGTCGGCCCACGCGACGGAGAGCGTGCCGGCCCGCTGGAAGATCTGGGCGATGTTGACGAGGTCGGACTCCTCCAGGCGCGCCTGGAGCACCTTGGGCACCCAGCTGATCGTGAACTCCGGGCCGTCTGCCGCCGAACCCACCTGCTGCGGGATCACCTCAGGCCCGCCGTCGACGAGTTCGACGTCGAGGCCCTCATCCTCGTAGTAGCCGAGCTCCTGCGCCGCGAAATAGCCGCCGAACTGAGCCTGCGGCACCCACTGGAGCTGGAGGCGAACGGTGTCCAGCTCGGCATCACCCCCATCGCTGCTCTCGCCCCCATCTCCCGCCTGGCACGCTGACAGGACCAGCGTGAGGACCGCGGCCAGCACCGGCCACGCGCGCGTTACCTTCATCCCTCGGACCTCGCTTCCGGAAAGGGGCGCGGGGCGGCTGCGCCACACCCGCTCATCTGATCCGCGCATTCTACGGAGCCGGTGCGACGGCGGCTGGCGAATCGAGCCCACCCGCGTGCGGTCAGGAGTGATCGTGCGCCCGAAGTGACGGATGCCATGGAATCAGCAGCCGCTCGATGACGAGCACCGCCACGTACATGATGACCCCGGCGATCGCCATGAGCAGGATCGCGGCCCAGGTGACGTCGAAGCGCAGCGCGCTCGCGCTCTGCACCACCACCCGCCCGATGACCTGGGTGGTGCCGCCGAAGTACTCGCCCACCACGGCGCCGATCAAGCTGAGGGTGGTGGCGACCTTGAGGGCAGTCAGGAAGTACGGGAGGGCGTTCGGGACGCGGACCTTCGCCAGCACCGTCCACTCGGATGCGGCATACGCCCGCATCAGCTCGAGTGCCGCCGGCTCAACCTGCGAGAGGCCGCGGGTCACGTTGATCATCACGGGGAAGAAGACGAGGAGCGCCGCCATCATCATCTTCGAGAGCGGGTTGAGGACCCCGAACCAGTTGTTGAAGATCGGCGCGATGGCGATGATCGGGATCGCGTTGGCCGCGATGGCAATGGGCAGGACCGACTCCCGCGCTGTGGCCCAACGCGCCACGGCAAAGCCGACGGCGACCCCGGTGACCGTGCCGATGATCAGGCCACCGATCGCTTCGGTCAGCGTGGCGATGACCGAGGGCGCGAGTGACCATGTGCCACCGCTCCAGTTCTCCCCGAGTGCCGACCCGATGGCGCTCGGCGGCGGAAGGATGAATGCGCGGACGCTGAGCACCCGGGTCAGTACCTCCCACACGAGGAGCCCACCGACGAGCACGAGCACGGCCGGCAGGTAGTAGCCGAGGCGCGCGCCGAGCCGGCGGGGGAGGCCGGGTGCCGGCCCCGCGTCCGGGGAGGCGATCATCCGGCTGCCGCCATCAGCCGATCCCGCCCTCGGCCGCCATCCGCTCGACCGATGCGCCGGAGGGCCCTCTGCCGCGCAGGGCTTCGCGCACCTCGGTCACGAGCTCGAAGTAGCGCGGTTCCTCGCGGGTAAGCTCGTTGCGGGGCTGCGGCAGATCGACCTCGACCAGGTGCGTGATGCGTCCGGGGCGAGCGCTCATGACCGCCACCCGCGTCGACAGGAAGACCGCCTCCGGGATCGAGTGGGTCACGAAGACGATCGTGGTCCCGGTCTGCCGCCAGATCCGCAGCACCTCGCTGTTCATCCGCTCACGCGTCATCTCGTCGAGCGCGCCGAACGGCTCGTCCATCAGCAGAAGCGCCGGCTCCAGGGCAAGCGCGCGGGCGATGGCGACACGTTGCTGCATCCCGCCCGAGAGCTGGTAGGGGTAGTGCCGCATGAAGTCGCCGAGCTCCACCAGCTCCAGCAGCTCGCGCGCCCGCGCTTGGCGCCCACGGCGTTCCATGCCGATCAGCTCGAGCGGCAGCTTCACGTTGTCCTCGACGGTCCGCCATTCGAACAGGACCGGAGCTTGAAAGACGATGCCGTACTCGCGACCCAATCGCGCCTCGTGGGCGCCCTTGCCGTTGACGCTCACGATCCCAGCGGTGGGAGCCGTCAGGTCGCCGATAAGGCGCAGCAGGGTGCTTTTCCCGCATCCGGACGGACCGATCAGGCTGACGAACTCGCCGCGGCGGATGTCCAGGTCGATGCCTTCCAGCGCGGTCGTCCGGCCCTTCTCACCGTGCGATGCGAAGGTCTTGCCCGCGCCGTCGACTCGGACGACGCTTGCCCCGGGGTCGAGCTTTGCCGTGCTGTTATCCATCGCCCACCGTCGGGCGGCCGCGGAGAACGGCCGCCTCCGTCAGTCGAACGAGGCTGAAGAAGACGATGCCGAGCACGGCCGTGGCGACGATCGCGGCCCACAGCTTCTCCGGGCCCGACACGTACTGGTTGTTGAAGTTGATGATCGCGCGGCCCAGCCCATCGGGGATGCCACCGGGCCCTTCACCGACGATCGCACCGACGATGCTGGCGGTCGCCGCGATCTTCAGAGCGGTGAAGAGATACGGCAGCGAGGCGGGCATGCGCAGCTTCCAGAAGATGCTCCACTTCGACGCCGCGTAGCTGCGCATGAGCTCGAGGGCGCGCGGATCCGGCGACCGCAGGCCGCGGATCATCGCGATCGTGACCGGGAAGAAGGTCAGGTAGGTGGCGATGATGACCACGCTCGTCACGTCCTGGCCGAACGCGAAGACGATCATCGGCGCGAGCGCCACGATCGGGATCGTCTGGCTGACAATCACGTAGGGAACGAACGCGCGCTCGAGCACGCCAGAGTGCACGAAGACGGCGGCCAGTGAGATGCCGATGACGGTTCCGGCGATGAAGCCGATCGCGGCCTCACGCCAGGTGTAGAAGGCAGCGCCTGCCAGAAACTGGGCCAGGCTCTCGTCCGCGCTGCGCTGGACCGGGTTCACCAGCGCTCCGCCGATCTCCCACACGTGCGGCAGCCGAAGGTCGGTGGCGAACCAGATCTCGAGCGGCGGATGCCATTCCCAGCCGAAGTAGCGCCACGGATCGCCGCCGATGAACTTCAGAACCTCCCAGACGAGGAGGGCGAGAACGACGAAGGCCACGAAGGTGGCCGTGCGCCGGGGCCAGCCGTGGCGCTCAGCCGACGGCGGCATCGGTCGCCTCGAGGGCGCGATCAATGATCGCGAAGCCCTCGGCCATCTCCTCTTCCGTGATGATGAGCGGCGGGTTGGTGAAGAACGTGTTCCAGCGCACGAAGGTGTAGAGGCCCTCCTCGCGGAATCTCCTGCCCAGTGCCGCCATCTCGTCCGATGTGCCGTTGAAGGGCGCCATCGGCTCCATGGTGGTTCGATCGCGGACCAGCTCGACGATGCCGAAGAGGCCGATGCTGCGCGTCGCGCCGATGCTCGGGTGCCGGTCGGCCAGCGTCGATAGGTGCTGCTTCAGCACCTCGCCCATCTGCGCCGCGCGCTCGATGAGGTTCTCCTCCTCGTAGACGGCGATCGTGGCAAGGGCCGTCGCACACGCCAGCGGGTGCGAGTTGTAGGTCAGGCCGCCGTAGAAGACCTTGTCGGTGAAGTGCTCGGCGTACTTGCGTCGCATGCCGAGGGCGCCGAGCTGGACATAGGCGCTGGTGAGGCCCTTGGCCATGGTGATCAGGTCGGGAACCACGTCCCAGTGATCGACCGCGAACCATTTGCCGGTGCGCCCGAAGCCGGCCATCACCTCGTCGGCGATCATCATGATCCCGTAGCGATCGCAGATCTCGCGCACGCCGGCGATGTAGCCGTCCGGCGGAACGAGGATGCCGTTCGTGCCGGTGACAGTCTCGAGGATGAAGGCGGCGATCGTGTTCGGCCCCTCGAGCTGGATCGTCTCCTCCAGGTTCGCGAGGGCCTCGTCGGCGGTGTCCCAGCCGCGCTGGATGCCGTGATACGGGTCGAGCACGCGCACCACGCCGGGGATGCCCGGCTCGGCAGCCCAGCGGCGCGGGTCGCCGGTCAGGCTGATGGCGCCGGCCGTGCCGCCGTGGTACGAGCGGTAGCGCGTCAGGATCTTGTGGCGGCCGGTGACGAATCGGGCCAGCTTGATCGCGTTCTCGTTCGCCTCTGCGCCGCCGTTGGTGAAGAAGAAGGTGTCGATGTCGCCGGGCGTGATCTCGGCCAGCTTCTGTCCAAGGCGCGCCCGCGGCTCGGTGGCCATGAACGGGTTCGCGTAGGCCAGCTGCTCGGCCTGCGCCTGGATGGCGGCGATCACCTTCGGATGCCCGTGGCCGATGTTCGTGCACATCAGCTGCGAGTTGAAGTCGAGGAACCGCTTGCCCTCGGGCGTCCAGAAGTAGACCCCCTTCGCGCCGGCCACCGGGATGGGATCGACCTTGGACTGCGCCGACCACTCGAACAGGGTGTGGCGCTTGGTGAGCGCGACGATCTCGTCGCCCGTCATCGCCCCTCGCTCGGTCTCGATCGCCATCCGGCCCTCAGCTCCGTATTTGGTGGACCGATTACAGCACACCGTCGGTAGCCCTCGCTGCCGCTCGCTTGACCGGGCGTCCTTCGCGCCATGCCTTGTCCGGAGGCGTTCGCGCGCTGGAGCGAGCGCTGGGACGCCTGACGGGCGCGCGGACGCGCCATTCGTGCTCATCGGTGCCCGCTGGAGCGAGCACTCGGCGCCCGAACGGGCGTCCAGGCGGAGATTGGTCGGTACGCCGGGCGTATGCGGGGCGTGGATCCCGCGACGCCACGGTCGTAGACTCGTTCCCTCATGGTCTGGGCCGCACTCTCCGCGAGGCGCCGCGATGCCTCGGACGAGGTATCAGCGCTGACTCGCGCCGTTCTCGGGCTGACAGTCGGCGTCGGGGGCATGGCCGGGGTGATGGCCCTCGTAGCCGGGCAGCCGGAGGGATGGCTGGCGATCCCATCGGCGCTGATGCTCGTCGCACTCCGCCTCGGACGCACCGAGGTCGCAGCCCTGGCGGGTACCGCCATCTGGGCGGCCGTGCTGCCGCGAGCTCACGCGGAGGGCATGCTCGGGCCGCTGCTCATGATCGGAGCCTGCCTGGCCATTGCGCTCGGACCCGCGCGGCTCATGGCGTGGGTGCGCGAGGACTTCGGTGGCCGAGATCGCCAGGAGGAGGCCACGGGCTGGATCGAGGAGGCCTGAGCTCAGCCCTCGGCGCGGGCGCAGCGCAGGATCGAGTCCACCGTCCGATCAGCATCGGCCTCCGTTGTCGACCAGTTGCTCACGCTGATCCGCATCGCCGCCCGGCCCTGCCAGGTCGTGCCGCCCATCCAGGCTGTGCCCTCGGCCTGGACACCGCTGATGACGGCCCGCGTGCGGTCGTCGTCGCCGAAGCGGACCAGGACCTGGTTGAGGACGACGTCGTTGAGCACCTCGACGCCATCGGCCTCACGGAGCCGATCCGCGATGCGGCGCGCAAGGGCGCAGCAGCGCTCGACCAGGGCCTGAACGCCGTCGCGACCCAGCGAGCGGATCGCGGCGTAGAGGACGAACCCGCGCGCCCTTCGCGAGCTGTCCATGACCCACTCCCAGTTCTCGCGCTGCTCGCTGCGCATGAGATACGAGGCGGTCATCGACATGGCGGCGCGGTGCGCGGCGGCATCCCGGACGGCGACGAACCCGCAGTCGTAGCCGACGTTGAGCCACTTGTGGGCATCGGTCGACCAGGAGTCGGCGCGTTCGACGCCGGCCACCATCGGGCGCAGCTCGGGGGAGACCGCCGCCCACAGCCCGAACGCGCCGTCGACGTGGAGCCAGGCGTTCGGATGGTCGCCGAGCGTCTCGGCCAGGCCCCCGATCGGATCGAACGCGCCGGTGTTCACGTTGCCGGCCTGCGAGGCCACGATCAGCGGGCCATCGCCCGCAGCCTCGATCGCGACGCGGGCCGCGGGCAGGTCCATGCGGCCCTGGTCGTCGGCGGGCACGCGCACGACGCGATCGCGCCCGAGGCCCAGGTACTGGAGCGCGGTGAGCAGCGTCGCGTGCGCCTCCTCGCCCACGATCACGGTGATCTCGGGCGCCCCGTACAGGCCGTTGGCCTCGACGTCCCAGCCAGCCTTGGCGAGCACTGCATGGCGACCGGCAGCCAGACCGACCGCGTTGCCGATGCCGGCGCCGGTGGGAAGGCCGAAGCTCGCGTCGGCCGGCAGACCGAGCAGCTCGAGCATCCAGCGACCCGCCACCTCCTCCGCCGCAGCCGCCGCCGGCGACAGGGCGTGGAGCGCCGCGTTCTGGCCCCATGCCGTCGTCAGCCAGTCGGTTGCGGCCGCCGCCGGCAGGGCGCCGCCGACGACGAAGCCGAAGTAGCGCGGTCCGGCGGATCCGATCAGCCCGGGATCGAGCGCGGTGGTCAGCTCCTCGACCAGGGCGATCGGATCGGTCCCGGCCTCCGGCAACGGGCCGCCGAGCCTGGCGCGAATCTCGGCGGCGTCGGCCGTGGCGCCGACGTGACGCTCGTCGAGTCCTTCCAGGAAGGCGAGGCCGATCTCGGCCGCGCGCCGCATCGCGGCCGCCCGCTCGTCCATGGCCGCCATCCTACAGGCCGGCGATGAGGCCCCCATCGACCGCCACCAGCTGGCCGGTGATGTACGAGGCGCGCTCGGATGCGAGGAAGGCGACGAGGGCGCCGAGCTCCTCCGGCCTCCCGTAACGCGCGGCCGGGATCGTGCGAAGGTGACCCTCGCGGACCGCGTCCTCGGTAGTCCCCTCACGATCGGCTCGACCGGAGTCGAGCTCGTGGATGCGGGGCGTGGCGATGCGGCCGGGCATGACGCCGTTGACCGTCACGCCCTCGGCGGCGATCGCCCGCGCCGTCGTCTTCAGCCATGCCGCCAGCGCGGACCGGCCGGCGTTCGAGTACACGAGGTCGCCGATCGGCTGGCGCACGCCGCTCGACAGGATCGAGACGACGCGGCCCCACCGCCGCTCCCGCATCCCGGGCAGGAGCGCGGTGGCGAGCTCGATGGGCGTGGCGGCCAGGAGCTGGAAGGCGCGCTGCCAGCCCTCTCGGTCTGTCGCGGTCACGTCGACCGTTGGCGGACCGCCTGCGTTGAGGACCACGATGTCGATCGGTGCCATTGACAGGGCCGCCGATGCGACCGACTCGGCGGCGCCGGGATCAGTCGCGTCCGCCGCGATGTGCTCCACGCGAACGTCATGGGCCGCGCCGAGCTCATCGGCGGTGGCGGCCAGCAGATCGGCGTCCCGCGACCAGATCAGGAGGTCGCACCCTTCGGCGGCGAGCGCCTCGGCGGACGCGCGTCCGAGTCCCGAGGTGGCTCCACCGACGACAGCGGTGCGCCCGCGCAATCCGAGCTCCATCGCCTACTCGCGCTGAAGCTCGAGTGGCTGGAGGTCGCCCAGGCCCTCGGCAACGACCACGGCATCGTCACCGAAGGCGAGCCGGAAGTCCGCCGACGGGTTCGTCATGCTCGCCCCGTCGCGGGTCACGGCCAGGAGCGTCGCCCGATGATCGCCGCGCAGCTTGGTCGAGAGCTCATCGACCGAGAGGCCGATGTAGTCCTCGGGCAGCGCAACCCGGTACAGCTCGGATCCCTCGCCACCCGAGACGATGTCGGTCACCAGCTCGGAGAGGCCGGGATAGAGGGCCGAGCGCGCGAGCAGCCGAGCACCGAGCCGAGAGGTGACGAGGATCTCGTTGGCATTGGCGCGTCGCAGGTGTGCGACGTGCATCTGGTTGTTGACCTCGACCACCGTGCGCACATCGGGCGCGACTGACTCGATTGCCATCACCGCCAGGATCGAGCGCATGTCCGCCGCGTCGGACGCATCGGCCGGGAAGACGATCGCCGAGCTCGCCTCGGTGATGCCGCATCGCTCGAGGTCGTCCGTGCTCGTGATGTCGCCCCGCACGAAGTAGACGCCGTCGCCGGCGGGGTTGCGCTCGGCATCGGCCAGGAGCACGACCTTGACGTCGAACTCGTCGCCCTTGAGCTCCTCGAGAAGATCGCGGGCGGTGGCGTTCCAGCCGCAGACGACGATGTGGTCGGTGTAGCCGGCAGCGCCCATTCCCTGTCCCTCCTTGAGCAGAAAGTCGATGACGAATCCGACGACCGCCCCGGTGATCGCGGCAACGATCGCGACCCCGAAGAAGGCGAGAAGCCAGCCGACGATGAAGCCGCCCGGCGAGGTCACATAGCTGCTGTCACCCGAGCCGATGACGGTGGTGATGGCCCAGTAGAACGAGCTTCCCATCCCGGCGAAGGTGCGCTTCTCCTCCTCGAGCAGGGTCACCGCCAGCGCGGCCACCAGCACGAAGCCGACGACGAAGGTCAGCAGCGAGGAGAAGAAGTGCCGGTCCATCTGGCCGCCGATGCGCTTCGCGTGGAAGCCGATGCGCCGGATCAACGGCGCAGCGAAGAGCATCCGGAGCGGGTTCGTCACCTCGGGTCACCTCCGTCACAGCGCGCGGTGGTCTCGGTCGCGCCGGGCGGTCGTCATTCTGCCACCTCATCGCTCCGTCTCGGCAGCAACGGGAACCTGGAGCTGTCCCTCGACCAGCGGCTCGCCCACGATCGCGGCAAGACGCTCGGCGATGGCCCACCAGTCGAAGTCGGCGGTGACCTGGCTGGCGGGGATCGTGAGCCATCGGTCCGGCTGAAGGTAGAGCGGCAGGATGCGGTCGAGGATCGCCTCGATCTCGTCGCGGAAGGCGTCGTTGGTGGATCGGACGCCATCGGCCAGGAGCCCGATGTCCGGCAGGAGGCGAACCGACAGGTCGTAGGTCGCGGCCCACCGCCGGATGAGCGGCTCGACCCCGAACGGATCCTCCCCGGCGGTCACGCGCAGGTAGTACGCGAAGTTGTCGACGACCGAGCGATCGGTGACGAGGATGTCGGCGCGCCCGGCGAGCTGCAGCTCCTCCTGCACCTGCGCCATCAGCACCCAGAGCTGCGCCTCGGGCGTCGCGCCCTCGTTGAGGCCGAGGGGATTGAAGCGGACCACCTCGCGGCCGACCTCCACCGATCGGCCGGCCCGCCCGACGGTCGAGGCGAAGGCGTGCACGGCGTTCGACTTCCGAACCGAATGCGAGCCGATGAAGGCGATCTTGGCGTGCCGGCTCCAGGGCATGAAGGCAGCCTACAGGCAGGCGCCGGTGGCGACCGGCGCCGTCGATCCGATAGACGAGCCGATGCGGGCGACCGCCTCGTCCGAGCCGATCGCGTAGCCGACGTCCGGCGTCACCCGCGACGCGCCGAACACGACGCCGCCCACGACGCCGGGCGCGATGATCAGCGGCCCGCCGGAGTTGCCGCGCTGGATCGACGATCGCATCTCCACCACGTTGCGTGAGTAGGCCCCCTCCCCGTAGATGTCGGGACCGGGCACCGCGTGCGTTGCCGTGACGCCGGCCGGAATGGCCGCCAGCGGGCCGCCACCGGGGTAGCCGAGGACGGCCGCGGCGGTCCCTCGTGGCGGTGCCTGCGGGCTGAGGTTCAGCGGTGAGGCGTTCGCGTCGGCAACGAATAGCAGCGCCAGGTCCGATCGCGGGTCGAACGCCACGACCACGGCATCGTGGTCCGTGCCGCCGACGGTGACCGTGGTGCTGCTGCTGCCCGCCACGACGTGGGCATTGGTGACGGCGTGCGTCGGAGAGACGAAGAAGCCGCTGCCCACCGCCAGCCCAAAGCCACAACCGCTGCTCGCGATGCGGGCGGTGCTCGCCAACCCCGATTCGGCGAGAGCGCGGGTGGCGGCGTCGTCCGGGAGGTCGACCGGAGCCGCGACCGGCGGCTCGATGCCGGCGAACAGGGGCGGCAGGTCGGTCGTATCGAGGAGCGCGACCAGCCGTCCGGCCACCGCCGTCGGCGGCGGCAGTCGCTCGCCGGTGAAGCGCAGCGCGACCGAGTCGCGCGCGAGCTCGTCGAAGCGCGGCGCGATCCCCAGGCTGAGGATGCCGCCGAGCAGCCAGACCATCAGGACGACGTGCGCCACGCCGACGGCCGCGCCGCCCGCCGCGTCGAGCGGCCGCAGCGGGCTGGTCCGGATGCCCCGGCTCATGGTGGTGCCCAGCGCCGCACCGGTTGCCTCGCCGAGCAGGACGAAGGCGCCGAGACCCATGACCGTGATGAGCGCCCGCATCGGCTGTTCGATCCCCACCAGCGGCTCCTGGAAGATCGACGCGGCGAGCAGCGCCAACGCGAAGCCGACGACGGCGCCGAGCAGCCCCATCACGGGGCCGAGGAAGCCGGCACGGGCACCGGCGACCAGGCCGAGGGCAAGGAGAAGCAGGACGAGGCCGTCCAGGAGATTCATCGGCCGTGAAGCCTACCCGCTGGGCGCGGGGAGGGCGTTGGGCCGGTGTACTGTATCGGCCTTCCGTGAGACCGATGCCGCCCTCCGGGCGGGATGGAGGAACCGATGGCGCGAATCGTCCGCGCGGCGCTGCTCCAGGCGGAGTGGACCGGCGACAAGGAGTCGATGATCGAGAAGCACATCAAGTACGCGCGCGAGGCGGCGGAGCAGGGCGCGAAGGTGATGTGCTTCCAGGAGCTCTTCTACGGCCCCTACTTCTGCCAGGTCCAGGACCCGCAGTACTTCTCGTACACCGAGCACATTCCTAATGGGCCGACCACGAAGCGGATGCAGGAGCTGGCGAAGGAGACCGGGATGGTCCTCATCGTGCCGATGTACGAGGAGGACGACCAGACCACGGGCATCTACTACAACACCGCCGCGGTCATCGACGCCGATGGGAGCTACCTCGGCAAGTACCGCAAGACGCACATCCCGCACGTCAAGGGCTTCTGGGAGAAGTACTACTTCCGCCCCGGCAACATGGGATACCCCGTCTTCGACACCGCTGTCGGCAAGGTCGGGGTCTACATCTGCTACGACCGCCACTTCCCCGAGGGCGCGCGCGCACTCGGCCTCAACGGCGCCGAGCTGGTCTTCATCCCGTCGGCCACCTCGCGCGGCCTGTCGGAGTACCTGTGGCGGGTCGAGCAGGTATCGCACGCCCTCGCCAACGGCTACTACGTCGGCACCATCAACCGGGTCGGCATCGAGCCGCTCGGCGACGACGACTTCTACGGCCAGTCGTACTTCGTCGATCCGCGCGGCCAGTTCATCGGCGACGTCGGCGACCCGCACGACGAAGAGCTGATCGTCCGCGACCTCGACCTCGACACGATCGAGGAGGTGCGCCAGACGTGGCAGTTCTTCCGCGACCGTCGCCCCGATGCCTACGACGACCTCGTCCGTCCCTGAGTGCGTCGCAATCGCTCGCCGAAACGCGCCCGATTCACACGAGGTGTGCGTAACGCAACGGATGCAGCCCGAAACGTCGCTATTCACACGAGATGTGCCTAATGAGCGTTGCCGCCGCCCAACGCACCTGGATTCACACCAGGTGGGCACTGGCGGGCTGTCATGACCGCTCAATGCTCGCGAGCCCGCGTAACGCCCGCATCGTGTGAATTTGAACCGTTCGACGGTCGACGGGTGCAGTAGAGGGCCGGAATGAAGTTCGGGATCACGCTCAAGCCGGATCACCACTTCCAGCGCAGCGTCGACCTGGCGAAGCGCGCCGAGGCCAACGGCTTCAGCCACGGCTGGATCTTCGACTCGCACGTGCTGTGGCGCGAGCCGTACCCGCTCCTGACGCTCATCGGCGCGGCAACCGAGGGAATGCGTCTGGGCACCTGCGTCACGAACCCGGCGACACGCGATGTCACGGTGACGGCGTCCGCGCTGGCCACGCTCAATGAGATAACCGGCGGGCGGATGGACCTGGGAATCGGCCGTGGCGACTCAGCGCGGCGGGTGATGGGCAAGAAGCCGACGACGGTCGCCTACATGGAAGAGTGCTGCCGCGTCATCCGCGCCCTGACCGCGGGCGAGAAGGTGGACCTCGACGGCACCGAGATCCAGATGGATTGGGCCACGCACGGCCCCGTGCCGATCTGGGTCGCCGGCTACGGGCCGATGGCGCTCGCGGCCGCCGGCCGCGTCGCGGACGGGGTCATCCTCCAGCTCGCAGATCCGGACATCATCCGCTGGTGCATGGGCTTCGTTCGTGCCGCCGCCACCGAAGCCGGCCGTGACCCCGATGCGATCGAGGTCATGGCCGCGGCGCCGGCTTACGTGAGCGACGATCTCGCTGCGGCGCGTGACAAGGTCCGATGGTTTCCGGCGCTCGTCAGCAACCACGTGGTCGACCTCATCAACAAATACCCGAAGGACGACCTGCCCGAGGAGCTGTGGCGCTACGTCGAGGGCCGCGAGGGCTACGACTACCGGCACCACGCCGAGGTCGGCAGCGACAACTCGGCATTCGTTTCCGACCAGATAACCGATGAGTTCGCGATCGTCGGGCCGGCATCGGCGCACCGCGAGCGCCTCGCGCAGTTGCGCGAAGTCGGCGTCACGCAGCTCAACATTTACCTGATGAACGGCGAGGAAGAGGAGCAGCTCGACCTCTACGGGCCCATCATCGACAACTGACAGCCGAAAACGTCAAGACAGTCCTGCCTTCCGATGCAAAGGTGCGGCGATGCACGCGGCTTCGATTGGATGGCTCCTGCCGGCGCTCGTCCATGCACAGACGAACCTGGACTCCACGCTCAGCGTCGCCGAGCTCGCCGCAACGGTCGACCGATCCCCGAGCCACTTCGCACGGAGATTTGCGACGGCCACCGGGGAATCGCCTCGCCGCCACGTGGAACGGCTCCGCCTCGAGCGCGCGGCGAGGATGCTCGTCACTCGCGATGCAACCATCCTCGAGATCGCGCTCGAGTGCGGCTACGCCAGCCACGAGACCTTCACGCGGGCCTTCGTCCGGCGGTTCGGCCAGACACCGAGTCGTTGGCGTGCCTCAACGGCAACGCGCCGCGCGCCTGACCCACGGCGCCCGCGTGCGCAGGATGGGCTCGAGGAAGAGCTGGCCATCGGACACCTCTCCGAGACGCGGGTCCGTCGGCTCCGCCCGCTTGAGCTCCTCTTCGTGCGATACATCGGTCCCTACGAGTCAGTCCCCGTCAGCCTCTGGGACGAGCTGCCGGCCGCCGCCGCTCGGCTCGGCGCCGGAACGGACGGACACCTCGTGGGCATCGCCCACGACGCCCCGGAGATCACCGATCCGAGCAAGCTCCGGTTTGACGCTGGCCTGGTCGTCCATCGCAAGCCAGTCGTCACCGCCCATGAGTCCGGCATCGGATTCGAAGCAATCCAGGGCGGCACGTTCGCGATCACCACGCATATCGGCCCGTACGCGTCGATCCCTTCGGCGTACGCGTCGATCGTTGAGCGGCTGCGGGCCATGGCCCCGCGAATCGAGATCGTCGGCGTGCCGGCCATCGAGCTCTATCACACCACGCGGATCGATCCTGCCGGCCGCTTGAACCAGACCGAGATCGCGATCCCGGTCCTCGAACGCACCTGAGGAGATTCCATGCCCCGCATCGAGTCCCGCGTCGAGATCGGCGCGCCGCCAGCGACCGTCTTTCCGTGGCTGGTCGAGCCCGACCGGCTGAGTCGGTGGATCAGCGGCTTCATCGGGTCCGAGCCGATCGGCGAAGGCGGCGTTCGTGTCGGCTCACGCTCGCGCGACATCATCGAGGCGGAGGGACGTCGCATCGAGGTGGAGACGGAGATCGTCGAGCTACGCCCCGGCGAGCGACTGGCTGTCCGCATCACATCGTCCGGCAGCGACCAGATCGACAGCTACGACCTCGCTGCCCGGGACGGCGCGACCGAGCTGACCTATCAGTCCGACATGCGTATGCGCGGCCTCACGCAACTGCTCACCCCGCTGATCACGCCACGGATCCGCGCCCGCGCCGACAACGATCTGGCGACGCTGAAGCGAGAGGTCGAAGGCGACGGCAGCCAGTGCTGACCGCGTGGTCCTCTAGCCAGACGCGGGAGCGTTTAGTCGCCTGCCGCGCAATGCCGAGCCGGTCCACGCGACGACCCACGTCGATCTCGCCGCGGACGAGCGTGAAAGTCAATCAGCCGATCGACCTCGGTCCGCGCACTTTCCTGACACGAATCGTCAGGTTGAGGGCGCTAGCATCGGCGCATGAGCCTTGTCATCAACAGCCTGACAGTCGACTGCCATGACCCGAAGGCGCTCGCCGAGTTCTGGACCACCGCACTCGGGTGGCTGGTCATCGCCGAAGACGAGGAGGGCGTGATGATCGCCCCCTACGAGGAACGCCGGCCGGGGATCCATCCGGTGTACTTCGCGATCAACCCGGACGAGAAGGGGATCAAGAACCGGTGGCACTTCGACCTCGCGCCGGACGACCAGGACGGCGAGGTTGCACGGCTGGAGCGGCTCGGGGCGAGGCGCGCCGACATCGGTCAAGGCGACGTCTCGTGGGTCGTCATGGCGGACCCGGAGGGTAACGAGTTCTGCGTCCTTTCCTCGCTTCCCAAGGAGCGGGTCGCATGAGGGTCGCGTTCGTCGCCGGCTTCGGACCGATCGTCCGCGAGGCCGATGCTTCGCGCGCGTTCTGGGGCGACGGCCTGGCCATCCCGCTCGAGGAGGCGGCTCCCGACTACCTAACCAACGACAGCCTGGAAGGCGTCAACGCGTTCGCGCTGTGGCCGCTGTCCCAGGCCGCGGAGTCGACGTTCGGATCGGCGGAGTGGCCGGCCGACATCCCTGCGCCGCAGGCTTGGATGGAGCTCGACGTCGAGTCCGCGGAAGCAGTCGGCGAGGCGGTGGCGGAGCTCGAGGCTGCCGGGCACCGCGTGCTGCGTGGCGCGCAGGAGGAGCCGTGGGGCCAGACGACGTCGCGGCTGCTCAGCCCGGAAGGGCTGCTGATCGGCATCACCTTCACGCCGTGGATGCACGACCACGACCACGACGAGCACGACCACGACGAGCACGACCACGACCACGAGCATCCGGAGGCGCCGGCCACCGATTCCTGAGGCGCCGATAGACTGGCGCCGTGGATGCGCTGATCCGGTGGGCCGCCGATGCCCTCGGCACGATGGCCGGCATCTTCGTCGTGATCGCCGCGGTGGGGGCCGTCGTTCTCGTGGTCAGGCTGGTGCTTCATCCACCCTCGCGTGCCTTCGGCGTGACCGCGCGGGACGTCGCGCTCGTGACGTCCATCGCGCTGATCGTCGTGCTGACGCTGCTGAGCCCGGTGGATGCCATGAACGAGCCACCACGCATCAGGCTCATCCCGTTCGAAGACCTGCGCGATGCGCTGATCGGCGTGCGCAGCCTGCGCCTCGCCGTCGCCGAGCTGATCGGAAACGTCCTCATCTTCATCCCGTTCGGGATGGCCCTGCGCTGGCGTTTCCCGTCCGTCAGCGTCCTCCAGGCGGTCGGGATCACGCTCGCCTTCTCCGCCTCGATCGAGCTGCTCCAGGCGCTCACCGGCGGCGGCCGCTGGCCGGAGACGACGGATGTGATCACGAACACGACCGGGGGGCTGATCGGCGCCCTGCTGGTGCGGGCGGGAGGCGCGGAGCCGGAGCGACAGGCCTGACGGCCTCGTGACTGGGATCAGCCCTCGGCGGCTGCGGCCTCGCGCATGGCTGCCTTGTGGGCGCGCTTCTTGGCCTGGTAGTCGGCCAGCGCCTCGGCGGAGTCGACATCGCCGAGCGTCGGCCAGTCAGGCAGCACCTCGTCGATTCCCGGAGGTCGTACGTCCAGTCGCTTGGCCAGGACTGCCAGCGTCCCGTTGACCTTCATCTCGCCGAAGCCCGGTAGCGCCCCGATGCGCCGCTCGAGATCGCGGCCGTCCGAGGCATCGGTCCAGACCCGGGCGGCGTCGCCGTCATAGGTGGCGGCGATATAGCTCGCCAGCTCGTGAACCCGCCGACCCATGGCAGCCGGGTAGCGGTGGACGGCGGGCGGGCCCTTGGAGGCGGCCTCGACATCCGCGACGTCCATGGCGGCGATGTCTCGAGCGTCCAGTGTGCCGAGACGCTGGAGGAGCACCTTGGGCGCCGAGAAGGCCCACTGAACCGGCACCTGCTGGTCGAGCGCGAAGCCGATGAGGAGCGCCATCGGCTCGCTCACCAGGAGCCGGTCCGCCTCGTCGTCGCCAGTGAAGTGGAGTCGATCGTCTGCCATGCGGGTGATGCTACCCCGCGAGCGATCGATCGTCGCCGGGCGTGTTTCCTGCCGCATGGCAAGCGGCGAGCTCGTATCGGCGCTCCGCCCGAAACCCCAGCCGACGAGCGATCGCCAACGAGGGTGCGTTCACGGCATTCGCGTTCCACCAGACCCGGTCGCCGCGGGACTCGGCTTCACGGGCTACCAGGCGGCTGACGAGCGTGCCGTACCCTCGCCGCCGGAAGGGTTCGCGGGTCAGCACCCCCATCTCCAGGAGGCGGCGGCAGCGTGGACCCGCTGTCGCCTCGGCCGCGAGCGCGTCGCCAGTGAGAACGCCGAAGCCGATGCCAAGCTCGGTCCACCGCGCGATCGATCCGAACGCGTGCATGGTGTCTGGGTACCACTCGGTCAGGGGCAGGGTGGACGCGTCGAGCGCCACGATTTGCATCCCTTCGAGCGGTGGCTCGGGTCCTGCGGGCTCGTCGGGCGGTGGGCGGCGATCGGTGAAGTCGATCGCCTCGCCGGTCCAGTACGGCTCCCTCGGCAACATCCCGCGGAGCGCGTCGTCGCCGTCCGCGAACCCGAAGATGAGGTCCCCAGATGCCGTCTCGACGTCGGCGAGCGTGTCGGCCACCTGAGATGCGGTCAGTGAGCCGCCGGCGAAAACCGTCCCGTCGGAGTCCTCGATCACGAGCGCGACTGTCGGGGTCGCGGGATCATCCGCCCAGACGCGACCCGCGAGGACGCCGTCGAGCACCGCCAGCGCGCGCGGTCGGGCGGGCGCATCCGGCCTGATGAGACGTTCGATGCTCGCTGTTTCGACCGGCCGCGGCAGCTCGGCAAGCTTCACGCCGGCCATCGTAGTGGGCCGCCGGGCGGCTACGATTGCGGTCCTGCTCAGCCGTTGACGGAGGAACCGATGCGCACGCTCATCAAGGGCGGAACGATCATCAACGCCGACGCCACCACCACCGCCGACCTCCTGGTCGACGGGGAGCGGATCGCGCTGATCGGCCAGGAGCTCGACGTCACGGCCGATCGCACCATCGACGCGTCCGACAAGTGGGTGATCCCCGGCGCGATCGACGTGCACACCCACATGGAGCTCCCGTTCGGCGGGACATTCGCCAAGGACACGTTCGAGACCGGGACGCGCGCCGCGGCCTTCGGCGGGACCACCACGATCATCGACTTTGCCGTACAGGGCAAGGGACAGGCGCTGCGCGAGGGGCTGGACGCCTGGCACGCCAAGGCCGAGGGGAAGGCCTGCGTCGACTACGGCTTCCACATGATCATGTCCGACGTCACCGATGACACCCTCGCCGAGATGGACGCGCTCGTCGACGAGGGCGTGACCGACTTCAAGCTCTTCACCGCCTACCCCGGCGTCTTCTTCTCCGATGACGGCGCCATCTTCCGTGCCATGCAGCAGACCGCCAGGAACGGCGGCCTGATACTGATGCACGCCGAGAACGGGCTGGCCATCGACGTCGTGGCGGCCCAGAACGTCGAGTCCGGCAACACCGACCCGTACTTCCACGGCGTCAGCCGCTCGCCGGTCATGGAGGGCGAGGCCACCAACCGGGTGATTCGCCTGGCCCAGGTGGCGGGCGTCCCGGTGTATATCGTCCATCTCTCTGCGACCGATGCGCTCGAGGAGGTCCGCCGCGCGCGCGACGAGGGCCTGCCCGCCTATGCCGAGACGTGCCCGCAGTACCTCTTCCTGACCCTCGAGGACATGGGCAACGGCTTCGAGGGGGCGAAGTTCGTCTGCTCGCCGCCGCTGCGCCCGGCCGACCATGCGCCCGAGCTGTGGAAGGGCCTGGCCAAGGGCGACCTCCAGGTCGTCTCGACCGATCACTGCCCCTTCGACTTCCACGGACAGAAAGACCTGGGGCAGGGCGACTTCCGCAAGGTGCCGAACGGCCTTCCCGGCGTGGAGGACCGTGTCAACCTGCTCCACTCCGGCGGGGTCGTCGATGGGCACCTGACCCCCAACCGCTGGGTGGAGCTCATCAGCGCGGCACCCGCCCGGATGTTCGGCCTGGGCGGGCGAAAGGGCGTCGTTGCCGCCGGCGCCGATGCGGACCTTGTCCTCTACGACCCAACGGCGAAGCACATCATCAGTGCGAAGACCCATCACATGGACGTCGACTACTCGTGCTACGAGGGCCGCGAGGTGACCGGTCGGGCCGACATCGTGCTGTCACGCGGCAAGGTCGTCGTCGACGGCGACGAGTGGCTGGGCGCGGCGGGCGATGGCCGATTCCTGAAGCGCGAGCCCACCGGCGAGCTGCTGGGGCGGACATGAGGACGGGACGATCGTCCCGGAAGCGCGGTTCAGGAGCCGGCGCTATGCTCAACCACTGCCCCCGAGCCTGAGGAACCCCACGTGAATCGCTTCTCACTCATCCTGATCGTGCTTGTCGCCATGGCGGTGGCGGCGTGCTCGAGCCCCGGCGCGAGTGCGACGGAGCCCGCTTCCGCCTCTGATGCGGCCGCGTCGCATGGCGCATCGCACCCCGCGGCCGAGTCCGAGCCGCCGGAGTCCGAGCCCGCGGCGTCCGAGCCTGCCGAAACCGATGGGACAGGCTCCGCCGACGGCCCGCTGGCCGACCTGATCCCCGACCAGATCGGCGGGATGTCGCGCAGCGACATCGACTTCGCCCAGAACCCGATCTTCGGCCAGGCCCTGGCTGGCTCGGGCGTCGATCCGTCGGAGGTCGAGTACATCATCAGCACGTGGGGCGACGCCGCCGAGGTGACCCTCAGCTCGATGCGAATTCCCGGAATGGAGCAGGCGCAGCTCGAGCAGCTCGCGCGGCTGATGTCCGGCGCCAACCCCACCGGTGGCGCGGTCGAGGAGATGACCGTCGGTGGCAAGACCGTGCTCCAGATCACCGGTGAGGGAACGCCCGCAGCGGCCTACATCTACTTTGCCGACGGCGTGATGTTCACCGTGGTCAGCGAGTCGGGTGAGCTCTCCGAGGAGGTTCTGTCGGCCCTGCCGTGAGTGGGAACAGGCCGCCGAGCCACCCACGTCAGCGGACGCCGAGCCCGTGACCCGCATCCCCGTTTTCCTGCTTGGCCTGCTCCTGATCGTTGTCGCGGGATGCTCGTCTACGTCCTCGTCGGCCGAGGAGTCTGAGCCGGCCACTCCGGAGCCCACCCCGACCGAGACCGCCGAGGGGTCCGATGACGCCGAGCCGAGCCTTGGAGAGGGAGCCGGCGAGCTCGCCGAGCTGTTGCCGGAGGAGGTCGGGGGACTCGTCATCGAATACGAGCACACGTCCGGCGAGGACGCCTTCAGCTCGGAGGGCATCACCCCCGAGGCCCAGGCATTCCTCGAGCGGGTTGGGGCGCAGCCGGAGGACGTCGTGTCCGCCTTCGGCTTTGCGTTCGACGCGGAATCCGAAACCGGGGTCACCATCCTCGCGTTCCGGGTCGAGGGTGCCGACGAGTCCACCCTCCGGACCGAGTTCCTCAGCGTCATGGAGGAGTCGGGCACGGCCGTTGGCGAGGAGATGACCGTCGGCGGCAAGACCGTGCATGCCATGGGTGAGGAAGGCGGGACCGAGGGCTTCCTCTACGCCAACGACGACGTCGTGTTCCTCGTCAGCGGTGAGCCGGAGGAGCTCGCCGAGGAGGCCCTCGCGGCACTGCCGTAGGATCGGGGCAACATGGCGCCTGATCAGTCGACAGCGATCTTTCTCAACGAGGGGGCCGGCGGCGGACGGACCGACCGGGTGCGTCGCGCCGTGGACCTCACCCGCCGCGCGCTCGACGCCGATCTCCACGTGATCGAAACGCGTGACGTCGACGAGCTGAGCAGCTGGCTCGGCGAGCGGCTCGAGCGCTACGCCACCGGCGTGATGGTCGGTGGGGACGGATCGCTGGCCACGGCATACAACGTCGCTGCCGGCCGCGAAGATCTGACGCTCGGCTGGATCCCCGCAGGCTTCGGCAACGCCACCGCGCACCTGCTCAACATGCCCGGCGACCCCGAAGGGGTGGCCGAGGTGCTGGCTCGGCGCGACGCGAGGCCGATCGACCTCGTCGCCGTCGGCGATCGCCTGGCGCTGTTCGCCGGCGCCGGCTGGGACGCGCTCGTCGCCGGCCGATACGCGGAGGGCGGAGCCCACCGCCTGCGCGGCTGGGCAACGGCCATCGCCTCGTCCGTCCCGGACCTGTGGCGCCGCCCGGGTGTCGAGGTCGTCGCGGATGGCTGGACCGTGCATCGTGGTCCGATCGAGATGGTCGTCGCCAGCACGACGCCGTTCTACGGTCGAGGCCTGCGGGTCAACCCGGGCGCCCGGACCGATGCAGGGACGGTGGCCCTTCGCATCTATCCCGGGCCCGCGCCTCGCCTGGCGATCGAGGCCGCGCGCTGGGTCGCCGGCGTTCGGCCCCATGCGGATCGCATCGACGTTCGGGAGATCACCCTTCGATCGCTGGACGGCGCCGACATACCCGTCCAGGCCGACGGGGACGTCATCGGCTCACGACCTTCATGGACCTTCGCGGTTCGTCCCGCGGCCGTCCGCCTCATCGGTCGCTGGGGCTGATCCTCCGGACCGCGTCGAGCGCCGCGAACGCGGCGCGCCTGAGTCGCTGGGCGCCCGAGCCGTGGATGCGTAGCTCGGTCATCGGCATCGAGATGCTGCCGGCGAGCGCCACTCGCACCCGGCTGCGGCCATGGGCATCCTGGGGCAGCAGCGACAGCTGGAGCACGGCTTCTCCGACCGGCGGTCCGGTCGGCACGCCCATCTCGAGCACCCCGCCCAGGTAACGGGCCGCACCGTCGGCGGGCGCGGCTGCCGAAAGGACGCTGAGCAGCGCTCCCTGGGTATCGGCTTCCCAGCTGCTCACGTCGCTCACCCCGAGCGCACCGAGGCGCGCGAGTGCGACGGACGCGAGGTCCTCGCTGTCGACTCCGTATGCGTCCTCGCCGAGGGCCGCGCGCGCGATCTCGATGCAGCCATCCAGCGCCTCCCCATCGCCGAGACTGCTGAATCGGACGTGAACGCCATCGTCGCGCGCGTAGATGCCCGCCTCGACCCCGTCCGGTGGCACGGACAGCAGGGTCCCAAGCCGCTCGGCGAGGGCGGACTCGCCGATGCCGAACGACTTGATCGTGCGTATCGCGAGCGGCGGGAGGCCGAAGCGCGCGGCGAGCCGAGGGCCGACGCTTTCCGTCCACATCCTCCGCATCTCGGAGGGGACGCCGGGCATGAGGACCGTGACGACATCGTCGAGGTCGATCCACCAGCCCGGCGCGGAACCGATCGGGTTCGGCACCGCCTCGGCCGATGGAATGAGCATGGCCTGGCGCCGGTTCGCGGCCGGCATCGGCCCGAAGGCGCGGAAGCGTTCCTCCAGCACTGCGATCAGGCCGCGGTCCTCGCGCAGCTCCTGGCCCAGGGCATCCGCCACGCCCTCGCGCGAGAGGTCGTCGTGCGTCGGCCCCAGGCCGCCGGTGCCGAGCACCAGCGCCGATCGGGACCTCGCCTCGGCGAACGCAGCGGCAATGACGGCCCGGTCGTCGGGCAGCATGCGCACGCTGCTCAACGGCAGGCCGAGCGTTGCCAGCTCGCCGCCCAGGAAGGCCGCGTTCGTATCGATCGTCTCGCCGAGCAGCAGCTCGGCGCCGACCGACAGCAGCTCGGCCCGGATCATGCTCTCGAGTCTAGGGCTAGACTGGAAAACAGAGCGCCCAGTCGCGACCGACCCGGCGCTACCGATGCCGAATCGGTCCCGTCCTTCGATCGAGGAGCGACCCCGTGAGTGATCCCGCCCTGACGGTCGACGCCGTCCTGACCGATGACCTCCGCGCCTGGCTCATCGCCGAGCTGCGCCATCCCGTCCTGGCCGTGAACAGCGCCGACGGGCCGCCGAGCCAGTCCGTGATGTGGTTCGACCTCGATCCCGACGAGGCCGACGTCATCGTCATGAACACCATGGTGCGCCGGCTCAAGTACCGGCAGCTGCAGGCCGATCCGCGCGTGAGCCTCCTGTTCGAGGATGGCCTGAAGTGGGCGGCGCTGCGGGGGACCGTGACCCTGGACGCCGATTTCGACCGGGCTCTTGCCGGCATTCGTGCACTGGCCGTTCGCTACGAGGCCGATCCCGGTCGCTACGACGGACAGGAGCGGGTCATCATCCGGATGCGCGTCGAGAAGGTGATCCGCCATGACTGATGCGGTGAAGCTCGGCGCGAACTGCTGGGCGCAGTACACCGACTGGCCGGCGGTCCGCGAGGCTGGCATTCGGGCCGATCGGCTGGGCTTCGATTCGGTCTGGACGTGGGATCACCTGTACCCGATCGTCGGCGACCACCGCGGCCCGATCCTCGACGGCTGGATGACGCTCGCTGCCTGGGCCGAGGCCACCGAGCGCGCGACGCTGGGCCTGATGGTCGGCGCCAACACGTTCCGCAACCCGGCGCTGGTCGCGAAGATGGTGACGACGCTCGACCACATCAGCGGCGGACGCGCGATCCTCGGCATCGGCGGCGCCTGGTTCGAGACCGAGCACCGTGGCCTCGGCATCGAGTTCGGCGGCTCACCCGGAGAGCGACTGCGCTGGCTGGCCGAAGCGGTGCCGATCATGCGGGGCATGCTCGACGGCACGAAGCCGTCCGGCTCGCGTTACTACTCGGCGCACGAGGCGCTGAACGAGCCGCGGCCGATCCAGGAGCACCTGCCGATCCTCGTCGGCGGCGGAGGAGAGAAGAAGACGCTCCGGATCGTCGCCCAGTGGGCCGACGCCTGCAATCTCGGCGGCGGGTTCGAGAGCGTTAAGCACAAGGACGAGATCCTGCGGCGCCATTGCGAGGACGTCGGTCGCGACGAGTCGGAGATCGAGCGCACCGTCGGAATGGGGGTCTGCATCATCCGCGACGACCCGGCCGAGGCCGCCCGCGTCAACACCGCGATGTTCGAGCGAAACGGCAACGCCGACGAGTGGCAGAACCAGATGGTCGGGACGCCGGAGCAGGTCGTCGAGAAGATGCGGCCGTTCCTGGGCATCGGATTCCGCCACTTCATCGTCGGCTTCCCGTCGCCCTATGACGCCGAGTCGATGGAGCGCCTCATCACAGAGGTCAAGCCAGCCCTCGAGGCCGCCTAGCCCTCCGCGATCTATCGCGCCATCTTCACAAGTCGGCGTTTCGGGGCTGTGTTCCCGCGATCTTTCGTGACCTGGTATGCCTGAGCGTCACCCGGAGGCGCGCCTCATGCGTGCGTGCCCGCGATAGATCGTGAGAACCGCTCCCGAGCTCGGCTTCTGGTGGAGTCCTCACGACACTTCGCGAATGAGTGCCGCCACTCAAGCCAATCGCCGCAGAATGACCCGATGAAGGTCACCGTATTGGCCGGCGGCACGGGCGGCACGAAGCTGGCCCACGGCTTTGCGCTCCTCGGCGAGCGCGTCGAGCTGACGGTGATCGCCAACGTGGCCGACGACGCCGAGGTTCACGGTCTGCTCGTCTGCCCGGACATCGATGCCCTCCTCTACACGCTGTCAGGGCTCATCGACGCCGAACGCGGATGGGGGATCCGCGATGACACCTTCCGGGCGCACGCCATGTTCGAGCGCTACGGCGACCAGACATGGTTCACGGTCGGCGACGCCGACCTGGCCACGCACGCCCACCGAGCCCGCCTGCTGCGCGAAGAGGGCAAAAGCCTGACCGATGCGACCGCGGCAATGGCGCAGGCGCTTGGCATCACCGCCCGGATCCTCCCCTGCACCGACGACGAGTACCGCACGCTGCTCGACACCGACGAGGGCCGGCTCGAGTTCCAGGACTACTTCGTGCGGCGCCGCCAGCAGCCGGAGGTCCGCGCCGTGAGCTTCTCGGGCGACGCCAAGCCGACTGCGGACGTGCTCGACGCCATCGCCGACGCCGAGCTGCTGGTCATCGGCCCATCCAACCCGATCGTGAGCATCGGGCCGATCCTCTCCCTCCCGGGCGTCCGGGAGGCGGTCGCGGCCGCCGCCGACCGGATTGCGGTCAGCCCGATCGTCGGCGGCAAGGCGCTCAAGGGGCCCGCCGACCGAATGATGGCGTCGCTGGGCCTCGAGCCGACGGCGCTCGGCGTGGCACGCGAGTACGACGGCCTCGTGGATCGCTTCGTCGTCGACGAGACCGATGCCGCTCTCGCGCCAGCCATCGAAGCCGAGCTGGCGATGTCGGTATCGGTCCTTCCGACCGTCATGCGCAGCGACGCCGATCGTGCGGCGCTCGCCGAGGCGCTCATCGGGGAGGCGGGGTAGCAGACCCCGGGCGACGATCGCGATATCCTGCTCGGGTGTCCGCCCGGATCATCGTCCCGCATCGGGGGCTCGAGGCGGCGAAGACCCGCCTCGCCACGTCCCTGAGCCCCGACGAGCGGATGTTTCTCGCCAGCCAGCTGCTCCAGCGCGTCCTGCGCGTGGCACGCGAGGTGGCCGATGACGTGGTCGTGATCTCGCCGTCGCGCCCGCTGATCGAGGTCGTGGAGCCCTCGGGCGCGCGGCTCGTGGTCCAGCGCGGCATGGGCCTCAACGAGGGCCTCGACCAGGCTCGATTCGACGCGCTCGTCGACGACATCCGGACCCTGGTCGTGCTCCACGGCGACCTCCCGAACCTCCAGCCCGACGATGTGCGCACGCTGATCGGCGCCCTCCCGACCGATGGTTCGCCGGGCGTCGCCATCGCCCCCGACCGGGCCGGGACCGGCACGAACGCGCTCGTGCTCCGCCCGCCGGGCGTCATCCCGTTCCGCTTCGGCACCGGCAGCTTCGCGCTGCATGTCGCCGAGGTCGAGCAGACCGGCGTCCCGCTCGTCGCCGTCAACCGCGCCGGGCTGGCCTTCGACCTCGACACGCCCGCGGACCTGGCTCGCTGGCTCGAGCTCGGGGACGCCGCGTGACGGCCCGCCTCGAGCTGATCGCGCTCGAGGGCATTCCGGAAGTCTCACCAGGCGACGATATCGCCGGGCTCATCGCGGCTGCCGCGGCCGACCTGTCACTCACCGATGCCGACGTGCTGGTCGTCACCCAGAAGGTCGTCTCGAAGGCGGAGGATCGGCTCGTCGAGCTGGACTCGGTCGAGCCATCGCCGATGGCACGCGACTGGGCCGCGCGCTGGGACAAGGACCCACGGCAGGTCGAGCTCGTCCTGCGCGAGTCGGCCGAGATCGTGCGCATGGCGCCGGGTGGCCTGATCATCAGCCGCACCCGACACGGGTTCGTGTGCGCCAACGCCGGGGTCGACGTCTCGAACGTCGGTGGCGGCGAGGTCGCGTCACTGCTTCCGCTCGATCCGGACGCGTCGGCATCGGGCATCCGTGAGGGTCTTCGCCGGCGGCTGGGGGTCTCGCCGGCCATCGTTGTCAGCGACTCGTTCGGCCGCCCGTGGCGCAACGGGATCGTGAACGTGGCGGTGGGATCAGCGGGGATCGAGGCGCTGCTCGACCTGCGTGGCTCAGCCGATGCCGCCGGACGCCCGATGCAGGCGACCGTCATCGCCATCGCCGACGAGCTTGCGTCGGCGGCGGATCTGGCAGGAGGCAAGGTCGAGCAGCGACCGGTGGTGCTCGTGCGGGGCTACGAGTGGCGCCCGTCGGACGCGGGCGCATCGGTCCTGGTGATGGAGCGCGAGCGGGACCTGTTTCCCTAGGCCGGCTGGAGGAAGAGGGCGACGATCTCGCCGTTCTCGACGCGGAAGTTCGCCTCGACGTGCATCGGCTGGATGCCGGGACGGATGACCGTCACGTCGGCGATGTAGCTGGCGCCCATGTTGCGGCTGTCGTTGGTGAACATCCGAAAGCCGTCGCCGGCCCGGACGAACCAGCCGCCGACCTTGTCGCGGCCGCGAAGGTTCGTGCGCTCATCGGATCCGGGGACACTTACGCCGAGAACAGCGTGCTCGGCGAACAGCTCGATCGCCTTCTCGCGGTGATCGTCGTTGATCAGCTCGAAGAAGAGATCGACGGTCTCGGTGGCTCCCACGCCGGCGAGTATAGACTCGGTGCCGATGAGCGACCTGCTGCGGATCGGGCTGATCGGATGGGGAACGGTCGGCTCCGCGCTCGGTGCGCTGGTCGAGTCTGGTCCGCTGCCACTTGAGCTCGCGCACGTCGCGGTCCGCGACAGAAGGCGTGCCGGCCTCCCCGTCGACGTCGACCTCGTCGAGCCGGACGACGCGTTGGGCGACGACATCGTGGTCGAGCTGGCGGGAGGCCTGGAGGGTCCGCTCGCCTGGGCGCGCGCCACGCTCGATCGCGGAGCCCCGTACGTCACCGCCAACAAGGCGCTGCTCGCGACGCATGGGGGCGAGCTGGCCGAGCTCGCCGAGCGGCGCGTGGCGGCGCTCCTCGCCAGCGCCAGCGTCGGCGGCGGCACGCCGATGATCGAGACGGTGCAGCACCTCGCGGCCACCGGCACGATCGAGCGGATCCGCGGCGTGGTCAACGCGACGACCACCTACATCCTCTCGGCGATGGGCGATGGTCGCTCGTATGACGAGGCATTGCGCGAAGCTCAGGAGGCGGGCTACGCGGAGGCGGATCCGAGCTTCGACGTCGACGGCCGCGACGCCGCGCAGAAGCTGGCCATCCTGGCGAGCGTCGCGTGGGGCCGGTGGCGCCCCGAGGCCGACGTGGTCGCCCACGGGATCGCGAGCCTTGCGGTCGAGCCGGGGCAGACGATCCGCCTCGTCGCCGAGGCGACGCCGGAGTCGCGCACTGTCAAGCCGGTGAACCTCGCGCCCGACGACCCGATGGCCGGCGCCACCGGGGTCGAGAGCGTGCTCGAGATAACGACCGGCGACGGCGCGACCTTCCGGGTCTCCGGCCCGGGAGCCGGGGGACGAGTCACTGCGGCGGCCGTCTACGCCGACCTGGCCCGCCTGGTCGCCGGCGAGCGTCCGATCCTGTTCGGCTCGCGCTGACCGTCCGCTCAGCCCGGGTTGAAGGCGCTGGCGGAGAAGCGCGCTCCGTGCGGGTCCGTGAGCACGGTGCTGCGCACCGGCGGCGACGTCGAATGGCTCGACGACGACCGTGCCGCCCAGCTCGCGCGCCGTGGCAGCTAGCGCATCGACATCGGCGACGGCGAAGGCGACGTTCCAGTGAGGCGATTCGCCGTCCTCGAGCGGGAGGATCCAGGCGATGCACTCGCTGAATCCCGGCGGGGCTCCGAAGTCCGCGTGCCGTTTCCGAATGCCCGGGTCGAACTGCTCGAGGAAGTCGGCGTAGCCGGGCAGTCGCACCATCGTCCCGGAATAGGCGCCCATCTCGACCTCGTCGACCTGCCAGCCGAAGACCGCGCCGTAGAACCGGGAAGCGCCCACGGCGTCACCGGTCTTCAGCTCGCTGAAGTTCCAGGTGCCTGGCGCGTTCACGGATGCCGCGCCCTTCAGCGAGCCCGGCTCCCAGAGGCGGAAACGAGCACCGGATGGATCGATGCAGGCCACCTCTCGTCCCAGATCGCCGATGGCGGTTGGCTCGGAGACCACCGTCCCGCCGGCGTCGCGGACCCGGATGACTGCGGCATCAGCGTCGTCGACACCGATGCAGGTGCTCCACGACGGCGGCTTCGTGGAAGCCGGCCCAGCCGAGCGGATCGCCGCGACCTCGCGGCCGTCAATGGTCGCGACCGAGTAGGTGCCGGGTGCGCCCGTCGGTGTGCGGTCATCAACGTGCCATCCGAAGAGGCCGGCATAGAAGCGGGCTGACTCGGCGGGGTCGGACGATTCGAGATCGATCCAGGACGGTACGCCGGCTGGGAATCCCTCGCGCTCGCGCATCGGCTCCTCTAGAGGAATGGGCGGTGTTGGCTGCAACGATTCCTGCACTCGTCGTGCCCGAGCGGCGCATCGGGTAAGGTCCCCGCATGGACGGGTGGCCGACGGTCGGAGTTGCGGGGGCTCGGGGCGTGGTGGGCGGCGTCTTCTGCTCCATCCTCGCCGATGCCGGTCTGCCGGCGGCCTGCCTTCGCGCCTTCGGGCACGAGGAGGGCCACGAGCTGGCGTACGCCGGCGAGTCGGTGCCGGTCCACGTCCTGACCGACGAGCGCGCCGGTGAGCTCGACGTCCTCTTCCTGGCGGTCGACGCGGCCCACAGCCGCGAGATCATGGCCGGGCCGGGACGATCGGCCCCGCTGGTGGTCGACAACTCGAGCGCCTTCCGCCTGGCCGATGACGTGCCGCTGGTCGTGCCCGAGGCGAACGCCCACGCGGCGCGCGACCGAGGCGGCAACCTCATCGCCAACCCGAACTGCACGACCGCCGCGGCCGTCGTGGCCCTCGCGCCGATCCGGGACCTGGCCGGGCTGGAGTCGGTCGACCTCGCCAGCTACCAGGCGGTCAGCGGAGCGGGCCGCAAGGGCGTCGACGCATTCGACGCCGAGCGCGGCACGGACCACCGCGACCAGGCGGACGGGTCGCCGTTCCACGGGCGCATTGCCGACTCGGTCGTTCCGCAGATCGACGTCCTCGACGAGACCGGCTGGAGCGGCGAGGAGAGGAAGATCCACGCGGAGCTGCGCAAGATCCTCGAGATGCCCTCGCTCGACGTCGCGGCGACGACGGTGCGTGTTCCGGTCCATACCGGCCACTCAGTCGCGCTCCACATCCGGACGGAGCGCGACACGACCGTCGACGCGCTCGAGGCGGCCCTGCGCGAGGCGCCTGGGCTCGAGTACCGGCCGGCGGACGGAACCGAGCGCCACCCGATGCCCCTCGACGTCGAGGGCCGCGACCCGGTCCTCGCCGGCCGCCTGCGCGCCATCCCGGGTCGTGAGCGCGGCTTCGCGCTCTGGATCAGCAGCGACAACCTGCGCAAGGGCGCGGCGCTGAACGCCATCCAGTCGGCGGTCGCCGCAGATCCGGACCGATTCGGCCAGCTCCTGCCGCCCCCGCGCTGACGCTCAAGCCGAGCGCTGATAGCTGCGGAACGCGGCAGTGGCAAGTGCCACGCAGAGAAGGGCCACGACGAGCAGCCCGCCGACGCGCGGCAGGATCAACGACCAGTCGGGGTTCGCCAGCAGCGCCTCACGGCCGGCCTCCACCGCCCAGTTGATCGGGTTGTAGGTCGCGGCCGTCTCGATCCAATCGGGCGCGAGCGCGAGCGGCAGGAATGCGGCCGACAGGAACGTGAGCGGCAGCGTCAGCATCGTGTTGACCCCGATGACCGATTCGCGCTGGCGCAGCGTGAGCGCCATCGCGCACGACAATGAGGCGAAGGTGAAGGCCACCAGGATGGCGACCCCGAGGAGCACGACGAAGCCGATCGGCCCGCTGGCGAACTCGGCGCCGAGGACCCAGGCCAGGCCCCCCATGATCGTGCCCTGGACCACCAGGGCGATGCCCTCGTAGCCGATGCGACCGACGATCAGCGAGCTGCGATGCGTCGGCCCGGCCAGGAACCGGTCGAGCAGGCCGCGATCGATGTCCTCGATCACGCCCATGCCGGACCAGCCGCTCGCCATGAGCGCGGTCATCACGATGATGCCCGGCACGAGGTAGTCGAGGTACGTTCCGCCCGACCCGAAGCCGGGGATCTCGGTCACGCTCCGGAAGAGCGAGCCGAACAGGAGCAGCCAGATCACCGGCTGGATGAGGGTCATGGCCACGAACCACGGCTGCCGCAGCAGCTGGCGGGCATGGCGCTGGGTCATGAAGTAGGACTGCGCGACGGCGGTCATGCGTAGGACTCCTCGGTGTGCCGGAAGGACCGGCCGGTGTGTCGGAGGTAGACGTCGTCCAGCGAGGGACGGCTCACGGTGACGGAGGCGACGCCGATGCCGGCTCCCTCGAGCGCCGAGAGCACCGCCGGAACGGCGGATGCGCCGCGATCCACGCGCGCCCGGAGCGATCGGCCATCGACGAGCGACTCACCGATGCCCGGCACGCGCGTCAGGACGGAGATGGCCCGCTCGTCGACGACGCCGTCGGTCAGCTCGACGACGATCGCGTCTCCACGCAGCTCGGACTTCAGCTCGTCGGGCGAGCCGGTGGCCACCACCCGCCCGTGGTCGACGATCGCCAGCCGGCTGGCGAGCCGATCGGCCTCCTCCAGGTAGTGGGTGGTGAGCAGGATGGTGAGCTCTTCGGTGCGAGTGAGCCGCTCGATCTCGGCCCACAGGTCGCCGCGCGCCTCGGGGTCGAGGCCGGTCGTCGGCTCGTCGAGGAAGAGGACGCGCGGCCGATGGATGAGGCCCATCGCCACGTCCAGCTTGCGCTGCATGCCCCCGGAGTAGGTCCGCGCGATCCGATTCGCGGCGTCAGATAGTCCGAAGCGGCCGAGCAGCTCGGCGGTGCGCTCGCGCAGCCGCTGCCCGCCGAGGCCGTGGAGCCGACCGGCCAGCTCCAGGTTCTCGCGCCCGGTGGCCTCCGGATCGACGGCGATCCGCTGGCCAACCGTGCCAATGACGCGACGGACGCGCTCCGCGTCGGCGAGAACGTCGAGCCCGGCGACGGTTGCGGAGCCGGCATCCGGCCGCGAGAGGGTGGTGAGGACCTTGACGGTCGTCGACTTGCCGGCTCCATTCGGTCCGAGCAGGCCGAAGATCGTGCCCGTCTCGACTGAGAAGCTCAGCCCGTCGAGGGCAGTGACGTTGCCCGGATAGCGCTTCTCCAGCCCGTCGGCCTCGATAGCGCGTGTATCATGTGTTGGCATTCTTGCCTCCTGATTATCTTAGATGCTAAGATATCGGCATGATGAAACAAGACAGATGACGATGTCAAGCCGCAATTCCTTGCCGGGCGCGCTGCGCCGGTTGATCACCGAGGCGATCGGGACCAACGAGATGGTGGCCGCCAGCCTGGGAATCAACCCGACTGACCTGCGCTGCCTCGAGCTGGCCGCCAGCGAACCGGAGATGACCCCGTCGCGGCTGGCCGAGCTGAGCCACCTCACGAGCGGCGCCGTGACGGGCGTGCTCGACCGGCTCGAGCGCGGCGGCTTCCTGCGCCGCGAGTCGGATCCCACCGACCGTCGGCGCCTCCTCGTTCGGGTCGACTCTGCCCGCTGGGCTGAGCTCGAAGCGCAGTACGCACCGCTCATCGAGCGCGCGGTCGCGGCCGGAGCGGCGGTGAGCCCGGCGATCGCGCGCGAGGGTGAGGCTCACCTCGCTGCGCTCACCGACGCCCTCGCTCGCGAGGCCGACCGCCTCCGAGTGGCCACCTACGGCGGGATCCTCGACAACGCCTACCAGGCACCGATCGGCGAGGTGGCTCGTGCCCGGCTCGTGCTGCACACCGGCGCGCCGCGGCTCAATGTCGGCGCCGCGGCCTTCGGCCAGCAGGTGCGGATGGTCGCCGAGACGGCCGCCACCCGGCTGGTGCTTCGCTCCGCCGAGCCGGACGGCGAGCTCATCCGCGCGTCCTTCGTCGGCCCGCCGCCGGACGTTCGCACCAGCGACGGCACGGTGACGATGCGCTATCGCCGCAGGGTGATCGATACGCGCAGCCGCGAGATCGACGCCGCACTTCATCCCGGCGCGGCGTGGGCCGTCGAGATCGAGAACGGCATCACCGACGTCGACGCCGACCTCCGGGCACTTTCCCTGCTGGGCTTCACCGCCAGTGGCGGTGTCAACCACTTCCGGCTGCGCCTGCCACGGCCGAGTGGGACGGTGCGGATCGCGATCGCCGGCGGCGTGAGCCAGGGGCGCCTGTCACGACCGGCCGGCGTGCCGCTCCTGCTCGTCACCGGCGGCGGCGTCTCCCGCCTGACGTTCGACGGCCAGCGGCGAGAGTCGTCAGGTACCGGCCTCCGCGTCAAGTCGCGGGCCTACGACCGGGCGCCAGACCGCTACGAGGTCGAGATCGGCGGCGGCATCTCCGAGCTCGCGATCACCGAGGACTGAGGCCGGGTCTAAAATCAGCGGTCCCCGGGTTGCAGCAGGAGCCGCCGCATGCCGTCGTTCAGCGATCTCACCAACGAGTTCCTCGACGCCGAGTTCGCCGACTCCCCGGTGCGCGCCAGCGCCCTGGGGCTGACCGAGTACGACGACCAGCTCGATGACCTGTCCGAGGCGGCATTCGCTCGCCGAAGCGTCGCCGACACGCGATGGCTGGCGGCCTTCAGTGAGGTCGACACTGTCTCCCTGAGCGTCGACGACCAGATCGATCGCGATCTCGTCATCAGCATCCTTCGAGGGCGGCAGATCATCGACGACTTCGAGGTCTGGCGCCGCCAGCCCGACACGTACCTCAACCCGGGCATGCAGGGCATCTTCGCCCTCTTCCTCCACCAGCTGCGGCCGATGCCGGAGCTGGTCGACGCCGCCATCGCCCGGATGGCGCTGATCCCGGGCAACCTGGAGGACGGCCGGCGCAACCTGCGCGCCGAGCTCGTGCCGGCCATCTTCCTCGACCGGGCGGCGAACCAGGCGCGGGCCGGCGCGCGCTACGTCCGCGAGATCCTGCCTGCCCAGGTCGCCGATGCATCGCTGCGTGATCGGCTCGCGGAAGCGGGTGAAGCGGCGGGGTCCGCCTACGACGCGTACGTCGGATTCCTGGAGGGGCTGCGGCCGAACGCCACGGGCGACTTCCCGCTCGGCGAGGAGCGCTACTCGGCCCTCCTGCGGGAGAAGGAGCTGCTCGGCTTCGGTGCCCGCGAGCTGCGCGAGCGCGGAAAGGTCGCCTATGACGAGATCGCCGCCGATCTCGCCCGCTGCGCCCGCGAGCTGCGTGGCACCGACGATTGGCGATCGGTTCTCGACGAGCTCAACGACGATCACCCGACCACGCCCGAGGCGATGCGCATCGGCTACGAGGATTGGACCGAGCGAGCCCGCGCGTACCTGCGCGAGCATCGGCTGGTCAGCTTCCCGGAGGGCGAGGAGTGCGCGGTCGTGCCCTCGCCGCATTTCCAGCGGCCGGTCCTGGCGGTCGCCAGCTACATGCAGCCGCCGCCGTTCAGCGATCGGATGCAGGGCCACTTCTTCGTGCCGTTCCCGCCCGATGGCGCATCCGAAGAAGAGATCCAGCAGCGGCTCGCCTCGAATTCCTATCCGGGCATCCCCACCACCGCGGTCCACGAGGCCTACCCCGGCCACCACTGGCACCTGGTGATGTCGAAGGCAAACCCGAGCCGGCTGCGCCAGGTGTACCGGACCCCTTACTTCAGCGAGGGTTGGGCCCTGTACGCGGAGCGGATGATGCGCGAGCAGGGCTTCTTCACCGACCTGCGCCACGAGATGTACCAGCACGAGGCCGCGATCTTCCGGGCGGCGCGCATCGTCGTCGACACCTCGCTCCACATGGGCGAGATGAGCTGGGACCAGGCGGTCGCCTTCATGGTCGAGCGCACCGCCCTGACTGAGCCCACCGCGAAGGCCGAGGTCACGCGCTACTGCGCCTGGCCGACGCAGGCGAGCTCGTACCTGACCGGGTGTCTCGAGATCGTCCGCATCCGTGAAGCCTTCTTCGCGGCCCACGGATCAGCGGATACCGATGCGCTGCGCGCCTTCCACGACGGCATCACCGGCAGCGGCGGCCTGCCGATCGCGCTGGCCGAGCGGGCGGTGCTGGCCACCGCTGGCTCGTGAGCCGGGCTGCTCGAGACGGTGACCGTAACCTGCGCAAGCTGCTCGGCGGCGCTCCCGCCTGACGCGCGCTTCTGTCCCGCCTGCGCGGAGCCCGTCGCGACGGAGCCGGCGGACGAGGAGCGCAAGCACGTCACTGTCGTCTTCGCCGATCTCGCCTCCTCGACCGAGCTGGCGGATCGGCTCGACGCAGAGCGCCTGAGCGCGATCCTGGGTCGCTTCTTCAGCGAGATGAGCGAGATCCTCGAGCGCTGGGGAGGACACGTCGAGAAGTACATCGGGGATGCGGTCATGGCCGTCTTCGGACTGCCATCAGTGCATGAGGACGATGCTGAGCGTGCCGTGCGCTCCGCATTGGAGATGCTAGATCGCCTCCAGACGATCAACGAGCAGCTCGAGCGCCAGCATGGAGTTCGGCTCGCGATCCGGATCGGTATCAATGGCGGTGAGGTGGTCGTCCGCTCGGCCGCGGGACCGATGGTGGCCGGTGACGCTGTGAACATCAGCGCTCGACTGGAGCAGGCCGCCGCGCCGGGCGAGATCCTCGTCGGCGAGGACACCGCGAGCGCCGCAGGTGGTTCGATCTCGTTCGACTCGCCTCGCGCCGTGCATGCAAAGGGCAAGGCCGGCCTGCTGAAGGCGTGGCCGGTGCTCGGGTTGCTACCCGCACGCGGCCGACCGGCGACGGTTGGAGCGCAATTCGTCGGCCGTGGAGACGAACTGCGGATCCTCCGGGACGCGCTTCACCGAACGCTGGCCGATGCAAAACCGCGCCTCGTGGTCATCGAGGGTGAGGCCGGTGTTGGCAAGAGCCGGCTGGTGCGCGAGCTCGAGGTCGTGTTCGCCCAGGATGACCCGCGAATTCGGATCCTGCGCGGGCGCTGCCTTGCCGCCGGGCAGCGAGTCACGTTCGGAGCGCTGGCGGAGATCATCAACGTGGCTGCCGGAATCGGTGAGGCCGACGGGCCGGCAATGGCGGCGAAGCGCCTCCGGGCGATGGTCGCGACGCTGGTGGATCGCGATGAGGTCGATGGGCTCGTCGATCCGCTGGCCATCAGCGCCGACATCACCGTGCCGAACAGCCGGCTCGCCGCGGCCGAACCGCGAGAGGTAGCGCGGGAGCTGGAGCGGGCCTGGCCCCGATTGCTCACCGGCCTCGCGGCCCGCCACCGGCCGGTCGTCGTGCTCGAGGATCTTCACTGGGCCTCCTCCGAGCTGCTCGGGCTGCTGCCGCGGCTGCTCGAGGCGGACGGACCGGTGCTGATGGTCGGTACCGCACGCCCTGCCGGCGACGGATGGGCGCAAGCCGTCGCCGGCCTTCCGGCCGTGTCGCGCCTGCGCCTGGAACCCCTGGGCGCCGCCGATAGCGAAGCACTTCTCTCGGAGCTCGTGGGCGAACGCGGCATCCCACCCGAGCTGCGTGCGGCGGCGCTGGAGCGAGCCGACGGCAACCCCTTCTTCCTCGAGGAGATCGTGCGACATGTCGTCGAAGGCGGCGTGTCCGCCGCCGCAGAGCTGCCCCATAGCGTCCATGCGCTGCTCGCGTCGCGCATCGACCTCCTGCCGCCGCTCGAGAAGAGGGCATTGAGGGAAGCGGCGGTTCTCGGCCGCTTCTTCCACGCCGATGCGCTGGCAAATGCCATGGCCACCGGGGTCGCCGAGATGCTCGACGCGCTCCACGGGCACGGACTCGTGCTGCCGGATCCCAGACCGGGAACCGGCCAGCCCGGCGAGCACCGCTTCCGTCATGCGCTGATTCGAGAGGTCGCGTACGGCGGAATGTCCAAGCGGCGTCGCGCACTGGCGCACGCCGAGTTCGCCGCGTGGCTGGCTGCGGCGTCCAGTTCGTCAGACGAACGAACCGAGCTGATCGCCGAGCACTTCCAGGCAGCGTTGTCAGGCGAGGGCGCGCGTCTCGCCTGGTTGGACGACCCCGAGGCCGGGAACGCGGTGCGGCGACGGGCCTATCGGGCGCAGCTCGTCGCGGGCAACCAGCTGCGCGGCCGTTCGGCCATCGCCCGGGCCCTGGAACTCCACGAGGCCGGCCTTCGGTTGGCGAGCAGCGAGGAGGAGCGAGCGGAGGCGCTCGAGGCGATCGGTGATGATCACGACGCCGCCTACCACGGCGACGAGGCATGGCAGGCGCTGGGCGAGGCATTGAAGGTCCGACGAAAGCTCAGTGACCGGGAGCCCGTGGCGCGGCTCGCCTCAAAGCTGGCCGCCATGGCGGCGGCGCGTTGGGGTACCTTCCGCCACCGCCCCGACCCCGGAGCGATCGAGGACGTCGTCGACGAGGGCATCGCCGCCGCCGGTGCAAAGACGCACCTGGCGTCGCTCCTGTCGTACAAGGCCGCGACCGGCTTACGCTGGCTCGCGGAAGGTCAAAGCGACCCGATTGGCGCTCGAGCACGAATCGCGGCCGCCGAGAATGCGCTGGAGATCGCGACCCGCATGGAGCTGGTAAACGTGGCCTCGAACGCGTGCATGACGCTCGCGCAGCTCCACTCGCTGGTCGGTGACTTCCGAGCGGCCCTCGCTGTGGCCGAGCGTGCGCTGCCTCTCGACGAGCGCCTCGTCGCCGGTCGTGCGGCGTCGACCGGATTTGAAGCTGCGAACGTGATCGCGGAGGTCGGAGGCCGGTTCGGCGATGCACTGGCGCCGGCGCGCCGATCGCTGGAGCGCGGTCGGCAGATGAGCGCGCACCACCTGATGCACGGCTCCTACACGACGATGAACGTCCTCTTCAACCTCGGCCGCTGGGAGGAGATCCCGCCGCTCATCGACGAGCATCTCGACGCCCTCGCTTCGGAGCGCGGCCGCGGCTGTCCGTATGTGCGGGGTGGGCCGGTGCTCGGGGCTCTCGTCCTGGCGCATCGCGGGGAGACCGCGCGCGCCGTGGCACTGCTGGACGACCATGACCGCAACAGCCCGGCCGAGCTGATTGGAACCCCGGATGCGATCGCTGCGCGTGCACGTGTAGCGCTCGGCAGCCTGGCCGTCGGGCGAAGCATGGCGGAGCGCGTCGTCGAATCGTCCCGTCATATCACGACCGAGGAGAACGCTTACGAGTACCTCGCCTGGCTCGAGGCGCTCGGCGCATTGGAGGACCTGGAGGGCCTTGCTGCCGCGATGCCACGCGTCCGGCGCATGGCGAGTGCCCTGGCCGTCCTGCCACCCGCATTGGATCGCGCCGAAGCGCTGATCGACGTCGCCGCCGGGGGACGCCGGATGGGACGCGCGCGGGACCGCCTTCGATCCGCGCTCGCAGCCTATGACGCTATGGGGGTTGTGTTCGAGGCTGCCCGCACGCGGGAGCTGCTCGCGGCCACCGTGGAGCCTGCTGAGGCCGATGAGCTGCGGGCGCACGCCTCGGAGGCGTATCGGCAACTCGGCGCCCGACCGCACCTCGAGCGTCTGGCTTCCGCAGGCCCGCATCTTGTCAAACGCTCGCCAGGGAAGCCTTAGCCGGCCGGTCATACGCTGGCCACGCCAGCATTAGTCAGGCTGCGGGCCGCCGTGCGCGGGGAGGCTCAATCGTCCAAGAGGCGGTCTGTGATCTCGAAGAAGTCGTAGAAGTGGTCGAGGTCCTCGTGCGCCCAGATGCGGTCGGGGAGCATCGGCAGGTCGGTGCCGAACCGGGCGTTGAAGATGACTCGGAACGTGTTCACCGGCGTGATGGAGTCGTGGAAGCCAGCGGCGTCGACATCGGCGCCGGGGACCCGCATCGCGAAGAGGATGCCGAACTTCTCCTCCAGCTCGGCATCGGTCGCATCGCGCCACTCGAAGCCCCACTCACGGGCCGCTCGATAGCGGGCCGGGAACGGGCCCTCATCGGCCTGGATCATGATCACGGCGTTGCTCGAGCTGTCCACGATCCGGTCGACGATCTCGAGCATCCGATCGTTCGCGAAGCGCAGCTGGTTCCGATAGCTGACCACCTGCCCCTGGCTGGCGACCTGCTCGCGAGTCGTGGCTGAGCCGTCGGGGTTGAACAGGTACGGGTCATGGGGCAGCAGCAGGTGGGCGAAGACGAACTTCGGGCCCGGCATGCTGGGGATCTCATCAAGCCGGTCGAGCTCGTAGCGCGTGTGCTTGATGAGAACGCTCCAGTCGTACGGGTCGGTGGGAGCGGCCTCGGGCTCGTTGAAGGCGCGCAGCAGCGTGGTCTGGGCCAGCACGGTCGAGAACTCGTCCTGCCCCTCGTAGCGGAAGATGCGGTCCGCATCGACGTTCTCGAGAGTTGGAGGCCACCAGTTCGAAACGTGGACGTACTGGTAGCCGAGCTCCTTGAGCGCGGTCGGGACGACGAGGTGATCTCGGAGGACACGATGGATCGGCTCGCGATCCTCCCCTGACGATGCCTCGGCCTTGAGGGCATCGGTGTCGAGATAGTCGATGTTGAGCGAGCTGCCGAGCGAGAGCGGAGTCTTGATGTAGTTGGCGTGGGCGTTCCGCGCCACGCGGAAGCCGCGGTCCTCGAGCGCGGTGAGGAACGGCTCGTTGTCGAAGTCGTAGACATCGTTCAGCGCGGTCGAGCCGGCGTATCGGTCGAGGATGATGTAGTAGACGTCCGGAAGCTCCTCGGTGGACGGCGGCTGGAGCTCGAGCTCGGTCAGCTCGCTCGCCGGTGCGGCCGCGCCGAACGCGACGAAGGTCCCGGCCAGGGCCCAGGCATTCAGCAGCAGGGCCAGCGCGACGACCAGGTTCAGGGCGCGCGTGGCGGTCCGTGCCCAGCGCTTCGACTTCCAGACGATGATCAGCGCGATCACGAACAGCAGCGCCCACGCGATGATGAGCGGCCACTGGCTGTCCACCACGCCCGGCAGCTGCGTTCCACACGTGCCCGTACCCGAAGAACGCGATGACCAGCACTGTCGTCAGCAACGCTGCGCGATCCCAGTCACCGAGGATCAGCTTCGCCACCGCGAAGCAGATGAGGGTTCCGCCGATCGCGAGCGCGAGCGGTGCCCACAGCGGCTCGAGGGTGACCTGCTCGGCCGCGTTGATCGCGAACAGGAACACCACGGGATAGGCGGCGGCGAGGATCGGGTGGATCGGCACCGCGCTCCAGTCGAACCGCCGGCGGTGGCCGGCCGGGCGCGTACCGGTTAACATCCGCTCAACACTACCCCGGGACTTGATTTCATGCTATTGGCCTATATCGATCCGGGATCGGGGAGCATGCTGCTCCAGGTGATCCTGGCGGGCATCCTCGCCATCCCGTTCTTCTTCCGTCGCTTCATCGGCGATGGCCTGCGTCGCATCCGCGGCGGTGGCGAGGCTCCCGAACGCGCCGATGTCGGCGAGGAGTCCGATTCCACCCGCTGACCGGCCGGTCGTCGACCCGGCCTCGTTCCGCGACCCGTCCGGATTCATCTTCCGCCGCGACGGCGTCCTCTACCGACAGGTCCAACCGCCGGCCGCCGCCGACTGGGAGGCCGCGGGCTCGAGTGGACTTCTCGAACGCCTCGTCGCCGACCGGCTGCTCGTCGACCACACCGATGCCCCCCTCGAGGCCGCGGCCCGGCCCGGCGCCATCGCCGTCATCCGTCCGCGCGTGCTCGACTTCATCTCGTACCCGTACGAGTGGTCCTTCTCGCAGCTGAAGGAGGCTGCGCTCCTCACGCTCGAGATCCAGGGCCGCGCGCTCGACGCCGGGATGCGTCTGCGCGACGCGAGCGCCTACAACGTGCAGTTCGACGCTGGTCGCCCGATCCTCATCGACAGCCTTAGCTTCGAGAAGGCGCCGGCGACCGAGCCGTGGCCCGCGTATCGCCAGTTCTGCGAGCATTTCCTGGCGCCCCTTGCCCTCATCGCGCACCGCGACGCCCGATGCGGGCTCATGCTGCGCGACTTCATCGACGGCATCCCGCTCGACCTCGCCACGCGCCTGCTGCCCGGCCGAACGAGGCTCAATGTCGGCCTCGCCTCGCACCTCCACCTTCATGCGGGTGCTCAGCGACGGGCCGCCGGGTCGGCGGCGCCGCAGGCCGGGCAGCAGCGCGAGCGCCGTATCAGCGAGACGGGGCAGCGTGCCCTGCTCGACTCGCTGCGACGGACCGTCTCGGGGCTGCGCTGGAAGCCGTCCGGTCACTGGGCCGGGTACGCGACCGCGACGTCCTATTCCGAGACGGCGACCGCCAGCAAGGGCGAGATCGTGCGCGAGATGCTGGCGTCGGTCGGCGGGACAACCGCCTGGGACGTCGGCGCCAACGTCGGCGTGTACAGCGCCATGGCCGCCGATGCCGGTTACCGCGTCATCGCCTGGGACCAGGACGCAGGCAGCGTGGAGGAGCACTGGCGGCGGGTGCGTGGCGATGCCCGGCCCGAGATCCTGCCGCTCATCCTCGACCTCGCCAATCCCTCCCCAAGCATCGGCTGGGGGCTGCGAGAGCGTGCCTCGTTCCTCGAGCGCGGCGAGCCTGACCTGATCCTCGCCCTCGCGCTCGTGCATCACCTCGCGATCGGCAACAACGTGCCGCTGCCCGGTGTGGCGGAGCTGTTCGCACGCATGGCACCGAGCGCGATCGTCGAGTTCGTGCCGAAGGAGGACCCGATGACGCAGCGCCTCCTCGCCGCGCGTCGCGACATCTTCGAGGGCTACACGATCGAGGGATTCCGCACCGCATTCGGTGCGGCCTTCGAGATCGAGCGCGAGGCGCGGGTCAGCGACTCGCCACGGACGCTCTTCCTGCTTCGGCGTCGGTCACAATCGGCTCGTGACTGACGCCGTACCGCTGCAGATTCATCCGCTCACCGCGAAGCGATTCGGTGATCTGGCCGCGCTTTTCCGGCCAGGGCGGCGATCCGAAGTGGTGCTTCTGCTCGTGGTATCGGGTCCGCAACGTCGACTTCCAGGCCGCCACGGCCAGTGGCAACCGGAAGGTGCTCGAAGCCGCAGTCGCCACGACGGCCGCCGAGAAGCGCGCGCCCGGATTGGTCGCCTATCGCGACGGCGAGGCGGTCGGGTGGGTCAGCGTCGGCCCCCGCGACGACTATGCGCGTCTCCAGCACTCGAAGGTGCTGGCGCCGATCGACGACAAGCCGGTCTGGTCGATCGTCTGCTTCGTGGTCGCACGGAGCGCTCGTGGCCAGGGCGTCGCCCGTGCCCTCCTCGAGCGCCGCCGTCGATTACGCCCGCGATCACGGCGCGACGTTGCTCGAGGCCTACCCGGTCGACACCGATGGCGAGCGCGTGCCGGCGGCCCTTGCCTTCAAGGGAACGGTGGGGATGTTCGAGGGTGCCGGTTTCGAGGTAGTCGAGCGCCGGCGGGCCAACAAGAGCTCGGCTCCTCGGCCGATCGTGCGGCGCCCGATCAGGCGTCGAGCAGGCTGAACGCCCGACGCGCTCGCGCCTTGAGGTCGCGACCCAGCGATGCGTGCTCGGGTCGCAGCTCGCCGTCCACCGACGCCGTCGCCAGCGTGTGGCCGAGGGCGCGCAGCGGCTCGTGGTAGAAGATCAGCACCTCGTGCCGGGCGTCGCCGCCGATGATGCGGGCGTAGCGCGCCATCACCTGCTCGTCCGCCAGCTCCAGGCCGCGCTCGCGCAGATGCCGCACGGTATCGAGCGTCTCGGGGGCCGGTTCCTCGCCGCCGACCGCGTAGCAGAAGACCCAGCTGCCCCACGTCGCGCCTCCCATCGTCACCGGGTCGGGGAGCCGATAGCGGTAGCTCTCGTCATTCGACGGCAGGAAGCTCTCGAACTGGACCACCAGCATGCGGCTCACGGTGCCGTCGCGGGCCGTCACCCAGTGATGGCGTTCCGCCAGCGCGATCGCCTTGATCTCGAGGCTGGTGGCACCGATGTAGCGCAGCGCGGGGTCGACCCGCATCCGCATCGGCGGGAGCTCGGGCGACTCGAGGATGCCATCGGTGAATGAGCGCGTCATCTCGGTGTGCCGGGTCGCTCCGCCGAGGTGACGTCGACGACGTCAGCCCCGAGTGCATCGACGAGCGCGGCGGGCGCCATGTGAAGGTTGACCCCGCGAGCGCCGCCACCGACGGCTATCCGCTCGGAGGCCATTGCCGAGGTGTCGACGATGACCGGCCAGGCGTGAGCGGCGCCGAACGGCGTGATCGCGCCGCGCTCGTAGCCGGTCGCCGCACGAGCCTCATCCGCATCGGGCAGCGAGAGGCGGCTGACGCCGAGATGAGCGCGGAGCTTCGGCCAGTCGAACCGTCGCCCGCCGGGGACGAGCACGAACACGTAGTCGTCGTCCCCGCGCCGCACGACGATCGAGCGCAGCAGGGCGCCGACCTCGATGCCCTGGAGCTCGGCGCTCTCCTCGGCGCTGTGCGCGGGCTCGGTGCGCACCACGTCGAAGGCGATACCCGAGTCGGCGAGCGCCGCCAGCGCGGGCGTATCGGTCATGTCAGGCGTCGGCGACCTCGATCCGGATGCGCTTGTTGATGCGCCCCTTGGACTCGTAGCCGGTCACCCTGACCTGGCCGATCTCCGAGGTGCGGGCTACGTGCGTCCCTCCGTCGGCCTGGAGGTCAAGGCCGACGATCTCGATCGTTCGCACCTCGCTGATTCCCTCCGGCAGCAGGTTGATCTTGGTGCGGATGAGGTCCGGGATCGCGAAGGCCTCCTCGCGCGGCAGGATGCTGACGAGGATCTCGCGATCGGCGGCGATCTCCTCGTTCACCCGCCGCTCGATCTCGCCGACGAGCTCACCGGACATCGTCTCGAACTCGAAGTCCATCCGGCCCGACAGCGGCTCCATGTTGCCGCCGGTGACGGACGCCTGGTGGTCCCGCCACACCACTCCGCAGAGCACGTGCAGCGCCGAGTGCGTCCGCATCAGCCGATGCCGTCGCTCCCAGTCGAGCTGAGCGGTGACCGCGTGTCCGCCATCGGGAGCTCGGCGCCGTCCTCGACCGTGTGCCAGATGTCGTCGCCACGCTTCTTCGCGCCGATGACGCGCCACGTGCCCCCGGAGTCGCCCGCGAGCTCGCCCTCGTCCGATGGTTGGCCACCACCGCCGGGGTAGAAGACGGTGCGGTCCAGAAGGACGGCGTGCGCATCGGCGTCGACCTCGACGACGGTCGCCTCGGTCTCACGCAGATAGGCGTCGGTGTAACAGAGGTTCTCGCTCACGTGGCACAGGCTAACGCCTCAGGTGCGGGTGGCGACCGCGATCCGAAGATTGAACGTTGCGCGCTCTACGGGCCTCATACACAGCAACGTGACCGCCCCGTCGGGACGGCCGGTTCACCCGAGCTCGGAAGGGAACACCACCGATGTTTACCCTGACCCGCATTCAGCCCAAGTCGCGTCGGACTGCCGCTGCGGTCGCCGGCCTCGTCCTCGCGATAACGCTGGGCATGGCGCTGGCTGCGCTCACGGTTCTGCCCGGCCTGGTCCGTGCGGCACCGGTACCGATCGCGGTCGAGGTGCTGACACCGCGGGCGCAGTTCACCGATCGGGTAGGCGCGCAGCTGAAAGTCAAGCTCGACGGCAAGGGCACCACTGTCCTCAACATGCCCGAGGCTTCGCGCACGGTTGTGGCGCGATTCACCATTCAGCCGGGCGCGCAGTTCCCGTGGCACACGCACCCCGGCCCGGTGATCGTCAATGTCGCCCAGGGCGAGCTGGTCTACATCCAGGCCAGCGACTGCGTGCACCGACCTTATCCGGCGGGCACCGCGTTCGTCGATCCGGGCAGCAACGTCCACAGCGCACTCAATCCGAGCACCACGGTGGAGACAATCCTCGTGGCCACCTTCCTCGACTTCCCGGCGGATGGACCGCTTTCGATCGCCGATGCCAACCAGAACCATTGCGCCATGGAAGGCGGTGACATGGGCGGTCACTGACCTCGCGCCGACGCCGGGCGGAGCCACGCTCCGCCCGGCTTCTACGTGTCCGCCGCACGAGAACGGCTGCGTCAGTCCTGACCCTGAACCGCCGGGCCCGGGGAAGCTCCCACCGAGCGCCCGGTTCGCGCCAGTGCCTCCGTCCGGCTCCGGACCTTCAGCTTGTCGTACACGTGCTCGAGATGCTTCTTGCCGACCCACGAAGATTGAGTCCGTTCTCGACCGACGCGCCCATACGGTGTGAGGGCCGGACCCTGCGAAGTCCCGGCCCCAGCGGAAGAGGCATGGATACCGATCTCGTGATTCGAGCGCAGCGTGGTGACGAAGAGGCCTTCGCAAGCCTCGCCGTGGCCGCCGGCGACCGGCTCCATGCGGTGTCGTACAGGATCCTGCGCGACATCGAGCTCGCCGAGGACGCGACGCAGCAGGCGCTGCTTGCGATCTGGCGGGACCTTCCGCAGCTCCGCGATCCGGCGCGCTTCGACGCCTGGTCGTATCGGCTCCTCGTGCGCGCCTGCTACGCCGAGGGACGCCGATCGCGCCAATGGACGCCGAACATGCACCTGCTTCCCTCCGTTGAGCCGATGCAGGCGGATGGCTCGAGCGCGGTCGTCGATCGCGACCAGCTCGAGCGCGGATTCCGGCGGCTCTCCATCGATCATCGCGCGGTGGTGGTGCTGCACCACTACCTCGACATGCCGCTCGACCAGGTCGCCGAGACGCTCGGCGTCCCGGCCGGGACGGCCCGATCTCGACTTCATCACGCGATGCGCGGGCTGCGCGCGGCGCTCGACGCCGACGCGCGGCCGACTGCGCGGGAGGCTGCGCAATGAGCACCGATCGCGACGTCACGCGCACCGTTCGGTCGTGGCTGGAGGAGGGCGTCACGGCGCTCCCGGACGCTGTCCTGGATACCGTGCTCGATCAGCTCCCCGCGACCCCCCAGCGCCGGGCCGGCTGGCTCGGCCGGAGGCTTCCCGAAATGAACAACACCGCGAAGATCGCCATGGCGGCCGCGGCCGTCCTGGTCGTCGCCTTCATCGGCCTCAGATTCCTGGGACCGGGTCAGAACCTGGGAGATCCGGGCCCTACGCCCATTCCAACAGCACTCCCCTTGCCCTCCATACAGGGCGCCTGGCTGCGGGTACCTATGTTGCCCATCCGTTTGCGAACGCCGGCGGGTGGGGCGCCTGTCCGGAGCCGAGCGGGCCCGACTGCGACCCCACCGAGGCAGCCGAGATCAGCATCACGTTCACCGTCCCGGAGGGCTGGACCCAGTTCGAAAGTGACGAGAATGTGTTTTGGCTGACTGACGGGGGCGCAGCTCCGCCTGGCGGTACGAGCCTCCTCTTCATGCGGGGCAGCTGGCTGGCAAGCGATCCGTGCGCCGAGGCGAACCCTGACATCCCAGTTGGCCCCAGCGTGGATGATTTTGCGAACGCGCTCGCGGAGCATCCGCTGCTGGACACGACAGCTCCCGTCGACATCACGCTCGATGGCTACTCCGGCAAGTACATGGACCTTCAGACGCCAGCGGATCTCACCGGATGCGCGTTCTACCGCCCATGGGATCCGGGAATCTACGCCCAGGGGGCCGGCCAGCGATGGCACCTCTGGATCCTCGACGTCGATGGCATCCGCGTGGTGATCCATGCCGATGACTACGAAGGGACGTCGGCGCAGCACCAGGCCGAGCTCCGGGCGATGGTGGACTCGATCCAGATCGAGCCGTAGCTGCCGGCATCGGTCCTACCAGCGTTCGCGGTGGACGACCTCCTCGAGCGGGAGGCGTCCACCTGATCGATTCGGCGCTGTGAGCAGGCTCTGGGTCGGCCGGGTAACCGAACGACAGCAGGAAGTCGCACCGCCGATCTTCGGGCAGCCCCAGCAGCCGATGCGCCATGTCGTGGTCGTACACGGTTGCCGGCACGCTGCCGATACCGAGCTCCCAGGCGGCCAGGACCATGCTCTGCGCCGCCCGCCCGATGTCCCACATGACCGATGGGCTCGCCGGCTCCGGCGTCACGAGCGCCACCGCTGCTGCCGCACCCGAAAGGTGCCCCGCGTATCGACCCACCGCGGCCAGCTCGCCCAGGAGGTCGCGGTCGGTGATGTGGATGAAGGCCCACATCTGACGGTTCTTCGAGCTGCCCGTCCGCCGGCCGGCGTTGAGGATGCGTTCGACGTGCGCCTCATCGAGCGGTTGATCCGTGAACTCTCGAACGACACGCACGGAGTTGATGGCCTGCCACGTCTCCATCAGCTCAGCTCCTCCGCGAGCGCCACGAGGATTCCTTCCGGGCCGCGGATGTAGCAGAGCCGGTATGTGTCCTCGTACTGCACGACCTCGCCGACGAGCTCGGCGCCGAGCGCCTCCGCGCGGGCAAGGACCTGCTCGATGTCGTCGACGGCGAACATGATGCGACCCGTGCCGAGCCGGTTCACCGGGGCGTTCGGCTCGGCGGCGGTCGCCGGCGGAGAGTGGAACTTGCTCAGCTCAATCCGGCCGTGGCCGTCCGGGGTCCGCAGCATGGCGATGTCGCTGCGGACACCGTCGAGCCCTACGACGCGGTCCACCGACTGTCCCTCGACCGTCGCCTCGCCCTCCAGCTCCAGGCCCAGTGCGACGAAGAACGCTATGGCAGCTTTGAGGTCGTCGACGACGATCCCAACGTTGTCCATCCGCTGAATCGTCACGCTGTCAGCGTAGCCGCTGTCACGCCGCCAGAGACTGCGGGTTGCGGCACGAAACCTGCTGCCTCCGCGAGCGTCCAATTGCGCCCGATGAGCGGCGCACGCCCCGCCCGCGTGGAGGTTCTCCTGCGATGAACGGTCCCGCCCGACGGTCAATCGGTCTTGTCATCCTGTTGGCGCTGCTGCTCGCCCTGTCGGCGATCGCCGCGCCAGTTGCGCTGGGCAGGAAACCGACCTCCACCACGGTCCGCGGGGTCGACGTCGATGCGTCGACCATCCCGCAGCTCCAGGCGCTGATGGACAGCCACAAGCTGACCGCGGTGCAGCTGACGCAGTTCTATCTGCATCGGATCAAGAAGCTGGACGGGATGCTCAACGCGGTCATCACCGTGAGCCCGACGGCCCTCGCCGAGGCGCGCGCGGCCGACAAGGCCCGGCGTCGTGGCGACGATCGACCGCTGCTCGGGATTCCGATCATCGTGAAGGACAACATCAACACGACCGGCATGCCGAACACCGGCGGCTCGTGGTCATTGGCCGGGAGCACACCCGCCGACGCAGACATCATCGAGCAGCTGAGAGCGGCCGGGGCCATCATCATCGGCAAGGCGAACCTTTCCGAGTGGGCGAACTTCCGCTCGATCCCGTCGTCGAGCGGCTGGAGCGGCGTCGGCGGCCAGACGAACCTGGCCTACGTCCTCGACCGCAACCCGTGCGGCTCCAGCTCCGGCTCGGGTGTGGCTGTCTCGGCGAGCCTCGCCGTCGCGGCGGTCGGCACCGAGACCGACGGTTCGATCGTATGCCCCTCCGGCGCGAACGGCATCGTCGGCATCAAGCCGACGCTTGGCCTGCTCAGCGGTGAGGGCATCATCCCGATCTCATCCGAGCAGGACACTGCGGGTCCGATGGCGCGCAACGTCACCGATGCAGCCGTGCTCCTCGGCGCGATGGCGGCGACGCCTGCCGACTACACCGGATCCCTGGACGCCGATGCGCTCGAGGGGGCGGTCATCGGCGTGTGGCGCGACGGCACCTACATCTCGGAGGGCGAGGTCCTCGACGCGGACGTGGCGGCCGTCATGGACGCCACGGTCGACGCCATCGAAGCCCAGGGCGCCACCGTGGTCGAGGTCGACGTCGCCATCGAGGATTCCTTCGGTCCCGAGTTCGACGCATTGCTGTGCGAGTTCAAGGCCGATCTGCCGGCGTACTTCGCGACGTACACCGGCGTGGGATACCCGAAGACGCTGCAGGACGTCATCGACTTCAATGAGGCCAACCCGGAGCTCGAGGGCCCGTGGGATTCGGAGATCTTCGAGCTGGCCGAGGCAACGAACGGCCGCGACGCCGCATGTGCCGCCATCCGCGCCGAGGCAGACGGGATCGCCGAGACCGCCCTCACCGAGGCGCTCGCCGGCGTCGACGCGATCATCGCGCCGACGAACGGGCCGGCCTGGCTGACCGATCCGGTCGGCGGCGACCTGAGCGACGGCTCGCCGTTCATCGGCTCGTCGACTCCATCGGCGATCACCGGCTGGGCCAACGTGACGGTGCCCGCCGGCTACGCCGACGACGTTCTGCCGATCGGGGTCTCGTTCATCGGCGGACAGTTCAGTGAGGCCGATCTGATCGCGTTCGCCTACGACTTCGAGCAGGCGACGATGGTCCGCGTGCCGCCGACGTTCATCCCGTCGATCGGGCCCTAGCTAGGACGGCAGGGCGCAACCGCCATTGGTTGCGCCCTGCGCAACTTGAGCCCACGGAAGCGGGGCTCGTTCTGCGCGCACTGCCGAGCTGGACAGCGACGTGCAGACTGCGCCACGAGATGGCGAAGCAAACGGCGAAGCCGGCCGGAAACAACCGAGCGAAGGACACGAGCGCGCGGCGACGGCGCGACCGCTGGTGGCTGTCCGCCCTGCTCATCGTGGGCACGATCTACGTGGGCCTGCTGCTGTTCGGCCTTCTCCTTCAGGTCCTCGGCGGCTTCGCGCAGATCTTCCTCATCGTGTTCATGGCCTGGCTGCTTGCCTTCGTCCTGTCGCCGGTGGTGGCGTGGCTCGTGGAGCGCGCAGGCCTGCGGCGAGGTGTCGCGGTCGGCATCGTCTACGCCGCGACCCTGGTCGGCAGCGGGATTCTCCTCTTCTATGCGGCCTCGGCCATCGGCGCGTCGGTTGGGGAGGCGGCCTCGGACTTCCCGCAGACTCGTGAGCGCATCGAGGCCACCCTGGCCGATTGGCAGAGCTCGATCTCATTCGGCGAATTTGCGCCGGACCTGGTCGTCCTCTACCGCGACGTCGAGGCGACCGCGCTGCGGCTGGCGCAGTCGGCGCTCGGGGAGGCGCCCGCCGTCACCGTTGCGATCCTCGGAGCGCTCGTGCTCGTGATCATCCTCAGCCTCTACATGCTCGCCGACAGCACGGCGATCGTCGCCAGGATGAATCGGATCGTCCCGAACCGATACGCGGAAGAGGCGGAGATCCTCGAACGCACCGTCTCGACGGCCTTCGGCGGATTCCTGCGAGCGCAGGTCGTCCTGGCCGCGAATCCAGACGGCGCTCACGATCGCGGTCGTGCTGCTCGTCGGTCTTCCGTACGGCTTCCTGATCGTGGTGGCCTCGGCGCTGGCCATGCTGATCCCGTTCTTCGGCCCGCCGCTGGCCCTGGTGCCGCCGATCCTGGCGACCGCGATCTTCAAACCTGAATGGCTGATCGTCGTCGCGCCCCTGCTCCTCGTCGTCCAGACCGTGCTCGTGAACTACTTCCAGCCCAAGCTCATGCGCGACGCCCTCGGAATGCATCCGATCCTCGTGCTGGTGAGCCTGCTGGTCGGGGCACAGATTGCCGGGCTGTGGGGTGCCCTCTTCGCCATTCCGATCTTCGCGGTCCTGAACGTCTTCTTCAACTACGCGGTCAACCTGCGAACGATCGAGGACGCGCCGAAGGCCGAGCTGGAGGAGGTTCTCGAGGAGGTGCGCAGCGAGCAGCCCGACGCCCCGCCCGAGGAGGTCGTCGCGCTCGCCGCCGACCGCCTGGCCGAGGACGCCGCGTCGGGCGACGACGAGGCCAAGCCACCCGAGGAGCGGTCCGAACCGGCCTGAGCCTCCCGGCGCGTCCGCCGTCGGCGCCGCCGAACTTTGAAGTTCCCATCGGCGCCAATCACCCATACCGTATGAAGCGCATCGGTCTGAGCCGATGCCGCCCATGCGGATGAGGCGATGAATACCGACCTGGTGGTGCGAGCTCAGCGTGGCGACAAGGGGGCCTATGCCGACCTTGCCGCCGGCATCGCCGATCGGTACCTCGCCGTGGCGCGCAGGATCCTGCGCGACCTCGACCTCGCCGAGGATGCGACGCAGCAGGCGCTGCTGACCATCTGGCGAGACCTTCCGCAGCTGCGCGATCCGGCTCGCTTCGAGGCCTGGTCGTACCGGCTCCTCGTGCGCGCCTGCTATGCCGAGGGCCGAAAGCAACGTCGCTGGGCACCCAACCTCCGCCTTCTGCCGGCTGACGAGCCGATGGCGGCGGACGGCATCGACTCCGTCGTTGACCGCGATCAGCTCGAGAGCGGGTTCCGGCGGCTCTCCCTTGAACACCGCGCGGTAGTGGTCCTGCGCCACTACCTCGACCTGCCGCTCGAGCGGGTTGCCGAGGTGCTCGGCATCCCGGTCGGGACGGTCAATTCTCGACTTCACTACGCGATGCGCGGGCTGCGCGCGGCGCTCGACGCCGACGCTCGCCCACCGATGCGGGAGGTAGCCCAATGAGCACCGATCGCGACGTGACGCGCATCGTCCGGTCGTGGCTGAGTGCGGACGAGCACGAATCGGCGGACCGCGTCCTCGACGCCGTGCTAGATCAGCTCGACGCGACCCCCCAGCGCCGCGCCACGTGGTGGCCGGCGCGGAGGACTGCAACCATGAACAACGATGCGGTTCGGGCTGGCCGCCGCGGCCATCAGCGTGCTGGCGGTCGGCATTGCCTTCGTCGCCGTGCGGCAGCTTCGGCGAGCGCGAACGACGCGGCGCCGCACAGTCCGGCGGCCGGCGCGCTGCCGAGGCCCTCGTCCACCCGTTCTCGGCGGAGACCGTGCGATGCCGGACGGATCCACGGTGCAGAACGTGCAGCTCGAGTTCACCTCGGACGCCCTCGCCATCTGGCAAGAGGGCGGCATTGGTGACCCGGTTCTCTCTTCGTCGGCGCCGCGACCGAGTCGCCTACGCGCAGCTGACGCCGCGCTCGACGACCTTGCCGGCATGCGGGTTCACGCTCCGTCGGCTCCGACAGAGGCACGTACATCATCGGCGACCCCTTCCCGATCCAGGTCTCCGTGCCGCTCACCGATGACTGGGGGATCTGGGGGGAAACAGCATCCACGGGGCCGCCCTCTACCAGGTCTCGTACGACCCGCCGAGAGGGCGCGGCATCATCGTCACGATCGTGCCCAACCTCGCCGCGGACGCATGCGCGGGCGCTGAAGAGATGGACCCGCCGCTCGGTCCGTCGGTCGACGAGCTTGCCGAAGGTCTCGCTGCGCAGCCCTTCACCGATGCGTCCGCGATCACCGACGTCACCCTCTCCGGCTACGCCGGTAAGCACGTCGAGTACAGCTTCGAAGGGGGCGACGGCGACTGCGCTCGGCTGGCGAGATTCTCGAACGTGCTCGGGACCCGTGAGGCCATCATCAACGAGCACGACGAGGTCTGGATACTCGATGTGGAGGGGCAACGGATCATGATCGACGCCTTCTGGTTCAGCGACGTCACGGATGCGGAGCTCCCGCGAATTACCGAACTACATCGCGGCCTGCTTCAGGGCCCGAGCTCGCCGGCGGCTGGCGGTTCTCGCATGCTCGACCGTCGAAGGCCGATCATCAACGAGCACGCGAGGCTGGATGCATCCATGCTGGATGGCGACGGCATCATATCGACGCCTTCTGGTTCAGCGACGTCCGGATGCGGAGCTGAAGAGCTGCGCGGGATCGTCGAGGCGATCGAGATCAACCCCTGAGCCGCGGTTGAACGCTGGGCGAGCGAGCGCACTCATACTCACTGATTGGCCGCAGACCGCGGTCAGCGCACTCAGCGGGTGAGGCATGGAGCGCGAGCTCGTCCAGCGGGCGATGCACGGCGACGAAGAGGCATTCGACGAGCTCGTCGGACGCATCGGCGACTCGCTGCACTCCGTGGCACGCAGGATCCTGCGTGATACGAGCCTCGCCCAGGACGCCACCCAGCAGGCGCTGCTCGATGCCTGGCGGCATCTTCCGCAGCTGCGTGATCCCGATCGGTTCGAGGCCTGGACCCATCGGCTTCTCGTGCATGCCTGCTACGCCGAAGCGCGCCGCGAACGACGTCAGCGCGGCAACCTGCGGCTGCTCCCTCGAATCGGGGGAGGGCGTCCCGGACTCGACCTCACTGATCGCGAACCAGGACCAGCTCGACGGCGCCTTCCGGCGACTCAGCGTCGAGCATCGGACGGTCGTCGTCCTTGTCCACTACCTGGGCCTGAGCCCGACCGAGGCAGCCGAACGGATGGGGACGCCCGCCGGCACGGCTCGCTCTCGGCTGCACTACGCACTCCAGCAGCTCAGATCGGCGATCGAAGCCGATCTGCAGCCGATCGTCACGCGAGGCACGGCATGACACGCAACGACGACTTCATCGGTCAGCTCGAGAGCTATCTCGATGACTACCAGGGCAACACGCCGTTGCCCGATGACGTCCGCGATGCCATCCGCGCCGAGCTTCCTTCGACACATCAGCGCCCGGCCTGGTGGCCGGCGCGGAGGTCTCCCGAGATGAACAACGCCATGAAGCTGGGCCTCGCCGCCGCCGCCGTGGTCGTCGCAGCCCTGCTGGGCTACAACTATCTCCTTGCCCCAAGTGTCGGCGGTCCCGATCGAGGATGCATCGCCGGATCCGACACCCACTCCACCCGCCTCACCGATAGCAGCCTCGAGCCAGGGACCTACCTGCTGACCACCGAGGCGGCCCGATGGCAGGTACCTCCCCGAGGGCACGACGCTGACCATGCCCGCCGGCTGGGTCGGCGCAGGGCTGCGTGAGCAGAGGTCGCCGACCCCTGTTCCCGACGGGCTTCGGGATCGGGATGACGATGACCCGGTTACCTCGACGTGGCAGTGGCTGGACGGCGCGATCACGCCGCCGTCGGGCCACGGTCGACGATCCGCGCCGCCGGCCTTGCGCTCGGCCCACAACGTCGACAACGTTCCGTCGATGTCACGCTCGACGGCTACGGCGGGAAGATGATCGAGTGACGGTCCGAGCACCGACTTCGCCGACTGCGACCGCGGCGAGTTCCGGAGCTGGCTGGGCGCTACCACCGTCCCGGTCAGGTCGACCAGGATCTACCTCGATATCGAGGGCCAGCGAGTGGTGATTTACAGCTCGTACATGCCCGAAACGTCCGAGGCCGAGCGAGCCGAACGTGAGGCCATGTCGAGTCGATTCGGTTCGGGGACCTGACGTGCCGATTCTGCGGACGGCTGTCGGACTCATCCGGCGATCGGCTCGCTGGCCGCCGCGGCTCGATTCCGAGACTTTGGTGGCTCGCGACTCACACATGGCAGGCGGACCCACTCGGGACCGCAAACGAGGCAGGGATGGAGCGGAATCTCGTGCGACGGGCGCAACAGGGCGACCGGGAGCTTTCGATCTCGTCGTCGCGACATCACGGATCGGCTCTAGACGCGAGCGGCCTCGTCGTCGCTGGGCCAGATCACGACCGCGGTGAGCGAGCTCGGGCCCGCCCGGCGCCTTGCCAACGACCGATCGCGGCCGTCGCGCCGTCTGGCACCATGCGCGGATGACATCGAGCTTCGCCGAGGCGCAGGACGCCTTCTTCGCCGACTTCTTCCGTCTCTACCCGATCCACGCCACCGAGGCGGGCAACCACGAGCACGACGATCGCTGGCCGGACCTGTCCGAAGCCGGCGCGCGCGCGTCTCGCGTGGCTGGCCGAGGCTCGGTCGGACCTCGAGGCGGCCGATGGACTGAGCCGCGAGGAGGAGATCGATCGACGCGTCCTTCTCGCCACCATCGACGAGCTGCGATTCGACGAGGAGGAGCTCGACGAGCTCTCATGGAACCCGATCTCGTACACCTACCTTCTCGGCGCCGGCCTCTTCGGCCTGCTGACGCGCGAGTTCGCGCCGCTCGACCAGCGGCTGGCCAGCGCGGCGGGGCGGATGGAGGGCATCCCGGACGCCCTCGGCGCGGCGCGGGAGAACCTCGGCTCCGGTCGTGGCCGTGCCGTCGCGACCTTCCACACCGAGAAGACGATCGAGACGATCCCGGGGATCGCGGACCTCTGCCGCACCGCCGTCGAGATGGCCGCCGATGCGGACGAGCAGACGCGCGCTCGCGTGACGCCGCGGCCGACGGGGCGACTGCGGCGATCGATGCGTTCACCGTCTGGCTGCGCGACGAGCTGCTGCCGAAGGCCGACGGCGACTTCCGCCTCGGTGCCGAGCTCTACGCCAGCAAGTTCCACCACTCGCTCAAGGCCACCGTCACGCCGGCCGAGCTGGAGCGACGGGCGTCCGCTGCCTACGACGAGATCCGTGCCGAGATGCTGCGCATCGCGCGCGAGCTGTGGCCGACCTGGGTCGGCGACGAGCCGATGCCGGACGACGGCGACGTGCTCACCCGTCGCGTGCTCGATGCCATCGGCCAGGACCACCCGAAGGCCGACGATCTGCTCGACTTCTGCCGCGGCGAGCACGAGCGCATCGAGGCGTTCATCCGCGAGCGCGACCTCATCGGCCTCGCGGACGAGCCGCTTCAGATCATCTGGACCCCGCCGTTCCTGCGCGCCTTCGGCGGCGCCATGCTCATCCCGCCCGGGCCGCTCGACAAGGGCCTCGACAGCTTCTTCGCCATCACCCCGCCGCCCGAGGATTGGAGCGAGGAGCAGGTGGAGTCGATGCTGCGCGAGAACAACAGCCGCGCCCTCCGGGTCCTCACCATCCACGAGGCAGTTCCCGGACACTACCTCCAGCTGGCCTGGTCGAACCGATGCGCCTCGCTCGCGCGCGCCGTCTTCGGCTCCGGCGTCTTCGCCGAGGGCTGGGCGGTGTACGTGACGCAGGTGATGATGGACGCCGGCTACGGCGCCGACGATCCGGCGCTGATGCTCGCCCACTGGAAGTACTTCCTGCGCGCCACCACCAACACGCTGATGGACATCCGCATCCACACCGGGTCCATGACCGAGGACGAGGCGATGGCGCTGATGGTCGAGGGTGGATTCCAGGAGCGCTCCGAGGCGGCCGAGAAGTGGAACCGCGCGCGCCTCAGCTCGACCCAGCTGTGCTCCTACTTCCTCGGGAAGCGTGGAGATGACCGAGCTCGAGCGCGAGGCTCGCCGCCGGTCGGGAGACGCCTTCTCATGGCGGCCATTCCTCGAATCGGTGATCAGCCACGGCACCCCGCCGATGCCCGTCATCCGCGAGATCCTCTACGGCGACTGAGGCTCCTCGGGCGGCACGAGCTCGTGGCCGATGGCGAGCTCGAGCAGCGATGGCCCACCGTTGGCGGGGTGGGCGAGGAGCATGCCGAACAGGTCGACGTCGCTGCGATTGACGAGCAGCGCGAGCGTCACGTGCTCGGTCGGCAGGTGAAGTAGCAGCGTGGTGTAGGTGTTCAGCAGGCCGGTGTGGCCGTAGCCGGTGAGCCCGGGCAGATCGATACGCTGCACGCCGAGGCCGTAGTCGTTGTCGTTGAGGTCCAGCATCGCGCGCCGGCTGGTCGGCGATAGCAGGCTGTCGCCGTAGAGGGCGTCACCCCAGCGCGCGACGTCGGCGGCGGAGGCGCTCATCGCCCCGGAGCCCCAGAAGATCGTGGTCCAAGCAGGCGCCAGGGGGCCCGTGGCGTCGGCCGGCGTCAGGATGCGCGTCGCCTCCATCCCGAGCGGGCCGAAGAAGCGGCGCTCGAGCTCATCGGCCAGCGTGGCGCCGGTGAGGCGCTCGACGATGAGGCTGAGCAGGTAGTAGTTGGTGTTGGCATACGCCCAGCCCTCGCCCGGTTGATACCACGGGGCGTGGAGCGAGCCCAGCACCTCCTCGGTCGTCCAGGCATGCTCCGGATGCTCCTCGAGACCCTTCCGCGTCGTGTCGTTGAAGACGTCGGCGAGTCCACTGGTGTGATCGAGCAGCTGCCGCACCGTGGTCTTGCCCGCCACTCCGCGCAGCTCGGGCAGGTGCATGCCCACCGCGTCATCGAGGCCGAGCCGCCCCTCCTCGACCAGCTGAAGGACCGTGGCCGCCACATAGGTCTTGGTCACGCTGCCGATGACGAGCGGGCTGTCCGCCGCAAGCTCGGTGCGCCCGTCGCGCTGCCGTCCCATGCCGCCCGCCCACAGCAGCTCGCCGTCGCGGACCGCGGCGAAGGTGACCCCGTATGCCAATCCCGCCGAGCGCGCGGCGTCGAGCGCGGACTTGTAGCGAGCGGCGTCGGCAACTTCTGTCTGGACCGGCGCGGGCGCGGGAGCCGGCGCCGGGGCCGGAGCGCCGGCGGTCCGGGTATCCGCTTCGTGGGGGACGCGGAGCGGGACCGGCAGCGCCGAATCGTCGATGGGCCTCGGCCCGCCCAGCGGCTCGCCGGCGATCGCGGGCGCCAGCGTCAGGTCGGGAGCCAGGACGGCGAGCAGCGAGAGCAGCAGGGCCGCAACGTGGGCGCGGGGTATCGGCCGGAGGGCGGGCATGCGCCGCTTCTTCCGAATCGGGATCTCCTGGGCCTGGCGAACCGATCGTGTCGTGCGCACATCATCGCCGATCAGAGCGGTGATGCTCAACTGGATTCGTCCTTCGATCCGTTTGAAGGAGCCGCGGAACTTTGTTAGCATTGCTAACGAATGACGATCACCGACCTCTCGCGCCGCATCACGGGCGCGAAGCCATCACCCGCGCAGGGCAAGCGCCGTCCCGCAGGGGCGGCGTCGTCGGCGGACGAGCGCGAGGAGGGGCTGGGCCGCGGCTTCAGCGCGATGCGCCACGCGAACTATCGGCGCTTCTGGTTCGGCCAGATCGGAAGCCTCGTCGGCGCCTGGATGCAGTCCGTCGCGCTCCCGTGGCTCGTTCTTCAGCTCGGCGGCTCACCGCTTCAGCTGGGCCTCGTCATGGCCTTCATGTTCGGCCCGTCGATGGTCATCGCGCCGCTCGGTGGCGTGCTCGCCGATCGGCTCGACAAGAGGCGAACGCTGATCGTCGTGAACCTCGTCGCCATGGTCCAGGCCTCGGTCCTCTTCGGCCTCGCCGCGACGGGCGTCGTCGAGATCTGGCACGTCTACGCGCTCGCCCTGGTTGCCGGCTTCGTGAACGCCATCGAGATGCCCGTGCGCCAGGCGTTCGTCGCCGAGCTGGTGCCGCGAAGTGACCTCGTGAATGCGATCGCGCTCAGCTCGACCTCGTTCAACCTCTCCCGCGTCGTCGGGCCGGCGGTCGCGGGCGTGACGATCGCGGTCTTCGGCGTGGCAAGCAACTTCGGGGTCAACGCGATCAGCTACATCTCGGTCCTCGTCGGCCTGTTCCTCATCGATCCTGCCGCCCTGTATCGCGCGCCTCGCCCCGTGCGCTTCCCGTCCGTGCGATCGAGCCTCGCCGAAGGCCTGCGGTACGCGCGCGCCACGCCGACCGTTCTGTGGCCACTCGTCCTTCTCGGCGGCGTGGCAGCGCTGGCCATGAACTTCCAGACGCTCCTGCCGATCTTCACGCGCGACACGCTCGGACTGGACTCGGGCGCGTACGGCGCGCTCTTCGCGACGATGGGCGCCGGCTCACTGATCGGCTCGCTGGCACTTGCTTTCAGGACGGGCCAGCGGCCGATGCTGCGGTTGATCGTCGGGGCCGGCGCCGTCTTTCTGGCGCTCGCCTTCCTGCTCGGCTTCGTGCGCAGCCCGCTCGTCGTCTTCCCGCTCGTCGCCGGCATCGGCCTCGCCGCGATGCTGATGGTCAACACCATCAACGTCACCATCCAGAACAGCGTGCCCGATGCGCTCCGCGGGCGAGTGATGGCGCTCTATGTGACCGTGTTCGCCGGCACCGCGCCGATCGGCGGCCTCTTCGCCGGCGTGCTGGCCCAGGCGTTCGGCGCGCCGGTCGCCTTCAGCATCGGCGCGCTGCTGGCCGCCGGGGTCCTCGCCGTTGTCGCCTGGCAGCTGCAGGGCGCGACGCTGCCCCGGCTCCGGGAACCGGCCGAGCCGGAGGCCCTCCGCCAGGCGGCATGACGGCCGCGTTCGCGGTTGTTAGCATGGGCAACCTCTGCGGAGGCTGACCTCGTTGGCCGACAACGCCCCGGCACCACGTCCCGACCAGCCGCGCCCGCTGCCCCTCCAGGCGGCCTTCGGCGGGCTGAAGCATGGCTTCGAGGCGCTCGGCGTTCGGAACTATCGGCTCTACTGGCTGGGCCAGGTCGTCAGCCTCATCGGCACCTGGATGCAGCAGGTCAGCCTGCCCTGGCTGGTCCTGTCGCTCGGCGGCTCGCCGATCCAGCTTGGGATCGTTGCCGTGCTCCAGTTCGGGCCGTCGATGGTGCTGGCGCCGTTCGGCGGGGTGTTCGCCGACCGGATCGACAAGCGACGCGCGCTTCTCGCGGCCCAGGTTGCCGCAGCTCTCCAGGCCACCATCCTCTTCGGGCTCACGGCGACGGGCGTCGTCCAGATCTGGATGGTGATGGTGATGGCCCTGATGCTCGGGCTGGTCAACGCGATCGACATGCCGCTGCGCCAGGCGCTCGCGCCGGACCTCGTGCCGCGATCGATGCTGGCGAACGCGATCGCCCTCAACTCGATGGCCTTCAACACCGCGCGCGTGGTTGGCCCGGCGTTGGCCGGCGTCATCATCGCGGTCGGGACGACCGCGACCGGGTCGTCGATCGCCGGCGTGGCGGTCAACCTCGGCATCAACGCCGTCACCTATGCGGCCGTCGTCATCGGCCTCGCGCGCATGGACCCGCGTCAGATCCGTCAGCACGAACGCCCCGAGCAGCATCCGCCCGTCCTCCACAGCCTGAAGGAGGGCTTCGACTTCGCGGTGCGCACCCCACTCGTGCGGTGGTGCCTCGTCCTGCTCGGCGGCATCGCCGCGTTCGGCTTCAACTTCCAGATCCTGCTGCCGCTGTTCTCTCGCGACGTGCTCGACCTGGGACCGGACGCCTACGGCGCGCTGTATGCGTCGATGGGCGTCGGATCGCTGGCAGGCTCGCTGACACTGGCCTTCCTGCGACGCCGGCGAGCCATTCCGCTGATGCTGTTCGGCGGCCTCGTCTTCTCGCTGCTTCTCATCGCCATCGCCGCCACCAGGAACGTGATCGTGGCCGGAGTTCTGATCATGGCCGCGGGCTACGCCAGCATGCTCATGATCAACACCATCAATGCGACGGTCCAGGCCAACGTGACCGATGCGCTCCGCGGCCGCGTGATGAGCTTCTACGTGACCGTCTTCGCGGGATCGGCGCCGATCGGCGGCCTCTTTGCCGGCGGTGTCGCCGAGGCCTGGGGCACACCGGCCGCATTCGTCGCGGGCGCGGCGCTCTCCCTGCTCACGGTGGGCATCGTCGCCGTCGGGCTGCGCAACGCGCTCCAACGGGGACCACTGGGGATCACGACCCTCGACAGCGCCCAGGCCCGCGTCCGGCCCGGCAAAGGCGGACGCCCGCCCCGCTTCAGCGACGCGCTGAATGCTGCGGGAGCAGGACCTGGAGCTCCTCGAGCGCCGATTCCACGGCGGCCCGCTTCTGTTCCGGGATCGGCTCGAGCAGCTCGTGGGCGGCCGCGAGCAGGTCGCGGCGCATGGCTCGCGCACGACGACGCCCGGTCGGGGTCAGCGCCAGGAGCACCGCGCGGCGGTCCTTCGGATCGGCGTGGCGCTCGACGAGCCCGGCATCGGACAGCGTCGAGGCGAGGCGGGTGACGACCGGCGCGGTCACCATCAGCCGGCGCGCGACCTCGGCCTGCGGCTGCGGCCCGAGCGTGTCGACCATGCGCAGGACGTTGTACTGCTGGTAGGTGAGCTCGCTCCATGCCCGACGGCGGCGGGCGTGGGCCACCAGGTGACGCATCAGCGGCGCCACGGTCGAGATGAGGCTGGCCTCCAGGCTCGGCGCCTCCAGCGACCCGTTCTTCGCGACCTTGCGGCGGCTGGCGGCGGTTGAGGTGGGCATCGGCGTCGATCGTAACAGCCGCACCCGTCCCGGACTGACGCTCGCGCTCATCGCCACCGCGCATGCGGCGATCCATGCCCAGTCGGCACTGATGCCCCTCGTCTATCCGATCGTCAGCGTGGAATTCGGGCTCGATACGCGGGACATCGGCATCTTCATCGCCATCACGACCGCGGTCGGCGGCTCGATGCAGCTGGCGTATGGCTTCCTGACCCGCTACATCGCGCGACCCGCGCTGCTGGCGGGCGGGCAGGTGATCTTCGGCACCGGCCTGCTCATCGGCGGGCTGGCACAGTCGATCGGCCAGCTGCTGGGGGCGATCAGCGTGGCGCGCATCGGCGCCAGCCCGCAGCACCCGGTCGGCAACGCGCTCCTCTCCGACGCCTACCCGGAGGAGCGGCGCGGCTTCGCGATCAGCGCCCATATCAGCGGCGGGAACATCGGCACCATCCTCGTGCCGTTCGTGGGCGGGGCACTTCTGATCGCCGTCGGCTGGCAGACGACGCTCGCCCTGTTCGGGATCCCTCCGCTGATCATCGGCGTCCTGATCGCGATCGCGGTGCGGGAGGACCGCGCCGACTACCGCGAACGGGTTCGCGCGTCGGGGTCGGCGCGGGAGCATCTCCGAGCGGTGCTCGGGCGCGGTGACCTGCGGCTCATCCTCGGCGCATCGCTGGTCGCGGCCGGTGGGCGCGGGCTCGATATCGTGGCGCCGTTCATGGTCCTCTACCTGGCGGGACCGCTCGGCTTCGACAGCACGACCGTCAACCTGCTGTACGCCCTGCTGCTGGTCGGCGCGGTGGTCGGGCCGATCATCGCCGGCATCCTCTCGGACCGATTCGGCCGCCGCCGCACGCTCGTCGCGTACTACCTCGCCTCGGCGGTCGGGATCGTGGCATTCGTGCTCGCCGGCGCCAACCTGCTCCTGCTCGTTCCACTGCTGCTGCCGTTCGGGACGGCCGTCTTCAGCGAGTCGCCCGTCCTCCAGGCCTATCTCGCCGACCGGGCAACCGGGCCGATCCGCGACATGGCCTTCGCCGTCTACTTCACCTTCGCCTTCGGCATCGGCGCCTTCTGGGCCTTCGTCGTCGGCAGCGTGGCCGCCACCTTCGGCTACCCGGTCGCGTTCGGCCTCATGGCCAGCTCGTACGTCGCCGCCGCGATCCTGCTCGTCGCGGTGCGGGAGAAAGGTTCCTAGCAGACGGGCACGTTCTCGCAGATCTCGTCCACGCGCGCGTCGAGCGCGTCGATGCGGTCGAGCACCTCGTCGAGCCGGCCGAGCACCTCCGACTCGGACCCCGACCCTCCGGCGCCGGCGGACGCGTCCTCGTTGACGGCGACGACCAGGTCCTGGATCTCACCCTCGAGCTCGGTGAGGCGCGTCGACAGCTCGCTCACTGGCGCATCCCCCTCCTGGCCTGCGACATGTGCCTCCAGCGCGGCGAGCTCGGCGCGTGCCTCGTCGAGGTCGCCGCGCAAGGCGGTCGTCTGGAGGAGAAGCAGGACGAGGATGACGACCGTCGCCAGGTTGACGATGACCAATGCAGGCCCAATCGATGTGCGCATGGCTTCGCTCTTAGCAGGCGGCGCGCCGGGAACTATGCCGATGCCGCGAGTGCGCCAATGAGGAGGAGCAGCCCGGCTATGGCAAAGAGGGCCGCAGAGCCGATGCGGACCAGCCGCGGCGAGAGCAGGTGGCCCACCTGGCGCCCGATCACGATCGCCACGAGATTGGCGGCCACCTCGCCCAGGGTGGAACCGATCCACGTCGCCAGCGCACCCTGGTTGGCGGCAAGCGCGAAGGTCGCAAGCATCGTCTTGTCGCCGAGCTCGGCGAGGATGAACGTGCCGGCCACGGTCGCGATGATCATCGCCTCGGCAGGGCGGCCGCCGCGGGTGCTGCTCGACTCGGCAGCTGCCTCCTCATCGTCCTCCTCGCCGCGCAGCGTCCACGCGGCAACCCCGAGGAACGCAACGCCCGAGACCACGGCAACGGCGGTCTCGGGAAGAATGGCACCCACGGCCGCACCGACGGCGACGCTGATCCCCTGGATCACGGCCGCGGCCAGCACCACGCCGATGATCACCGGGCGCGCCGGATAGCGCGTCGCGAGGGCGAGGATCAGGAGCTGGCTCTTGTCGCCGAACTCGGCGATGAAGATCGCACCGAACGCGAGCGCGACGGCTGGAATGAAGTCGGGCATGCGTCCCGATGCTACCGGCCGCGGCGTGATGGAAGGCCAACACGATTTTTCACGGCCGATTCACCAGAGCGCGGACTGAGGTGGTGATCTCGCGATCCATCGCGGGCTGCCACGCACGAGGCGGACCTCGGGGTGCACCTCAGGCTCGTGAGGTCGCGACGCATCGCGGGAACGCAGCCCGGAGCGGTCTCTGGTGAATTCGCCGCGATCGATTGAGGCCGCCGACGAGATCAGATCGTGGCTCGCGGACACCAAGAGACCGGCGGCGGAGCCGCCGGCCTCCAGGGCGGAGGAGGGTCAGCCGGCGAGTGCGCCGCCGGTCCGTGCGTCCTCGTGGGTCGTCGTCGGCTCGACATCCACCTCGTCGTGGTGGCCGCCGACCTCGTCCCAGATCCGGACGTCCTTCGTCTCCCGGATCCAGAGGCCGCCGATGATGAGCGTCATCACCGCCACGGCGATCGGATACCAGAGTCCGACGAACATGGCGCCGCCAGGCGTGACGGTTGCCAGCCCCGCGAACATGCCGCCGGCCACGGCCGCGGCGGTCATCGCCGTGGCGATGAACGGCAGCCAGCCGCCGAACTCACCGTTTCCGAGGTGGTAGGGAAGCGAGAGCGACGTGTAGCGCACCCGCGTCGGGAAGAACTCGACCAGGAAGGCGGCGATCGGCCCGTACACCATCGTGACGAGCACGATCATGATGAACACCATCGCAGTCAGGCCGAAGAGGTTCGGGTCCTGGGCCACCGCGATGGCCGGCGTCGCCGGATCGCTCTCCGCGATCGGATTGGCGAAGCCCTTCATCGCGTTGAAGATCGGGAAGTAGGCGAGCGCCGCCAGCAGGCAGCCGCCGAGGATGATCGGCTTGCGTCCGATCTTGTCGGACAGCCAGCCGAAGAAGATGAAGAGCGGTGTCGCCAGCGCGATCGCGATGAGCATGACCGTGTAGGCGTCAACGAAGCCGACGCCCAGCGGGCCGGTCATGAACGACAGCGCGTAGAACTGGCCCGTGTACCAGACCACCGCCTGTCCGGCCGTCATGCCGAAGAGGGCGAGCAGGATGAGCCCCCAGTTGCGGCGGTTGCCCAGGCTGTCCTTGAGCGGGGACTCGGACGTCTTGCCCTGCTCCTTGGCCCGCGTGAAGAGCGGGCGTCTCCTGCAGCCGCAGGCGAATGTAGAGCGCGCCGATCACGAGCACCGCCGACAGCAGGAACGGGATGCGCCAGCCCCACGCTGCGAACACCTCGTCACCGAGAGTGACGCGGAAGAAGAGGATCACGGCGAGGGCAAGGAAAAGCCCGACAGTCGCCGTTGTCTGGATCCACGACGTGTACTGCCCGCGCTTCCGATCCGGCGCGTGCTCTGCGACGTAGATCGCCGCGCCGCCGTACTCGCCACCGAGCGCGAGGCCCTGCAGCATCCGGAGCGTGACGAGGATGATCGGCGCGAGGATGCCGATCTGGGCGTACCCCGGGAGCAACCCGACCAGGACGGTCGCTCCACCCATGATCGCGACCGTGAGCAGGAACGCGACCTTGCGGCCGGTCTTGTCACCGATGCGACCGAACACGATCGCGCCGAACGGCCGTACCGCGAAGCCGGCGCCGAATGTCGCCAGCGCGCTCAGCACCTGTGCCGTCGGGTCGCCGGGGAAGAAGATCGGCGCCAGGAAGGTGGCGAGCACGGCGTACAGGTAGAAGTCGTACCACTCGATGACCGTGCCGATGGCGGATGCGCCGATCACGAATGGGATCTTGTAGTCGTAGGTCCGTGCTTCGGATCCTACGTTGGGCGCGGTGATGGTGGCCAAGAGTCCTCACCTCCAGCTGAGCTCGGGCCTCGCGCTCGATGCGTGCATGGCGCGTGCCGAATCGGCCGCCAGACCGGCACTAGAATCGGTGCATGACGACTGAAGAGCACATCGAGGCGACGATCGAGAACCTCCTGCGCGAGGACCGCACGTTTGCGCCGTCGCCGGAGTTCGTGGCGAACGCCGTCATGACCGATCCGGGCATCTTCGACCGCACCGCCACCGAGGACGGCTTCCGCGCCTTCTGGGCCGAGGAGGGCAACCGGCTCGACTGGATGGAGCCGTGGAGCGAGCTCTACACGTGGGACGTGCCGTATGCGAAGTGGTTCATCGGCGGCAAGCTCAACGTCAGCGTCAACTGCCTCGACCGCCATGTCGCCGCCGGCCTCGGCGACCGCGTCGCCTACCACTGGGAGGGCGAGCCGGGCGACACCCGCACGATCACCTACGAGCAGCTGCTCGAGGAGGTGTGCCGCTTCACGAACGCGCTGCGCGGGCTCGGCGTGAAGAAGGGCGACCGGATCGCCATCTACATGCCCATGATCCCGGAGCTGCCGGTCGCGATGCTGGCCTGCACCCGCATCGGCGCGGCGCATTCGGTCGTCTTCGGCGGCTTCAGCGCCGATGCCCTGGCCGACCGCATCGACGACGCCGAGTGCAGCGTCGTCATCACGGCCGACGGCGGCTACCGCAAGGGCGCGACCGTCCAGCTCAAGAAGGCGGCCGACGAGGCGATCGGCCGGACGTCATCGGTGCAGCACTGCGTGGTGGTGAAGCGCACCGGCGACGAGGTCGCCTGGGACGAGTCGCGCGACCATTGGTATCACGAGCTCATCGAGGGCCAGCCCACAACCGCCGACCCGGAGCCGATGGACTCCGAGGACCTCCTCTACCTGCTCTACACCTCCGGCACCACGGCCAAGCCGAAGGGGATCATGCACACGACCGGCGGCTACCTCGCCGGCGTGAGCGCGACGCATCGGTACATCTTCGACCTCCATCCCGAGACGGACGTCTACTGGTGCATGGCCGACATCGGATGGGTCACCGGCCACAGCTACATCGTCTACGGGCCGCTCGCGAATGGGACGACCGGGATCATCTACGAGGGCGCCATCGACTTCCCCGACAAGGACCGATGGGCGCAGATCGCGGCGAAGTACAGGGCCACGATCCTCTACACCGCGCCGACCGCCATCCGCGCGCTGATGAAGTACGGCCACACCGAGTTCGAGAACGACGACCTCTCGTCGCTGCGTCTCCTCGGCAGCGTCGGCGAGCCGATCAACCCCGAGGCGTGGGCCTGGTACTGGAAGTACATCGGCGGCGAGCGCTGCCCGGTGGTCGACACGTGGTGGCAGACCGAGACCGGCATGATCATGATCACGCCGCTGCCCGGCATCACCACCCTCAAGCCGGGAAGCGCCACCTTCCCGTTCCCCGGCGTCGCCGCCGATGTCGTCGACGAGGCCGGCGGCTCGGTGCCGCTGGGGAGCGGCGGCTACCTCGTGCTCGAGCGCCCGTGGCCGGCGATGCTGCGCGGCATCTACGGCGATCCGGAGCGCTACGAGCAGACCTACTGGTCGCGCTATCCCGGCCGCTACTTCCCCGGCGACGGGTGCAAGCGCGACGACGACGGCTACTACTGGCTGCTCGGTCGCGTCGACGACGTGATGAACGTCTCCGGTCACCGCATCTCGACCACCGAGGTCGAGTCGGCGCTCGTCTCGCATCCCTCGGTTGCCGAGGCGGCCGTCGTGGGCCGCAGCGATCCGCTCACCGGCCAGGCGATCTTCAGCTACGTCATCCTGCGCGCGGGATTCGAGGCGTCCGACGAGCTCGGCGTCGAGCTGCGCGAGCACGTGGCCGACACCATCGGCAAGTTCGCCCGTCCCAAGCAGATCCTCTTCACGCCGGACCTGCCGAAGACGCGGTCGGGCAAGATCATGCGCCGCCTGCTGCGCGACATCGCCGAGCAGCGGGACCTCGGGGACGTCACCACCCTGGCCGATGCGAACGTGGTCAACACGATCCGCGACCAGTCGGGCTCCGGCGAGGAGTAGTCGCGAGCGATGGCGACCCGAGAGGATCCGACCGACGCCGCGGCCGAGTACCTCATGGTGATTCGCTACATGCACGGCGAGGGTCAGCCGGTCATCGCCGCGCGCGTCGCCGAGCGCCTGGGAGTCAGCGCCGCGACGGTCAGCGAGATGGTGAACAGACTGGTGCGCGAGGACCTCCTCAGCGTCGACGCCGAGACGCGCCAGCTCAACCTGACCGACCGCGGCCGTGCAGCGGCCGAGCGGACGTTCCGTCGCCACGCCCTCAGCGAGTGGCTGCTGACCGAGGTGATCGGCCTCGGTTGGGCGGAGGCGGACGAGGAGGCGCACCACCTCCAGAACGCGTTCAGCGACCGCGTCACCGATCGCATCGACGAGCTGCTGGGCCGCCCACCGACCTGCCCCCACGGCAACCCGATCCCGCGCGACGGGCATACCCCGGAGCGTCCCGCCGGCCTCGCGCTCTCCGAGGCAGGGGAGGGCAACGAGGTCACCATCCTTCGCGTCACCGAGGAGGCCGAGGAGGATGCCATGCTCCTGACCTTCCTCCAGGAGAACGGGATCCGGCCGGGCAACTCCTTCACCGTCCTCGAGGTGGCCGGGCACATCGGCACGATGACGCTCCGGCGCATCGATGGCGGCGCCGACGACGGTCGCGAGGTGACGCTCGGATTGGTCGCCGCGGCGAAGCTGCGCATGCTGGAGGGGCGTGCCGATCCCGCGCTCTTCCATCGCGTGCCGGAGCGGGCTCGGCTCGCGGCGACCGGCTGAATCGGTCTGCTAGGATCGGCCGGCATGGTCCGTGATCGCAGCCGGCGCGTCATCATCGCGAGCGTCGCCACCGTCCTGTGGCTCGCCTACATGGTGATCTTCCTGCCCGTCCTCAACGCAGCGGTGCCGACCGTGGAAGGGCAGGGCCCGGAAGGGACTGCCGCCTTCATCGGACTCGTGGCCGGCGTCTTCACCGTCGGCGCCATCATGTGGGCCGCCTCCGACTGACCTGGGCGCGTCGCGATGGATCGCGGCCACTTCACCGCAGCGGCCGTCGGGGCTGCGTTCTCGCGATGGATCGCGAGCCGGCACGCCTGAGGCGCGCCCCGAGGTGACGCTTGTGCGCGCGAGGCCGCGATAGATCGCGAGAACCGCGCCCGAAACGGGGTTCTGGTGCATCGGCCGTGATAAATCGCAAACGCGCTAGTCGACCGGCGATGCGCTACCGGCGACGGCGGTGCGCCATCAGCAGCATCCCGACGGGCGTCCCGGGCGTCGTCGCGTGCGGCGAAGTCGCCGGCGAGATCGTCCAGCCGCCTCCGCAGCTCGCGGATGTCCGCGTCGGTCAGCCGCACCCCGAGGCGCGTGGTGCTGATCGCTGCCCGCGGGCCTGCCTCTGCCAGCTCGTCGCGAACCGCGTCGAGCACGGCAGTCGAGTACGAGGGGGCCTTCGAGACCCGCAGCATCCACGACTTGCCGGTGATGAGGTAGGGCTGCTCCAGGTGCCCCGACGCGGCGCGGCGCATCGGCTCCGCCTTCAGGAAGCCGAGCTCGACGAGCTTTCGCACGTGGTAGAGGGTCGTGCCGGGGTCACGGCCGAGACGGAGCGCAAGCTCGCGGTTCGTCAGGGCCTCGTCGATGCACAGGCGGAGAATGCGGAGGCGCAATGGATGCGCCAGGGCGCGCGCCTCCGACGGTGTCGCGTCGCGTTCCGCGGCCGGCACCTCGCGTTCAGATGGTTGACGCTTCTCCATTGATGGAATATTCTCCACCATCATGCGCAGCCGAGCAACCGCCGCGACCGCGGCCGTCCTCACCCTGGCCCTCGCGGCGTGCGCCGCCGCCGCCGATCCTAGCGCCTCGCCAGCGTCGAACGCTGCGTCGGCCGCAGCCTCGGAGGAACCGACCATGCCGCCATCGCCCTCCGGTCCTGCATCGCTCGCCGTCGAGGAGTCGGTCCGCGCCGAGCTTGAGGGCGCGACCCTGTACGACGTCAGCTATGCCAGCACCGGCGGGGGACGCGTCTCCGGTTGGATGGTCGTGCCGGAGGGGACCGGGCCACACGCGGGCATCGTCTACCTCCACGGCAGCGAGACGGACCGCGACGACTTCCTCGACGAGGCGATCGCGATGGCCTCGGGTGGCGCGGTGGCACTGACCATCGACGCCCCGTTTGCCCGCGAGGGCGACAGCCGTACCGGGACGCTGGGGAACTACTTCGAGCCCGATGCCGAGGCGGCGCTGACCCAGCAGACCCTGGACGACCTGGCCGGCGCGTGGCAGGTGCTCGCCGAGCGGCCCGAGGTCGACCCCGAGCGCATCGGCTTCGTGGGCCACTCGTGGGGTGCGTCCCTGGGCGCGGTGCTGGCAGGCACGGGCGGCCCCTTCGCGGCGACGGTGGCGATCACCGGCCGTCCGAGCTGGACCGGATTCCTGCGGCGCAGCGCCGACGAGTTCGCCGGCGTGCGCTCGGTCGTCGGCGATGACGGCTGGGAGGCGTACCTGGCCGCGATGGAGCCGTTCGACGCGGTCCCGGCGGTGGGCGGCGCCGATCCCGACGCGCTCTATCTCCAGTTCGGCACCGCGGACGACGTGGTCGTCGCGAGCGACATCGAGGAATGGGTCGCGGCGGCTCCGGCCGGAACACGCATCGACAGCTATCCGGCCGCCCACGCTCTCGACGCCGATGCGGTCGCCGACCGAGCGGTCTGGCTCGCGGAGCGGCTGGCGATGGAGCCGATCACCGAGGAAGCGCTGGCGGAGGTTGGATTGCCCGACGAGGCGACGATCGTCCCGTAGGCGCGTTCCAACCCGGCTACCGGCGTCACCGGGATCGGTCGGGTAGCCTTCTTCGATGGCCTCCACGTCGCGCTGGCTGATTCCGGCTGCCTTCGTCCTCCTCGGCCTGATCTGGGGATCGTCGTTCGCGTGGATCAAGATCGCCGTGGAAGAGATCCCGCCCGCCACGCTCGTTGCCTGGCGCATGACCCTCGGTGCGATCGGGATGCTGGTGCTGCTGGCGATCCTTCGCGTGCCGATGCCGCGCCGCGCCGGCGACTGGTTTCCGCTCCTCGTTCTCGGCACCGTCAACGCCGCGATCCCGATCTTCCTCATCAGCTGGGGCGAGCTGTTCGTCGACTCCGGCACGGCGGCCGTGCTCAACTCGCTCGTTCCGATCTTCAGCCTCGTCATCGCCGGTGTCGCCCTGAAGACCGAGCCGGTCACCGCCCTGCGCGTCACCGGTCTCGTGCTCGGCTTCGTCGGCGCCGCGCTCCTGGCGAGCCGGGAGCTCGATCTGCGGGCAGGCCCGTCCGGACTCATCGGCGCCCTGGCGATCGTTCTCGCGGCCTTCTCCTACGCCGTCGGCGCGTCCTACTCGCGCTACCAGATCCGAAGCACGCACCGCTACGTGGTGGCGGCGGGAACCCTCATCTTCGCGGCGATCGACATGTGGATCCTCGCCCTCCTGGCCGATGGCGGCCTCATCGTCCCGATGGAGCCCGATACCGTCCTTGCCGTCCTGTGGCTCGGACTGCTCGGCTCCTTCGTCGCCTACGTGCTCTACTTCTTCCTGATCGAGCAGATCGGCGCCACGATGGCGGTGATGGTGACCTATATGTTCCCGGTGGTTGGGGTCGCGATCGGGGTGCTGCTCCTCGGTGAGCAGATGGATCCGCGCCTGGCCATGGGCACCGCGCTGGTGGTCCTCGGGATCATTGTCGTCACCATTCGGTATGATTCCGCGGTGAGCCGTGCACCCAGCGGGGCCCGCGAGTGAGCGGTCCCTGGGATCGGCCGCCGTTCCCCGGGCCGGATGGCGACGAATGGCCATCCGAGGAACTCGACACTCCGTCGTCGAGTCCTCCGAGCCCGGAGCCCTGGTCCGCCGACGACCCCTGGCAGGAGTCGCGCAGCGACAGCGCCTCGGGCTGGGACGCGTGGCCTTCCTCTCCCGCGCCCTCCGACGACTACGTCATCGAGGAGCCAGACCACCCATCGAGTGATCCGTGGGCCGAGTCGTGGACCGATGACGATCCGACCCTGCCCACGGCCCCCGAGGAAGCGCCGCTCGAGCCCGTCGCCGCAGACGCGTGGCAGCCGCCGCCGGAAGCTGCGGCCGTCGAGTCCGTCGCCGTCGAGCCGGAAGTCGTCGAGCCCGAAGCAGCGGCGCCGGAAATGTTCGACGAGCAGCCCGCGGAAGAGCCGATCCGCGATGAGCCCGCTGCGCCCCTGGCAGAGCCGTGGGACGCGACGGCCGATCCGTGGGCCGCTGCCGCTTTGGCCGATCCATGGACCGTCGAGGCGGCCGACGCCGGCCCATCGGACCAGGCCGCCGAGCTGGAGGCGGAGACGTGGGGTCCGCCGCAGGTCGAGGCGGCACCCATCGCCGCTGCGGAGTCGCCGATTACGGAGTCGCCGATCACAGAGTCGCCGCCGGAGCCGATCGAGCCCGATTGGCTGCCGGACGAGCCAGAGAATCCTGCGACTCTGGTGGGGGAGGGGGTTGAGGCCATCCCCGACGTCCAGGCCGATGACGACCCCGCAGCGATTGCCGCCCTCGCAGCGCTTGCGGCTCAGTCCGCGGAGCCGGCGCAGGAGGAGCGCGAGGCGCCAGAGGAGCTGGAAGAGCTGGAGGCGCAGGAGCAGCCGGAACCGGAAGCCGCGCCGAACCCGTTCCCGTTCCTGGAAGATGGCTGGCCGAACCAATCGGATGCCACCCAGGTGCTGCCGTCGAGCTGGGAGCCGACGCAGCCAGCGACCCGGCCGGTGGACCTCGAGCCGACGTCAAGCGACATCCGCACCTCGCTGGCTCTCAACGACGATGCGTCCCTCGAGGAGGCCGTACCGGCGCCGACGACCGCCGAGCAGGCTGTGCCGTGGCTCATCGGCATCATCCTGCTCCTGGCAGGCATGGTCATCGTCCTGCTCGCGCTCATCTTCGCGGGCGACGGGTCCCTGCGGGCCAGTAGCGGACCCACGCCGTCGGCGAGCGCCCTGGTCGGACTACCCGACGAGACCCCGCAGGCAAGTCCGGAGCCGACGATCGCACCCTCCAGCTCGAGCGTGGTCCCGAGCGGGTCGGCGGCTCCGACGCCGACCCCCGTCCCGCCACCCGTGTACGGCCCGCTCGAGATGGTCTACCAGGGCCGTTCCGCCCCCCTCGCACCCATCTACCTCCTCCACCACGATTTCACGACGTCGACCGATCCCACGGTGCTCGCGCAGGACCCGGCCCTCGACGTGCGACGCATGGCATGGTCTCCGGATGGGACGGTCGGAGCCGGCCTCCTCGCTGACGTCCTCGTCTCGATCGAGCCGGGCAAGGAGAAGCGACGACTGGGCGACGGCATCTCGACGCTCACCTTCGGGCGAGGACGCCGCGGTCGTGTACGCCGTGCGCATCACGCAGGATGGGGCAAACGATGTCGCGCACGTGCTCGCGATCGACTACGCGTCAGGCGACACGAGCGAGCTCGCCAGCCTCACGTTTCCGAGGCCACAGATCGAAGCAGAGCCCCCGATCACCGAGGCCCAGCTCAGTGACGACGGCGGGACCATCAGGCTCTTCTGGATGCACGATGGATCGCTCCGACTGTGGGCACTCGCGGGCGGCACGTGGCAGGTCGACCCCACCAGCGGCGAGGTCACCGAGCTCGATGAGGCGCTCCCGCTGCTGTGGTCGCCGGACGGCCGCCACCGCGTCACCTTCGAGGTCATCGACGGCGTCACGGCGATCGCTCTCACCAATCACGAGGAGGGAGCACTCGCGAGGACGACCGCGACCGGCTACGTGAGCCACCTGCGATGGTCGCCCGACGGGGAGCGCGTCGTCTTCACCCTGGGCAGGCCGACCTCCGGCGGCGGCGTCCTTCAGAACCTCTACCTGTGGGACCTGGGAGATGGTGTTCCGGTCATGCAGCTGACGTCGACCGGAGCCGCCTTCGGCGCTGAGTGGCTGGGCACGACCGCCCGCTGGGAGGCACCCTAGGCATGCCCGACATCGTCAACCCGATCGGCGTGGAGCTCGACGAGACGGCGAGGAAGATGCGCATCCGCTGGGACGACGGCCACCTGGGCGAGTGGACGTGGCTGGCCCTTCGCCGTGCCTGCCCGTGCGCGCTGTGCGCGGGCGAGGGAAGCCTGCCCGGCGTCGTCACGCTGGAGACCGCCTTCGACGAGCGGCAGACGCACATGAACGAGGTGCGCTGGATCGGTCGCTACGCGCTCGCGCCGATCTGGGCCGACGGGCACGACACGGGCCTCTTCACCTACACGAAGCTGCGCGACATGTGCGATTGCGCGGATCACGCGGCCTCCTGAGCCGATGAGCCAAGCGCCCTTCGCCGATGGCTTCACCCTCGCCCTCGGGGGCGGCGGCGCACGCGGCTGGGCCCATGTCGGGGTCGCGCGCGCGCTCGACGCTCACGGCCTGCGGGCCGAGCGCATCGTCGGAACCAGCATGGGGGCGATCGTCGGCGCCGGCCTTGCCGCCGGTCGCACGCCGGATGAGATCGCGGCGGCCGGGAAGCGGACCTCGGTCTATCGGCTCGTGCGCCGCGGACGGCTCGCCCTCTTCGATCCGCGACCGCTGCTGGAGCGCATGGCAACCGACCTTGGGGATCCGCTGATCGAGGACCTGCCCGTCCCGTTCGGCATCACCGCCTTCGACCTCGTCAGCGGCACGCCTCGGCTGATTACGTCGGGTCGCCTGGTCGACGCGCTCGAGAAGAGCATCGCGGTGCCGCTCTTCTTTCCGCCCCGCCGCGACGCCGATGGTGTCTGGTGCGATGCCGGTCCCTGGGAAGGCGTCCCGGTGAGCCTCGCTCGCATATGGGCGCCGAACCTGCCGGTCATCGGCGTGCTGGCGGACATCCCGAAGCCGGCGTTCCTCGCCAGCCGGTTCGGCGCCGCCTTCCTGCGGACCGCCTCCGGGCGCCTGGGCGTCGGGACGCCAGCCGACCGCCTCACCGCTCGGCGCTTCCTCGCACTGCTCACCGCGCGATGGGCCGATCCGGTCGTCGCCGAGCCGCCCGACCTCCTCATCGCCCCGCAGCTGCGATGGATGAACGCGCTCCAGTTCGGGCAGGTCGATCGGGCCGTCGCGATCGGAGAGCGCGACACCCACCGTGTGCTGGCTACCATCGGCGCATCCGAAGTTCGCAGCGAGGCATCGGTCCGTGCAGCCTGACGGCGGCGTCCTTTTCGTCCATGCCCACCCTGACGACGAGTCGGTGGGGACCGGCGGTACCATCGCGCGCCTCGTGTCCGAGGGTGTGCGGGTCGACCTGGTGACGTGCACGGACGGGGCCGAGGGGGAGATCCACGACCCGACGCTCGATCACGACGAGGCGCGTCCCCGACTCGCGCAGATCCGCGCGGCCGAGCTCGCGTGCTCGGTGGATGCCCTCGGCGGCGGCGCCATCCACCAGCACCTCCTGGGCTATCGCGACTCGGGCATGATCGGCACGGATGCCAACGAGCATCCCGACTCGTTCTGGCAGTCCGACCTGGAGGAGGCGACGGTCCGCCTGATCGAGGTCGTTCGCGAGGCGCGACCGTCGGCCATCGTCAGCTACGACGAGAACGGCAACTACGGCCACCCGGACCACATCAACGCGGCCCGTATCGCCCGAGAGGCGTACACCGCATCGGCCGGGGAGGAATGGGAGGTCTCGCGCTTCTATGAGATCGCCTTTGTCCGCGAGCGTTGGCTCGAGATGATGGAAACCATGAAGGAGCGAGGCATCGCCCTCCCGTGGGGCATGGACGACGAGAACGCGGAGGACACCCCAGCGGGCGCGGACTCGGTGGAGAGCGCGGAGGACGACGCCTTCGAGTTCGGCCGCGCCGACGCCGATGTCACGACCCGCGTCGATGTCTCGGCCTTCGCCGATGCCAAGCGGCGCAGCATGGACTGTCACAAGACGCAGCGACAGGACTTCGGCTGGATGCTGGAGCTGCCGGACGACCTCGGAGACCAGGTGATCGGCACCGAGTTCTACGTCCTGCGCTGGCTCGATGGCGGCGAGGTGCCCGCCTCCAACCGCGAGGAGTGGCTCCTCCCCTGAAGGCGGGTCCCTCGACCGCCGGTTCCAGCAGGCAAGGGCCTGCCTGCTTGTGTATGGAACCGTACGGACGGATGATAACCGCCAGCCGTACGGCAAAGGGGTCGGCATGCCCGACCAGTCACCGCGACCGCATACCGCCGCCCAGGTCGCGCTCGGCACGGCGCTTCCCGAGGTTACGACCCACGTCGACGGCGTGGTGGTGCGCAATCGTCATGCGCCGCAGCCTCCGCGGCTCAGTCACAACGTCGCTCACGATCTGTAGACGAAGGGAACGTCATGACCGACCAGTCACCTCGATCGCAGACCAGGCCACGCCCACGTGTACGCGTTGTGGCACTGCTCGCAGTCGTCATCGTGTTGGCAGCCGCGGCACTCGCGCCCGCCGTGCTTGGTGGAGGCGGCACGGTCGTCGTCACGACGATTCCGGGCGGGGGATGGATCCAGAGCCCGGATAACACCGCCGGCGGAAGCACAGAGCTGGTCGAAGGGCCTGGCCCGGGAACCTTGGGGCTCGGCAGCCTCGCGATGACCGTGGCGGCGAATACGGACTTCGCCGGCGTGGCGCACCCCTTCCTCCCGCTCGGCATCCCATTCTCCGACCTGACCGCCGGTGGCTGGCGGACGTTCGTGACCGGTGCAACTGGCATGGATGAAGAAGCAGCCTCGCTGCGTCTTTCCGGCTACCAGCTCGGAACTTCGGTCTTCACGACGCTCGTCGTGGACCCGTGGAGAAACGGGACAGTCACGCCGAATGTCTGGCAGGACACGCGCTCGGAGATGCGACCGTGGTCTGGCAGACCAACATCGAGGACGGCTTCTGCCCCATGGCGGATCCCTGCACATTCGCGGAGTTCAAAGCGGAATACCCGACTGGGCGATTTTCGGCCGTTCAGATCGCAATCGGCACCTGGCGGTGCCATCCGGCGATCACGAGCTACGCCGACGGCGTGTCGCTGACCACCCTAGATGGAGAGGTGGCGACGACGGAGACGTTCGACTTCGACATTGCCGGGACGGCGGCGACCCCGACCCCGACCCCGACTCCGATCCCCACGCGGTGCCGCCTGGTGGCGCGTCCGCCACCCCGGTCGCCACACCCGCGGGCGGGGCCGGCGCCGGTGGAGATGGGGGGAGCCTGCCCGACACCAGCACGGAGGTTCCGAGCTCTCAGCCCGGCCTCGTCATCGGCCTCGGCGCGCTCATGCTGATTTCGACGACGACGATCGCGATCGTCTGGAGGCGCCGCCTCAGCCGCTGAACCTCCGCATCACGGGATCGGGTGGGATGCGGCCCCACCCGATATCCCACCGGCGTACGATGGCGATCAATGGCTGATCGCACCCTGCCCATGACCGACGAGCTCGTCGAGTACGTCCGCCGATACGGCGTGCGCGAGCACCCGGTCCTCGCCGGCCTCCGGGAGCAGACCGCGCCGCTGCCCGAGCACGGGATGCAGATCGGGCCGGACCAGGGCGCGTTCATGGGACTCGTCGTCCGGCTCATCGGCGCGAAGCGGATCCTCGAGATCGGCACCTTCACCGGGTACTCCTCGACCGCCATGGCGCTGGCGCAGCCGTCGGACGGACGGATGCTGTGCTGCGACGTGAGCGAGGAGTGGACCAGCCTCGCGCGCAAGGCGTGGGCCGATGCGGGCGTCGCGGACCGGATCGAGCTGCGCCTGGGGCCGGCCACCGAGACGCTTGCCTCGCTCGACGAAGACAGCTTCGACCTCGCGTTCATCGACGCGGACAAGCCGAGCTACGACGCGTACTACGAGGGCTGCCTCCGCGTCGTCCGGCCGGGTGGATTGATCATGATCGACAACACCCTGTGGAGCGGCAGAGTCGCCGACCCGTCCCAGAACGACGAGCAGGTGACGGCGATCCGAGCGCTCAACGAGAAGATCGCCACCGACGAGCGGGTCGATCACACCATCCTGCCCATCGGGGACGGGCTGACGATGGCGGTGGTGCGCGGGAATTGACGGGCGTGATGTAATGGTCGGCAATGGCCGACCAATCAGCAGATCCCGACCATAGTGCCTCCGGCCCGATGGCCGACTACTTCACCATCGACCGCCCGGATCAGCTTCACGCGCTCGGCGATCCGACCCGTTGGCGCATTCTGGGACGCCTCCTCGACGGTCCCGCCAGCATCCAGGAGCTGGCCCGGTCGCTGGGCGCTGCGAAGGGCACGATCGGGCACCACGTGCGGGTGCTGGCCGACGCCGGCCTGATCCGGATCGCCGAGCGGCACCGCATCCGCGGCGTGGTCGAGAAGCGCTACGTGCGCGTCGCTGGCCAGTTTCGGTTGCCGGAGAGCGAGAGCGAGCTGGCGGGCGAGCATCCCGAGCTCGGCACCCTGCCGCTGCGCCAGGCGATCGGCGAGGCGCGCCCGTCCGCCGGAGGCGACGACCCGTCGATGTCGATCGTCGTCCGCGCCCGGATGCCGGCCGCCCGCGCCAAGCGGTTCGCCGAGATGGTCAATGCCCTCGCCGCCGAGTTCGCGGACGGGGCGCCCGGGAAGGGCGAGGCCTTCGGATTCGTCGGCGCCGTCTACGTGCCTGACTGGGCCGGAAAGCCGGAGGGCTCCTAGATGTCCCTCGAGCGCAATCCGACCGGAGACCCGTCCCTGAGCGAAGTGGCCGCCACCGTCCCGCATCGGCCGAGCCTGTGGCGCCAGGGCGACTTCATGAAGCTCTGGACCGGGCAGACCATCAGCCAGTTCGGCGACGAGATCACCGAGCTCGCCATCCCGCTCCTCGCCATCAGTGTGCTCGGGGCGGGCGCGGTCGAGTTCGGCGTGCTCGGCGTCGTGCGGTTCCTGCCGTGGATCCTCTTCACCCTGCCGGCCGGGGTGTGGGTCGATCGCATGCGTCGCCGTCCGATCCTCATCGGCGCCGATATCGCGCGCGCGGCACTGCTGGTTTCGATCCCGATCGCCTTCGTGCTGGGCGCGCTCACCATCTGGCAGGTCTACATCGTGGCCTTCGTGGCCGGCACGCTCGAGGTGTTCTTCGACGTTGCCTACCAGTCCTATCTGCCCAGCGTCGTCGAGCGCGACGAGCTGGTGGAGGGCAACTCGAAGCTCGAGCTGTCACGCGCCGCCTCCTCGGTCCTGGGCCCGACCATCGCGGGCGTGCTGATCGAGCTTGTTCGCGCGCCGCTGGCGATCTTCTTCGACGCCATCAGCTATCTCGGGGCAGCGCTGTTCGTCGGGCTCATCCGGCGGAACGAGGCCGGTCCGGAGCCGCATGATCCGGCCCAGGGCGAGCGGCCGAGCATGTGGCAGGAGGCTCGCGCCGGGCTCGGCTACGTTCTCTCGAACAGGTACCTGCGCAGCATCGCCGCCTGCACCGGGACGGCGAACCTGTTCGGGAACATCGGCGGGGTGATCCTGATCCTCTATGCCGTCGAGGAGCTCGAGCTCAGCGCCGGCATGCTCGGCCTCATCTTCGCGCTTGGCAACATCGGCGTGCTGCTCGGCGCGCTGACCGGCGGCCGCCTGGCGAAGGCGATCGGCATCGGCCCGACCATCATCGTCACCGCGGCGTTCTCGGGGGTTGCGCTGCTGTTCGTTCCGCTCGCACCGCAGGACGATCCCTTCTGGTTCCTCGTGATCGGCGGGATCATCGGCGGGTTCACGACGGTCGCGTACAACGTCAACCAGGTCGGGCTGCGGCAGGCGATCACGCCGGACCGTATGCTCGGGCGCATGAACGCCACGATGCGCCTCATCGTGTGGGGCACCATCCCGATCGGCGCGGTGCTCGGCGGCCTGCTCGGGACCGTCGTCGGCCTCCACGCGGCGCTGTGGGTGTCGGCCATCGGCGCCCTGACCGCCTTCCTGCCGGTCCTCTTCTCACCCGTTCGCACCCTTCGCGAGATCCCGGCACAGGCCGAATGACCCTCGCGACGCCGATGCGCTGCTCGGCGCTGGCCGAGCAGCTGGCCGAGCCCATGATCGGGACGGTCGACCAGCGACGCCGGTGGCTGCTGCTCGAGGACCGATCCGCCTGGGGCAGCCACGCCGTCGAGGACGTCTTCGGCGCCGATGCCGCGGCCGCGGCGAAGCGGCTCGGGATGCGCCTCCTGCTCGTTCGGCGGAGGGAGGGCGATCCGGCAGCCGATGCGGTGCGGCGCGCGATCCTGGTCGACACCGAGCGAGGCGAGATGGCGATCCGCAGCATCACCGACCCGGCCGAGCTCTCGATCGCATCGGTCGGCGAAGGTGCGCTTGCCGAGTTCGGTGCGCCGCTTCGCGACCCGATCTTCCTGGTCTGCACGAATGGCAAGCGCGACGCCTGCTGCGCCCTGCGCGGACGCGCGCTCGTCGCCGCGTTGGCGGCCGAGCACGCCGAGCGGGTCTGGGAGTGCACCCACCTCGGCGGCCATCGGTTCGCGGGCAACCTCGTGTGCCTGCCGGACGGCATCGTGTACGGACGCGTCACCGCCGACGACGGCCCACGGCTCGCGGATGCCTACCTCGACGGCACTCTCGACGTTGCCCGGTTGCGCGGGCGCTCGGCATGGCCGGCTCCCGCGCAGGTCGCCGAGCAGACGCTGCGCGAGCGCGCCGGCCTGGTCCGGATCGACGACGTTAGCCTCGTGTCCGTGGAGACGAAGGCCGACCGCGCCAAGGTCACCCTCCGCACGCGGGACGGCATGACCCACCCGATCGACCTGCGAGCCGAGCCGGCCGAGCCGGCGCGTCCGATCAGCTGCGGCGCGCAGGAGGAGGAGTCACCGCTCCACTGGCGCCTGGCCTGAGTGCGTCAATCGTGGTCGCGCGACGCCTCGGTGCCGAACCCGGCGCGAAGGGCTGCCGGCGATCTCCGGTCGATCAGGCGTCCTGTGGCTCCTGAAAGGCGCGCACCTCGATGCGGCCACCCAGTGCCTTCGACGCCTTCGTCGCCCACCGGACAGCGGCATCTTGGTCAGCGGCCTCGATCACCCAGAAGCCGCCCACGTACTCCGGCGCCTCAACGAACGGTCCGTCGACCACCACGGGCTCGCCGCCGCTGGCGTCGACGGTCTTGGCCGACGACGGCGGGTGCAGGCCCCCGGCGAAGCGAAACGCCCCGGACTTGTGTAGGTCGGCATTGAACTCCTCCACGGCGGCCAGCGCGGCCTCTAGTTCGGCCGGGTCCATCGACGCCATGGTCGGCTCCTCGGCCGAGTCGTGGGGCACGGTCAAGAAGAACTGCATCAGTTGTCGCTCCTTCTGGCGGATGGTGCAGGCCACGCTGTCGGCGGCGCCTGATCACTTGGGCTTGCGCGTCTCGACTGCCCGATGCCTACTTGACTGCCGCGGTGGCCCGAAACTCATCGGTCACGCTGGCACTACCGGCGACGACGCGATGCTGCCGGTGGGCTTAGAAGGTTACATCCGAGAGACGGATGGTCGGAGCTTCATCAGTCCACAATAGGGCCCCATGACCGACGAACTCGCCTGCGCTCGCTGCCGCATCCCGCTCGAATACGCCGGGACGCGGGACTTCCACCACGGCACTCGCTGGGGTGCACTGGCGACCTCGGAGAGCTTCGTCAACAAAGAGCACTTCGACGTCTACGTCTGCCCGCGTGCGGTGTGTCGACTTCTTCGTCGACGGAATGGGAGGAGCTGCCTGCGCCAGAGGAGTGACCCCGAACTCATGCGCGAGGCGGCGTCGCGGTGGGGGACGCCTCTCTACGTGACCGACCTCGACGCTGCTGCGGATCGGGCCGCGGCTTGGCGCGCGGCACTGCCTGGCGCCCTCGTCGCCTACGCCGTCAAGGCAAACCCTGATCCGGCGCTCCTCCGACGGCTCGCGGCGTGATGGGTGTGGATTCGAGGTGGTCGGTCCGGTCGAGCTCGCGCTGGCCCTTCGCGCCGGATGTCCACCGGAGCGGATCGTCGTCAACGGCGTGGGACAGACCGATCCCGACCTGGCCGCGGCCGCCGACACCGGTGCGCTCGTCAACGCCGAGACCCTTGGCGCTCTCGACACGCTGCTCGAGGTCGGAGCGGCACGCATCGGCCTCCGGATCAACCCAGCGCTCGATGCGCAGACGCATCCACACCTCGCCACCGGGGCGGCCGGGTCGAAGTTCGGGATCTCGCTCGACGAGCTGAGCGAGGCGCTGCGCCGCATCCGCGTTGCCGGCGGGAAGCTCGAGTCGATCGGCGCGCACATCGGCTCGGAGATCGCGGATCTCGACGCCTTCCGGCGACTCGCCGAGCTGCTCGCGCGTCTCGCTTCCGAGGCCGGCGCCCAGCGCGTGGACCTCGGCGGCGGCTGGATCGGCGCGCCGGAAGGCTATGCCGCCGCGATCGGATCGGCGCTCCCGGAGCCTGGGCTGCTGATCGTCGAGCCCGGACGCAGCATCGTCGGCGATGCCGGATGGCTGGTCACGCGCGTCGTCCGTATCCAGGCCCGCGGCCACCTCGTCGTCGACGCGGGCATGACCGAGCTGATCCGGCCGATGCTCTATGGCGCGGAGCATCCGGTCAGCGTTCTCGCACCGGGTGGTCCGCTGCCGACGGACGTCGAGCGGTGGACCCTCGCCGGGCCGATCTGCGAAGCGGGAGACCTGCTGGCCCGCGACGTCGACCTTGGCCCGATGGCGGGCGTAAGTGCCCTGCTGGCGATCGGGTCGGCCGGCGCCTATGGCGCGGCGATGGCCTCGAGCTACAACGGTCGGCTGCGGCCGGCGCAGGCCGTGATCGAGGAAGGGGAGCTGCGGCTCAGCCGGCGCCGCGAGACGTTCGAAGACTTCGTGGTGCGCGACTCATAGATCGACGGGCGTGAAGCCGTGGCCGCCCATGATCCTCCAGCGCAGGCCGTCGTGGATGAGCCGATAGACCGCCGGGGTGGGCATGGCCATGTGGAACTCGAAGTCGACCCCCGGCTCGAGGGCGTTGAGCATGAGGCTGATGAGGTTGCCGTGGCTGCCGATCACCAGCCGCCCGCCGTCAGGGTGCCGTGAGCGAAGAAGGTCCAGCGTCGCCATTGCCCGGCGCTGGGCGGCCCGACCGGACTCCCCACCGGGGCTGACGAAGTCGGCATCCGCCCAGGCTCGCTCGAGCGTGGATCGCCAATCGTCGAGCGAAGCCGGAGAGAGGCGGCGCTCACGGAGATCCTCGATCACCTGGACCGGCAGGCGGCGCCGCTCTGCCAGTGGCGTGACGGTCGCCACCGACCGGGCGTAGGGCGAGCTGTAGATCGCGGTGATCTCGTACGCCTCGAGCTCATCGGCCAGCTCGCGGGCGTCGGCCGTGCCGGCATCGGTGAGTGGGCGATCGTCGTCCTCGACGCCGGCGGTGCCGACCGGTACGGACTCGGCGTGCCTCACCAGGATGACGTCGAGCGGCGCCAGGGACGAGATCACCGCCGGAGTCTAGCGGTCCGATCCGCGCCGCTCGGCCGTGCTACGGTCCGCCGATGCGCGCGCGCCGCCCCCTCGTCCTCGTGGTCGTCGGCGCGCTCTCGGTCGCCTGCACGATCCGCGCGCCGTCGGAGACGGAGGCCTCGCCGACCCGGTTCGGGCCTGATCCCAGCCCGACGGCGAGCTCGCAGACGCCCGGCGCCAGTCCGTCGCTCGGAACCGCGACCCCGGAGCCCACCGCGGCTCCAACGCCGAGCCCGGACGTAGGCGCACTCGACCTGCGGGCCATCGGCTGCGAGGGTGGGGTCGTGCTCGAGTGGTCGCCCAGCACGCATCCGAGCTTCGACCACTACATCGCGCTCCGCAGCCCTCGCCGGGCGATCGCTCCTGACTATCCGCCGATCGCCCCGGCCGTCGACTGGGGCGACACGTTCGCGACGGACCGATTCGTAACCTCGGCGGTGGACGCGAGCATCATCCCGTCCGAGACGCTGTGGAACTACCGCGTCATGGCCTACGACGCGGCGGGAGCGGTGGTGAGCGCGTCGCCGGTTCGATCTGCCCGGCTCAGTGAGGTCGCGAGCCTCGGAGAGCTCGACCGTGAGCACCGATGCCGACGGCATGACCCACGTCGCCTGGTCGGCGTACCGCGGCTTCTCCGGTTGCTTCACCGCCTATCACCTCCTCGACGGCACCACGGTCCTCAACGTCATCAACGGCCAGGCCACCGCCGCGTTCGCGACCGATGCGCTGCGACCCGGCGCCCACGAGCTGCGGATCGAGGCGGTGCGCGACACGACGCTCGGCAGCTTCGTCGTCGCCCGTAGCGAGACGATCGCCTACACGGCTCCCTGAGTCACCGCTGAGCCGGACTCGGAACCGAAGGTCGTCGCCGGGCGGGAGCAGGCGAGGCGCGTCCGGCTCGCCGTATGCCAGGCGGCGCATCGGATCCGGACCGTGGGTCTGCGGCTCGACGGCGACGGCATCGATGGAATCCGGGGCCGCGACCGCCACGCACGCCGCTTCCGCGTCCGACTCGATCTCGATTGCTCGCGCTCAGCTCGACCTCCGGCCACCACAGGTCGACTCGCGCGGGGCTGAGATCGGTCCACGTCGCGTCGATGCCGTGGGCGGGCATCGTTCGACGGCGGAGGTCGAGCGGACCATCGACCGGCCGCGGCTCGCCCGAAGATCCGTCGTTGCTCGCATAGACCGAACGCCGCCGGCAGCCGCAGCTCGACCGGACGCCGGAACCACGGGTGGAAGCCGATCCCCGCCGGCATCGGTGCGTCCGAGAGGTTTCGGACCCGGTAGTCCAGCGTCAGGGTCTCCGCGTCGACCGCCGGCGCGAGCGAGACCTCGTGCTGCCACGGCCAGCCGCCTTCGTGGCCGCCGATTCGGATGGCGAGCGAGCCGTCATCGCGCTCCTCCCACGGCGAGCTCGACACGAGCCCGTGGATCGCCGAGCCGTCGGCGAAGTTCGCGTCGAGCCGCACCGTTCGCCCGGCGATCGTCGATGGACCGGCCGCCGCGCGGTTGCACCACGGCGCCATGTGGTACGCGCCCCAGAAGAACGGCTCGTCCCGATGCGCCGCCCGATCGGCCGGGGTGCGGAGAAGGTCCTCGCCGAAGGCACGGATCCGATGGATCCTCGCTCCCAGCTCCGGGAGCAGGACGACCTCGAGGACGTCGCTGCGCAGGACGACCTCGCGCGCCCCACTCATCCGGCCATCGTCATCACACGGTCCGGTCGCAGGAGGAACGGGGCAAGCACGGCCGGCAGGTTCGAAAGCGGCAGCACGATCGGCATGGAGGTCGATGCCGAGTACGGAAGACATGAACTCCCTTCGGCGCTGAATGCGTGCCCACGCCGCGGGGTAGCCGCTCGCGAAGGCGGCGCGCAGCGACGCATCGGCCAGGGCCACGCCGTCCTCGATGTTGGTCGTGAAGTACTCGGTGCCGGTGGCCGGGATGACGTCCACCTGGAGCGCCATGCCCGAGCTCAGCTCCACCTGGCGAGCCGGGGAAGATCGGTGAGCTCACCCACTCGTCGAGGTGGAGCTGGTGTCCCGGGTTGAGGAAGATCCCGAAGAACGGGTCGCCGAGATGGTCGTCGATGATCGCCTGGAGCTCGCCGCCGGTGACGCCGATGCGGAGTGCGCCGTACCACGCCGCGATCGCGGTGAAGTACGGGGCCACGAGGCGATCGACGTAGTCGCGGATCGCCTCCGGCAGCTCGCCGGCGTCCTCGACCACGAAGCCGGCGCGGCAGGTCAGCGCGCCCCAGATCCCGAAGGCCGTGGTGAACGGATCGCCGCGCTCGATCGGCCGATCGCCGGGGCTGAGCAGCCCGAGCGGAGCGCGCGAGCCGGCGGTCAGCATCAGATGGCAGGAGAGCGGCCATCCGTTCCACCCGAGCAGCGCGACCGCCTCCCGCTCGCTCATGCCGGGCCGCAGGCCGTGGATCAGCGATCGCACACCCTGCGAGGTGTGGCAGCTGGCCCACTCGAAGAAGGCGAGCTGCTCGACCTCGTTGATGACACGCAGGCCGTCGGCCGCGTCGATGAGCACGTCGGTCGCGTTCTCGACCGATCCACCGCTTCCGACAAGCCCTCGCAGCTCGTCGACGAGGTAGGCAGGAACGTCGCTCTTCCAGGGCTCGCCGTACGACTTCCATCCGACGAGCCCGACATGACTGCCCGCGCCGATGCCCTCCTCGCGCAGGATCTCGGCAAGCGGCTTCGATCGATCCCGCGGCTGCATCGGCAGGCTGAAGTCCTGGAACCGATGCCGTCGCATGGGCAGCGGCGCGGCGCCCGCCATGCCCCAGCACTCGTTGCCGACCAGGATCGCCGGGTCATCCGAGGGGCCGATGACGAGGAGCGCCTCCTCGAAGCGCGGGTCGAACCCGGTCAGGTACGACACGTTGGCGCTGTGCTCGCGATCGGCATAGACGACGACGCGGTCGAGGCCTCGCGATTCGGCGCGCGCACGGAGGCGTTCGAGCCGGGCGACGTACGTCGCCGGCGGGATCTCCGGCATGGCGTCCGGCATCCCGAAGTCCGGAAGCGCGACCTGCGCCAGGCGAGCGGCGCTCGACGAGGGCGTCATTCCTCTGGCGGCTCCCACGGTCGTGCCTCCTCCGCTCCTCGCTCCAGCACGAAGAACCCGTTCGCATCGACCTCGACCGGCCGATCGACCTCCCCATCCGGCCAGGTGACGGTCACCGTTGCTCGATCCGCCTCGCCGAGGCCGAAGTGGAGCCATCCCAGCTGTCCGCCGACGTGGCCGCCGCCGACCGTCACCTCGCGGCTGATGACCCGGTCTCCGACCTCGACCTCGATCCAGGCGCCGACCGCATCGCGATTCGCGCCATCGTCGTCCACGCGCAGAGCCAGCCAGTTGCCCATCGGCTCCGCGCCATCCGCCGTCCCGGCGCCGACGTTGCGCCAGAGGTCGACGTTTTCGCGTCCGGTTGACCACGATGAGGTCCAGCAGCCCGTCGAGGTTCAGGTCGGCGAGGGCGGCCCCACGGCTCCGCGCGAAGCTCACGATCCCGGCCTCCATGCCACCCTCGACGAAGGTGCCGTCCGGCTGCCCGATGAGCAGGTTGTTCGGGTCGCGGGCGGCGTAGTCGGGCTGTGCCTCCACGTTGCCCTTCGACACGAACAGGTCGGTGAAGCCGTCGTTGTTCACATCCTGGAACTCGGCGTGCCAGGCGGTCGAGGGCATCTCGGTGTCGCCGGTGTACGGCTCGTGGGCGGTCGCACCGCTGCTGATCGCGATGTCCTCGTAGCGTGGCTGCGATGCGCCATCGGCCAGCGTCTGGAGCTTGTTGTCGGCCTGGCTGGTCAGGTAGACCTCCGGGTACCCGTCACCGTCCAGGTCCTGGCTGGCGATGCCCATGCCCCAGATCTTCACCGTCTGCCAGCCCTCCTCAACGGTCCAGGGGTCCGGCGCCGCGCCCGGTTCCATGCGCCACAGCTGCTCCTGGGCGGCCACCGAGTAATGCCGGTCGTTCGACGCCCGCAGATCGCGCCGGCCGGACCGATCCCAGTCGCTGAAGAGCATCGAGAGCGTGCACAGGCCAGGGGACAGCGTGGTCGGCGAGTCGTAGGACGTCGCATCGGCGCGCGGGACGCACCAGTTCGTGGTCGTCGCACACGTAGCGTGCCGTCCTCGACGGTGTCCGGCACGAGGTAGTTGCCGAAGGCCATGGTCGGCAACCCGTCGGGTGACTCCCATGTCGCGCTGAACGCGGTCGTCCACGCGTCTCCGCCGTCGTAGCCCCATGCCTCGTTCGCACGCTCGAAGGCGCAGTCCCCAAGGCCGCGTAGCAGGACGTTCTCGCCGACGCGGAGGACGGCGAGATCGTCGACGTCGTCGCCGTCGATGTCGATCGGGTACGCACCGGTGACCTGCCGCAGGTCGGTCGCCTTGCCAGGGATAGCCTCGAACGCCAGGGCTCCCCCCGCCGGGCTGCGGTTGCGGTACAGGGCGGCCGGCTCCTCGCCGCCCGCCAGGTAGAGGTCCTGCCGCCCGTCGTCGTCGCAATCGAAGACAGCCACGCCGCCACCGACGAAGTACATGAACTCGCCGTCGTAGCGATGCTCGATGCCCGCCGCGGAGGCTTCCTCGACGAACCGGGGTGCCGGCAGCGCATCGCCAGCCGCTCGGCGAACCGAAGCGTGGCACCAGAAAGGCTGCCCCGAGCGCGACGATCGGGATGCCGATGCCGATGGCGATCAAGCCACGCCTGCCCGTGGTCACGGGACGCATTGAACCACTGACCCTCAGGCGGACGTCGGCTCGGCGGAGGCCAGCAGCCGCTCGATGACCCGCAGGTTGGCAACCGCATCGCTCGGCGGCACCGGTACGGGGCGGTCTTCCAGGACCGCGGCGGCGAACGCATCGGCCTCGACCGTGTAGGGGTCGGCCGTGGCGAATGTCAGGGTCTCGGTCAGGGGAGCTACCGGCGGATCGCCGCCGGCCGTGACATGGATGCGCGTGGGTCGATCGGGAGGAATGTTGAACGGGATCTCGATCGAGATGCGTCCAGTGGTGCCGTAGACGTGGACCCGCTGATCGTCCTCCGCGCGCGTGGAGCAGGTGAAGCTGGCGATGCCGCTGCCGAAACCGAGGATGCCGCTCGTGAGGGTATCGATCCCCCCCGACGGGTCGCGCACGACGATCCCCTCGACGCGGTCTGGCTCGGCGTCGAAGAGCATCCGCGACAGGTTGATGCTGTAGCAGCCGATGTCATAGAGCGCGCCGCCGCCAGCCTCGAGGATGTTGCGGATGTTCGCCGGATCGTCGTTGTAATACGAGAACCAGCTCTGGACCGCGGTCAGCGCTCCGATCCGCCCGGACGCGACCAGCTCACGCACCGCGACCCATGACGGGTGGAGCCGATACATGAAGGCCTCCATCAGGTGGACACCCGCGCGATCGGCGGCCGTGATCATGCGCTCGGCATCGGCGGCGGTCAGCGCCAATGGCTTCTCGCAGAGGACATGCTTGCCCGCCTCCACGGCGGCGATGGCCCAGGTGGCATGGAGGTGGTTCGGCAGCGGGATGTAGACCGCCTCCACGCCGGGGTCGGCCAGCAGGGCTTCGTACGAAGCGTGAGCGGTGGGGATGCCCAGCTCTGACGCCACCTTCTTGCCGAGGGCCAGATCTCTGGAGGCGATGGCAACCACTTCGCAGTGCTCGCCCTTCTGGATGGCCGGTATCACCTTCAGGCGGCCGATGGCGGCCGTCGAGAGCACTCCCCAGCGCAGCCGTCGCATCCGTGACGTTGACCTCCATGCAGACGTATTGACAGGTCCCGCGCCGATGGACGAGTCTACGACAACATTTGGATGAGAGGAACACAAACTCTGATGTTCACGCCTCGGGAAGTGGTCGGCCAGCGCAGCGAGACGGTGCGGCGATCGAACCTGAGCGCGATCGTCCGAGCGCTGCACCTTCGCGGCCCGCTGTCGCGGTCCGAGCTGGTCGCCCATACCGGCCTGACCCGTTCGGCGATCCGCACCCTCGTCGGCGAGCTCGTGCGTGGCGGTCTCCTCGTCGAGAGCCGCAACGAGCCGGCCGGCGTCCCGGGCCGGCCCTCGCCCCTGGTCCATCCGAACCCCGATGCGGCCTGGGTGGTGGGCCTCGAGATCAACGTCGACTCCCTCGCCGCCGCCAGGGTCGGGCTCGGCGGAACGATTCACGAGCTCGTCCGCGTCGACCGGCCGCGAGCGCACGTCACCGTTGATCAGATCGTCGCCGACCTTTCTGAGCTGGCCCGGCCAATGCTCGATGCGGGCGACGATGGCCTTGTCGGCATCGGCCTCGGTGTGGCCGGCATCGTCCGCCGCAGCGATGGCCTCGTTCGCCTCGCTCCGAACCTCGGCTGGCACGACGTGCCGCTTGGCCAGCGTGTCGCGGAGGCCCTTCGACCCAACGTGCCGCTTGCGATCGCCAACGAGGCCGACCTCGGTGGGCTGGCGGAGCATAGGCGGGGCGCGGCGGTCGGAGAGGCGGACGTGGTCTACGTGGCGAGCGAGGTCGGTGTTGGCGGCAGCGTGACGGTCGGTGGTCGGGCGCTGGTGGGCGCGGCAGGCTACGCGGGCGAGATCGGGCACATGATCGTCAATCCCGGAGGCAAGGCCTGCGCGTGCGGCTCGTTCGGCTGCTGGGAGACCGAGATCGGCGAGCGCGCCATGCTCTCAATGTCGGGACGGTCCGCGACCGGTGGACGCGCAGCGGTCGACGAGCTCATCGACGCCGCGATTGCTGGGGAACCCGCCGCGAGCGCCAGCATCGAGCGACTCGGGGAGTGGCTCGGCATCGGCGTGGTGTCGCTCGTCAATATCTTCAACCCCACGCTGGTCGTGTTGGGCGGCGTGCTGGGACGGATTCATCCATTGGTCTTGGACGGGCTGCGCGCGGCGCTTGAGCGTCGCGCGTTGCCGGCCTCTCGGTCCCTCGTGCGAGTGGTGCCCGCCGCTCTCGGCGTCAACGCGCCGATCATCGGCGCCGCCGAGCTCGCGTTCGAGCCGATGCTCACCGACCCGGCGTGGCGGCTGGCGTCCGCCGGTGCGCATCGACCGGAACTGGCGAGCGCATGACGCGCGCCCCTTGGACGGCTCGGCCCGCGCTTCGGGACCAACCACGGCGAAGGCGAACGAATGGAGGAGGAGGGCTTGACAGAGGAGTAGCCTACGCAAGGCAAAACTGAGAAGTAAGCAAAACGGCGGGGGATCTTGATGGAGGAGCTTTCGGAATGATGATTCGGAGGATGGCGGCGACGCTGGGCACGCTTGCCCTTGTGCTCGCTGCTTGCGGCGGCGAGGGTGACGCGTCCGAGCCCGCCGGTTCTGACGGCGGCGGATCACAGGCGGCCAGCGGTGACTGCTCAGTCGCGGTCTCGTGGAACAACTTCCAGCAGCCGCGCTGGGCGGCGAAGGACAAGCCAAACATCCAGGAGACGGTCGAGGCGGGTGGCGGCACCTACACCGACGCCGACGCGAATCTCGACACCGAGCAGCAGCTGACCGACATCGAGACGTTCATCAACCAGGATATCGATGTCCTCATCCTCCTGGCGCAGGACAACCAGGCGGTGCTGCCGGGCGTCCAGGCCGCCAAGGATGCCGGCATCCCGGTCATCGCGTACGACCGCCTGATCGAGGATCCCGAGCTTCTCTACATCACATTTGACAACGTGGGCGTGGGCGAGGCCGAGGCCGAGGCCATGTTCGAGGCCGTGCCGGAGGGTACGTACGTCCTGATCAAGGGCGATCCGGGCGACCCGAACGCCTCCATCTTCCTGCCGCAGGGCTGGGATAACGCGGGCCTCCAGGACAAGATCGACGCCGGTGAGATCGAGATCTTCGACGATCAGTTCACCGACGCGTGGGACACCGAGACGGCCCAGAACAACATGGAGGCGATCATCGACGCCGCCAATGACCAGGACGTCCAGATCGACGCGGTGCTGGCCGAGAACGACAGCACGGCGCTGGGCGTCGTTGCGGCACTCCAGGCGAAGAACTACGACACGATCCCTGTCAGCGGCCAGGACGGTGACACCGCGAACCTGCAGAATGTGGCCCAGGGTCTCCAGTACGTGGACGTCTGGAAGGACGCCAACGAGCTCGGGAAGGTCGCCGGCGCCGCGGCGCTGCAGCTGTGCGAGGGCACGGCGATGGCGGACATCACGCTTCCGGAAGGAACGGTCAACGACGCGGTGGCGCCGGAAGCCGGCCTCACGGCCGCCCCGTTCACGACCCCGGGTCCGGATGGAGAGCCGGATTCGGGTGACGAGAACGAGATCACCTCGTTCATCCTGAAGCCGCAGCCGATCACCCAGGAGAACCTGGACCTGATCATCGACTCCGGGTGGCTCACCCAGGATGAATTGTGCGAGGGCGTCGACGCGGCCAGCGCGCCGGCGGCCTGCCAGTAGCAGCCTGACCAGATCCGTCGACTGATGCCCTGGCCCGCAGCCATGCCGCGGGCCAGGGCACTTCCATCACACGGGGGAGGCACCCCGAATTGGTTGACGTAGCCGACGCGGCTCCGGTGCCGGGTCAGGCACAACCGGCCCCGCGGGGATCGGTGCGCGAGACGCTCTCGAAGACCGAGATCGACCTGCGCCTGTTTGGCATGCTGGTCGCGCTGGCGGTCATCCTCCTCGGCTTCCACATCGTGTCGGGCGGCACGTTCCTACGGCCGGCCAACATGGTCACGCTCGCGGTCCAGGCATCGGGCACGGCCATCATGGCGACCGGCATGGTCCTGATCATCGTGTCGCGGAACATCGACCTGTCGGTGGGATCGATCGTCGGCGTCGTGGCGATGGTCTACGCGCTGCTCCAGACCGATTGGCTGCCGGCTCTCGGGCTCGGGTTGGACAACCCCATCCAATGGATCGTCGCCCTTTTGCTGGGAGTCGGCCTGGGGGCTTTCATCGGCGGCTTCCAGGGCTTCATCATCGCCTACATCGGCGTCCCCTCCTTCATCGTGACGCTCGGCGGCCTCCTCTCCCTGCGCGGCTCGGTGTGGCTGCTCTCTAGCGGCGCCGCCGTATCTGGGCTGCACAGCAACTTCCGCCTCATCGGGGGCGGCGCGGTGGGCTCGATCGGCGGGCTCCTGACGTGGGTCCTCGGCATCGTCGGCTGCATCGCGATCATCGCGTTGCTCGTCAACAGCCGTCGCCAGCGCCAGAAGTTCGGATTTCCGGTGAGGCCGATGTGGGCGGAGGTGCTCCTCGGCGTCCTGGGCTGCGCGATCGTCATCGGCGTCGTCGCGTTCGCCAACGCCAACTTCTGGCCGGCGGGCCTCGCCACCCAGTACGCGCAGGCGAACGGCATCACCGAGCCTCCGGGCGGCCTGAAGATCTCGGTCGGCTTCCCATGGCCGGTCATCCTCGTCATCGCGGTGACAGTCGTGATGACCTTCATCGCTACCCGGCGGCGTTTCGGGCGATACGTCTACGCCTACGGGGGCAATCCCGACGCCGCCGAGCTGGCGGGCATCAACACCCGCTGGACGATCATGAAGACCTTCATGCTGATGGGGGTCCTCTGCGCGATCGCCGCTGCGATCTCGTCCGCACGGCTTAACGGGTCGACCCTCGACGTGGGCTCCAGCGACGAGCTCTACGTCATCGCCGCCGCCGTCGTCGGTGGCACGTCGTTCGCGGGAGGCATCGGCACCATCCCCGGTGCCGTGCTGGGCGCGTTCGTCATGCAGTCGCTGGCCTACGGGATGAGCTACAACGGCGTCAACTCCCCGACCCAGAACGTGGTGGCCGGCATTGTCCTCATCATCGCCGTTGGCCTCGACACGTATAACCGTCGGCGCGGGGGTGGCACATGACGGCCGAGGCGCCAGTCACCGCGCCGAACGGAGCTGAGCGTGTGCCGCTCGTCGAGATGCGCAACATCCGTGTCGCCTTCGGCGGTGTGCATGCCGTCGACGACGTCAGCATCGACCTCTACCCGGGCGAGGTGGTCGGCCTGGTCGGTGGCAACGGCGCCGGCAAATCGACCCTAATTCGCACGCTCTCCGGCGCGCACGCCGCAGACTCCGGCGAGATCCGCATCAACGGCGAGCCCCGGGTGATCAGCAACCCGCGCGACGCGAAGGCATTCAACATCGAATGCATCTACCAGACGCTCGCCCTGGCTGACAACATCGACGCGCCGGGCAACGTCTTCCTCGGTCGCGAGATGCAGACCTGGTGGAGGACGCTCGACGAAGGGTCCATGGAAGATGCGACTCGCAGGGTGATGGGGAGGCTGAACCCGAACTTCACGCGGTTCGCGATGCCGGTGAAGTCGCTCTCCGGCGGCCAGCGCCAGGCGGTCGCCATCGCCCGCGCGGTCCACTTCAACGCGCAGATCCTCATCATGGACGAGCCGACTGCCGCTCTCGGGCCGGCCGAGACAGCCCAGGTGCGCGATCTCATCCGTCAGCTGAAGACCGAGGGGATCGGCATCTTCCTCATCAGCCACGACATCCACGACGTCTTCGATCTGTCGGATCGGATCAGCGTGATGTACCACGGTCGCCTGGTGGGAACGATGAGGAAGGAGGACGTCACGACCGACGACGTGCTCGCGATGATCATCCTGGGCAAGAAGCCGGACGAGGCGACGCGCGAGGAGCTCGAGGAGCTGAAGGGCTAGCCCTCTGCCGCCGATGTGACCTCGCGGTGGAACATCGGCGCCAGGGCCGGATAGAGGGATCGATAGGCACTCGAGAGCGTCGACGTACACCTGCGCGTCGGCGCCCGGTGCGGCGACCGGCGTCACTCGCACGACCCTACTCGCCGCCTCTTCGAGGCTCGTGAACCAGCCGGCGCCGACCGAGGCGAGCAGAGCTGCGCCATAGGCGGCACCCTCGGCTGTCCCGACGGCGGCTATCTCGGCGACGAGGACGTCGGCCAGGATCTGGCGCCAGACGCGGACTGGCCATGCCGCCCCCGGAGGCGCGGATCTGGTGGGGCGCGGGGACACCGGTCGCGGTCATCTGGTCGAGCCCGTCGCGCAGTCCGAAGGCGACGCCTTCCAGCACGGCACGCGTCAGATGCCGCCGCTCGTGGGCCACCGTGAGGCCGATGAACGCGCCGCGCGCCAGCGGATCCGCGTGCGGGCTGCGCTCGCCACTGAGGTAGGGGAGGAAGAGGAGCCCGTCAGCGCCGGCAGGCACGCCGGCTGCCTCGTCGGCCAGGGCGGCGAACTCGACGCCGGGCGCGAGGGCATCGCGGAACCAGCGCAGGCTGCCGGCGGCCGAGAGCATGACCGACATGAGGTGCCAGCGATCCGGCACCGCATGGCAGAAGGCATGGACTCGCCCGGCGGGCTCGATGATTGGCTGTGCCGTGGCGGCGAAGACCACGCCGGATGTGCCGAGCGAGAGCGCCACCACCCCCTCGTCGATCGCTCCGACGCCGACGGCGTTCGCCGCCTGGTCGCCACCGCCGGCCACGACCGGGGTGCCGGCGCGCAGCCCGGTCGCATCGGCCGCTTCGGCGGTGATGTGTCCGGTGACCTCGGGGCCCTCGAAGGTACGCGGCAGGATCGCCGGCTCGATGTCGAGCGCGTCGAGCACCTCGGTTGACCAGTCGCGGGCGGCCAGGTCGAGAAGCAGGGTGCCCGCGGCATCGGCCCGGTCAGTGGCGTGCTCGCCGGTCAGCCGCAGGCGAACGTAGTCCTTCGGCAGCATGACGTGCGCGACCCGCGCCCACGTGTCCGGCTCGTTGCGGCGCACCCACAGCAGCTTCGGCGCGGTGAAGCCGGTGAGCGCATCGTTGCCGGTGATCTCGATCAGGCGTCGCGGCCCAACCAGCTCGCGGATCTCGTCGCACTCCGCGGCGGTGCGCTGGTCGTTCCACAGGATGGCCGGCCGAAGCGGCCGATCGGCGTCGTCGAGGAGCACGGCGCCATGCATCTGGCCGGTCAGCCCGATCGCCGCGACGTCGGTGCCGGAGATGCCGGCGGTGTTCAGCGCGGCGCGGATGGCGACCTGCGCGCCGCTCCACCACAGCTCGGGGTCCTGCTCGCTCCACAGCGGCGCGGGAACCGCGAAGTCGTACTCCGCCGATCCGACGCCCGCCACGGTGCCAGCCTCGTCCACGAGGATCGCCTTGGTCGCGGTGGTCGAGACGTCGATCCCGAGAACGTGGGATCCCACCGCTCAGCGGTCCCGGTCGGCCGACCAGATGCGCTGGTTGACGATGTTCTCCAGGCGTTCCTGGCTGCCCGAGCGAGGTCGAGGATCGATCCCTCCACCGGCGACGCGCGCCTCGATGTCGCCAAGCGACAGACCGCCCTCGAGCATCTCCGCACCGAGGCCGTCGGCCCAGCCGGCGTATCGGCGCTCCTTCTCATCGGCGAGGTCGCCCTTCTCGACGAGCGCGGCGGCCACCAGGAGCGCCCGCGCGAGGGTGTCGATCCCGCCGATGTGGGCGTGGAAGAGATCGGCGCGGTCCATGCTCTGGCGCCTGAGCTTGGCGTCGAAGTTGAAGCCACCGGTCGTGAACCCGCCGCCGCGCAGGATCTCGTAGACGGCGAGCGCGAGCTCGTCGACGGAGTTCGGGAACTGGTCGGTGTCCCAGCCGTTCTGGGGATCGCCGCGGTTCATGTCGATGCTGCCGAAGATTCCGCGGCTGACGGCGACCGCGACCTCGTGCTCGAAGCTATGCCCGGCGAGCGTGGCGTGGTTCGCCTCGATGTTGACGCGGTACTCGCCCGCGAGGTCGTGGCGCACGAGGAAGGAGTCGACCGTCGCCGAGTCGTAGTCGTACTGGTGCTTGGTCGGCTCCTGCGGCTTGGGCTCGAGAAGAAGCATGCCCTCGAAGCCGATGCGATGCTTGTGCTCGGCGACGAGCGTCAGGAAGCGAGCGAGCTGAGCCTCCTCTCGCGCCAGGTCGGTGTTGAGGAGCGTCTCGTAGCCCTCGCGTCCGCCCCACAGCACGTAGTTCGCCCCGCCGAGCCGATGCGTCGTCTCGAGCATGTGCTTCACCTGCGCGGCGGCGTAGGCGAACACCTCGGGGTCCGGGTTCGTGGCAGCTCCGGCCGCGTAGCGCGGGTGGCTGAACAGGTTGGCCGTGCCCCACAGAAGCCGTATGCCGGTCCGCTCCATGTGGGCCTCGATCATCTCGACCGCGGCGTCGAGCATGGCGATCGTCTCACCGAAGCTCCCGCCCTCCGGAGCGACGTCGCGGTCGTGGAAGGTGAAGTAGGGGACGCCGAGCTTGGCGACGAACTCGAATGCGGCGTCGATCTTGGCGCGCGAGCCCTCGGTCGGGTCGACGCCGGGGCCAGCCAGGGCCGATCGAACGTCCCGACGCCGAAGACGTCGGAGCCAGGCCAGTTGAACGAGTGCCAGAGGCAGACCGCGATCCGCAGCTGGTCCTCCATGCGCTTGCCCAGCACCTGACGATCAGGCTCATAGACCTTGTAGGCGAAGGGCTCCGGCGAGTCGAGCCCGGCGAACGGAACCCGGTCCGGGGCATCGGGAAAGAAGGCGGCCACGAGGTGCTCCTTGGGCGGTCTCATCGACGGTACCAGAGACGTTTGTCGATGAGAAGCACAAAAAGCCTGACGCCTCTCAGGCCACCTCTCGCCGCGGGAGACCAGGGATCTCGTCGAGCCGCACGAGGCGACGCTCCGAGAACGCTCGGGTCGCGGCGACGGCGATCCGCATCGCCTCGACGCCGTCTCGCGCGGTGCTGAAGGCGGGACGCACGCCCCGGCAGCACGCCAGGAAGTCGACGAGCTCGGCCCGATAGGCAGCCTCGAACCGCTCGAGGTAGCCGGCCCAGCCGGCGTTGGGCTCGTCCCAGTCGGCGTGGCGCGTCGGCGTGCGCGCCGAGAGGCCGCCGCTCACCGCCGAGCCCTCGGAGATGACCTCGAGCCGGACGTCGTAGCCGGCCGGATGCAGCCAGCTCGCCTCCAGGATCGCGATCCCGCCGCCCGACAGCCGCATCGTCACCCCCGCGCTCTCGATCTCGCGCGGATCGGTGGGGCGTCGCCCATCGCGGCGGCCGGCCTCGACCGCGACCTCGGTGACCTCCTGCCCGGTGAGCCAGCGGACGACGTCGAAGTCATGGATCGACGAGTCGCGGAAGATCGGCGCGGTCTCCGGTGGGTCGCCGGAAGGTGGCGGCTGCGGCGATCCGATCGGATCGTGCGCGGTCAGCCGCACGACGTGGATGCGGCCCGAGATCCCTTCGCGTGCCCTGCGGAAGCCGGCATCGTGGCGTCGCTGGAAGCCGACCTCGACGTGCGCGCCCTCCGACTCGATGCGCTCCGCCAGCGCCAGCGTCGAGTCCAGGCGGTCGGTCAGCGGCTTCTCGCACATGACGTGGAGGCCCGCCTCGATCGCGGCGGTGACCTGCTGCTCGTGGAACTGCGGCGGCGTTGAGATCACGACGGCATCGGCCTCCGTCAGCGCCTCCTCGAAGGAGGCCGCCCGTCCGCCGATGCGCGCCGCCTCCTCGCTTGCCCGACCCTGATCGACGTCGACGACGAGCACGGTCTCGACGTCTTCGGTCTCGGCCAGCAGCTGAGCGTGGAGGGCGCCCATGGTGCCGGCGCCGACGACGGCGACCTTCACGCCTCGAGCCTTCGCATGGCGAAGCGCAGGACGCGCCTGCCGATGGCCGCGGCCTCCGACGGCGGCAGCCACGAGGAATCCTGCTCGACCATCATCCAGCCGGTGAACCCGGCGCGGTCGAGCTCGCGCAGTACGCCGTCGAGGTCGAGCGCCCCGTTGCCGAGCTCGGTGAAGATCCGCTCACGGGTCGCCAGCGCCAGGCTCTCGAGCTCGCCGGCCCTGAGTCGCTCGAGGACTGCCGGATCGACGTCCTTGAGATGGACGTGGGTGACGAGGTCCCCGTGGCGCCGAATCGCCTCGACCGGGTCGCCGCCGCCCGCGAGATAGTGGCCCACGTCCAGGCACAGCCCGGCTCCGGTCCCCTCCAGCGCGGCCGCCAGCCGATCCACCTCGTCGGGCGCCTCGATCCATGTCGCCAGGTGCGGGTGGAAGGCGACACGGACGCCCTCGGGCGCCGCCTCGGCCAACCGGCCGAGCAGAGCGCCGAGCTCGTCGAAGGCGCGGTCGGGCCATCGAGGTGCGCCATCGGCGACGCGCCCGCTCCACTCGTCGCGCTCCCCTCCGCCGTCGAGGGCCACGACCAGGACCTCGCCTCCCGCCGCCTTCAGACGTGCCAGGTCGTGGTGCGCGGTCCGCGCCGCATCCGGCCCAAGGCCCTGCGGCGACGAGCCCAGCGCCGAGTACAGCTCGGCCAATCGCAGCCCGCGACGCTCGAGCTCGCCGCGCAGCTCCTCGCCCTCGGGAAAGCCGCGGCCGAACTGGGTCCCCGAATAGCCGATGCGCGCGATCTCGTCGAGCACCGTCTCCGCCGCCGTCTCGGGCGCGAGATCGAAGAGGTCGGCGTTGTTCCAGACGATCGGCACGTAGCCGACGGGCGCGTCGCGCAGGCTCACCGGTGCTGCTCCTCGGCCCTTCCGGCCAGCTGCTCGTCGTAGACGGGGCGGCCCTCGGGCACCGGCACGTCCCACCAGCCCGTCTTGTCGGGACCGGCCACGGCCAGGTCGCGGTCGACCTTCACATGGACGAGCGACGGCCCGCCCGAGGCCAGGGCGCGTTCGACGGCGGGTCGCACCTCATCGGGCGCGTCGGCGACCTCGGCGTGGATACCGAATGCGCGACCGATGGCCCCGAAGTCGGGCGAGTACGGCGCCCCGTCGCGCATGAAGTCGGTGATCGCGGTCCGGCCGAAGTGCGCCTGCTGCCCGCCCTTGATGCTGATCCAGCCCGAGTTGTCGAGCACGACCGTGCAGACCGGCGTCCCGAGCATCGCCGCCGATGCGAGCTCCTGCATCGACTGAAGGAAGTCGCCGTCGCCGCAGATCGCGAGCACCTGCGCCTCCGGTCGAGCCAGCTGCGCGCCGATGGCCGCGGGGAGCGTGAAGCCCATCGTGCTGAAGCCACCCGAGGTGATGTGGGTGCGCGGCTCGCGCGTGACCCAGCGCTGCTTGACCATGCCCTGCGGCAGGCCGGCGCCGGTCACCACGATCGCATCCGGCCGGGTTGCGGCCTGCACCTCCCGCACGGCCCGCGCCATCGTCATCGGCCTCGCGTCGGAGCCGGACTTCACCTCGATCTGCTCTCGCCAGGCTTCGCGCAGCCGATCGATCTCGTCGCCGTAATCCGTGCTCGGCTCGCCGCCTCCGAGCGCGTCGAGCAGATCGGCCAGCCCGGCGCGCGCATCGGCCACGAGCGGGACGGCGACGGGATAGTTCTTGCCGATCTCGCGCTCGTCGATGTCGAGCTGGATGAGCTGGGTCGGCGGGATCGCGAAGGTCACGCCCGCACGCCACGAGGACGTCGACCAGTCCACGAAGCGGCACCCGACGCTCAGGATCACGTCGGCCGTGGCCGCCAGCGCATTGCCGATGGTCGATCCGGTGTCGCCGATCGTCTGGCCTGCCAGCGGATGGGTCTCGTCGATCGCGCCCTTCCCGTTCCAGGTCGTCACGACCGGCGCGCCGAGCCGCTCCGCGACGGCGCGCAGCTCGGCGGTCGCGTCGGCCCCGATGACGCCGCCTCCGGCCACGATCACCGGGCGGCGTGCATCGGCCAGCAGCCGGGCGGCGCGTTCGACGGCGTCCGCGTCCGGGCGTGGGCGGCCGCGCGCCTCTCGCTGCGCCAGCTCGGGGAGGTTGACCTCGGCGGTCGCCGCCTGGACGTCCATCGGCACGTCGAGCAGAACGGGGCCGGGTCGCCCGGTAGTCATCGCATTCCAGGCGCGGTGGAGGACGAAGGGCAGGTCGTCCACGCGCGACGGCTGCCACCACTCCTTGACGACCGGCTCGAAGATGCGCGGGTTGTCGGCGGCGTGCCGGCGCTCGAGCTCCTGGAGCACGCCGTGACCCCGCATGTACGTGTGCGTCGAGCCGGTGAACAGCGCGACCGCGGTGGAGTCCACGTAGGCGGTGGCCATCCCGATCACCGTGTTCGTGGCCCCGGGCCCGATGGAGGTGAAGGCCAGCATCGGCTGACCGGACGCTCGGTAGTAGCCATCGGCGAGGTGGACGGCGGACTGCTCGTGCATGACCTGGACCGTGCGGATCTCGGGACAGTCGAGGAGCGCATCGGTCAGGGTCCATGCCCCGTGGCCGGGGATGCCGGCCGCGTGTCGCACGCCCGCACGCGCGAGGAACTTGACGACGATCTCGGCGCCGGTCAGGCGCTGGGGTGGCATGGTCCCGATTCTAGGCGCGGTCTACCATCGGGGCACTCATGGCAGCCACCCTGACCGATACGCCGCTCGGCCGCACGATCGCCGAGACCGCGACCGACATCTGGAACGACAGCTGCAACGTCGACGAGCTCGCCTACGCTGTCGGCTTCGGCGCGGTCGGCGCCACCGCCAACCCGACGATCGTGGTCGACAACTGGCGCAAGGACCCGGATCACTGGGCCACCCGGGTGCGGCAGCTGGGCGCCGAGCAGCCCGCATGGTCGGAGCGCGAGCTGGCGTGGGGGATCGTGGCCGAGATGAGCGTGCGAGCCGCGCCCCTGCTCATGCCGGCCTTCGAGGCCTCCGGCGGGCGCGCCGGCCGGCTCAGCATCCAGACCGATCCGACCCTTTTCCGCGACGCTCCCGCCATGGTGACCCAGGCCTTCGCCTTCTCCGAGCTGGCGCCGAACGTCATCGTCAAGTTCCCGACCACCAGCGCCGGGGTGGCGGCGATGGAGGAGGCGACGTACCGCGGCATCAGCATCAACGCGACGGTGTCGTTCTCCGTCGCCCAGGCGCTCGCGGCCGCCGATGCCGTCGAGCGCGGCCTGCGACGCCGCGACGCCGAGGACCTTCCGACCGATCGGATGGGGCCGGTCATCACGATCATGATGGGCCGCCTCGAGGACTGGCTGCGCGAGATCGTCGACCGCGACGGGCTCACCGTTCACCCATCGGCGCTGCCGTGGTCGGGGATCGCCGTCTTCAAGCGTGCGCTCGCCGAGTGGCCGTCGCGCGGGTTCCGTGCTCGCCTCCTCGGCGCCGCCATCCGGCATCAGCTGCACTGGTCGGAGCTGATCGGCGGCGACGTCGTCATCACGCTGCCGCCGGCCTGGCAGCGGCGATTCAATGCCTCGTCGGTCGCCGTTCGGCCGCGCATCGACGACCCGGTCGATCCATCCCATCATCGAGGAGCTGCGCGCGCTGCCCGACTTCGTGCGGGCGTTCGAGCCGGACGGCCTTGCGGTCTCCGAGTTCGACTCGTGGGGCCCGACCGTCAAGACGCTGCGCACCTTCATCGGCTCGTATCACGAGCTGCTGCACCTCGTCGGGCGAGGCGCTCCTGGCGTGACCGATCCCGACCTGCGCCTGCCGCCCGGCGAGGTCGTGACGCCCGAGCGGGCCGGCTGGCGCTACCTCTCGTTCGCCGTCCACGAGCTGTCACAGCCGATGCAGGTCGGTGCTCCCGACACCGAAACGGCGATCGTCGGGTTGGGCGGAGGTGCGTTCCGCGTCGGTCAGCTCGAGCTTGCCGGGCGCGCATCGGTCTGGGACGGGCTGCCATCGGCGGTGTACCTGCCGCCCGGTCAAGTCGCGACCGTCGAGCCGCTCGACGGCCCGCTGACGGTGGCGGTCGCAAGCGCGCCGGCCTCGGGGCGTGCCACGGCCGATGCGCCGGTCCGGATCGGCCCGGAAGACGTCCGCGTCGAGGTGCGTGGCGCGGGCAACGCGACGCGCCAGATCAACCACATCATCACGCCCGAGTTCCCGGCCGATCGCCTCGAGGTGGTCGAGGTCTTCACCCCTTCGGGCAACTGGAGCTCCTGGCCGCCGCACAAGCACGACACCGATGACATGCCGCGCGAGGCGATCCTCGAGGAGGTCTACCACTACCGGTTCCGCCGCGCCGATGCCTGGGGCGTTCAGCGTCTCTACGGCGGCTCGGTCGAGGGCCTGTGGGCGGTGCGGGATGGCGAAACCGTCATCGTGCGCGACGGCTACCACCCGTTCGTCGCCACCCACGGCGACGATGCCTACTACCTCAACGCCCTCGCCGGCGACGTGCGAACCATGGCCTGCTCGTTCGACCCTGCGCTCGACCACGTGCGAGCCGTCGTGGGCTTCGCTGGAGCCGGATCCGCGCGTCCCCCTGGTGCGCTGACGTCGCGCCGTCAGGGAGCCGCCGAGACCTCGCCGCGCCAGATACGGGGGCCGCACGGATCACCTCGGCAGGTGACGCTGGCGATGACCACGTCGCCGGCACCGGCCGCGCCGCTCAGCCCACGGACGCCGCTGCCAGCCGACAGCGGCCCCGACTCCGCCCACAGGATGCCGTCCGCGGAGGTCCACGCAACCTCGGGGCCGGGATCAAGGCCGCTGCCATTACCGACGGCGACGAGGCCGCCGTCGACGACCGAGATGGCATTCGCGGTGGCGTCCTCGCCCATCACCTCCTGGCGCCAGGTCTCGCCATCGGTGGACAGCCATGCAAACGGTGTGCTGCTTTGGGCGTCGCCGCTGCGGCCGACCGCCACGGCCACATCGCCGAGGAGAGTGATGTCGCTGACGGAGCCCAACGAATCGACGGACGGCGAGCCAGGCTCGGTCAGCCGCCATGTCTCCCCTGCGTCGTCCGAGACCCAAGCGGCGGGCGCGTACCCCGACGGGGTTGACCGATTACCGACCGCGATGAGCCGTTCGCCGAGAACGGTCAGCGCATGCACCTCCGAGTTGACAAGGGAGTCGGAGTCGACCCGTGCCCACGTCTGGCCATCGGCGGTCAGCGACATCCACGAGTTGAAAGGCAAGATGCCGAAGTAGTCCCACCCGGCTGCAGCCAGGCCCGGTCCGCCCGCGGTCACGGCACGGGCTGCGGCCGAATCGGTCCGATCCTCGGTCCAGTTGGCGCCGCCGTCGGTGGAACGCCAGGTCGCCCACGCGACCTGGTCGGACTCGATGGCGCCCCAAGAACCGATTGCGATGAGCGTCCCATTCAGCGCGACGACGTCGGACACCCAAGCCCACTCGGTTTCTGTCACCGTCGTGGTGACGTTCGTCGGCGACCACGATCGACCGTCGCCGCTACGCCAGATCGCTGGCAGCCCATCGATATCGCCAGCGGCAAACCATCGTCCGTCGACGAAGGCCACGTTGAAGAGCTCCGCGGCGTCGTCCACGGCATCGACAGGCTCCCAGGCAACCTGGGGTGGCCCCGCGGCTTCCGACGGCGACGGGCTGACGGACGGCGCGGCCGAAGGCGAGGCCGATGCGCTGGCGCTGGCACTCGAGCTGGCCGATGGCTGACGACTCGCGCTGGCGCTCGGAGTTGGGCTGGCGGCTGGTGGCTCCTCGCCGCCCCAGACCACGAATGCGACGGCGACAGCAACGACCGCGGCGATCGCGGCTCCCACGGTGATCACCAGGCGACGGCTCAAGGCAGATCCTCGGTGTGTGTCCGGGATGGTGGGCTATCTGCGCCGGTGTGACGCAATCCGGCGCCGAATGTGTCACTTGGTGTCACCCCGTGCGACTCATGCCGAGGGACGCCCGAACGAAAGGCCCCGGCCCGCCGAAGCGGAACCGGGGCCGTAGGGGAGGGCACCCCCAAATCAGAGTTAGCCGATCAATAGGCGGTGGAGCCGGTCGCGACGTTCTCCTCGGTCCGGTCGAGCGCCTGCTCGGCTGCGCTGGCGGCCTTGTCGACGGTCTGCCGGACGGTGTCTCCGATCTGCTGCCCCGCGTCTCCAAGGAACTCGCGCTCCTGCGGCGTCTCCGGGAATGAGGGCGCCGACCACGGCACCGGCCCCAACAGCGATGGCGCCCATCGCCAGAGGGCTTGCCTGCATCAGGCTCTCGAGCTGGCCCCCGACCTGGCCGGCGGTCTGCCCGATGTTCGTGCCGACGTCGCCGGCCGTCTGGCCGACCTTGTCGGCGGCGCCGCTGACGCTGTCGCCGACGCTCGACGCAACGTTGCCGACGCGATCGCCGACGCCCGGGCCGCTCGACGTGGACTTGCCGAAGGCTCCGGGAGTTTCCTTCCCGTAGGCGCCCGGCGTCGGCTGGGTGTGGCCATTCGATCGGTTCGCCCACAGCAGGGCGAGGCCGGCGCCGGCCATGGCGGCCGGGATCGGATTGCGCTTGATCGTCTCGATCACCATCTCTGAGACCCCCTTCGCGGTGTCCTCGACACGACCGACGGTCGCGTCGCGAACCTTCTCCTTGGCTTCGTTGACGAGGTGGCCAGGCTCGAGGCGGTCGCCGAGCTCGCGCAGGGTGCCGCTCATCTCGGCCTGCGTCTCGTCGATATCCGCTCGGATATCGGTCACCTCGGCAGCTTCGTCGTCGCTCATGCGCTCCATCTCGTCCGCCGTCGCATCTGCGACCGCGGCCTCGTGTCGGTCATCGGTCATTTCATCGACTCCTTGACGAGCTCGACGTTCTCGCGAACGGTCTCGACCGTCTGCCGTGGTGCCAGCTCCGCGCTGCGAATCTGGTTGATGCCCATCCAGGTGACGACCCCGCCGACGATGAGAACGACGGCGGCGACCACGAGCGACGCCAGCCACGGATCCATGCCCGCGTCGATCAGGGCGAATGTCGCCGCGGCGAGCAGGACGAGGAACCCTGCGAACAGCAGCACGCCGCCCGCTGCGGCCATCACGGCACCACGGGAAAGCTGGCCCGACGCTCGACGTGACCTCGACGCGCGCGAGATTGATCTCCTCGCGGACGAGCGTGCTCACCTGTCGACCGAGATCGCTGAAGAGCTCGCCCAGGCTGCGGGATTCGTCAGGTTCGCGCATCGTCAGATGCCCTCGCCCTCGAAGCCGTCGCCGCCGTTATGCCCGGCCGATCCGGTGGCGCGGTATGGCTTGGACCCCAGGCTTGCCGCGCCGCCGTAGGCACTCCGGCTCTTGGTCTCCGAGGCCGATCCACTTCCGGCCGCCTTGACCAGCCGGGAGGCGGCGACGCCGAGCGCGAACGCGGCGCCGAGGAAGAGGAGCGGCTGGCGTCGAGCGGCATCCTCGACGGAGTTGATCATGTCGCGCGCGTCATGCTCGCGCAGGTAGGCGGCGAAACGATCGGCCTGGTCGGCCGCGCCGGTCGCGGCATCGGCGATGGCGGGCTGGCCCTCGATGTCGCTCGAGACGCGCCGAATCGTCTGGGCGACCTTGGCGACGCCGTCAGCCGCCTGCTCGCGTCCGCGATCGGCCTGCTTGAAGCCGATGTCGGCTGCGCGTGTGGCGAGGTGGTCCGCCTCGTCCTTGGCCTGCTGCCCGGCTTCGGCCAGCGGGCTCTGCGTCTCGGTGGAGCCCGGCGTCGTGGTGGCCGGATCGTCGTAGTTGGTGGGTGGCGTTTGCGCCATCGGAGGTTCCCCCCTGCGGTGATTCAGAGCAACGCAATTGCAGCCCTCGTGCCACTCCGCTCACTCTCTCGGCGACCAACGGCCTGATCTTTCGCCGGGGTGCCGTTCGAATCTGGACCGGCTTTACCGATATCGGTAACTAACGGCGATCCGATGCCCTCCGGATGGCCGCGGCTTACCGGTACGAGTAAATCCCAGACCAGAAAGGACCCGTTTGGGGCCCGTCCTCTCCGTTGGTTACCCGAGCCGGTAAATGCCGCCGCGCCACGGCCGGCCAGACACGATGCGACCCGTCGTCAGGCGGGATCGCGCACCACGAGAGTGCCGGCGATCTTGTCGTGCCAGCCCTGCTTGCGGCCGTCGAAGGCGGCCCAGATGACGCCGAGGAGGAAGACGACGATCGAGATGATGAGCCCGACGTAGCGGAGCAGGGCGATCACCCAGTCGGGTCGTGAACCATCGGCGGCGCGGACGATGCGCATCCGGAACGGGATCATCCCCGGCGTCTGCCCGCGCCACGCCCAGAAACCGACGAAGTAGACGAGACCGAACAGCGTTCCCAGCGCGTTGAACTGGAAGTTGATGCTGATGCCCGGCGGAGGATCGGTCGGTGGCGGGGTGGGCGGGATGAGGCTGTCCACCCCGAGGATCGGCGCGAGGGCTCCGGTCACGACCGCGATGATGATCCCGTCGAGGATGATGGCCAGCAAGCGGATCCAGAACCCGCCGTAGGCGATCGGCGCGGCCACAGGTGCTGTCGAGCTCATGCGGGTCCTCCGTCCATGGATGCCACGACCCCCACGCCGCGCATCTTACGATCGGGTTGCGTCGCGGAGTACGCTCCGCGTCATATCTGTCGGAGGAACCAGGTTGCGCTGCTCGTCGTGTGGGACCGAGAACCGTCCCGGGAGCCGCTTCTGCGATAGCTGTGGGACGGCCCTCGAGGCCGCCTGCCCGAGCTGCGGCGCCACGAATCGGTCGGACGCCCGCTTCTGCGCCAGCTGCGGCCACGCCTTCGCCGGTGCCGCCACGTCCGCCGCCGGTCGCGACCGCCACGGAGCCGCAAACGCAGCAACCAGGAACGGAGCGCCGAGCGCCGGGTCGTGACCGTCCTCTTCACCGATCTCGTCGGGTTCACGACCCTGGCGGAGGATCGGGACCCCGAGGCGGTCCGCGAGCTGCTCAGCAAGTACTTCGAACGGGCGACCGGGATCATCACGCTGCATGGCGGGACGGTCGAGAAGTTCATCGGCGACGCGGTGATGGCGGTCTGGGGCACCCCGATCGCGCACGAGGATGACGCCGAACGCGCCGTTCGCGCCGCGCTCGAGCTGGTGGACGCGGTCGGCACGCTCAACCCGAACCTTCGGGCGCGCGGGGGTGTGCTGACCGGCGAGGCGGCGGTGACGCTCAACGCCCAGAACCAGGGGATGGTGGCCGGCGACCTCGTCAACACCGCGGCCCGCCTCCAGGGCGTGGCCGAACCCGGCACCGTGCTGGTCGGCGAGAGCACCATGCGCGCCGCCGAGCGGTCGATCGTGTTCGAGTCGATCGGCGACCACTCGCTCAAGGGCAAGACGAGCCCGGTTCCGGCGTGGCAGGCGATGCGCGTCGTCGCCCAGCGGGGCGGGCAGGGACGCGCCGATGCGCTCGAGGCCCCGTTCGTCGGCCGCGAGGAGGAGCTGCGCCAGCTCAAGGAGGTGCTCCACGCCGTCGGCCGCGAGCGTCGAACGCGGCTGGTCTCGATCACGGGTCCCGGCGGCATCGGCAAGAGCCGGCTGGTCTGGGAGCTCGAGAAGTACATCGACGGCGTGGCCGAGGACATCTGGTGGCATCGCGGCCGCTCACCCTCGTACGGCGAGGGTATGACCTTCTGGGCGCTCGGCGAGATGGTGCGCCGCCGCGCGCAGCTGACCGAGGACGCGGACGAGGCCGAGACGCGCGAGCGAATCGCGGCGACGGTGGCTGAGTACGTGGCCGATCCGGCCGAGCGCGAGCTCATCGGTCCCGCGCTGCTGGCACTGCTGGGCGTCGAGGAGGGACCTGCGGGTGGGCGTGACACGCTGTTCCCGGCGTGGCGCACCTTCCTCGAGCGCATCGCCGAGCGTGGGACGACGGTGCTCGTGTTCGAGGACCTCCAGTGGGCCGATTCGGGCCTGCTCGACTTCATCGACCACCTGCTCGACTGGTCGCGCGGCCTCCCGATCATGATCGTGACGCTGGCGCGGCCGGAGCTCTTCGACCGGCGCGCCGACTGGGCCGCCAACCGCCGCCACCTGACCGCCCTCGCCCTCGAGCCGCTGACCGATGCGGCCGTGCGCGAGATGCTCAACGGCCTCGTCCCCGGGCTGCCGGATGACGCCCTCGCCGCCATCGTCGGTCGCGCGGAGGGAGTTCCGCTCTACGCCGTCGAGACCGTTCGCGGGCTGCTGGCCGATGGGCGCATCAAGCGCGTCGGCGACGTGTACGAGCCGGTCGGCGACCTGTCGAACATCACCGTTCCCGACACGCTGCGCTCGCTCATCGCCTCGCGTCTCGACGCGCTGGAAGGCTCGGACCGCAGCCTGCTCCAGGACGCGGCCGTCCTCGGACAGGTCTTCAGCGCCGACACGCTCGCTGCCACGACCGGCGCCGAGGCAGCCGATCTCGACGGCCGCCTGCGCGACCTCGTGCGGCGTGAGCTGCTCGATGTCGAGCGCGATCCGGCGTCACCGGAGCGTGGCCAGTACAAGTTCGTGCAGTCGCTCATCCGCGAGGTCGCCTACGGCACGCTGGCCCGCCGTGATCGCCGCGATCGCCACCTCGCCGCTGCCCGCCACTACGAGTCACTCGGCGATGACGAGCTGGCCGGCGCGCTCGCGAGCCACTACCTCGCAGCGCACGAAGCGTCCGAAGAGGGCGCGGAGGCCGATGCGGTCGCCACCCAGGCGCGCATCGCCCTGACCGCCGCCGCCGACCGCGCGGCAGAGCTCGGCGCCCACGAGCAGGCGGTGTCCTACCTCGAGCAGGCTCTGGCCGTGACCCCCGGCGCGGCCGAGCGCGCCCCGCTGCTCGATCGCGCGGCCCGGTCAGCGGCCGCTGCCGCCTCCGAGGGTGCGCGAGCGGTTCGCTTCCGCCGCCGCGGATGCGTATCGCGAGATCGGCGACACGAGTGCGGCGGCGCGAGCGACCGCCCGTCTGGGCAAGGTCCTGATCGACGCCAGCCAGATCATGCGTGCCACCGAGATTCTCGAGGCCGGGGTGGCAGAAGCGGAGGCGGCGGGCGACGAGGTCGCCCTTGCCAACGTGCTCGCCAACCTGGCGCGGGCCTACATGCGTGCCGGGGACGGCGAGCGGGCGGTGGCCGCCGGGGAGCGTGCTCTGCCCATTGCCGAGCGGCTGAACCTCGACGACGTCGTGGTCGAGGCGTTCGTGAACAAGGGCTCCGGGCCTGAACATCCTGGGCCGGCGCCGCGAGTCGATCGCCCTCCAGGAGGCCGCGCTCGAGCTCGTTCAGCAGATCGGCGACCGGAGCATCGAGATGCGCGTTCGAAACAACCTTGCGTCGGCCTATTCCGACGACGATCCGGCACGCGCCGGGAGGATGTACAACGAGGCGCGTGAGCTCGCCCGGACGATCGGCGACCGCGGCATGTTCAATTGGTTGTCCGGAACCGCGGGCGTCACCGCATATTCGCAGGGCCAAGCGTGGGACGAGCACCTCGCCGTCATGCGCGAGGCTCTTGAGGGAGCGACCCTGCGGGGAGATCGGGTGCGGCTCATCGCGCTGATTGGGGTCATCGAATCAGCCCGCGGCGAGCGGCTGGATGCCGTTGTCGAGGAGCTGCGCGAGCTCACAGCCGGTAGCGAGGACCCGGACGACCTGTTCACGCTGCCGATGGCCAGCGGCACCGCCGCACTCGCCTCGGGCCATCCTGAGCGTGCATTCGACTTCGGCATGGAGGCCGCGGCTCTCCAGCCACAGAACGAGGAGGTCCCGCTGGGCCTGGCCCTCGAGGCCGCCATTGCGGCGCGGGATCTCGAGCGGGTTCGGAGCGTCGCAGATCGGGTCGCAAACCTGCGCCTCACGGGAGCCTGGTCGGACTCGCTGCGGCTGCAGGCGAAAGCCGCGGTGGCGGCGCTCGAGAACCGCCGCCCCGAGGCGCTCGACGCGGCGCGCGCGGCGCGCGAGATCCTGCGGCGCCTGGGCCTCCTCATGGAGGATGCGATGCTCGTCGTCGGGGCGGCCACGCTCATGCCGGACGAATCCGAGGTTCAGCAGTGGGCGGAGGAGGTGCGACCGCTCCTCGTCGAACTCCGCGCCTCCGCCTTTCTCGACCGCCTCGATGCAGCCCTCGCCCGCGCCACCGCACCTTCCTCGGTCGGTGCCACGACCGGGGTCCCAACTCGGGGCTGAACCGCCGCCGTTTTTCCGTGCCGGTAACTAACGGCGATCGGAAGGCCTCCCGATAGCCGCGGCTTACCCGTCTGGGAATTCGGCGACCGGAAACCGGGCTCCGGGCTTCGCCGATCTCCGTTGGTTACCGCAGCCGGTAAACCGCGGCGCTAGGCGGGCTCCGCGGCGGCCGGCCTCGACACGGGTCGCCCGGACACTCCTCGGAACATCACGAACGAGATTGCGGCGGCGACGAGCGTGATGACGCCAGCCGCGAAGAACACCTCCCGGATCCCGATGACCTGGCCAAGGACGCCGCCGATCGCCATCGAGGCGACGCTCGCCGTCGACATCGCCGCCTGGATCAGCGAGACCACCCGGCCACGAGACGCGTCCGGCGTCGCGGTCTGCACGAGCGTCTGGATCATCGCCTGGACCGGCGTCACGCACAGCCCGACGATCACGAGGATCACGAGGACCTGCCAGATCGCGCTCACGCCTGCCATGAGGCCGATGCAGATCCCGATGCCGACGAGGCCGAGGGTGATGATCGAGGTCGGGGCCACGCGCTTGACCAGCGTGGTGACGAGGGCGGCGGCGGCCAGCATGCCCACCGTCTGCGCCGCGTCGATCCCGGCCATCCAGGTCGGGTTGACCTGGAGGTCGTTCATGACGAGCGGGACGAACAGCACGTTCACCGAGCCGAGCCCGAGCATCGTCACGCCCGCGGCGAGGATGATCCCGGCCAGGACGCGCGAGTGGCGAACGATCCCGAATCCGTCGCGCAGCGACGAGACGACGCTCGATCCAGCCGCACGCGCGCGGACGTCGCCCGCGATCGCGCCGGCCGACGAGGCGATGCGCGAGATGAGCAGGAACGACACGAGGAATGTGCCCGCGTCGATGACGAATCCGATGAGGCCGGATCCGAAGAGGCCGAACAGGAGCCCGGCGATCCCGGCACCGATGACGCCGCCGATGACCTGGGACGCCTGTGCCAGCCCGTTCGCCGCCGGCAGGCCCTCGGCCGGGACGATGTGCGGCAGGAGTGCGCCGCGCGCCGGGCGGAAGAACGTGCTGACGGACGCCTGGAGCGAAGCCCAGGGCGTAGAGGAGCGGGAGCAGCTCGGGGCTCGAGATGAGCCCGAAGGTGATGACGATGCCGGCGCGCAGCAGGTCGGCGGCCAGCATGATCGAGCGGCGGTTCCATCGGTCGACGTACACCCCGGCGACGAGGCCGACGGTGAAGGCCGGCACCGCCTCGGCGATCGCCATCAGCGCGATGGCGATGGTGGAGCCACCGGTCAGGTCGTTGATGACCAGCAGGACGAGCAGCAGCGTGATGCCGTCGCCGATGTCGGAGACGACCTGGCCGGCGAAGAGGTGTCGGTAGTCGCGGATGCGGAGGACGTCGCGGACCCCCATCGGTGTGTCGGTCATCGGTCAGTCCTCCTTGTCGGTTGCACGCGGATAGAAGGCCAGGACGAGCCCGTAGTCGGTGCCGTCGGCCTCCTCGAGGTCGTCGATCTCGGCCAGCTTCTTGATCTGGCGCATCACCTTGCGGACGCTCGCGTCGCTCAGCCGGGCGTGTGACGACCACATCGCCGCGCGACGCCGCTCGAACTCCCCCTCACCGAGGTCGATCAGCCCGGAGCGCTGGCCGGCCATGATCTCGTTGCGCGCCTTCTCGAAGATCGCGTCGAGCACGTGCGAGAAGGCTTCCTGCGCCGGGGCGGCGGTGAAGAGGTTGCGGTCGACCCGGAAGCTGAGCGCGTTGACCCGGTAGCGCTTCTCCTGGATGCCCGAGACCATCCGGGTCTCCGCCACGCCGATGAAGCCGCGCTCCTCCAGCAGGTTGATGTGGTGGTAGAGCTTCGTCTGCTTCGTCGCCAGGCGCTCTGCCAGCTCCTTGGCGGTCCAGCCGCGCACCGGTGCCTCGCCCATGAGCTCCAGGAGCTGGATGCGAAGGGGATCGGAGACGGCCTTCAGCTGCTCGACGTCGGTGATGAGCATCTCGGCCGGCGGATCGGCAGGGGAGGTCTTCGGCTTCATTCAGGTCGTACCTATCGTTCACACAAAGATGAATGACAAGGTAGACATGAAAGCCGAGGCTGTCAAGAGGTACCGCGCCCGGTGGTCCTTTACTCGTACGGGTAACCAACGGAGATCCAGGGCCGCCTCGTTCGCCGGCCGTTACCCGGGCCGGTAAATCCGCGACCGATCCGAACCGAATTCGGGCGCTCGTTCGCCGTTGGTTACCAGCCTCGGTAAACGGCGGCGGCGGCGCGGCCCGAACTACCCGCCGACGAGTGACTCGACCGCGTGGCCGACACGCTTCAGGAGCCCTTCCTCGTCCTCGGCCGTCTCGTCGGGCTGGCCGGCGCGCAGCAGGTCGCGTTCGATCTGCAGTCGCTGGCGGTAGAGGACCTCCCACTCCTCGTATGGCACGACCAGGCGAGCGAGCCGGCCATCGATCGAGCGCAGGCTCTCGAGAGCCGCCACCCGTGCGGAGTCATCCTCGACATCGGTCCCGCGCAGCCGGCGAAGCGCGTCCTCGATCTCCTGCGACTCCTCCGCGATGGTGAGGTAGGCCTCGGTCTTCGTCAGCCGATCGGCCACCGCCGCGCGCGCCCGTGCCACCGCCTCCTTCTCTCCCGCAATCGCGACGTCCGACGGGTGGATCGTCACCTCCAGCGACTTGGACTTGAGCATCACCAGCCGATCCGGCACGAGGCGCTTGACGCTCTCGCCTCCGACGAGGGCGAGGAGGCGGGAGGGCGCCTCCAGGACGCGCGGCACGCGTGCCCGCTCGAGGTTCATGCCCGCCGAGTCGATCGCCTGCTCGAGCTCCCCGGCAACCTGCTCGTACCCGTCGGGCTTGACGATGATCGGGATGTGGGCATCGTCCCAGCGCTTGATGATCGTCCGCACCTTGAAGGCGGGTGCGACGACCAGCAGGAACAGGATCACGAGCGCCAGCACGACCGAGTACGGATATCCGCGCAGGACCTGGACCGCCTTGCCGCCGATGCCCTCCGGACGATCCGCCGGGTCCATCAGCATCAGGCCGCCTGCGCCGACCGCCAGCGGCAGCGCCACCGCCAGCACGATCATCGCGATGCGAATCCAGCTCTCCTCGATGAAGTCGGGGGTCGGAACCAGCGCGATCAGGAATGTGCCGACGTCCGGGATCGCAATGCCGATGAGGACGACGATCCACGCCAGCGCGCCGGCGGAGACGCCGGCCAGGAGCAGCTGCTTGCTCTGCGGGACTCGGCCGAAGAGCATGAGCGTCGCCCAGCCGAAGACCATCTGCACCAGCCGGCCGAGCTGGCGGCCGATGAATGCGATCAGGGGAGCGAGGACAGCCACGCCCGGCTGTGTGGCAACCGGTGTGCCACATCGGCCTTGCTCGGCTCGGGTGTACTCTTGGATGCCTAATCCAGCGGGGCCATGGGAGGGTTCAATGGCTCGCATCACGGTCGTCAACGACAATCCGGAGTTCCTCGACCTCGTCCACGACATCCTCGAGGGAGACCGATACGACACCACCCTGATCGACGGGGATCGTCCCGATGCGCTCGACCTGATCCGCTCGTCTCGCCCGGACCTGCTGATGATCGACGTGCGGCTCGGGGTCGAGGGTGATCACGGCTGGGAGATCGCGCAGGAAGTCCGTCGCGATCCGATGTTCACGGAGCTGCCCGTCCTGCTGTGCAGCGCGGACCTGTTTGAGCTTCAAGAGCTGGAGGCGGGCCTCGCGGAGACGCGCCGGGTTGCGACCCTCAGCAAGCCGTTCAGCATCGACCTCCTGACCGACGCCGTCGACGGCCTCCTCGCCGACCCGGCCATCCGCTAGTCGAGCATACCCTCAGGGCCGGCTGCGGACCTCTTTGGGCAGCGGGGCGTCGACCTCGAGGTCGGCCAGCCCGGCCGCCGCCCCGAGCTCTCGCATCGCCGAATCGAACGTCTCGCGGGTCTCCGCCGGAGTCTCGGGAGTCAGCCGGCCACGCAGATCGCCGAGCATCTTCAACCCGCGCCGCGCACTCTCGGCAGCCAGGTCCGGTCGCCCGACCTTGGCGTGGGTGGTCACCGCAGCGCGGGCGCTGACAGCGACCGTTCGGATCGCCAGCCGCAGGTCCGATTCGGTCGCCATGCGCGCTGCACTTGCACCATACGTGCCCAAGGGTCAACTGAGGGATTTACCAGCACCGGTAAGCAACGGAGATCGGCGGGCATTTCGATAGCCGCCCGTTACCAGCGTCGGCAAATCCACGACGCAATCGGCCCGATATCGCCGGTTGCCTCTCCGTTGCTTACCCGCTCAGGTAATCGGCGCGTAATGGGCCGGTAACGAGCGCTGCGTCAGGATCGGCGCATGCCGAACCGAAGCTCGCCCCGCACCGATGCGCTCCGCCTCGCTGCCTGGCAGCTGACGGACATCGGTCGCGAGATCCGGCTCGCCCGCGTCATGTCGGGCAGGACCCAGATGGAGGTCGGGCGAGCGGTGGGAACGTCAGTGGGCAGGATCAGCATGGTTGAGCGCGGCCTCATTGGGTCCATCACCTACCGGCAGCTGGCCCAGATCTCTGCGGCGCTCGGCCTGAAGCTCTACCTGCGGGCGTTCCCGGCCGGACGCCGGCTCCTCGACCAACCGCAGCTCGACCTCCTCGCCGGGCTGCGGGCTCGCGCCCACCCTGCCTGGACGTGGGCAACCGAGGTGCCGATGCCGATTCCCGGCGACCTTCGAGCCGGCGACGCCACCGCGACCATCCCTGGCTGCGTCGTCCTGTGCGAGCTCTGGACGCGGCTCGCCGACTGGCAGGCCCAGACGCGCTCGGCGCTCCTCAAGCAACGAGACCTGCGCGCCGATCGGCTCGATCGTCGTCCTGAAGGGGACGCGCGCCAATCGCGAGGCGCTGCGTCTCGCAGGCTCATCGGCTCGCGCGTCGTTCCCGCTGGAGTCGCGCGATCTCCTGCGCGCCTTCGCCGATGGGCGCGACCCGGGTGCCAACGGCATCCTCCTGCTGTAGCGCTGGGCCGCTTTACCCGCCCTGGTAACCAACGGAGAACGGCGAGCCTCCCGATGGTCGCGGCTTACCGGATCTGATCAATCCACGACCGATTCCGGCCCCGATTCCGCTGCTCCCTCTCCGTTGCTTACCGCCCCAGGTAAATCGCCGCCGCGGCGGCGCCTTCCATCGACTACCCTCCGCGAAGCGAAACCAACGGAGGGCCGATGATCTGCGCGGCATGCGGAGCCGAGAACCGCACCGGCAGCAAGTTCTGCGACCAATGCGCCGCCCCGCTCGCATCGACCTGCCCCGCGTGCGGTGAGCCGAATCGGGCGGACGCGCGCTTCTGCGCGTCCTGCGCCAAGCCCCTGACCGAGGCCCCGGCGCCAGCCGCGTCCCAGCCCGCAACAGGCCCATCGGCCGAACGGCGGTTCGTCAGCGTCCTCTTCGCCGATCTGGTCGGGTTCACGAGCTTCGCCGACGGGCGCGACCCCGAGCAGGTGCGCGCGCTCCAGAGCCGCTACTTCGAGGCCGCCAGCGAGGCGATCACGCGCCACGGCGGGACGGTCGAGAAGTTCATCGGCGATGCGGTGATGGCGGTGTGGGGCACGCCGATCGCGCACGAGGACGACGCCCAGCGTGCCGTTCGGGCCGGCCTCGAGGTGATCGACGCGGTCCGCGCCCTCGGCCACGACCTCGACGCGCGGGCCGGCATCGTCACCGGCGAAGCGGCGGTCAGCATCGGCGCGACGAACCAGGGCATGGTGGCCGGCGACATGGTGAACACCGCGTCGCGGCTGCAGTCGTCGGCCGGGCCGGGCGAGGTGCTGGCCGACCAGAGCACCGTCCAGGCCGCATCGGCGACGATCGTCTTCGAGCCGGTCGACGAACGGCAGCTCAAGGGCAAGGCCGAGGCGATGCGCGCCTGGCGCGCGGTCCGCGTGCTCGCCGCGCGCTCGAGCGAGGGCCTCGTCGAGCCGCCGTTCGTCGGTCGCGCCGATGAGCTTCGGCGCACGAAGGAGCTCCTGCACGCGGTCGGCCGCGAGCAGCGCATCCGCCTCGTCTCGATCACCGGACCCGCCGGAATCGGGAAGAGCCGGCTCATCGAGGAGCTCGGCGTCTACGCCGACGGGATCGCGGAGGACGTGTGGTGGCACACCGGCCGCTCGCCGTCCTACGGCGAGGGGATCGCCTTCTGGGCCCTCGGCGAGATGATTCGCCAGCGCGCCGGCCTGGTGGAGGCCGATGACGCCGAGACGACCACGGAACGCGTCGCCGCCACCGTCGAGGAATTCGTGAGCGACCCCGCTGAGCGCGAATGGATCGCTCCGGCGCTCCTCGCCCTGCTCGGCGTCAACGCCGACCCCGCCGAGGGCGAGTCCCTCTTCCCTGCCTGGCGCACGTTCTTCGAGCGAGTCGCGCAGCGCGGCACGACGGTCCTCGTCTTCGAGGACCTTCAATGGGCGGACAGCGGCACCCTCGACTTCGTCGAGCACCTCCTCGACTGGTCGCGCGCACAGCCGATGTTCGTGGTGACGCTCGCCCGGCCCGAGCTCCTGGACACGCGAGCCGGGTGGGGGACGGGCGCGGCAACTCGACCGCGATCGCGCTCGAGCCGATGGCCGATGCCGAGATGCGCGAGCTCCTGAGCGGCATGCTTCCCGGACTGCCGGATGCCCAGATCGGACCGATCGTCGAGCGCGCCGGCGGGATGCCGCTCTACGCCGTCGAGATGGTCCGCGCCCTCCTCGCCGAGGGGCGCATCGAGCGACAGGGCGACGCCTTCGTTCCGACCGGTGACCTCGAGTCGATGCCCATCCCGGTCAGCCTCCGATCTCTCATCGCCTCGCGCCTTGACGCGCTCTCGCCGGAAGACCGCACCCTGCTCCAGCACGGGGCCGTGCTCGGCCTGGCCTTCGGCGCCGATGCGCTGGCATCGGTGTCGGGCAGTGGCCCCGAAGAGCTCGAGCCGCGGCTACGAGGGCTGGTGCGTCGGGAGCTGCTCGAGATCGAGGCCGATCCTCGCTCACCGGAGCGGGGCCAGTATCGGTTCGTCCAGTCGCTGATCCGCGAGGTCGCCTACGACACGCTCGCCATGCGCGAGCGCCGGAGCCGGCACCTCGCCGCCGCCCGCCACCTGGAGGCAGCGGAATCTGACGAAGCCGCCGGCGCGCTCGCCACCCATTACCTCGCCGCGTACCGAGCGTCGGATGAGGGCCCCGAGGCCGATGCCGTCGGCGCCCAGGCGCGCATCAGCCTTCGCTCGGCGGCCGATCGCGCCGCAAGGCTCGGAGCGCACGAGCAGGCTGTCGGAAACCTCGAGCACGCGCTGGAGCTGACGAAGGAGCCTCGCGAGCGCGCCGAGCTGCTGGAGCGGGCAGCGGGACACGCGAATTCGGCTGGGCTCGTTCCGGCCGACGTCGGATTCGCCGAAGCCGCGCTGGAGCTCTACCGGGAGATCGGTGACCAGTTCCGCGGCGATTGCCGCAACCGCGCTCGTCGCCGACCTGCTGCTGGACGCCGGCCGCGTGCGCGAGGCTTCCGAGCTGCTCACCGAGGCAGTGGCCGGCCTCGTCGACAGCTCGGAGGCCGGCTGGGGCGAGCCCGAAGCCGTCGCTCCTGTCGGCACAGTCGCGTGCGGAGATGCGCAACGAACGGAGCGAGGCATCCATCACCTACGCCGACCGCGCCCTCGTCATCGCCGAGCGCCAGGACCTTGAACGCGTGGCCGCGACCGCCCTCGTGAACAAGGGCTCCGCGCTGAGCCAGCTCGGTCGTCGCCGCGAGGGCGCATCGCTCCTCGAGAGTGGGATCCGCATCGCCGAGCGCGAGGGTCTGGCGCATCTCGGGCTTCGGGCTCGGATGAATCTGGGAAACACGCTCACCGACGACGAGCCAGGGCGTGCGCTGGAAGCATTCCGGCAGACCGTCCAGCTGGCTGAACGCCTTGGCGACCGAGGGGCATACACCTCGCTGATCGCCAACCTGGTCGAAATGACCCTCGCGCTGCGGAACCGCCGAGACATGGCGCGAAAGTGACGACCTGCTTCGAAAAGGCGATGGACCTCGGTCCGTCGGACGACGACCTCATCTACCTGATCCCCGATCGGCTCTACATCGAGGCGTCGGCCGGCAGGGACATCCGCGAGGGCATTGCCGAGCTCGATAGGCTGGTGGCAAGCAGCTCGAATCCGCGCGTCCCCCTCAACCCGTTCGATCGTTCGAACGTGGCACGCGTGCCTCGAGCGACGATGGGACGACGCGGCAGCCACAGCGTCGAGCGCCATCGAAATCGACCCATGGGCGGCTTTCTGGGTGTGGCATCACCTGGCCAACGCCGTGCTCCACACCGGAGAGATAGGGCGGCTCGAAGCGGCGCGGCGGAGGGCTGACGAAGCACCGATCAGCGGCGCGTGGAGCAATGCCGCTCGCATCGGGATGTCCGCCGTGCTCGCGGCTGTCGAGGGCAAGCCGGACGAAGCGTACGCGGCAGTTTGCGGACGCGCTCGCGCGGTACAGGTCGGCCGGGCTCTCAATTGGGACGCCGCGCTGACGACGATCGTCGTGCTCCTGGCGCTCCCTGGCGATTCGCGCGTCCGTGCCTGGGAGCCGCAGGCGAGGGCCACCTTCGAATCGGTTGGGGCGACCGCCTGGACGGCCCTCCTGGATGATGCGCTCGAGGTCTCAGCGGCAGACGCGCCTGCCGCAGAGCCCGCCGCGAGGTCAGAGACGGCTCGAGCCTGATCCCGACGATGCGCGCCCTTAGCCGATTCAGGTCGTCAGTCCTCCAACGTCACCTCCACGAGTCGGCGAGCGAGCTGAAGGCCCCGTTCCGGCTGGTCGGCCGGCACGCCGAGAGCGCCATCGATCAGCAGCGACGAGACACCGTGGACCGTGGCCCAGCACGCGGCGGCCGCAGTCCCGACATCCACGTCGGCCGCGAGCCGACCCGAGGCGTGCGCCGCCTCCACCGCGGTGACCAGCGCTCCGAAGGCATCGGCCCCGGCCCGGTCGACCTCGTCGGCCTCCGACCCGTCGCCGGCGAGCTCGGTGCGGAACATGAGCCGATACCGATCCGGGTTGGCGAGCGCGAACGCCGACATATCCCTCTCCCATCGCCTCGAGCCGCTCGACCGCGTCGTCGCCGCCTTTCGTCGCTGACGCCTCGAGCGCCACGGCCAGGTCGGCATAGCTCTCGGCGACGATCGCTCGGACCAGCGCGCCGCGATCGGCGAAGTGGTGGTACGGAGCCGCGTGGCTGACACCGGCGCGCCGCGCGACCTCGCGCAGCGTGAAGCCGTTGATCCCGCGCTCGGCGACGAGCTCCAGCCCCACCCGGAGCAGGGTCGCCCGGAGGTCCCCGTGGTGATACGTCGTGCGCGTCGCCGCCTTCATCTTGACACCGTCAACATACCTGCTCTATCTTACCACCAGCAAGATACAGCATCTCGTAATGAATGGAGTGTCCGAAATGACCGATGAGCTGCACGTCGTCCTGGGTGGATCCGGCGGCACCGGGGCCGCCGTGGTGAAGGAGCTGCTGCGCCGCGGCCATCGGGTCCGAAGCGTCTCCCGCCGGCCGGGAAGCACCGAGGGCGTCGAGAACGTCGCCGCCGACCTCTCGGATCCGGCCGCCATGCGTGCCGCCGTCGACGGCGCGACCGTGGTCTACCAGTGCGTCAGCCCGACCTACCATCGCTGGCCGATCGAGTTCCCGCCGATCCAGGCGAACCTCATCGGCGCCGTGGAGGCGCTCGGCGCCAAGCTGGTGATGGCCGACAACCTCTACATGTACGGCCCGCCCGACGGACCGCTCCGCCCGGACACGCCGCAGCGAGCGACCGACCGCAAGGGCCTTCTGCGCGCGAGCATGGCCGATGACCTCCTGGCCGCGCATCGCGACGGCCGAATCCGCGTCGCGATCGGGCGCTCGTCCGACTACTTCGGCCCGGGCGGCATCAACTCGGGAGTCGGCGAGCTGCTCTTCGGCGCCGCGGCCGCCGGCAAGCAGACCCGATGGCTCGGCAGCCTCGACCAGCCGCACAGCCTCAGCTTCCTTCCGGACATGGCCGCGGGGCTCGTCACCCTCGGAGAGCGCAGCGAGGCCGATGGTCGGGTCTGGCACCTGCCCGTCCAGCCGGCCATGACCGGCCGCGAGTGGGGGAGCAAGCTCGCGGAGGCCGTCGGCCGGCCGGTGCGCCCTTCGCGTATCTCGCGGCCGATGGTGATCATGGCGGGCCTCTTCTCGCCCCGCATTCGCGAGCTGCGCGGCACGCTCTACCAGTGGGAAGGCCCCTGGGTCGTCGACGACGAAGAGTTCCGCACCACCTTCGGAGCGGCTCCGACCCCGGTCGAGGCCGCGATCGAGCAGACCCTCGAATGGTTCCGCTCCCGCTCGGCGCAATCCGCGGCGGTTGCACCCGGTGCCACCAACGCCGAACGACCCTGCTGCAGCTCCGCCTTTACTCACCCTGGTAACCAACGGAGATCCAGGGCCCTCTCAATGGCCGCGGCTTACCGGATCCGATCAATTCACGACCGATTTCAGCCCGATTCGGCCGTTCCCTCTCCGTTGCTTACCAGCAGCGGTAAACCGAGACGCCGACCACCACTCCACATCGACTCCACAGCCAGACCCCCGTTCCCCACAAACCATCCACATGTGTCACACAATTGACTCGGGCCCGCCACATCATGTTGTGGTGCGGGCACGAACCACACCACCAGATGTTGTGGTTTTTGCTTGACGAGGCGGGTGAGCGCGTCATACACTTGACGACCTGACAATGCGGCGCACAGCAAGGCGCCGGACCGGTGGTGGGACCCGCTCGACCGACGCGGACGCTGCATCCGCGAAAGGCCTTCCGCCGGCCGATAGCAACGCAGAGGGATTCATCCCATCATGGCTCGCCCCTCCTCTCCCGAGAAGACCGCCAACGGCACGACGAATGGACACGGAACCGGAAACGGCCACGGTCGCGACGCGAAGACCGAGACCGGCAAGGGGCACGGGAGGGCGAAGCCGCGGAGCGGCTATCTCCAGCTGACTCCGGGTGAGAAGCAGCGCTGGACGGGCGTCCAGATCGAGCGCCGGTTCACGCGCCCGGACGTCCACCCGTACGACACCGTCGAGTGGGAGAGCCGCGAGGCGGTCATCACCAACGAGCACGGCGAGGCGGTCTTCGAGCAGAAGGATCTCGAGATCCCGAAGGCCTGGTCGCAGCTGGCGACCCAGGTGGTGGCGAGCAAGTACTTCCGCGGCCACCTCGGAACGCCCGAAAGAGAACGCTCCGCCAAGCAGATGATCGACCGCGTGGCGGACACGATCGCCGACTGGGGCATCAAGGACGCCTACTTCGCGACCGATGAGGACGCCGAGGCCTTCCGCAACGAGCTCAAGGACATCCTCCTCAAGCAGCGCGCCAGCTTCAACAGCCCCGTCTGGTTCAACGTCGGCATCGACGCCCACCCGCAGTGCTCAGCCTGCTTCATCAACAGCGTCGACGACACGATGGAGTCGATCCTGACCCTCGCCAAGACCGAGGGCATGCTCTTCAAGTTCGGCTCCGGCGCCGGCAGCAACCTCTCGACCATCCGCAGCTCCCGGGAGACCCTGCGCGGCGGCGGCGAGGCGAGCGGCCCCGTCTCCTTCATGAAGGGCTTCGACGCCTTCGCCGGCGTGATCAAGTCCGGAGGCAAGACCCGAAGAGCCGCGAAGATGGTGATCCTCAACGTCGGGCACCCGGACGTCGAGGAGTTCATCGACTGCAAGCTCACCGAGGAGAAGAAGGCCTGGGCGCTCATCGACGCCGGCTATGACGGGAACTTCAACGGCGGCGAGGCGTACGCATCGGTCTTCTTCCAGAACTCCAATAACTCCGTGAGAGTCACCGACGAGTACATGGAGGCGGTCGAGAAGGACGCCGACTGGACGACGTACGCGGTGACCAGCGGCGAGCCGGTCGCGACCGTCAAGGCCCGCTACCTCATGAACAAGATGGCCGAGGCGGCCTGGGTGTGCGGCGATCCCGGCATCCAGTACCACGACAACATCAACCGCTGGCACACGAGCGCCAACACCGCGCCGATCAACGCCAGCAACCCGTGCAGCGAGTACATGTACCTCGACGACTCGGCCTGCAACCTGGCGAGCCTCAACCTCATGAAGTTCGTCAAGGACGACGGCGAGTTCGACATCGAGGGCTACCGCCACGCGGTGCGGATCGTGTTCACCGCGCAGGAGATCATCGTCGACAACGCGAGCTACCCGACGCCGAAGATCGGCGAGAACAGCAGAGACTTCCGGCCGATCGGCCTCGGCTACGCCAACCTCGGCGCGCTGCTCATGAACCGCGGCCTGGCCTACGACTCCGATGGCGGCCGCGCCTACGCGGCGGCGATCACCGCGCTCATGCAGGCGGAGGCGGCGCTCCAGTCGGCAAGGATCAGCCGCGACCAGGGCGGCCCGTTCGCCGGCTACGCCGTCAACCGCGAGCCGTACCTGAAGGTCATGAACCAGCACCGGGATGCGGCGTATCGGATCGATCGGCAGCTCGTGCCGACCGACATGCTCGACGCGACGCTGACCGGCTGGGACGAGGTCGTCGCCCTCGGCGAGAAGACCGGCTTCCGCAACGGGCAGCTATCGGTCCTGGCGCCGACCGGCACGATCGCCTTCATGATGGATTGCGACACGACCGGCGTCGAGCCGGACATCGCGCTCATCAAGTACAAGCGCCTCGTCGGCGGCGGCTACCTGAAGATCGTCAACCAGACGGTGCCGCACGCGCTCAAGGCGCTGGGCTACACCGCCGACCAGACCGATGAGATCGTCAGCTTCATCGACGCCCACGAGACGATCGAGGGCGCGCCGCACCTGAAGGCCGAGCACCTCGACGTCTTCGACTGCGCCTTCAAGCCGGCCAACGGCTCACGGTCGATCCACTACAACGGCCACCTCAAGATGATGGCCGCGGTCCAGCCCTTCATCTCCGGCGCGATCAGCAAGACGGTCAACATGCCGGAGCATTCGACCGCCGCCGAGATCGCCCAGGTCTACATCGACGGCTGGAAGCTCGGCCTCAAGGCGATCGCGGTCTACCGCGACAACTCCAAGCGAAGCCAGCCGCTGAACACGAAGAAGGACGAGGGCAGGGGCGCCGCAGCCGATGCGGGCGCTGCCGGCCCCGAAGTCCAGACCGTGTACAAGCCGCTGCGCCGGCGCCTGCCGGACGAGCGTGCCTCGATCACGCACAAGTTCAACGTCGGCGGCCACGAGGGCTACCTGACGATCGGCCTCTACGAGGACGGCACCCCCGGCGAGATCTTCCTGCGCATGGCGAAGGAGGGCTCGACGATCTCCGGGCTGATGGACAGCTTCGCGACGGCGGTGTCCCTGGCGCTCCAGTACGGCGTGCCGCTCAAGGACCTGGTCAACAAGTTCAGCCATCTGCGGTTCGAGCCGGCCGGGTTCACGACCAACCGCGAGATTCCGATGGCCAAGTCACTGGTCGATTACATCTTCCGGTACATGGCCACGAAGTTCCTGAGCCAGGTTGAGAAGGATACGGTTGGGATCATCAATCGGCAGCTGACGTTGTCGGATGCGAAGGTGGTGAGTGGGGAAGCCGCCGGGGACGCCCCAGCCACCTCGCGCTCCGCTAGCTCGGCGGCCGGGACGCCCCCGGCGGCTCAACCTCTGACCGACTCCACTTCGACACGGTCCGCTGAAGGGGTTGAGGGTTCCGGCGAATCAGCTCAGCCTGAGGCAGGCACTGAGGGCACAAGTGCCGAAGAGGCAACCGAGTCAGAGGCGAGTTCTGAGGGCGGCGAGGTTGTCGCGGCGAAGGACGAGGTGGTGGCCAACGGGCTGTTGGATGGGCTGAAGATCGTGGCGCAGAACGCGGAGGCGAAGGATCGGGCGGATCGGCTCGCGGCTGGTCAGGCGCCCGTCGTGTTCGACACCGCGGACTCGCCGGCCTGCACCGACTGCGGCTCGATCATGGTCCGCAACGGGTCCTGCTACAAGTGCATCAACTGCGGCGCGACCAGCGGCTGCAGCTGAGCGACCCGAATGGCGATCACTCCTAGAGACGTCGAAGCTCGAGTCTGAGCGACGGTAGCCTTCGGCTACACGGCTCCCGGACACGTCGATGTCGGATGTCTACCGGGCGGCGATTGATGGCACGAATCGAGCCTCAGGCCCGGTTGCAATCTGGGCCGCTTGAGGTGCCCAATATGGCGAACACGCGTCCTGATGCGGAGGAGCCATCGGATGAACGATCAAGAGCCGGTTGAGCGCGATCAGGACCACCTGCCGAACGCGCCGCCATGGCCGCCGCCCAGCGCGGATCCGGGTTCGGATCCCGAGCGGATTCTGCGCGAGATTCGTGAGTCGAAGGCCAAGCTCGGGTGTTTTGGCGTGACTTTGACCGGGGCTTGGGCTCTCCTTGGGATGCTTGGCCTGATTGCGTTGGCGGTCTACCTGCTGCGCCGGCACGGCGGTTGACAAGCTCACACTTTGAGCATGAAGTCGCGCCGTCGCACCAGGAGCTCGACGTCACTAGGATCGGCTTTGAAGTGCCGCCGGTGATCGGATACGAAGTAGCGCAGTCCCGATCGTGGTCCGTCCAGGTCACGCCGGCCCGAGCCGAGGTAGATCATCGTGATCCCCCCGGCCGGGGTGGGGTTGGCTGGAAGGGGCTCGCGATTTGCGCGCACTCGTCGTTTCGGCCGCAGCTGGCCACAGCAGCCCTCAACCATCCTCTTGGCCTTCCATGAAGCTCGTCTCTCCGAGCCAGCGTTCGATGATCGACACGGCGCCGGCAACCGCAAGCCAAACGAGCACGGTCATCGGCTCCCACAGATAGGCGACAGCGACCACGATGGCCGCGATCCACACGGCGAGACAATGGAAGCAGCCGACGAGCCGCCCCAGTCGCAATTGGACGAGGAGGCGGCGGAGCGCTTCCAGGGAGCGGAAGGGACCGCTCTCGTATGCGACCAGCGCCGCAATTCGCCACGTCGCCAGGACGCTCATCACGAACAGGAGGGGCTCGTCGAGCTGATTCCCCATCAGCCGATGGTGTTGCAGGGGAGGACCGGCGGCGGGCACGGGCCCGTGATGGTCCACCCGTAAGGCACGCTGGCGTAGAACACTGTCACGCCTCCGACCATGCATCTGAGCTCAGCCGTGACGCCGAGGCCGTACGTGCACGACGATCCCGATCCGGACCGTGAGATCCCGGCCACGCCGATGACCTTGGCGCTGCAGCTGGCACACAGGGTGATGCCGACGATCGTGCCGCATGCCTGCGTGTATGCCTGGCCCCACGCGATCGCACCGCAGCAGGTGATTCGATAGCCGACCTCCAGTCCGATGCTGAAGCTGACGCCTGCGAGCGTGACCGTCTTGGTACACGTCCGCGTCCAGTTCGTCCACGTCGGACACCAGTACGTGATCCGGACGCTCAGGCTGAAGGACCGGCTGAAGTGCTTCGTGTACTTGCCCTCGATGGGCCGATCGCACAGGTCATCCGGCGTCGGGATGACCACGGGTGCCAGGTCCTCGAACCTGTCGTAAATCGTGACGAAGTTGCCGGCTGCCGTGGAGGCCCCGCCGCCGGCCACCGATACCAGGTCCCGCGCGGAGTTCGCGATCTCGACGACGGCGTTGAAGTTGGCCCGGCTCCGCGTGAGCTCCGTGCCGAACCGGTCGAGGTCCGCTTCGGTGACCCCGCGGATGCCGCCGTCGGCGAAGGCCTGCGACGCAGCCTGGACGATCTGTCGCCACCGCGCGTCGACGCGTCGGCGATCCTTGGCCAGCGCCAGCCGGCGCTTGCGTTCGGCCTTCAACTGGACGTACTCGTATGTCACGAGCGCGGAGTACAGGGTGCCGAGCGCATCGTCCGGAGTCAGCTTCTGCGCGACCAGCTCGGCGCTCGCCGACGCGCTGTTGTGAACCGCGCGAAGCCTCCCGAAGTCTCGTGTCGCGGGTCGCGTGGCCCTGATCGACTTCGATGCGGGCTGCGATCCAGGCTGGACTGCAGCCATGTTCGTCAGGGTGCGCCGTTGCAGGGTCCTTGCCTGGCCGGCGCTGGTGGACTGCTTCGGAAAGAGGGCACTATGTCGCTCAACTCTTGAGAAGCCAGGCAGCTTCCGCAGCTTGACCGGGCTGACCTCGGCCAGCTCTCGTCGCGAGGGCATGATCGACTCCTTCTCTCACCGAGTGGCCGTAATGAATCCAGCAGCCTGGAGGCTCGGAGGGGGTCGGGGTCGATGCGTCTGGAGGCGTCGTGCGCCGCCCCAGGGCCGCGCACCCGCTTCACGCATTCGTGCGCCGGGGTACGCGCATACTCGGAACGAGTGCGGGCGATCCATCGGTCAGTGGCTCGGCCAGAACGTGGTCCGGTCTCAGCGTACACCCGCCGGCAAATAGCACTTGACATCTGCACGGCCACGGCGTGCTCCCGGCTGGTGCTGGAGCCGATGACGCATGCGCCGGCGGGTGATGAATGTCATGCGGCGCTCGTGATCTCGCACACTACCGTGGCCCGGTTGGGGGCCGCATCGTCGGGGCATGGCTACTCAAACCTGGTCGACTCCGACCACACCTACCCGTGACGAGCGGACGGTGCTTGCCGAGCTGCGCGGGGCGTCGAAGCGATTCGGCTCCGGTGCGGCGGCGGTGGATGCCGTTCGCGACGTCGACCTGACCGTTCGGTCGGGCGAGCTGTTGGCCGTGCTGGGGCCGAATGGCGCCGGCAAGACCACCTCCATCAGCATGCTCACCGGTCTCTCCCGCCCGACTGTCGGGACGGCCTCGCTCTTCGGCCGCGATCCACGCGACCTGCGAGCGCGGCAGCGCATCGGCGTGATGCTGCAGGCGTCCGGCGTGCCCGACACGCTGCGGGTCCGCGAGCTCCTCGCCGAGTTTCGGGCGTACTACCCCGATCCGCTCTCGATGGCCGACATCGTCGAGGCCGCCGGGCTGGACGGGCTGGAGCGCCGCCTGTTCGGCGATCTCTCCGGAGGCCAGCAGCGCCGCGTCCTCTTCGGCATCGCGCTGGCCGGCAACCCGGAGCTCGTCTTCTTCGATGAGCCGACGACCGGCCTCGACGTGGAGATCCGGCGCTCGCTGTGGTCGACACTGCGGACGCTGACTGGCTCCGGCCGTGGCGTCGTCCTCACCACCCACTACCTCGAGGAGGCCGACGCGCTCGCGGACCGCATCGTCGTGATGGACCGCGGACGCATCATCGCCGAGGGGACGCCGAGCCAGGTGAAGTCGCTCGTTCCGGGGCGCCGGATCCGGGCTGAGAGCTCGGTCTCGGTTGCCACCGCCGAGCGATTCCCGGGCGTCCAGCGCGTCACCCGCGATCGCACCTGGATCGAGCTGCTGGTCGGGACCGCCGAGCCGGCCGTTCGCGCCCTCCTGGCGGCCGATCCTTCCGTCTCCAACCTCACCATCGTCGAGCCGAGCCTCGAGGAGGCGTTCCTGGCCCTGACGACCGACACACCCGAAAGCGAGGCAGCTGCATGACCGCCCTGACCGATGCCCGCGTCCGGCCCGAGCCGGGCCGCGGGCCGAGCCTGGTCCGGATCTACCGCACCGAGGCGTTCCACGAGTTCCTCAAGCTCATCCGCGTGCCGATGTTCGCCGTCAGCACGCTCGTCTTCCCGCTGATGTTCTACGTGATCTTCGGCATCACCTTCGCGGACGAGACGGCCGGGGGCGTGGGGGTCACGACCTACATGCTCGCGACGTACGGCGCCTTCGGCGTCATCGGCGCCGCCCTCTTCGGCTTCGGCGCGTCGATCGCCACCGAGCGCGGGCAGGGCTGGATGCGCCTGAAGCGCGTCTCGCCGATGCCGCCGCTCGCCTACTTCGTGGCGAAGGTCGCGATGGCCACCGCGGTGTCGGGGCTGATCGTGCTGGCCCTCTTCGGGCTCGGGGCCACGATGGGCGGTGTGGAGATGTCGATCGACCGATGGGTCAGCCTGGCCCTGGTGCTCATCGCCGGTGCGCTGCCGTTCTCCGCGATGGGACTGGCGTTCGGGTATCTCATCGGGCCCAACTCGGCTCCCGCCGTCCTGAACCTGGTCTACCTGCCGATGGCGTTCGCAGCCGGCCTGTGGATCCCGATCACGCAGCTACCGGACGCCGTCCGGGCAGTCGCCCCGTTCCTGCCGCCGTATCATTTCTCTCAGCTCGCGCTCGGCACGTTCGGTGCGTCCGAGGGAGGCTCCGCGCTTCTGCACCTCGCTGCGCTCGCGGGGTTCACGGCAGTCTTCCTGGCCGTCGCGGCGTGGGGGTTCCGGCGTGACGAGGGCAAGACCTACGGATGAGGACCTCATGAGCGAGCAGCCGGCCGACGGCACGAGGTGGACCCGCTACATCTGGTTGGTCTACCTCGGCTCGCTCCTCTTCCAGCCCATCCTCGACCCCACCTCGGGACCGATCGACTGGGTCCTCACGGCCGCGCTCGTCGCGGCCTTCCTGCCGATCTACTTCGCGACATTCCGGCCGCACGACCAGCGCCGGAAGCTGCTTCTCATCGGCGCCATGGCCGGCCTGGCGTTCGTCGGCTCATTCGTGAACGGCGGTGCGAGCGTCTTCGTGGTCTACGCCGCCGTCGCGGCCGCCTGGCTGAAACCCGTCCGCCTGGCCGTCATGGTGATCGCGGGGCTGGTGGGCCTCATCGTTCTCATGGTCATCGTGTCGCCGATCCCGATGCCGATGCGTTTCTACAGCTTCGCGCCGGCCCTCATCTTCACGATCGTGACGGGGACGGCCAGCATCTTCGAGGTCGAACGCGACCGTGCCACGCGTCGTCTCCTGCGCGCGGACGAGGAGATCGAGCGGCTCGCCACGCTCGGCGAGCGTGAGCGAATCGCGCGCGACCTCCATGACCTGCTGGGCCATACCCTGTCGGTGATCGTCGTCAAGGCGGAGCTGGCGGGGCGGCTCGTGGCCGTCGAGCCGGACCGTGCCGCCACAGAGATCGGCGACATCGAGCGCATCGGCCGCGAGGCGCTCAGCGAGGTGCGGGCCGCCGTGAGCGGCTACCGGGCTCGGGGGTTGGCAGCGGAGATCGAAGGTGCAGAGCGGGCACTCGCCGCGGCCGATGTTGCCGTCACCGTCGAGCGAGCGGATCTGCCGTCGCTCGATCCGGACCGCGAGTCCGCCCTGGCCCTCGCGCTGCGCGAGGCGGTCACCAACGTCGTGCGGCATGCCGACGCCGGGCGGGCCACGATCGCGGTGTCCGCACGCGGTCCCGACGTCGTGCTGGAGGTGGCCGATGACGGACGCGGCACCGACGGAACCGAGGGCTCGGGCCTGGCCGGCATGCGGGAGCGGATCTCGGCGGTCGGGGGCGAGGTGACCGTCGACGGATCGGCTGGCACGCGCGTCCTGGTTCGGGTGCCGGTCTCGTGAGCATCCGCGTCGTCCTGGCCGAGGACCAGCTGCTCGTCCTCGGCGCGCTCGGAACGCTGCTGGGGCTCGAGCAGGACATCGACGTGGTCGGGACGGCACCGGACGGGGACGAGGCATTGCGGCTCGTCGCGGCGCTCGGGCCGGACGTGCTGCTCACCGACATCGAGATGCCGGGCCGGACCGGGCTGGAGGTGGCGGCCGAGATCCGGCGGCGAGGCCTCCCGACGCGGGTCCTGATCGTGACGACCTTCGCGCGCGCCGGGTACCTGCGGCGGGCGCTCGACGCGGGTGCGGCGGGTTACCTGCTCAAGGACGCACCCGTGACGAAGCTCGTGGACGCGGTTCGCGCCGTCCATGCCGGCCGCCGGGCGATCGACCCGGAGCTCGCCGCCGATGCATGGAGTGAGCCCGATCCACTCACCGAGCGAGAGCGGCAGGTCGTGCGGCTCGCCGGCGAGGGCCTCGGCAACGCCGCGATCGCCGATCGGCTTACCCTCTCGGAGGGAACGGTACGCAACTACCTCTCCGAGGCGATGGGCAAGCTCGGCGCCACGAACCGAGTCGCGGCCGCGCGGGTGGCGCGTGATCGAGGCTGGCTGTGAGGAATCGTCGCGCCGCTTCGTCCTCGTCGCTCGGCAGCCGATGAGGTGGCCAAGGTGGAGCTACCCGATTATTGAGGTCAGCTCGCGCAGTAGCGTCCGAACGGCGTACCGTGGGAAGGCCTCGCAGCATAGGTGGGCAAGTGGAACCGTCGGCGGTCGCGGACGACCTCAATGAAGTCTCGGTCCTCGTCAATGTCGCGCATCGGCTCCTGCTCAGCATCCGCGATGACGTCGAAACGACGCCTTCCCTCCAGGCGATCGTCGACGACCTGAATGCAGCGCACGACGAACTCGACCTGGTGCTCGAGCGGATTGGCTCTGCGATCGACCGAGCCGATGCGGAGGCGGACGGGCAGCCGAGGGAGCAGCGTCCCGCGATCCACTGAACACGTGTAGGCGCGGCTTCGCCGCGAGTGGTGCAGGGTCTGAGGGGGCCCCTTCCGGACGTCGGGTCGGCGCCGGAGGACGCTGAGCCGGTGGCCCTCATGCTGCCGAACGACGATGGCCTCTTCACGTGGGACCTGCGATTCCCCGAGAAGCCGTCGGGCCGGCGCTGACGGCCGTGCGGCCGCTTGCCCGCGTGGGCGTGGAGCCTGACAACTTCCCGTTTCTATCGCAGATCCGCGGGCACGACGATGACCGGGCGGCGGAGTATGCGCACGCTCTGGAGACCGGCGTGCCCTGGCCCCGTCTAGGGCCAATATCCGACGGCGCCGCATTGGCATCGCATCGAACCGGCGGCCCGTGTCTGATCTCGGGCGGGCCGTTCGTCGGTACAGTGAAGGCAGGGCAAACAGCCCGCCGGGAGAGCATTAGAGCTGAGAGTCATGACGCAGTACTTGGTTACGATTCACCACCCCGAGGACTACGACCCATCCGTCGAGGACGAAGCGATGTCTCGAGACATCGACGAGCTGAACGACGAGATGGTCGCGGCTGGTGTCAGGGTCTTCGTTGGCGGCCTGCATCCGGCAAACAGCGCGACGTCGCTGCGAGCGCAGCCCGATGGCAAGGTGGTCATCACCGACGGGCCGTACCTGGAGAGCAAGGAGTACGTCGGCGGTCTGTGGGTGCTGGAAGCCGCGGACCTGGACGAGGCGCTGGCGTGGGGGCGCAAGGCCGCCGTCGCGTGTCGGGTGCCGGTAGAGGTGCGCCCGTTCATCTGACGGCTATCCTGTTCGAACGGAGGGCATGCGCCGTAAGTTGCTGGGAGGAGCCCTTCACATGTTCGTCGTTGCGATCCTGCTTCCACCGTTGGCGATGCTGTTGAAGGGGCGCCCATTCCAGGCGGTGCTCTGCTTCTTCCTGATGATCACGCTGATCGGATGGCCGATTGCTGCGATTTGGGCACTGTTGGTCGTGAGCTCCGCCAACGCCGACAGTCGCACGCAGAAGCTCGAGAAGGCGATCCGCGAGTCCGCCGAGGCTCAAACGGCGGCGGCGATCCGAATCCAGCAGGCGCAGGCAGAAGCACAGGCGAAAAGCCGAATTGGCGAATCGGTCGGTGGAGAGGGGGAGGCGTCAGGCATCTGACGCGCTGGTCGGCTAGCGCTCCACTCGGAACCGAGTGCCGTCGTCCGTCCAGCGACGCACTGGTGCCGCGATGCTACGGCCGACGGATGTCAGTGACTCCTGTACCTGGGCCTGCCAACGGATCGCGTCGCGCTGCTCCTCGCGGTGCCGCATCACGATGGCGTATTCGAGGGTTGCAGCCACAAGGGCCGTAAGGGTCAAGGCTTCCACGAACGTAGGCATCGCCGCACGATACTCCCGGTGCGCAAGTAGCCATGCCTCACGGTCGTCGCAAACCCCGCGTGGCCCGATTAGCCGGGTCGCCAAGGAGTTCCTGGGCGAACTGTCACGTTGACTTCCGATGGGCAGGTAGGATCGGGCGGTTGCCGGGTCGTGGACGAATGGGTCCGTCCGGCTCTAGTTTCTTCGTCCTAACGGAGTGGGTGAGCAGATGGCCTTTGACATGAGCCTGGTCCAGCGCGGGGCGCGGCTGCGTCAGTCGCCTTTCTTCGAGGCCGAGCAGGCGTATGGGCCGCGCGGATACACCGTCTACAACCACATGCTGTTCCCGATCAGCTTCGACGACTTCGAGGCGGAGTACTGGCACCTGTTGCGGCACGTCACGCTGTGGGACGTCGCGGTCGAGCGACAGCTCGAGGTGCAGGGGCGGGATGGGTTCCGCTTCGCCCAGCTCTTAACTCCGCGAGACCTGTCGAAGTGCGCCGTTGGTCAGGGGAAGTACGTGCTCATCACGGCGCCCGATGGCGGGATCGTCAACGACCCGGTCATGTTGCGGCTGGGGGAGAACCACTTCTGGTTCGCGCTCGCCAGCTCAGACGCGCTGCTGTATGCCATGGGCCTGGCGGCGGACCTGGGGTGGGACGTCCAGCTCACCGAGCCCGACGTCTCCCCGGTGCAGATCCAGGGGCCGCGCTCACGCGACGTGGTGGCCGCGCTCTTCGGCGACGACATCCTGTCGCTGAAGTACTACTGGTTCCGCGAGCTCGAGCTCGATGGGATCCCGGTGATCGTGACTCGAACCGGATGGACTGCCGAGGTGGGGTACGAGGTCTACCTGCGCGACGGCAGCCGCGGGACCGAGCTTTGGGAGCGGATCATGGAGGCGGGGAAGCCCTACGACATCAGGCCGACCGGACCCGTCGACATCCGGCGCGTCGAGGGCGGAATCCTGAACTGGGGCGCCGACATGACGATCGCCAACAACCCGTTTGAGGTCGGCCTGGAACGGCTGTGCAATCTGGACGGCGACTTCGAATTCAAGGGCAAGGCGGCGCTGCGACGGATCCGCGACGAGGGCGTCAGCCGCAAGCTCGTGGGCGTGGAGATCGGCGGCGCCAAGCTGGAGATGAACTTCACGAAGTGGCCGGTCCACGCCGATGGTCGCCCGGCCGGCGAGGTCACCACCGCCCTCTGGTCACCACGTCTGGAGAAGAACATCGGCTACGCGTGGTTGCCAATCGAGATGGCGACCGATGGGACGTCCGTGGCGGTCGGCTGTCCCGATGGCGAGCGATCGGCGACCGTGGTGCCGATGCCGTTCATCGATCCTACGAAGGAGATCCCGAAGTCCTGATTCCTGCAGGTGGGTGAAGCTCAGATCAGCTGCCGCTGACGATCGGCTCGGTGTCGTTGCGCCGGAGCGAGACCGGCAGATCGGGCTCGTCGGGGAGCTCGGCCGTCGCAGTGGCCTTCGAAGCCTCGGCGATCAGGGGGACGAGAGACTCGAAGCCCCTGGCGATCATCCCGTCGAGCATCGGCACCATCCCGAGCGCGACGGCTCGATCCTTCGCCGACTTCGGTCGCCCAATTCGGAACTCCACGCGCGTTCGGCCATCACCGGCATCGGTGAAGGCAAAGGTGTTCAGGAGCTTCGGGGCGTCCGGCATCGGCAACAGCGACCGATACGTCACGTGGTCGTTCGGCTGCCAGTCGAGGACCTCCTCGATGATCGTGTCCTTGCCGTGCATGCAGTGGTTGACGGTGCCGATGCCTCGCCGGCCGGCCGGCCCGGCCTCCTGGACGATGGCCTCCACTCCGTATTGCCACTTCGGCCTCAGCCTGGGGGAGGTGATGTACTCCCACGCGAGCGCTGGTGGCGCGTCGAGTAGAACGTCATACACGCGCAGGGCGCCCTCCCTCTCGACGACCAGTTGAGCGCGGTCGAGCTCGGACACCCATGCGGCATGGAGGTCGACCACCCAGCCGTTGATCTCTCCGACGTCGTCGAGATCCTCGCCGTAGGCGACCATTCCAGCCGCGGCCGGGTCATCGAGGCCCATCGCGGCCAGGCAGGCGTCGGTGTAGAGCGCGTACGCGCTGATGCCGGTGGCTTCGACCACGCTGCTCTTCAGCAGGCGGTGGACGACGATCACGTCGCTCCCGACGAGCTCCTCCGAGGTGCCGATGCGCTGGCGCACGACCTGGCCGTGGTGCAGGACGAACTTCAGGTCGAGGTTGGGGACGAGGACGCACGCGTTGCACTCGCAGGATGAGGCCTGGCGGATGTCCCGCAGTCGGCGCTGGAAGGCGAAGTACGACCGCTCTACGGTGTCCTGGAGCAGGGGACCGTCGAGCGCATCGGTGATCGCGTAGACGAAGACGGCGTCACCCTCGAATTTCGCAAGGCGAAGAGTCGGGCGAAGGCTCGTTGCGACCGTGCTCATGAGGTCGGCGAGGATGTCCTGCGCGTGATCGAGCTCGGCTCCGGCCAGGAACCTGGTGTAACCGGAGATGTCGGCAATGGCGAGGCACGCGGACTCGGGCTTGAGCATCGGTGGCTAGGGTAGCGGCCGCAGAGGCGTGCGCGGCCACTGAGCTGGTTCGGCCGGTGGCGCGCGCTCCGGGCTTCGCACTCCGTCCGCGCCGCCATCGGGCACGTCCTCGGCTTCTGGGCCTGGCGGTCGCTTGCGGTCGTGGAGGAGTGCACTCACGCCGAGGCGGTCGAGCTGGCCGTCCGATTCGTCCTCTCCGCCGGCCATAGCAGCCGACGGTGATCGGCGCCGTCGGAGCCCGTGTCGGTCGTCGATCTCCTACGTGGGTCAGCTATCGTCGAGGTCGAGGGAGTACTCGTCTGAGCCGGACCAGGCGTCGATATGACGTGCGGTGACCTTGATCAGCACGACGTTCGGATCGTCGGGACCCTCCGCGAACCAGCGCTTCAGGTCCTCCTGCCACAGCGCCCGCTTGCGTTCCGGATCGTCACGGACGACCGTCGCCTCGCCCTCGACGTTCACCCACGTCCCGTTCGGCGTGTCGATGAACGCCAGTTCTGTCCGCGGATCGGCGTCGATCTCGCGGACCTTGCGGCTGTCGCTGAATGAGAAGAACCACGAGTCGCCGTCGTATTCGACCTCTCCGTTGTTGGACATCGGTCGGCCGTGGAGCGCTCCGTCGTCGGCGCGCGTAGTGAGCATGCAGATGTCAAGCTTCTTGAGCAGCTGGGTCACGGATGTCAGGTCGCCTCGCTTAGCGGGATGCTGAACCATGGTGGGGGTCCTCCTAAGTCAACTATAGACAAACACTTGACAGCAGCCTGCCGGGTCTTCTAGCATGGGTCCGCTGGAGTGTACAAACACTCTACAGCAAGCGGAATGCCATCCACGAAGAAGGGGACCCTGTCATGAAGCGGAAGATCGCACTCTCCCTGGTGGCTGCCACCTTGGCCATCACGACCATCGCCGGGACGGCCGCCGCCAAAACCCGGCCCGACACCGATTGCATGCGCGCGGGCATCGCGACGCTCAAGGGTGCCGGCCTCCTCGACGACGCGGCTCGCGGCGGCGTACCGATCGCCCTCGCGGTGAGCCTCGGCGTCACCGTGCGAGCGGGCGCGGACATCTCGGGCGTTCCCGATCCGATCCCGTTCCCCGTCCTCCTGGCCGACCATCGGGCCGGCGACGCCAGCCTGTTCGTCTACCCGTGGTGCGGCTGACGGGCCAGCGTTCCAGCGCTATTGAGCCCGGTCGCTTCGGCGGTCGGGCTCTTCGCTCGTCGAGCGCGAACGACGGTGCCGATGTGCGTCTTCGACGTGCGTCTGGTCCTTGGTCACGAAGCGCGGGATCGCTCGGGCTCGACCGGAGCGGGACGCTCTGCGCGCGCGGCCAGTACGCGGACCATGCCGCGGAAGATAAGGCCGTGGACGGGGTAGAGGACATACCAATAGGCGATCCCGGGCAGCCCCTTCGGCTCGAAGAAGGCCGTCTGGACCAGCCGGCTGCCGTGCGCCGCCGGAACGACCTCCCACTGCAGCCAAGCCCGACCGGGCACCTTCATCTCGGCTCGGAGCCGAAGCAGCTCGGGACGGCGCAGGGCTTCCACCCGCCAGAAGTCGAGGGCATCCCCGACCCGGAGTCGATGCTGCGCCCGGCGGCCGAGTCGCATACCGATGCCGCCAACAAACCGATCCATGAGGCCGCGCACCCGCCACAACACGTTCGCGTACGGCCAGCCGGAACGGCCGCCGATGCGCTCCACCTCCGCGAACACGCGGTCTGCGCTGGCCGCCACCGCGCGCTGCCTCCTCTCGATGATCATCCCCTCGTGCGAGGTGGCCAGCACCGGCATATCCGGCGTGGCGAGCGCGTCGAACCACGTCGACTCGACCTCGTGGCGATCGGTTCGTTCGATTGCGCGCCGAATCGCCCCTTCGTAGGTTTGAGGCCGGAGGCCGAACCGGGCTGCTGACTCCGGGTTCCGCACGACGACCTCATTGCGCAGGCCCTCGATGAGCGGACGGGCAATCCCGGCTGGTACCGGCGAGACGAGGCTGACCCAATACGAGCTCAGGCGGGGTGTCAGTACGGGGACCGGGATCATCAACCTGCGCAGGCCGCGGAGCCGGGCGTACCCGCGCATCATGTCGCCGTACGACAGGACATCCGGCCCGCCGATCTCGACGATGCCGGTGATCTCCGGATGCTCGATAGCGCCGACGAGGTAGTCGAGGACGTCGCGGATGCCGATCGGCTGGCAGCGCGTCCTGACCCAGCGCGGCGTGATCATGATCGGCAGGCGCTCGGTGAGGTTTCGGAGGATCTCGAACGATGCGCTCCCTGAGCCGATGACGATGGCCGCGCGGAACTCGGTCACCGCCACGCCATGGGAAGCCAGCTCGGCGCCGGCGTGGTGGCGGCTCATGAGGTGCGGCGACAGGTCAGCACGGTCGTCACCGAGCCCGCCAAGGTAGACGATGCGTCCCACCCCGGCGGCTGCCGCCGCCCGCGCAAAGTTCCGCGCGGAGGCGCGGTCCCGCTCGGCGAAGCCGCGCTCACCGGAACGCATGGCGTGGGCGAGGTAGTAAGCGACGCCAACGCCCTCGACGGCCGCCGGCAGCGTCTCCGGCTTCAGCAGATCGGCGGCCACCAGTTGCGCGCCTGGGAAGCGGCCCTCCAGCGAGGTAGTGTTCCGGCTCGTGAGCACGAGCTCGTGGCCGGCCGCCTCCAGCAGGGACGGCAACCGCCCGCCGACGTAGCCGCTCGCGCCGACGATCAGGATCCGCATCGATTTCAGTATGCGGCTGTGCCAGTCGCCCGGCCTGAATGGTGAGGATCACTGCTCGGCGTGCGGACACGAGCAGTCGGGTCGGAGGGGCGCCGCATGATCACCCCGGAGACCCCCGCCATTCAGAGACCAGACGACGGCCGGAACTGGCCGCAGCATGCGTCGCCCGCTGGGTTGTGCCTATAGCTATCTCGTAATGCCTATTCGAGCCCGAGCTGCGCCGGGGCGGTCATGAAGGAGTACGTCGCTGTCCCCGGCGACCTCCTGGGAGAGCTCGAGGAGCTGGCGCCCTGGTTTGGCCGCAGTTGCGACTACGTGGCCTCGCTCAAGCCCAAACCGACGAAGCGGACCTGAGGGGCGGACCTTTGGGAGCCGGTCCTGTGGCTGGCGCTTCAGCCTGATCGCCCGAGCAGCCGGCGCACGCCCTGCTTTGCAAGCTCGAGATAGGTTGGCGTCGTCGAAGAGCAGGTAGTTGAGGTCTGCGGCGGTCAGCATCCCGTCCGCGGCGAATGCGAGGTCGCGCGCGGGAACGTCGTCGGGGATCTCGCCCAGCGCCTGTCCGTTGCCGATCTCATCGGCGAAGAAGTCGAGCAGATCGGCCTGGGCGGCGGCAAGCGCCTCCTTCACCGGTCCGCGATTCCGCGCCGGGTCGATCGACGCGGCGATGAAGAAGCATCCGCCGGGGAACGGCCCGTCACGCAGGTAGTCGAGGTAGAGGTCGGCGAACCGGATGACCCGCGCGACGCCCGCCGGCTCGTCCATCGCAGGACGAACCATCGCCTCCTCGTACAGCTCCTCGGCCACGCGGATGGTGGCAAGCTGGAGCTCCTCCTTGGACCGGAAGTGCGCGTAAAGGCCGCTCTTGCTGATACCGAGGTGCTCCGCCAGGCGGCCGATCGACAGCTCCTCGAGGCCCTCGATGCTCGACAGCTGCGCCGCGGTCTCCAGGATCGCGCGCCGCGTCCGATCGCCGCGCTCTCGGCGCAGGTCGGTTCGGGCCGTCTCGGTAGTCGTGGTCATGGGTCTTGACAAGATAGCACGACCGGTCGTATAGATAGGTGACCGACCGATCGTGCGCATTGTTTGAGGAGGCCATCAATGGCGACGACATCAATCACCGATGCGGGACTCGAGCAGCTGAAGGCTCAGGCGCGGGACACGTGGGCCTCGGGCACCTATGACGCGGTTGCCGAGGGGGTCTGGCCCGTCGGCGAGCGGATCGTCACTCATTCCGGCGTTGCGAGTGGCGACCGGGTGCTCGATGTCGCCGCCGGCACCGGCAACGCCGCGGTACGTGCAGCGGAGGCGGGTGCATCGGTCACCGCGCTGGATCTCACGCCTGAGATGTTCGAGGCGGGCCGCCAACGGGCGGCCGACGCCGGTGTCGAGATCGATTGGGTCGAGGGCGACGCCGAGGAACTGCCCTTCGCCGATGACAGCTTCGACGTCGTGCTTTCGTCGTTCGGTGTGATGTTCGCGCCGCGTCACGCGGTCGCGGCGCGTGAGATGGCGCGAGTGCTGCGACCGGGCGGCCGCATCGGCCTCGCGACGTGGACGGCCGAGGGGACCGTTGCCGACATGTTCCGCGCGGTCGCCGCTGAGCTGCCTGCGCCTCCGGCGATTGCCGAGGATCCGCTGGCGTGGGGGGATCCGGACCATGTGCGCGGGCTCTTCGCGGACGCGGGGATCGACCTGGATTTCATCGTCGACCAGCTGCCCATCGATCCGGACATCGACCCGGATGATGCTTTCGAGTTCTACGTCGGTGCGTTCGGACCCCTCATCACGGCCCGCCGCCTCCTTGAGCCGGAGGGTCGGTGGGAATCGGTGAGCACGAAGCTGCGCCCGATCTTCGAGCGCATGGTGCGCGAGCCGGCAACGTACCTGATCACGACCGGGACGCTCAGATGACGAGGA
>CAWFCQ010000006.1:0-256816 GCA_963814375.1 uncultured Chloroflexia bacterium | reverse complement strand
AAGTGGTGGCGGAAGGTGGCAAGGTCGGTGGCGACCGTCGGGATCCCCATCGCGGCGTACTCGAGCAGCTTGGTGCTCAGCGAGTACTGGAGGTATGGCTCGGCCGCGACGGCACGAGCCCGATGTCGGCCGCGGCGATCAGCCCCGGCAGGTCGTCCATCGGCACATTGCCGTGGAGCGTCACCCGATCGCCGGTGCCGGTGCGCGCGATGGCAGCCTCGATCTGCGCGCGCCACGGCCCTTCGCCGTAGACGTCGAGCCGCCACCTCAGATCGGGCCGAAGTCGCGCGAGCCCCTCGATTGCGCCATCCAGGCCGTAGATGCGCTGGAGGCTGGAGTGATGGATGAGTCGGAGCTCACCGTCGTGCATGAACGGCCGGCGCTCGTACCGCGCCGGGTCGAAGAGCCGTCCATCGGCGCTGTTCATGACGACGCTGATGCGCTCCGGCGCGACCCCGCGCGCGATCGACAGCTGGCGCAGTGGCTCGTGGACCGTGATGAGCTCGTCGGCGAGCGCGGCCGCGGCCCGAGCGCTGCCATCGACGATCGGCTGAAGCAGCCGCAGGCCGGGATGGGCGAAGCGATCACGCAGGAACTCGGGCATGTCCTCGTGCAGGTCGAGCAGGAGAGGCACCCCGGCGAGCTTCTCCGGCAGCGCGGCGAATCCCAGGAAGTCGGGCACGGTCGCGACCTGGACGAGGTCGTATCGGCGCAATCGATGCTCCCGCGCCAGGCGCCACGCGGCCAGTGCGGCGAAGGCGACGTACTCGGCGAGGTGGCCGGCGAATCCGACGAAGCGACGGTTGATCGGCAGACGGATGATCCGCAGCGCGCCCTCGATCTCGCGAGGCGCCTCGCCGGGCTGGCGCAGGGCGATCACATCCACCTCGTGACCGGCCTCGATCAGGGCATCGCCTTGGCGGCGCACGCGCGGATCGCCCGGGACGACGGCGTGCACCACGATCGCGACCCGGCGTGGGCCGCTCACTCCGCCTTGACCTCGTCCCAGAGGCGGTCCTTCTCCTCGAGCGACATCGCCCCCAGATCGAGGCCACGCTGCGCAGCCAGCCGTTCGACGCCGCGATAGCGCGCCACCCAGCGATGGTTGGCCGTGCGGAGCGCCTCCTCCGGGTCGACCTTCATCCAGCGCGACAGGTTGACCAGCGCGAAGAGGACGTCGCCGAGCTCGTGAAGACGCTCATCGTCGCTCGCCGCGATCCGCAGCTCGTCGAGCTCCTCGCCGACCTTCTCCCACACGCCGTCGATGGCGTCCCAGTCCCACCCCAGCGCCGATGCGCGCTCCTGGATCTCCCGGCTGCCCGGAAGCGCCGGTAGCGCGCGGGCGACCCCACCGAAGGCACCGTCGGCCTCCTTTCCGCGCTCGGCTCGCTCATCGGCCTTGATGGACTCCCAGTTGCTGAGGACCTGCTCGACGCCGTCGACCTCGACGCTGCCGAAGACGTGGGGATGGCGGCGCACGATCTTGGCGGCGATCGATCGATACACATCGCTGAGATCGAAGGTCCCCTCTTCCGCGGCGAACTGCGCGTGCAGGATGACCTGGAGCAGGAGGTCGCCGAGCTCTTCGGCGAGATCGTCAGGGCCGCCGCGCTCGATCGCGTCGACCGTTTCGTAGGCCTCCTCGAGGAGGTATGGCCGAAGTGTCAGGTGCGTCTGGCGCCGGTCCCAGGGGCAACCGTCGGGCGCACGCAGGCGGGCGCTGATCGCCGCCATCCCGTGCGGGCTCCCCAGGTTGTCGACCGGATCGAGGGCAGGCACCAGCCAGTCGTCCGCCAGCAGCGCCACCTCGTCGAGGTCGGCCAGGGTCGCGACCGTGCCGCTCGCCAGCGCGGTGACCGGATGCGTCGCGGGGTAGAGCGCGGCCAGCACGGCGCGAGGCCCGCGTCGAGCGTGGCGGCCCGGGAGGGAATCGCCCGGCTCACCGTCCGCCCGCAGCACGATGAGCGGCAGCGAGGGATCGAAGGCGACCGATGCGAGACGGTGCCCACCGACGACCTGGACGCCCTCTGCCGCCGCCAGGCCCGCCCTCTCCAGCAGCTCGTCGATGCCCCGTGGAGCGGCGGTGCTCATCGGATCAGGTGGTGGTCGTGGCGCTCGGCGCGAACTGCGGGTCGACCCAGGTCTGCACGGGCGCGCGGACCTCCTGGTCGAGCCAGCGCTCATAGCCGGCGGCATGGATCTCGTCGAGCCGCTCCTCCTCGATCTCCTCGCTCTCGCTCGACTCGAGCAGCTGGTAGATCGTGATGCCCGCGGTGGCGGTGTCGACCGGTTCGCCGATCTCGCCGACCTCGGTGAGGGCGAAGACGGCGTCCTCCAGCACCTCGTCCAGCTGGTAGCGCGCCACCCAGCCGAGCTCGCCGTCGTTGGCCGCCGACTCCGCGTCCTCGCTGACCTGCGTCGCGGTCTCGCCGAACGAGTCGGGGTCGGCCCGCAGGGCTTCGACCAGCTCGGCGGCCTGTGCCTGCGGGCTGTCGCGCTCGCCGGTCTTCTCGATCACGTGGTACCCGAACTCGGTGCGGATCGGCTGGCTGATCTCGCCCACCTCGAGATCGGCGAGGGCGGCCGCGAAGGGCTGCACGAAACCCGGGTTCGCCGGGTCGTACCAGCCCAGGTCGCCGCCGCGGGCGCCGGACCCGGTGTCGTCGCTGTGCTCCTCGGCGATGGTGAACCAGTCGGCGTCCTCCTCGCCCACGAGGTCCTCGACCTCGCGCGCTTCCTCCAGTGCGGCCTCCCACTGCTCGTCGGTCGCATCGGCCTGCACCTCGAGCTCGGGATCGGGCTGGATGAGCACGTGGCGGGCGCGCTCCTGGGGCACGACGGGCCCCGTGACCGGTGCGATGAAGATCTGCGCCACGCGCTGCTGGGCGGCGGGTGACGTCACCACCTCGGTCTCGAAGTGCTCGCGATACGCCTCGGCCATGAGCTCGCCGCGCAGATAGTCGCGATAGGTGGCGTCGTCGATGCCCTCCGCCGCGAGAAGCTCGGGAAGCGGACCCTCGGTCGTCGCCTCGCGCCGATCGACCAGCTGGAGCACCGCCGCGCCACGATCGGTCTCGATCGGCCCGACGATGTCGCCCGGCTCGGCATCGGCGAGGGCGTCGAAGTACTCGTCATACGCGGCGTCGCCGTTCTCGAACCAGCCGAGATCGCCGCCGAGCTCGCTGGTGAAGTCGTCGCTCACCTCGGTTGCCACCGTGGCGAAGTCCTCGCCCCCCTCGACCCGCTCCATCGCCGACTGGGCCTCTTCCATTGCGGCCGCCTGCTGCTCCTCGGTGGGCTCGTCCTCGGCATCGGCGTCCTCGGGGAGCGCCTCGACGAGGATGAGGCTGGCCCGCACGAGCTCCGGCAGAGCGTACCGCTCGGCCATCTCGGCATCGACCTCCGCGTCGGTGACGCTGACACCGAAGTCGCCGGCGCGGACGTCGAGCACGGCAGCGTCGACCAGCGAGGTGGTGGCGTCCTGCGGCACCGTCTGCAGCGCCTGCGAGAGGCTGTCGATCTGCTGCTGGACGAACTGGGAGCGCGGGCCCTCGAGCTGGCCCTGGAGCTCGATCAGCTCCGCGGTCGTCTCCGCTGCCAGGATGTCCTCACGCTGATCGAGGTCGGAACGATTGAAGGTCGTCTCCTCGACCGTGGCGACCGGGCTGAAATGTGTCTCCCAGTAGCCGTTCCAGGCGGCCGCCCCGAAGATGCCGAGCGCCAGCGCGATGGCGAGCGCGAAGCCGACGACGATGAGCTGCTGGGTGCGCAGCTCATCTTGCCAGCGGGGTCGGTGCTTGCGGTCGAGGACCGGTCGAGATCGGAAGCTCATCGGCAGTTGGTCATGCGGCGGCTCGGTGGGAGGCCGGGATTGGCCATGCGTGGGCGAGGCGCAATCCTAGCCGATGCATTCGCGCGCCGCACGCAACCCGCCCTGGCGCCGAAGGCGACTGCCCTAGCGCCTCAGCGACTCGCGGATGCTGCCCCAGCGCAGGCGGAGGACGAGCAGCATCGCCTCATTGACGATGCCGCCCGACATCTTCGATGAGCCCACGGTCCTCTCACGGAAGACGATCGGCACCTGGAGGATCGAGGCGCCGCGCCGGTGCGCCCACCACGTCGTCTCGATCTGGAAGCCGTAGCCGGAGCCGGATGTCTCGCGCAGGCGGATCGCCTCGAGCAGCTCCCGGCGCCACGCCTTGAATCCGCCGGTGAGGTCGCGGTACGGCAGGAGCAGAACGGTGCGGGCGAAGGCGGTGCCTCCGCGGCTGATGAGCCGCCGATACCACGGCCAGCCGACCGTCGCACCGCCGGGCATATAGCGAGTCCCGAGGACGAGGTCGGCGTTGCCCATGAGCGGCACCAGCATCCCCGGCAGCGCCGCCGGGTCGTGGCTGAAGTCGGCGTCCATCTGCACCACGGCTCGTGCGTCCGGGCGCTCGAGCACCCAGCGAAAGGCGTCCCGGTAGGCAACGCCCAGGCCCTGCTTCGCCGGCCGGTGCAGGACCGAGACCCTCGACTCGCGCGCGGCGATCGTGTCGGCCAGGCGCCCGGTGCCGTCCGGTGAGCTGTCGTCGACGATGAGCAGCGAGGCCTCGGGCAGGACGCCCAGGATGGCGGCCGCGATCGGCTCGAGGTTCTCGCGCTCGTTGTACGTCGGGAGGACGACCCACACGCCGCGTCCGGCGGCCAGCCCGACGCTCGGCTTTGCGTCGGCCTCCTCAGCGCCCGATGCCGACATACCCGACTCCGGCTCGCTCGAAGGGCGAGCGGTCCATCGCGTTCCGCCCGTCCACGAAGAGCTCGAGCCCGGGCAGACGGGCGGGATCAAGGTCGCGGTACGCCTCGTGGGCAGCCTGGAGCACCGCGACGCGGATCGGGCCGGGCGCGTCGAGGTCGAATGGCTCGAAGCCGAGCTGCCGCAGGTGATCCGCATCGAAGTACGGATCGTGGCCATGGACGCGAGCGCCGGCGGCCAGCAGCTCGTCGCGCAGCCGGAAAGCGGAGCTGAACGCGTCCTCGCGCACGTCGCCGCGATAGGCGATCCCGAGCACGAGCACATGCTGCCCGTCCAGCGAGCCGATGCGGTCCTCGATCGTGTCGACCGTGAAGGCGCCCATCCCCTCGTTGATCTCGCGCGCCAGCGGGGGGATGCGCAGCTCCGGGTCCCCGTTGAACAGAAAGTGCGGGTAGACCGGGATGCAGTGGCCGCCGACGCCGACGCCTGGCTGATGGATGTGGCTGTACGGCTGCGAGTTGGCGGCACCGATGACCTCGGTGACGTCGATCCCGTTGCGCGACGCGAAGCGGGCCAGCTCGTTGGCGTAGGCGATGTTCACATCGCGATAGGTGGTCTCGGCGAGCTTCGTCATCTCCGCCGTCTCGGCATTGGCGACCTGCATCACCTCGGTCCCCTCGTCCAGCACGGACCGATACAGCTCGACCGCTCGGCGCGTGCTCTCGTCGCTCGTGCCACCGACGACCTTGGGGTAGCGGCGCAGGTCGAGGAAGACGCGGCCGACGAGGACCCGCTCGGGGCTGAAGGCAAGGAAGAAGTCGCGGTCGAGCTCGAGGCCGCTCCCCTCCGCGAGCATCGGCCCGAACCGGTTGCGGGTCGTGCCCACCGGGAGCGTCGTCTCGTACACGACGAGGGCGCCGCTGCCCAGGTTGGTGGCGATGTCGCGCGTGGCGGCGTCGATCGGCTTGAAGTCGATCTCACGCTCCGCGTCGACGACGACCGGGACGATGACGACGATCGCCTCCGCCTCACGAACGCCGCCGGGATCCTCCCAGGTGGTCGCCCGCAGACGCCCGGCCGCCACCAGCTGCGGCACCTGATCGATGAGCGCCTGCTCGTCGGCGTGCGGCGACTCGCCGCGGTTGATGGCGTCGACGATCCATGGCGCGATGTCGACGCCGAGGACGTCGTGGCCGCGCGAGGCGTACTGCACGGCCAGCGGCAGGCCGATGTGCCCGAGCCCGACGACGGCGATCCTCACGCCAGCACCTCCGCCAGCGCAGGACCCTCGATCACGCGCCCCGACAGGCCTGATTCCACCATCGTGCGGGCGAGGAGCAGGGCGACCAGCGCATCGTGCGGATCGACCGGGGCCGGAAGCCCATCGCGGACGGCCCGCGCGAACTCGTCGAGCTCGACCACCAGCGGCTCCTGGCGGCGAATCGAGCGCCGCGTCATCTCGCCCTCGGCGACGGAGCTGATCGGCGCGTCGGTGCTGTCGGCGCCGCGGTTCTCCCACGTCTGGATCGCCTCGGGGTTCGCGTACAGGACGAGGTCCTGGTTGATGTAGTCGGCCACGTACATGCCGCGCTCCCCGGTGACGGTCAGCGTGCGCCGCTTGGTGGGCGTGAGCCAGTTGATGTCGAGAATGCCGATGACCCCATTCGCGAACTTCATCATCCCGTTGAACAGGTCCTCGTGCTCGGTGTGGATGCGGCGCTCGGTCTCCGCGAACAACCTGACCGGCTCGCTGCCGACGAGGAACCGCATGATGTCGAGGTCGTGGGGAGCCAGATCCACGATGACGCCCACGTCTCGGATGCGCTCCGGGAACGGCCCGAGGCGGGTCGCCTTCACCTGGAAGATGCGCCCCAGCTCGCCGAGGTCGAGACGCCGGCGCAGCTCGCGGATGGCGGGGTTGAATCGCTCGATGTGGCCAACGCTGAGCAACCGATTCGCCTCGTTCGCGGCGGCGATCATCTCCTCCGCCTCCTCTCGCACGGCGGCGATCGGCTTCTCGACCAGCACGTGGGCGCCGGCGCGGAGGGCGGCCAGCGTGACCGGCAGATGCAGGCTGGTCGGAGCGACGATGCTGACGAGGTCGATCTCCTCCTCCGCGAACATCCGCTCGGGGTCCTCGTAGCCGCGCGCTCGCCGGCCGGCGGTGGCGCGGGCGACCGCGGTCGCGTCAGGATCGGCCACGCCGACGAGCTCCACACCCTCGACCGACTCGTCCCAGACGCGGACGTGGTTGCGCCCCATCATCCCGAGGCCCACCACGCCGGCGCGCAGCGGCCGCGCCGCTGCCTCGCTCATGGGCGGACCGCCTCGATCGCGAGGTGTCCGAGCTCGGTGGCGACCCCGTTGACCGCCTCGATCACGGTGCCCACCTCGTCGTCGGAGAGCGTCGGGTGAACGGGGATGCTCAGCACCTGCTCGGTGAGGCGCTCGGTGACCGGGAACGACTGCTCCCCGTAGCCCATTGCCACGAACGGCTTCTGGCGATGGACCGGGATCGGGTAGTACACCGCGCTGCCCACCCCGCGCCCGCGCAGCGCCTCGACGAACTCGTCGCGCCGATTCACCCGAATCGTGTACTGGTGGTAGGCGTGGGTAACGCCCTCACGCACCGTCGGCGTGATGACCCCGCGCAGCTCGGCGTCGTAGCGCGCGGCGATCTGGCGTCGCCGATCGTTGGCGGCCGGCAGCTTCGGGAGCTGGGCGATGCCGATGGCGGCGGCGATGTCGGTCATTCGGAAGTTGTAGCCGACGATGTCGTGGTGGTAGCGGACCTTCATGCCGTGCTCACGGAGCAGGCGAGCGCGGTCGGCGAGCGCGGCGTCGTCGGTGGTGATCATGCCGCCCTCGCCGGTCGTCATGTTCTTGGTCGGATAGAAGCTGAAGGTCCCCGCGCCCCAGGTGCCCGACTTCCGGCCGCCGATGTCCGCTCCGTGGGCCTGGCAGGCGTCCTCGACGACGGCCAGCCCGTGTCGCTCGGCGATCTCCGCCAGGGCGGGCATGTCGGCCGGCTGCCCGTACAGGCTGACCGGCATGATTGCCCGCGTGCGGTCGGTGATCGCAGCCTCCACCTGCCCCACATCGATCATGAAGTCGCGCTCGTCGATGTCGATGAACACGGGGCGCGCGCCGGTGTAGACGATGCTGTTGGCGCTCGCGATGAAGGTGAAGGGAATCGTGATCACCTCGTCGCCGGGGCCGATGCCGTAGGCCAGCAGCGCCAGGTGCAGCGCGGTCGTGCCCGAGCTGGCGGCCACGGCGTGATCGGTGCCGATATAGGCGGCGAACGCCTCCTCGAAGGCAGCCACGCGCGGGCCCTGCGCCAGCGAGCCGGAGGCCATCGCCTCCCACACGCCCTGTTTCTCCTCCTCGCCCATCTGCGGGCGAGCGATCGGGATCACTCGGTCGGTCCTCCTGGTTTGTGCGCGCCGGCGGCGCGCTCGTGATGTCGTTCCAGCGCGGCAACGATACGCGTCGCGGCATCGCCATCGCCATACAGGCTCGGGCGCGGTCGGTTGCGATCCATGAACTCCGCATCGGCAAGGGCGTTGGCAAGCGCGGTCGGATCGGCGTCGACGACCCGGTTCCAGCCGGCCTCGACGGTCTCGACCCACTCGGTCTCGGACCGAAGCGTGACACATGGCACGCCGGCGAGGTAGGCCTCCTTCTGGACGCCACCCGAGTCGGTTGCGATGGCGTGGGCGCGCGTCTCGAGCGCGACCATCTGCAGGTAGCCGACCGGCTCGATGGCGATGACGTTCGGCGGCAGGCGCCGCCCATCGCGCTGGAGCACGGCCCGCGTGCGGGGATGGACCGGGAAGATGACCGGCAGGTCGATGGCCAGGCCGTCCAGGATGGCCTCGAAGCGGGCCGGATCATCGACGTTCTCGGCCCGATGCATGGTGAGCAGTACGTAGCGCTCGTGTGGCTGCGCCGCCTCCGGGAGATGCGCTCCGGCGCGGCCTGCCGCCCACAGCAGGGCATCGACCATCACGTCGCCGACCATCTCGGCGCGATCGGCGAGGCCCTCGGTGGCGAGGTGGCGCATGGCGGTCTCGGTGGGGGCCAGCAGCAGATCGCCGAGGTGGTCGGCCACGATCCGGTTGCGTTCCTCCGGCATGCGCGGGTTGAAGGAGCGGAGGCCGGCCTCGACATGGGCGAGCCATGGCCGGCGACCGTCGAAGGCGAGCTTCGCCGCCACGACCGCCGCCGCGAGGGTGGAGTTCGTGTCTCCGTAGACAAGGACGCCGTCGGGCTGCTGCTCGATCATGACCGGCTCGAGGCCCCGCAGCATCTCGCCGGTCATCACCCCGTGCGTTCCACTCCCGACCCCGAGGTTGACGTCCGGCTCCGGGATCTCGAGGTCGCGGAAGAAGGCCGCGCTCATCGAGTCGTCGTAGTGCTGGCCGGTGTGGATGAGGATCTCCTCGTGGCCGGCGCGCAGCACGCGGCTCACCGGCGCTGCCTTGACGAACTGCGGACGCGCTCCGACGACGGTGACGACCCTCACGCGGGATCCGCCGGCGGGAACGTCTCGCCGCAACGAGGGCAGGGACCGCTGAATGGCTGGCCATCCACGTCGCGCAGCGGCTGTCCGCACGGGCACGCGCTGCCGAGCCGCCGCGCCGGGTTGCCGGCAGCGAGCTCGTGATCGGCCAGGTCGCGGGTCACGACGCTCCCTGCTCCGACCATCGCCCAGCGGCCGATCGTCACGCCCGGCAGGATCGTGCTGTTCGCGCCCAGCGCCGCTCCGCGTCGCACGAGGATCGGTGAGATCTCCCAGTCGTCATCGGTCTTGGGCGTGCCGTCCGCGTTCACCGCCCGCGGCATCCGATCGTTGGTGAAGCACACGTGAGGACCGACGAAGACGCCATCCTCGATCGTCACCCCGTGGAAGACGCTCACGTTGTTCTGGATCTTGACCCGGTCGCCGATGACGACGTCGGCGTCGACATAGACGTTCTTGCCGAGGATGCAGTCGGCGCCAATGCGCGCTCGCTCGCGGACCTGCGAGTGGTTCCAGATGCTGGTGCCCGTGCCGACGGAAGCCTCGTCGGCCACCTCGGCCGTGGGATGTATGCGGGCAGCGCGGTCCGTCATGTGTTCTCCTCTGGAGCGGCCATGATACCGGGATCGTCCGGGGCCTCCTCCGAGATCGCCAGGCGCAGGCTCGTCAGCGAACGGCGGGCAACCAGCGCCACGCCGCCCGCGAAGGCGAGCGCGATCACGACGTGGGCCAAACCACCGGCTGGCGTCCCCGCAATCGGGGCCGTGGCCGCCGTTCCTCCGACGAGAAGCGCCACCAGGCCGGCGAAGATGAGGGCGAGCCGCCCGATGTCCAGCTCGAGCGCGTACATCCGCCCCGCTACCCAGGTCGTGATCGCGGCCAGGGCGATGTAGCCGGCCAGGGTGGCCCACGCGGCGCCGACGATCCCGACCGTGGGGATGAGGATGAGATTGAGGCCCACGTTCAGCGCGCCGGCCGCGATCGTGATGCCGGGAAGAACCCGCGTGCGCCGCTCGAGGAAGATCGGGCTCACGACCATGAAGTACACGCCGTAGGCAACCGATGCCACCGCCACGATGGGCGTGATCCGAGCCGCCTCGTCGAGCGCGTCGCCCCAGGCGTCGCCGGCGAGGAGCGCGGTCAGCTCCGGGGCGAGCAGCCCGATCCCGGCGGCCAGGATCGCGAGGCCGGCGATCGACAGGGTCGTCATCTCGCGCAGCAGGCGAGGGCCCTCGGGGCGCGCGCCGCGCTGATAGAAGAAGGGCGCCCAGGCGGCATTGAACGAGAAGGCCACGATCCCCACCACCTGGCCGAGCAGGTATCCGAACGAGTAGACCCCGATCGCCGTCTGCGCCGCGGCCGCTCCTCCCGCCACGAGGAGGCCGATCAGCCAGCGATCTGAGAGGTTGAGCACCCAGGCCGAGAGCGAATGCGGCAGCAGTGGCAGTCCGAACGCGAGCGAGCGACGCAGGAGATCCGGGCGGAAGCGCCTTGCGCCGATGCGCAGCAGGACGAGCCCGGCCGCGAGCACGACGATGATCGCGGCAGTGATCTGCCCGAGCAGCGCACCGACCGCCCCGCCGTCGAGGACGAGAACGAAGAGCAGAGTGCCCATGATCCCCGCCGCGAACGACGCGAGGGTCAGGACCAGGAAGCGCCCCGGCAGCTCGCCCGCGCGCAGCCACGAGGAGGGCACGTACTGGAAGGACAGGAGGAAGGTGAGCGCCAGCGTGATCGGCCCGAACGGCCAGAACGGGGTCCCGGCGAAGAGGGTCCCGAAGAACGGGGCGGCAACGACCGCGAGCAGGAGCGAGAGGGCAGCGCCGACGACCGCCGTCGTGATCGTCAGGGTCAGGTAGAGATCGGCCCGGTCGCGGCCCTTCAGGTCGAAGTGGAGCCGCATCAGGGAGCCGTCGAGGCCCAGGCGGTAGATGAGCCCCAACACGACCGAGAGCGAGAGCATCAACGAGAAGGTGCCGAACTCCTCGGGGCCCATGGCAGCGGTGTAAATCGGCAGGAGCAGGAACGCGCCGATGCGCGGGAGGAAGTTCCCGACCGTGTAGAAGAGCGAGCCGCGAAGGAGGGTGCGCAGCCTCACCGGTATGCCGGCGGGTCCGGGCGGCGCGGTTTCGGCGTCACGATGCGGCTCACGATGGCCGATTGTACGGTCAACGCTCGTAGGCGAGGACCTCGTCGGCCAGGAGCCATGCGCCGGCCCAGACGCCGCTCGTCACGCGGACCCTGGCCTGGCCGTTCACGACCGCCCAGGCCGACACCGATGCGCCGGATGTCCGGGCCAGACGCGCCGAGATCGTGCGCAGCCGGTCCCCGTCGGCATCGAGGACGAGGCCGGTGTGGGTTCCGGCGCCCAGCTGGATGCGGCGGAGGGGAGCGAAGCTCCTCCAGTCGGCGAAGCCGGGGCGGTACGCGCTTGTCGACTCGCGCACCCACATGCCGGCGAGAACCCCGTTGACGACGCGATAGTGGCGACGGCCGTTGATGACCGCCAGCGCGTCGACATTGGCGCCCGAGGCGCGGCCCAGCGAGAGCGACCTCGTCCGGACCGTGCCTCCGGATGCGTTGTACAGCCGGCCGACATGGACACCCTTGGCGAGGGCGATCCTGGTCGTCGGCGAGAGTGGCTGCTGGTCGCTGGTCCCGGGGACCCAGGCGCGTGGCCCTTCCTGCATCCAGAGTCCGGACCAATGGCCATCATGCACGTACAGCCACCCGCCGGGGAGGTTCGGGAGCTCCGCGCGCTGCAGGCTCGTGGCGCCGGATGTTCGGGCCAGCGAAGCCGTGCGCAGGCCCAGCACCGCGCCGTCAGCGGCGAGCCGGTGGCCCACGTGCACGCCGGTCGCGAAGGTGATCCTCCGCGAGGGCACGAAGGTCACGCCGGGCATGGTGGTGAAGCGGTACGAGCTGCTCGTCAGTGCCAGCCCGGCCGTGTCGCGAATGGCCCCCGACAGCTCGAGGACGATCTTCGTCCCGCTCGGCAGAACCGCCGCGGGCACCATCGTGACGCGACGGCTGGCCGCGTGATAGCTGACCGCGGCCGGGAGATGGAGACCCCCGGTCGTGCGCAGCGTCACGCTGTCGGCGTCGATCCCCGAGACGGGCTCGGAGAGCGTGAAGCTGATCGAGGTCCCGGTCGGGACCATCGTGGAGTTCGGTCGCGGCAGCAGACCAAGGACGCGTGGCGGAACCTCGTCGAGGAAGGCGGTCGTGAGCGTGAACGCGGCGGGATTCCCGCTCGGATACCAGTTCGACACGCGCACGAGAACCCTCGTGGCACCCCCGACGCTCCACGTGGCGAGCTCGGTGCCGCCCTCCAGCTCGCGGTCCACCCTGGTCAGCACGGCGCCGGCGGTCGACATGATCTCGACGACCGGATCGACCGGCAACCCGCTCTTGTTCCACGGATACGCCCGGCTGTCCACGATCCCGGTGACGCGAACCTCGATCTTTCCGGCTCGGGGCAGGTCGACGGCGAAGAGATCGACGTCGCCGGCCGGATGGATCGACGGCCGCACGGTTGCGCCTAGCGCCACCGGGGTGGCGTCGGCGAGTGTGTTGTTGCCCTCGCTGGCATCGCCGAGGACTCGCGCCACCGACGCCGGGCTCCCACCGACCGCGCGGTAGGCGTTGACGCGGCCGGCTCCGTAGCGCTTGTCCCATCCGGGATAGCCGAGATCGTCGACGGTACCGACGAGACGATCGACCACCGATTGCGGGCTCGACGTTGGCTGGCGAGCGCGGATGAGGGCGACGACGCCAGCGACATTCGGTGTTGCGAAGCTCGTGCCACTGATGAACGTGTGCGTCCCCCACGAATCGTGATCGCCGTAGGTGCACGCGTAGCAGTTCGTGGTCAGCACCGACGCGCCCGGCGCGCTGACGTCGACCCTGGAACCGTAGCTGGACCAGTTGCTGAACTCGTCCTGAGGCTGCGTCGCGCTGACGCTGACGACGTTGTCGAAGCTCGCGGGATAGTAGGTCTCGTCGCGTCGGTTGTTGCCGGCGGCGCCGACGAGGACGACCCCCTTGCCCCAGGCGTAGTTGACCGCGTCCTGCATGAGTCCGGAGTACGGGAAGCCGCCGACGCTCATGTTGATGACGTCGGCGCCGTGATCGGCCGCCCATCGGATCCCGGCCATCAGGTCGGCGGTGCTCCCCGTCCCCTCCCGGTTCATCACCTTGATCGGCATCACCCGGTCGGTCCAGCTGATCCCGGCGACGCCATAGCCGTCGTTGGCGTTCGCCGCGACGATGCCGGAGACCCACGTGCCGTGACCGTTGTCGTCGGCTGCGCTGGCATCGTCGTTGACGAAGTCATGGCCCGCAACGATGCGGCCAGCGAGGTCCGGATGGTTCAGCTGGACGCCGGTGTCGAGCACCGCGATCACGTTCGCTCCGCCCCGAGTGATCGACCACGCGTCGCGTACCCGCATGCGATCGAGCGAATACTGGTCGCCGCTGCCGGGATCGTTGACGCCGACGGCATTGACGCTGCCCTCGTCGGCCAGGTGGACGATGTAGTTCGGCTCGACGCGGGCCACGGACGGATCGGCCGCCAGCTCGGCGATCACTTCGGTCACCCCGCGACCCTCGGTCGAGACCAGCGTGGGGACTCCGGCCGGTGCGGCCGGTGCGGCCGATCCATCCAGAGCGGACACGATCTCGAGGCCTCGGCCTCGGACGGCTTCCGGCCCTGATGCGTTGCGGAACTGGACGATTACCTCGCCCGGGATCACGTCGCCAGCGGGAGCCGGCGCGTCGCCCTCGGGGGCGCGGGCGCCGACGGGAACGGCGCTGACCATGAGCAGGAGGGTGGCGAGGAGGAGAGCGGAAACTCGGGACACGGCGCGTGGGCTCCGGTGGGGTTCGGTGCGGTGCGGTCACGAGGGAGCGGTCGCGCGGCGCCGCCCTCGCGTGCTCACCAGACCCTACCTCTCTGCCGAAGCCGGCTGCGACCGGACCATGGTCGCCGGCAAGCCGGGACCGATGGGCTAGTCCGAGGTGAGCAGCGCGCGCAGGCGCGGAAGCGCCGCGGCCACCGCCCGCCCGCGGTGGCTGATGCGATCCTTGTCGGCTTCGGCCAGCTCGGCCGTGGTCCGGCCGTCGGGCAGCTCGAAGATCGGGTCGTACCCGAATCCTCCGCTGCCGCGGGGAGTCTCGGCGACCACGCCGGCGATCACTCCTCGGAAGAGCTCGACGTCAGGCTCCGATGCGCCGGGGATGGCCAGCGCCAGGACGCACACCATTCGTGCGCGGCGGTCGCGCTCACCGGCCAGGGTCTCCCTCAGGCGCTCGGCATTGCGGCCGCCGCCCCAGCGCGCGCTGCGGACACCGGGACCCCAGGCGAGCGCCGCGACCTCGATGCCGGAGTCATCGGCGAGTGCCGGCAGCCCGGCGGCGTGCGCGAACGCGACCGCCTTGGCCGTCGCGTTCTCTGCGTAGGTGTCGTACGGCTCCTCGACGGCGAGATCGATCCCCAGCTCGTCGGGCGTCACCACCTCGCCCGGTAGCCCGAGAAGGAGGCGCCGGAACTCGGCCTGCTTCCCCGCGTTCGTGGTCGCCAGCAGCAGGCGACGGGTCACTCGCCCGGTTTCACTCGCCGGGAGGCGCGTCGATCGCCGATCGCTGGAGCGCGAAGAGCTGTCGGATGCCCGCGGCGGCGAGGTCGACCATCGCATCCATCTGGGCGCGGCTGAAGCTGCCGTGCTCGGCGGTGCCCTGGACCTCGATCAGCCGGTCGTCATCGGTCATGACGACGTTGAAGTCGACCTCGGCGGTCGAGTCCTCGCTGTAGTCGAGATCGAGATGGGCCTGGCCGTTGACGAGCCCAACGCTGACGGCCGCTACCTGCCCGGTCATCAGCTGCCCCATCCCGTAGCGATTCAGGGCGCGCGCGAGCGCCACGTAGGCGCCGGTGATGCTGGCCGTGCGCGTGCCCCCGTCGGCCTGGATGACGTCGCAGTCGAGCGTGATCGTGCGCTCACCGAGGCGGCCCATGTCGATGACGCCGCGAAGGGATCGGCCGATCAGCCGTTGGATCTCGTGCGTCCGCCCGCCGATGGAGCCCCTCGCGGCCTCCCGCTGGCTGCGCTCGGTCCCGGCGCGAGGAAGCATGCTGTACTCGGCGGTGACCCAGCCCCGCCCCTTGCCGCGCATCCAGCCGGGGACGCGGTCCTCGATCGTTGCGGCGCAGATCACTCGCGTATCGCCGACCCGGATGAGGACCGAGCCCTCGGCGAACTTCAGGTAGTCGGGGACGATCTTGACCGGGCGGAGCTGGTTCAGGACGCGGCCATCGGTGCGCCGCGCCGCGGGTGCGGTGGTCATCAGGCGCCGATTCTAGCGGCCCGGCGACGGCCGCCCGGCGTCGTGGGCGGGTGGGTCAGGGTGCGAGGGTGATCTTGTCGCTCTCCGGAACCCACCGGCCGGCCCAGATGCCCGCTGCCACGAGATAGTGCGGACGCCCGTTGATGACCGCCCACGCCGATGCCGGCGCCCCCGACGCCCCGGTCAGGGTCGCCGTCATCGCCGCGCTGCGCGCACCTGCCGGGGAGTAGATATACCCGGTGTGGCTGCCCGGGCTGAAGCGGAGCCGCAGATGCGGCGCGAAGGTCGTTCGCTCGAGGTAGCCGGCGCGATAGGCGACGCTCGACTCGGGCACCCACCAGCCGGCCCAGTGGCCGTTGGTGACGAGCCAATGCGGCCGCCCATTGATGATCGCGCGGGCGCTCACGTTGGCGCCCGAGGCACGCAGCAGTGTTCCCGTGCGCTGCGCGGTGACGCCGCCCGCCGTCGAGTAGCGATACCCGATGTGCGCTCCGGCGGCGAAGGTCAGGCGGGTCGTCGCCGGAACCGAGACCCGCTCCGTCTCGCCCGCCAGCCCATGCAACGCCGACTCCTGGAGCCACATGCCGGCCCACAGCCCGTTCTCGACGTGGAGCCAGCGCCCGGGCAGATTGGGCAGGCTGGCACGATGGCCGACTGCCGCCCCCGACGCGGCGGAGAAGGCGGCGATGCGCAGGCCGAGCACATCGCCGCCGGCGCCGATCCGGTAGCCAGCATGACTGCCGGGCAGGACGCGCACGGTCCTCGTCGGCTTGAACCCCTGACCCGGCGCAGTGGTGACCGCGATCGACCTTGGCCCGAGTGGATTGCCGGCCTGGTCGGTGATGCCGGAGCCGAGGCTCAATCGATACTCGGCCGCGACCGCCAGGAGCGACTCGGGCGCGACGGTAAGGGTGCGGGTGGCCGGGCTCCACGAGAGAGTCACCGCCGCCGCGGCGCCGCCCACGCGCACGAGGCTGACGTTCGCCCCCGTCAGCCCGGTGACTGCCTCGTCGAAGGTGATGTGGAACCGCGTGGCCGCCGATAGGAGTGCCGCGTTCGCGACTGGAGTGGCGACTCCGACCGCCGGAGCATCGGTATCGAGCGTGATGCCCCAGGCGGCGACAACATTGTGAGCCCCCGCCGCGGAGGGCGCCGCGTAGGTGACCCCGTCGTCGGTCGCGAAGATCTTGATGAGATAGCGCCCGTTGGGCGCGACCGCCCCGGCCGTGGTGCGACCGTCCCAGATGACCTGCCGCTGACCCGCGGCCTGGGCGGGGAAGCTGACCCTGCGCACGAGGCGATCCGCGGCGTCGACCACGTCCATCCGAATCGCGTCGACGGCGCGCGGCAGCGTGTAGCGCACGCCGATCGAGTCGAGCCGCCCGTCGCCGTTCGGACTGAAGGCCGGCGCGGTGCGGGCGTAGCCGTCGATGAAGGGATCAACGTGGGTGACGTTCGGGGCATAGGCGGGCGCAAGATAGCTCGCGCCGGCGCCGCCCAGGGCCGCCCAGCCGATGAGCGCGTACTCCGACGACGGCCACTCCTTGAATCCGTACTGGATCTGGTACCAGCTCAGGCCGCCGGCGACGACTGGCCCGCTCATGACGTAGACCCGCTCGGACGGCGCGAGCGTCGTGAGCGCGGCGTAGGAGGTGCCCGCGCCGGAGCGCACGTTGAGGCTCGTGGTCGACCGCGCGAAGGAGCCAGGAGTAACGGTCGAGCGCATACCCGGGGCCGTCAACCACGGCTGCGCGTTACCCCTCGAGTCGACCGCCTGGACCCGGAACTCGTAGGTGATCCCGGGCGTGCCGATGTACGTTGCGCTCGTCGCGTGCGTGCCCACCAGCCAGGAAGACCAGCTTGCGCTGCTCCGATTGCGGACCTGCACGTTGTAGTGGGCGAGCCCGGACTGGTAGTCGATCGCCTTCCAGCTGACCGGGAAGGCGGCCGACTGCGTAACCTGGGGAAGCGTGGCCACGCCGCCGACCGGGGCCGCCCCGTCGGTCACGAACTTGTCCGCGAGCAGGCGCCACAGCTCGGGTCGCCCCGCGTCCATGAGCAGCGTCCACATCCCGGTGCCGGCCAGCCGATGCCGGTTGACGAGGTCGTACTTCACCGCGAGCGACGCGGCGTCGTCGTAGTAGACCTGCACCCAGCTCGCCTTGGCGCCGTCGTAGTAGCGATACCACGGCACCTTGCCGACCGGGTCCCATAGCCTCCCGTAGGTTGCGGCCTGGGTCCGGTGGCCGGTGTAGTAGTACGAGAACGATCCGCCGCTGCTGATGCCGTTGAGCTGGCTGGTGGTCGTCTTCCAGCCGCGGCCGTAATACGGAACGCCCCAGATGATCTTCGACGCGGGCACCCGCTCCAGGAAGTCGCCCATCGCGCTGCTCACATCGAGCACGTACGGGCTGTCGATGGGAGCCACGGCGCCCGCCCGGGCCGACCCGGACCAGCTGAAGTCGTAACCCATCACGAAGAGGTGGTCCGCGCCGCCAGTTGCGACGAGCGCGGCCACGTCGGTGCCGGTGGCCCAGGTTGCCGCCCCTCCAGTGGTGCAGACGGTCAGGTAGGCTCCCACGCCGGCGCTCTTGAGGGCCGCCTTGACCTGCCGCACGAACGAGGTGTACTGCGCCCGCATGTCGCTGGGCACCATCTCGAAGTCGAGGTTCACCCCATCCGCGCCGCGCGTTCGCACCGCGTCGACGATCTGGGCCACGAGTTTGGCTCGGTTCGCCGACGACGTGAGGAGGGTGCGCATCCGCGCATAGCCGGCGCTGTCCCACGCCATCATCGTCACCGTCAGCACGACCCGCACTCCCGCGGCGTGCGCGCGGTCGATGACCCGGGTCATCTGGGCCGATCGCCATCCCGCCCATCCCGTGCTCGGCGCGGTGGCGGTGCCCTTGTCGAGGTTGCCGGCGGAGGTGGCCCCAACGCTGAAGTAGGCGATCGTCGACACGAGGTGGTAGTTCATCGAATCGAGCGTCGAGTCGTTGAGCATCCAGTACGGCAGGAACCCGAGCACCTCGCGCCGCATCCCGTTGGGGAGCGCGGTGATGCCGCCGATTCCGCCCTCGGCGGTGACCACGGACGGCCCGATGGCGTCAGCCTCAGCCGAGATCCGACCATCCGGACCGAGCAGGACCGTCGGCTCCCCGCCGATTCCGAAGGTGTTGGGGTCGCCGGCGTGCTCCGCCAGCATCTGGGCATGGACGGATGGGTCGCCACCCACCGGCATCGGCGGCAGGACGGTTCCATCCTCCAGCACGATGGCGCCGTCCGCGGGCGCAGTCGGGGGCAGCGTCGGAGCCGGTGGTGCCGAAGGGACGGGAGTCGGCGTCGGGGCTGGTGTCGGAGAAGGAACGGGCGTCGGTGTCGGGTCTGCCGCGCGAACGGCGTTCGGGCTCAGTCCGGTCGCGAGGATCGCGATCAGGAGGACGACGGCTGCGGGGCGACGCGACACGGGAATGGACCTCGTCGTGCGAGACGGACGTGACACTCGGCTACCGGAGTGCACAAGACCCTACCTACCTTCGGCGCACCGATGCCATGGTACGGAAGGGCCATGCCGCGGCCCGAAGGCTCAGGGCGGGCTGACCGTGAAGCGCCAGGAGTAGGCGATGAACGGCTGTCCCGTGGTCGAGCTCAGCCCGCCGGCCGCGGTCACCACGTACGTCGCCCCGGGGTCGAGGGGCACGGTGGGCCGGAGCTCCGCTCGCTTCCAGTAGCTGTTGTACGTGACGGTGGCATCCACCCGCGTCAGGTCGGAGAGTCGCCGCAGGTAGAAGTTCGTGCCGTTCACGTTCGTCATCGGTCGATCGAAGGTCGCGGTCACGATGTGGTTGGTCAGCGCGTTGATGGCATTCGGCGACGGCCGGTAGATCAGGATTCGCGGTCCGGTCGTGCCATTCGGCGCGACGTTGGGATTGCCGGCGAAGGCGTACCAGTAGTCGGGCTGACCGAAGTGCAGCGAGCCGGCGACCGTGCGCTGGACCCACACCTGGGCACCGCTGACATCGGGATGCGGCGTCGCCTTGAACGTCGACGGGCTGTAGCCCTCGCCGGCGCGGAAGGTCTGGGCGAAGGTGTCGCCCGGCCTGGTCAGCACCCGGCGCACGATGTCGTCAGCATCACCGTAGGCGGTCGCGAAGTACCCACGGCCGCCGAGGGCCAGGACGGGGTAGCTGTAGTGCCGAACGCGCGCCTGGGCCTCCGCGAGCGTCGTCAGTGGATCGGACTTGTCATAGCGCTCGCCAAAGCCGGGGGCGTAGTGCGCCTGGCCGTAGACCATCGTGAACCCGGGTGCGGGCGTGATCCGATCCGTGTTCGTCCTGCCGCCGCAGAAGCTCCACTGGGCGGCGCCATCCGCCGCGGTGAGGGTGCCGAGCAGGGCCTTCTCGCCGCAATACACCATCGTGGTGCCCCAGTTGTCGACATCGCCGCCGGTCTCGGTGCGATTCAGGCCCCAGCCGTTCACGCGGTCGCGGTTCTCGGTGCTGCTGTAAGGATTCGGGTAGCCGTTGCCGTGGCCGAAGTACACGATCACGTTGGCGCCATTGACGGCAGCCCTGACCCGTGCCCAGGTGGCGGTCGGCGAATAGGCCTTGACCACGGTGGCGCCGGCGGCCGTGGCCGCGGCGGCGACCTGGTCGGCCCGGGTCCGATAGCCGGCGGTCATCGAGCCGACGGGCCCGACGATGATCGCGACCTTCTTTGCCGCCACCGCGGCGCCGGCGGGCTGGGCGGCCGGTGCGAGGCCGGCTCCTGCGAGGAGGGCCAGGGAAATCGCGACGGCGAAGCTACGGGCGCGGACAGGCAATACAGGGCTCCTGAACAAGAGGGTACGCCTCCACCCTAGGCCGAGGCGAGGCAACAACCCATGGCGCGATGGTCCGCATCCGCGCCCCGTCCATCGGGCCATGTGCCTCACGGCACCGGCGGCCCCTCGCGGTGTCAGCCCTGGCTGAAGTCGAGCACGACGAGCAGCCGCTCGGCGCCGGCCACGTCGAAGGCCGGACGCACGAACGCCGTCTGCGTCAGCGCGTTCGGATCGTCTTCCACCGCCTGGACCGTCCCGATCAGCAGCCCGCCCGGATATCGGCTGGCCTCCTCGCCGAACGTCAGGCCGGCGCTGATGATCGTGTCTCCAACGGCGACCTCCTCGGTCACCGGCACGGCGCTCATCACCAGCTGGCCGCCCGCCTGGCCGCGAAGCTCGCCGAGGGCCCTCGTGCGCTGGTCGAGCGCGATGACCGACGAGCGTGTGTCGACGATGAATCTGACCCGTGCGGTGTCCGCGGTGACGCCGATCACCGTGCCCGCGAGGGCGCCCGCACCGTCGGCGTTGGCGACGACCGGCATGCCGACCCGGAGCCCGTCATCGCGGCCGGCGTCGATCCCGGCCTCCCACGCGAAGTTGGAGGGGTCTCGGCTGATGACCCGGACGGGAAGCAGATCCATCTCCAGCGCCTCGGTGATGCCGAGCAGCTCGCGAAGCTCGTCGTTCTCGCGCGCCGCCTCGGTGAGCTCGGTGATCCGCTGCTCCGCGCCGTCCAGCGCCACGCGCAGCTCAGCGTTCTCCCCGCGCAGCCGATCGATCTCGCCGATCGCACCGAACAGCCCGGCGACCCCGGCGCCCGCCCCGCCGATCGCCTGGCGGACCGGGTCGAGCGCGCGGGTCGTGACCCGCTGGAGCGTCAGGGCCGCATCGGTCGAGCTCGCCAGCAGCATGAGCAGGCTGGCGATCGTGAACCCGGCGAACCAGAGGCCGGCCCGGGTGCGGCGGTGCGGGCTGGTCGGCCCGAACATGGGAAGGCGCGGCTCAGCGCGGCGCGCGGGTGAACTGCTCGCTGACGAGCACGCGCTCGAGCTGGTCGAGCTCCTCGAGCACGCGCCCCGTCCCGCGAACGACGCAGGTGAGCGGGTCGTCGGCGATGTGGACCGGCATCTGGGTCGCCTCCGCCACCCGTCGATCGAGGCCCATCAGCAGCGCACCGCCGCCGGCGAGGACGATCCCCTGGTCCATGATGTCGGCCACCAGCTCCGGCGGCGTCTCCTCGATGGTCTCCTTGATGGCGTCCACGATCTGGGCGATCGACGGCTCGAGCGCCTCGCGAATCTGATCGCCGCCGACCTCGACGCTGCGCGGGAGCCCCGTCAGCAGGTCGCGGCCGCGGAACGTGACGGTCCGCTCATCGGCCTTCTCGCTGGGATACGCCGACCCGACCGCGATCTTGATCTCCTCGGCGGTCCGCTCGCCCATCAGCAGGTTGTACTCGCGGCGGGCGAAGCTGACGATGTCGGTGTCCATCTCGTCGCCGCCGATGCGGACGCTGCGACTGACGACGATGCCGCCGAGGCTCACGACCGCGACCTCGGTCGTCCCGCCGCCGATGTCGACGATGAGGCTGCCGGAGGGCTCGCTGACCGGCAGGCCGGCACCGATCGCGGCCGCCATCGGCTCCTCGATCAGCCGGGCCCAGCGCGCGCCGGCATTGATCGTCGCGTCGCGAACGGCGCGCTTCTCGACCTCGGTCACGCCCGAGGGGATGCCGACCAGGACGCGCGGGCGCGGGATGCGCGCGTATCGGTCGTGGACCTTGTTGATGAAGTACCGGATCATCTGCTCGGTCACGTCGAAGTCGCTGATGACCCCGTCGCGCAACGGTCGGATGGCGACGATGCTGGCAGGAGTCCGGCCGACCATGCGCTTCGCCTCGGCGCCGATCGCCAGGACGCGCTTCGTCCGCGTGTCCATCGCGACGACGCTCGGCTCACTGATGACGATTCCGCGGTTGCGCACCGTGACGAGCGTGTTCGCCGTCCCGAGGTCGATCCCGACGTCGTGGCTGAGGAGGCCGAGCAGGCCGTCGAAGAGTCCCAAGCTGCCTCCCGGGTCAGGCTGGTAGCGCCCACGCCCGAGGACACGAGGAGGGCCGGCGCTGCGGCTTCATGCGATTGGGTGGCCGGTGACGGCCGATCAGCCGCCCGGACGGGCGCTACCCTACCACGGGCGGACATCGATTCGGCCGGTCCAGCGCGGGACCGATCCGATCGACGACCCGGCCGCGTACGTGCTGGGGGCAGACTGCCACTCGGAGGGTGAGGTCACGGAGATCGAGGTCGAGGCCGGCGACGCGACCGAGGGCCCGAGCTCGTCGGGCTGGCGGCGCTGGGGGCGGCCCGTCGCGGCGTGGGTGCTGGCCGTTCTCGCCGCACTCGCCATCGCCGTGTCGATCTTGGCCGTGTGGGTGCACGAGACGGTGCTCGACACCGACGCGTTCATGGCCGTCGTCTCGCCCGCCGTCGAGAGCGAGGCAGTCCAGGCCGCCACCGCGGACTACCTCGCCACGGAGCTGCTCGCGGCGCTCGACGTGCCGCAGCGCGTGGAGACGGTGATCTCCGGGGTCGACGATCGGCTCAGCGAGGGCCTCGCCGAGGCGCTCGACCTGACCCCGTCGCAGGCGGCGCTGCTCGGTCGCGTCGACATCGGCCTGGATCGGCTCGCCGCACCAATCGCGGCCGGCATCGAGTCGCGCATTCGCGGTGCCGTCGAGACGGTCATCGACGATCCGCGCACCACCGACCTGCTGCTGCAGCTGACGGAGGTCGCGCACGAGCGCATCGTCCTGCTGCTGCGCGATGAGACCGAGCAGCTTCCCAACGTCGTGATCAGCGACGGCGAGGTGCGCCTGAACATGGTGCCGTTGATCGGCGCGGTTCTGCGATCGGTCATCGAGCGGGGCACCGACGTCCTCGGGATCGACGGTGACGCACTGCCGGACTTCTCGGCGAGCGATGAGCCCGGGCCCGCGCGCGAGCGGCTGGCGGAGGCGCTCGGCGCGCGGCTGGGTCCTGAGTTCGGCCAGGTGGAGATCATGTCCGAGCAGCAGCTCCGCGAGCTCCAGGGCATGATCGTGACGCTCGATCGAGTCGTGTGGGCTCTGATCATCGCCGCCATCCTCCTGTCGCTGGGGGCCGTGCTCACCGCCCCGTCGATCGGGTCGGGCGTCTTCCGGGTCGCGATCGGTGGCGGGCTCGGCCTGCTCCTCGGCCTCCTGCTCGTCAACGTCGTCTCGTCCGAGCTGACGGAGGCGGTCGCCAGTCCCACGGGACGGCGCGCGATGGAAGAGGTCCTCGCGACGCTGGTCGCCAGCCTGCAGCCGGCGTTGATCACGCTGGCCGCGATCGGCTTCGTTGCTGCGGCGGTCGCGTACGTCGCCGGCCGCACGCGCACCGCCTGACCCGTGTCGCCAGCGCTGCAGCTGACCCTCACCGCCATCGCCTTCGGCGCCGTGGGGATCTTCTCCCCCACCCGTGCGGCGCTCGTGATGCTCCTGCTGACGAACCCCGACACGCCGTGGCCGCGCGCCATCTCGTACGCGGCCGGGACGACCGTCGTGTTCGCGACCGCCGTGCTCCTCGGCCTGGCCGGCCGCCAGGTCGCCGGTGGCGACGAGGCGGAGAGCCTCGTCGGGCTGGTTCTGGGCCTGCTCATGATCGTCACTGCCGGCGTGATGTTCGTGCGGCAGCGCCGGCGTGGTGATGCCCCATCCCAACCTTCGCGGCACCCACTGCTCACCTCCTTCGGGCTGGGAGCCGGTGTCGCCTTCCAGTCCTTCGGCCGGCTGCTGCTGCTCATCGCCGGCGGCTACCGCCTCGGGCTGGTGGGGGCCCCGACCGTGACCAGCCTCTCGTTTGCCGCCCTGCTGCTGCTCATCTGGCAGACGCCGGTCTGGGGGCCGATGCTGGTCTATGTCTTCCGGCGCGACCGCTTCGATGCCATGGAGCGTCGGGCTCGACCGGCGCTCGACCGGATCGAGGGAGGGCCGCTCGGCGCGATCCTGGTGGGAGCGATCGGCCTGCTGCTGGTGCTGGAGGCGTTGCTCAGACGATGAGCGGACGAGGGCGGGCGTTTTCCTACGCCGCCCCAGGGTCGCCTGGCGGCATCGGCGCGGTGGTGCTCTTCAGGGCCGCGATCCATGCCTTCAGCTGCCGGTGGACCGCGGGGGCACCGATGAGGGGCCCCTCCGGCGATGGCCACGCGGACGGATAGACGAGCGTCGCCCGCGTCTGCCAGCCACCGAGCCCGCCGTGCGAGCCGATGAGCTCCTCGAATGCGGCGACCTCGTCGGTGCCTTCGTCCATGCGGCTGATGAGGGCCAGGTCGCCGACATGCGCGATCTCATCGAGCCTGCGGAAATGGGCGATCCCCATCGGGCCGTAGCGCGCGAGCGGATCCTCCCCGGTCACCTTGCCGTCCACGACTCGATGGCTCCCGTTCCGACCGAGCACCACCGACCCGTCCGACTCGGTCTTCACGAGCACGAGCCCGATGCCGTCGTGGGCGACGAGGTCGTCGACCAGGCCGGGGTAGGCGCCGTCGATCCTTTCCCGCGTCAGGCGCTCGTCGCCGAGCCCGAAATAAATGAGGGCGAGGTTGCCCGAGGCGCACACGACGAGGTCGGGCAGGGCGTCGGCGGGGGCAGCCGAGCGCTCCTCGCCCATCTGCCCGATCTCGACGATGCCGTTGCGGGTCTGGTCGCGCATCGCGCGGCGAGCCATGCTCGGGACGGCGCCGTCGGCGGCGCTGACCTCGGTGAGCACCGCCGACAGCTGCCCCAGCTGCTCGGTGTTGGCCTCGGTGGCCCCGACCGCGACCGGGACAGCCATCCGCTCGCGGAGCCACTCCTCGATCGTCTCCCCGTACCGCTGACGGAAGGTCGCGCCCTGGCTCTGGCCGTGGTCCGAGACGATCACGATCCGGTACGGCCGCGGGCAGCTCTCGATGAGCTTCTCGAGCCGGCCGAGAGCCCGGTCGACCCCCTCCAGCGAGTGGATCGCCTCGGCCCGCTCCGGCCCTGAGTGGTGCGCGATCTCGTCGTAGTCGAGGAAGTCGACGTAGATCACCGGCGTGCCGCGCAGCATCTGCTCGGTGACGAGCGCGAGGTTCAGGTCGCGCATCACGACGTTCGTAGCCGCCCGCAGGAACGGGTACGTGCCGCCGCGATGCATGCGCGGCACGATCCCTCGCCGTATCTGCTGGCGCGCCTGGTAGACCTCCTTCGCCGCCTCCCCGAGCGTGCGGACGATCGCCCGCCCGAGGCTATACGGGTTGAGCACGAAGTAGTAGAGGCTTCGCGTTGCACCCGCCTGGTCCTCGTTCACTCCCACCTTGCTCATCGTCAGCCGGCTGATCTGCGCGTCGCCGCTGAACAGGTTGTCGATGCTGGCACCGCCATCGGCGAGGAGGCCGGCACCGGTCGAGAGGCGCCTTTCGATCTCGCGTGCGTCCTCCGGGTGGTTCGAGACCAGCAGCCGCCGGTCCTCCTTCTCGTACCAGCGGAAGGCAGGAATCCCGTCGTTGCTCCCGAGCAGCAGGCCCGCCTGGCTGGCGGACGTCTGCGAGGGAAGCAGCGCGGTCCACTCGATCATTCGATGGCTGCCGCCACGGATCCAGGTCGAGAGCGTCGGCAGGTTGCCGGCCCGGACCTGCGCCCTGAGGAGCGGCGCCGCCAGGCCGTCGATCTGGATGATCACGACGCCCGGGACGTCGCTCTCCTGCCGATCCACGTCGTCGCGGATGACCTGGGCCACGGTCCGGGCCGAGAACGAGTCCTCGTCCGACATGCCGATGAGACCGGTGAGGATGGTCTGGACCGTTCCGTAGATGAGGGACGCGACGAGGATCGTGACGAACGAATCGATCCCGTATCCAGCGGCCGGCAGGATGAAGGCGAAAGCCAGGATTCGCAGCAGCAGGCCGACCAGGGCGACGGCGATGAGCCCGACCGGCAGCGCGACGGCAAGCAGCAGCGGTCGAACGAGGATGTCGACGATGCCGAGCAGAACCACCGCCGTGAGAACGCTCGGGTTGCCCGCCTCGCTGATGCCCGGCGTCACCCACGTGGCGATGCCGAACGCGATCGCCGAGGCGGCGACCGAGAAGACCACCCGCCACAGCAGCCCTCGCAGGCTCGTGTTGAGGCTGCCGAGCGCATGCCACTGGGCGCGGTAGAGGCGGCCGATGCGCGACAGCATCAGGCGGCTCCCCGTCCCTGCTCGGGCAGGTCCAGCGCGTCCCCTGGCTGGAGGATCACGACGCGCGCGGGCAGGTCCCGTCGTCGGACGGCATCAGCCAGCTGGATCGGCGGCTCGCTGAGGCGGTGGCGCCGCCAGCGCATCGCCATCGGCCACAGCGTGCCCCAGTGGATCGGGATCGCGACGGTCGGTCGGAGCCTCGCAACGGCTTCGGCCGCACGCTCCGGGTCGAGGTGCCCCGGACCGAGGCGCGGCCCCCAGCCCCACACCGGGAGGAGGGCGACGTCGATGCCGCGCTCGGCGAGGTCGTCCATGCCGTCGAAGAGATCGGTATCGCCCGCGAAGTACACGGTGCGCCCGCCGCCGGTAACGAGGAACCCGATTGCCTCCGCGTTCGGCCCCGAGGGCGGACGCTTGCCGGAATGGACGGCCGGCACAGCCTGCACCGTGACTGGTCCGAACTCGATCTCCGCCCCGACCGCCAGCTCGGTGACCGAGCCGAACCCCCAGCGACGGACGAACGCGCCGAGGCCGACGGGCACGACGACCGGCAGGTCATGCGGCAGGAGCCTCATCGACGGCAGGTGGAGGTGGTCCTGGTGGGCGTGCGAGATGAGCACCGCGGCCGGCGACTCCGGCGTCGTCGGCAGCTCGCTCGTCACGCGGCGGATGAACAGCACGCGCTCGGTGAGGACGGGATCGGTGAGGATCCGGTGGTTCGCGATCTCCATCAGCACGGTGGCGTGGCCGAGGTAGCGGACACGGTCGCTCACCCGGCGCACCGTCCGGTGGTGGGCGAAGCCGTTAGCGTCATCTCGGCGCCTCCTGCGGTGGTCTCGCCCCCATAACGATCCCGCAAGGCGTGGCGGATGCCATCGAGCAGGTGCGCGGCCTTCGCGGTCCGGATCGGTTCCTATACTACGGGCGCTCGAACCAGGTCCGGAGGTCTACTTGGTCAATTCGTCGCCGATCCCGTCCGCACCCGCCGCCACGCCAGCTTCTCCGAGTCGGGTGGAGCTGCCCCCGACCTGGCATGCGGTGATCTTCGGCGGTGTCATCGTCGTCCTGGCGGTGCTCGTGATCCTCACGCAGCAGGCGCTGGCGCCGTACATCATCGGCCTGATTCTCGTCTTCCTGATGAACGGGCTCGTGGACCGGATGCAGCGAGCTGGGGTCCCCCGTTGGGGCGGGACGCTGATCGCCCTCTTCGCGCTCATCATCGCGGTCGTCCTGTTCGTGTGGCTCATCCTCGCCGCTCTCCTCGAGCAGCTGGGCGCGCTCCTCAACAACCTGCCGGCGATCGCCGACACGGTCGCCGACTGGGTCCTCGGCCTCCCTCTGCCCCAGGACGTCGACGAAGCGGTGGCCGGATGGGTGGAGACATGGCCCACCCTCATCCCGGAGTTCCTGGCCGGCCTCTTCGGCGTCTTCGCCTCCGGCCTGGCCGGGTTCGTGGCGATCGTCATCGCCTGGGCCGGGCTCCCGTTCTGGATCTTCTACGCGCTGTCCGACAGCCCGGCCCTGCTCGTCGGCCTGCGCACCGCGGTTCCCGGCTCCTTCCGCGCCTCGGTCTTCGCGATCCTGGCGATTCTCGGTGACGTCTTCGGCGCCTGGGCGCGGGGCACGGCGCTCATCGCCGGCATCGTCTTCGTCCCGTTCCTGATCGGGTTCTACCTGTTCGGCCTCTGGATCGACCCCGATATCGGCGACTATGCCCTCCTCTTCGCGGCGACCCTGGCGATCTCCGAGCTGATCCCGATCATCGGGCCGATCCTGGCGGTCATCCCGATCCTCATCATCACCGCGGTCATCGCCGGCCTCCCGGGCGTGGTCGCGATCGGCGTGCTCTTCGTCATCGTCGAGCAGATCGACGGGGCCGTGATCCAGCCGAAGGTCCACGGCGACGCGCTCGACCTCCATCCGGCGATCATCCTGCCCGCGCTCGTCATCGGCGCCGCGCTGGCCGGGCTGATGGGCGCCATCCTGGCCCTCCCGCTCGCCGCCGCCGGCCGCCAGACCGTCGCATACCTGCTGCGCCTCACCGACGGCGGGCCCGAACCAGAGCCTGCGGCCATCGAGCCGGCCAATTCACCGGTCGCCCCGGCCGAGCCCTCGGCGGCCGGCCCGTGACCCACATCCCGACCGATCGAGGACAGCACGGATGAGCTGGCAGATTCTCGGCCCGCTGGCGGGCGTGCTCGCGGCGCTGTACGCGGTTGCCTGGTGGTTCGTGCTCCGATTCGGCCGCCGGGTCTCGCCGACGGCCGATTCCGGGCCGATCGAGGTCGCCGACGCGATGGAGTACGCGCGTCGAGCCCTGGCGCAGCCCGACGGCCCGAAGCACGCCGACCTGGCGCGCCTGTGGGGACCGTCGTCGGCGGCCGACGTCGAGGTCCTCCCCGAGGGGCGCGTCTTCTATCCGCGGATGCTCGAGGACATCGGCGGCGCGCGCCACTCCGTTCACATCATGCAGTACGGCTTCCAGCCGGGCATCATCGGCGACCAGTTCGCGCCGCTCTTCGCCGAGAAGGTGCGGGATGGCGTCGCCGTGCGGCTGATCGTCGACGCCCTGGGCAGCCATGCGTACACCGGGTCAAAAGCGATGTTCAACTCGCTGGCCGAGGCCGGCGTCGAAACCATGCTCCACGATCTGATTCCGCCGGATCGCCATGGGCCGGTCGGAAGTCGACGCCTGACCGGGCGGCTCCGACAGACCGGGCGCGTCGAGCATCGCAAGCTCGTGCTCGTCGACGGTGCCATCGGCTATGTCGGTGGCGCCGGCCTCGAGGACCACTTCTTCGACGGCCGCTTCCACGACGTCTACATCCGCTTCACCGGCCCCGTCACGCGGCAGCTGCAGGCGATCTTCCTGGCGTCCTTCGCCTACCACGGCGGCCGGCTTCCCGGTGGCGAGGGCGTTCTCGAGGGCTACTTCCCGCCGATCACTGAGGAGGGCCCGCACGCCGTCAACGTGATCATGAACTGGCCCCGCGGCTGGCTGCCCCTGACCGACGCCGCCATCGAGCTGATCGAGACCGCCGAGCGACGGCTCGACATCATGAACTACTACATCGGCGACTCCGGGGTGATCCGCGAGATCATCGCGGCGGCACGGCGCGGCGTCAGGGTCCGGCTCGTCATCGCCGACCAGGCCCACGCAAACGTGGTCACCTACGGGGCGTTCAAGCACCACTACGACGAGCTCCTCGCCGCCGGCGTCGAGATCTGGGAGTACCCAGCCGTCGTCCACGCCAAGGTGATCGTGTCGGACGATCGCGCCCTCATCGGCACGCTGAACCTCGACGCCTTCGCGCTGTACCGCAACCCGGAGATGGGCCTGCGGTTCGACGACCAGGTCGTCGCCGACCGCTTCGTCTCGACGCTGTTCGAGCCCGACATCGCCATGTCGGTTGCGGGCAGCGCGGCGAGCGGGACGTTCCGACGGCTGAGGAACCGGGTCTTCTCGAACGGCAACTACGTCTACTAGGCCTCGTCACTCCGCCCGCCGGGCGGCTATCGTTGCCCCATGACTTCCGGCGCAGTCGAGCTGGGTCCGGTGACCGAGGAGCGCCTGCGCCTCGCGCGTGGCGAGCATCACGACCCGCATTCGATCCTCGGCGCGCATCCCTGTCCCACGGGAACCGTCATCCGCGCCTTCCATCCGGACGCCAACGCCGCGTGGCTCGTCGCCCCCAACGGCGGCCTGGCGGCGATGGAGCCCGCCGGGGACGGCCTGTGGGCCGGGATCGTGCCCGACCTCCAGCCCGGGCAGTTCCGATACCGCGTGCGGTTCGCGTTCGCGGACGGGAATGCCTGGGAGCGCGATGACCCATATCGCTTCGGGCCGACGATCGGCGAGGTCGACCTCCACCTCATCGGCGAGGGGACGCATGAGCGGCTGTACGACGTGCTCGGCGCTCATCCGCGGACGCACCAGGGGGCCGAGGGCGTCAGCTTCGCGGTCTGGGCGCCGAACGCGCGCAGCGTCCGTATCGTTGGCGACTTCGATCGCTGGGACGGTCGCCTGCTGCCGATGCGCTCGCTGGGCGCCAGCGGCGTCTGGGAGCTGTTCGTGCCCGACATCGGCATCGGCGAGCTCTACAAGTTCGAGGTCCTCGGGCGGGACGGGAAGCTGCGCCTCAAGGCCGATCCCTTCGCCTTCTCGATGCAGGTTCGCCCGGAGACGGCGTCGCGCGTGTGGGACCCATCGGTCCATCAATGGACCGATGACGACTGGATGGCACGACGAGCGGCCCGCGATCCGTACACGTCGCCGATGGCCGCCTACGAGGTCCACCTCGGCTCCTGGATGCGCAACCCGGATGGGTCATGGCTGGGCTACCGCCAGGCCGCCGAGGAGCTCGTCACCCATTGCCGCGCGTTCGGATTCACCCACGTCGAGCTGCTGCCGATGGCAGAGCACCCGTTCGACGGGTCGTGGGGCTACCAGGTCACCGGCTACTACGCCCCGACGGCACGCTTCGGCAGCCCGGACGACTTCGCCGCGTTGGTCGACACGCTCCACGGCGCCGGGATCGGGGTCATCGTCGACTGGGTGCCCGCCCACTTCCCGAACGACGAGTTCGCGCTGCGCACCTTCGACGGCACGCCGCTGTACGAGCACGCCGATCCGCAGCGCGGCGAGCACCCCGACTGGGGCACCCTCATCTTCGACTTCGGGCGCGCGGAGGTCCGCAACTTCCTCGTCGCCAACGCGACCTTCTGGTGCGAGCGGTACCACGTCGACGGGCTGCGGGTGGACGCGGTGGCCTCGATGCTCTACCTCGACTATTCGCGCAAGGCCGGCGAGTGGACGCCGAACCGCCACGGCGGCCGCGAGAACCTGGAGGCGATCGCCTTTTTGCGGGAGATGAACGAGCGCGTCTACGGCCGATTCCCCGGGGTGATGACGATCGCCGAGGAGTCGACCGCCTTCCCGGGCATCACCCGGCCCACGTACCTCGGTGGCATCGGCTTCGGCTTCAAGTGGGACATGGGCTGGATGCACGACACGCTGAAGTACTTCAGCGAGGACCCGGTCCATCGGCGCTACCACCACGACAAGCTCACCTTCCGCGGCCTCTATGCCGGCACCGAGCAGTACGTCCTGCCGCTGAGCCACGACGAGGTCGTGCATGGCAAGGGCTCGCTGCTGCGCAAGATGCCCGGCGACGAGTGGCAGCGATTCGCGAACCTCCGCGTCCTGCTGCTCGACATGTGGGGCCAGCCGGGCAAGAAGCTCCTCTTCATGGGCTCGGAGATCGGCATGCCGGACGAGTGGTCGCACGATCGGGCCCTGCCGTGGGAGCTCCTCGAGTCGCCGATGCATGGCGGGATCGCGCGTTTCGTGGAGGATCTCGGCCGCGTCTACGCGGCCACCCCCGCACTGTGGGCCGCCGACCACGAGGCCGATGGCTTCGCGTGGATCGACGCCTCCGACGTCGAGTCGAGCGTCTACTCCTGGATGCGGCGCGGCGACGGCGACGTCTGCGTCGTGGTGCTCAACCTCACGCCGGTGCCGCGCTCCGACTACCGCCTCGGACTCCCCAACGGCGGCCGATGGGTGGAGGCGCTGAACTCCGACTCCGAGCACTACGGCGGGTCGAACCTCGGCAACCTCGGCGGCGTCGAGGCGGTCGAGGAGTCATGGCACGGCCAGCCCTGGTCGGCACTGCTCAGCCTGCCGCCGCTCGCGGGGCTGATCCTGCGGCCCGCCAGCGCGTCAGTGGACGACGAGGCTCTCGATCCAGAGGATCCCGAGGACTGAGGCGACGATCCCCGCGACGTAGATCAGCGCCCGGATCCGGCTGACCGGGGTCGCGCGCGCGGCGACGTAGCCGGTGACCGCCACGAACGCGAGCAGGATGAGCTCCGAGGCCCTGAGGCCGCCGGCCGTTGGGCTGAGGAGGACCGGGGTGACGGCGAGGGCGGTCACGGAGAGCCCGCCGATCAGCTGGGCCGTGAGCAGCCGCGCGTGGTGGCCGATGACGGCGCGCTGGTGGACGAGGCGGGTGGAGAGCCGATAGGCGACGACGTGGGCCAGCATCAGCCCGATCGAGGTGAAGACGATGGTGCTGACCGGGTCGGTGATGAGGTCCGCCGGGAGGCTGACCATGACCGCCAGCAGCGAGATGCCGACGTAGAGGGCCATCGTGACGGCCTCGCGCACCAGCTCGAGCTCGAGATCGTGCTCCGGCCCATGGTCCGGTGAAGTGGCGCCGCCCATCACATCCGTTCCTTTCTTCGCAGCGCCCGCACCAGCGACCGGACGCGAACGTCCCCGCCGAGATCCTCCACCGGAATGGGGAGCGGGATCGACCAGTTCGGCCTCTGGGCGGAGACGGTGCCCGGGATGTTCGGCCGACGTTCCGCCCTCAGCGCATCCTCCAGGGTCGCAGCGACCAGCGCCGACGGTGAGGCAGCCAGGGCCCGATGAAGCCCGAGCACGACGTCCTCGAGACCGGCCCCCTCGCCGGCGCCCATCGCGGCGAGCAGCCGTGCGCGCAGCGCTGCCAGCCCATCCGCATCGGGGCTGATGCCGGCGGCCGCCTGGTCGTCGAGGTCCGCCCCGCTCCAGGTGCCGGCCACCGTCGGCAGGTCGTGGGTGGTGACACCGGCAAGCGCCTGGCGCGGATAACGGGCCGGGCGTTGGCGCTCGAACAGCGCGAGCCGGGTCGAGAGCATCCGTCGCCGGTGCAGCTCTCGCCGGACCCCGGGCGGCACCGTGCCGAGATCCTCGCCGATCACGATCGCGCCGGCACGGTGCGACTCGAGCGCCACGATCTCGAGCAGCTCATCGGTCGGGTAGCGCACGTAGGCACCAAGCTCCGGTCCGTGCCCTGCCGGGATCCACCACAGCCGAAAGAGGCCGAGCACGTGATCCATGCGCAGGCCTCCGGCGTGACGCAGCGACGCGCGGATGGTCTCGATGAAGGGGCGGTAGTGCGCCTCGCGCAGCCGATGCGGCACGAAGGGCGGCAGTGACCAGTCCTGGCCCGCGCGGTTGAACCGATCCGGTGGCGCGCCGACCGATGCGCCGAGCGCCAGCTGGCCCTGCCACTCCCACGCGTCGAAGCCGCCCGGGTCGACGCCCACCGGCAGGTCGGCGATCCGCCGCAGCGGGCGCGACGCTGCCTCGAGCTGGAGGTCGAAGCACCACTGCACCCAGGCGTGGAATGCGACCCGATCGGCCTCGGCGCGTGCGGCCTCTGCCACGTCGGCTGCGGCGGGGTCGCGCAGCGCCGACGGCCATCGACGCCAGCCCGGCCCGAGGCGCTCGGTGAGGACGCAGAAGGTGGCCCACCGCTCGAGCGAGGGTCCCGCCGCCGCTCGCCAGGTCGCGAAGGCGTCGCGATCGTATCGGCCGTCTCGCCAGGCTCGCTCGAGGGCGGCCATCTTCAGGCCAAGGGCGCGGCGACGGTCGACCACCGGCGCTCCGTTCAGGGCACCGCCCGCAGCCGCCAGGTCGTCGAGATCGCCGGCGCCGGGGACCTCGTCGGCGCGGATGGCGAGCGGGCTGCCGAACCGCCGGCTGCTGGGGAAGTACGGGCTCGGCTCCGGGTCAGGGCCCGGATTCGGGGCCCCGAGCGGGCTCACCACCAGGAAGCCTCCGCCGACCGCGGCTGTCCACTCGGCAAGCTCGCGCAGATCGCCGAGATCGCCGATGCCCCACGAGCGACGCGAGCGCGTCGTCGCCAGCTGGACGGTCCACCCCCATTCGCGCAGGCCCGAGGGCAGATGGCAGCGCCCCGGACCGACGATGACGAGCTGTCGCTGTCCGTCGTCGTGGAGCAGCGAGTGGTAGCCGAATGGAACATCCGGCGGAACCGTGCGCAGCCTGCCGAGCTCGGTTCCGTCCTCGAGGGTCAGCTCGCCCGGCAACGGGAGCTCGCCGCCCGGGCGGCCGATGACGACGTGCGGTGTGTCATCGATGACCGCATCGGGCTCCAGGCCCATCGCCGCCAGCACGGCGGTGCGGACCTCGGCGGGGATGGAGCGCCGTCTTCGCTGCGCGTCGACGTACGAGCTCTCGACGATCGACCCCGAGTCAGGAGGCATTCGTGCGGCCGTCGCGCTCAGCCCTCCGACACGCGGCGCGCTCGCGGCAGCCGCCGCAGGCAGACCACGGAGCGCTCGGCGACCGGGTACGTCTCGCCGCCGTCGTGCTCGGCGTGCGCCGCCGTGAAGGTGGGGTGGATGGTGTCGAAGACGACCTCCCAGCGTCGCGCGGCATCGTGGTTGGGCAGGGTGAAGTCAACCGGTCGCTCATCGGCATTGAGGATCACCAGCAGCGTGTCGTCGGTGATCTTCTCGCCGCGGGGGCCGCGATCGTCCATGGCGTCTCCCGCGTACTGGACCGCGAGCGTGCTCACACCCGGCGCGCTCCACTGCTCGTCGGTCATCTCGGTGCCGTCGAGAGCGAACCAGGTGAGGTCCTTCACCCGCGATCCGCGGATCTGGCGGCCCTGGAAGAAACGGCGGCGGCGCAGCACCGGGTGCGTCCTGAAGAGGCGAATCAGCGACCGGGTGAAGCCGAGCAGCTGGCGATCGGCGCGATCGAGCGACCAGTCGTACCAGCTGACCTCGTTGTCCTGCGCGTAGCCGTTGTTGTTCCCACCCTGGGTGCGGCCGATCTCGTCGCCGCCGAGCAGCATCGGCACGCCCTGGCTCAGCAGCAGCGTGGCGAGCAGGTTCCGCTTCTGCCGCTCCCGAGCCTCGCGAATGGCCGCGTCTTCGGTCTCGCCCTCGACCCCGAAGTTGCGGCTGTTGTTGTCGTTGTCGCCGTCGCGGTTCTCCTCGCCGTTCGCCTCGTTGTGCTTCGACTCGTGGCTGACCAGGTCGTGGAGCGTGAAGCCGTCGTGCGAGGTGACGAAGTTGATCGAGGCGTGCGGCCGCCGCCCCGAGCCGGCGTAGAGGTCGGACGACCCGGTGAGCCGATACGCCAGCTCGGCGGTCTGCTCGCCCACGCCCTTCCAGAATCGCCGCACCGTGTCGCGGTACCGGCCGTTCCATTCCGCCCAGCCGACCGGGAAGTTGCCGACCTGGTAGCCGCCGGGCCCGACGTCCCACGGCTCCGCGATGAGCTTCACCTGGTTGATCGTCGGATCCTGGTGGATGATGTCGAAGAAGCTGCCGAGCTTGTCGACGTCGTACATCTCGCGCGCCAGTGCCGAGGCGAGGTCGAAGCGGAAGCCGTCGACGTGCATCTCGGTGATCCAGTAGCGCAGCGAGTCCATGATCAGCTGGAGGACGCGCGGGCTCGTCGCGTCGAGCGTGTTGCCGGTGCCGGTGTAGTCGACGTAGCGGGACTGGTCACCGGGGTTGAGCCGGTAGTAGGCGGCGTTGTCGATGCCGCGGAAGCTGAGGGTCGGGCCCTGGTGGTTGCTCTCGCCGGTGTGGTTGTAGACGACGTCGAGGATGACCTCGATGCCCGCATCGTGGAGCCGCTTGACCATCGTCTTGAACTCGCCGACCGGCTCCCCGGTCGCGCTGTAGCGGACGTCCGGCGCCAGGAAGCCGATGGTGTTGTAGCCCCAGTAGTTGACGAGGTCGCGCTCGACGAGATGGCGCTCGTCGACATGCTGGTGCACCGGCAGCAGCTCGACCGCGGTGATGCCGAGCTTGGTCAGGTAGTCGATCGCGGGCACCGAGGCGAGCCCGGCGTACGTGCCGCGCAGCTCCTCGGGCACCTGCGGGTGACGCTGGGTGAAGCCCTTCACATGGAGCTCGTAGATGAGCGTGTGCTCGAGCGGTGTGCGCATCGGCGCGTCGCCACCCCACACGAAGGCCGAGTCGATCACGACGCTCTTGGGCACGAACCCGGACGAGTCGCGCGGGTCGGGCTCGTTGCCATCGGAGCCGATGCGGTAGCCGAAAAGCGCGTCGTCCCACACCACCGGCCCGTCGATGCGCTTCGCATACGGGTCGATCAAGAGCTTGGCGGGGTTGAACCGATGCCCGTCGCTCGGCGCATACGGGCCGGAGACCCGGTATCCGTAGCGCTGTCCGGGCTGGGCATCGGGCAGATAGCAGTGCCAGACGAGATCGGTCTGGTCGGCGATGCGGATCCGCTGGGTCTGGGCGCCGTCGGCGTCGAACAGGCAGAGCTCGACCGCCTCGGCGTGCTCCGAGAAGATTGCGAAGTTGACGCCGGAGCCGTCCCAGGTCGCGCCGAGCGGGTACGGGCTGCCGCGCCAGACCCTCAGGGCCATACGAGCGCGGCTTCCGGGATCACCCGGCGAAGGTTACCCGTCGACGCCGGTCGGCGCGGCCTTCATCCTCATGAACTCGCTGACGCGCATGAGGCCGAGGAACTGGCGAACTCCGAATGGCATGAGCCGCCGCTGCGGGTCGACGATGACCTGCGGCTCGACGACGCGGATCTTGTTCCGCCGAATCTCGAGCGTGGCCTCACCGGCGGCGACCACGTTCTTCACCCACTGCACATCCGACCCATAGGTCAGGGCGATGATCCAGTCGTCTTCGTGCCGGAAGACGTTGAGCGGCGTGCGGTATTGCCTGCCCGACTTCCGGCCGCGGTAGGCGAGAATGCCGAAGCCGGGCAGCCACCTGGCGAAGCGCCGGCTGATCGGGTTGAAGACGTGCGTCGTGAACGGTCTGATGACCGCGAGGGGTGGACGCGGCGGCTTTGCCGTCGCTCGACCAGAGCCTTGGCCGCGCCGTTCGTCCACGCAGGAAAGGATGGCAGAGCGTGACCGAGGCCGTCGCGAGCACCTCGGAGCAGACCGTCCTCGGTGAGGGAGCGAGGTGGGACGCCCGCCGCGAGGAGCTGCTGCGAGTCGACATCGTCGCGGGCCGCGTGTTCCGCGACCGCGTGACGGACGACGGCGGCCTCGTCCCGGTTCGGATCTACCGGGTGCCTGGCACGGTGGGTGCCATCGCGCCGATCGACGGAGATCCCGGCTGGCTGCTGGCCGCGAACCGGGGCTTCGTGCACCTCTCCCTCGATGGCGCCGTCCGGCCGATCGGCGAGGTCGCGCCGGCCGGCACGCGCATGAATGACGCGGCCTGCGACCCGCGTGGCCGGTTCTGGGCCGGCACGAAGGCGCACGACAACCGCGCCGGAGGTGGGGCGCTGTACCGGCTGGACCGCGATGGCCGCATCGAGCAGATGCTCGACGGCCTGACGATCTCGAACGGGTTGGGCTGGAGCCCCGACGGCGGCACGATGTACCTCGCCGATACCGTCCCGCGCGTCATTCACGCATTCGCGTTCGATGGCGACCGGGGCACGATCTCGAATGGCCGCGTCCTGGCCACGGTGGCCGATGGCTCGGGCCCTGACGGCCTGACCGTGGACGCCGCGGGCGACCTGTGGGTCGCGGTGTGGGGCGCCGGGCGTGTCCAGCGGTACTCCGCCGACGGTGAGCTGCTCCAGGAGCTGCGTGTCCCGGCGGCCGAGACCACGTCGTGCGCGTTCGGCGGCCAACGACTGGACCGGCTGTACGTCACGACCGCGACCGAGGGCTGGAGCGACGAGCAGCGACGAGCCGAGCCAGGCGCCGGTCTCGTCTATCGGCTCGACACCGATGCGGTGGGCCGGCCGGCGGCGCCGTTCCGGCCCGACCCGGGGTGGTGGGCGAGATAGCGATCTCGTAGCCGCGCTCAGTCGCCCGAGACCAGGCGCTCGAGGGCGGCCATCGGGAGCCAGAGCCAGTCGGGGCGCATGCCGGCCTCGTAGCGGATCTCGTAGCAGGCCTTCTCCAGCTCGAAGGCGGCGAGCAGGCCGGCGTCCGTCTCGCCGTACGCTCCGAGAAACGCCTCGCGCGCCTCGCTCAGCCATTCATCGGCCCGGAAGCCGCCCTCCCGCTCGGCGGTGCGCGCCGCGTAGTCGAGGCTGCGGAGCATGCCCGCCACGTCCCGCAGTGGCGACGACGGCGCTCGGCGCTCGGCCAGCGGCCGCGCCGGCTCGCCCTCGAAGTCGATGACGCTGAAGCCGCCGTCCGACCGCGCCAGGAGCTGGCCGAGATGGTAGTCGCCGTGGATGCGGCTGACCGGCGCGTCGCCCGTGGCCGAACCGAACGCATCGGCGAACCTCTCGCGCACCAGCGGCGCGAGGGTCACGAGCCGCTGGTGGCCGGCTCCGGACTGCGCCGCGATCGCCTGGGTCAGCTGCCGCTCGGCGGAGGCGCGCCACCCGGCCGTCTCCGCCACGGTCGCCGGCCGCGCCGGGAAACCGGGATCGTCGGGCCGAGATGCGAGGCAACGATGCAGTCGCGACGTCAGCGCGCCGATCTTCTCGGCCATCGCGACGCCGCGGCGAGGCTCCGCGGCCAGCGCCGAGAGCATCGCGGTCCACGCGTCGGCGGCGCCGGCGACGTACGCCTGGAGCATCGCCGCGGAGGCGTGGGTGCCATCGGTGTCATACGTCACGGACCCCGCCAGCGCGGGGGTGTCGCGCGAATCCGGCCTCGGCGAGGAAGGCGCTCACCTCCAGGTCCGGGTTGTCGCCCGGCTCGAGGAGGCGGTACAGCTTGAGGATGAGGCGCTCGCCGAGCACGACCGACGTGTTCGACTGCTCGACGGCCAGCAGCCGCTCGTCCAGCGGCCCGGGCTCGAAGCCGAGAGCCCGGCGCCCCGCAAAGCGGCCGATGCGAGCCTCGTGCGCGATAGCGTCCGCCAGCGCGCTCCACAGCCCCTCGCCGTCGGCCGGCTCGCGCCCATCGATCGTCGGCGCCAGGTAGCGCTCGGTGGGGCCACCGTCGGCGAAGCCGACCTCGAGCACGACCAGCGCCCCCGGCCCGATCGGCGCCCGATCGACCTCGGTGATCGCCGCGATCGTGCGCTGCTTCGAGCGGAACCAGCGGCGGGACGCGAGGTCGGCAGCGATCATCCCGGTTGGTTCGCAGGCCAGTCCTGGCGGAAGCGGACGATCGGGCACGGCACGTCGCCGAGCAGCCAGTCGTGATCGGCCACGTCGATGGCCAGGCCCTTGCGCTCGTAGAAGCGCACGGCCCGATGGTTGTCGCGGAACGCCCACACCACGAACGGGTTGAAGCCGCGCTCCCGAAGGTCGGCCCTGGCGTGGTCGAACAGCGCGCTGCCCACGCCGGTCCCGATGGCATCCGGGTCGAGGTACAGGTTCGTCAGCTCGCCGGCGCCCTCCGGCGGCGGCAGCCACCAGTCCTTGCCCTCCGAGGTGGTGGCATACCCGATCACGGCACCATCCCGCTCGACGACCCACGGCCGCCACTCGCTGTCGGGCTCGCGCTCGGCGAACCCCTTCTTCCACGTGTTCGAGGCGCTCCCGATCCACTCGTCGAGGACGTCGCGCGGGACGATGCCCGGATACGTCGCGCCGAACGCGAGGCGGCTGACACGGGCCAGGCCGTCGATGTCGTCCGCCGTCGCGAGCCGGATCGCGGTCGCCGGCTCAGCCATCGGTCAGCTCGAGCCAGAAGAAGTCGTGCGGGCCGAGCGTGAGCAGGTACGGAAGCTCGCCGATGCGCGGGAAGTGGACGCGACCGATGAGCTCGACCGGGACGCGCCCGTTGTAGCGCGAGAGGTCGAGCTCGACGTACTGCGCGAATCGGCTGAGGTTGGCGACGCACAGGATCGTGACGCCCTCGTGCTCGCGCAGATAGGCGAGAACCCGACGGTTCTCCGGGTGGCAGAACTCGAGCGTGCCACGCCCGAAGACGGGATGCGTGCGGCGGACGCGAATGAGGCGCTTCATCCAGTTCAGGAGCGATCCCGGGACCCGCTCCTGGGACTCGACGTTGATGGCCTGGTAGCCATAGACCGGATCGGCGACGAGCGGCGCATACAGCGCGTGGACATCGGCGCGACTGAAGCCCGCGTTGCGGTCTCCGGTCCACTGCATCGGCGTGCGCACGCCGTTGCGGTCACCGAGGTAGACGTTGTCGCCCATCCCGATCTCGTCGCCGTAATAGATGATCGGCGTGCCCGGCATGCTGAACAGCAGCGAGTTGAGCAGCTCGAGGCGGCGCCGGCTGTTGTCGACGAGCGGCGCCAGGCGGCGCCGGATGCCGACGTTGATGCGCATCCGCGCGTCGCGCGCGTACTCGCTGTACATGAAGTCCCGCTCTTCGTCGGTCACCATCTCGAGGGTCAGCTCGTCGTGGTTGCGCAGGAAGAGCGCCCACTGCGCCTCCGCGGGAATCTCGGGCGTCTGGTCCATGATCTCGACGATCGGGTAGCGGTCCTCGCGGCGCAGCGCGATCCAGATGCGCGGCATGAGCGGGAAGTGGAAGGCCATGTGGCACTCGGGCTCGTCCGACGTGCCGAAGTAGGGCAGCACGTCCGGCGGCCACTGGTTGGCCTCCGCCAGCAGCATGCGCCCGGTGTACCGGTCGTCCACCGACTGGCGGATCCGACGCAGGATCTGGTGGGTCTCGGGCAGGTTCTCCCCGTTCGTGCCCTCGCGCTCGACGAGGTACGGCACCGCGTCGAGCCGCAGCCCATCGACGCCGAGGTCGAGCCAGAAGCGCATCACCCGGAGCACCGCACGGATGACGCGCGGGTTGTCGTAGTTGAGGTCTGGCTGGTGGCTGAAGAACCGATGCCAGTAGTACTGCTCCGACTCCTGGTCCCAGGTCCAGTTCGATGACTCGGTGTCGGTGAAGATGATCCGCGCGTCCGTATATTTCTGGTCCGTGTCGCTCCATACGTACCAGTCGCGCCTCGGGTTGCTGCGGTCCGCGCGGGATTCCACGAACCAGGGGTGCTGGTCGCTGGTGTGGTTGACGACGAGCTCTGTGATGACGCGCAGCCCGCGCCGATGCGCCTCGCGGACGAAGACCCGGAAGTCGCGGAGGGTGCCGTAATCGGGATGAACCTGGGTGAAGTCCGCGATGTCGTAGCCGTCGTCGCGGAGCGGCGATGGATAGAACGGCAGGAGCCAGATTGCGGTGACGCCGAGCTCGGCGATGTAGTCGAGCCGCTGCGCCAGGCCGGCGAAGTCGCCCACGCCGTCGTCGGTGGCGTCCATGAACGCCTTGACGTGGAGCTGGTAGACGATCGCGTCCTTGTACCAGTGCGGATCATCGCGCAGCAGCTGGGGGGCACCGGCTTCCGACATCGGATCCGGCGCGGCCTGCGCCGTGGTCGGGCTGGTCAACTGTCCGCGCTCAGCTTGTTGATGGTGAAGATGCGGAACGCCTCCGCCGCCGGATCGAGGACAACCGCCAGGTCTGCCCCGCGCTCCAGTGACGTGGCACCGCTCAGCAGGTCGGTGAGCTGGTAGGTCTCATCCCACCCGATCCCGACCGCGGGCAGGTCGGGATGGAGGATCGCGCGCTCCGGGGTGGTCGGATCGCAGTTCACCGCGACGTACACCGCGTCCCGCCAGCGAAGCGGGTGACCCGTGAGCGGATCCACCTTCCCGTGGGGCAGCGCCTTGCGATAGAAGAGCGTCCGGTCGCCGCTGACCGCCTCGAAGCGGAGGTTGTCGTAGCGCTTCAGGGCGGGGCGCTCATGGCGCAGCCGGTTGAGCTCGCCGATGAGGAGCTTGATGTTGCCCTTGGCGTTCCAGTCGCGGGCACGGATCTCGTACTTCTCACTGTCGAGGTACTCCTCGCGCTCGCCGAGGCGTGCGGATTCGCACAGCTCCCAGCCCGAGTAGATCCCGTACGAGCTCGACAGGGTGGCCGCCAGCACGGAGCGGATCACGAACGCCGGGCGACCGTGGTCGAGGTGGTGCGGGTTGATGTCCGGTGTGTTGGTGAAGAGGTTGCCGCGGAAGTACTCGCGCATCTCGGTCTGCGTCAGCTCCGTCAGGTAGTCGCGCAGATCGGCGGCCGACTCGCGCCAGGTGAAGTACGTGTAGCTCTGGGTGAAGCCGACCTTCGCCAGCAGCCGCATCATCTTCGGCTTCGTGAACGCCTCCGAGAGGAAGATGACGTCGGGATGGTCGGCCTGGATGGCCGGGATGAGCCAGGCCCAGAACGCGATCGGCTTGGTGTGCGGGTTGTCGACGCGGAAGATGCGGACTCCCTCGCCGATCCAGACCTCGAAGATCCGCTTCCACTCGCGCCACAGCGCCTCGCGCGCACCGTGATCCTCGTCGTCGAACGCGATCGGGTAGATGTCCTGGTACTTCTTCGGCGGGTTCTCGGCGAACTTGATCGTCCCGTCAGGCGCGTGGCGAAACCACTCCGGATGCGTGCTCACGTACGGATGATCCGGCGAGGCCTGGATGGCGATGTCCATCGCCAGCTCCATCCCGCGCGACTCGACGGCGTCGCGGAATCTCCGCAGCCCCTCGATTCCGCCGAGCTCGGGCGCCACGGCGTCGTGCCCACCATCGGCCGACCCGATGGCGTACGGCGATCCGACGTCCCCCGGCGCCGCCTCCAGGACGTTGTTGCGGCCCTTGCGATTCGTGTGGCCGATCGGGTGGATCGGCGGCAGGTAGAGAACGTCGAAGCCCATCGCCGCGATCTCCGGCAGGCGCCACTCCGCCTCGGCGAAGGTGGTCGCCACCGGCTTCCTCGGGTCGCGGCCCTGCGAGCGCGGAAAGAGCTCGTACCAGGCGCCGAAGCGCGCGCGCTCGCGGTCGACGACGAGCGGGAGCTCCGTCGAGCGGGAGGCGAAGCGCCGATCCGGATGCCGCCGCATCGCCGCGGCAAGGTCGTCTCCACCGAGCGCCGCGACCCTGGTGGCCTGCGAGCGTGACCTCCCGAACGATGCGAGGGCCGATCTGAGGCTGAGGATGTCGTCCGCGGCCTCCGCCTCCTCGGCGCGCTCGAGGGCGCTCTCCACCAGGATGCGGCCTTCCTCGAGCTCGACCGGCACGGAGACGCCGGCCTCCACCTTGCGTTGGAGGCCGTGCAGCCACGTTCCGAAGGCGTCGCGCCACGCCTCCACGGCGTAGCTGTGCCGCCGGTTGCGGGTCAGCTCCAGGTGACCGGACCACCGATCGTTGTCGATCGGCCGCATGGGCGTCTCGCGCCACTCGGTCTCGTCGTCCGCGCGGACGAGCAGCGCGGCATCGAGCAGGCCGTGGCCGTCGGCAAGGATGTCGGCGGTCACCAGCAGCTGGTCGCCGACGACGCGCTTCACCGGGTAGCGGCCGCCATCGATCTGGGGGCTGATCCGCTCGACCACGATGCCGCGGCGCGTCCCGATCTCGTCGGCGCCCGGCTCGCGGCCAGCGATCACCGTGCGGATCGCGCGTCGAACGCTCTCCTTCGTCGTCGTCATGGCTGTCTCGCAACCCTACCCGATCGAGTCAGAATGGGCCTGATGAAGCTGCCTCATCCAACGGTCGTCGCCATCGTCTGCGTGCTGCTCGCCGCCTGCTCGGCGGAGCCGTCTCCGTCGCCCTCCGCCAGTGTGCCGGCCACGCCGGAGGCATCGACGGCCGCACCCACCGCGTCGCCCTCCCCGAGCATGACGGCCGAGCCAACGCCATCCCCGTCACCGACCGTTCCGCCGATCGCCGCGGATCCACCGGCGCTGGGGCTCGAGGTGGTGGCGCGGGGGATCGCCGACCCGATCGGCATCTCAGCCGTACCCGACGGCACCCTGCTCGTGAACGAGCGTGCCGGGCGGGTGGTGGCACTCGACCCGGCGACCGGCGAGACGGCGGTGGCCCTCGACATCGGCGATCGCGTCCTAGCCGACAACGAGCAGGGACTCCTCGGGCTGGCGCTTCACCCGGGATGGCCGGACGTGCCTCGCGCGTTCGTCCACTACACCGATCTCGCCGGCGACACCGTGCTCTCCGAGTTCGCGGCCGCGTCCGCGGAGCAGCATGGGCCGCCGCTGCTCGATGCCGCTTCGGAGCGGATCCTCCTCCGACAGGCACCAGCCACACCCCAACCACAACGGCGGGCAGCTCTCGTTCGGCCCGGACGGATACCTCTATCTGGCTCTCGGCGACGGCGGCCCGGGCGGCGACCCCGGGGGGAATGGCCAGGACACGCACACCCTGCTCGGCAAGATCCTGCGGCTGGACGTGGACGGCGATGCCGGCCAGCCCTACGCGATCCCGCCCGACAACCCGTTCGCCGATGGCGACCTTGGTGCGCCCGAGGTCTACTTCTCCGGCCTCCGCAATCCATGGCGCTTCAGCTTCGACGAGGTCACCGGCGAGATCTGGATCGCCGACGTGGGGCAGAACCAGTACGAGGAGATCAATCGCATCGATCCCGCGGCCGGTGCCGGGGCGAACTTCGGCTGGGTGGTGATGGAGGCGTCCCATTGCTATGACAGCAACGAGTGCGACACCGAGGGCCTCGTGCTCCCGGTCACCGAGTACGGCCGCGACCTCGGTTGCGCCGTCACTGGCGGCTACGTCTACCGAGGCGACGCGATCGCGGGGCTCGGTGGTTGGTACCTCTTTGGCGACTACTGCTCCGGCCTCCTCTTCGGGATCCCCTCCGATGCCACGGCCGTGTCCGCGCCACGGGTTCTGCTCGAGACCGGCGCGAGGCCGACGGCCTTCGGCGAGGATTCCGCGGGTGAGCTGTATCTCGCCGACATCGGGTCGGGAACGATCTACCGCCTCGTCGGCGGCTGACCGAGAGCTCCCAGCGCGCGGAGGCTGGTCCATCGTCCACGCCCGATGATGAGGTGGTCGAGGAGCTCGATGTCGAGCAGGCGCCCGGCGTCGGCCAGCTCGGCGGTGATGCGCAGGTCCTCCCCGGACGGCGCGGGATCGCCGCTCGGGTGGTTGTGGGCAACGATGACCGCGGCCGCGCACCGCCGCACCGCCTCGGCAAACACCTCGCCGACGCGCACCGACGAGCCCGCCAGGTTGCCGCGGTACACCGTCCGCTCTGCGGCGACGATGTTCTTGGTGTCGAGAAGGAGCACGCGGAGCTCCTCGCGCTCGAGCGAGCCCATTGCATCGATGAGCGGCTCTGCCACGTCGGCCGGGGTGCGAATCAACCACGGGTCGGTCGACGGCGTTCGCGCCACGCGCCGCGCGAGCTCGAGGGCCGCGCAGAGACGAGGAGCCACCGCGGGAGCCACGCCGGCCAGCGCCAGCTCGGACGGATGCGCCGTCGCCGCGCCGCGCAGCGAGCCGAAGCGCTCGACGAGCCGGCGGGCGGTCCGATGCGCACCGGAGCCGCCACCCAGCAGGATGGCAAGAAGCTCGTGGTCGTCGCAGGCGTCGGGCCCGAGGCGACGCAGACGATCGGCTCCGGGGTCGGTGCGGCGATGCGATGAGATCGGGATCGGAACCGGGCGGCTGGTCATGGTCGGCGACGATAGCCGCGGCCGCCTCTTCGGCTGCTTACGGGCGGATTACCGCCGCGGGCCGGCCCCGTCAGACCGGCAGCCGTATGACCTCGAAGCGCACGAGGAGGGCGAGCGTGACCGTGATCGCGTTGACGGTCACATGCATCGCGATCGGCGCCAGCAGCGTGCCCGTGCGCTCGTAGACCCACGCCAGGGCGAGACCCAGCAGGAAGATCGGCACCGCGGCGACGAGCGAGAGGTGGATGAGCGCGAACAGCGCGGCGGAGCCGAAGAACGCCCAGCGGCGCCCGCCCTCGCGTAGCCACGCGTTGTAGACGATGCCGCGGAAGAAGATCTCCTCCGCGATCGGCGCCAGCACCACCACCGCGAGGACCACGAGCCACGGATCGAGCATGCCGATCGCCTGCTCCGCAGCCTGGGGCGTCGCCTCGATCCCGATCTGCTCGAGCAGCAGCGCCATGAGGTTGAGCAGCAGCGAGGTCACGAGCCACGCCACGGCGCCATAGCCGACGCCGGTCATGATCGCGCGCCGCGGGTCCGGACCCGGGAAGGCGGGCAGGCCGGCCAGCGCTCGGGGGCGGAAGACGAAGAGCCACGCCACGACGAGCAGCGAGAGCTGGGTCGAGACGAGCAGGACCACGGCGCCGAGGGCCGAAAGCTCGCCAACTCCCTCGACGAGCGCCGTCGCGTCCTCGCCGAACGGGGCCGTCACCAGCGTGACGCCCACGAGGACCAGCGCGAGCAGGATGAGGACCGACGGGCCGCGATATCGCTCCGGCGGCAGCACGCGACGGATGCGGATCTGCCGGATTGCCGACCACACCAGGCCCGCCACGAAGACGAGCGCGCCCGCCAGGGCGAGCCACGCAAGGGTCGACCGGTTGGCGGTGAGCTGGCCGGCGTCGAGCGCGACCAGCGCGCCGAAGGCTCCCATTGCCAGCAGCGCGCCGGCGATGATCATCAGCGGCCCGGGCCAACGAGGCATGCCGACGGTGGCCGGACCGATGGTGGGATGAGGCCCGGTGGGCAGGCCCTCCGGCGGCGTGGGCGCGGACTCCCCCGGCGTCTCGGTCAGGTGTTGGTCGCTCCGCGCAGCCGGGCGTGCTCGGCCGTCGCATCGGCCGGAATCGCGTCGATCGGGCTCTCCGACAGGCGTCTCGACCGGCGTCCGGGCACGGGCTGCGGCGCGCGACGACCGCTCGAACTCACGGCCGCAGAACGCGCACAGCGGCCAGGTCGGCTCGGCCAGCCGGTTGCACGACGGGCAGACCCGGTGGAGGCGGGTGCGGCAGTTGGGGCAGACCAGCCAGTCGGCGTCGACCCGATCACGGCAGACCGGGCAGAGCTCGTTCTTCTCCACCTCGGCCAGGAGGCTCTCCTCCGCCAGCGATCGCTCGTAGACCTCGGCCAGCGACTCTCGCGGGCGCACGATGAGGTAGAGGACGACGGCAAAGAGGAACAGCAGCGGAGTGAAGAAGATGATGAGGGCGGCCGCGAAGTACGGCATGATCGGGTTCTCGGTCCGGGACTGCATGTCGCGGAAGGCCCAGTACGCCGTCCCCAGCCACAGGAGGACCACGTAGATCACGATCAGCTGGCTCGCCAGCTGCACGATCGGGTTGCTCAGGAATCCTTCCCAGAACTGGCCGATCGGTTCGAGAATCGCGTCCATTGAGCTCCTGTTCCGGGAAATCTGTGCGGGGTTCGGCGCGCGCGTCGCCGTCCGGCATGCTAGCACGCATCGTGCCCCGCGGCCTTCTCGGCCTCATGGTTCCCCATGAAGCGGGCGTCACCGAGCGGCGAGCTCGGCCAGGGTCGCCACGAGGAGGCGGTGCTCCTCCGCCAGGACCCGCGCCGCGAGCGTCTCGGCGTCGTCGCCCGCGAGCACCGGAACGCGCGCCTGCGCCACGATCGGGCCGGCGTCCAGGTCGGCGGTGACCTCGTGGATCGTCACGCCGGTCTCGGGCTCACCCGCTTCCAGGACCGACTGATGCACGGCAATGCCGACCATGCCGCGTCCACCGTGCGCGGGCAGAAGCGAGGGGTGGATGTTGATCGTCCGACCCCCGAAGCTGGCGAAGAAGGCTGGGCCGAGCAGCTGGTCGTAGCCCGCCAGGAGGCAGATGGCGACGTTCGCATCGGTCAGCGCGGCCCCGATCGCGGCATCTCGCGCCGCGGCATCGGCGAATGCCGACCTCGGCAGGACCGCTGACGCGACCCCATGGTCGCGGGCCACGTCGAGCGCGCGGACACCGGGCCGATTGCTGATCACGAGCGCAACCTCGAAGCCGGCGTCGAGGACGGCCTCGAGGTTCGATCCCCGCCCGGAGACGAGGACGCCGAGCCTCATGCGAAGCGGACGCGCGGCTCCCCGGCGGGAATCTCGACGACCCTGCCGACGCGGCATGCCTCCGGCAGAGCGGCGAGCACCGCCTCGACCGCGTCAGCGGTGACGGTGGCAGTGAGGCCGATCCCGACGTTGAAGGTGCGCACCATCTCCTCGTCGGCGATGTCGCCTCGCTGCTGGATGAGGGTGAAGATCGGCGGCACCGGCCAGGAGCCCGTGTCGATCTCGACCCCGATGCCGTCGGGCAGCGTGCGGGGGATGTTGCCCTCCCAGCCACCGCCGGTGAGGTGCGCGAGCGCGCCGACGTCACTCCCGTGGTCGCGAGCGGCACGGCGCAGGATGCCGATCTCGTCGCGGTAGGAGCGATGAGGCTCGAGGAGCGCGTCGCCGATGGTGGCGCCGTTGCCGGGCATCGGCTCGCGCCAGGTCACCGGCGGGAGGACGCGGCGCGCCAGGCTGTAGCCATTGGTGTGGAGGCCGCTGGACGGGAGGCCGACGAGGATGTCCCCAGGCCGCACAGCCGAGCCATCGATCAGGTCGGCACGCGCGACGACACCGACGGCGAAGCCCACGAGGTCGAAGTCGCCGTCGCGATACAGGTCCGGCATCTGGGCGGTCTCGCCGCCGATGAGCGGGATGCCGGCCGCTGCGCAGCCGGCCGCGACCCCGCCCACGATCTGGTCCACGACCTCTTCGCGCAGCGCCGCCAGGCCGATGTAGTCGAGGAAGAAGAGCGGGTCGGCGCCGGTCACGGCGATGTCGTTGAGGCAGGCGTTGACCAGGTCGACGCCGATCCGGTCGTACCGTTCGAGCTCGATGGCGACCCGCAGCTTGGTACCGACCCCATCGGTGCTGCTCACGAGGACCGGATCCGGGTAGGCGCTCGGATCGAAGCGGAAGAGCCCGCCGAATCCGCCGACACCGCCCAGCACGTTCGGCGTGGTGGTCGCAGCCGCCGCACGGGCGATCCGCTCGACGGCACGCTCCGCGGCATCGACATCGACGCCGGCCTCGCGGTACGTGCGCGCCACGGTCAGCTGTGCTCGAGCGCGAGCTTGTCCAGCTCGAGCGGCACGTCGGTCGGGTATCGGCCGTCGAAGCAGGCGGTGCAGCGCGCCTCGCGCCGGCCGCCGATTGCGGCGAGCATCCCGTCCTGGGATAGGTAGCCGAGGGAATCGGCGCCGATCACGCGCCGGATCTCCTCGGTGGAGTGCGTCGAGGCGATCAGCTCGCCTCGACGCCCGGTGTCGACGCCCATGTAGCACGGGTGGCGCATTTCGGGCGAGTGGATGCGGACGTGCACTTCGGCCGCTCCGGCACGTCGCAGCATCGCGACGATCGGCGCGGTCGTCGTGCCGCGCACGATCGAGTCGTCGACGACCACCACGCGCTTGCCGGCCAGCAGCTCCGGCAGGGGGTTGAACTTCAGCCGCACCGCCTCCTCGCGACCCGCCTGCGCCGGCTGGATGAAGGTTCGGCCGACGTACCGCGACTTGATCAGGCCCTCGCGATACGGAAGCCCTGCCTCCTCCGCATAGCCGATCGCGGCGGGGATGGCCGAGTCCGGGACGGCGATGACGATGTCCGCATCGGCCGGCTTCTCGCGGGCCAGTGCGCGGCCCATCTCGAGCCGGGCCTCGTACAGCAGGCGGCCGTCGATGACACTGTCGGGCCGCGCCAGGTACACGTACTCGAAGACGCACAGGCGCTCTCGGTCGGGCGTGGCCTGGCTGGATCGGAAGGAGTCGACGCCGGAGGCGGTGATGGTGAGGACCTCCCCTGCCTCGACGTCGCGCACGAAGAGCGCGCCGATGGCGTCGAGCGCCGTGCTCTCCGATGCGACCGCCCAGCCGCCGTTCGGCAGCCGGCCGAGGGCCAGCGGCCGGAAGCCGACCGGATCTCTCGCCGCCACCAGCGCCTCGGGCGTCAGCATCGTGAAGGTGTACGCCCCGGTCGCCCGGTGGAAGGCATGATCGACGCGCTGGGCCCACGTGCGCCCGGGTGCATGAGCCACCAGCTTGGCGAGGACCTCGGTGTCCGATGCGGACGCGAACTCGACACCCTGCTCGGTAAGCTCGTCACGCAGCCAGCGGGCGTTGGTGAGGTTGCCGTTGTGGCCCAGCATCAGCTCGCTGCGATCGGTTCGCGCGAACACCGGCTGAACGTTGGGGAGGGTGTTCGAGCCGGTGGTGCTGTACCGCGTGTGGCCGATCGAGGCGACCGGCGCACGGGTGGGATCGTCACCACCCTCCAGGCGCGCGAGGGTCTCCTCGTCGAACACGCTGCTCACCAGCCCGAGGCGCTTGTGGAGCGAGAGGCGTTCGCCATCGCTCACCGCGATTCCCGCCGACTCCTGCCCACGGTGCTGGAGGGCGTGGAGGCCGACATAGGCCATGCGGGCGACGGGGCCACCCGGAGACCAGATGCCCACCACGCCGCACTCCTCGCGTGGACCGTGGGGTTGGTAGATGGGTAGCGCCTCGCCTGATGGGTGCGGCAGCTCGATGCGGGCGCGCACGAGGCGTATCAGACGGTCCGTAGCTGACCGGGCACGTCGCCATGATAGCGGCGGCGCTAGCCGCGGCGGACCGTGGCGGCGCACGACGAACCGATGTACTGCGCGCGTACTGCACCGCTCCGCACAACCGGCCAAATCCGCTCGACGCGGGCGTTGCCCGAGCGCGCCTCCGGACGATCGGCCCATGGCCGGCCGGGACCGTGGGCCGCATCCTCACCGCGTGCTGAGCTTCGTCCGCGCTATCGGGTTCCTTGCCCCTCTGGCCGTCGCCGCGCTCGTGACCGTCGCGCTCGGGGTCTCGGCCGCCGTGCCCGCATCCGAGCGCCCGACGCTCATCCTCGTGCTGGGGGTCGCGGCGGCCGCCGGCATGACCACGACGGCGCTGCTGGCCTGGAGCTACTTCGGCTGGCGCCTCAGCCGCCTGGCACGGGCGCTCGAGCGCACCCTCGTGGCCGAGGACCCGATTCACCTGCGCGTGGGCGGCATCCCGGCCGAGCAGCGTCTGGCCAGGGCGTTCAACACCGCGGCCGGCGCCTTCCTCCAGACCGAGGCCCGAGCGACGCACGATCGGCTGACGGGCATCCCGAATCGCGAGACCCTGCTCTCGACGCTGGGCTCCGAGGTCGACCGCGCCGGGCGCCACTACAAGCCGCTCAGCGTCGCCTTCATCGACATCGACCGCTTCAAGCCGATCAACGACACCTACGGCCACAACTCCGGCGACGCGGTGCTGCGCCAGATCGCCGAGCTCCTCGCCGATGCCGTCCGCGCCAGCGACACCTTCGGGCGGTACGGGGGCGAGGAGTTCATGCTCATCCTGCCCGAGACGCTCCCCGAGGACGCGGTGGCCATGGCGGAGGAGCTGCGCGCCCTGGTCATGCACGAGACCCTCCGCATCGCCGGCGGCCAGACCATCAAGGCCACCATCAGCATCGGCATCGCCGGCGGTCGCGGCTCGGAGCTCCAGCTCGACATGCTCGTCGATCGGGCCGATGCGGCGATGTACGCGGCCAAGTCGCTCGGCCGCAACCGGACCTACCTCTATCGCGAGCTGGACGACGAGGCGCCGGTGCGGCGAGCGCCGATCTCGTCCGAGCGGCGCGCGGCCGCCAACGCCATCGGCCGCTGGGCCAGCGACACCGCCACGCAGGCGCTCGCTTCGGTGCTCGCCCCGCAGCCGAACCACCGCGGACGGCCGTCCGACATGATCGCCTCGCTTGCGACCGGGATGGGCCTCGAGATGGGACTGCCCCGAGAGGAGATCGAGCGCATCCGCATCGCGTCGCTGCTCCACGACCTCGGCAAGATCGCCATCCCGGAGGAGATCCTCGACAAGCCCTCGACCCTCTCCGACGAGGAGTGGCAGGCCATCGGCGAGCATCCCCGCATCGGGCAGGTCATCCTCGAGCAGGCATCCAGCCTGCGCGAGGCGATCCCCGTCGTGCTCCACCACCACGAGCGCTTCAACGGCGGCGGGTATCCCCACGGCCTGCGCGGAACCGAGATCCCGCTCGGAGCGCGCATCGTCGCCGTCGCCGATGCATATCACGCCATGGTCCACGACCGGCCGTACAGCCAGGCGCTCACCCATTCCGAGGCGCTCGAGGAGCTGTCGAGCAACGCCGGCACGCAGTTCGACCCCGACGTGGTCGAGGTCTTCCGCTCCATCTACGCGGAGGCGGTTCCTCCCGACGGGCTCGAGGAGGTATACCGGCTGCACGAGCGGGCACGTGACGGCCTGCCACACATCGAAACCTCCGAGGCCAACCCGCGCCGCAACGGCACGACGCCGCGCCGGCGAAGCACGGCCACGCCACGCTCCGGCGCCAAGGCCCGACGGGCAGCCGGCTGATGGAAGGGCCGATGCTGGGGCTCGTGCTCGCGATCGCGATCGTCGGCATCGCGAGCGTTGCGCTGATCGGCGGTTCTGTGCTCCTGGCCACGCGACGCAGGCGCCGCGGAGACCAGTCCGTGCGCGACGAGCGCCGGGACACCGAGGACGCGGCACGCGAGCGCCGCGTGATGCGACGGGCACGGCTGAACCTGGGTGACGAGGATCCGATCGTCGCCGCGCTCGGCGTCGGCGCAGCTGGCGGAGAGGGCAAGCCCGCAGGCGCCCCCGAGGCGGGCGGCGGCCGACCGAGCCGGGCTCCGGGTCGGAGCTCCCCGGGCTAGAAGGGCGTCCGCCAGGCGGCCGCCATCTCGTCGAGACGCAGCTCGAGGCGACGATCGCCGGCGACGACGCGAAGGGTCGCCCCGCCGGCCTGCCCCAGCCGGCGCGACGCGACCGCCGCATCACGCACGCGCGCCTCGAGCTCCGCCCGGCGCGCCGGATCGATCGCCACGATCACCCGACCGGCGCGCTCTCCGAAGAGCGCGGCCGCCGGCCGGCGGGTGTCGATCTGGACGTCGGCCGCGCGCCCGGCGGCGATCGCCATCCGCGCCAGCGCAACCGCCAGCCCGCCGGTCGACAGGTCGTGGGCTGCTGCGATCACGCGGGCCGCGGCGAGCTCGGGGACGAGCTTCACGACGCGTGCGGCCGCGGCCAGGTCCAGGGCCGGCCGTCCGGCACGCTGCCCGCGGCGCCAGGCGAGCTCGGACCCCGCGAGTGAGGCGGAGTCATCGGCGAGCTCGCCGATGAGCCACAGCTCCTCGCCGTCGCGCCAGGCCATGCGAAGGGCCGCGCCGCCATCGGCGAGCAGGCCGACCGTGCCAACCACGGGAGTCGGGACGATCGGACCGTCCGGCGTCTCGTTGTAGAGGCTGACGTTGCCGGAGACCACCGGCAGCCGCAGGGCGCGGCACGCGTCCGCGATGCCGTCGATGGACCGCTCGAGCTGCCATGCGCCGAGCCCGGTTTCCGGCGAGCCGAAGTTGAGGCAGTCGGTGATGCCGATCGGCTCCGCGCCGCTGCATGCCACGTTCAGCGCTCCCTCGACCACGGCCGATGCCCCGGCCAGGTAGGGATCCAGCACGCCCACCCGCGCCGGGCCCGGGCCGTCGATCGCAAGCGCCAGCGCGCGCCCGGTGCCCTTGACCCGGAGCAGCGCCGCGTCACCGGCACCCGGTCCGACCAGGGTGTTGGTGCCGTTCATGTGGTCGTAGCGCTGCCAGATCGGCCGCCGATCGCGAACGTTCGGGCTGGCCAGCAGCTCGAGCAGGTCGGAGACGCCCACCGCCGCCACCGCCAGCGAGTCGAGCTCGTCGCGACGCGGCTGGGGCGCCGTGCCCGCGATCGCGTAGCGTGGCGCGTCGTCCGCGAGGGCGCGCCCGGGGACCCGGCACACCCACTCGCCCGCGGCGCGGCAGTCGATCATCGGCTCGGCCGTGATCATGCCGATGTCGGCGGCCGCGAGCTCGTAGCGGTCGAACACGCGGCGGACGCCGGCAACGGCGTCGGGCCGGACGACGATGAGCATCCGCTCCTGCGACTCTGACAGGAGCACCTCGTACGGGGTCATCCCGCCCTCGCGCCGGGGCACGGCGTCGAGGTCGACCTCGGCACCGACACCGCCGCGCGCCGTCAGCTCGGCCAGCGCGCAGGTGAGGCCCGCGGCACCGAGGTCCTGCATCGCGACGACGCCGTCGTGCGACGCGAGCTCGAGGCACGCCTCCATCAGCAGCTTCTCCAGGAACGGGTTGCCGACCTGCACCGCCGGCCGCCGCTCCTCGCGATCGTCTCCCAGCGTGGCCGATGCGAACGAGGCGCCCTGGATGCCGTCCCGCCCCGTTGCCGCCCCGACGAGGAGCAGCACGTTGCCCGGCCCGGCCGCCCGCGCCAGGGTGATGTCGTCGTGGCGCGCGATGCCGACGCACATGGCGTTGACGATCGGGTTGCCCGAGTACGCGGCATCGAAGCCGACCTCGCCGCCGACGTCGGGGATGCCGATGCAGTTGCCGTAGCCGGCGATCCCGCCGACGACGCCGCCGAAGAGGTACCGGTTGCGGGCCGCGTCGGCCTCGTCGGTCACGTCATCGGCGTCGAGCGGGCCGAAGCGGAGGCTGTTGAGCAGGGCGATCGGCCGGGCGCCCATGGTGAAGACGTCGCGAATGATGCCGCCGACACCCGTCGCCGCGCCCTGGTAGGGCTCGACCGCGCTCGGATGGTTGTGGGACTCCACCTTGAACACGACCGCCAGCCCGTCGCCGATGTCGATCGCCCCCGCGTTCTCGCCGGGCCCGACGAGGACCCGCGGACCGTCCGATGGGAGCCGCCGGAGGAGGAGCCGGGAGTGCTTGTACGCGCAATGCTCCGACCACATCGCCCCGAACATGCCGAGCTCGACCTCGTTCGGCGATCGTCCGAGCGATGCGACGACGAGCTCGTACTCGTCCTCTGTGAGCCCGTGACGCTGCTCGGCTGGGGGCGCGAGGGTCAAGGGGTCAGCCTGCCGATGTGCCCATCGGCTGATCGCGACCGATCTCGAGGATGATCGCGCCCATCGCAGCCGCGGCCGTGCCCAGCAGCAGGAGCAGCTCGCCGATGCCCGCCGCGCCGAAGCTCAGACGATCGAGCGCGACGCCGAATCCGACAAGCACGATCGCGATCGTCGCAAGGCGAAGGTGGGGGAAGGTCGGGAAGGATGCCGATAGGAAGACCGTGGCGGCGACACCGCCCAGCCCGACGAGGAGGAGGAGCTCGACCAGGTTGACCGAGCCGCTGAAGAGACTTGCCAGCGCCCCGAGCGCCGCGACCAGCGAGCCGCCGCCGATGAGCCATCCGGACAGCATGACCGGCATGGTGAATGGCAGGTCTAACCCCGATCCGGCGTCGTTGGGGCTCGCCGCATCCGACGGCCGGTCGGTCACCGCCGTCGGTGTGTCAACCTGGCCGCTGGCAGCCCCCGCGGCAGCCGGACCGCCTTCGGGAGGACGGCGCGGGATTGTCTCCCAGGCCGGTTCGAGCGGAGGCTCGTCTTCCGCCGCGGCCGGTTCAGGCGCGACCGGCTCCATCTCGACCGGCGCATCGGCGGCTCGGGGAGACGGCTCCGGCCACGCCGGCGCCGGGGGCATCTCGATTTCCGCGTCCTGGTCGATCGCCTGGCCGCAGGTCGGGCAGAAGACGGCAGAGTCGTCAACCTCGGTACCGCAGTTCGGGCAGAAGCGGACCACCGCTCAGCTCCGGGCGAACCGAGTCAACGTCCCGATCACGACGATGAGCGACGAGAGGAAGAAGATGATCCCCGCCGGCGAGAGGCCGCGGAGCATGCCGACGAGATCGCCGTTCCAGTTCCCCGCCAGCTCGACGACGACGAACATGACGATCAGGGCCAGGCTCCACACCAGGGCGACGATGAGCCCGATGCGCTGCAATCCGCCGGGCGCCGCCCGCGCGAAGCCCGCCACGGCGAGGACGAGCAGGAGCACGGCCAGGATCGGGACCGGGGCCGCGAGCCCGAAGTAGATCTGATCGGCCAGCTGCGCGTCGACCTCCGGGTAGGCGGTCCAGAACGCAGATGCCGTACCCACCGCTGCCGAAGGCCCGCTCGAAGAGGGATCCGCTGCCGTACAGGAACGGCAGGAGGTAGCCGGTGATGAGGCCGATGAGGCCGATGAGCAGCACCACCGGACCGAGGACCGCGCCGCCTCGCGTGGCAGCCGCTCCCGTCGGCGACCGGCTCGCCCGCCACCGCCGGCGGGACGTAGCCCTCCGCGGTGCCGCGCAGGTTGGCCCCGCAGTTCTGGCAGAAGGCGACTCCCGAGCGGTTGTGCGTCCCGCAGCGCGGGCAGGCCATCGTTCCCTCGGGCGCTCCCGGCCGCGCGACGGTGGCGGCGGCACCCGCCGCGACCAACCGCTGCCCGCAGCTCCGGCAGAAGGCGAGGCCCGGCCGGTTCTCCGTCCCGCAGCGCGGGCATTGCGTGCTCTCGCCGGTCGCCGACTCGGTCTCGGGCACCGTCTGGGCGCCCGCTGCCGCGGCGGCAGTCTCTTGCGAGGTGGCCGGATAGGCCTCGGCCTCGACCGGAGGAGCCTCGGTCGCGGCCGGGGCGTGGCCTGCTCCGCCGGGATGGCCTCGGCCTCGATCGGCGCTGGCTCTGCCGCGGCCGCGGCGCCTGCGCCGGCTGCGGCGGGATACGCCTCCGCCTCGCCGGGTGGCTCCAGGATCGGCTCCTCTCCACGCTCCGGAGGCGTGGTGGGCCAGGTGTCCTCCGCGGCCGACCCGGCTTCGGGCGGCTCCGTCGGCCAGACAGGCTCGGGTGCGCTGGGCGCCTCGGGCTCGGTTGACGCCACGGGCTGCGTTGGTTCCGATGCCGGCTGCTCCGGCTCGGCCGGCTGCTCGGGCTCGACCGGCTGCTCGGCTCGGCCGCGGCGGGTGCCTGCTCCTCAGCGGCGCCCTCGGGAGTCTCGCCCGACTCCGGAAGGTCGCCCCGATCCCGCTGGTCGTCGTCCATGCGTCGTTCGCCCCTCCTGCAACCGGGTCTAGGCGTCGCGGCCGATCATAGCCGACGCTCCGCGACTGCCGGCTGATCGTGGAGCCACCGCTCCAGGGCCTTGAAGAGGCGCAGGCCGTCGGTGCCTCCGACCTCCGATTCGGACGCACGCTCCGGGTGCGGCATGAGCCCGAGGACGTTGCCGCGCTCGTTGACGATCCCGGCGATCGCTCGTTCGGAGCCGTTCGGATTGGCTTCCGGCGCCAGCGCGCCGGCGTCATCGACGTAGCGCAGCACGATGCGTCCATTGGACTCCAGCTCGTCCAGGGTGGCGGGATCCGCGACGTACCGGCCCTCGCCATGACTGATCGGGAGCCGGATCAGCTCGCCGTCGTCGATGCCGCTCAGCCACGGCCGGGACGACGCCGCGTTCTCGACGCGAAGCGTCTGCCAGTCGCAGCGGAACTCGAGGTGGTCGTTGCGCATCAACGCCCCCGGCAGCAATCCGGCCTCGGTGAGGATCTGGAAGCCGTTGCAGCTGCCGATGAGCGGGCCGCCGGCCGCGGCGAACGCCTCGACCGCGGCCATGATCGGCGAGAAGCGGGCAATCGCTCCGGTGCGGAGGTGGTCGCCGTGCGCGAAGCCGCCGGGCAGCGCCACGGCGTCGGCTGGCCCGAGGTCGGTCTCGGTGTGCCAGACCAGGCGGGCATCCCAGCCGAGGACCGATTCGGCGACATGGGCGAAGTCGCGCTCGCTCCACGTGCCCGGAAAGACCGCGATCGCGAGCTGAGGCCGGCTCGCGACGAGTGTCACGGGAGAGCCTCGGCCATGCCGACCTGCTCGTCGGCAGAGATCTCCCAGGTCGCCGTCTCCATCACCGGGTTCGCGAGCAGCCGGCGGCACATCTCGGCCACCTCCGCCTCGGCGGAAGTCGCGTCGTCGGCCTCGAACGAGATGCGCATCAGCTTGCCGAAGCGGACCTCATTCACCGAGGCGTGCCCGAGTGAACGGAGGGCGGCCGCCACCGTCTGGCCCTCCGGATCGGCGATGCCCGGACGCAGGCCGACGTGGACTTCGGCGGTCCAGCGCACCGATCAGGCCCAGCCCCGGCCGGTCAGCCGCTCGTAGGCGGCGACGTAGCGATCGCGCGTCCCGGCAATGACCTCGTCGGGCAGCGTCGGCGCTGGTGGCTCCTTGTTCCACCCGGACGCGGCGACGAAGTCACGCACGAACTGCTTGTCGAAGCTCGGCGGGCTCGAACCGGGCGCGTAGCGCTCAGCGTCCCAGAAGCGGCTCGAGTCGGGCGTCAGGACCTCGTCGATCACCGCGAGGGCCCCATCGATGAATCCGAACTCGAACTTGGTATCCGCAAGGATGAGGCCGACCGACTCGGCATGGCGCGCTCCCTCCCGGTACAGCTCGAGCGAGCGTTCCTCGAGCTGGCGAGCGAGGTCGCCGCCGACCAGGTCGGCGAGCTGGTCGCGCGTGATGTTCTCGTCGTGTCCGACCTCCGCCTTGGTGGAGGGGGTGAAGATCGGCTCGGGCAGCCGATCCGCCTCGCGCAGGCCCGCCGGAAGCCCGTGGCCGGACACGGCGCCGGTGCGCTGGTACTCGGCCCAGCCCGATCCGGCGAGGTAGCCGCGAACGACGCATTCGGCATCAACACGATCCGCGCGACGCACGAGCATCGATCGCCCTTCGAGCTCCGACGTGCGAGCGGGCTCCGGCAGGTCGGCCGGGTCCGCGGTCACGAGATGCGATGGCCCGAGGTGAGCCAGCCGCTCGAACCACCACGTCGACAGGCGGGTCAGCACGGCGCCCTTTTCCGGGATCGGCTGGTCGAAGACAACGTCGAATGCGCTCAGGCGATCGGTCGCGACAAGGAGGAGGTGGCTGTCGTCGACCTCGTACGTCTCGCGCACCTTGCCGCTGTGCACGAGCTCCAGCCCTTCGAGATGCGTCGTTGTCAGGGTCACGTCGTCTCCTTCTCTTTCGCGTCCGAGTCGACGCCGGGCGGCCGCTTCTCCTCGGGTTGCAGCCCCAGCCGGCGCCGTGCGCGCGACTCGGCCCAGTCGAAGAGCGACAGGATGATCAGCATCAGGATCGTTGCGATCACGGCCGTTCCGTACAGGCCGGCCCCCGCCGCCATGCCTACCGCCGCCACCGACCACAGACTGGCCGCGGTCGTCAGCCCGCGGACCTGCCCTCGTGACTGGATGATGGTCCCCGCGCCAATGAACCCGATCCCTGACACGATCTGCGCCGCGATGCGCGTCGGATCGGCGCCCGGGCCGGAGAATCCGAAGGCGCTGACGACCGTGAAGATCGCGGCGCCGAGCGCCACGACGCTGTGCGTACGGAACCCGGCCGGCTGGCTCTGCAGCTCGCGCTCGAAGCCGATGACCGCGCCCAGCAGGAGCGCCACCGTCATCCGAAGGGCGAGGTCTAGCTGAATCCCGAGGCTGATGTCCGGGTTCACGATCGGCGATGCGTCTCCATCTGAGCGACCGGCCCCCCGGCTGCGCTCCGGAGACGCAGCACGCGCGACCACGACACCGATCCCCACGCGTGGAGGGCACCGCCGCCGAGGACGAGGCAGAGCCAGATCGCCACGAAGCCTACCAGCAGCAGGAGGCTCGAGGGGCCCATCCCGTCACTCGCCAGCCGGGCGCCGATCGGATCCCACAGGACCCGCAGCAGCATCGCCGCGACGACGAGATAGACCGTCTTGGCGGCGAAGAGGACGGCGGCCTGCACGGGCGCCGCGATTCCGGGTCGGGCGAGCACTGTCGGGGCGCCTACGAGGGACGCACGCACGCCGCGGCCGCCCAGCGTCACCCGAGCCGCAGCGGCGTGGAAGCCCGCGCCGACGACCCAGGCAAGGACGATCGCCACCAGCAGCGGTCCGAGGCGCTCGGCGCTGCGCAGCAGCGGGGCGATCCCGGCGGGGGCGTTGAACTCGGCCTGGAGGACGGCCGGGGCCACGGCGGCGAGCGCGAAGACACCGACGACCGCCGGCACGGCGCAGACCATGCCGAGCGCCGCCACCCGCACCGCATCGGCCAGGGTCGCGCGTGGGCCACGAACGAGCACGGCTTCCACCGCCCCGCACACCATGAAGATGGCCACCACCAGCACCGCCGCGCCGGCCGCGATGGCAACGGCATTCCACGGCCACGCGCCGGAGGTCACCAGCCGTGCTCCGATGAAGGTCAGCTCCGCGGTCGTCGGCGGCGTGGCCACGCCGATCAGCAGCGCAAGCCATCCGAATGTGAGGACCCATGCCAGCGCGCCCGGCAGCCACAGCGTGGGTCGCCCGGCGACCTCGTCGGCCGCCTCGCGGGCGTCAGCCAGCCAGCGTCGCATGGTCGGCGTCGATCAGTCCGCCTCGTCGAGGCCCAGGGCTCCGAACGTGACCGCCACGCCCGCGAGATGGTGCTCCAGGTCCATCGCCCTCTCGATTTCCTCCGGGCCGAGCAGGGCGGCGATATCGGGATCGGCGCGCAGTGCGTCACCGAACGAGGCCTCGCCGCTCCAGCCCTTCTGCGCGGCACCCTGGACAAGGCGGTACGCGGCCTGGCGGTCCGCGCCCCCGGCAACCATGGCCAGCAGCAGCGCCTCCGAATAGACCATCCCGCCGAGCTGGTCGAGGTTGGCCCGCATGCGTTCCACGTCCACCTCGAGGCCGTCGAGCACGTCCGCGAGGATGCGGGTGGCATAGGCGGCCACGCCCAGCGCCCGCTCGAAGACGAACCGCTCCGCGCTCGAGTGGCTGATGTCGCGCTCGTGCCACAGCGCCATGTTCTCGAGGCCGACGAGCGCGTCCGCCCGGAGCAGGCGCGCCATGCCGGTCACCCGCTCGGCGAGGATCGGGTTCCGCTTGTGCGGCATGGCGCTGCTTCCCTGCTGCCCCGAGCCGAACGGCTCGAACGCCTCCCCCACCTCGGTGCGCTGGAGGTGGCGGATCTCGGTGGCGATCCGCTCCAGGCTGCCGCCCAGGATCGACAACGTCGTGAGGAGCTCCGCGTGCCGATCGCGGCTGACGACCTGGGTCGGGGCCGGGTCGGCGTCAAGCCCCAGCGCTTCGAGCACGTGACGCTCCACCTCGGCGGTGACGTTGGCGTGCGTGCCCACGGCGCCCGAGATCGAGCCCACGCTGACCGTCTCGCGCGCGCGGGCCAGGCGCGCGGCGTCACGTCGCAGCTCGGCAAGCCAGCCGGCGGCCTTGAAGCCGAAGGTGATCGGCTCGGCGTGGATGCCGTGGCTGCGCCCGACCATCGGCGTAGCGCGATGCTGGATGGCGAGCCGGCGGACGACCTCCGTCAGCCGCGACAGCTCGGCCTCGACGACCCGCGTCGCGTCGCGCAGCGTCACCGCGGTGGCCGTGTCGAGGACGTCTGAGCTGGTCAGGCCGTAGTGGAGCCAGCGGCCCTCCGGCCCGAGGCGCTCGGTGACCGACCGCAAAAAGGCGATGACGTCGTGCTGAGACTCGCGCTCGATCTCCCTCGCCCGCTCCGGGTCGACCTCGCCGGCCGCCTGCCGGATGCGCTCCCAGTCGCCGTCGGGCACGACGCCCGCCGCGTTCCAGCCCTCGACGGCAAGGAGCTCGATCCGCAGCCACAGCTCGAGGCGCCGGCGCTCGCCGAAGATCTCGCGCAGCTCGGGCAGCGCGTAACGCTCGATCACGTCATCCCCGCGGGTCGACGCGAAGCTCCGCCCGTGAAGCCTGCTCCTGGCGGAAGGTGGCCACGCGCTCGGCAAGTGCAGCGTCGGCGAGGGCGAGGATGCGGGCCGCCAGGTGGGCCGCGTTCTTCGCGCCCGCGCTGCCGATGGCGACGGTGGCCACCGGAACTCCGGGCGGCATCTGGACGACGGCGTAGAGCGCATCGGCTCCGCCGAGCGAGCCGCCATCGAGCGGAATGCCGATCACCGGCCGCGCCGTCAGGCTGGCGAGCACCCCCGGCAGGTGAGCGGCCAGTCCGGCGGCGCCGATGAAGAGCTGCACGCCGGAGGACTCGGCCTCGGCGACGTAGGCATGCAGCGCATCGGCCTGGCGGTGGGCGCTGATGACCGATGCCTCCCAGCTGATGCCGTAGTCATCGAGCGCATCGAAGCAGCCCTTCAGGGCGGGCAGATCGGAGCGGGAGCCGCAGATGACGGCGACGGCGGGCATCGCGATCAAGGATAGTCGGCCGATGCCGGTCGATCCGGCCCCCGGCCGTTCGTCGTCAGATCGTGACGAAATCAGCAGATGCGAGGCGATCAGTGAAGTTCCTGCTCCTCCTCCACGGCGACGCCGAGGCCGAGGCGGCCCTCTCGCCCGACGATCGGCGCGCGATTCTCGACCAGCACTTCGCCTTCGCCACATTCCTGCGCGAGGGCGGCGCGCTCGTGGCGAGCGAGGCGCTTGGCCCTCCCGAGCAGGCGCGTACGGTTCGCTTCGACGGAAGCGAGCTCCTCGTGACCGATGGACCGTTCCTCGAGTCCAAGGAGGCCCTCGGCGGCTTCTACGTCATCGAGGCCGCATCGGCTGATGCGGCGACGTCGATGCTTGAGCGGGTGCCGCGGTCACCCGGCCTCTTCGCCGAGCTCCTTCCCATCGTCACGATGTAGCTCGCGGTCCGCGATGTCGGTCCGGAATCGGCCTCCCTCGAGGCGCACCTCGCCGACGCCCCGATAGGCGGCCTCGCGGGCATCGGCCAGCGTGGCCCCCCTGCCGACGACGGTCACCACCCGCCCGCCAATCGACTCGTACCCGGCGGACGTCCGGCGCGTCCCGGCGTGGAAGAACAGCACGTCGCCGTCGTCCCCGGGCGTGGCGGGCTCGGCTCCCTCGATCGCACGGCCGGTGATCGGCGCATCGGGATAGCCCTCGGCGGCCACGACGACGCTGACGGCCGACCCCGAGCGCGGACGGACCGAGCCCTCCATCAGGCCACGGTCGCCAGTGGCGCAGCCGAGCAGCGCGTGCGCGAGATCACCGTCGAGCATCGGCAGCAGCACCTGCGCCTCCGGGTCGCCGAAGCGGGCGTTGAACTCGAGCACCATCGGTCCGTCGGCGGTGAGGATCAGGCCGGCGTAGAGCACTCCGCGGTAGGGGGTGCCATCGCGCGCCATCCGCCACGCGATCGGCTCGATGACTTCGGCGACGGTTCGCTCGAGCGCATCGGATCCGAACCACGGCACCGGGGCGTACGCGCCCATCCCGCCGGTGTTCGGCCCGGCGTCGCCGTCGTCGAGCCGCTTGTAGTCGCAGGCGGCGGCCAGCGGCGCCACCGTCGTCCCGCTGACGAGCGCGAACGCGCTGACCTCGCGCCCGTAGAGGCGATCCTCGAGCACGACGCGCGCCCCGGCCGCGGTCGCGGCGAAGAGGTCGCGGACGGCCCCTTCCGCCTCCTCCATCGTGTCGGGCACGACGACGCCCTTGCCCGCCGCCAGCCAGTCCGCCTTCACCACCGGCGGCCGCTCGCCGGCTCGGACGTGCGCCAGCGCCGCCTCCGCATCGGTGAACGAAGCCGATGGCGCGGTCGGCACCCCGGCCCGCTCCATCTGCCGCTTTGCGAAGGCCTTGCTCGACTCGAGGCGTGCCGCGGCGCGGGCCGGCCCGAAGGTCGGGACGCGCGCCGCGGTGAGCTCGTCCGCCACGCCCATCGCGAGGGGAGCCTCGGGTCCGATGACGACGAGCCCGTACCGCTCCCGCGCGGCGTGACGCGCGACCGCCATCGGATCGGTGATGTCGAGGTCGGCGATCGCCGCGCCCACCGCCGCCGTGCCGCCGTTGCCCGGCGCGATGCGGACGGACCGCACGCTCTCGTCGCGGGCGAGGCGCCACGCCAGTGCGTGCTCGCGCCCGCCTGCGCCGAGAACAAGAATGTCCACCGCGCGAGTCTAGGGCGGCTACTGCCCCGTCAGCTCCTCGAGGCGGTCGAGCACCGCGGCGAGCTCGTCGATACGCTCCTGGTAGGTGCCCAGGTCGCCACGCGCCAGCGCGTCCTGCGCCGCGTCGTAGAGGCGCTGGGCCTCTGCCACGAGCGCGTTGACGTCGTCGGGCAGCTCGCCGGAGGGCTCAGGAGCCGGAGACTCGCCCGGCGATGGTGACGGCGACGGCTCCTCGGGCTCCTCGACCGGTGGCGGCTCGGCCTCGCCCAGCAGCTGGCGCAGCCCGTCCTCGACGTCCTCGGCGAAGGCGACGCGCTCCTGGTCGACCATGATCACGCGGACGAACTCGGGGAATGGGGCATCGGCGGCCTGGAGGAAGATCGGCTCGACGTAGAAGAGCCCATCATCCCCGATGGGCAGGACGAGCAGGTTGCCGCGGATGATGTCCGAGCCGGAGCGCTGCCACACGCCGAACTGCGCCGCGATCGTGTCGTTCTGGTCGATCCGCGCCTCGATCTGCGCGGGGCCCTGCGTCGACGTGTCGGTCGGGAAGCGGAAGGCGATCCGCTCGCCGTAAACGCCGGGGTCCATCCGTGCCGCGACCCAGGCGATCATGTTTGCGCGCCCCTCGGGCACCATCGGCTGGATGAGGACGAACTCGGCCGATTCCTCGCCCGGGATCCGCATCGTGACGTAGTACGGCTCCATCGGCTCACCGGTGCCGGTCGAGACGTCCTCCGGGATCGCCCAGCGGTCGTCCTGGTTGTAGTAGGTGGTCGCGCCGTTCTCGGTCGCGGGCAGGTGGTACAGCCGGTACGTCTCGTTCTGCGCGGTGAAGAGATCCTCCGGATAGCGCAGGTGCTCGACCAGCTCGTCGGGCATTGCGTCGACCGGCTCGAAGAGCCCGGGGAAGATCCGCGAGTAGGCGGCCACGATCGGCTCGTCCGGATCGGAGAGATAGAAGCGGACGGTGCCGTCGTAGGCGTCGACGATGACCTTGACGCTGTTGCGCACGTAGTTGGCGCCGGCGATCTGCGTGCCCTCCGGCAGCGGCTGAGCGTTCGGGAAGCGGTCGGTGGCGGTGTACGCGTCCCACACCCATACCAGCCGGTCCGCGGCGCTCACCAGGTACGGGTCGCGGTCGTAGCTCAGGAACGGAGCGATCTCACGCACGCGCTCCTCGATGTCGCGGCGGAAGAGGATCTGCGAGTCATCGGTCAGCTGGTTGCTGATGAGCAGGTTGAAGTCGCCGAAGCGCAGCGCGAAGAGGGCGCGCTGGAGCAGGTTGCCGATCCCGACGCCGGTCGATCCCTCCCACGTCGTCGTGGCCCCGGTCTCGCCGCCCTCCGCCTCGCTCTCGAGCGGGTAGTCGAACTCGTCGGTGTTGGTGCCGGTGACGACGTAGGTGTCGGTCGCCTCGCCGAAGTAGATGCGGGGCTCGCCGACCGGCAGCTGCGGCTCGGTGTTGATGCCGCTCACGAGATAGTCCGGCGTGCCGCGATCTGTCACCGCGTCGACCGGAACCGCGGTGATGCCGTAGCCGTGGGTGTAGACGAGGGTCTCGTTCGTCCAGGTGCGCGCGTTCTCGGCCAGCTTCTCGACGTCGAGCTCACGCGCGCTGAGCATGATCTGGCGGTTCTCCTCGCCGATCGGATAGCGGTCGATGTCGACGTCGAGGAAGTCGTAGTAGCGCCGCAGGATCTGGTCCTGGCCGAAGGTGATGAGCAACGGCCGGTAGTCCCACAGGCGGAGGTTGTCGATCGTGGCCGCATCCTCCTCGAAGACCTCGCGGGTGATCTCCTGCTCCCCGGTGAAGCTGCGGACCTCGATCGCGTCGAGATCGAAGGCGGTGCGCGTTGCGGCGATGTGGTTGACGAGATACGGCCGCTCCACGTTGAGCTCGTTCGGATTGACGATCACGGCCTGGACGAAGGTCGGGTAGAGGCCGCCGACGACGACCGACAGCACCAGCCACGCCCCGGCCGCCAGGCCCAGCAGCCACAGGGTCCGGAACCAGGTGTTGAGGAAGAGGAGGATGGCGGCGACCACCGCCACGACGGTGAGGATGACGAAGGCGGGCAGGCGCGCATTCATGTCGGTGTAAAGAGCGGCGTGGACCGAGTCGTTCGGTCCGCCTACCGAATAGGCCAGCTCGGCTATGTCGAGCTGGTAGCCGGCCGCGATGACCAGCAGAAGGAGCGCGCCGATGACGGACAGGTGCGCCCGCACCGGGGCCGAAAGGTGGAACTGCCAGCGCAGCGCGCGCGCCGCGTACGTTGCCAGGGTCAGGAGCCCGATCACGATGAGCGTCGTCGAGGCCCATCCGAGCAGGAAGCGCCAGAAGGGCAGGTCGAAGACGTAGAAGCCGATGTCGCGGCCGAGCGTCGGATCGGTGGTGCCCCACTCCTGGCCGTTGAAGAAGAGCAGGATCGTCTCCCACGCCCCGCTCCAGGCGGCCCCGCTGCCGAGCGCCAGCAGCACCGTGACGATCACCAGCCCGGCGCCGATGAAGCGCGAGGCGTCGGGCATCTCGAAGCCGCCGAGCTGCCGGACCGGCGCCTGCGGCACGATTCGGCGCGCGATCCAGAGGCTGACGAGCGCCAGCACGAGCATCGCGGTAAAGCCGATGGCGAAGAGGGCGACCTGCGACCACAGCCTGGTCTGGAAGACGTCCCGGCGCCCGAGCGCGTCGTACCACATCACGTCGGTGATGAGGTTCACCGCCCCGCCGAGCAGGCCGAGCAGGATGATCGCCCCGACGATGCCGCCACCGATGAGGATCCATCGCCGCCACGGCAGATCACCGCCCATGATCGGCCGTGCGACCGGCGGACCCCCGCCGTTGTGGCCCTTGCGATCGGCGCGGGGCCCGTCGTCGATGGGCGTGACGTTGCGCTCGCTGCGCGGCGGCCGCTCGTAGGGGCGCCCGTGCTTCCGGGCGTCCTCCTCCTCCTGGCGGCGCTGCAGCTCCTCGAGGAGCCGATCGAACCAACTTGACATGTGGGCGGAATGCTACCGGCTCGGCCCCGGCGGTGCCCGCCTCGCCGCCGGACGAGCCCTCGAGGCTGGCGCCGGCTCGACGGATCGCGATGGATTCACCAGAGGTCCACCTGAGGCTGCATTCCCGTGATGGATCGCGAACGGGCACGCCTGAGGCGCACCTGCGGGTGCTGCTCGTGCGTGTCAGGCCGCGATGGATCGCGGGATCAGCACCTCGATTGGGCTGCCGGTGCATCGGGCGCGATGGATCGCGATCGATGCCGGGCCGAGGGTCCGGCCTCGTCCATCGGCCGCTCGATGACCAGGTCGGGCCGCGGCCGAATCCCGGCGCCCGGATGGAGCACGGCGGCCAGGCCCTCGACCGCGTCGACGGGCGCGTCCGAGGTCGGATGCCCGATCGGCTAACGTATCGGAGAGGATCGCCTCGTCGAGGCGGCCGGATGGACGACGAGGGACTATCGGCAGATGAGCCCGCCGGCGCGCGAAGACGGGCCCGCCGATGCGAGCCTCGCCGTGGAGGTGGTGCTCCGGCTCGGCGCGGTCATGCTCGGCGCCGGCTCCCCCACCGACGATGTCGAGCGCGCCATGCGCAGCGCGGCCGGCGCCCTCGGTCTGACCCGCACGACGGCGGTCGTCTCGTTCGGCACCATCTGGCTCTCGTACTTCCCCGGAGCCGGAACCCAGCCGGTCACGGCCATGCAGCTGGTGCCCGAGCGGGTGACCGATTACCGGCGGCTGTCCGCCGCCGCGCACCTGGTGCGCGACCTGCGCGCCGGCCAGAGCGACCTGTCCGGGGCGGTGAACGAGATCGAGCGCATCGTTTCGCTCGACACGGCCTGGCCCGAGCCCTTCACCAGCCTGGCGCAGGCCGGATCCGCCGCGGCCTCCACGCTCCTCTTCGGCGGCTCCGCGCTCGACGCGCTTGCGACCCTGGTCATCGGCGCCTTCGTCCAACCCATCGTCGTGCGCCTCGACCGCTCGGGGCTCCCGCCGTTCTTCCGCAGCCTGATCGGGCCACTCGTGTCGTCGATCCTGGTTGCCGTGGCCGTGGCGCTCGGAACCCCGATCGACGCGGCGCTCGTCCTGACCGGCAGCCTGCTGCGATTCCTGCCGGGTGCCGCGCTGGTGGCCGGGATGCGGGACCTCATCGACCAGTCGATCATCAGCGGGTCCGCCCGGATGGCCGAGGCATTCTTCCTGGGCGCGGCAGTGGCCGTGGGCACCGCCATCGGCATCGGGATCGCGAGCGAGTTCGGCGTCAGCCTCGAGGTCGGCGCGAGCATCGGCACCGGACAGCCCGCGATCCAGGTCCTCGCCGCTGCCCTGGCCTGCGGGTTCTGGGCGGTCCGCCTCGGCGAACCACGCTCGGCGCTGCTCACCGCCAGCCTCCTCGGGGCGCTGGGCTGGGCGGTCTTCCTCCTCACTTCGCCGCTCGGCGCCGGTGGCGTCGTGGCCACCGCACTCGCCGGAGTCGCGGTCGGCGCCCTCGGACGCCTCCTCGCGCGGCGGGCGGATGCCCCGGTCGTGCTGTGGGTCGTCCCCGCATCACTGCCGCTGCTGCCCGGGCTGCTCATCGTGAACGGGATGCTGGCGCCGAGTGCGAGCGAAGGCCTGATCCTGCTCTCCACCGCGGTCGCCACCGCCCTGGCGCTCGGTGCGGCGGTCGCCTTCGGCGACATCCTGGTTCAGACCGTGCGCCAGGTCCGCACCGAGATCATCGAGCCGGTGATCATCCAGCCCGTCACCCAGGTCGTGCAGACCGGCATCGAGGCGGTGACCAGGTCACGGCCGGCGCGCCGCGACGCGACACCGCGTGAGGAGGCGGAGCTACCGGGCTCCGGCGATCCTCGCGAGCCTCACGAGTGAAGGGCTCAGGTGGGAACGCATTCCAGGTCGGTGGTGATCTCGTCGTGCGCCGCGCCGAGCTCCTCGATCGCGGGCTCCAGGGTCTCGACGGCCTCGGGTAGGTTGGCATCGTCGGGCAGGTCCTCGACGGCGGAGCCGAGATCGTCGAACGCCTGCTGCATGCGATCCATGTCGGTTTCGGCGAGCGCCTCGCGGTCCATCACGACGACCTCGAAGGCCTCGCGGATCGTGTCCCACCCTTGGCGGTACTCGTCGACGCTCGCCGTCTCGGGGGTGAGATTGCGGAATGACACGATGGCCTCGTCGAGAACCGCGATGTCGTCGCAGACGAGCGCGGCATCAGGGCTGACGGACTCCGGCCCGCACGCGGTGAGGGCAGCCGCGGCGAGGACCACACAGATCACCCTGAGGGTCGGGGGCGTCGAGCGTCGGTTCATGTGTCCTCCTCACTCCCACTCGATGGTGGCAGGCGGCTTCGAGCTGATGTCATAGACGACGCGGTTGACCCCTGGGACCTCGTTGACGATGCGACTGCTGATCCTGGCGAGCACCTCGTAGGGTAACCGTGCCCAGTCAGCGGTCATACCGTCGTCGCTGGTGACGGCGCGAACCGCCACGACGTTGGCGTAGGTCCGACCGTCGCCCATCACGCCCACCGAGCGGACCGGCGTCAGGATCGCGAAGCTCTGCCACAGCGACCGATACAGGCCGGCGGCCTTGATCTCGTCGATCACGATCCAGTCCGCCTCGCGCAGCGTGGTGAGCCGCTCGGTGGTCACCTCGCCGATGATGCGGATCGCCAGGCCCGGCCCCGGGAATGGCTGGCGCTGGACGATCGCCTCGGGCAGCCCGAGCTCGAGCCCGACGCGCCGCACCTCGTCCTTGAACAGGTAGCGCAGCGGCTCGATCAGCTTGAAGCGCAGGTCGGCCGGCAGCCCGCCGACGTTGTGGTGGGTCTTGATCTTCTGGGCCGTCTTCGTCTCGGCGGTGGTCGACTCGATGACGTCCGGATACAGCGTCCCCTGCGTCAGGAAGTCGATCTGGCCGAGCTCCGCCGCCTCCTCCTCGAAGACGCGGATGAACTCGTCGCCGATGATCCGCCGCTTCTGCTCGGGGTCCTCGACGCCGGCAAGGCGGCGCAGGAACCGCTCCCGCGCATCGACCATCGCCAGCCGCATCCCGAAGTGCTCGGCGAAGGTCGCGCGCAGAAGCTCCGACTCCTGCTTGCGCATCAGGCCGTGATCGACATAGATGCAGGTCAGCTGGTCGCCGATGGCCCGATGCACCAGGGTCGCCGCCACAGCGCTGTCGACCCCACCCGAGAGGGCGCAGATGACGTGGCCGTCGCCTACCCGCTCGCGGATCTCGGCCACAGTCGTCTCGACAAGGTTCGCAGCGGTCCAATTCGGGCGTGCTCCTGCGATCCCGATCACGAAGTTGCGGAGGACGTCGCGCCCGATGGGCGTGTGCACGACTTCCGGGTGAAACTGGATCCCATACAGGTTGCGATCCGGGTCGATGAGTGCGGCGTACGGGCTGGCATCGGTCTGGGCGGTGGCGCGGAATCCCTCCGGTGGCCGCAGGATCGCGTCGCCGTGGCTCATCCACACCGGCTGCTCACCATCGAGGCCGGCGAAGAGGCCGTCGCCATCGGTGAGGCTGACGGTCGCCGGGCCGTACTCGCGCTTCGCCGACGGCACCACCTCGCCGCCGAGCTCGTGGGCCATGAGCTGGAGCCCGTAGCAGATGCCGAGGACGGGGATTCGGCCTGACCACAGCGCCGGGTCGGCCCTCGGCGCATCGGCGTCGTAGACCGATGACGGACCGCCCGACAGGATGACGGCCTTCACGCCCCGCCGCTCCAGCTCGGCCATCGGCGTGTCGTGCGGCAGGAGCTCGGAGTACACGTTGAGCTCGCGCACGCGGCGGGCGATGAGCTGGGCGAACTGGCTGCCGAAGTCGAGGACCGCGATGGTGTCGGGCTGCTCCGGCGCCTCGGTCTCGACCCGTTGTGGGGGCGGCGCGTGCAGCGCCTGCTCGAGGTACGCCTCGACCTCGGCATCGTCGGGGGCGAGGACTCGATGACCGGCGTTCGCCGCCGACCCGTGAACGGTGCGACCCCGATCGGTCGGCACGTCGGCCGCGAGGTCGGTGGGTGCCTGGTCGCGCTCCTCGCTCAATCCGGCTCCGTTCGGGCGATGATGTGGGTCGCCCATGAGTCTAGCGATCCGCAGGAGAGTGAACCCGATGATCGAGGCCGAGATCCGCGAGTTGACCGCGCAGCCGACCGCCGCGGTTCGCGTCACCCAACCGATGAGCGAGCTCGACCTCGCCTCACAGTTCGATCGATACCTACCCGCGGTGATGCAACGCGTCCAGGATCTCGGCGCCCAGATGAGCGGCCCACCCTACGGCCGCTACCACCAGTTCGGCCCCGACCAGGTCGATGTCGAGATCGGTTTCCCTCTCAGCGGCGAGCTCGACGCCCTGGCGCCGTTGGCTGAGGTCGACCCAGGCTCGGTCGGTGGCAGCGAGCTGCCCGCCGGCCCGGCCGCCGTCATGGTCCACCGCGGCTCGTACGACGGCCTGTCCGGCGCCTACGACGCGCTCCACGACTGGATCCACGCGCAGGGACGCGACGAGGGGCCCGCCCCGTGGGAGTCGTACGTCGACGATCCGGGATCGGTCGCGGCGGAAGAGGTGCGCACCGAGATCTGCTGGCCCCTGGCCTGATAGCCTCAGGCCAGCTCGGCGCGAGCGGCCTCCGCGAGACGTTGCCGGTCGACGCCGAGCCTGTCGAGGACGCGGGCGAGAGTTCCCAGCTCCACCTCCGCGGCAGCGGCAACGACGTGGGCGCCGGTGAAGCCGCGCTTCTCCGCGCGGGCCATCTGTCCGGCCCGAGCGAAGAGGTCGCGGGCCGTCGGACCTGCCGCGTAGAGCAGCGGGCGCCCGGCGCCGCCGAGCGGCTGCGGGACGGCCAGCGCCTCGGCGTGCTCGCGCGGCACGCCCACCGCAATGAGGGCATCCGCCTGCTCGGCGACGAGCCCGCCTCGGATCGCGTCGGCATCGGTGCCCACGCGTGCAAGGGCGCGCGCGGCGCTTCCATCGGGGAGCTCCGTCGCCGCCAGGAGGAGGTGCTCCGCTGCCGGTTCAGCCTCACCCAGCTCGCGCGAGATGCGTTCGGCCTCGGTCAGGAGCTGCTTGATGGTGTGCATGTCGGCGCCCATGCGCTTCAGGTTCATCGTTCTTCCTTCGAGCTGCGGCCCCGGGCTCGGAGCCGGGATGCATGTCGCTTGTGGGCGGCCTGACGGGTGACGCCGAGGGCCTGCGCGATCTGTTGCCAGGTCCATCCTTTGTCAACCGCGCGTTCCACTGCCTCGCGCTCCATGCGGTCGGCCAGGCGTCGGAGGCCGATCACAGCCGCGATCGCGGCTGCGGGATCCTCAGGCATCGTCGTCATCGGTGCAAGGCTACGCCCACGTCGCGTCACTTGTCAATCTACGTTGACAGGCAAGTGCTCATCGGTTGCGGCCGCATGTATAAGGGGGACGACGCGGGAGGCAATGACGTGCGGGCCCACATCCATGGCCGCCGGGGACGCACCGAGCCACTGGCGAACCCGACCCGCCTGTCACGGAGGATCTCGCCATGCGACGCATGCTTCTCTCGGTGGTGGCTGCCACCCTCTTGCTCGCCGCCACCACAACGGTGGCCATCGGCGCAAAACCGTCGAACGGCTGCCCATCGGAAGCTTCCGGGTACTTCCGCGTCGACCGCGACGGGTGGTGGAATGAGACGGTTGCCGGGTTCGAGCTGGCGGGCATCCCGGTGTACGAGGCGGACGGAACGACCTTTACAGCGGAGTTCGACGCCTTCTCCGCGGCGTTTGGCCTCGTTGACGGAGCCGGGTTGGAGGCTTTTGTCCGCGGCCCGCAGTGGGACACGTTCGACAAGAACCAGAACGGATTCACGTGCATGAAGCGGCGTCCGGTGACACCGGGTAATCCCGGATACCTCTTCAACGGCGTCGACGACAAGTCGGCGTCTCACGGCAGCTAGCCCGCCGCACCGGGTGACGCGCCATCCAGGCGCGTCACCCCTCGAGCCAGTCGCGCGGGTGGCTGGCCAGGAAGTCCTCGATCGGGATTCCTCCCGCGCCGATGACGAGCGAGCGCGCGCCTCGATGCGCGTGCGTGAAGGCGCGCGCCCCCGATGATCCCCGCGAATGCCCCGTCCTCACCTCGATCGCCAGCGGCGCCGAGTGCCCGCGCAGGAGCTTGCCCGGGCGAATCACCCAGTCGACGTCGGCGTTACTCTCGCGCCACCAGCCGAGCTCGTCCGGATCGGCGTGTGCCCACAGGTGTGCCCCGACCGCCGTGGCGATGAGCCGGGACCAGAAATCATGGTCCGTCCGGGCACGCGCCAGGGTCATCCGGGCGGCGGCCGAGACGAGGGCGGTGTTCAGCGCGAGCAGCTTCGGTGACGAGGCGCGACGCCGCACCGCGGAGCCCGAGTACTTGCCGATGCCGGTCACCATCCCGGCGCCGCCCAGCAGCTCCAGGTAGTGCGCAAGGGTGACGGTGTTGCCCGCATCGGTCAGCGTGCCGAGCATCTTGGTGTAGCTGAGAACCTGGCCCGAGTAGGTGCAGGCCAGCCGGAAGAGCTGGCGAAGTAGGGCTGGCTTCTCGACGCGGTTGAGGAGCAGGATGTCGCGAGAGAGGTTCGTCTCGACGATCGAGTCGAGGATGTACTCCTCCCATCGGTCGTGACTGCCGACGAGCCGTGCGGCGCCGGGATATCCGCCGAAGAAGAGGTAGGTGTCGAGGTCCCAGCCGAAGGCATCGCGCATCTCCGAGAAGGTCCAGTGCGTGAAGCGGATGATCTCGAAGCGTCCCGCCAGGCTGTCCGAGAGGCCTCGGCGCACGAGCAGCGGCGCCGAGCCGAGGATCATGACGCGCAGCGGCGTGCCGGCCCCGTTGTCCTCGTCCCAGAGCTGCTTCACGACGTCCGACCAGTCGCGGATCTTCTGGACCTCGTCGAGCACGAGCAGGCCGCCGGCCCGGCCGCCCATGCGCGCCTGCTGGCGACCGATCGCCCACTGCGTGTAGATCCAGCCGATGTCCTCGGGATCGGGTGCATCGGCCGAGGCGAAGTGGCCGGGAATCCCGATGGCGTCCATCACCTGGCGCGCGACCGTGGTCTTGCCGACCTGGCGCGGTCCAGCGAGCACCTGGATGAACTGGCGCGGCTCGTGCGCCCGGGCGAGCGCCTCGGCGAAGACCGGCCGCCGATACTCCTTCGGCTTGCGCTTCATTACTCACCATTGCGGTAGGTCTACTCAGTACAGTGAGTAAGTTTACTCAGTTGGACACGACCTCGGCATAGATGCGCGCAAGCCGCGCCGCGCTGGCGTTCGCGTCGTACTCGGCGAGGACGTGGCTGCGAAGGCGATCGGCGCGGCTGGCCGCGGCCGGTCGGTCGGCGGCGAAGGTGCGGAGGGCAGCGGCGATCGACGCGGGGGAGACACTGTCAAGCAGCACGCCACGATCGTCGGCGAGCAGCTCGGGGATGCCGCCGGCACGGCTGGCGATGATCGGGAGGCCGGCGGCTCCCGCCTCGACCAGCGCCGTCGGTAGGCCCTCACGATCGGAGGGCAGGACGGTCAGGTCGCCGGCGGCGAGGAGCGGCGGCAGGTCCGCGTTGGCGCGCGGACCGATGTAGTCCACCAGTCCGGCGTCGGCGCGATAGCCCTGCTCCGGCCCGGACCCGACGAGCACGATCCGGAACGGAGGGCCAATGGCGTGGATGGCGTCCACGAGGTCGCGGATGCGCTTGCGTGGCTCGAGGTAGGCGACGATCAGCACGAGGATCTCGTCGTCGGTCGCGCCCAGCGCGCTTCGGCCCTCGGCTCGATCGTGGCGCTCAGCGAAGCGGCCCAGGTCGATCCCGATCGGGATCACCTCCGGGCGCACTCCGGCGATGCGCTCAGCGTCGGCCGCCAGCGCATGGCTCACGGCGATGACGCGCGCCGCCCCGCCGAGGGCGCGTCGATAGGCGGGCATCGCGTCGGGATGGAGGTCGGGCCAGCTCGTGACGTCGTCGCCGTGCAGCGTGACGACGTACGGGACGCCGAATCGACGCGCGAGACGGCGCGCCGCCATCCCCATGGGGTAGGCGTAGTGGGCGTGGATGACCGCGGCCCGCGGCCATGCGGATGCGCGGACGCCGGCGGCGGCGCCCGCCAGCAGCCGATCGGTCTGCGCCCAGGCGGGCTCGCCCGGGACGGCCAGGTAGCGCGGCCGCACGACCGGCACGCCGGCATCGGCCGCCTGGCGCGGAGCGTCGGCGTGGCGGCGCCATCGGTCGCGCAGCAGGGGCAGCGGCCATGGCGCAAACGGGGCGGGAGCGACGACCGTCAGATCGACGCCCGCGCGCACGAGAGCGCGTGCGGCGGTCCGATGGAAGATGCCCAGGAACGGGTTGCCGTCCCACGGGTAGTCGGTGGTGAGCCACATCACGCTCGGTGGCACCGCGGCCGGATCGCGGCTCACGATCCGGTCGTGGCCTCGTCGAGCACGGCGGCGAGCTCGCGCGTCAGGCCGCGTCGGTCGTAGCGTCCCTCCGGGTCCGCCCGTCCTCGCCGGTAGTCGCCGCTCCAGAGCCGATCGAGCGCGGCGGCAACGCTGGCCGGATCGGGATCGGCAACGATGCCCCAGCCGAGTCCGGTGAGCACGTCGCGCGCGTCACCGCGTGGCACCATCGCCAGGACGGGGCGGTCGAGGCCGATGTAGTCGAACAGCTTGCCGCTGACGAAGAGGTCCATCCCCGGGCCGGCACCAAGCATGACAAGGGCGGCCGTTGCCGATCCGACCCGCTCGAGTGCCTCGTGACGCGGCACGAAGTCGACGAGGCTGAGTACCGAACCGAGGCGATCTTCCGCGGTGAACGGGCGCGCCACCTCTTCGACCTCCGGGCTCCGACGTCCGATCAGCTCCACCCGCAACCGGTCTCGTGCGTCGGAACGGCTCGCGACGAAGCGCTCCAGGCCCTCGAGAAAGGCGACCGTCTCGCGCGGCCGGTCCAGCGTCCCGGTGTACACGAGGCGGATGCCGTCAGCCCCGGATGGCTCGATCGCCTCCCTCGCCAGCTCGGAGGGGTCGTAGCCGTTCATCACCGTGCGCATCCGCCCGACGTGCTTCGGGTATCTCGCCGCGAAGGCATTCGTCAGCCCGGGCGTGACGAGGACGACCCGCGACGCCCGCGTGACGACCCAGCGCTCGATCCGGCGCTGAAGCGACCGATGCGTCGATGGCAGCGGCGGCGCGAGCACGTTGTCCACCCACGGATCACGGAACTCGGCCACCCACGGGATACCGGTGGCCCGGTGGATGGCACCGGCAGCGAGGTGCGCCGAGATCGGGAAGGCACTCGAGAAGATGGCGTCGGCTCGCTCTCGGCGCATGCGCCGGATCCCCGCTGCGGCCGCGAGCGGGACCCAGCCGAGCTGGTCGTCGGGGAAGAAAAGGCGGCGTCGGAGCTCGGCCATCCGGCCGCCGTGGCTCCCCGACACAACCGGCGCTGCCTGCGTGGCGGTCGACTCGGCGCCGCTCGCGAGCACCGATCGTGCCCGCGACAGCGGACGGCGCAGCCGCTCGGCATGGCGCCGCAGCGCATGTGGCTCCGGGCTGCGGGCGCGAATCACCTCGAGGCTCGGGCGGCAGCGCGGCGAGCCCGGCGGGGTCGCGCAGCGGGTAGGTCGTGCCGCTCGGCGCGAGGACGATGGGCTGCCAGCCGGACTCGGGGAGGTGGCGGATGAACGCGGTCATGCGGGCCACCGATACGCCGCCCAACGGTGGGAAGAAATAGGCGACGCACAGCACGTCGCGTGCGGCGGGTGCGCTCGGGGAGGTCATGCGTACCGGAGCGCCGCGGGGATCTGGACGCGGCCCGCGGCGGCCGATCGATACATGGCCTCGACGTTCCGCATGCTTCGGTCGTGGTCGCCGTGCTCGGCGGCGATCGCCCGGAGACGGGCCGACAGGGCGGCCCGTTCGGCAGGATCCAGGTCGAGTGCCTCGCGCAGCGCGCGGGCGGTGGCGGCGACATCGCCGACCGGCACCAGGAACTGCGGGGTGACCCCGCCGAGCCACTCCCGCAGGCTCGGCACGTCCGAGGCGATCATCGGCACGCCGGCGGCGAAGGCCTCGAACAGCGTCACCGGCGTGCCATCGGTCGTCGGAACCGAGACGACCGCATCGGCCAGCCGATGGTGGGCGGCCATCTCCTCGTATGCGATCCCGTCCAGGATGGTGGTCCGATCGCGCAGTCCGAGCTGCGCGACCAGGCCCTCGATGCGGCCCAGCTCGTCGGGGTACGCAGCACGGGCGCTCATGAGAAGGTGGACATCCTCGGGGAGCTGCGCCATCGCGCGGAGCACGACCTCGTGGTTGTAGAGCGGCATGATCGTGCGCGGCGAGAAGACGACACGCCGCCCGTCGAGCCCGAGACGCGTGCGCAACGCCGGGTCCGGCGGCGCGGCGAATCGCGCGACCTCGACGCCGAACTGGACGAACGCCGCAGCGCTCGGCGCGAGCGCCGGCATCGACGCACGCGCGCAGGAGGTCGCGCGAGTCCGCGGTCACGAATGCGGCGCCGCGCAGCGCCAGGCGTCCGAAGATCGCGTTGCGGCGGGATGCCGGCAGGTCGAAGAAGAGATCCGAGCCCCACGCGGTGATGCCGTAGGGCCGGGTGCCCGAGAGCCAGGCCAGCCACCCGTAGGTGGTGAGGTAGTGGCAGTGCACGATGTCGGGGTCGATCTCCCGAAACAGCGGCCGCAGGACACGACGCGCCGCAACGTAGCGCAGCGGCTTGAGGCTGCCGCCACCGTACGGCGGCCAGTGCTCGACGCGGATGCCGTCCGGCATGCCCGGCTGCACGGCGACGTCGGGTGACACGACGATGGTGACCTCGTGGCCGCGCTCGGCGAACCAGCGCAGCCAGCGGCGGGTGTGGGTCTCGTTCGGGTTCGCCAGGTAGGCGAGCCTGAGTCGGTCGGCGGGCATGGCGGCATATGATAGGGCGGCCCACCCAGCCGTCCGCCGAGGGCACCCTGACGGCGACCCGACGCGATCATCGGAGGAGTGCGATGCCCGACGAGCTGGCGCTGGTCGTCGAACGCCGCTCTCCGCGGACCGAGTGGGTCCTCGACCACGTCCTGCGCTGGGCGGGCTTCCGGGCGCGCCTGACCGATCGCCGCGACGCCGCCGACCTGCCCCACCTCGCCTACGGCGGCGACGGTCCCGCAGGCCCGCGGGGCGTCTGGATCCGCGAGGATCCGGGCGGTCGTGACTGGCCCGATCCCCAGATCGGACCGCGGATCGAGGTCGATCTCGTCAATGCCATCGGCGAGATCCTGACCGATGGTGTGAACGCCGATGCCGGCCCGGACGCCCACGATGAGCACGATCGGCTCCGCTATGCGTCGAGCTGGGCGGCCGGCCGATGGGCGCGATGGCGGCCCGCTGGTGGACCGCTGGATCGGGATCATCGCGGCCTCGATCGAGTCCGCCACGGGGCTGCGTACGCGCCGAGCGCTGGCCGGATGGTCGGCGCGCCTGCATCGGCCTCTCCCACGACGTCGACGAGCCCGATCGCTACGCACTTCTGCGCCAGGTGAGCCGCCCCTGGCGTCTGCGACGCGCGCCGCGAACGCTGGGCACGGAGGCCGCACGGCTGGCACGCCATCGACGCGGCGACGAGGATCCCGATGCCTTCTGGGTATTCGACGAGCTGTGCGAGCTCGAGGCCCGGCACGGGTTTCGGTCGACCTTCTTCGTCGCGGTGACGCCGTTCCACCACCCGACCGGGGCCCTGGAGGACGTGCATTACGACGTCGGGGGCGAGCGGTATCGGCGTCAGCTGGCCCGCCTCGGCGCAGCCGGCTTCGAGGTCGGACTGCATGCGGGCTATCGGTCCTTCGAAGAACCGGCCCGCTTTCGCGACGAGCGTGCCCGACTGGAGGAGGCGTCGGGTCGGGAGGTGCGCGGCCTGCGGCACCACTACTGGCATCTGGGGCCGAACCCTGCCGCCACCCTGCGGGCGCACGAGGATGCCGGGTTCGCCTACGACAGCTCGGTCGCCTTCAACGATCACATCGGCTTCCGACGGAGCGCCGGCCTGCCGTACCGCCCCTTCGACGAGGCCGCCGAGCGGCCGCTGCGAACCTGGCAGCTGCCGCCGTTCGCCATGGACTCGGCCGCCTTCCGCGGCGGCGCCGATGTCGACACGGCGGTAGCCCGCGTGTCGGAGCGCATCGACGAGATCGTCGAGGTCGGGGGTTTCGGGTCGATCGACTGGCACATCCAGGCATCGGTCCCGCGCTCGGTCGAGTTTCGGGACTGGGGCGTCGCCTACGGCGAGATCATCGGCATGCTTGCGGCCCGCGACGACGTCTGGGTGACGAGCCTCGACCAGGTCCGGGCGTGGATCGAGGAGCGCTCGACGCAGGTGGGGCTGATGACGTGAGACGAGCCGCTCGATCGGCGCGGGAGAGCGCGCGCGTGGCGTCCGAGCGTCGCGCGCCTGCTGATGACGCAGGGCTGGCGCGAGCGTGATCGGCGTCGCAGAACCGTCCCGGTCGAGGGCACCCTTCGCGCCATCGCCGACTGGCTGGCCCGGGCCCAGGACGCGACGGGTGATGGCGGGATCAGCTGGGGATACAGCCTGCGCCACGGCTGGATGGCGTCGTACCCGGAGACGACCGGCTACATCGTGCCCACGCTGCTGCGCCTGGCCGCGCGCCTCGACGATGCGGCGCTGATCGACCGTGCCGAGCGGGCGATCCGGTTCCTCGAGCCCCTTCAGCTTCCCGACGGCGGCTTCCCCGGTGCGCGGGTCGACGAGAACCGGACCGAGCCATCGGTCTTCAACACCGGGCAGATCGTCAACGGGCTCGTGGCCTGGCATCGCCACTCCGGCGAGGCCGATGCGCTCGACCGTGCCGTCCGCGCCGGCGACTGGCTCGTCTCGGTCCAGGACGACGACGGGGCCTGGCGCCGCCACATCTACAACGGCCTGGCGGTCACCTACACGGCGCACGCGGCCTGCTGGCTGGCCGAGCTCGGAGCCGCGGCCGGGACCGATCGGCATCTCGCCGCGGCCGAGCGCCACGCCGACTGGGTCCTCGCCCAGCAGGATCCCGGCACCGGCTGGTTCGATCGGGCGGGGTTCACGGCCGAGGATCACGGCGCCCGACGATCGGTGACGCACACGATCGCCTACGTCCTGGCAGGCCTGCTCGACATCGGCGAGATCGTGGGCCGCGACGACATCGGCACGGCGGTCGCCCGCGCGCGCTCGACGGATGGCGGCGACGCTCGAGGAGCGGGGCTGGCTCCCGGCGATCCTCGACGCCGAGTGGCAGGGCGGCAGCCGCTATGCCTGCCTGACCGGGACGGCCCAGGCCGCGATCATCTGGCAGCGCCTGGCTGCCCGATCGGGGCACGGCGCGCTGGCGCAGTCCGCCGCTCATGCCGTGGAGCTGGTGTCCGCGACCCAGCGTCTCGATGCAGCTGACCCTGGCGTGCGGGGCGGGATTGCCGGCTCCGATCCGGTGTGGGGCGACTACCTCGGTTTCACCTACCCCAACTGGGCGGCGAAGTTCACGGCCGATGCGCTCCTGGCCGATCCGAGGCTCGCGCCCTAGCCGAGCTCGACCCGCGCCCGCCCGAGCGCCATGCCCGTCGTTTCTCCGTCGAACGGCGAGCGCCTGACCGCCTCGTCGGCGCCGATCGCCCCGCTCACCTCATCGCGCGCCAGCTGGGCGAGCAGCCCCAGCTCGCCGACCTGCCGCTCGGCAAAGTCGAGGTCGAACGGGTCACCATGGCCGGCGACGATCGTCTCCGGGGCGAGATCGAGAATCGCGCGCCCGGTGTCGCCCCAGGCGATCGGGAAGCTGTCGCCGAACCATGGGGCGGGAGCGTTCTCGAGCAGGTCGCCCGCGAACAGGATCGATGCGTCGCGGACGATCACCACGATGTCGTTGTCGGTGTGCCCGCGTCCCAGGTAGCGCAGCTCGACGCGGCGATCGCCCAGGTCGATGGCGGCCTCATCGTCCATCAGACGAGTCGGCGGCGTGAGCACGACCTCGGCGAAGTCCTCGGCGCTGGCCGGTTGCTCGGCGATCTGGCGCGCGCGAGCCGCCTCGCCCTGCTCGAGGATCATCGTGGCGCAGCGCACGTGACCCCAGATCGGCACATCGACGAACCGCGCATTGCCGAATGCGTGGTCCCAGTGACCATGCGTGTTGATCGCCGCCACGGTCGTGCCCGGCAGCTGCCGCAGCTCGTCTCGCAGGACGTCCGCCAGCCGATGCGTGGCCCGGGTGTCGATCACCGCGAGGCCGGCTGCCCCGCCCACTACGCCGATGGTCTGGTCGAGCGACTCGTATCGACGCGCCCAGACGCGGTCGCCGACCTCGATCCAGGCCGAACTCACGCCCGCAGTCGAACCGGGGCGGTGGTGATCACGTCGCCTCCTGCTGCATGTAGAACTCGTGGAAGGAGCGGCAGCGACCGTCGGGGGCAAACTCGAGCAGGTAGGCGTTGTGGTACAGCTTCTCGGGTGCGTCGTCGGTCGCCGCGTAACGGCTCCAGCCGACGGCCACCGCCCGGTCACCGTCGACCGCCCAGGGCTCGTAATGGGCGTCCCAGCTGACTGGCTCGTCCGGCTCCTCCAGCCAGCTGTCGACGACGGCGTCGCGGCCGCGAATGGTGTGATCGTCGCTGTCCCATGGCCGGTAGCTGTAGACGGCGTCCTCGCTGAAGAGCTCCTCGATCGGCTCGCGCTCGTTCGCGCGCCAGGCCTCGACGTAGCGGTCGAGCCAGGCCTGGACATCGGATCTGTTCATGGTCCGATGCTACGCCTCAGGCGGCATGGAAGGCGGCCAGCCGCGCGGCCTCGGCATCGACCTCGCGGCGTTCCGAGGCGGTCAGCCGGCGGAAGGGCGACACCTCGATCATGCCGTCCTCGAAACGCCAGGTGCCGGCCACCTGGCCGTCGACGAGCACCGTGGGATACGACGGCGGCATCTTCGTGTGGAACACCAAGGGCCGATACGCCTCGGGCAAGACCTGGGTGCGACGCGCGTGGACGAGGAGGATCGCGTCCCAGGTCGGCAGGAAGCGGACGGGAGCCGGCGTATCGGGATCGGGGAGCGGCGCGCCCTCGACGTCCACCAGGTCCGTGCCGTCCTCGGCCGTGAAGCGCCGCAGCGGCATGCCCGCCGCGACCTCCCGCAGCGGCCCGACCGTTGTGCCGATGAACGAAGCGGCGTCGCCGATGGTCGCCGGGCCGAACGCGGCGAGGTAGCGGCCGACCAGCCAGGCGAGCGCGGTCCGCTCGTCCATCTCGACGTGCTCGACGTGATCGTCCGCCAGGCCGCAGAGGTCGGCCCGCCGTCGCTCCCAGGTCCCCGACGGTGGCAGGCGCAGGATCTCAGCACCGGTGTCGATCGCGTAGCGCACCGGGGCCGGCGCTTCACTCAGCAGGCGAATCAGGTCCGGCCGCCGCATCGGGCTGTCGGCGAGAGCCTTCCGGATGCGCGCGACGTGCGCACCGTGATCGACGGCCTCCTTCGTCCCGGTGACACGACTCGCCCACTCTCGTTGCGTGCGGGCGATGGCCGCCACCATCGGGTGGTAGTCCCCCGCTGCAACGGTGTGGATCGTGCCGCGCATCAGGGTTCCCTGGACCACCGACCCGTCCCCATAGGCGCGGGTCAGGTCTTCCCGACGGAAGCCGTTGAGGCATGACCAGAGGCGCAGGTAGGCGTTCGGGGCGTACTGGTTCTGGATGCCGGCGAGACGCTCGAGCGCCTCGGGGATCGTCAGATCGATGCGTTCCAGGAGGAGCTGCCGACCGAGCAATGCCCGGTTGAGGGCCCGGGTGGTGAGGACGTCATCGGCCATCGCGGGCCGATGGTAGCCCCGTCCGAGAAGTCGGCTTACTCGCTGCCGGCGAGCTGCCAGGACTTGCCCTCGGTGGCGATGGAGGGCGCGATGACCATCTCGACCGAGTGCATCTCGCGGATGGTCCTTGAGCCGAGCGCCGCCATCGACTGGCGCAGCGCGCCGACGAGGTTCTGGGTGCCGTGCGTCGTCTCGGCCGGGCCGAAGAGGATCTGCTCGAGCGGCATCTGCTCACCGATCCTGATCCGGGTCCCCCGTGGCAGCGTCGGCGACGGCGCGGCCATGCCCCAGTTGTAGCCGCGGCCGGGAGCCTCGGTTGCGGCCGCGAACGGCGAGCCGAGCATGACCGCATCGGCGCCCGACGCGATCGCCTTGGCGATGTCGCCGCCGGTCTTCATGCCGCCATCGGTGACGATCGGGACGTAACGGCCGGTGTCGGCCTCGAATCGGTCGCGTGCGGCGGCGACCTCGAGCGTTGCCGACACCTGCGGCACGCCGATCCCGAGCACCTCGCGGGTCGTGCAGGCGGCGCCCGGCCCGACACCGACGAAGATGGCCGCCGCGCCCTGCTGCATGAGCTGATAGGCGGCGTCGCCACTCACGGTATTTCCGACCAGCACGGGCAGCTGCAGCCCGCCGGTGAGATCGGCCAGCGAGAGGACCCGGCCCGACGTCGAGATGTGGCGGGCGCTGCTCACCTGCGACTGGACGAGCAGGAGGTCCGCCCCGGCCTCCGCGGCGATCTCGGCGTGGTGCCAGGCCGATGCCGGCGTCGTCGCCACCGCCGCCACGGCGCCCTGGGCCTTGATGCGCGTGATGAGCGCCGTGATGAGCTCGTCGCGGATCGGCTGCTCGTAGGCCTCCGCGAGCACGTGTGCTGCCGCCCGCCCGGACTCCGCGGCGCCGACCCGCTCGATGATGGGTGCGGCATCCTCGTACCGCGTGTAGAGGCCCTCGAGGTTGACGAAGGCAACCCCTCCGTGGCGGCTCATCCGGACCGCCATGTCGGCATCCGCAACGGCATCCATCGCCGCGGCGAGGAACGGGACCTCGAGCCGGAACCCGCCGATGTCGGTCGAGAGGTCGACCTCCGCCGGGTCGACCGTCACGGCGCCCGGCACGAGCGCGACCTCCTCGAACCCGTAGGCGCGTCGAAGCCGGGTTTCGGCGGAGCTCGCGGATGGCGGCGCGGTCGATCACGCGACACGCTCCGGGGCATAGCAGCGAACCCGCGCGGCATGGCGGCGCGGGTTGGGGATGCGTCGACGAGATTGACGGCGCGGATCGGGTTCACGGCGTGTCGCGGAGCGGCTTTGGCGAAGTATACCCAGCCACGGACGCGCCGATGCTCAGTCCGCCGCTCGATCCGGCACGCTATCGACACCTCCTGTACCGTCAGTCGGGGTGGCGACGGCGGCGGCTCTCATCCTGTCGCCGGCGTGGAGCATGCTTCAGCCCGAGTGGTGGGCGGCACTCTTCGTCGCGCTCGCGGTCGCGATGCGATCCCGGCCACCGGCGGCGGGCGCGGCAATTGCCCTCGCCGTGAGCATGAAGCTCGCCACGATCGCCTTTGTTCCGCTCGCGCTGCTCGCGATCGCCGCCCTAGGAGAGTGGAAACGCACGGCGCTCTGGTCGCTCGGCTGGTGCCTGGCGTGGTTCGCCATTTCGGCGGGGATCGAGCGGCAGTGGCTGATGGACATGGCGCTCCTCAACGACAACTCGCTGCTGCGGGCCGGAGATTACCGGCCGATTCTCCGAATCGGTGCTCTCCCCCTGGTCGCGCCCGTGGTGGTGCTCGTGCCCCTCGCGCTCGTCGGCCTCGGCCGGTGGTCGATGCTCGCCCTGGCTGGCGCGCTGCTCCTGGCCACTTCGCCGATCTTCATCCAGGGCCAGGGCAGCATGTACCACTTGGCAGCGGTGCCGATCGTGGTCGCGGCCGTCGTCGCGTGGAAGCGCCCCGCTCTTCTCCCAGTGGTCGTGGCGCTGTCCGCGTTGACCGTTCTGCCGGCGGCCTCGTGGGGGACGGGAGAGAGGACCAATGCGACCTGGGCCGATGCCAGCCGGCGCCTTGAGGACGAGGTGAGCCTGCTCCGCGGCTCCATCGGTCCGGACGAGCCGGTTCTCTACCTCACCTATGGCACCGTCGGCTATCACCTCGGCAATCCGACCGACTGTCGCTACCCATCGCCCCTCTGGCTCGTGGCCGGCGAGGATCTCGCCAGCGGCCGCGACAACGCCCGGTGCCTGGACGATGAGAACGCCGCGTGGGTCATCATCGAACCGGCCTGGTATGACGGACCACTCCCTACCAATGCCGATTGCGCCGACATGGTGCACACCGACCACCTGGTGGCGTGCCCCCTGAGGTCGGAGCGCCAGTAACAATCGACGCTCTGTGGACACCGTTCGGCTATACTTCGTCAAATGCCTAGACAGACACTGTACACAGTGGCCCACCGATGAGCGTCCACCGGCTCAGCACTGAGCTCTTCATTCCCCGGCCACGCGATGAGGTCTTCGCCTTCTTCGCCAACCCCCGCAACCTCCATCGCATCACGCCACCCGGGCTGGGATTCGAGTACCTCACCGATGACGTCCCCGTGCGCGCCGGCCTCGAGATCGGCTATCGCATCCGCCCGCTGTTCGGCATCCCCATCAGCTGGCTGACGCGCATCACCGAGTTCGACCCGCCGATCGGATTCCGCGATGTTCAGGTGCGCGGCCCGTATCGGTCGTGGGAGCACGTGCACCGCTTCGAGGAGGTCAATGGCGGGACACTCGTGCGCGACAACGTGACGTACGAGGTCCCGATCGGCATTGCCGGCGACGCGCTGAACCGCTTCGTCATCCGCAACGAGCTGGCGTGGATCTTCCAGTATCGGTCATGGGCCATCCTCGAGGCGCTCGCAGAGCCTGGTCCGCCGACCGGACGGACGGTCGCGGTTGCCGGCGGCACGGGCTTCGTGGGCGGTGCGATCGCCGCCGAGCTCCGGCGCCGGGGCGATCGAGTCGTCGTCCTCTCCCATGTCGGGGAGGAGAGGCGGGGCCCATTGCCGGACGACATCGAGATCCGCCGCGCCGATGTCCGCACCGGCGCAGGTCTGCCCGATGCCCTGCGCGGGGCCGATGCGCTCGTCATCGCGCTGGCGTTCCGCAATTCGCCGATGGAGTCGCCGGCACGCAATCAGACATTCCTGGAGATCGATGCCGGTGGGACCGAGCGCCTCGTCCGCGCCGCGAGTGAGGTTGGACGTGGGTCGCGTCGCGTACGTCTCCGGCGCGGGCGCGGCGCCGGACGCCGAGCGGCACTGGTTCCGCGCGAAGTGGCGCGCGGAGGAGGCAGTCCGCGGCAGCGGGATGACCTGGACGATCGTCCGACCGACCTGGATCTACGGTCCCCGTGACGTGTCGCTCAACCGATTCGTGGGCTTCGCACGCCGCCTTCCGGCAGTGCCGATGACCAACCTCGGTGGCCAGATGCTGGCTCCGGCGTGGGTCGGCGATGCCGCTGCGCTCGTCGCGGACGCGTTGCGTGATCCGGCCGCCGACGGCCAGGTCCTCGAGCTCGGCGGTCCCGAGACAATGCCGATGCGCGAGGTCATCGCACGGTCCCTCCGCGTCGCCGGGCTGCACCGGCCGATCCTTCCCGGCCCGGCAGCGCTCCTCAAGCTCGGAGCCACTGCCACTCACCCTGCTCCCGGCGCCTCCGCTCACGCCCGATGCGATCGACTTCATCAACCAGCCGGCGACCGTCGACATCGGTCCGTTGTTGGAGCGCATGCCGCGGCGGCTGACGCCGCTGGAGGAGGCGCTGAGGACATACCTCGCGCCGGTGAGCACCGTGCCCTCCGCTTCGACGAGTCCGCGACCGCGGGCTGAGTCACCAGCCCTCGGTGCCGGGCTCACCCTTGAACGGCCCGACGACCTCGGAGGTCACCCAGCCGCCGTAGAAGTCGCCGGGCTGCGGCGCTGCTCGCTCGTCATCGACCCATGCGGCATCGACGCGGCCGGCGTAGAAGGCGACGCGATCCCGCAGCTCCTCGTAGCCGGGCTTCGGGTCGCGGTACGTCCACGCCGCGCGGCGGGCCACACGGTCACCGACCACGACGTCGAAGTAGCTCGCGACGCCCTTCCACTCGCAGACCGTCGTGCCGGCCACCGGGCGTAGGAGGTCGGACCGCACGTCCTCAGCAGGCAGATACCAGCACGGTGCCCCGGCCGTTTCGAGGACGCGCACGGCCCGGGTCGACTCGCCGACGATCTCAGCTCCGACCTCGACGCGGACGCGACGGCCATCCGGCGTGACGCGGGGCGGTCTCGGGTAGTCCCAGACCGACTCCTGTCCCGGCCCCGGGATGACGCGGTCCGGCAGTCTTCGCATGCGCCATCGTCTCCTGTGGTTCACGCGGCCAGGACGTTGGCGAGGAACCAGGCCCGGCGCCCGGCGGCAGCGGCGTGAGCCTTGCGCAGATTCGGGTCGACCACGAAGACCGGCCAAGCTCGCTCGGACGCGTCGGTCGCCGTCGCGAGGACGCGGTTATCGGCCAGGCGCAGGTCTCGTCGGAGCCAGGCGATCGATCGGCGCATCGCAATTCCCATCGGCTGTTCGGGCATGAAGATGCCGGGAGAGGGCACGAGCCCTCTCCCGGCGAGGCAGCGTGGACTCAGCTGCGTGCGCGTCGGGTCGCCAGCGGCAGCGCCGTGACCAGCGCGAGAGCGACGAGCAGCAGGCCGATGGCAGCCATCGGCGCGGACGGCTGCGCGAGCGCCGTGTTCGGCATCTCGGTCATGGCCTCGGTGGCCACGATGACCTGGACGCCGGCCTCGCCACCGTCCATTGCGATGGCGGTGTAGTTCTGGCCGGCCTCGAGGCTCGCCTCGAGCGTCAGAGCGGCATCGGTCTCACCGGCGGCGCGGATCTCGAGCGGATAGGTGCCGGCATCGACCGTCAGGTAGGCAGTCGCCTCAGGATAGGCAAGCGCCTCCACGAGGATCGGGCCGTCGGTAACCGCAACGTCAACTTGGGCCGGCGCGCTGGGCGACGCGTGGAAGACGCGAAGCTTCGCCTGTCCGTCGGCGGGTGTTCGATCGTCGACGAGGACGGTCGCCGTGATCTCGGCCACCAGGCCCGTGGCGGCGACGGTGTACGAGGTGCCTGCCTCGAGCGTCAGGTCGGCGTCGATGACCGGATCGGTGCTGCCGGTGGCGGTGACCTGGACGTTGTACGTCCCGGCCGGCAGCGTCAGATAGTCGCTGACTGTCGTGAACGGCACGTCGGTGAGGACGGTCTCGCCATCGACCCATACGTCGACGTTGGGAGCGTCCGGCGACGCGTGGACGACACGAACGAAGGCCTCGTCCTGCGCCGCGACGGGCATCGCCATGGCTGCGACGAGGCCGAGGCCGCCGACCAGCCCGAGTGCACGCTTCATGATGCGTGGCATGAGTCTGTTCTCCTGTTTCGAGCGGTTTGCCCGTGACGAGTGTCGCGGGTCAATGTATAGAGTCTGTATAGACCTTGTCTGACGTCTTGTCAAGAGTCTGTTCAGGTAGTACGATCAACGAAGCATGTACACCATCAAAGAGGCGTCGGTCCGCAGCGGCGTGGGGATCCCGCTGCTCAGGGCGTGGGAGCGTCGCTACGGCGTCGTCGTTCCGACGCGCACCGCGTCGGGCTACCGCGTCTACGACGACGTCGCCATCAACCGCCTGCGCGCGATGCGGGACCTCATCTCGAATGGCTGGTCAGCTCAGCAGGCGGCCGAGCGGGTCCGCACCTTGCCGGACGATGAGCTTCCGCAGGTTGCCGAAGCCGGGGTGCACCCCGAGGCGACGCCCGGGACGATGCCGTTCGATCCATCGACGACCGACGAGCTCATCGGCCGATTCGTCGAGGCCGCCAGGTCGATCGACGCACCTGCCATCGAGGCCACGCTTGACGAGGCCTTCTCTGCCGCTCGCTTCGAGGTCGTCGCCGATGGTGTGCTGATGCCGGCGCTGCACGCCCTCGGTGACGCATGGGAACGGGGGGACGTGAGCGTCGCCGGAGAGCACGCGGCGAGCCACGCGGTGCTGCGCCGGCTGGCGATGGCCTATGAGGCCGCCGGTGACTCGGTCGCCGAACAGCCGATCCTCATCGGCCTTGGCCCTGGCGCGCGACACGAGCTCGGAGCCCTCGCCTTCGCGGTCGCCGCGCGACGCGCCGGTTTGTCGGTGCTGTATCTCGGGCCCGACCTGCCGGCCGAGAGCTGGGCGACGGCCGCGGTCGAACGCGATGCAATTGCCGCCGTGATCGGCGTCCCGACGCGCGCTGACGTCGGACGCGCGCGCGCGGTGATCGACGCGCTTCGTTCGTCGCGGCCGGGGATGCCCCTTGCCGTGGGCGGCGACGAAGCCACACGGATGTCCGCGACCGGTGCGCTCATCCTGCCCCAGAACCTACGGGACGCGATCTCCACGCTGCGCGAGGAGCTCGCGCCGGCGACCTGAGCTCAGTCCAGTTCGATCCCCGCGGAGCGCGCGTCATCCGCGAGCTTCTCGAGCACGTCGTCGGACTCGGCGGATGCCTGGAGCAGGCCGATGACCCGCGACACTCCCAGCTCGGCATAGTCGCTGAGCAATCGGCGCCGTCCGTCCCCCGCCTCACGCCACTCCGGCGTGCCCCACCAGACGTGGACTGAGACGGCCAGCGAGTCGGGATCGCGATCGATCTCGTCGCAGCGTGCCCGGATCGTCGGCAGTGCCGCGCCCACCTCTTCCGGCGACATGCCGTCGAGGTTGAGCTCGTCGGCATAGCGCGCCGCCAGGCGCCACGTCACGTTCGGCCCGTTGCCGCCGACCATGATCGGCATGCCGGAGGGCTGTATCGGCTTCGGCAGGTTGCGCGCACCGCCGACCGAATGGTGTTTTCCCTCGTAGGTGGCGCGGGTCGAGCGTCCCGGCTCGAGCATTCGACTGATGACCTCCAGCGCGTCGTGAAGCATCGCCAGCCGCTCGGCGGTCTCCGGGAATCCGTAGCCGTAGGCGAGCCATTCCTCGCGCTTCCATCCGGCGCCGATCCCGAGCTCGAATCGGCCGCCGCTGATGGTGTCGATCGTCGATGCCATCTTGGCGGTGAGTGCCGGGTTCCGGAATCCGTTGCAGATGACGATGTGCCCGAGGCGCACCCGGCTCGTCAGGGCCGCGAGTGCGCTCAGCGAAGTGAACGACTCGAAGGTGATCTCGTCGGTCGGGCGCGGGACGGTGTGGAAGTGGTCGAACAGCCAGATCGACTCGGCCCCGATGCGCTCCGCCTGCTGCGCTACCGCCACCGTTCGCTGCCAGGCGCGCTCGGACTCCCATCCGTCGAAGTCGCCGGTCCAGCCCTGGGGAACGATGACTCCAAGCTTCATCGCGACACCTCCTCAGCGAACGATCATCTGCGCGCGCTCGGGTCCGACGCTTACGTGCGAGATCGGGACCCCTGCCAGCGCCTCGAGCCGCTCCACGTACGCGCAGGCCGCGGCGGGCAGGTCGTCCCATGAGCGGCAGGCGGTCGTATCGGCCTGCCAGCCCGGAAGCTCCTCGTACACCGGCTCGAGGCGCTCGTAGACCGATGTGGACGCCGGAACGGTCGTCCACTCGCGCCCGTCGGCAGGATCGCGGTAGGCGGTGCCGACGCGGATCGACTCGTACTCGTCGAGCACATCGAGCTTGGTGAGCGCGATGCTCGAGTAGCCAGCCAGGCGGACGCTGAAGTGCACGGCAACTGCGTCGTACCAGCCGCATCGGCGCGGACGTCCGGTCGAGGTCCCGTACTCGGCACCCCGCTCCCGCAGGCGCTCGGCCTCCTCACCCTCGAGCTCGGTCGGCACTGGTCCGGCGCCGACCGCCGTGGTGTAGGCCTTCGCCACCCCGAGGACGCGATCGATGCGGACCGCGGGCAGCCCGGCGCCCAGGCTGGCCCCGCCGGGGATGGGGCTCGAGCTGGTCACGTAGGGATAGACGCCCCAGTCGATGTCGCGCATCGTGCCCAGCTGACCCTCGAGCAGGATCCTGTCCCCGCGATCGAGAGCCTCGTCGACCACCGCCTGCCCATCGGTCACATACGGCCGAAGCCGGTCGCCGGCGGCCAGGTAGGCACCCGCGATCGCATCGGCGTCTGTCGCCTGGTCGATCGCCGCGTCGAGCTCTGCATCGGCGCCACGATGAGCGTCGACGGCCCGCGTCACCCTCGGCAGCGCTGCGTCGAGCCGCGCGCGGAAGACCGCAGGCTCCATCAGGTCGACCACGCGAATCCCGCGCCGGGCGACCTTGTCGACGTAGGCAGGCCCGATCCCGCGCGAGGTCGTGCCGAGCTTCTTCGCGCCCCGCTCGCGTTCCTCGAGCTGGTCGATGAGGACGTGATAGGGCATGACCAGGTGTGCCCGGTCGCTGATGAGCAGGTTGTCGCAGCCGATGCCGGAGGCGGCGAGGCCGTCGAGCTCGGTGACCAGGGCGGGCGGGTTGATCACCACACCATTGCCCAGGAGGTTGCGGGTCCCCTGCGAGAAGATGCCGGACGGAATCAGGTGGAGCTTGAACTGGCCGTGCGGGTTGACGACCGTGTGGCCGGCATTGTTGCCGCCGCCATACCGGATGACGAGGTCGGCATCGGCGGCCAGGTAGTCGACGACGCGGCCCTTGCCCTCGTCCCCCCATTGCGCCCCGACGACGGCGGTGACGGACATGACGCGACGGCGGCGACCTCGTGTGCGGGGAGGGAATCCATCCTAGCCGCTCGGGCGCAACGGTTGCGCCGGGCATTGGTCTCGGCACGACACGAAAAACGCCGCCCACTCGGGGCGGCGTCGGTGTTTGGATCCGGGGCTCGAGGTCAGGCCCGGGCACGCACCTTGTCGAAGCAGTTGGAGCAGTAGACCGGTCGATCGTTGCGAGGGAGGAACGGCACGAGCGCCTGGCCGCCGCATTCGGCGCACACGGCTGCGTGCATCTCCCGCTGGCCCCCGTTCCCGTTGCCGGAGCCGATCCCCAGCGCGCGGTTCTGCTTGGCGACGGCGCGGCAGCTCTGGCAGCGCTGAGGCTCGTTCATCAGCCCCTTGCTGGCGTAGAACTCCTGCTCGCCGGCGGAGAAGACGAAGTCCATCCCACAGTCACGACAGTGGATGGTCTTGTCGGCGTACACCCTTCCCAGTGCCTCCTGTCTCGAACGCCCGGCCCTCTCGTGGACGACTCGCGATCTGTCGAGATTCACAGGAGCCGCGAGCACCGGGCTCGCGACTCCCCGAATTCGGGCAGATTGCAGCTGGGTCGGTCGTATTGGCGCGGAGTGTACACCCCGATTTCAAGCCCTCAGTAGGCGGCAATCTCCTCGCGGGCGGCCACCGTGTAGAAGCGGGTGTTGGCCTTCCGGAACTGGAGCGGCACCTCGCCGATCGGTCCGTTGCGGTGCTTGGCGACCTTCGCCTTGATGAGCTCGACCTCCGCCTCGGCGTTCTGCTCGCCGTCGCGGTAGAGGAACACCACGACGTCAGCATCCTGCTCGATCGAGCCCGATTCACGAAGGTCGCTCAGGCGCGGCTCGGCCGAGCCGCGCTGCTCAACGCCACGGCTGAGCTGCGAGAGAGCGAGGACCGGCACCTTCAGCTCGCGGGCCAGCTGCTTCAGGCCGCGGCTGATCTCGCTCACCTCCTGGACGCGGTTGTTGTCCTTGTTCGGCGTCGACGACTGCATCAGCTGGAGGTAGTCGACGACGATCAGGTCGAGCCCATGCTGCTCCGCCTCCAGCCGGCGGGCCTTCGTGCGCAGCTCCATGACGGAGAGCGCGGCGGAGTCGTCGATCCACATCGGTGCGGTGGCCATGTCGTTCATGACCGTCGCGATCTTGCTCCAGTCGGTCTCGTCGACGAATCCGGTCTGGAGCGGCCGCGGATTGATGCCGGTCTCGGCGCTGAGCAGGCGGAGCGCGAGCTGTTCGCGGCTCATCTCGAGGCTGAAGATCGCGACCTTCTTGCCCTCGCGTACCGCCGCGTTCTGGCCGACGTTGAGCGCCAGCGATGTCTTTCCCACCGATGGGCGCGCGGCCAGGATGATGAGGTCGGACGGCTGGAGCCCGCCGAGCAGCGCGTCGAGCTGGGCCAGCCCGGTGGGGACGCCGAGGATCTGTCCGCGGTGCTCATGCAGGTACTCGAGGCGGTCGTAGGCCTGGCCGAGCAGGATCGAGAGCGCCTGGAACCCACCGTCGGTGCGCCGCTGGCTGATCTCGAAGAGGATCGACTCGGCCCGGTCGATGGCGACCTCGGCGTCGTTGGCCTCCTCGTACCCGACGGCCGCGATCTTTCCGGCCGCGCCGATGAGGTTGCGCAGCACCGCCTTGCGCTCGACGATGCGCGCGTACTGCTCGGCATGCACCGCGGTCGGCACGGTGTTCATGAGGCTCGACAGATACGCCGGACCGCCGACCTCGTCGAGACGGTCGCGGCGTCGCAGCTCGTCGCCCAGGGTGACGAGGTCGATCGGCTCGCGCTGGCCGTGGAGCGCGAGCATCGCCTCGTAGATGTCGCCGTGCTGCGATCGGTAGAAGTCGCCGGGCTTGAGGAAGTCGGCGACGCGGAGGACGGCGTCCGCGTCGATGAGGATCGAGCCGAGAACGCTCTGCTCCGCCTCGACTGCCTGCGGGGCGAGCTTGTCGAGGCTCATCGGCGGACTCGTGATGTGGTCATCTCAGGCCGAGGGCGGGCACGGCGAGGCAGGCTCCTGTGGTTTTCGAGGCGAGCGGAGCGCCCGGCCGGTCCGATCTGATGGGGACCGTCGGGAACCGGGCGCACACCCATCCTGCGGCCGCCGGATCTGCCCGACAACCAGTTTTCCCCCGACTGAGCGGGGTTATCCCCCAACCGCACAATTTGGGTGTGGACGGCATGTGGACGGTACTCACCGGCGGCTTACCCGCCGATTACCGTCCGATTTCGCGACAGCTCGCCTGTCGCGGCGGTTTCTCGGCGTCGATCTATCGGTCGGTGAACGGGCTCCAGTCCGGCGGCTCGCGACGATCGGCGAGATGGTTCCAGGCGTCCCATTGCTCCACGACCAATCCGTCTGCGTCGAAACGAATGACCGAGGTACCCGCGAGCGTCGAGTCGGCCCCCGCTTCCCGTAGTGAAGCCCACCACGTGATCGCGGCGCGATCGCCGTCGACGATCGGCTCGCCGATCCACACACGTGGATCGTCCTCCTCCCCGAACACGCGCTCGACGTAGGCGCGGACGTCGCCGGCATCGCGCGCCGGATCACGGAATGGCTCGGTGAAGTGAACGGCACGCGGGGCGTAGCGGGCCATGATCGGCTCAGGATCGAGCGCCTCCCAGCCGTCCTTCCACGCCTTTGCCCAGAGGCGCGCGGCCTCCCGAGGATCCACGCCTACGACTCGGCGGCCACCACGCTCACGGCGACCACGGCTTCGACGCCGGGCATGATGCGCACGTCGATCTTGTAGTCGCCCAGCGTCTTGATCGGCTCGCGCAGGTGAAGGGCATGCCGATCGAGGTCGATCCCCTCCCGGTTGATGAGGTCGTTGATCTGATGGGAGGTGACGGCGCCGAAGAGGCGGCCGCGCTCCCCGGCCTTGACCGGCACGACGAGCTTGAGCTCTCGCAGCTTCTCGGCAGTTGCGTCCGCGTGGGCACGCACGGATCGGTCGCGCTCCTCGCGCTGGTCGCGGTGTCGCTCCCAGTTCGCGACCGCGCCCTTGTCGGCGATCACCGCCGCGCCGGTCGGCAGCAGGAAGTTCCGCGCGTAGCCGTCCTTGACCTCCTTCATGTCGCCGTCGCGACCGAGGCCCTTCACGTCACGCTTGAGGATGACCTTCATTCGAGCTCCTTCGTCGGGGTGGATGCCGTGCGGCGGCGGCGCCACTCGGCCAGCGCCTGCTTCAGCCCGTCCGGGTCACGCAGCCGTCCGTATCGCTCCAGCAGCTCGGGCAGGTTGTCGCGAATCTGGTCGAACCGGTGGCCCAGCAGGGCACGCATTCGCTCGAGATCACGATCGAGGTCGGCGGTGCCGTTCCTGGCGCGCGTCGCATGCTCGATCCGGACCTCGACCGGCGCATTCTGAATGAACGTGTCCAGCACCAGCAGCAGGATCGTGAGGTCATCGGCCTGGCCGACGATGGGGAAGGTGTCGGGTACCAGGTCCACGGGCATGACGACGTACGCCAGCGCGGCGGCCAGCATTCCCTTGAGGCCGATCGGTGTGCGCGGGTCGCGCATGATGCCCCAGACCACGCGCACGTAGATCGGAAGCTTGAGGAGGATGCGCGCCAAGCTGAAGTAGCGCGTCGTTCTGGACAGGATCACGCAGGCCTCTTGCCTGTGGTTGGGATGGGCCCGGCATGATAGCAGAGCGCGCGGCGCCATCGGTTTGACAATAGAACATCCGTTCTGCTAGCGTGCTTCGCGATGAGCGGAGCAATTCGTTGACCAGACATGATGTCGAGCGCCGTCAGCGCATTCTCGACTGCATCGCGCGGACCGTCGAGGAGCGCGGTTATCCGCCTTCGGTTCGGGAGATCGCGGACGCCGTGGGCCTCGCCTCGACCAGCGCGGTACACCATCACCTCATCGCCCTGGAACGCGACGGTCTGCTCGAGCGCGGGAGCCACTCATCTCGTGCGCTGCGCCTGACCGGCCGACCCCAGGCCGTCTCACAGGCGGCGGATGTGTCCAAGGTCACCCCATTCCGCATGCCGGTGGAGCGCGAGACGCTGAACCTGCCGGTCATGGGAGAGATCGCCGCCGGCCAGCCGATCGAGGCGTACGAGGACGTGTCGGAGACCCTCGCGGTCCCGGCGTCGATGGATGCCCGTGCGGATTCGTACGTCCTGCGCGTGCGCGGCAAGAGCATGATCGACGCGCTGATCGATGACGGCGACTTCGTCATCGTCCAGCCGCAGGCCACGGCGCGCGACGGCGACATCGTCGTCGCGCTGCTCGAGGACAACGGCGTCACCCTCAAGCGCTATTTCCGTGAGCAGGATCGCATCCGCCTCCAGCCGGCCAACGCCGAGATGGAGCCGATCTACGCCACCGAGGTCCAGATCCAGGGCAAGGTCGTCGGCGTCATACGCCGGCTCTCCTGACGGACCCATGGCGCCGCCAGCGGCGCTGAACCGGCGAGCGATCATCCACGCTGATCTCGACGCGTTCTACGCCAGCGTCGAAGTGCTCGACGATCCGTCCCTGCGCGGCAAGCCGGTGATCGTCGGCGGAAGGCCCGGCGAGCGTGGCGTGGTCAGCGCAGCCTCATACGAGGCGCGCGAGTTCGGCGTCCATTCGGCGATGCCGCTGCGAACCGCGGCGCGGCGCTGCCCGCACGGCGTGTTCCTCCCGGGTCGACCTGAGCGCTATCGGGAGCTGTCGGACCGCGTGATGCGCATCTTCGCCGACTACACCCCGCTGGTTGAGCCGATCAGCCTCGACGAGGCGTTCCTCGACGTCTCGGCCAGCACCGCGGCCTTCGGCGACCCGGCCGAGATCGGGCGCCGGATCAAGGATCGGGTCCTCGACGAGGTCGGGCTCGTCGTCTCCGTCGGGGTCGCCACGAACAAGCTCTGCGCAAAGGTCGCATCGGACCTCCGAAAGCCCAACGCCCTCGTCGTCGTCGCGCCCGGCGAGGAGGCGGCGTTCCTGGCGCCGCTGCCGATACGCCGCCTCTGGGGCGTCGGGCCGCAGGCACAGGCGGCGCTCGCCGACTACGGAGTGGCGACGATCGGCCAGCTCGCCGCCATTCCGCCTGGCACCTTGAGGCGCCGCTTCGGACGCCATGGCGACGACCTGGCGGCACGCGCACGTGGCGAGGATCCATCGCGGGTGGCGACGACCCACGTCGCGAAGAGCGTGGGCCACGAGCACACCTTCGACCATGACACCGTTGATCCGCGGCGTCTCGAGGCGACCCTCCTCGATGTCGCCGAGTCGGTGGCGAGCCGCCTGCGCCGCCACGACCTCGCCGCAGGATCGGTGCAGCTCAAGCTCCGCTACGAGGGCTTTGAGACGCTGACCCGTCAGGCGCCCCTGCCGCGCCAGACCAGGGAGTCCGAGCCGCTGTACGAGGCAGCGCTTGCGCTCCTGCGCCGGACGATCGTCGAGGGGCGCGGCGTGCGGCTCATCGGGCTCACTGCCATCAACCTGACCGATGCACAGCAGCTCACCCTCTTCGACGCGCCCGATCGCAGCGATCGCCTGGCGCGCTCGATCGATGCCGTCCGCGAGCGTTTCGGCGAGCGCGCCATCACCCGTGCCCGACTGCTCCGCGAGCGACCCCAACGCCGGTTCGACTTCGGCGAGCGCCCGGAGGCGCCGGCCCGTGAAGAAGACGCTTGACGAATCGAACATCCGTTCGGTATGCTGCACGTCTGAATCGAACACTTGTTCGAGTGCCACGAACAGGTGAACACCAACTGGATCACGAATCCGATCATGGGAGCGACCGATGGCACTCGTACAGATCTCACCCGTTCTCGCCAGCGTCCGCTGGGATCGCACCGCCGGCCGGCCGCGTGAGGTCAGCTGGGGCGACGGGCATCACCTCCGTGTCGTTGACCTCGATGCCGTCCGCGATGAGCGCGCCGCATACCCCGCAGACCGCGGCCCGCGCGTGACCCTCGTCGTGCGCGCGGCCGATGGCGGTCGCGCCTCGATCGCCTACGACGGGCGGCACTGGTACCTGGAGGCGGTCGAGCGCGCCGCCTGATCCGAGGCGACCACGCCTACAATCGGCCCGGCACCACGCCGGGCCGATCTCTGCGCCGGCGTCCCACACGAGGGTCCCCGGTCCCCGATGGACGACCGACCAAGCGACTTGCCGGCCCGTGAGCTGCTCGCCCAGCTCGCCAGCAGCGCACCCGTGCCGGGCGGCGGGAGCGCGTCCGCCCTCGCCGGGGCGATGGGCGCTGCACTCATTCACATGGTCGTGTCGCTCAGCACCGGCAGGCCGGGCGCGACCCAGCACGAGGCTTCCCTGACCGAGATCGGGCTGGCTGCCGCGGCGCTTCAGTCCGAGCTCACCACCCTCGCGGACCTCGACGCCGTCGCGTATGACGCGGTCGTCCGAGCGCGCAGGCTGCCGAAGGCCAGCCTCCGCGAGCAACAGCTGCGCGCCACGCAGCTGGCCGGCGCGGTCCGGGAAGCGACGCGTGTGCCGCTCGATACCGTGCATCGCGCATCCGAAGTGCTGGGGCTCGCCGAGCGTCTGAGCCCGATCGGCAACGGCAATGCCATCAGCGACGTCGGGGTCGGGGGCCTGCTTGCGGGAGCCGCCATGCGCGGCGCCGCGCTGAACGTCCGCATCAACCTCCCATCGCTCGCCGCCGACGATCCGCTCGCGACCGAGGCGCCCTCGGCCCTCGAAGCGCTGCTCGTCGACATCGACGCTCGCGAAGCCGCGATGCGGGAAGCCGTCGAGGCTCGGATCGGATGACAGCTCGGCTGCTCGACGGCCGCGAGCTCGCCTCTCACCTGCGACGCGAGCTCGGGCATCGTGTCGAGGCACTGACGGGACCCGACGGTGAGCGGTCCCCTCCCGTGCTGGCGATCCTGGGTGATGGTGCCAGTGAGGCGGCATCGGTGTACGCGGCAAGCCTCGAGCGTGCGGCTCGCAGCATCGGTGTGACGCCCGAGAAGGTGCCGGCCGAGGCGGACCCGAGGACGGCGATCGAGCGCCTCAACCGCGACCCGACGGTCACAGGCATCGTCGTGGCCCAGCCATTCGCCGATCCGAGCGCCGGGCGGCGCCTGGTCGAGCTGATCGACCCCGTCAAGGACGTCGATGGCGCAACCCCCACCAGCGCCGGGCGCCTCGCCCGCGGGGAGCCGGCATTCGTGCCGGCTACCGCGCTGGCGGTGGTCGCCGTGCTCGAGGCCCACCGCATCCCGATCGCCGGCCGTCGCGCGGTCGTCGTCGGCCGCTCGGCCGTGGTCGGCCGGCCGGTGGCGTCGCTGCTGCTGGCCCGTGACGCCACCGTGGTCGTCTGCCACCGCGCCACCAGGCACCTGGCGCGCGAGACCAGGCGGGCGGACCTGCTCGTGGCGGCCGCTGGCTCTCCGGAGCTCATCCGGCCGGAGATGGTCAACCGCTCGGCCGTCGTCATCGACTGCGGAATCAACGCGACCGCGGGAGGCATCGTGGGTGACGTGGCCTTCGCGACGGTCGCGCCGGTGGTGGCGGCGATCACGCCGGTGCCGGGAGGGATCGGCCCGGTGACGCCGATGATGGTGCTGCGCCAGACGGTCGAGGCGGCCGAGCGAGCGGCCGCGGCCGGGAACCCTCAGACCGAGCGTTCGGCCGGCGGCGGGGTCACCGAGCTGAGCAGCACCTCGGCGTAACGCATCGCATCGCGCATGCTCATGATGCCGACCCGGTCGCGCTCGGCGCGGCGGGCATACAGCTCGCGCAGCAGGCAGAGCTGTTCGAATCGGGTCGCATCGGCTCGGGCGTCGGCATCCATGCCGGTATGTTCGATCGATCAGTGCTGTCGCGGTAGCGACGCGCAGACAGCTGTCCGGTCGTTCCGCCGACACGGCGGGTGGGTTGTGTTGTCGTCCAATTGACAGTGGCGCGGTCCGGTCGCATGCACGCCAGCGATCGGGACACCGATACTGTCGATCCGAGCAGTGTCCGCGGCCATGATCGCGGGCCTGGAACCGAACGGTCGGAGGTCGCGACATGCCAGACGACTACATCATCGAGCTGGGGGATGACACCGAGGGCCACGCCAAGAAGCTTCGCTTCGTGCCCGAGGGCGACCAGGAGTGGCTGGATCGCATTCTCGCTCAGAAGCCTGGATCCGCTGAGGTCAGCATCCGCCTCGCCGACGAGGATGACGCGGACACCGAGGGCCACGGCCAGGGCACGGGCAACCGCTTCCGCGTCATCGTCGAGAGCGACGACGACACCGAGGGCCACGCCATCAGCATTCACGTTCCGTCGCGGGAGGACGCCGACGCGTTCCGCAAGCGATTGCTCGTGACCGGCGTGCTCGTCGGCAGCGTGGCCCTGGGAGCCGGCGCCGGGATTGGCCTGAGCTCGTTCTCCGCCAACGATGCCGGGTCGGCCGGAGCCGCCGCGGTGTCGGGAGCAGAGGGCAGTGCCTGGACCGCGGACGAGCGTGCGGGACTTGCCGCCGCAGCGACCGAGGCCGGTTCGGGCAGTGCCTGGACCGCCGACGAGCGAGCCGGACTCAGTGCCGCCGCAGCGACCGAGGCCGGTTCGGGCAGTGCCTGGACCGCGGACGAGCGTGCCGGACTTGGAGCCGCTGCCGCAGGAGGCGAGGAGGAGTCGACCGACGACGCCGAGACCTCCGGGGGCCTGCAGCCCCGCTGAACCGATCGAGGTGGGGGCCGCCACGCGGCCTTCGCCTCATCTCACGATCGTCGTGTCGATCATCTCCTCGACGGGCACCGATCCATCGATGAGCTGGAGGCGAAGCATCGTCTCGTAGCCGGAGCTCCATAGCTCCTCGTCGATCGCGCCGTCCGCGAACCCATCTCCCTCCCACAGCGCCACGGTTGCGTCGAGGACCTCGCGGGCGACGTCGGGGTCCTCCGCGATCGTCGGCACCGCCGCCTCGGCGGCCGCGAAGCCGAGGTCGGGATCGGCGATCACGTCGGCCTGGGCCGCAGCCGTCGCTTCGACAAAGGCACGCACCAGATCCGAGTTACTCGCGAGGAGCTCGTCGCCGACGATGACGCCCGGACCGGGGAGCGGCGCCACCTCATCGACGGTGAGCAGGTCGACCTCGATCCCCCGCGCCTCCAGGCGGAGCGGCTCGTTGTTGCGAAAGCCGGTGATCAGCTCGACGTCGCCGTTGGCCAGGCCGTCGACCTGGTTGAACTGTGGGTACTCGCGGATCGTGACGTCGTCCTCGCTCAGCCCGCCCGCATCGAGGAGCGCCAGCAGAGCGTGCCACGACGACCCGAATCGCCCTGGCGTGCCGATCGTCCTGCCGGCCAGGTCGGCCGGATCGGTGGGCACCTCGCCGGCATGCCCGATGAGCGCCACCGGGAAGCTCTGGTAGAGCGTCGAGACATATCGGACGGGGATGCCCGAGGTGCGCGCGATCATGACATCGGTCGCGTCTGCCACGCCGAACTCGGCTTCTCCTTCGGCGACGAGGCGCTGCACGTCCGGCGCCTGGTGGTGCTCGATCGTGACCTCGAGGCCGGCATCGGCGTAGTGGCCCTCCTGCTGCGCCACGTAGAACGGGGCGAACTGCACATCCGGCCGGAAGCCGAGCACGAGTGTTACGGCGCGCAGCGGCTCGCTGGCCGATGCGGTGCCCGCGGATCCGGACGGGGTGCATGCCGTCATGACGAGGAGCATGAGCAGGAGCGCGCGGCGTGGGGGGAGCATCGGTTTCCTTTCAGCGGGCGATGAGGCGTCGCTCGGCGAACACGATCAGGCCGTAGAAGACGAGGCCGATGATCGCGAGCGCGACGAGGGCGACGAACATGAGCGGGGTGTCGAAGAGGCCCTGGTTGGCGATGTTGATGAGGACTCCGAGCCCGGCGGAGGCACCCGCCCACTCCGCCACGACGGCGCCGATGACGGCCAGCGTGACACCGACGCGGAGGCCGCCGAAGATGACCGGCAGGGCGGAGGGCACCTCGAGCAGGCGCGTCACCTGGCCCGGGGTGGCCCCCAGGCTGCGCATCATCTCGTCAAGCAGCGGGTCGGTCGATCGGATCCCGACCATGGTGGCGATCGTGATCGGGAAGAAGACGATGAGGGCGCAGATCACGACGCGCGCCGAGAGGCCGCCGCCGAACCAGATGTCAAGGAGAGGCGCCAGGGCCAGGATCGGCACCGCCTGGGCCGCGACGAGATAGGGGGAGAGGACGCGCTCGACGCCGAGCGACTTCCCCAGCGCGATCCCCACCAGGATTGCGGCCGTCGCGCCGAGGATGAAGCCCAGCGCAGCCTCGATGATGGTCAGGGCGAGGTGCTCCCACAGCACCCCCGATGCGATCGCGCGAAGGCCACGCTCGGCGACAACCTCCGGCGCTGGGAGGATGTAGTCCGGGTAGCCCCCGACGACGGTGATGAGCTTCCACGCGATGAGGAAGACGGCGAGGCTGGCAATGCCCCCGAGCAGTCGCCTCATGCCGCACCGCGCTCCGACCAGGGTCGGAGCTCCATGGCGTGCGACGCGGCCAGAGCGTCACGAATCTCGGCGACCAGCTGAGCGGCGTGGGGCTCGCCCGCCAGCTCGGTCGGGCGCGGCCGGGGCAGGTCCACCTCGACCACGCGCGCGACACGGCCAGGGCTCGGCGTCATGACCACGACGCGGTCGGCAAGGGCGACGGCCTCGGCCACGCTGTGGGTCACGAGGATCACGGTTCGCGGCCGCTCAAGCCACAGGCGCTGGAGCTCCGCGTCGAACGTCTCGCGGGTCAGGGCGTCGAGGGCGCTGAACGGCTCGTCGAGCAACAGCACCGGCGGATCGACGACCAGCGCCCGCGCCAAACCGGCGCGCTGGGCCATCCCACCCGAGAGCTCCGCCGGACGAAGATGGGCGCCATCGGCGAGGCCGACGTGCTCGAGCGCGGCGCCGGCACGCTGCTGGCGCTCAACGGCACCGATCCCCGCCAGCTCGAGCGGCAGCGCCACGTTGTCGGCGACGTCGCGCCAAGGGATGAGTCGCGGCTGCTGGAACGAGAGGCCGACGCGGCCATCGCCGGCGTGCGGCTCGCTGCCGCCCACTGCCACCGATCCATCGGTCGGCCGCAGCAGGCCGGCCACCAGGCGCAGCAGGGTGCTCTTACCGCATCCGTTCGGGCCGATGACGACGGTGAACGACCCGGCGACCACCTCGAGGCTGCAGTCCGCCAGGGCGTCCAGGCCACCGTCCGGCTTCGCGAACCGCATGCTGGCTGCGTCGACCGCGACGTCGAGCCCCGCTGTGCCGGTGATCTGATCGCTCATCCGTGTTTCCCGCGCTGATCGTGTGGATCGTTGACACGGGGCGCACCGGCAGATCACCCCCGCGCCGGCCGCATGGTGGGCGCGCGGCGATCAGCCGGTCGTCTTCTCCCTTCCGGACTGTGACCGTCGGCCCTGTCTGCCCCGGCGTGGCGCCGGGGGTCAGGTCGGCCGCATCGGTCTCTCGACCGGTACGGTTCGCGGGCTGGCCCTTGCGTGCAGGAGCCGACCGCCGGTGGGGACTTTCACCCCGCCCCGAAGACGATGGATCGTTCGATTGGTCCGATCGTCGCAGGTGGCGTTCCGAGGGTCAACCTCGCCGACCTACGCCGCCCGGCGCTTGCCCAGCTGCCAGCGGGCGATGACGAGCGCGACCAGGCCGATCACGATGGCGTAGATCAGGTACTCGTACGGCTTGATCGCCGCCTCGATCTGCTGATAGTTCTCGCCGACGACGAAGCCGGCGCCGATGAGCGCGGCGTTCCACGGCAACGACCCGAGCGTGCTGAACAGCACGAAGCGCCCGATCGGCATGCGGCTGATGCCGGCCGGATAGCTGACGAAGGTCCGGACGAGTGGGACCATGCGGCCGAGGAAGACCGCCCAGTTGCCCCAGCGGTCGAACCAGCGGTCGGCGCGGTCGAGATCCTCGGCGCCGATGCCGACGTAACGCCCGTATCGGTCCAGCAGCGGACGCCCTCCCCAGGCGCCGATGGCGTATCCCACCAGCGCACCCACCAGGCTGCCGGCGGTGGCGAAGAGGACGGCGAGGGGGATGTTCCACGCCAGGTTGGTCAGTGGCTCCAGCACCGAGGCGTCCGCCGCCGACTGGCTCACCTTCCAGCCGGCCATCGGCAGGATGACCTCGGAGGGAATCGGCGCCACGATCGTCTCGAGCGCCACCGCGAACGCCACGCCGAGGTAGCCCACCGCGTCGTACATCTCGAGGACGAACGGGATGACCCTTTCGTCGATGAAGTCGAGCAGCGCTCAGCCCTCGACGTGGCCGACGGGCGGGGTCGGCGCGGTCGGCGCGGTTGTGGAGGTCGTGGCGGTCGACCCCTCGCGGCGCGGCACCGCCACGCGACGGGGACGCCCGGCCGGCGGCCCGTCGCTCCCGCTCCTGGGCGCGCTCATCGACGCGGAGCACGTGGATCGCGACGAGGATCGAGAGGAGCGCGCCGCCGGCTATCCACCCGCCGATCACGTCGATCGGGTAGTGCGCGCCGAGGTAGATGCGGGTGGCGCTGATCGCACCGATGATGGCCGCGGCCGCGGCGTACGCGATGAAGCCCTGGCGGTAGTCGTGCGCCAGGCGCGCGACGCAGAAGGCGGCCATGCCGTAGAGGACCGTCGCCCGCAGCGCGTGCCCCGCCGGAAAGTCGGCGATATCGTCGAGGCCGACCCCGTTGATGTCGAACATCGCACTGACCAGGACGGGGAGGCTGATCGCCTCCGACGATGTGAAGTACTTCAGCGCCCACTCCATCGGGAAGCAGAGGGTGCCGAGGGCGAGCAGGAAGGCGAGGTCGCGACGTCCGCGCGAGAGGGCGAGCAGCCCGAGAGCGGCGAAGGCGATCGCCACGAACCACCCGCTGCCGAGCGCGCTGATGCCGATGATCAGCGTGTCGACCAGGGGCAGGTACGTTTCCACCCAGCCGTGGACCGCGGGCACGATCGTCGTCATCAGCCACTCCTCGGGCAGCGTCGACGTGGTCGTGCGCTTGAGCATCACCAACCAGAAGAGCGCGGGCAGCGCCACGACGGCAAGGAGGAAGGCCGCGGCCGGGCTCGGGACGGCTCCGCCCAGGCGATGCGCGGCCTCGTCATGAACGACGAGGCGGCTCATGGGGTCCGGCAGCCGTCGCACGGTGCGTAGTATACGGACCGATGCCGCCCCTTCCGCTCACCGGCCGGGACCTCACGATCGACCAGGTCATCGAGGTCGCACGGGGCCGGCGACCTGTCTCGCTCGACGCCGATGCGGCCGACCGGATGCGTGCCTCGCACGCGGTGATCGAGCGCCTCGTCGAGGCCGAGGCACCGGTCTACGGCGTGACGACAGGCTTCGGCGATCTCGCTGACGTCCGCATCGATCCGGGCCAGACCGCCGAGCTCCAGCGCAACCTGGTGCGGTCGCACGCCGCCGGCGTGGGAGAGCCACTGCCCGATGAGGTGGTGCGGGCCATGCTCCTCCTCCGCGCCAATGCGCTCGCCGTCGGGCTCTCCGGCGTTCGCACCGACCTCGTCGAGCTGCTGACCGCGATGCTCAACGCGGCCGTGCACCCGGTGGTGCCGTCACGCGGCAGCCTCGGCGCGTCGGGCGATCTGGCGCCGCTGGCCCACATCGCGCTCGTGCTCATCGGCGAGGGCGAGGCGACGGTGGATGGCGCCGGGCCGGGCGGCGGCGGCGAGGCGCTGGCGCGCGCCGGCCTGGAGCCGGTCGAGCTCGGCGCCAAGGAGGGCCTGGCGCTCCTCAACGGGACGCAGCTGATGGCGGGCATCGGCTGCCTCGCGCACCACGACGCCCTGCGGCTGGCGCTGACGGCCGATGTCATCGGCGCCATGAGCCTGGAGGCGATGCTCGGGACGGGCGCCGCCTTCGACGAGCGCCTCGTCGCGGCTCGACCGCACCCCGGCCAGATCGCCTCGGCACGGCACCTCCGCGAGCTGATGGCCGACAGCGAGATCTGGGACTCGCACCGCTCCGACACCGAGCACCGGGTGCAGGACGCCTACAGCCTGCGCTGCATGCCGCAGGTCCACGGCGCGGTCCGCGACGCGCTGGCCGAGCTGGAGCGCGTCCTCGCCGTCGAGATCAACTCCGCGACCGACAACCCGCTCGTGCTGCCCGGCGGCGAAGTCCTCTCCGGCGGGAACTTCCACGGCGAGCCGCTCGCGCTGGCGCTCGACTACGCGACGATCGCGGTGACGGAGCTGGCATCCATCTCGGAGCGGCGGACGGCGCGCCTCGTTGACGCCAACCTCTCCGGCCTGCCGGCCTTCCTCGCCGAGCGGCCCGGCGTCGAGAGCGGGCTGATGATCGCTCACTACACCGCCGCCGCCCTCGTTAACGAGCTCCAGACGCTCTCCCACCCGTCCTCGGTCGACACGATCCCGACGAGCGCGAACCAGGAGGACCACGTGAGCATGGGCGCCACGAGCGCTCTCCATCTGCGCGCCTCCACGGAACGGGCGGAACAGGTGCTCGCCATCGAGGCGCTGTGCGCAGCCCAGGGCATCGACTTCCGCACGCCGATGCGCCCCGGCGTCGGGGTCGCGCATGCGCACGCCGCCATCCGGGCACGCGTGGCACATCTCGACGCCGACCGGCCGCCGGCGCCCGACATCGCCGCCGTCGCTGAGCTGCTCCACGCCGGCGACCTCCTCGCCAATGGCGCGACCCAGCGGGCCAGTGGCTGAGCTCGAGTTCGCCCTCGTGGACGAGGCGAGCTTCGACGAGATCCCGGCCCCGGCTCAGCCGGGAGCACGCTGCCAGACCTGCGACTACTGGGAGCGGCTCGATGGGGGGCGGGACGCGCCCGAGGAGGGCGCCGGCGGGGCGGCCCGGGAGAGCCTGAAGCGCGGCCGATTGCTGGCAGGTCGGGCGCTCGCCGGCTCCTATGCGTTGCTGGCCTATCGGACCGACGCCGTTGCTCGCACCGCCGCGGGATACGCCCAGTTCGGCCCGCTGAGCGCCTACCCGCGGGCGGTCGACATTCGCGACCGATACCCCGAGCTGCCCGAGTCGCCGGCGCCATGGGTGATCACCTGCCTCCAGGTCCCTCCTTCCATGCAGGCCGAGGAGCGCCACGAGACGGCGACCTCGTTGCTCGCCACGCTGTGTGACGAGCTCGACCGACGCGGAATCACCGCCGTCGAGGCCTATCCCGAGGGTGTTGCCGACCCATGGCTGCCGTCGCCGGGCCCGGCATCGGTGTACGAGGCCGCCGGCTTCGAGCGCGTCGCCGGTGACGAGCACTTCCCCGTCTACCGGCGCGAGCTTTCCGGCGAGACCGATGCCGAAGCGTGGACCGACCTGATCCGCGCGAGCGCGCCCGATGAGGGTGACGACTGGCCCCTGCCGATGCCACCGAAGGCCGACGCGGAGGAGTTCTTCAAGCTGCCGCCTGACAAGCCGAAGCGACCGAACCCGTTCGGGGAGGACTGAGCGGGTGCTCGAGGCCGCCTTCTGGGGACTCTTCGCGGGCAGTGCGCTCGTCATCGGCGCGGTGATGGCGCTCTGGATCCAGATCCCGCGCCGAGTGGTCGCGCTGGTGATGGGATTCGGCGCGGGAGCCCTCATCTCGTCGCTGGCCTTCGACCTCACCGAGGAGGCGTTCGCCATCGGGGGCACCGGGCCGACTGCCTTCGGCCTCGCGGCGGGTGGCCTCACGTTCTTCTTCGGTGACCTGATCATCGAACGGAGCGCGAAACGCAGCGCCGATGCGGGCTCGCCGACCGGAGGCGGCCCGGCAATCGTGCTTGGGGCGCTGCTCGACGGCATCCCGGAGTCGATCGTTCTCGGGGCGTCCCTCCTCGGCGGGCTCGGCGTCTCGACCTCGTTCCTTGCCGCGGTCTTCGCCTCGAACCTCCCCGAGGGTCTCGCCGGGGCGCGCGACCTCCGCGACGCCGGCCACTCGCGGCGATGGATCATCGGCCTGTGGGTGGCGGTCGCGCTCGCCTCGGCGATTGCGGCCGGGCTGGGCTTCGGGGTGCTCGGCAACATGGCGCCCGAGCCGAGCGCGGTCATCCAGGCCTTCGCCGCCGGGGCGATCCTGGCCATGCTGGCCGACAGCATGATTCCCGAGGCGTTCGAGCATGGCGGCATCGCCATCGGCCTCGCCACGGTCTTCGGATTCTCGGTCGCCTTCTTCCTCTCGGTCGCGCCCTGACCGCGGGGGGGAGGGCCGCGAGCGTCCTGGCGCGTGAGGCGACGCGCTCCCGAGCGAGCGACACCGACCCGGTGGCCTCTGATCGCCGCGGCCGCGGGCGCATCCTGCTCGTGCGATCGTCGTCGCCGTGCTGTTCACGCGCGACGACGACGGCACGCCGCCAGAGCCCCGCCAGCCCGCCAGTCGGCGACGATCCCGACATCGCCGCAGGCGACTGCGGAGCTCGCCCCCCGCGTCCGTCGACTCGGCTCCGACGCCCTCGGCAGACGCCGCCGCGCAGATCCCGCAGAACTGGCACAGGCAGCGCATTCGCGGAGCCGGCATGCGCTACGTGCTCGGGGACCTCATCGCGTGGTCGGGTGGCCTCATGCGGTTGGCACTTCTACGAGGATGAGGCCCGCAGCGTGTCGGACCCCCGCCACCGCGCGCGGGCCACGTCTCGCTCTGATGACGGGACCGAATGGACCGACGCGACCCCGTCCGCACGTTCGCGACGTCGAGCTCACGCACCTGCTCGAAACCGCCGACGGGCGCTATGCCTCCACGGTGCCCTCCCGCCCCTATGATCGACGGATGACGGCGGTCGAACCCCGGAGCGGTCCCCGCATGGTCCGCGCGCCGAGGGGCACCGAGCTCTCCTGCAAGGGCTGGCAGCAGGAGGCGGCGCTGCGAATGCTGATGAACAACCTCGACCCCGACGTGGCCGAGGATCCGGACCACCTCGTCGTGTACGGCGGCACCGGCCGCGCCGCACGGAGCTGGGAGGCCTTCGACGCGATCGTTGCCGAGCTCCGGCGGCTCGAGAATGACGAGACGCTGCTCGTCGCGTCGGGCAAGCCGGTCGGCGTCTTCCGCACCACGACCGATGCGCCTCGCGTCCTCATCGCAAACGCGAACCTCGTGCCGCACTGGGCGACATGGGAGAACTTCCGCGAGCTCGAGCGCGCCGGTCTGACGATGTACGGGCAGATGACCGCGGGCTCGTGGATCTACATCGCCACGCAGGGAATCATCCAGGGCACGTACGAGACCTTCGCAGAAGCGGCGCGGCAGCACTTCGGCGGCACGCTCGCCGGAACGGCGACGATCACCGCCGGGCTCGGCGGCATGGGGGGCGCGCAGCCGCTGGCGATCACCATGAACGGCGGAGCCGCGATCGTGGTCGAGGTCGACGAGGCACGCGCTCGCCGTCGCCTCGACGTCGCCTACGTCGACGAGCTGACCGATACGGTCGACGACGCGGTCGCCATGGTCGATGGCTGGCGCGAGGAGCGCATCGGCCGCTCCGTGGCGCTCATCGGCAATGCCGCCGACGTCCTGCCCGAGCTGGTCCGGCGCGGCTGGCGCCCCGACCTCGTCACCGACCAGACCAGCGCCCACGACCCGCTCAACGGCTACGTTCCCAGCGGGCTGCCCCTGGCCGATGCGCTGGCATTGCGCACCAGCGATCCGGAGGACTACGTCCGCCGTTCGAAGCGATCGATGGCCGAGCACGTTCGAGCCATGCTCGCCTTCCAGAGCGCGGGAGCGGTGACCTTCGACTACGGCAACAACATCCGGGCGTTTGCGAAGGAGGCCGGCGTCGCCAACGCCTTCGACTTCCCCGGCTTCGTCCCGGCCTTCATCCGCCCGCTGTTCTGCGAGGGCAAGGGGCCATTCCGCGTCGCCGCGCTGTCAGGCGACGTCGCCGACATCGCGCGCATCGACCGCGCCCTGGCCGAGCTCTTTCCCGACGACGATGGCCTCCAGCGCTGGCTGCGCCTAGCGGCCGAGAAGGTGCCGGTGCAGGGACTCCCGGCGCGGATCTGCTGGCTCGGGTACGGCGATCGCGCCCGGGCGGGTGCTGCCATCAACGACCTCGTCGCGTCCGGCGAGGTCAGCGCGCCGATCGTGATCGGCCGCGACCATCTCGACGCGGGGTCGGTCGCCAGCCCCTACCGCGAAACCGAGGCGATGCGCGATGGCTCGGACGCGATCGCCGACTGGCCGATCCTGAACGCGATGGTCAACACCGCGGCGGGGGCGACCTGGGTCAGCTTCCATCACGGAGGCGGCGTCGGCATCGGCTACAGCCTTCATGCCGGGATGGTGGTCGTGGCCGACGGGTCGCCCGAGGCTTCCGCGCGCCTCGATCGCGTGCTGACCACCGATCCCGGGATGGGCGTGCTGCGCCATGCCGATGCCGGCTACGAGCGAGCCCTCGAGGTCGCTCGCGACCGCGGCGTGCGCATCCCGATGGCCCCCGAAGCCTGACCGATGGACTGGCTCGCGCTGCTTCTCAAGCTCCTCCACGTGGGGCTCGCGATCACGCTGACGGCCGGCCTCATCGGACGCTGGGTCGTGCTCGGCCGGGCATCCGGCGAGGAGAAAATCGATCGCGTCCACGAGCTGACGGAGCTCGCCAGCCCGTTCGAGCAGCTCGTGATCCGCTCGTCCATGATCATCCTGCCGGTGGGCCTCGCGACCGCCTGGGCGCAGGGCTACGAGTGGCTTGGGCTGACGACCGGATGGATGCTTGCATCGGTCGTCGTCTACGTCGCGATCAGCCTCCTCGTGCCGACGGTCTTCATCCCACGAGGGCGCATCTTCGAGGCGGCGCTCGCGTCGGCACGCGAAGCGGGCTCCGTTACCAACGAGCTGCGCTCGGCCTTCGCTGACCCCGCGGTGCGCAACGCTCGCTGGCTCGAGGCTGCCGGGCTGGCCGTCATCGTCACCCTCATGGTCGTCAAGCCGTTCTGAGCACCACGTTGCGGCCTACGATGCCGCTGTGAAACCCACGCAGGCCGCACCGCTGCCCGGCGCGCCAGACCCGTGGGCGCCATCGGAGATGCCCCGCTTCCGCGCGCGCCCGCCCTATGCGATGACGGAGATGATCGCCGTCGAGCCGGCCGTCGCGGAACGGCTGGTCCGCCGCCTCGCGCGCGACGAACCGATGGCAGCGCTGGAGGAGGCCATCCGCGCCGCCCACGCCGCGGGTGAGCCGATCATCCTCACCGGATGCGGCAGCTCGGAGCACGCCGCGCTTGGGATCGCCGCCATGCTCGGAGAGGCGCTCGGCGGAGATCTCGCGCGCCGGCCGCGGTCCATTCCGGCCCTCGAGGCCGCCCGCCTGCCGCCAGCCGCCGGCGTACTGGTCGCCATCTCGCACGAGGGCGGAACCACGGTCACCAACGAGGCGATCCACGCGGCGCGAGCCGCGGGCGCGCAGACCGCGCTCATCACCGTCGGGGATGGATCGCCGGGCGCGCGAATCGCCCGGATCGTGGTGCGGACCGAGGAGCAGGACCAGAGCTGGTGCCACACCATCGGCTACCTCGCGCCGCTGACGGTGGGCGCGGTGCTGGCGGCCCGGTTGCGTGGAGCGCGGCCCGACGCCGTGGCCATTCGGTCGGCCATCGACGGCGCGAGCGACACGCGGGCCGCGGCCGGGGTGGCTGCCGCGCTGTCGGGCTGCGATCGCCTCCTCGTGGCCGGCACGGGCGCGGATCACATATCGGCGCGCGAGCTCGCGCTGAAGGTCGAGGAGGGCGCCCGCCTTCCGGCTACCGCGCACGAGCTCGAAACGGTTCTCCACGGCCACCTGGCGGCGGCGACGCGCTGGACCGGGCTGATCGTCATCCAGGCCGATCCGGTCGCTGCAACCGGCCTCGCGGCCGAACGGGCCGGACGGCTGCGACGCGCGGCAGCCGACCTCGGCGTCCCGACCGCCGGCATCGTCGCCCACGACCTCGACGGCGACGTCCCGGAGGCGGAGACCCCCGCCGGGCGGCTCGTGCTGCCGCGGGGGAGCCGTGTCGTGGGCCTCGCCGGACCGCTGCTCGAAGGTGCCATCGCGCTCCAGCTCCTGACGGAGCGCCTGGCGCGGGCGCGGCACGTGGACCCGGACACGCTGGGCCGCGAGGACGCCGCGCAGGCGGCGGCGCACGGCTAGGGCTCGCGCAGGAGCTCGAACAGGCGGACGTAGAACCGCAGGTTGTGGAGCGTGGCCAGCCGCTCCGCCGATCGGTCGCCAACCTTGAACAGGTGGTGGAGGTAGGCCGCCGTATGGCGCGCGCAGAGCGGGCAGTCACAGCCCTCCTCGATCGGCTCGTGGTCGACCCGGTAGCGCGCGTCGTGGATGCGGACCGCACGGTAGAAGTCATCTCCCGGCGCCGGCCGCCGGCCCGCGTGACCCGGCCGGAAGGCATACAACCGGCCGTGGCGCGCATCCCGCGTGGGCAGCACGCAGTCGAAGGCCGAGTAGCCGAGCGCGAAGGTTGCCACGACGTGGTCCGGGCGCCCGATGCCAAGGGCGTGCTTCGGCGCTGAGGTCGGCAACGCATCGGCTGTCCAGCGCAGCGCATCCGCCAGCAGAGATCCGTCCGCTCCGATCGGCCAACCGCCGAAGCCGTAGCCATCGAAGCCGATGGCGGCCAGCTCTGCCGCGCACTGACGTCGAAGGCTCTCGACCATGCCACCCTGCACGACGCCGAAGATGCGCGGCGCGGCGCCGTCTCGGCGGCCCGCGACCTGACGATCGAGCTCCTCGCGGCTGCGACGCGCCCAGCGCACCGTCCGCTCGACCGAGCGCTCCTGCTCCACCTCGGGGTCATCGGCGGAGGTCGGATCGTCCAGGCACACGATGACGTCGGATCCCAGCTGGAGCTGGAGCTGGATCACGCGCTCCGGCGTGAGGTTCCACTTCTCGCCGGTCGTCGGCTCGCGAAAGATCACCTCGTTGTCGCGGATGACCCCACGGCTCGGATCCTGGCGAATCAGGCTCCAGACCTGGAAGCCGCCGGAGTCCGACAGGATCGGCCGGTCCCAGTCCATGAACCGATGGACGCCGCCCGCCGCCTGCACCACGCGCGCCCCGGGACGGCGCAGCAGGTGAAAGGCGTTGACCACGAGCGCCTCGACCCCTATGCCGCGCAGGTCCTCGCTGCTCACGCCGCGCACGCCGGCACGCGTCGCGTCGGGCAGGAAAACCGGCACGGCCAGCGTCCCACGACCTGTGGCGAGCGGCTCAGCCATTGGCATCCAGGCTGAGCACGAAGACGAGCTCGTTCGGGACCGATGCCTCCGCGACCGCGCTCACGCGACCGGAGTCGGCCACCAGCCGCTCGAGGCGGTCCCGGTAGGTCCGCTCCATGCCTCGCGCGTGCCCGCCCAGCGACCTGGCCGGGAAGGTCACGACCGCGTGGCGAGCATGAAGCTGCCGCACGACCCGGCTTGCCGCCTCGGCGTCCTGGCGGTCGAGCGTCGGCACCAGCTTGAGCAGCAGCGCGACGTCGACCTCGTCGCGCGGCGGCTCGGTCACGACGTCGGCCGCTCGCACGAGATGCGGCTGTCCGACGGCCTCCATGAACTCGCGCACCCGCTCGAGTGCGTGTCGGTCGGCGTCGACCGCGACGTAGGTCGCGTCGCCGATGCCCATCCACGGCAGCGCCAGCGGGGCGAGGCCGCAGCCGACATCCAGCACGCGCGACGGCGTCCCGGTCAGGGCCCAGATTCCGGCGTAGAACCGGTCGAGGTGCGGGACTCGCTCGCGGGCGGAGGCGTGGCCGTGGAGCGCGGCAGCGCATGCGGCCCGGAAGGCAGGATCGGCGAAGTCGCCGGTCCACAACCGCTCCGGACGCGCGTCGCGGGTGCCGCCCTGGAAGGCGCCGACCGCCTGGTGCAGGCGCCGCTTCACGCGCTTCACCGCATCGTCGATCGACCGAGATCGCGATAGCTCCTCCTCGGCGAGACGCTCGAGCATGGACGCATCCACGTCGCGATAACGGGCCGAGCGGCGGACGCGCTCGACGATCTCCGCCGTCATCCGTCTCGCACCGCGATGACCATGGCGTACGCCTCACGCTTGGAGAGGCCGTGGCGCTGGACGAGGAGGTCCTGGATCGCGCGGGCCGGAGCGCCGCCGCGCAGAAGCAGACGGGCGTCGGCCTCGGCATCGTCGGTCTGGCGAACGAGCGTCGCCGGCTCCGCCGATGAGAAGAGTGCACTCTCCACGCACCTCTGCCTCCAGCACCAGCTCACCCAGCAGAACGGACAGCGGCCCGCGCTGGTAGCGCTCGTGTCGCTTGGTCAGGTTGCGGGCAAGGCATGCCGGCCGGTCGCCGAGGACCTCAATCGCGTCACCGATCGCTCTGGTCACGCGTCGCGGAGCCTCGAACATGATGAGCGTGGCCTCGTCGGTCGAGACCTCCGCGAGGGCGGCCCGGCGCGCCGCCGCGGTGCGGGGCAGGAATCCGATGAATCGGAACGGGTGTGGCGGCAGCCCGGACGCGGCCAGCGCCGTTGTCACCGCCGAGGGTCCGGGAACGCTGACGACCGCGATGCCGGCCTCGATCGCAGCGCGCACCAGGCGGTAGCCGGGGTCGCTGACCAGCGGGGTGCCAGCGTCGCTGACGAGCGCGACGTCCTCGCCGGCGCCGAGCCGCGCCAGAAGCTCATCGGAGCGGGTGCGTTCGTTGTGGTCGTGGTAGCTGACGGCGCGCATCCTGATGTCGTGGTGGCGGGCGAGCGTGGCGAAGTGCCTCGTGTCCTCGGCGGCGACGACGCCCACGCTTCCGAGCACGTCGCGCGCGCGCGCGCTCAGGTCATCGGGATTGCCGATCGGCACGGCGACGAGGTAGAGCGTCCCAGCGGGGGGCATGGAGCGAACCGTAGCATCGGGACGAGACGCCATCCCTCGGTGACGCGGAGCGGTAGCATCAGCCGCGTGCCTGGCCTGATCGAATGCGTCCCGAACTTCAGCGAGGGCCGCCGCGCCGACGTCGTCGACGAGATCGTGGGCGCCATCGGCCAGATCGATGGGGTGACGGTGCTCGACCACTCCCGCGACGAGACGCACAACCGCAGCGTCGTCACCTTCGCCGGCTCGGCCGAACCGGTGGTGCGTGCCGCCACCGCGGGCGTCGGGCGAGCGCTCGAGCTCATCGACATGGAGCAGCACGTTGGCGCCCACCCGCGAATCGGGGCGGTCGACGTGATCCCGTTCGTGCCGCTCGGCACCACGCGCATCGAGGAATGCGTCGACCTGGCGCGCCGATTCGGAGAGCAGATCGCGGGCCGCTTCGAGCTCCCGGTGTACCTGTACGGCGAGGCCGCGTTGCGGCCGGCCCGCCGGCGGCTCGCCGATGTCCGGCGCGGGCAGTACGAGGCGATCCGGGACGAGATCGCGACGAACCCGGAGCGCGCGCCGGACTTCGGCCCGGCGCGCATCCATCCGCGCGGCGGGGCCGTGGCGGTCGGCGCCCGGCGGCCGCTCATCGCGTTCAACATCAACCTGCGCACCGACCAGCTGGCAGTGGCCATCAAGATCGCAAACGCGATCCGCGAGTCGTCCGGCGGGATGCCGGCCGTGCAGGCCATGGGCGTCCTGCTCGAGAACCCCGGCCAGGCGCCGATGGCCCAGGTCAGCACCAACCTCGTGGACTGGCAGCGGACCGGGATCCCTGACGTGGTCCGCGAGGTCCGACGCCTGGCACGCGAGGCCGGCACCGACGTCGATCACTGCGAGCTCATTGGACTGGCTCCGACCGGCGCGCTTCTCGAGGTCACCGCCGACGCGCTGGGTCTCGTCGACTTCAGCGTCGACCAGGCGCTCGAGCTGCGACTCGCCCGCGACCGCTGAATCGTCGCCCGGCTCGTGGCGGTGCGCCCGGGCACACGGTGTGCCGTTTGGCAGGAGATTTGCATCCGCAGCGACTCAGACCGAACCGCACCATGGATGGTCCATCGGCAGATTCGATGAAACACCCAACCGTTCGCGACGAGGTCGCCGAGCGACCGAGCCGACTCCTCATCTTCCTCGCCGCCGCGTGGTTGATCCTGAGCCTCGCCATCGGCGGTGCCGTCGCCGCCGAGCAGCCGTCGGTCGACCTCTCCTTCGCAACCACGAACGCAACGCAGCGATAGCGCCCGGAGGCCCGGCGTCGAGACGCTAGACTCGACCGCCCATGAGCCTCCGCAGCGAGATCACCGCGGCGATCGCCGATGCCCGCGACCGCGCGACGGCGGCCGGTGACCTCGCGATCCCGGCCGATGCTGAGGTACCGGAGATCGGGCTCGAGCGGCCCGCTAACCCGGACCACGGGGACCTCGCCAGCAACGCCGCCATGCAGCTCGCGCCCGTTGCCCGCGCCGCGCCGATGCGCATCGCGGAGCGACTGGTCGAGCACTTTCGTGCCCCGCCGTCGATTGCCGAGGTGGCGGTGGCCGCGCCTGGCTTCCTCAACCTGCGCCTCGATCCGGGGTGGATCGCGAGCCAGGTCGGGCCGATCCGCGAGGCGGGACCGGCCTACGGTCGGACCACGCTGGCGGAGCCACCGAGTATCAACGTCGAGTTCGTCAGCGCGAACCCGACCGGGCCGCTGACCGTCGGCAACGCCCGCGGCGCGTTCGTCGGCGACGTGCTGTCGCGCGTGCTGGAGGCGACCGGCCACAGCGTCACTCGCGAGTACTACTTCAACGACTTCAACGAGCAGATCCGCAACCTCGGTCTGACCCTGCTCGCGGTCCGCGACGGAGCGCCAGTCCCGCCGGATGGGTACCACGGCGACTACGTTGCCGATCTGGTGGCGGGCGTGCCGGACGAGCTGTGGGCCGCGGCCGCCGCACCCGACGCCGATCCCGGCGAGCTCCTCGGCCGCTGGGCGGCGGAGCGCGTTCGCTCGGAGATCGAGTCGAGCCTCGAGCGGCTCGGCGTCCACTTCGACGTCTGGACCAGCGAGGGCGTTATCCACGGGGCCGGTTGGGTGGAGCGTGCCATCGAGCGGCTCCGAGCGGCCGGGCACATCTACACCGACGACGGCGCCCTCTGGTTCCGTGCGACCTCGTTCGGCGACGACAAGGACCGGGTCGTGATCAGGTCGAACGGCCGGCCGACGTACTTCGCCGCCGACATCGGTTATGTCGCCGAGAAGTTCAGCCGCGGTTTCGACGAGCTGATCTACATCTGGGGCGCCGATCACCACGGCACCGTGGCGCGCAACCGCGCCGCCGCCATCGCGCTCGGGTTCGATCCCGACGCGGTGCGCTGGCCGCTCATCGCGTGGGTGCGGTTCGTCCGCGACGGCAAGGAGATCCCGATGAGCAAGCGCTCCGGCGAGTTCATCACGCTCGACGAGGTGCTCAACGAGGTCGGCGCGGACGCGGCGCGCTGGTACTTCAGCTCGCGCTCCTACACCACCGGCATCGACTTCGACCTGGAGCTTGCCAAGCGCCAGAGCAACGAGAATCCCGTCTACTACGTGCAGTACGCGCACGCCCGAGCCTCATCGATCCTGCGGCTCGCGGCCGAGGCGCGCCTCGAGCCGGACGCTGCCGAGACCGGTGAGCGGCTGGTGCACCCATCCGAGCAGGCATTGATGCGCCACCTGCTGGAGTACCCCGACACCGTTGCCCTGGCCGCCGCCCGCCGCGAGACCCACGAGGTGCCGCGCTACGCGTACGAGCTGGCCAGCGCGTTCAGCGCGTTCTACCGCGACTGCAAGGTCATCGGCGAGGACCGGGCGCTGTCGGCTGCGCGTCTCGCCCTGGTCGATGCGACGCGATTGGTCCTCGCCAATGCCCTCGACCTGCTGGGCATCTCCGCGCCGGACTCGATGTAGCCGGCGTCAGCCTCCGGCCGCCTCGACCGCCTGGTCGAGGAGCTCCTCGGACGAGGCATGCGCCACCAGCACCTCGTCGTCGCCGAGGTCGACGACGGTGGCCGGGAAGGGCAACGCATCGGCGATCAGGCCGTAGGCATCGGCGAACTCGCCGGCATCGGCTGCCGTATCCCACGAGAGGCGCCATGCGAGCGCGAATGCGTCGTCCGGTCCGGAGGCGATGGCGACCCGGTCCCCGCCCCACCCCTGCGCGGCATCGGAGGCCGGACCGGAGCTGACGCCGTGGTGTTCCAGCACGAGGCGGATGAACTCCTCGCCCAGCGTGGTCTCGTCGACTTCGTCCCACCCTTCGCCGAGTGCCGCGGCGAGGTCGGTGGCGTCGACTGCGTCGGGGTCCTCGCGCGGGTCCCACGAGTCGATGTGAATGATCTGCTCAGTGGAATCGGGCGGGGCGCCAAACGCCGCGTCCAGCTCCGTGAAGTCGGGGTCGAGCGGATCGACTGCCAGAGCTCCCGCCCAGAGAGCTCCCTCGCTGTAGGGGAATGCCAGCTGGTCGATCATCCACGTCGGGATCCCGGTCGTGTCCGGCTGCGGCTGGTCGAAGATACCGATCAGCTCATCGGGGCTCAGATGCTGGAAAGCCCAGGCCAGCATCGTCACCGTGGCGTCGCCCTCGATCATCGCCGTTCGCGCCAGGCCCTGGTCGTCCTCGCCCTCGGCATCCCGATCGACGGTGTCGAAGTCGAAGGCCGCGTCCTGGAGGGCATGGGCGTACTCGTGCGCGTACGTCATCCGTGCGTTGGCGTCGAGGCCGGCATCGGTGACCACCACCATGCGCTGCTCGGTATCGTCGTAGAAGCCGAGGACCTGGTCCCCGAGCAGCTGGAGCTGGAGCTCGGCGACATCCTGGCCAGGCTCGAGCAGCCCGAGCGCCATCAGGGCGGCGTTGTCCCGTGCCTGCTCCTCCGGCGGATAGTCCTCCTCGAAGATCCGCTCCAGCTCGACACCGAGCTCCTCCCGGGAGATCAGCTCCGGGGCGCCGATCTCGGCGCGCGGCAGGCCGCGGATCTCGGTGACCTGGTCCTCGATATCGCGCAGGATGGCGAGCAGCTCCTCCTCATCGGGGGCGCTCGGCTCGACGCTGCCGGTCGCGGTGGCCGCGGGCGTCGGACTCGCCGATGTCGCCTCGCTGGCCGAGGCCGACGGCAGCGCACCGACCTCCGAGCCGTCGGCGAGGTTCAGCACGACGATCGCGATCACGGCGACGACCAGGACGGCAACGAGGAGCGCAACGAGGCGCTGGGCAGACATCGGCGCATTCTGCCACGCGGTTTCCCGGGCTCCGGCGAAGGTTCAGGTTTCTTAAGGTTCGGCAAGCCGGTTGTTTAAGACACCTGCCTACGCTCGACCCTGCGAGATGGAAATCCGACGCGGGTTTCTACCTCCACCCTCCCTCCTTCGAGCCCCGGTGTCATTGGGCGGGCACCGGGGCTCGTGCTATCCGGCTACCATGCCGGCACCGATGGAGATCACCTGGTACGGACGCGCCTGCTTCCGCCTGAAGGGCAAGGACGCCACCGTCATCACCGACCCCTGCCCGCCGTCGACCGGCTTCGTCGCCGGCAAGCACGACGTCGAGCTGCTGACGCTGAGCCACGATCATCCCGATCACACCTACACCCGCTCGATCAGCTCGGGGCTGACCCTCACCCGGCCGGGTGAGTACGAGTTCAGCGACCTGCTCGTCACCGGCATTCGCACCTACCACGACGGCGAGGCGGGAGGCTCCCGCGGCGAGAACATGGTCTTCTCGTTCGAGATCGACGGCGTCCACATCTGCCACCTCGGCGACCTCGGACATCTCCTCACCGACGAGCAGGTCAGCGAGCTCGGGCCGGTCGACGTCCTCCTCGTTCCCGTCGGCGGAGAGACGACCCTGACGCCGACCGAGGCCGCCGAGGTCGTGGCCCAGATCGGCCCGAAGATCGTGATCCCGATGCACTTCGGCGTCGACGGCGGCTCGAAGGACCTTGGCGGTCCCGAGAAGTTCCTGCACGAGATGGCGGTCGAGCCGATCCGCCAACCGAAGGCGCAGGTGACCGTCAGCTCGCTGCCCGACGAGACCCAGGTGGTGGTGCTGGAGGCGCGCGGCCGGACCTCGTAGGACCCCGGTACCAGGACCCTCGGTGCACGAAGGCACCGCACTTCTGCGACCTTTGTGCTCCCGACCGCACCAAACCTCGCCGAACCGCCCAGGCTGACCCCTACCGAAGTACTGGGAAAGGTCCTATACTTCGCCTCGTGTCGTCGGGATATCCCCGGCGGCGTCACACATTTTCAGGGGCCCAGGCTGGAATCCAGAGGGGCAGGAAGGATTTATCGTGAGTACCCGAGCATCGGCCAGGACTCTCTTCGGCATTCTCGCCGTCTTGAGCCTGGTCTTTTCGCTGTTCGCGATCGCCACGCCGGCGCTCGCTGACGGCAATGGGAGCCCGGACAACTGTCTGGTCGGCGGCAATGCCGACTCAGAGCGATGCCGGCCAGAGCGGAGGAGAGGTAACCATCACCGCTGCGGCGGGCCAGGCCATCAACGCCGTCTGCATCAAGTCAGGCGATGACACGTTCGAGGGTGGCAAGCACAGCGAGCTGATCACCGCCAACGGCACATACGGTGACAACGACTGCTACACGGTGGCCGGTATCGGCACCGGCACGGTCACCGTCACGCGTGGCGAGAGCCCGCCGTGCAAGGACATCAGCCACGTCGACTACATCACCGGCCAGGGGAGCAGCCCGAGCGCGAGCGCGTCGGCGTCCCCCAGCGAGAGCGCGAGCGCATCGCCGTCCGAGTCGCCGAGCGAGAGCCCGTCCGAGTCGCCGAGCGAGTCGCCGACCGATAGCCCGAGCGAGTCGCCTTCAGGGTCGCCGAGCGCGACCCCGACCCCGACCCCGACCCCGACCCCGAGCGAGTCGGAGCCGCCGGAGGTGTCGGCGTTCGCAGTTCCCTGCGAGGAAACTGACAACACGCCGACGATCAGGGTCGTCGCCCTCGTTCTCCTTGGCCTCCACCTGCGCCTGGATGGCGTCGAGTACGCGCTCGATGCCAGTGGCGAGGCCGAGGTCGCACCGGGTACCTACCTGTGGGAGATCCTGAACGACGCCGAGGATGTTCTGGCATCGGGCAGCATCAACGTGCCGTCCTGCCAGCTGTCGACCCCGAGCCCGAGCGCCTGCCCGTCACCGGGTGACGTCGAGCCCGGGACCGAGCTTCCCGAGGAGTGCCAGTCACTCGCGATCGTGGTTCAGCTTCCCGTCTGCGACGGCGACGTCCCGTACCTCGAGTACGAGGTCGAGGCCGTCGGGTCGAGCGGCACCACGGTGACCATCACCTGGATCAATGGCGTGCTGGGTGGCGGGGACGACTTCGTCCAAGCCGACCTGCCGCTGAGCGGGCGCGTGCTGTGGCCGGGTGCGGTTGTCGCAGCCGACGGCGTGACCCCCGTGGACTGGCCCGGATGGACGCTTCTTCCCGACGGCACGTGGGCCGAGGGTGATGAGTTCGACTGGACCCGCCCCGAGGTGACGATCCTGTTCCAGGTCAATCCCGAGATGACGACCACGGTTGCGTATCCGCCGTCGTCGCCGGATTGCGACGCCAATCCGCCGAGCCCGAGCCCGACCGGTGGTGTTGAGGGCGGCAATCCGACCCCGACCCCCGCTGGCGGGACGGTGCCGGACACGGCCTTGGGCGCGACGAGTGTCCCGGCCTGGCCGTTCGCAATGATGTTCCTGGTGTCGCTGGGTGGGCTGCTCTACCTGCGACTGACCACGGAGCCCAGCCGCACGCGGTAAGCCGCAGCGGGAATCGCCAGCGGGGCACTTCGGGCGCGACCCGAGATCGCCAGCCCCCCTGGCAGGGACGGGGTAGAGGTTCGCCTCTACCCCGTCTTCTGTTATCCGGGGCTGATCGTCAATGAAGCTGGCGAGGTTCCCGTCAGGCCGGATGCGCTGGGCGAGGCCCGGACGGCGGATGAGTCGCTCAGCTGCCCGGCGTCGGTGATGGTGACGGCTTGCCGTTCCCCTGCTCCGTCGACCCGGGGCTCGGCTTCGGCGTCGCTTCGGGCCTGTCCGACCCGCCTCCGCCTTCGGTCTTCGCGCCCCGCGCCCGTCGCTGACCTTCTTGTCGGCCGGATCATTCGCTGTCCCGCCGTTGTTGGCTCCGCCGTTGTTGGCCGGTCGTGGCTCCGTCGTTGTTGGCGCCGCCGTTGTTCGTCGAGCCGGTCGGGTTGCTCCCGTCGTTGTTGGCGCCGCCGTTGTTCGTCGAGCCGGTCGGGTTGCTCCCGTCGTTGTTGGCGCCGCCGTTGTTCGTCGAGCTGCCGCCGGTCGTCGAGCCGCCGCCGGTCGTTCCGCCCCCGGGATTGTTCCCCGGTGCGCCGTGGTCGTTCCCCCCGGCCCCGCCGCTGTTCGACCCGGCCGGCGCCTGCTGGCGGGGGTTCAGCGAGGCTCAGCGCGACCTCCACGTCGCCCCGCGTCGCGGCTGGCATGCGGCTCACGATCCCGTTGAGCGCCTGGAGCTGAGCGCCGAGGACTCCATCGACGTCCGCGGCGCCGCCCAGCGACTCGAGCTCGGCGATCGCCGCGGCGATCGGCTCGGTCAAGGTCGCGGCCAGCGCCCACTCGCCGGCATCGGCCAGCCGTCCGAGCTCGCTGACGCGCTCGGTGAGCACGTACGCGGCCAGCTCGTCCTGCAGGTCGGGCGGCAGAATCCGCACGCGGAGCGACTCGACCTGGCGCTTCAACGGGTAGAGCAAGTCGCCGGGGATGGCGCCCTGGGACGCTGCCATCACGCTTCCCACGCTCGCGGCAAGCGCCAGGCTGGCCACCAGCGAAGCCCGGCCGATGCGGCCCATCTGCGAGCTCCGCCGAGGGGTTCCGGGATGGCCGGCGAGGCCCTCGCGAGCTGCGACGAATTGGTTCACGACCACGCCCCGCAGCCGGCGTTTGAAGAGGGGGTCCGGCTCGAGCGACGGTCGCAGCGCCTCGAGATAGCGTGCCACAGCCTCGTCCGATGAGCGCGTCAGGGGAGGATCGGTGCGAAAGATGCTCATCGGTCGACCCCCGGGGCGAGATGGCGGCGCAGAGCTTCGATGGCGCGGAACGTCAGCCCACGGATCGTTCCGGCCTGCCGTCCCATCACCCGCGCGGCCTCCTCCGCGGAGAGCCCCGACGCATAGCGCAGCGCGAGCGCCTCACGCTGATCGGGCGTCAGGCGGCGGATCGCCGCGCGGAGCTCGCGGATCTCCTCGTCCCGCAGCGAGATGCTCTCGAGCGCCTCGCCATCCGCCGGCTCGGCGATGCCGCCCAGCGGCTCGGTCGGCCGTAACCGGCGCTGGTGATCGATGACGGCGTTGCGCGCGATGCGGAAGGCCCAGGCGGCGAAGGGCTTCCCATCGTGCCGGTAGCGCGGCAGGGCGGCCACGATCCGCTCGAACACGAGATGGGTCACGTCCTCTGCGTCCTCGCGACGCCGGATACGCACCGCCACGTACCGATAGATCGGCCCGACGAGGACGTCGTACAGGCGCCCGATCGCCTCGACGTCACCCGCAGTCGCGGCGCGGGCGAGCTCATCGACGGTCGCATCGGGAGCGAGCGCCGGCTTCGTCGGCAGCGCCGATCGAGGCGCTACATGCGCCGGCCGGACGGTCGCTCTCATGGGCCGCTCACGCATGGGGCGGGCTAGACCAACGCCAGCTCACGCCCGACGCGTTCGAACGCGTCGAGGCAGATGTCGAGCTCGTCGCGGGTGTGCTCGGCGGTCACGATCGTCCGCACCCGGCTCTTCTCCTCCGCCACCGTCGGGAAGCCGATGCCCATCGCGAATACGCCCTCGTCGAAGAGGCGGTCGCTGAACCGATGCGCCAGCGCCCCCGCACCGACGATGACGGGCGTGATCGGCGTCTCCGACGCACCGGTGTCGAAGCCGATCCGGTCGAGGCCGGCCTTGAAGTGGCGCGTGTTCTCCCACAGCCGATCGATCAGCTCCGGCTCGGTCTCGAGCACATCGATCGCCGCCAGGCATGCCGCGGCCACCGCCGGCGGGTGCGAGGTCGAGAAGAGGAAGGGGCGGGCCCGGTGCTCCAGCACGGTTCGCAGCGATGCCGGTCCGGCCACGTATCCACCGAGCACGCCGATGGCCTTCGAGAGGGTCCCGACCTGCACCTGCACGCGCCCATGGAGGTCGAAGTGGTCGACCGATCCGCGCCCGTTGCGGCCGAGCACGCCGGAGGCGTGTGCGTCGTCGACGAAGACGATCGCCTCGGCCTCCTCCGCGGCCTCGACGATCTCCGGCAGCCTGGCGATGTCGCCGTCCATGCTGAAGACGCCATCGGTGATGACGAGGATGATGCGGTCGGCGTCGGCGGCCCGGATCTCGCGGAGGGTGCTGCGCAACGCGTCGATATCGGCGTGGGGGAAGATCCTGCGCTCCGCCTTGGTGAGGCGGATGCCGTCGATGATGCTGGCGTGGTTGAGGGCGTCGCTGACGATCACGGCGCCTTCCGGCGCGAGGATGGGGATGACGCCGGTGTTGGCCGTGAAACCGGATTGGAAGGTGAGAACCGCCTCGGTCTGCTTGAACTCGGCCAGCCGCGCCTCGAGCTCCTCGTGCAGGCTCATGGTGCCCGCGATCGTGCGCACCGCACCGGATCCGGCCCCGAAACGCTCGACGGCGTCGAGCGCCGCGCGGCGCAGCTTCGGATGGGTGGCCAGGCCGAGGTAGTTGTTGCTCGAGAGCGTGATCACGTCGCGCCCGTCGATGACGCACCGGCTCTTCTGCTCGCTCTCGACGACCCGCAGCCTCCGATACAGGCCCTTCGCCTTCAGCTCCTCGATCTCGCCGTCGAGGAAGGCAAGCGGATTCCGGGCTCTGGCCGGGGCTTCGGTCATGGACGGAGTGTAGCCGCGGTCGAGGCTTCCATGGAATGGCGCGTGGGTACCACGGTCACCGGGCAAACGCGCCCTCTCAGGGGATGAGGACGACCTTTCCGGCGTTGCGCGAGGCGATCAGCTCGAACGCCTTCTCCCACTCGGCCAGGTCGAGCCGATGCGTGATGATCGGCGTCACGTCCAGCGAGCCCGATCGGAGCAGCGATCGCGTCCGCTCCCACGTGTCGTAGATGCGGCGGCCGTAGATGCCGTACAGGCGCAGGCCCTGCATGATGACGAGCTCGGAGAGGTCGACGCGCGGCGGCTCGCCGAAGATGCCGAGAAGCGAGATGCGGCCGCCGCGCGTGATGACGCGCAGGGCCTGATCGAGCGCCGGAGGAGCGCCGCTCATCTCGAGAACGACGTCGATGCCGTCGCCACCGGTCGCCTCGCGGATCAGCCCCTCGGTCGCGGCATCGGAGGCGTCGAGGGCAAGGTCTGCACCCATCGTTCGCGCGAGCTCGAGGCGATACGGCTCGGTATCGGTCGCCACGACGACTGCCGCCCCCGCCGCCCTCGCGATCCCCACCGCGCAGAGGCCGATCGGCCCGCAGCCGGTGACGAGCACGGAGCGACCCTCGATCGGCTCGACGAAGGCGGCGTGCACCGCGTTGCCCATCGGCTCCTGGAGCGCCACGACGGCAGGGTCGAGCCCGTTCGACTCGATGGCGTTCGCCTCGGGGATGACGACGTACTCGGCGAATCCGCCATCGGTGTGGACGCCGATGACACGCAGGTCGCGGCACAGGTGCATCTCGCCTCGCTGGCATTGGGCGCAGTCCCAGCAGAAGAGGTGCGACTCGACCCCGACGAGATCTCCCTCCTGGACCCGGGTCACACCGGCGCCGGTGGCCGCCACCGTCCCGGCGACCTCGTGGCCCAGGATCCGGGGCGGCACGAGGTTCTCGGCGGCCCAGTCGTCCCACGTGAACAGGTGCAGGTCCGTCCCGCAGATGCTCGCGGCATCGACGCGCAGGAGCACCTCGCCCGGGCCCGGGCTCGGCGTCGGCCGGTCGACGAGCTGCGCGCCCGGCCCCGGCTCGGTCTTGGCCAGCGCGCGCATCGTCCCGGCGCCGACGACCGCGCTCACCCGGCGCTCGTCGTGACCATGAGGCCGGCGGCTGCGGCATGGTCGTCGCCGACATCAGCGGGGCCGAAGACGCCGGTCAGGTCGTGAATGCCCGTTTCCGTGAGAACTCCCAGCCGCCGCCCGGCTCGATCGGCTCCCTCCCTCGCATAGGCCAGCAGCTGCACGCGGGCCAGTATAGGTAGGCGACCCAGCGGGTCAGGGCTCGGAGAAGTAGCCCCGGCTCGAGGCGCGCAGCAGCCCGACGATCAGCACCACGCTGAGCACCAGCCCGATCGGCACCATGAGCGTGTACCACCCGTTGGCGGCGGTGGCCGGCATCTCGAGCAGGATGGGCGGCAGCCCGGCCAGGATCGGCACGGGAAGCGCCGCGATGGCGATCGCGAATCGGTGTGCGATGCGCTTGCGCTGGAGCGCGACGGTCACGCCGAAGAGGACTGCGGCGAGCTCCACCATCATGAAGATCCCGAGCAGGCTGAAAGGCGCACGCTCGCTGAAGTCGACGAACTGGACGATGCGGCCGAGCAGCAGACCGGTGACCGCGAGCAGCAGGAACGCCCAGCCGAACCAGAGCCGCACCGCAAGCGGCATCGAGGGGCGCGCGTCGTCACCGGTGTCCATTCGTGCGGATCGTAACGCTTGACATCGGGCCGAGCGCTCCGCTAGCGTGCGCGCTGAACCGGTTCACTAAACCGGTTCGGGGGCGGCATGCAACCCACCGGCCGTCGGAGGGAGCGCATGGAGCAGGAGCGGCTGTGGCTCGGTTCCGCATCGACGACGTGGCCCGGCGCGCAGGCGTCAGCAAGACGGCGGTCACGCTTCGCCTTCAACCAGCCGGAGAACCTCAACGCGGCGACGCTGAGCGCATCCTGCTCGCTGCCAACGACCGCTATCGCCGTCGCCGATCGCGCGGCGGCCCCCGACGACGACGACCAGATCGGCCTGGCGGCCGAGGTCGACGCACGACATCTTCGCCAGTCCGTTCCGCCGAGCTGGTCCGCCGCATCGGCGACGTATGCGACGAGGAGGGGATCGCCGTCGTCATCGTTCCACCGGTCAAGGGCTCGATCGCACGAGCGGTGGACGCGGCGCTCGTCGACGGACTCATCCTGCTGGGCCTGGTGCCGGACCATCCCGACCTCGCCAAGATCCGCCAGACCGGCACTCCGCTCGTGGGCCTCGACACCGAGGACTTCGAGGGCGTCGACGTGATCCGCATCGAGGATCGGCTACGGCGATCGGGAGCGGATGCACCTCCATGCATCGGGTACCGCGAGTCGCGGTCGTGCGATCGCCGGCACCGGATCCCGATCGATGAACAGCCCGGCATCTCGCGCGGAGGTCGCTGAACGTGCCGCGCTTCGGCCGCGCGGGCGACGCGGCGGCGGACGGTGATGCGCCTTCGCGCCCATCGACAGGTTCGGAGTCGAGGGCGCGCCGTCCTCGATGCTCGCGCCGACCGTCCGATCCCCCGTGAGACGTGCCGCTCGCCGACATCGGCTCCGCGGCGCCTGACGGCGGCCTCAGCGTTCCCGGCGACCTTTCGATCGTCGGGTTCGACGACATTCCGGCGGCGTCGTGGACCCGCGTCGGCTGACGACCGTCCACCAGCCGATCCGCGAAAAGGGGCGACGTGCCGTACACCGACTCATCTCGGCGATCCGCGCCGGTTCCGACCATCGACCGGTGGTCGAGGTACTTCCCACTCGTCTCGTCGTTCGCGGGTCGTCGTCGGCCCCGCGCGATCGTGACGCTTCCGTTCCGAGGGGAGGAGGTGCCGCCGCAGCCGCAACTCAGTGACACGCAGGCGGGCCGACACCTGCCCTTCACGCCCAGTCCATGAGGTACCGATATCCATGCCAGCCAAGCTGCACCGATTGCTGCCGATGCTCGTCACCGGCATGCTCCTGCTCGCCGCCTGTAGCGGCGGTGGCGAGTCGGCAAGTGAGGAGCCCGACGGTTCAGAGCCCCAAGGTCGGAGCCAGCCCCCTCGGCCGATGCCGCCGCCGCCTGCGAGGGCGTCGACTCGATCACGTTCACCCACACCATGAACGACCAGGAGTCCCCGGTCATCGCCGAGATCGCGGAGGGCTTCGAGGGGACGACCGTCGAGGTCACGCAGATCCCGTTCGACGGCGCGCAGGCCGCGTATGACCAGCAGGCCGCCGGTGGCGAGGCGCCGGACGTCTTCCGAGCCGAGATCGCCTGGATCGCCGACTACGCGGACAAGCAGTACCTGCTGCCATTGACCGGCCTGTACGAGCGACTGGGACGACTTCCTCGCCGGCCCGCTCGCCTACGGGCAGTGGCAGGGTGAGACGTACGCCGTCCCGCAGGTCACCGACGCGCTGGCACTCCTGTACAACGTCTCGATGTTCGAGGAGGCGGGCGTCGAGCCGCCCACGACGATGGACGAGTTCGTCGCTGCCGGGGAGGCCGTTCAGAGCGAGCTCGGCCTCGAGAACGCCTTCTACATGCGCGGCGACGCCGTACTGGCTCCAGCCGTACCTGTGGGCGTTCGGTGGCGGCCTGCTCGACGTCAACGACGAGGGCCAGGTCACCGAGATCCTCGTCAACAACGAGGGATCGGTCGCCGGCCTCGAGTTCCTCCTCAACAACGTGCTGGGCACGATCGCGCCCCAGGACGTCGACTTCCCGAACGACTATGGCAATGCCATGACCGCCTTCAAGGAAGGCGAGGTCGCGATGATCTTCAACGGTCCATGGTCGACCGCCGACGTGCTGTCGGGAACGGAGTTCACCGACCCGGAGAACCTGGGGATCGCGGTCATCCCGGCCGGCCCGGACGGCGACAAGGGCTCGCCGATCGGCGGCCACAGCTACGTGCTCTACGCCGGCATGGACGAGGCCAAGCAGGCATGCGCCGCCGCGTTCGTCGGCTATCTGAGCAACACGGAGAACCAGGCGCGGCTCGCCACGGAGCTGAACCTGCTCCCGACGCGAACGAGCGCCTACGACGATCCCTCCGTGCAGGAGAGCCGCGTCATCGCCGACTTCCAGACCGTGATCGAGAACGCCACCGCGCGTCCGGTCATCCCTGAGGGCGGTCAGATCTACACCGACTTCGGGCCGAACTTCCAGGCGGCCTGGACCGGTGACAAGACCGCGCAGCAGGCGCTTGACGACACCGCCGCCGCGTGGGAGACCCTCGTCGCCGATCGCATCGCGCAGTAGAGTCTGATCAACAGCTCCCGGGCCTAGCCGCGGCCCGGCTCGGGAGCACCTCACTCGTCAGGACCCGATCGGCAACGCCGCAGGAGAACCGCGACGATGCGGAACGCGCCGTGGGTCGCATACGCCTTCATGACGCCGGTGGTGATCGTGATGGCGGTGATCGTCATCTACCCCCTCATCGGTTCCATCCTCTCGAGCTTCACCGACCTCGACCGATCGAACGCGGCCACGGTCTTCAAGCCGGAGAGCACCGAGCAGTTCGTCGGCGTCGATAACTACGTCAACGTCCTCACCAGCGCGGCGTTCCGTGAGACCCTCACCTGGACGATCGTCTGGACCGTCGTCAACGTCGTCTTCCACTTCACGATCGGCCTTGGGCTTGCGCTGCTGCTCAACCAGCGCTTCCGGGGGCGCACCGCCTACCGCCTCGTCCTCATGCTTCCGTGGGCGGTGCCCGCATTCGTCAGCGCCGTCGCGTGGCGCTACATCTTCAACGGGGACTACGGCTTCCTGAACCTGTTCCTCGAGAATTTCGGGATCGACGGCCCGAACTGGCTCTCGAGCTCCCGTACGCGTACATCGCCCCGATCATCGTCAACGTCTGGCTCGGGGTGCCGTTCATGATGATCGCGCTGCTCGGCGGGATGCAGTCCATTCCGCAGGATCTCTACGAAGCTGCCCGGGTTGACGGCGCGAGCCGGCGACAGAGCTTCTGGAACGTCACGATTCCTCAGCTCAAGTCAGTCTCGGTCGCCGTCACGATGCTCGGCATCATCTGGACCTTCAACCTGTTCGTCGTCATCTTCCTGACCACCGGCGGCGGCCCGGCCGGCAAGACCGACATCCTCGTCACCGAGTCCTACAACCTGTTCCAGGCCGGCGAGTTCGCCCTGGCCTCGACCTACTCGGTGATCATCCTGTCGATCCTGCTCCTGTTCGTGACGGCCTACCAGCGAGTGTTCCGCACTGAGGACGTGTCCCGATGAAGCAGCCACTCTGGGAGCGCATCGCGACGCACGTCGTCCTGATCATCGCCTGCGCGATCGCCCTCTTCCCGGTCCTGTGGATCGTTTCGACCTCGTTCAAGAACCAGTTCGACGTCCTCTCCACCGAGATCGAGCTGATCCCGCGCGACCCGACGCTCGAGAACTACCAGAACCTGTTCGACCCGACCACGGCGACCGGCGGCTTCTTCTGGAACTGGTTCGGGAACTCGCTGCTGATCAGCGTGCTCACGACCGTGCTGTCCGTGTTCCTCGCGTCGACCGCCGCCTATGCGCTCAGTCGCTATCGGTTCTTCGGCAAGCGCGGCGCGACGAGCTTCTTCCTGACCAGCCAGATGTTCCCCGCCGTCATCCTGCTCGTCCCGCTGTTCCAGCTCCTGGCGATTCGCCTCGGCCTGCTCAACACGCCGTGGGCGCTCGTCCTGGCCTACGCCACGACCGCCATCCCGTTCTGCGTCCTCATGCTGAAGAGCTACTTCGATACGCTGCCGATCGAGCTCGAGGAGGCGGCCAAGATCGACGGGCTCGGGCCGTTCGGAGCGTTCTGGCGGATCGTCATCCCGCTCTCGACCCCGGGCATCGCGGTGACCGCCTTCTATGCCTTCATCACCGCGTGGAACGAGTTCCTCTACGCGCTCGTGTTCCTCACCCGGCCGGAGGCGTTCACCCTGCCGATCGGCGTGCGCCTCTTCATCAACCAGTTCACGCAGAACTGGGGCGGGACGATGGCCCTCTCCGTGGTCGTCACCATTCCGGTCGTGATCTTCTTCTACCTCGCCCAGCGCTACCTGATCAGCGGCCTCTCGACGGGCGGCATCAAGGGCTGACGACTCACCCGCTCGCTACCATCGGCGCCCGTGAGCTGGCTCGCCGAGCTGTTCGAGACCAACCGCATCATCGTCCTGTTCGTCGCCGGGCAGGTCTTCTTCGTGATGGGGCTGGCGGTCGCGCTCCAGCGTCGCCACGGATCACAGCTTCCGCTGGCCCGCCCGCTGGTCTGGCTCGCCGGGTTCGGCATCGTCCACGGCCTGATGGAGTGGGGCTACCTGTTCGTCCCGATCCAGGCCGGATTCCTGCCCCAACCGGTGATCGAGCTGCTGCTGGTCGTGCAGCTGCTCATGAAGCCGATCAGCTTCGCCTTCCTCTTCCAGTTCGGGGTCGAGCTCATCCTCAGCACCCGTCCGGCCGATCGGCCCCTGCCGATGATCGGCGGCCAGCCGTGGCTGCGCCTCGTGCCATCGGCGGTGGTCGCGCTGTGGCTGGTCGGAACGCTCGCGCTATCCTCGACCGTCGCCGCCGGATTCGTCCCGGACCCGGGCTCGTGGCTGCCATCGCCGGAGATCGGCCCGGCGCTCGCGGGCGTCGGCGCGCCCCTGGCCGTCGGCGACGTGCTCGCCCGCGCGATGATCGCGCTCCCCGCCGCGCTTCTCGTCGCGTTCGCCCTGCGTCGCACGACCGGCCTCCTGGCGCCGATGGCCGGGCCCGGCGTTCGGACCGCGCTGGCGGCGGCGTCGATGGCCTTCGCCGTCTACGCGCTGCTCGCTGGCCTGGTCCCGATGCCGGCTCCGTTCCCGCTCGCGTCGGTACTGAACGAGCAGACCTTCCTCGATACCTTCGGCGTGCCGATCGAGGTGTTTCGCTCCATCACCGGACTCGCCATCGCGCTCGCGGTCATCCGCAGCCTCGAGCTGTTCGACGAGGAGACCGATCGCGCGCTCGCCGATGCCCGGCGCCGCGAGCTCCTCCTGCGCGAGCGCGAGCGGATCGGTCGCGACCTTCACGACGGGATCATCCAGTCGATCTACGCGGCCGGCCTCCATCTCGAGCAGGCATCGGCCGAGATCGGCCCGTCGGCCAGTCCGACCCGGGAGCGGATCGGAACGGTGATGACGGAGCTGAATCGGATCACCGGTGACATCCGCAGCACGATCTTCGACCTCCGTTCCGGCGAGCTCGAGGCTCGCGACGCGGAGGCGATCGTGCTCGCGGTGGCCGACGAGCTCCAGGCGCACACGCTCGTCGAGCTCCGGGTCGAGTCCGAGGGTCTCTTCCGCCCGCGCCTCGCGCCGGACCAGGCCGACCAGCTCCACCACGTCGTGACCGAGGCGTTCAGCAACGTGCTGCGTCATGCGCACGCCACGACGGTGGCGGTGCGAATGGCGTGCACGCAGCGGCGATTCACCCTGGAGATCCGCGACGACGGCGTCGGCTTCGATCCGTCCGCCGTTCAGGACCGCGGCAGGCGCGGGCGGGCGCAGGGGCTCGACAACATCCGTCGTCGCGCGGAGCTGCTGGAGGGAACGGTGGAGCTCGAGAGCGCGCCGGGACGCGGCACGCGGCTCTCCCTTACGATGCCGGTGGCCACCGTGCGCCGACCCACATGACCGAGCCCCCCATTGCGGCCGCCCCCGCTGCGGCCATCCGGATCCTGATAGCCGATGACCACGAGGTGGTCCGCATCGGCCTCGCCGCCCTGCTCGACGCGCAGTCGGGCTTCGAGGTGGTCGCGCAGGCAGGCTCCGGGGAGGAGGCGGTGCGCCAGGCCAGGACGCATCGGCCGGACGTCGTCGTGCTGGACATCCGCATGCCGAATGGCAGCGGCATCGACGCCTGTCGGACCATCACCGCGGAGCTGCCCGACGCCCACGTGATCATGCTCACCAGCCACGCCGACTCCGACGCGCTCTTCGACGCGATCGACGCCGGGGCGTCCGGCTATGTCCTGAAGCGGATCGGCTCCGGCGAGCTGGTGGAGGCGGTCAGGACCGTCGCATCGGGCGGCTCGCTGCTCGACCCGGCGGTCGCTCGTCGCGTCCTTGACCGGATCCGGAACGCGTCGCGTCTCGAGGAGTCAGGCGCTTTCGCCGACCTGACCGAGCAGGAACGGCGGGTGCTGTCGCACCTGGCCCAGGGTGCCTCGAACCGCGCCATCGCCGAGCGGATGGGCCTGGCGGAGAAGACGGTACGCAACTACGTCTCGAGCATCCTCGCCAAGCTCGAGCTCGAGAGCCGCTCCCAGGCCGCCGCCTACGCGATCCGCAATCGCCTCCCCGAGCTGGGCCCGAGCGAGGCATGAGGGCCGGCGCGGCTCGGGCCATGATCGTCGCAGCGTTCGCGCTCGCGGCCTGCGGCCCATCCCCCACGCCGACACCGGCGACTCCCCGCAGCCCGACCGCGGCGCCCACCAGACTTCCCTCGCCGAGCGCGACGGCCACGATCACCCTTGCGCCGACCCCATCGCCGGAGCCGTCCCTCGCCCTCGAGCTTCCCGCGGAGTCGGACGCCCGGGTCGTGGCGGTCACGGTGGAGACGGATGTCGCTGCGGGGGGAAGCGGCGAGCTGCTCGTCACCGTGACCAGCCAGGCGGACGCACGGATCGATGAGCTCGTCCTCCGCTGGCCCGCCGAGCTGGGCGACTCGTTCTTCCTCGCCCCGTTCGTGCCGTCCGAGGAGCGCATCCGCGAAGGCGGGCCGCCCCTCGTGCAGGCGTGGACCAAATGGGTCTTCGGCCCGGGCGAGCGAGGGGAGCCGGCGGGCACCGTGTCGCTCGGCTACGGGCCGCTGCTCCCCGGGGCGACGCTGGCGATGCCGATCAGCGTCACGCGCCGCCAGGACGGGCCGGCCGGCTTCGACCTCCAGGTGCTCGCTGGCAACGCAATTCTCCAGCTGCCGGACGGCACGCCGGCGGAGCTGCGCGTGGAGCTTCCCTGATGCCGGCCATCCTGCCCGCCTGGACCGAGGCCGATCCGGATCTCCACGCTCGCCTCTCCGCGGCCATCGACCCCGATCGCAAGGTGCTCCAGGCTCTCGAGCGGATCGTCCCGCTGAGCGGAAAGCGGATCGCGGACGTCGGCACCGGGATCGGCCACTATCCGATGCTCCTCGCCCGACGCACCGGCCGGATGTACGGCATCGAGTCCGATCCGGCGCTGCTCGCCGAGGCGAGGCGGCTGGCGGGGGAGGCCCACCAACCCAACATCCGCATCGTCGAGGGCGGGCCGACTCATCTCCCGCTGCGCGACGCCGTGGTCGATATCGTGCTCACGAGCGCGATCGGACCCGATGACGACTCGCTGCCGGCGGTGGATGAGGCGCTCCGCGTGCTTCGGCCTGGAGGACGCCTCATCGCCATCGGCTATTACGGCAGGGACGACGTCGCGGCGCTGCTCGAACCGGAGGTGGTGGCGCAGTCGATCGAGGCGACACACAGGCGCACCGGCTGGTGGCTGCGCAACCGGTTCAAGATCAAGGTCGTCCACGCCAGGGTCGATCTCACGGATGCTGAACTCGCGCATGAGCTGCTGCCCCGCCTCTACGGCGATCGCGGCCGCGCCTACCTGATGGGACCCCATCGGGACTACCTGCGCCTCAATCTCGGGCTCTATCACCGGGTCGTGCCGGCTGAGGCCAACTGACGGATCGGGTGGAAACTCGGGGCCGACCCTGCGTAATCAGTGCGCAGAAATCCTTGCGAGCGCGGATCGGCGCGGATATCATCGACGCGTCCGAAGGCCAGGCTCTTCTCCCCCCGGAGCCTGGCCTTCGGCATGTCCGGCGTTTCGCCGGTGCGATAATGACCGGCACCGCATCGTGATTTCGTCGCCCCGCAACAGGAGGCGCTCGCCGCTCCGATGGCCACCACGTCCCGCATGAAGATCACCTACGCCACGCTGTCTGCCGACAACGAGGACCTCCAGTCGGCGTTCGACGCCGCCCTCGCCCGCGCGCGCGACGAGCTGGGTCGCACCTACCCGATGATCATCGGCGCCGAGGAGCGCCTCGCCGACGAGACCTTCGACGACCGCTCGCCGATCGACCGCGACATCCTGGTGGCGCGGTTCCCGAAGGGCGATGCGCAGGACGTTCGCGACGCGATTGCTGCCGCCCGAGCCGCGTTCCCCGGATGGCGCGACACGCCGTGGCGCGACCGTCTCGCGATCCTGCGCCGCGCGGCCGAGCTCATCAGCGAGCGGCAGTTCGACCATGCGGCGCTGATGGCGCTCGAGGTGGGCAAGAATCGGCTCGAGGCGCTTGGCGATGTCGAGGAGACCGCCGACCTGCTGCGCTACTACGCCGACGAGTTCGAGAAGGCCGACGGGTTCGTCAAGCCGATGGGCTCCCTGTCGGCAGCCGAGAAGACGCGATCCGTCCTGCGTCCGTATGGCGTCTTCGGCGTGATCAGCCCGTTCAACTTCCCGATGGCGCTGGCGGGCGGGCCGGCCGGTGGTGCCCTCATCGCCGGCAACACCGTCGTGCTCAAGCCGTCGTCGGACGCTCCGCTCATGGGCTGGAAGTTCGGCGAGGCGCTGCGCGAGGCGGGGCTTCCCGACGGGGTGTTCAACCTGGTCACCGGGCCGGGCGAGACGGTCGGTGCCGAGCTGGAGTCCAACCCAGGCATCGATGGCCTGGTGTTCACCGGAAGCTACGAGGTCGGGATGGACCTGTACCGCAGCTTCACGAAGGACTATCCGCGCCCGATCATCACCGAGATGGGCGGGAAGAACCCGGCGATCGTGACCCGCCACGCCGACCTCGACGAGGCGGCCGAGGGGGTCATGCGATCCGCCTTCGGCTTCGACGGCCAGAAGTGCTCGGCCAACTCGCGCGTCTACGTGGAGCGGCCGGTCGCGCGCGAGTTCGTCGAGAGGTTGGTCGAGAAGACCCGCGGCATCGCCGTCGGTGACCCGACCCGGCGCGAGAACTGGATGGGCCCGGTCATCAACGAGCGCGCCCTCTCCAAGTTCACCGCCGCGGTGGACGAGGCGAAGGCCGACGGCGGCACGGTCGAGGTCGGCGGCGAGGCGGATACGGAACGTGGCTTCTACCCCACCCCGACGGTCGTCACCGGCCTCCCGCTCGAGCACCGTCTCTTCCGCGACGAGCTCTTCGTTCCCTTCCTCGTCGTCGGCGAGGTCGATTCGCTCGACGAGGCGCTCAGCGAGGCGAACGACACCGCGTACGGGCTGACCGCCGGGATCTTCAGCCGCGACGAGGCCGAGGTCCAGCGCTTCCTCGACACGATCCAGGCCGGCGTCGTGTACGTGAACCGCCGGGCGGGCGCCACCACCGGCGCGTGGCCCGGGATCCAGAGCTTCGGCGGCTGGAAGGGGTCGGGCTCCTCAGGCAAGGGCGGCCTCGGCCCGTACTACGTCCAGCAGTTCCTGCGCGAACAGTCGCAGACCGTCGTCGGCGAGTGAGGGCACCGCGGTGACGGCGCGCTCCGCCATGCCCCCGATCGACGAGACCCTCGTCGAGCCCTCGGGATGGTTCGCCGTCCAGCTCAGGTACGCGTACATGGCCGGCGACCCGGAGGCGGTGACCCTCGTCGAGGATCGCGTCGTCCTGATCGACGGCAGCGACGAGGAGGCGGCGCTCGGACGCGCGGTCGAGATGGCCCCGGACTACGAGGACGACTACGAGACCGACGACGGCGAAGCTGGATCGATTCGCTTCGAGGGGATCGTGGCCATCAAGGAGCTCGACGACCCGCCCTCGGCGGGCACCGAGGTGTGGCACGAATTCATGACGCCCGACCCGACGCGGCCCGCGCCCGGCGAGGATGCCGAGCCGTTGCCGCCGGTGTACCCGGAGGAGATGGCCTTCCCGCGCGCCCACGACGACTGACCGATGCCGAGCTGGCGCGTCTCGGCCTACCACACGGTGCGCCCACTCCTCTTCCGTACCGATCCGGAACGCATCCATCACCTGACCCTGCGCCTGCTCGGCGCGACCGGGCGCATGGCACCGAGGCTCTGCGGCTTCGTCGCGGGGACCCGCATGGCCGACGCGGCGCCGGTCGAGCTGATGGGACTCCGCTTCCGCAACCGGGTCGGGCTCGGCGCGGGCTTCGACAAGGACGGCGCGGCGATCGCGGGCTGGGCCGCGCTCGGCTTCGGCTTCGTCGAGCTCGGGACCGTGACGCCGCGGCCGCAGCCGGGCAATCCGCGTCCACGCATGGTGCGGCTGCCGGAGGACGGCGCACTCGTCAACCGCATGGGATTCAACAATGAAGGCGCCGATGCCCTCGCCCGCCGCATCGCGGCTGCGCGGCCGAGGCTGCCGGATGGCTTCGTCATCGGCGTGAACATCGGGCGCAACCGGGACACGCCCGACGAGCGGTCAGTCGAGGACTACGTCGCAGCCGCCGAGCGCGTGGCGGGCGAGGCCGACTATCTCGCCATCAACGTCAGCAGCCCCAACACCCCCGGCCTGCGCGACCTCCAGGACCCGGCCCGGCTCACCTCGCTCCTGGCGGCGGTCGCCGAAGCCGCCCCCGCGCGGCCGCTGCTGGTCAAGGTCTCGCCCGACATGATCCACGCGGATCGCGCGCGGCTGGTCGGCGCCCTCGCCGATGCCGGCGCCGCCGGCATGATCCTCTCCAACACGACCACCACGCGGGCCTGGCTCGACTCACCCGACGCCGGTGAGCCCGGCGGGCTTTCGGGACGCCCGCTGCTCGAGCGCACCGCCGGCGCGGTCGCCGCCCCGCGTGATCCGCGATTGGCGGTCATTGCGTCGGGAGGCATCGGCTCTGGCGCGGACGCGGCCCGTCTTCTGGCCGCGGGCGCGGATCTCGTCCAGCTGTGGACGGGGATGATCTACGCCGGACCAGGGCTCATCGGTGAGTCAATCGCGTCAACGGCGGCGCACTCGTCTCGCTCGTCGTCCTAGGTCGCTCGGGCGGCCCTGAAGGGTCGCCTGCTAGGATGCTTCGATCTAGCCAAGGTGCGCGGGCAGGACGCGCCGCTCCGAATCCGGAGTGCTACCCCAATGACCACCATGGAGGCTACCTCCTCAGCTGCGGCTGCCCTGAAGCCGACCGCGCCGCACATCGTCACCGAGCTGCCCGGTCCCAAGGCGCGGGCGATCATCGCGCGCGACGAGGCCGTCGCCAGCCCATCGCTGACGCGCGCCTATCCACTTGTCGCCGAGTCGGGATCGGGTCTGGTCGTGACCGACGTGGACGGCAACCGCTTCCTCGACTTCGCCGCCGGCATCGCCGTCTGCTCGACCGGCCATTCGCACCCGCGCGTCGTGCAGGCGATCAAGGACCAGGCCGATCGGCTGATCCATATCGCCGCGACCGACTTCTACGAGCCGCGATACCTGGAGTTCAGTGAGCGCCTGGCCTCGATCGCGCCGTTCAGCGAGCGGGCGCGAGTCTTCCTCACCAACTCCGGCACCGAGGCGGTCGAGGGCGCCATCAAGCTGGCGCGATACCACACTCATCGGCCGGGAATCATCGCCTTCGAGGGCGGCTTCCACGGGCGGACCATGGGCGCCCTGTCGCTCACCAATTCGAAGGTGAAGCAGCGGGCCGGCTTCGGGCCCCTGGTGCCGATGGTCCACCACGCCCCGTTCCCGCGCATTCGCGCCTGGCGCGAGGGTTCGGGAGGCGATGGCTCGGCCGAGCTCGACCACCTGCGGCGGACGATCTTCGGGCGACAGATCTCGCCGGCCGACGTCGCCGCCATCGTGGTCGAGCCGATCCAGGGCGAGGGGGGCTACTTCCCCGCGCCGGCCACCTTCCTCCAGGGGCTGCGCCAGATCTGCGACGAGCACGGCATTCTCCTCGTCGCCGATGAGATCCAGTCGGGCATGGGCCGCACCGGGCGCTGGTGGGCCATCGAGCATGCCGGCGTGGAGCCGGACATCCTCACGACGGCCAAGGGCATCGCCTCGGGCATGCCAATCGGCGCGTTCATCGCGCGCGAGTCGGTGTGGACCTGGTCGGCCGGAGCCCACGGCTCGACCTTCGCGGGGAACCCCGTCTGCGCGGCTGCCGGCCTCGCGACCCTCGACATCATCGAGTCCGAGGGGCTCTCGAACGCCACGGTCGCCGGTGACCGGCTGCGCATCGGCCTCGAGCGCATCGCCGATGGGACCGATGCGATCCGCGACATTCGCGGCATCGGCCTGATGCTCGGCGTCGAGTTCGGGTCGCACGAGGCGGCGGAGGCGGTGCAGGACGCGGCCTTCCAGCGCGGCCTGCTCGTCCTCGAGTGTGGAGAGGCGTCGCTGCGCTTCAGCCCACCGCTGATCGCGACGGAGACGGACGTCGACACCGCCCTGGCGATCTTCGCCGAGGCGCTGGACGAGGTCCAGGAGCGCCAGGCGCCGATCACCGGAGGCTGAGCCGGCAGTCAGGAGCCGTCGAGCAGGTCGGAGATCGTCGACGGCGTCAGGCCCCGGACGCGGAGGCCATGGATCATGGACGGCAGCGCGTCGAACGTGGTCCAGCCGCCGAGGTGCATGAGGACGTTCGAGCCGTTCACGGCGTTGGCCGTCACCTTGGCCGCCGACTGTGCGGCCGTCGGCCCGCCGTCGGCGAGCGGCCGCCAGTCGATCGTGTCGATGTCCCAGAGCAGGGTCTTGGTGTAGCCGATCTGGGCGGCATACCCCTGGACGGTGGCATTGGTCGAGCCGTACGGCGGACGCCAGTACGGGATCGGCGACTGGCCGCTGCCGGCCTGGATGATCGTCGCGGCATCGGCCAGCTCGGCCTGCACGAAGGTGCGCGACGGCGGTCCGGCGGGACATGCCGCTCCCCCTCCGCCGGCGGCGAGGTCGCAGTGATGCATCGTGTGGTTCCCGACCTCGAACAGCTGCGGATAAGCGCGCACCATGGCGAGGACCTGCTGCCCGATCGGGGTCTGCGACGCGCTGCCGGTCGGGAAGAGCGTCGCGCAGACGCCATTGAGGAGGAGCCGGCGCAGGATCGACAGGGCCGGGTCGAGGCGGCCGCCCATGTCGAAGGTGAGGGCGACCTCGGGGCCGGCGCCTGGGACCGTGCGCAGGACCTGCTGGCTGCCGCCGGCGCGCGGACCCGTGTGGCAGGCGAGAGGCCTGCACCGCCCCGGACGAGCCGGCCGGGACCCAGTACCCGGCCAGGCCGCCGTTCACGATCCGGTAGCTGAGGATGCCGTTGATCACCGCGGCCTGGGCGGCGTCGGCTCCAGACGTGCGGGCAATCGTCATCACCTTGGCGGTCGTCAGGCCCCAGGCCGCATCGAAGCGATAGCCAACGACGTTACCGGGCGGGAACGCGAGGCGGCGCGCCGGCGCATAGGACGTCTCGCCAACGACTCCATCGACATGAGCGACGATCGACTCGCGCACCCAGTACCCGGCCCAGATGCCATTGGAGATGAGGAGGTGCACGCCTCGCCCGGGGATCGAGGCGCGGCGTGTCGTGGTGGCGCCCGACGGCCTTGCGAGGGTCGCCGATCTGGAACCTGTGATGGCGCCAGTGGCCAGGTTGAAGGTGTACCCGGTATGCGCGCCCGCCTCGAAGACGACCCGCATCGGCGCCGATGGCGTCGGCGTCACCGCGGCCGCTGGCGCGGGGTTGACGAGCGCGGGCACGGCTGTCATCGGCCCCACGAGCAGCATCGCCACCATGACTCGAATCAGCGTGCGACGCATCGGTGAGATCCCCCGGTCGATCATTGGAGCAGGTCTGAGAGGCTGGTCAGTGTAAACCCGCGGTCGCGGAGTCCGGGGACGATCAGCTGGAGCGAGTCGAGCGTCTCGTAGCCACCGAGGTGGAAGAGCACGTTCGATCCGTTGACCGCATTGTTCACGACCTTTGCGGCGATCTGCGCCGCGGTGGGGCCGCCGTCAGAAATCGGCTTCCAATCGACGGTGTCGATGTCCCACAGGAATGTCTTCGTGTATCCGGCAGCTGCGACGGCCTCGAGCACGGCCGGGTTGATCGAGCCGTACGGCGGGCGCCAATACGGCTGCGACGCCTGGCCCGTGCCGTTGCGCAGGATCGCCTCCGCCTCGGTCAACTCGCGACCGATGCGCGCGGCGTCGAAGGTCCCGGCGCACGGCGCCGTCGACGGGGAGCCGCCGCCGCCACGCGCCAGGTCGCAGTGGTACATCGTGTGATTGGCGATCTCGAACAGCTCGGGATGGGCGCGGATGATCGCCATGACCTGCTGCCCCTGCGGCGTCTGGCTCATCACGCCGGTGGCGAAGATCGTGGCGCACACGTCATTGGCGACGAGGAAGCTCATGATGTCGACCGCCGGATCCATGCGACCGCCCATGTCGAAGGTGAGGGCCACGCCCGGGCCGGCGTTCGGGATCGTGCGGAAGACCTGCGCGGATCCGGAAGCGACGCGGTTGCCGGCGGTGCAGCCACCACCCCCCGTCGACGGCGGGGTGGGACGAGGTGTCGCCGGAGGCGGCGATGGAGTCGGCAGCGGCGTGACGCCCGGATCGCCCCTCACGATGATGACCCAGCCCGGCTCGATGAGATTCGGGTTCGTGGCGATCGACGGGTAGCGACCCGCATTCCAGGCCTGGAGCTGCTCGACGGTCGTGTCGTAGGCGCGAGCGATGGCCGCCAATCCCTCACCGGGCTGGACGATGTGCTCCGTCCCGATCGGTGCGGACGGCGTCGGTGCGGAGGTCGACGGCTCAGGCGACGGAGAGAGTTCGGATGGTACGACGCTGGGCGAGGGCGCGGCGGAAGCCGGCGGAGCGGAGCTCGACGGCGTCGCCGACGGGTCCGTGCCCCCACACGCGGCAAGGAGCAGGACGGCCGCGAGGCTGATCGGGCCGAGGCGCGTGGCCCGCATCGGTCAGTTCGGGTGGTAGCCGAGATCGCTCGCGGGGATCGGCGGCATGGCGCCGTCGTCGAGCAGCCGGACCTCGCGACGCAGGAGCTCGAGCTCTGCCCGGAGCCGTGCCGCGGCATCCGGGAGCTCGAGGAGCAGCTGCTTGCGGGTCAGCTCGACCTGGAGGACGCCGGCGACGGCGTAGCTCGCGGCAACCGGATCGTCCGGCAGCCGAATGGGCTTCAGCACTTCGTCGAGGGATGCGCGCACGTCAACGGTCTCCGCAGCTTCGTCCCGTGCAGACGCGGTGCGGGCCACGAAACGTTTCACCGTGGCGAGGTACGCATCCAGCGCGTGCTGCACCGACGGCACCAGGGCCACCGCCTCGCCGCCCTGAGGATCGGGCAGCTCCTCGACATCGACGACGGCGTACGGACCGTTGTGATCGACCGATCCGAGACGCGCGCGCGCCACGCCGACCACGAGGAGCAACCATCGGCCATCCGGAAACTGCTCGGCGCTGTGGACCTCGCAGATCGTGCCGATCGCCCGCGTGGTGGCGGCGCCGCCGACCTCCCGACCCTCGCTGATCATGCTCACCACGAACCGTCCACCGTATGGCGAGCCATCGGCCATGAGGTCGGTGGCCATCGTCCGGTAGCGCTCCTCGAAGATGTGGAGCGGCAGCGGCAGGTGCGGGAAGAGCACCGTGTGCAGCGGGAAGTGGGGCAGGCGCATCGCGGCGCATCGTCGCATCCGCGCCCGCTCACCGGCAAGCGAGACGCCCTTGCGGGCCAGAGGAACGGCTACTCGTCGTCGATGAAGGTCATGTCGATCTGTGCGCGCTGGAGCTTGCCGGAGTAGTCGATGTACACGCTCTTCCACTCGCTGAAGAAGTCGAGCGACGCCTGCCCCACCTCACGGTGGCCGTTGCCGGTCGCCTTCGTCCCGCCGAACGGAAGATGCGCCTCGGCGCCGATCGTTCCGTGATTGACGTAGCCGAGCCCGGAGTCGAAGTCGCGGATCGAGCGGAAGGCGAGGTTGATGTCGTTGGTGAAGAGCGAGGTCGACAGGCCGTACTTCACCGAGTTGACGATCCGAACGGTCTCGTCCCAGTCGTCGACGGGGATGACCGAGGTGACCGGGCCGAAGATCTCCTCCTGCGCGATGCGCGCATCGGGCTTGACCTCGGTGAAGATGGTCGGCTGGAAGAAGCTCCCCTTGCCGAGGTCCCCGTCGCGCGCCGGCTCGCCGCCGATGACGAGATCGGCCTCGTCGCGACCGATGGCGGCATACGACGCGATGCGCTCGACGGCAGTCTCGTTGATGACCGGCCCAACATCGGTCTTGTCGTCCAGCCCGTCGCCGAGCACGAGCTTGCCGACCCGATCGCGGAGCCGATGGACGAAGTCGTCATGGATGCTCCGATGCACGATCAGGCGCGACGCCGCGGTGCAGCGCTGCCCGGAAGTCCCGAACGCCGACCACACCACGGAGTCGAGGGCGAGATCGAGATCGGCGTCCTCCCAGACAACGATCGGGTTCTTGCCGCCCAGCTCGAGGCTGACGCGCTTGAGCGTCTTCGCGGCGCGCGTGCTGATCTCGACTCCCGTGTCCGTGTGGCCGGTGAACGAGATGACCCTGATGTCGGGGTGATCGACGATCGCGTTTCCGACCTCCGCGCCGGAGCCGGTGACCACGTTGACGACGCCGTCGGGAAGCCCGCCCTCGGCGAGGAGCTCCACGAAGCGGACGAGGCAGGCGGGCGTATCGCTCGCGGGCTTGATCACGGCCGTGTTGCCGCAGATCAGGGCGGGGAACAGCTTCCAGCCGGGGATGGCGACCGGGAAGTTCCACGGCGTGATGACTCCGACCACGCCGATCGGCCGGCGGATGGCCATCGCGAACTTGTCGGGCATCTCCGACGGGACCGTCTGGCCGAACAGTCGGCGTCCCTCGCCGGCCATGTAGTAGGCGACGTCGATCGCCTCCTGCACGTCGCCTCGCGCCTCGGGCAGCACTTTGCCCATCTCGCGCGTCATGAGGCGCGAGAGCTCTTCCTTGTGCTCGGCCAGGAGGCGGGCGATGCGGAACAGGATCTCGCCACGCTTCGGCGCCGGCATCGCGCTCCAGGGGCCGAAGGCGCGCTTCGCCGCCGCGACGGCCGCCTCGACGTCCGCGGGCCCGGAGGCGGCGAACTCACCGATCACGTCGTCGTGGTTGGCCGGGCTGACGCTCGTGAAGGTTGCGCCCGAGCCGGCGGCCTTCCAGTCGCCACCGATCAGGTTCTGGTACGTCTTGGTCACGACGGATCGGTCTCCTCGAAGGGCGTGGGCGCCGGCGGATGGCGCGGGGCTCGATTCTAGCCCGACACGGCCTCGGGCTCCGATTTGCCCAACCGGCGAGTTCCCGGTGGGATCGGGACATTCGCCCCTTGGGCGGCGCCTCCGGGATCCGCGAGGATCGGGTCACAACCGAAGAACCGTCGCGGCGGGATCCTGATATCGAACGATACGGGGCTGAAGTAGTGGCACCCCGTCGTGACGGCTTGACACGATGCGCCGGTCCGCGATGAGCGTGGCCGGCGTTTCGTACGCTCGCGTCGGTCCGGTAAGCGGCTGGTAAGTGGCGGCGAAGAGACTGTCGGGCAGGATGAGCGTCGAACATCCGTTCGCCCTTTCGAACGCCGGCTCGCCTCCAACGATCAGGAGGCTGCCCACATGTTCTCGAGCCGTATCGTCATGGCCACGCTCATCGCCATGCTGACCATCGCCTTTGGCGCCGGTCCCGCCGCTGCCGCCAAGCCGCTTCGGCCGCCAAGCGCGGAGCGACCACTCACACCGCAGGAGCAGGCCGCCTCGGATCGGAGGGTCGCGGCCGCCGAGGCCTACGTGGCCCAGGTCGAAGCCCAGGGCCTCAACCTCGTCGGGCTCGACTGCGTGACTCCGACGAGCTCCCCAAACGCGGTCGCACCCAACGCCTGTGCCATCCCGCAGGGATTTCTCGCCGTGGAGGCCCGGGACCAGATCAAGGGCCACTACTGCGGCCCCGCCACCGGGCAGGTCATCTCGAACTACGCCTGGGCCACCGGGCCGGGCGCCAACAAGTACCTGCAGACGACCATCGCGGGCTGGATGAAGACCGATGTCAACGGCCTGACGAACGCACCGGAGCTGGAAGACGGTCTCGAGTCCTCGACGGTCAACGCTCCGCGTCGACCGGCCGGCTGGGACTGGGTCGTGTCGCCGCTCCTGGACAACGACGGGGACGGGACGGTCTCCGATCAGCTGCATGCGATGGTCCGCTCGAACATCAGCAGCTCCAAGATGCCGTTGGCGATCGCCGTGAAGCCGTACGACGTCCGCGGCACCTACCACCTGACCAGCTGGAGCCGTCCGGTGTCCTCACCCGGCCACTGGATCGCGGCCTACGGATGGGTCGGTCTCTGGACCGGGACCGACTCCTCCCGCCTCTACTACGCCGATTCCTCGAAGGACGAGGGCGGCGCGACCGGCAAGTACTGGGACCCGATGCGCCACATCGCGGCGATGATCATGGCCCACACCAAGCGGCTCGTGTGGTGAGCCGAGTGCGGCGCCTGCCCGCGACAGCGGCCGCGTTCTGCGTCGCCGGGATGGTGGCCTGCACGGCCACCATCCCAAGCCCGACCCCGCTCCCCACTCCTTCACCGGATCGGGAGCCGAGCGCGAACGCGAGCGCGAGCTCGGTAGCAGCTTCGCAGCGGCCGACCGCGTCCGAGGGCGGAGGGGACCTCGGTGCCGAGCTCGACATCCAGACCCTCGACTCCGCGCTCACCGATCCGATGCTCGACTTCGTCAGCGACGGGGCGTCGATCCTGTATTCGTCGGGCAGGGGCGAGGGCAGCGGACTCGAGGCCGCTCCCGACCTCTGGCGCTACACGCCTGGCCCCGACGCCGTCCCCGAGCTGCTCTGGCGAAACCCGGAGCGCAACCACACCATCCCGAGGATCACCGGCGACCTGGGGATGATCGCCTTCGTCGAGTTCCCGATGAGCGGCGAGCGAGCCTGGAACCTCTGGCTCATCCCGGATGACGGAGCGGACGCGATCCTCCTCGACACGCACCCCGGCGACGACGACGTCTCGAGCCTGGTCCCGAGCGTGAGCGTCTATCGGCCCCTCGTCGTCTGGACCGCCTTCGACCGCGGGCCGCAGGGCCCGGTCTCGCAGCTGCTGATGGCCACCGCGCCCGACTGGGAGCCGGTCCTCATCGCAGAGCGTCTGGCAGCCGAGGCCGAGCTCTGGCTGCCGTCCCTCTACGGCTCATCGCTCGTCTACTGCGAGGTGCGCTACTCGGCCGATCGCACGACGGATGAGCGCTTCGTCTATCTGCTCGACCTCGCGGACCCAGCCGCGGAGCCTCGACGCCTCGATTCGTCCGGACGCGCGACGATGCCCCTCATCCGCGACGACGACATCCTCTGGAAGGAGGCCGATCCCGGGTTCAACATGTTCAACTGGGGAACGATGTACCACCACGATCTGCAGAGCGGACTGACCTCACCGCTCTCGGCCTGGCCCCAGGAGTACGTCAACTACCCGAGCATGGGTGCTCGCTTCGTCGCCTGGTGGGGTGCCGACTCCGCGAAGTTCGGCGTGTACGACCTCGGTCTCGATCGAGCGCGCCTGATCGAGATCCAGCAGGGAGATGCACTGCGGAGCACGATTCGGGCGCACGTCTCCGGCGATCTCCTGGTCTGGATGGAGGTCGACAACGCCACCAACACGAGCGAGCTCCGCTATGCGTACCTCCCGGCCGCTGGGACCGAGCGCACGGACGATCGCTAGGGTCGGGTCATCCGCATGACATCCAGCGCCTCGTCGAGGTCCGCCTCGGTCAGGCGCCCGTCTCGCACGTGGCCGCGCTCGAGGACAACCTGGCGGATCGTCTTGCGCTCGGAGAGCGACTGCTTGGCGATGCTCGCCGCCTCCTCGTAGCCGAGGATCGCATTCAGCGGGGTCACGATGGCGGGCGAACCCTCGGCGTACTCGCGCAGCCGCTCGACGTTGGCAGTGATGCCGTCCACGCATCGGTCGGCGAGGAGACGGCTCACGGAGCTGAGGAGCCGGATCGACTCGAGCACGTTGCGGCCGAGCATCGGGAGCATGACGTTGAGCTCGAAGTTCCCGGCCGCGCCGCCCCAGGCGATCGCGGCGTCGTTACCGATGACCTGGGCGCACACCATCAGCGTGGCCTCGGGGATCACCGGGTTCACCTTGCCGGGCATGATGCTGCTCCCCGGCTGCAGGTCGGGGATGGCGATCTCGCCCAGGCCGGCACGCGGTCCGGAGCCCATCCAGCGCAGGTCGTTCGCGATCTTCGTGAGGCTCACCGCGATGGTTCGCAGCTGGCCGGAAAGCTCGACGAGGCCGTCGCGGGCGCCCTGGGCCTCGAAGTGGTCGCGAGCCTCGGTCAGCGGCAGGCCGGTGCTGGCGGCGATCCTGGCGATCACGCGCCCGCCGAACCCCGCTGGTGAGTTGATGCCGGTGCCGACCGCCGTCCCGCCGAGCGGCAGCTCCGCCACCCGCGGCAGGCTCGCGTCGAGGCGCTCCACCCCCATGCGGACCTGCGCCGCGTAGCCGCCGAACTCCTGGCCGAGCGTCACCGGCGTCGCGTCCATGAGGTGGGTCCGACCGGACTTCACGACATCGGCGAACTCGGTGGCCTTGCGCTCGAGAGAGGCGGCGAGGTGCTCGAGTGCCGGGACCAGCTCGCGCAGCACGCCCGCGGTGGCGGCGATATGAATCGAGGCGGGAAACATGTCGTTCGACGACATCGGGTGGTTGACGTCGTCGTTGGGATGGACGTCGCGACCAAGCTGGTCCCGCGCCAGGGAGCCCAGCACCTCGTTCATGTTCATGTTGCTGCTGGTGCCCGACCCGGTCTGGAAGATGTCGATCGGGAACTGGTCGTCGTGCTCTCCTCGGGCGACGGCGTCGGCGGATGCGACGATCGCATCGGCGAGCTCCCGATCCATGAGGCCCTCGTCGGCCTTGACCGATGCGACCGCTGCCTTGATCTGTGCCAGCGCCTCGGATCTGCGCACGTTCGAGGCCGGTCCCCGAGATCGGGAAATTCTCGACGGCTCGCTGCGTCTGGGCGCCCCATCTGGCGTTGGCCGGCACGTGAACCTCTCCCATCGAGTCGCGCTCGACGCGCTCGTCGGTCATCGGCTGAAGTCGGGCTCGTCGGCCTCGGTGAAGCGGATCACGGGCGGAATAAGGTACGGCAGGAAGCCGGACTCGAGGTCGTCGAGAAGCCGCCTGGCCTCGCCGATCAGCTCGTTCACGAAGACGCCCTGATACGCCGGCTGATATGGCGCCAGCCGATCGAGGCCGTCTCGCAGCTTGTTGCGGGCGCCACGCAGGTTGCGGCGCTGGAGGTGGAGGAGGCCGGCGGCGACCTGGATCAGGCCCTGAAAGAAGTCCCGCTCGTCGTCCGGCGCGGCGCGCCACAGGGTCTCCCAGGCCTCGTGGGCATGCCAGTAGCGCACCCCGTTGAAGAGCGCCACACCGCGGCGGAAGAGGCGCTCTGCCTCGGCGGGATCGAGCGGATCGGTCCGTCCGGCCGGCAATGTCCCCGGTGCAGCCGGGTCTGCCGGCGGCGGCGTTGTCTCAGTCATTCATTTCGATCGTAGCAGGCGCCTGCGAGGGGTCGGTGCATCCGTCTAGCCTTCACACCATGCAGCGGAGCGCACCGCGCTGGTGGCAGACCGGCGTCGTGTACCAGGTCTATCCACGCTCGTTCGCCGATGCCGATGGCGACGGCACCGGCGACCTTGCCGGCATCACCAGCCGGCTCGACTACCTCGCCTGGCTGGGCGTCGATGCCATCTGGATCTCGCCCTTCTATCCCTCGCCGATGGCCGACTTCGGCTACGACGTCAGCGACTACACCGACGTCGACCCGCTCTTCGGAACGCTGGCGGACTTCGACGAGCTGCTGGCCGGAGCCCATCGGCGGGGCATCCGCGTCCTCGTCGACTACGTTCCCAACCACACCAGCGATCAGCACCCGTGGTTCGTCGAGTCGCGCTCGAGCCGGGACAACCCGAAGCGCGACTGGTATTTCTGGCGCGACGCGGGCCAGAACGGGGAGCTGCCGAACAACTGGCTCAGCCTCTTCGGTGGGCCATCCTGGGAGTGGGACGAGACGACGTCGCAGTTCTACCTCCACACCTTTCTCAAGGAGCAGCCCGACCTCAACTGGCGCAACCCGGAGGTCAGGGCGGCCATGTTCGATGCTGCCCGTTTCTGGCTCGACCGCGGGGTGGATGGCTTCCGCATCGACGTCGCGCAGCTCATTCTCAAGGACCCGTTGCTGCGCGATAACCCGCCGAACCCGTCGCCGATGCCCGGCGAGCTCGAGAGGCTGGGCCCGTGGATCACGCAGCTCCACGAAAACGACCTCGGCCACCCCGACATCCACGCGCTGTATCGGGACTTCCACCGCATGCTCGACGGCTATCCCGGCGATCGGGTCAGCATCGGCGAGCTCCATCATCCGGACTTCGACCGCTGGGCCGAGTCCTACGGCGAGGAGCTCGACGAGATCCACGTGCCCTTCAACTTCCACGTCACCTACAGCCCCTGGACAGCCGATGCGATCCGTGCCGCGGTGGAGGGCGTGCAGCGCGTGCTTCCACTCGGCGCCTGGGCCAGCTGGGTCCTTGGCAACCATGACCAGCCGCGGTTCGCTTCGCCGAAGCGCGCCGGTCGCGATCAGGCGAAAGTCGGGATGCTTCTCCTGCTCACCCTCCGCGGCACGCCGACCATCTACTACGGCGAGGAGATCGGCATGGTCGACGTCCCGGTTGCGTTGACTGACTCGCGCGATCCGCTCGAGAGGCGCGAGCCCGGTCGCGGACGGGACGGCGCTCGATCACCCATGCAATGGGACGCCTCGCCGAACGCCGGCTTCGCGCCTCCCGGGACGACGCCGTGGCTTCCGCTCGCACCGGACGCGGTCCGGACGAACGTTGCCGGTCAGGCGGAAGATCCCGACTCGATCCTCACCCTGACGCGCCGCCTCATCGCTCTGCGCCGAGACCATCCGGTCCTGCGGCTCGGCGACTTTCAACCGTTCGGCCAGACGCCCGACGGCACGTTTGCCTTCCGACGCGTCACGGCTCAGGGCCGGGTGGACGTCATCCTCAACCTCACCGCAAACATGCGGACCGTGCCGGGAACGGGACCCGGCAGCGTATTGATCGGCACCCACCGCGACCGCGACGCCACGCGTGTGGAGGACGCGATCGAGCTTCGACCCAACGAGGGGGTTGTGGTCGAGCGCATCTGATCAGAGCTCACCCGACTCCATCATCGCCCTGAGCCGCTCGAGCCCGCGTTCCCATCCGCGCTCGTAAGCTGGAATGAAGAGCGGCCCGATGAGGCGCATGGCGCCGGAGAGGGTGAAAACCGTCTCGACCGTGGCACGCGTCCCACCGTTGACCGGCTCGAACCTGAGCGTCGCCTCGAACGGGGCACTCCTGGACAGGCCCTTCATTGCCGCCAGGCGAGGCGGCTCATACGCGGTCACGACCGCGTCGTTCTCGATCGCCCGGCCCAGCACCCACGTCCGCGCTCGGCGGGTCGAGCCGATCCCGTGGGGTGGCGGCGAGGTCCACCACTCCTCCACCTTGGCCGGATACCACCTACCGGTCAGCTCGACGTTGGTGAGGACGTCGAACACGTCCGCCATTGGCCGCCGGATCTCGATCGTATGCGTCGCCATTTGCCTTCACGCCCCGGTCCGCGACGTGCGGTCATCGATCGTGAACTCCTCGATCGACCGGCCCAGCGGCACCACTCGAGCTCAGTCGGCGATCTTCGCCATCACGTGCTTCACGATGGTGTAGTCCTCGATCGAGTAGGAGCTCATGTCCTTCCCGTATCCGGACTGTCCGAAGCCACCGTGCGGCATCTCCGAGGCGATCGTGAGGTGGTCGTTGATCCAGACCGTCCCGTAGCGCAGCGCCTTCGCGGCGCGCAGCGCGCGCTTGATGTCCTTGGTCCAGACCGATGCGGCCAGCCCATACGGGACGCCGTTGGCCCAGGCGAGGCCGTCAGCCTCGTCGTCGAAACGCTGGACCGTGACGACCGGACCGAAGACCTCGCTCTGGACGATCTCCGCGTCCTGGGCGACGCCGGTCACGATGGACGGCTTGTAGAAGAAGCCGCGATCGCCGAAGGCCTCGCCGCCGGCCGCGATCTCGGCCCCGTAGCCTCGCGCCCGGTCGATGAAGCCGGCAACCCGGTCCTGCTGTGCCTTGCTGACCAGTGGGCCCATGTCGAGCTCGGGGTCGGAGGCCGGATCGCCGGCCCTGATCGACTCGACCGCCGGGACCAGCGCCTCCAGCGCCCGGTCGTAGCCGTCGCCCATCACGATGATCCGGGTCGCGGCGGTGCAGTCCTGCCCCGTGTTGAAGAAGCCGGCAAGCTTGATCGTCTCCGCCAGCGCATCCATGTCGGCGTCGTCGTAGACGAGCACCGGGGCCTTGCCGCCGAGCTCGAGATGCACGCGCTTCACCGTCTGCGCAGCTGCCGCTGCGATCTCCTTCCCGGTCGCGGTGTCGCCCGTGAGGCTGACCATGTCGACGTCGGGATGGCGGATGAGCCGATCGCCCACCACCGAGCCAGGCCCGGTGACCACGTTGAAGACGCCCTTGGGAAAGATGTCGGCGGCGAGCTCGGCCAGGCGGATCGCCGAGAGAGGAGTCATCGAAGACGGCTTGAGGATGACGGTGCAGCCGGCGGCGATGGCCGGGCACAGCTTCCAGATCGCCATCATCAGCGGGTAGTTCCACGGGGCCACCTGGCCGACTACCCCGGCCGCCTCGCGCCGAATCATGCTGGTATGCGTGCTGACGTACTCGCCGGCGGCCTTGCCTTCGACGACACGGGCGGCGCCCGCGAAGAAGCGGACGTTGTCGACGGTGAACTCGACGTCGAAGTCGGCGGTCCCCTTGGGCTTGCCGACGTTCTGCTGCTCGAGCAGTGAGAGCGTCTCAGTGTCCTTCTCGATGGCATCGGCGAAGGCGTAGAGGGCCTTCGACCGATCCTGCGGCGTCGACTGCGACCACGACTCGAACGCGGCCCGGGCGGCGGCCACCGCGCGGTCGACGTCGGAAGCGTCTCCCTTCGGGACCTGGGCGATCTCCTCCTCCGTGGCGGGGTTGATCACGGCCGCGGTCTCGCCGCTGCCTGCATCGGCCCAATCGCCGTCGATGAACATCCGCTGGCGCGGCGCGGTCACGGTCATGTGGTGTGTTCCTCGGCTCGGATGAGCGGGCAGGCTCGGCCAATCCGGCCACCCATGCCGCCGATTCTACTCGTCACAACTCCGGATTCCATGGCGCCGAGCCATCGATTGCCGCGGATTCCGCGGATGGGCTGACGCCTCAGTCGCGGACCGGAAGGAAGCCTCCATCGGCGGCGCGGGCGGCCACGAATAGCAGGTCCGCCAGCCGGTTGAGGTACGGCACGACCTGGGAGTCGGGGAGCTCGCCCATCTCGGCCAGGCCCACGGCGCGGCGCTCGGCGCGGCGGGTCGTCGTCCGCGCCAGGTCCAACGCGGCGCCGGTCGCCGACTCGCCGGGCACGACGAACTCCTTCGGCTGCTCGACCAGCCCTTCCAGCGCATCGATCTCGGCCTCCAGGGCGCTCACCATCTCGGGGGTGACTCGCGAGACGCCGTCCGTCAGCCGGTCGCGTCGATCGAGGCCGGTGGCGAGCTCGGCGCCGACCACGAACAGCTCGCGCTGGAGCCGGACGATCAGCTCGGTCAGCCGGGCCTCGGTTCGGTCAGTGGCGGAACCGATGGATGCGCGTGCCAGCCCGAGGGCCGAGACGGCCTCATCGGTGGTCCCGTAAGCCTCGGTACGCGCATCGGCCTTGCTCACGCGCTTCCCTCCGAACAGCAGGCCCGTAGTGCCCGTATCACCCTTTCGCGTGTAGATCCGCACCACCGCATCTCCCTCGAGCCGGTGCCGGTGGCACCGCCCGTGCATGGTACGTCGCACCATGACCCAGGACGCCGGGAAGCACGCCGAGCTGCGCGGCAAGCGCGTGCTCGTGGTCAACGACACCCAGGAGATCCTCGAGCTGTTCGACGACATCCTGAGCGAGATGGGGCTCGAGGTGGTCCAGATGAGCTACGCGCCACGCGAGCTCGACCGAGTGCGCGCCGCCAAGCCGGACCTCATCATCCTGGACTTTGTCTTCGGCGAGAAGGAGCTGCTGGGGTGGCAGCTCCTTCAAAAGGTGCGGATGGACCGGCAGCTCGAGCGCGTGCCGGTGATCGTGTGCAGCGCTGCCCTCCGGGTGCTGAGCGACCTCCAAGGCTACCTCACCGAGCAGAAGGTGATGATCGTGGTCAAGCCGTTCGTGGTGACCCAGCTCGAGGAGGCGGTGCTCCAGGCTCTGATGGTGGAGGGCCACGGTGGAGCGCCCAACGCGGCGGACCTGGTGGAGAAAATGCCGGCCTAGAAGAGGCCGGGCGGAGGCTCCCAGCGCTCGGCCAGCAGGGTCACCTTGACCGGCGGTCCGACCACCTCTTCGGTCTTCGTCTTCACGGTCTGGATCAGCTCTCCCGCCCATGGGCAGAACGGGGTGGTCAGCACCATCTTGATCTCGGTCGGATTCCCATCGGTCCCGAGGTCGACGGCCTTGATGAGGTCGAGGTCGACGATGCTCATCCCGATTTCCGGATCGTGGATGTCGTAGAGGGCGGTCATGACCTCGTCCACCTTGGCGAGGTCGGAGTCGATTGCCATGCGGCAAGGATACCCTCAAGCGCGGGGAAGCACCGAAACGGCACCTTTGCTAGAGCAGGGCCTCGTCGAACACGGGGTGTGGGGCAGGAACGATCGGCCTGACCCGCTGGTAGCCCTCGTAGACCGCCTCCCCCGACTCGATGGCGGCGCGAATGGCCGCGATCTCGCGCGCGGTATCGGTCTGGCTGGCGTGGCACTCGAGGGCAGCGAGTTTCGTGGGCGCGAAGCCGGTGATCTCGATCCGGTGCGTCGCCGCCTGCTCCTCGGCGGAGAGGTCGTAGAGGTTGCCGCCGGGGTCGAAGATCGGCGAGATCACATAGATGGAGTTCGGGGCGACGCCGCTCTCGGACAGCTTCTCCACCGCCCAGCGGGTCGCGCTGCCCACCACGACGTGGTCGGGGTGCCCCGTCACCCCGTGCGGCCCGAAGGTGATCACGGCGGCGGGGCGGCGATCGGCGAGCCAGGCGGCGATCTCGTCCACCAGGCGATCGAATGGCTCGTCCGCGATGCCCCCGTCCGCATAGCCGTCGAGGATCGACACCTCGTCGAGCCCTATCGTCCGTGCGGCGCAGATGAGCTCGGCCTCGCGCGTGTCACCGAAGGAAGCATCGGGAATCCCGTCGGCCGTGCCGGCCTCGCCCCGGGTCGCGACCAGCAGGCGTGTCGTCTTTCCCGCCGCGTGCGCCAGGGCCAGCGCGCCGGCGCAGCCGAAGCTCTCGTCGTCGGGATGAGCGAGCACCGCCGCCAGGCCGCCGGGCGCGATCTGGTAGCTCATCGGGCCTCCTCTTCGGCGTCGTCATCGGAGAGCAGTGTCCAGCCCCGTCGCTCCACCGACGACCTCATCGTACGCAGGACAGCCAGCTTGGCGCTCGCGACCTCCGCAACGAATCTTCGCGTTCCGGCTTCATCCAGCGAGGACCCGGGTGGTGCGCTGTCGCGGCCCACGTTCAGCCACGCCAGGTGATAGCGGTCCATCCTGCCCCAGACCCGCTCGAGGAGCTGGTCGGACGCCAGCAGCCACCCTCGGAACGCGTCCCAGTCGGGGCTGACGACGAGGCCCTCGCCCGTCGCGATGAGCTCGTCCGTCGCCTCGAGGAACGCCGATCGCGACATGACGGCGGGCCGACCCTCGGACATGGAGCGCGAGTATAGGGAGCCGGACCCGGGAGACCACGCGGGGCGAAAGACCACAACATAGCGGCGTCGGATAATCCACACCCCCACATCTTGTGGATAACCGTGTGGGATCGGCCGTTCCCTTTGGTAGACTTCGGGGGATGCCGTCGACCTCAACCGCCCTCTCCGCCAAGCTCATCTTCCCGACCAAGGAGATCGTCGAGGAGTACTACCTCCCGATCATCTACACCGCCTGCCGGACCTGCTACTCCGAGCAGGTGCCCGACCAGATCTGGGGCAAGGCGGTGAGCCGCGAGGTCGCGGACGAGAAGCAGCAGAACCTCGTGCGCAAGGTGATGGAGTCGGGTCACGGCTCGACCATCGAGCACGTCAACTTCACGTTCGCGATCAGCGGGGTGACACGCACGCTCTCTCACCAGCTCGTGCGACACCGCGCGGGGACCGCCTTCGACCAGCAGTCGCAGCGCTACGTGAGCTTCAAGAAGCGGGACAACTACACGATCCCCGAGTCGATCACGGATGGCGACCTGCCCGACGACCTGGCCGGCCGCTTCCAGCGCGCGATCGACGACAACCTGGAGCTGTACGGCCAGCTGCTCCAGGCGGAGGTGCCGGCGGAGGACGCGCGGTTCATCTTCCCGAACGCGATGCAGACCAATCTCATCATGACGGTGAACCTCCGCCAGCTGATCCACATGTCGGGCCTGCGCCTGTGCACGATGGCTCAGTGGGAGATCCGCCAGCTGTTCAAGCAGATCAGGCACGAGGTCTTCCGGGTCAGCCCCTTCTTCGGCTCCTTCCTCGTCCCGAAGTGCGTGCCGCTCGGCTATTGCGACGAGATGGGCAACCGTGACGAGCACTGTCGCATCAAGCCGCATCGCGACACGGTCATGGCGGTATGGGAGGCCTATCGCGGCGGCGCCCTCACCGAGACCGATGGCCCGGTCGTGCCCGAGACGAGCCCGTTCCGACCCCGGCCGCGCCGGGTGCCTTTGCCCGTCATCGGCGACGAGGATGTGCCCTCCCGACCCGTCGTTGCCGCCAGTGAGTCGGCGGGAGACGCGGACCGCGTCTGAGACGCCCGATCTGAGTGCCCGCGGACGGCTCAGTAGTCGGTCGTCACCCCGTCGCCGAGAGTGAAGCGGCGGAGCTCCTCCTCGCAGGCCTCGCGCAGGCGGCGCGCCTCGTTGACGAGGAACGAGGTCATCTTCGTCGAGTCGACGATGAGCAGCGTGTGACCGCGCTCATTGCGATCCAGGACGATCCGGTCGTCGCCATGGAAGCTGATGCCCCAGTTGGCCTGGAGCTGCACGAGCTCCGCGATCACCACCTTCTCGCTGAATGACCAGTCGAGCAGCTCCGCATTCAGTGCCGCGACGACGTCGCGAAGCTGGAGCGTTTCGTTCCGTCTGAGCCGCGACACGAAGTGAACGATCCGGAGCGCGGCGAACGGGTCGCCGCTGCGGGCGATCTGCGGTGGCGCCAGGTCGAGCTGGGGCATGCCGTCGGGGGCGTCCCCGACGAAGGGGCGCAGTCGAGGCGTCGGTCATGGCTCGAGTATCCCAGACGGCGCGCTCATCAGCCGATGCGAAGGCCTTCCGCGCACGGCGGATCCGGCACGAGGAGGTGGACCTGCCCGCCGTCTCCCATCGCTCCGAGGACGAGGACCTCGCTCGAGAATCCAGCGATCCGTCGAGGCGGAAAGTTCACCACCGCCACAACCTGACGGCCGACCAGGGCGGAAGGGTCGGGGTAGGTGACCGTCAGCTGCGCCGAGCTGCTGCGCTCGCCGAGGTCCCCGCCGAAGTCGATGCGCAGCTCGTAGGAGGGCTTGCGCGCGCCGATCAGGGGCTCGGCCGACAGGATGCGCCCGACGCGCATGTCGACGAGGAGGAACTGGTCGAATTCGATCATGGGAGCAGGGTAGGACTATCGGCCCGTTGGTCGAGCCCGCGCGGAAGCATACGGTTGCGGTGGAGGTCGCCCGAGTGCTCGGGCGGCCGTTCCGAGCAGGAGGCAACGTGACGTTCTGGAACTGGCGGAGGGGTCCCGGTCCGGCTGACATCCAGGGGACCGCGGCCATGGCGTTGAGTCTCGACCTGGCCCCGATCGAGATCTACACGGCCGACTCGCGGATCGTGGGCTGGATCGCGCCAAATGGCCAACGCGTCACCGACCTGCTCCTCTCCCAGGATGAGCTCCGCCTCTGGAGGCCCAGCCCGGGTCCGCTCGACCGAACGGATCCCCCGCGCGACGGGGGAGAGCCCGGCGGTACGAACGGCGAGTGGGAGACCCTCGCGACGGCACGGGTGGTGATGGCGATGCCGCCCGAGTGGCGCGCCAGCCGCCAGCTGCGCCTGCACCGACGCCTGAAGCGCGCCGCGATCGTCGCCGGTCCATTCACGATCACGGGAAACATCCACCTGGCACCCGGCGTCGAGGTCGGTCCTCACCTGCTGCGCAACCAGCGGTTCCTGCCGCTGACCGATGCCTACCTGCTGCACGAGGGCGACCCGCCATTCGAGCATGTCGTCAGCGTCGCGATCCTCAACGCCGCCCACATCACCCAGATCGTGTCGCTCGTCACCCTCGCCTGACGCCGGGCCATAATCGGCGGCGATGGCCGTCATCCAGACTGCGCTCCAGCCCGACTCCGCGGACACGGGCACCAACGCCGACGCCATGCGCGCGCTGGTCGCCGACCTCCGCCGGCGAACCGCGGCTCTGGCTGACCGGGGCGCGGGAGGCGATGACCGCTCGATCGCGCGGCATCGAGAACGGGGGAAGCTCCCCGTCCGCGAACGGATCGACCTGCTGATCGATCCGGGCAGCGCCTTTCTCGAGCTCTCGGCTCTCGCCGCCAACGGCCTCTACGACGATGAGGCGCCGGGTGCAGGCATCGTGACCGGCATCGGCCACGTCGAGGGCGTCGAGTGCGTGATCGTTGCCAACGACGCGACGGTCAAGGGCGGCACGTACTACCCGATCACCGTGCGCAAGCATCTCCGCGCGCAGGAGATCGCGCTCGAGAATCGGCTCCCGTGCCTCTACCTGGTCGACAGCGGGGGCGCGTTCCTGCCGCTTCAGGACGAGGTCTTCCCGGACCGCGACCACTTCGGGCGGATCTTCTACAACCAGGCTCAGCTATCGGCGCGGCGCATTCCGCAGGTCGCGCTGGTCATGGGCTCGTGCACCGCCGGTGGCGCGTACGTGCCGGCCATGAGCGACGAGACGGTCATCGTGAAGGGCACCGGCACGATCTTCCTCGGCGGCCCGCCGTTGGTGAAGGCAGCAACCGGCGAGGAGGTGAGCGCGGAGGAGCTGGGTGGCGCGGAGGTCCATACCACCACCTCGGGCGTGGCCGACCACTATGCCCTGGACGATGAGCACGCTCTGGCCCTCGGCCGGCAGATCGTGCGCAACCTGGCATGGCGCAAGCCTGATCCGCCATGGGACGTGGCCGAGCCTCGCGAGCCCTCGGCATCAGCCGAGAGCCTGTATGGAGTCATCCCGGCCGATGCGCGCCAGTCCTACGACGTCCGCGAGGTGATCGCACGACTCGTCGATGGCTCCGACTTCCACGAGTTCAAGGCGCGCTATGGCGAGACGCTGGTGACGGGCTTCGCCCGTCTCCACGGCTACCCGGTCGGGATCATCGCCAACAACGGGATTCTCTTCAGCCAGTCGGCGCTGAAGGGGGCGCACTTCGTGGAGCTCGCCTCGCAACGGCGGATCCCGCTCGTCTTCCTCCAGAACATCACCGGATTCATGGTCGGACGCGAGTACGAGGCTGGCGGCATTGCCCGCGATGGAGCGAAGCTCGTCACCGCGGTCAGCACGACCAACGTGCCGAAGTTCACGGTCATCATCGGCGGCAGCTTCGGGGCCGGGAACTACGGCATGGCGGGCCGGGCGTACGGGCCTCGCCAGCTATGGATGTGGCCGAACGCCCGGATCAGCGTGATGGGCGGAGCCCAGGCCGCCCGCGTCCTGTCCACGGTGCGCGGCGAGTTCGCGACCGATGCGGATCGTGACGCCTTCGAAGCGCCGATCCTCGCCAAGTACGAGCGCGAGGGGTCCCCGTACCACTCGACGGCTCGGCTGTGGGACGATGGGGTCATCGACCCGGTCGACACGCGGCGCATCCTGGCCATGGGCATCAGCGCCGCTCTCAACGCACCGATCCCCGAGCCGGGCTTCAGCCTCTTCCGCATGTGAGCCGGCGCTAGACTGACCCGCGCCGAGCCCGGACGCGTCACGGTGAGCGCCCGTCGGCCGAGGGAGGAATCGTTCAGATGGTCGGATGGGGCGTCTTTCTCATCATCATCGGTGCCGGCTCGCTGCTGCTGCCGCTGGTCGGCTTTCAGTTCAGCCTGATGGAGCTCGTCGACGACTTCCAGCCGTTCGCCGGGATCTTGGTCGCAATCATCGGCGCCGCGATGGTCCTGGTCGGCATGAATCGCGGCGCGAGCGACGCGGTGGGGACGTCGGCCGCGGCGCCGGCGAACGATCCGGCTGCCGCGGAGCCGGCCCCCGCGAGTGAGCCGATCCAGGCGGACAGCCACGACGTGCCCGCGGGCCAGGGCGACTCCGAGGTGCCCCCGCCCGACCGATAGCCGGAGGGATCCGTCAGCGATCTGCGACGCGGACGGGGAGCTCGGCGCGCTCCACGTCGAATCGGAGGCCGAGCAGCTCCGCCGTGCGGGGAGCGTCCACGTCGGCCGCGAGCGTGACGACCGCGGGCACCGGCATCTCGCGGCGCGGGACGAGGCGGATGACGTGCGGCCCCGTCTCCGCCACCGCCAGGTCGGCGACGGCCCAGAAGTCCATCCCCAGCGCGTCGTGGATCGTCGCTGCCGTGGCCGGAGGTTCGGCCGTTGCGATGTCCAGGCGGGCGAGGGCGACGGGGGCGCCGATCGGGTGGCGGTAAGTTGCACGCTCGGCGAGCGCGTCGTGGCTCCACTCGGCGCCGGTGTAGGCGTGCTGGATGAGGAATGGCGTGGCGTCAGGAGCGAGCTCCGAGACCGGCAGCGCCGTCCACCACTCGACGAGCTCGCCATCGGGCCGCGTGCGGCTGCCGTGGGCCACCGGACCGAACGTCCCGATCGCCCCGAGCGCGGTCGCGGTGGCCTCGAGGTCATCGTCGCGGAGGGCGTACGTCGCAAGCCCGCCGCCGTGAGCCTCGAGCGCATGGACCACCGCGGCGCCCACAGCGCCCTGGCGCGCCAGCTCCGGATCGTCGACGCCGACCAGCTCGAGGTAGCTGCCGTCGGCCAGCCAGACGATCCGGTTGAAGCTCCCGCGCCCGGGGTGGCGTCCGCCGCCGACGGCCGCGAGGCCCAGGTTCGACTCGAGCTCGGTCGCGGCCACGTCAGGATCAGGGCTGGCGATGACGAGGTGATCGATGCCACGGATCATGGAGCCGATGCTAGCAGCATCCGCTAGGCTCACCCGACCGATGGATCCTGGCAATGACCGCCCGGCGCCGGGCTCACACGATCGCTCCACGCCCTCAGGATCGCTGGAGGAGAGCGCCGCGAACCTGTTCGACGCCATGCTCGCCGCTCGCGAGGCGGAGACGCGCGGCGATCGCGGGCCGCTCGTCGCCTTCTACCGGACCCTGATGAGCGGGACGCTTCTGCTTCCCGTCCCGCCCGAGCACGGCGATGAGGCGAAGGCGGCGCTGGCATCGGCCGTCACCGACGACGAGCAGGTCGAGATCAGCGTCATGCTGGCCCGCGAGAGCGGTGGCGAGACCGTGAGCGTGGTCTTCGGCTCGTTCGCGGCGCTCGCCGCCTGGGCACCGGCGCAAACCGGCAATCTCCCGCTCCCGGCGCGCATCGCCGTTGCCAACCTTGCGGCCGCCGGCATGCCGGCGATCATGGATCCGGCGGGCCCGGTTCCGTATCGATTCGACCTCGGCGAGCTTGCCGCGCTCGCCGCGGGCAACATCCCCGGCAGCGGCGAGCCGCTCTTCGAGCCGACCTCCCGCATCTCGATCAGGGTCCGCCTCGCCTCGACCGACACCCGACCCCTCGAGACGACCATCTCCGACGAGCTGCGCGACACGGCCGTCGAGGCGGCATACCTGGTCGAGACCGATGCGAGTGACGGCACGCCGAGGCTGATGCTCGGCCTGGTCGGTGACGTTGGCGCGTCGGCCACGGTCGACGTGCCCGATGGGACCGACGTCGTGTGGCTGGAGGAACCACTGCTGACGCAGGTGCGCGCCGTCGCCGAGCCATTCCATCGACGACGCGGCCGATGAGCGTGCTCGAGGTCTCACGTGAGGGCTCGCTCGCGCGGGTAACGCTCGACCGCCCCGAGGTCCGCAACGCCTTCAACGCGGAGCTGATCGGAGAGCTGCGCGTGACGTTCGAGGCGTTCGGCCGCGAGCCGGCCGGCGCGTTGCGCGCGGTCGTCCTGGGCGGGTCCGGCGCCGTGTTCTGCGCCGGGGCGGATGTCGAGTGGATGCGGGGCTCGATCGGGCTGTCCATCGACGAGAACGAGCGAGACGCGGCGGCGATGCAGGCCATGCTCACCGCCATCGACACCTGCCCCGTCCCGGTCGTGGCCCGCGTGCAGGGAGCGGCGCTCGGCGGCGGCATGGGCCTCTGCGCGGTCGCGGACATCGTGATTGCGACCGCCGGCACGACCTTCGGGTTCCCCGAGACCCGCCTTGGCATCATCCCGGCGGTGATCAGCACCTTCGTGCTGCCCAAGATCGGCGAGTCGCAAGCCCGCGCACTGTTCGCGTCGGGTGCTCCGTTCGACGCCGATCGAGCCCTTCGCATCGGCCTGGTGCACGAGATCGTGACCGACGAGGCGGCGCTCGACGCCAGGGCCGCCGAGATCGTGGCCGAGCTTCAGCTGGCCGGCCCCACCGCCGCCCGCGCGGCGAAGTCCCTCGTGCGGGAGCTGCGCGCGCTGCCGGCGGACGAGGCTCGCCGCCACACGGTCCGGCACATCGCTCAGCAACGCACGTCGGCCGAGGGGCAAGAGGGCCTCAGCGCCTTCCTCGCGAAGCGCAATCCCTCGTGGGAGGGCGACTGACGCCGCACCCTGCGACAATCGCGACATGACCGACGACCAACTCACGCCACGAGAGATCGCGAGCGAGCTCGGCGTGACGGTCAGGACGGTCCAGCGCTGGATCGCCGACGGGCGTCTGCCCGCGGAACGGGTCGGCAGCCGCGTGCGCGTGTCGCGTTCGTCGCTCGGAGGCGTCTCCACCATCGCCCGCCCGCCACAGGCGGCGATCCGATCCGTTCTCGTCGCCAACCGCGGCGAGATCGCCGTTCGCATCGTGCGGACCGCGCGCCGCATGGGGCTTCGGGTCGTCGCCGTTCACGCCCCCGACGAGGCGGCGCCGGATGGCGCCGATGAAGCCCACGAGATCTCCAGCTATCTCGACGGCGGCGAGATCCTGGCCGTCGCCCGCGCCGCCGGGGTCGAGGCGATTCACCCGGGGTACGGGTTCCTGGCCGAGAACCCGGGGTTCGCGCGCGCGGCCATTGCCGCCGGGCTGGCCTGGATCGGTCCTCCGCCCGAGGCGATCGCGGCGATGGGCGACAAGGCCGCCGCGCGACGGCGCGCCGCCGAGCTCGGCGTGTCGGTGCTGCCGGGCTACGACGGCGATGACCAGGGCGACGCGGCACTGGCCGAGGCGGCAGGAGAGATCGGCTTTCCGTTGCTGGTCAAGCCGTCGGCGGGCGGGGGCGGCAAGGGAATGCGCGTCGTCCATCACGCCGACGACCTCACCGATGCGCTGGCCGGGGCACGCCGGGAGGCGGCACGGTCGTTCGGCGATGACCGCCTGATCCTCGAGCGCTTCCTCCCGGGGCCGCGGCACGTCGAGATCCAGGTCCTGTTCGACGCCGACGGCCAGGGGGTCCATCTCGGCGAGCGCGACTGCAGCAGCCAGCGTCGCAACCAGAAGATCGTCGAGGAGGCGCCCGCCCCTGGCATGACGCCCGAGCTCCGTGGGCGGATGGGCGAGATGGCGCTCACTGTCGCCGGCTCGGTCGGCTACCGCGGGGCCGGGACGGTCGAGATGCTGCTCTCCGACGACGGCGAGGCGTACTTCCTGGAGATGAACACACGGCTCCAGGTGGAGCACCCGGTCACGGAAGCGGTCACCGCCCGCGACCTCGTCGCAGACCAGATCCTCGTGGCCGGGGGCGCGACGCTCGAGGAGCTCGGCCTGCGAGCGGCGCCACCCATGCACGGCCATGCGATCGAGGCTCGCCTCTACGCCGAGGACCCCGAATCCGGCTTCCTGCCCGCCAGCGGAGTGCTCGCGCTGGTTGCCTGGCCCGACGGCGTCCGCATCGACACCGCGGCCCGCGCCGGGATCACCGTCAGCGATCGGTATGACCCGATGCTGGCCAAGCTCATCGCTCACGGCGGGAGCCGCGCGGAGGCCGTCGAGCGACTCCTACGCGCGCTGGCCGAGACGACGGTGCTCGGAGTCCGTACCAACCTGCGTTTCCTGCGCTGGCTGCTCGACCAGCCCGTTATGCGCGACGGCCAGATGCGCACCGATACGTTGGCGTCCATCCCGCTGCCTGGTCCGCCGACCGTGTCAGACGCGCACTGGGAAGCTGCCGGCCGGGCCCTGAGGCCCGACGCGGCCGGGCCGTGGAGCGACGGGTGGCGCCTGAACTCCGCGCCGATCATCCGCGTGCGGCACGGGGACGAGGAGCGCCGGGTGCGGGTCGACACCGAACCGGACGATGCGGCCGGCGAGCCGGCCGCAATCGCCGCCGGCGGCGTGGCGCACGTCGACGTCGACGGCCAGTCCCTCGAATTCGCCCTCGCGAGCGCTCCGACGGTCGACGAGGCGGTTCGCCACGCGGCGGCCGCCGGCGCGGATGCAACCGCGCTCCTGGTGGCGCCAATGCCGGGGCGCGTGATCGCCATCCGGGCCGTCGAGGGTGCGCTGGTGGCCGCGCACGAGCCGCTCGTGGTCATCGAGGCGATGAAGATGGAGCACGCGGTCGTCGCCCCGCATGCCGGCATCCTGCGGCGGGTGGCGGTGGGAGTCGGGCAGCAGGTCCAGCGTGGCGACCCGCTCGGCGAGGTCGCGGCCTACGATGGCGCCGATGGCTGAGCGCGACGTCCGGATCTACGAGGTCGGGCCACGGGACGGGCTCCAGAACGAGGCTGCGCCCATCCCGACCGATGCGAAGCTGCGCTTCATCGAGCTGCTCGCGATTGCCGGCCTGCGGGAGATCGAGACGACCAGCTTCGTCTCGCCGCGAGCCATCCCGCAGCTCGCCGACGCGGATGACCTGATGGCTCGCCTCGAACGACGCCCCGGTGTCCGCTACCCGGCGCTGGTACCGAACGAGCGCGGCCTGCAGCGCGCCGAGCAGGCCGGCGTCGACGCCGTGTGCGTCTTCACCGCGGCCTCGGAGGAGTTCACGCGCCACAACATCAACATGTCGATCGACGAGTCGATCGACGCGTTCCGGCCGGTCGTCTCCGGCGCTCGCCGGCGCGGCTGGTGGAGCCGCGGCTACGTCAGCACGGCGTTCGGGTGCCCGTACCAGGGAGAGGTCGACGCGGCCGCCGTGGTCGACGTCGCGCATCGGCTGCTGGACCTGGGCGTGGACGAGCTCAGCATCGGGGATACGATCGGCGTCGCCGCACCGTCGGACGTGCGCCGCGTGGTCGGCGCGCTGCTCGAAGCGGGCATCGGCGCGGAGCGGCTGGCGATGCACTTCCACGACACGCGCGGCACCGCGCTCGCCAACGTGGCCACGGCCCTCGATCTCGGGGTCCGCTGCTTCGATGCGTCCGCCGGCGGCACCGGGGGCTGCCCCTACGCGCCCGGCGCTGCGGGCAACCTCGCCACGGAGGACCTCGTGTACCTCCTCGACCGCGAGGGGTTCAGCCACGGCGTCGACCTCGACGCGCTGCTCGAGGCGGCGCGGCACGTCAGCACGGTCCTCGGCCGAAGCCTGGGCACAAAGGTCGGCCAGGCGGGCGGCTGGCGGCTACCATAGGCCGCCGATGGCGACCGACGAGTCCCCGCAGTCCGCGCAGCGTCCGCTCGTGCTGGACGTTGACACCGGGATCGACGACATGATCGCCCTGCTCATCGCCGCCACCAGCCCCGAGCTCAACCTGCGCGGCGTCACCTGCGTCGCCGGCAACGTCGAGATCCACCACGTCGCACGCAACACCGGCAAGCTCCTGCGCATGGTCGGCCGCGGCGACGTCCCGGTCAGCATCGGCGCGGCGCGGCCCCTTCAGCGCCGCCTGCGAACTGCGCCGGACACGCACGGCCCAACGGGCACCGGCTTCGTCGAGCTGCGCGGCGAGGACCGCCAGCTCGGGACGACCGAGTACACGGCCATCCCCGCCAGCCGCTACATCGGCGCGCACGTCACCCGCCACCCTGGGGAGGTGACGATCGTCGCGCTCGGCCCGCTGACGAACCTGGCGGCGGCGACGCAGCACGGTGTCGACCTGGCGGGCGGGGCACACGACGTGATCTGGATGGGGGGCACGCTCGAGGAGCGCGGCAACACGACCGAGACCGGCGAGTGGAACGCGTGCGTCGACCCCGAAGCGGCGGAGGTGTGCCTGGGGGCCGGTGCCCTGCATCGGATCTTTCCGCTGGATGCGACCCAGGACGTCGTCTTCACGATGGACGATCTGAAGGCGTTGCCCGACACCCACCTCGCCGGCGTCGTTCGGGACGCGGTCCGCTTCTACGTCGGCTTCCACAAGAAGGCGGACGGAATCGACGGCGCCTACCTGCACGACCCGGTCGTCGTCATCGCGGCCCTCCTGCGGCCCGACCTCGTGACCGAGACCGTGACCGAAACCCTGGCCTGCGACACGAGCACCGATGCGTACCTCGCCGGCAGCCTGTATCGCGTCGACGATGCCGACCGGCGTCCGGTGCGGGTTGCCACCGCCATCGACGCCGATGGGATGAAGGCCGAGCTCATCACGCGCCTGAGCCGCGCGGTCAGCGCCCCGTATAGCTGAGACGCCACCGGAACTGGAGGAGGGTCATCTCATGATCATTCGTTGGGTCGCGGCGCTGGTCGCGTTCGCGATCGTCGTCGGGGCCGGAGTCGCCCTGGCGGGCGGGATCCCCGACCCCGGCGAGGCCGATCCCGTGACCTTCGCCTACCAGGCCGTCGCGGATGTGCTCGCGCTCGTCCTGAGCGTCGCGCTGCTCGTCGCCATCGCGGTGTACCTCGTGGTGGAGCGTGTCCAGACCGGCAGCATCGCGTCGGCGACACGCCAGTTCACGACGCGCACGCTGATCCTCATGCCGATCGCCATCGCGCTCAACATCATCCTGGGCCAGACCGTTGCCGCGGCTCTCAAGATCCCGATCTATCTCGACTCGATCGGTACGATCCTGGTAGGTGTCCTCGCCGGGCCGCTCGCCGGCGCCGCCACCGGCCTGCTCGCCAACCTGCTGTGGGCGTACGTCATCCCGCCGCCATTCCAGTACCCGCCGGCTGCGGCATTCGCGATCGTCGCCGCCGTCATCGGTCTCCTCGCCGGCGTCGCCGGCCAGCGCGGCGTCATGCGGCCGCGGCTGGACCGTCCGGTCGGCGAGCTGGCCATCGGTGGAGCCGTCACGGCCGTCATCGTGGGGCTGCTGGCCTACGTCGGGTACCTCGGGTACACGGCGGCCATCGGCCCGGCGAGCCTCGCGCCGACCTCGGACAACACGATCTTCGTCATCCTCGGCTGGGTGGCCCTCGGGCTCGTGCTCATCACCGTCGTCGGCGTCTTCGCCCTCCTCATCATCCGGCGCGACCTGACCGCGACGTACGTCGTCGTTGCCGGGATGGTGACCGGGATCGTGGCGGCGCTGATCAGCGCCCCCATCGCCGCCGGCGTGTTCGGCGGGGTGACCGGTTCCGGCACCGACTTTCTCGTGGCCGCGTTCCGCCAGGGTGGGGCTGACATCGGGGCGGCAACGCTGGGGCAGGGGCTCATCAGCGACCCGATCGACAAGATCACGACGTTCTTCGTCGTCTACCTGATCCTGTCGGCGATGGCCAATCGCACGAAGGCTCGTTTCCCGCAGGGTGAGCAGCTCATCGAGCCCGGGGAGATCGAGGGCCCCGGCGAGGAGGGCGAGTGGAGGGGAGCGACCGCCTGAGCGCTGCCGCCCCCACCGCGCGGGGGATGCCTGACGTCGTCGGACGGCCCGGCCCGAGCTCATTCCATCGGCTCAACCCGCTGACGAAGGCGACGCTGGCGACCGCCACCGCGATCGCGGCGGTCGTCCTGGGCGGCCTCGTCGGCCCGCTCGTTCTCGTCGGGGCCGCCATCCTGGCCCCGGCGATCGTGGCGGGCGTGCTCCGTGGGCTCCTCCGCACGACCCTCCTCCTCTCGCTGCCGATCGCGGTCTCGGCCGTGCTCGTGAACCTCTTCTTCTTTCCCGGCGGGGAGACGGTGCTGTTCGCGATCGGGCCGATCACGGCGACCGCGGAAGGACTGGCCTTCGCGGTCGAAATCCTCGTCCGCATCCTCGCGATCAGCGGCGCGGTCACGCTCTTCTACCTGACGACCCGGCCGGCGGACCTGGTCCTGGACCTCGAGCGTCGCGGGGTGAGCTCACGAATTGGCTTCGTGGCTAATGCATCGGTGCAGACGGTCCCCGCGATGGTTGAGCGCGCGGCCCAGATCACAGCGGCTCAGCGTGCCCGCGGGCTCGACACGGAAGGGTCCGTCTGGCGTCGCGTGCGTGGGATCGTGCCGATCGTCGGGCCGGTGATCCTGGGCGCCATCTCGGAAGTCGAGGAACGCACCCTTGCGCTCGAGGCGCGGGGCTTCGGACGGCCCGGACGCCGGACGCTCCTCTGGGCACCCGCCGACTCCGGGTTGCAGGCCGCGGCGCGCTGGGCAATGGTCGCCGGGCTGGCTGCGCTCATCGGCCTCCGGATCACCGGGTGGCTGGCGTGACGCTCACGCTTGCCGGCGTCGGCTACCGCTATGCCGGAGCCTCGAGTGCCGCGCTGCTCGATATCGACCTGGAGCTGACCGATGGCGCGATCATCGGCGTTGCCGGTGCCTCCGAGTCGGGCAAGACCACGCTGTGCCTGGTTGCGAGCGGCCTGGCGCCGCGGGCAATCGGCGGCCGCATCCGCGGTCGCGTCGCGCTCGACGGCGAGGACGTCGACGCATGGCCGATGCATCGGCTCAGCCAGCACATCGGGATCTCCTTCCAGAACCCGGCGACCCAGCTCTCCCAGGTCGCGTCGACGGTATTCGAGGAGGTCGCCTTCGGACCGATGAACCACGGCATCGACCGTGGCCAGGTCATCGAGCGCACGTGGGAGGCGCTGGCGGCGATGCGCATCGACGGACTCGCCGAGCGTGACCCGGCCCGGCTCTCGGGCGGCCAGCAGCAGCTCGTAGCCATCGCCGGCCTCCTGGCGATGCGCCCGAAGCATCTCATCCTCGACGAGCCGACCGCGCAGCTCGACCCGGCCGGAACCCGGCTCGTCGCCGAGGCGATCGCACGGCTGGCGGAAGATGGGGCCAGCATCCTGGTGGTCGAGCAGAAGGCGGATCTGCTGGCCTCGGTTGCCGCGGAGGTGGTAGTGCTCCAGGGCGGTCGCATCGGGTTGCGCGGTCCGGCCGCGGAGGTGCTGGCCGACCCGACCCTCGTCGACCTGGGCGTCGAGCCGCCGGCAACAGTCGGCCTGCGACGCATCGCTGCCGATGCGGGCGTCGACCCCGATCTCCTGGCGGAGGCGCTCCGTGGCTGAGCTTCGCGCCGAAGGACTCGTCCACGTCTATCGCGACGGCGCCGTCCGCGCGCTCGACGGGGTGGACCTGGAGATCGACTCCGGCGAGCGTGTCGCGCTCGTGGGCCAGAACGGCAGCGGGAAGACGACCCTCGTGCGCCATCTGAACGGTCTGCTGCGTCCCACCCAGGGGCGCGTCACCATCGGCGGGGCGGACGCGGCCGGCATGACCGTCGCAGAGCTCGCACATCGCGTGGGCCTGGTCTTCCAGGACCCAGATCGGCAGATCTTCGCCGGCTCGGTCCGGGCCGAGGTCGAGTTCGGCCCGCGCAATCTGGGACGCTCGGGAGACGAGCTGCACCACGTGGTACGGGTGGCGCTTGAGGCGGCCGGGTTGGCCGGCGAGGAGCGCACGAATCCCTACGACCTCGGGGCTGCGCGCCGCAAGCTCCTCTCCCTCGCCTCCGTCCTCGCGATGGAGACGCCGGTCCTCATCCTCGACGAGCCCACAACCGGCCAGGACGCACGGGGCGTCGCGCGCGTGCGCACCATCGTCGAGTCGGCCGCGGCGTCCGGGCGAACCGTCATTGCCATCAGCCACGACATGCGCTTCGTGGCCGAGACGTTCGAGCGGGTGGTGGTGATGGGGGCGGGTCGCGTCATCCTCGATGGCCCGCCAGCATCGGTGTTCGCGGAGCAATCGTGGGAAGCGTTGCGCTCGACCTATCTCGAGCCTCCGCTGGCAGCCACGGTGGGCCAGCGCCTCGGATTGGGGTCCACGCCAACCGACGCCGACCTGATCCGCGCCCTCAGCGCCTGATCAGCGCTCCGATCGACGCCACGACACCGATGAGGACGGCGAGCGCCGCCACGCCGATGACGAGCCAGTCCCAGAGGCTGAAGCCGTCCTGGAAGCCCTCGACCACGGTGATCGCCGCGATGGCGAGCAGCCCGATGATCGCCACCCACAGCGCAAACGCGTGAAAGCCCCGCACCTGCTGACTCCTTCCTCGTTCCGCGGCGGATTGGCCGGCCGGCCGGGCCGTGCCGGCGAGCTCCGCCGTGCGCAGCGTCCCGAAGCCGGGTAGGGGTGGCAGGGGGTTGCCCTGCGCGTCGACGCGCTCTTCGGCCACGAGGTCGTCGCGATGCTCTCGCGCGCCGAGCGGGCCGTGGATCGGCAGCGCCATCACCGACGCCGGGACCTCGTCCAGCCGGTCATTGATGCTGCGCAGGCCCAGCCGCCGAAGCGCGGCGGCGAAGCGATCGGCGAAGTCCTGGCTGCGCAGGAGCCCGAACGTCAGCGACGAGTGCGCCCGGTTGAGCATCTCGATGCCGCGGGACGCCTCGACTGCGTTGACCTGGTTCAGGCCCAGCTGGCGGTCGAGGATGTCCAGAGCCCGGTTTGCCTCCTTGCGTGTCGCCTTGTTGAAATGGGGGGTACGGTTGACGAGGAGGCGGGTGCGATAGATGGCGTCGCGGACACGACCGTCACGATCGAGGTGGGCCTGGGTCATATGGATCGCATCTTAGCCGCCGGCAGCGGATGGGCGAAAGCCATCGCCGAGGTGCTGGCCAGCACGCCGCGGCCGATCCCCCGCGACGAGCGCCTCCTGCCGCGCAGCCTCGACGGCGAGGTCCGCAGGAACACCTACGACCGGAGCACGTTTCCCCCGGCGCGACCGGCCTCGACGCTGTTGGCGATCTACCCCGGCGACGACGGCGAGCTCACCGTGCCGCTGACCGTCCGCCATGGCGACCTGCGCTCCCACGCCGGCGAGGTCTCGCTGCCCGGCGGCGCCGTCGACGAGACCGACGTCTCGCACCAGGCAGCAGCGCTGCGCGAGGCGTGGGAGGAGGTCGGGCTCCCGCCGGCCGACGTCACGATCGCCGGCGCGCTCGACGACGTGTGGATCCCCGTCAGCAACTTCGAGCTGCGGCCGTTCGTCGGGACCCTCGCCGAGCGGCCGACGCTCGTTCCGCACGACGCCGAGGTCACCGCAATCGTCGAGCTGCCGCTGGCCGCCCTCTGGGACCCCGATGTGCTCGGTGTCGAGGAGATCGACGTGCGCGGCGTCCGGCTGCGAGCCGGCGCGTACCGATATGGCGGGGTCGTCGTGTGGGGCGCCACGGCGATGACTCTCGGGATGCTCGCGACGGTCCTCGACGGCGCCTAGCGTCGGGTCTGGACGGTCGTCTTCTCCGCCGCCAGCGCAGCCAGCAGCGGCTGATGCTGCGCCGCCGGCGCCGCCACGACGCTGGTGCGCGGGCCACGCAGCGCCGGGTTCCACCATGGCCCGCCGGTGAGGTCGGTGACGACCGCGCCCGACCGCTCCGCGATGAGACCGGCGGCGGCGACGTCCCAGGGCGATAGGCCGCCGTTCTGGACGAAGGCGTCGAAGCGCCCGTTGGCGACGTAGGCGAGTGCCAGCGCCGCGCTCCCCATGCGCCGATGGATTCGGATCTGCGGGGTGATCCGTCGCTCTCGCGCGAGGCCGCCACGTCCAATGACGGCGAGGCTGACGACGTAGTCGGACAGGGTTTCCTTGGTCGAGGCGCGGACCGCCTCACCGTCGAGGCAGGCCGGCCCGTCGACCGCGGCGGTGTACATGTCGTCGCGAGCCGGGTCAAAGATCACGCCCACCGTCGGCCGGTCGTCCACCACAAGACCGATGCTGACGCAGTAGAACGGAATGCCGTTCGCGTAGTTGACGGTGCCGTCCAGCGGGTCGATCACCCACGTCCGGCCGTTGTGCGAGCCATCGTCGCGCAGGACGCCGGCATGCTCGCCCGACTCCTCGGCCAGGATCGCATCGCCATCGAAGGTCGTGCGGATCGCGTCGATGACGAGCTTCTCGGAGGCGTAGTCGGCGTTCGTGACGACGTCGCGCTTGCTCTTGTAGTCGATCTGCTCGAGCCGCTCGTAGCTGTCGACGAGCAGGGATCCGGCTCGGCGGGCGAGCTCGGTGGCGAACGCGAGCTCATCGGCCCATCGGCTGGTCACAGGTGTCAGGGTAGCCGGAAGCCCACCAGCGTCACGGTGACTTCGCCGTCCGGCGGGCCGCTGAACCCGAACGAGATCTCCACGTCACTGCCCGCCGGGAGGAAGTCGATCGCAACCTCGCTCTCCTCTTCGACACCCTCGACCGTTGCGGTCACGCGGAAAGCGAGTTCTTCGGCGGCCACATCCCCTTCGTTCGTCGCCACGGCGGGCAGGACCCAGCCCTCGGGAGTGTCGTAGGCGGCGTCGGTCATCAGCTCGACGGCTGGAGTCGGCGGGCGGCCCTGGTCCGTGATGCCGTCGATGAGCAGAAACCCGACCAGGCCGATGACCGCCGCGACGCTGACGCCGAGGACGACCCATTCGAGCCAATTCTGTCGCACCTGCTACGTCGCCTCCGATGGCCGTTGCGTGCTATTGCTGCCGCCCAAAAGCAACCGTCCCGCCGCCGCACCGAACGACGCGACCACGGCGAGGAGGATCGTCTGCCCGGCGATCGCCGGCGGCGAGACACCGTCGGTCCGTCCGAAGGCCCACAGGAGCAGGAGGCTGACGAGCAGGCTGATCGTGTAGGCAACGATCGTCTCGGTCAGCGGATGGTCCAGCGGGCCGTCGCCGACGTCGAGCGAACGGCCGCCGCGGAAGTCGGCATAGAACACGATCGCGAACGTCATGGCCATCGAGGCGGGGATCACGAGCAGCAGCGCCCACCAATCGGCCTCGATCCCCAGGATCATCGGCTCCTCGGTGGGCGCGATGTTGAGCGCGAACAACAGGGCTGCGCCCGCCGCGATGAAGAGGCGCCCGAAGGCGCCGACGCCGGCCCCGTCGCCTACGGCGCTGCCCTGTTCCTCAGGATCGTCATCCGCCGACGCGAGCTGCGTCGCCGCCAGCGACACGCCGAATGCGACCGGGATCATCTCGAGCGCTACCTTGCCGATGGCGTCGCGCAGCCCGGTCTCGATGCCGATCCTGCCCAGCAGCAGCAGAGCCGCGGTCGACACTACCGCGGCGATGCCCATCGTTTCCACCGAGTCGATGAGCAGCTCGCGCCATGTCCGATCGCGCCTGAATCCACTCAGCGCGGAGTAGCCGATCACGACCACGAAGGCGACGCCAATCAGGACGATGATCTTCCACGACGGGAGGAGGAAGGAGTGCCACCACATCTCCATCGTGAAGAGGAGCGGCAGCCCGATCAGGAGGCCGCCGCCAGCCGCGCGCACAAGGTCGCGAAGCGTGGCCTTGGCTGAGTCCGTCCGGGCCGGGCGCGACTTGCTCACAGACGCTCACCATGCACGTGATGCGCCATTCTGTACGCTAGCCACATGCCACAGATCCACCTCCGCGCCGATGAGGGTGACTATGCCCCCCTGGTCCTCCTTCCCGGCGACCCCAACCGATCTCGCCGAATCAGCGAGCGCTTTGACGCCGGCTCGGTGAAGCAGGTCAACGATCACCGCGGCCTCTTCGGCTTCACCGGCACCTTCAACGGCGTCCCGGTGAGCGTCCAGACCAGCGGCATGGGCACGCCGAGCCTGAGCATCGTCGTCGAGGAGCTGTTGCGACTCGGGGCGAAGCGCCTCATCCGCGTGGGAACCTGCGGCGGCATCGCCAAGGGCATGAAGACCGGGGAGCTGGTGATCGCCACCGCGGCGTGCCCGGTTGACGGCGCCACCCAGACCTACCTCCATGGCGAGGCCTATGCCCCCGCCGCCGACTTCGGCCTGACGCGGGCGCTGGTGGATGCAGCCGGGCGCAGCGGGAGTTGAGGCTCGCACGGGGCTCGTCGCATCGGTCGATGTCTTCTACAACACCGATGCCGACTACGCCCAGCGCTGGCGCGATCGCGGCGTGCTGGCCTTCGAGATGGAGGCGTCAGCGCTCTTCTTCCTGGCGGCCCGCGCGGGCGTCCAGGCGGCGTGCGCGCTGACGATCAGTGACGTCCTCGGCGACGACGTCACCACCGAGGAAAGCTACCTGCCGCTCGACGAGCTGGATCGGGCGATCGACCGCATGATCGGCGTGGCACTCGAGGCTGGGACGGCATCGGTCCTGCGGTAGACTCGCGAGCCATGACCGATACGCTCCCGCGCGGCGCCGCCAACCAGGCCGGCGCGATCATCAATCCGAATGCGGCCGCCGAGGCGCAGGACTTCCTGCCGCTGAAGGGGATCGACCACGTCGAGTTCTGGGTCGGCAACGCCAGGCAGGCCGCGCACTACTACCGCGCCCTGTGGGGTTTCACGCCCGTGGCCTACGCGGGGCTCGAGACGGGCGTGCGGGATCGGTCCAGCTTCGTGATGGTCCAGAACGACATCCGCTTCGTCTTCACGGCTCCGCTGTCGCCCGATGGCGAGATCGCCGAGCACGTGGCGAAGCACGGCGACGGCGTCCACGACATCGCCTTCGCGGTCGACGATGTGGCCTCCGCGTGGGAGGAGACGACGAAGCGCGGGGCGCGAAGCGCGCTCGAGCCGACCGAGAACGAGGGCAAGAAGGGAACCCTGCGCCGAAGCGCGATCCACACCTACGGCGAGGTGATCCACTCCTTCGTCGATCGGTCGGACTATGACGGCACCTTCGCGCCGGGCTACCACCGCATCACCGCCCCCGCGGCGGCAGCTGCCGGTCAGAGCCTGCTCGAGGTCGATCACTGCGTCGGCAACGTCGGGCTCGGTGACATGAACCGATTCGTCGACTTCTACAAGGAGACGCTGGGTTTCGCCCAGCTCATCCACTACGACGACAAGGTCATCCACACCGACTACTCGGCGCTGATGAGCAAGGTGATGCAGAACGGGAACGGCCGGATCAAGTTCCCCATCAACGAGCCCGCGGCCGGCAAGAAGAAGAGCCAGATCCAGGAGTTCCTCGACTACTACCTCGACGCCGGGACGCAGCACATCGCCCTGCGGACGGAGGACATCGTCGGCACGGTGCGTCTCCTCCGGGAGCGCGGCGTCGAGTTCCTGGGCATGCCGCACGCCTACTACGAGTCGCTGCCCGACCGGGTCGGCGACGTCGGCGTGCCGATCGACACGCTGGAGGAGCTTGGCATCGAGGCCGATCGCGACGAGGAGGGCTACCTGCTCCAGATCTTCACGCGCCCGGTGCAGGATCGGCCGACCTTCTTCTTCGAGATCATCGAGCGCCACGGCTCACGCGGTTTTGGAGTCGGCAACTTCAAGGCGCTGTTCGAGGCCATCGAGATCGAGCAGGCCCGGCGCGGCAACCTGTAGTTCGAGATACGGGGAGGCACATGACAGGCGCAATCACCGAAGCGGTCATCACCAGGATGGACTGGTGGGAAATCCCGGTCCCCGATCTGGACGACGCGCAGCGCTTCTACGGTGAGGTGTTCGGTTGGACGTTCAGCCCGTTCGGCGACGACTACTTCGCGGCCCTCGGCCCGGACGGCAACATGCTCGGCGGCATCTTCAAGGCGTCTGCCGCGGAGCTGGGGAATGGCGTTCGGATCACCTTCAGCACCGATGACATGGAGGCCGCGCTCGACCGGGTGACCGCCGCGGGAGGCACCGTCCTGACGCCGCGGTCCGAGATTGGCGGAGACATGGGCTGGTGGTCGGCGTTCACCGATCCGGCCGGACGATATCTCGGCTTTTCAACGACGAAACCGCCACGCTGACTCGCCGCCTTCGGACCGATGACTGATCCGAATTTGCTCGAGGTACCCGCCGCACCTGAGAGCCACACGCGGAAACGCTCGAAAGTTCAACGGCTGGCGGACGACGTCGCGGTCGGCGGTGCGGCCTTCGGCGCGGATCAGATGCCCGAGATCCACGCCGCGAGGCAGATCGACGCTGAGCGGCCGGTCGACCCTGGCCTGCTCGGACGCGTCCCCGGTCGGATCTGGCTGACGGTCATTGTCGTGCTCGTGATCGTCTTCGCGTTCTTCGTGCAACCGCAGCCGTTGTAGAAACGCAGGGATCCACTCGATGCATGCGCCGCACTCGTAACCTCGCGCTCTTCGGCATCGTCGCGCTACTCGTGCTGGGTGGCGGCGCCCTGCTCTTTCGGAACCAGATCTTCGGCCGGCTTCTTGGCGTCAGCTTCGACCTGCCCGGCGGCGGTGAGGCGGCGCTTGTCGTCCCGGACGGGTTCGAGGCATCGGTCTTCGCCAGCGGGCTGGCCGGCCCGCGGTTCATGGCTGTCTCGCCGGAGGGCGTCCTGTACGTGGCCGAGCGAGGAGCGGACCGAGTGGTCGCACTTCCGGACGCGGACGGTGACGGTCGCGCCGACGAGGTGGTCGAGGTCGGAGCCGGCTACGGCGGCGCTCACGACATCGAGTTCGGCCTCGGAGGTGATCTCCTCGTCGCTGCTGAGTCGGCGCTCTACACCGTTGCGCTCGATGGACTCGTGGAGGCCGATCGCGCCGTCCTCTACGGGAACCTCCCCGTCGGCGGCCACAGCACGAAGACCGTCGAGGTCCTGGGCGACGGGACGATCCTCCTGTCCATCGGCTCCTCCTGCAACGTGTGCGAGGAGGAGGACGACCGCCGCGCCACCGTCCAGGCGCTGACGACCTCGGGCCTCAGCCCGTACATGGTCGGGCTGCGCAACGCCGTCGGCATCTGGGTCGACGACGACACCGGGCGGGCGTGGGCGACGAACATGGGTCGCGACATGCTCGGCGACGACCGGCCGCCCGAGACGGTCTACGAGCTGATCGAGGGCGCCGATGCCGGCTGGCCGCGCTGCCACGCGGGCTCGCTGCCGACCCCGAGTTCGGAACCGGGGCCGAGGCATGCTCCGGCGTCGCGGCTCCGGCCGCGACGTTTCCCCCACACACCGCCCCGCTCGCACTCGTCGGCTGGGAGGACCACCTCGTCGTGGCCCTGCACGGCTCGTGGAACTCGTCGGTCAAGGTCGGCTATGCCGTGTGGTGGCTGCCGTGGGACGGCGCGCCGGCCGGCGATCCGGAGCCTTTCGCGACCGGCTTCCTGCCCGACGATGCCGACGTGGCGCTCGGCCGCCCGGCCGGCCTGGCCGTTGGCTCCGACGGCGCGCTCTACGTGAGCGACGACAAGTCCGGCTTCATCTACCGGATCGCCCGCACCGACGGATAAGCCCGGCGCCTGACTCCGTCCTGCCCCGTCTCGTGAGGCCAGGCGCTAGCATCGGCCCGTGAGCACCACCATCGAGCCGCACATCGTCTCGATCGATGAGATCCGCGAGGCTGCCGAGCGCATCCGCGGCGTCGCCACCCGCACCCCGCTCCTGCGCTGGGACGACACGACGTGGCTGAAGCCGGAGTCGCTCCAGCCCGTCGGCGCCTTCAAGATGCGCGGCGCCTACAACAAGATCGCCTCGCTGACCGATGCCGAGCGTGCCCGCGGAGTCGTCACCTACTCGTCCGGCAACCACGCCCAGGCTGTGGCGCGTGCCGCCCGCCTGCTCGGCGCCCAGGCCGTCATCTGCATGCCTCGGGACGCGCCGCGCATCAAGATCGAGGGCGTCCAGGCCGATGGTGCCGAGATCCAGTTCACCGGCATGGACTCGGAAGAACGCCACGTCCTGGCACTGCGGCTGGTCGAGGAGCGCGGTCTGGTCATGGTCGAGCCGTACGACGACCCGGCCATCATCGCCGGCCAGGGCACCTGCGGACTCGAGATCGCCGAGGACCTTCCCGGCGTCACCAGCGTCGTCATCCCGACCTCCGGCGGAGGGCTGTCGGCCGGCGTCGCGACGGCGATCAAGGCGCTCGTGCCGGCCGCGCGGGTCATCGGCGTCGAGCCGGAGCTGGCGGCCGATGCGAAGGAGTCGCTCGAGTCGGGCCGGCTCGTGACCTGGACCGCGGAGCAGACCGGCCGAACGATGGCCGATGGTCTGCGCACGAACTCGCTCGGCCCACTCCCGTTCGAGCATCTGCGTCGCTTCATGGACGGGATCGTCACCGTCGCCGAGCAGGAGATGGCCGAGGCCATGCGCCAGCTCGCCCGCCGAGCGCGCCTCGTCGTCGAGCCGTCCGGCGCCGCCGCCATGGGCGCCCACCTCGCGGGCTCGGTCCCGCGGACCGCCGGCGACGACGCGCGGGTGGTCGTGATCAGCGGCGGAAACGTGGACCCCGAGCTGTACGTCCGAATCCTGAGCGGCTGATCCGCCGCGGGTCCGATAGATCGGGCAATTCTTCACGCCAAGGGCCGTTCCTGAGAAGAATCGGCCGATATATCGGATCGGGAGACGCGGGAACCGGCGCTTGAGTGAAATCCTGACCGATCTATCGGTCGGCGCGCGTGAATCAGCCCTCGAGCAAGATCTCGATCGCCCGGTCGAGCTGGGGGTCCTCGTCGCCGGTTGGATCGGCGGGTGAGGCGACATCGACGTCGGGCTGAACCCCGTCGGGCGCCACCGAGTTGTGCTCGGGGGTGAACCATCGGTCGGTGGTGAGGCGAAGCCCGCCGCCATTCGGCAGCTCGCTCCAGATCTGGACCGTGTTCTTGCCGAAGGTCGGCTCACCGACGATCGTCGCGCGATCGTGCTCCTGGAGCGCGGCCGCCACGATCTCGGAGGCCGATGCCGACCCGCCGTCGACGAGGACCGCCACCGGCACGTCGTTCTGGAGGATGCCGCTCTCAGACCGCCACTCCTGGACATCGTCGCCGGACTCGACCGTGAAGAGCAGCTCGCCCTCTGGCACGAACTGCGAGCCGATGCCCTGCGCCGCAACGATGTAGCCGCCCGGATTGCCGCGCAGGTCGAAGGCGATGGAGGTCGCCCCCTGGTCGAGCAGCGACGCGAGGGCGTCGGAGAAGAGGCCGCTCGCCCGATCAGTGAACGAGCTCAGTCGAAGGTAGCCGACGCCGTCATCGAGCAGCTCTGAGCTGACCTCCTCCAGGTTGATGACCGCCCGGGTGACGGTGATGTCGCTTTCCTCGTCGCCGCGGCGGATCGTCAGCGTGACGTCCGTGCCGGCCTCCCCTCGCACGACGTACACGAGGGAGCTCACCGACTCACCGGTGGTGGACGTGCCGTCGATCGCAAGGATCTGGTCGCCCGGGCGCAGCCCGGCCGCCTCGGCCGGAGACCCGTCCAGCGGCGCGACGATGACCATCGCGCAGTTCGCCGTCACCACCGTGCACGAGGCGAGATCCTCCGGATCGGTCAGATTCTCCATCCCCACCTCTGCGCCGATGCCGCTGAACTCGCCCGAGAGATCGTCGAGGGCGGATCCGTACTGCTCAGGAGGCAGGTAGCCCGAGTACGGGTCCTCGAGCCCGAACTCGATCATCCCCCGCACCGCCCCGTCGACGAGATCCTCGTCCGTCACCTCGTCGACGAAGTCGCTCTTGATGCGCGCGTAGGTCTCGCACAGGACGGCGAAGGCCTCCGACGGCTCCGCGCATGAGATGGTCTCGAGCACCGGCGTCGCGCCCGGGGTCTCCGCCTGCGACGGCACCGCCACCGTCGGATCCGCCGAAACCGACGGCGCGCCACCGACACCGGCATCGCTACCAGCGACGGCCAGCCCGGCCACGAAAGTGGCAGCGCCGAACAGCAGCAGCACCGCAAGCAGCAGGAGGGCGCTGGCGACGGGCGAGCGTCGAGGGGTCGGGGTGGCAGTCATCGGTCTGTCCTGTGATACGGAGGAGGGCACGCGGAGGCGCATTCTGCCCCGAATCCGCCTGATGCGCCCGCGGCGTCAGGCCCGGACGGCGCGCAGCCCGAGGAAGATCGGGATCTCGGCGTTTGCGCGCGCATCGCCTCGCGCTGCACGCCCCGGCCGGCGGTCGGGCGGCAGGTCGGGGACCTCGAGCATCGCATCGGTCGCGAAGCCAGCCTCGGCGAGGGCGTTGACGTAGGTGCTGATCGGCCGATGGAAAGACCGCGTGGGCGGCCCTCCGCCGAGCGACTTCATCGGGACCGCCATCTCGCCGAGATAGCCGTCGATGCGCCGAAAGGTGAGCTTGCGGCCCTCATCGATGCCCCAGCCCGAGTGCCGAGGCTGACGGAACGCCGGATGCGTCATCAGCATCACGACCCGGGACACGGGCTTCAGCGCCCAGTCGACCCCGGCGACCACATCATCGAGCGGGTCCATGTCCTGGATCGAGAGGAGGAAGACGGCCGCGTCGAAGCTGCCCGCCTGTAGGTCAGCGACCGCCTGAAGGCGACGAGCATCACCGACGAGGAAGCGCGCGCCGCGCACGGACCGATGCCGCCGCTTCGCGGCGGAGATGAGCTTCGCCGATGCGTCCAAGACCGTGACCGACGCGCCCGCATCGGCCAGGTACGTCGCCAGAACCCCTTGGCCGCCGCCGATGTCGAGGACCTCCTCGTCGTGCTCCGGCTGGAGCAGATCGAGCACCGCCGGGATCGCGAGCTGCCGGTGGTACGCCGAGCCGCGGTCGCCGACCCAGCCGTCGTACCAGGTCGCCACCCGCTCCCAGCTCGTCTCGCCGGCCGCTGCGGAGCGTGGTCGCCGGGGACCCATCAGCGCCAGCTGAGCTCGGGAGCCACGTGCTTCAGGATGCTCTCGATGGCGTGGGCGTTGTAGTCGACGCCGAGCTGGTTCGGGACGGTGAGGAGCAGCGTGTCGGCGGCCGCGATCGCGGTGTCCTTGGCAAGCTCGCGGACGAGGACGTCGGGCTCGGCTGCGTAGGAGCGGCCGAAGATCGCCCGGGTCTGCTCGTCGAGGTAGCCGATCTGGTCGTGCTCCTGCTGTCCGCGGCCGAAGTAGGCGCGATCACGGTCGTCCACGATGGCGAAGATGCTGCGGCTGACCGACACGCGCGGCTCGCGCGCGTGGCCGGCCTCCTTCCAGGCCGCGCGATACGCATCGATCTGGCGGCGCTGCTGGACGTGCAACGGCTCGCCACTCTCGTCGAACACCAGCGTCGAGCTCTGGATGTTCATGCCGAGCCTGGCCGCCCATTCGGCCGTGGCGATCGAGGCGGCTCCCCACCAGATTCGCTCTCGGAGCCCGGGCGCGTGGGGCTCGAGGCGGAGGAGGCCCGGCGGGTTGGGGAACATCGGTCTGCGGGTTCGGCTCGGCGAAACCCTCGCCCTTGAGGAGCTCGAGGAAGACCTCGGCGTGGCGGCGGGCCATGTCGGCATCGGTCTCGCCCTCACCCGGGACGTAGCCGAAGTGGCGGAAGCCGTCGATCACCTGCTCGGGCGACCCGCGGCTGATGCCGAGCTGGAGCCGCCCGCCGGCAATGACGTCGGCCGCGCCGGCGTCCTCGGCCATGTAGAAGGGGTTCTCGTAGCGCATGTCGACGACCGCGGTGCCCATCTCGATCCGGCTGGTGCGCGCGCCCACTGCCGCCAGCAGCGGGAAAGGGGACGCAAGCTGGCGGGCAAAGTGGTGGACGCGGAAGTAGGCGCCGTCGGCGCCGAGCTCCTCTGCCGCGACCGCCAGCTCGATCGACTGGGTCAGTGCATCCGACGCCGAACGGACCTGCGAATAGGCCGAGTCCGACCAGTGCCCGAACGACAGGAACCCGATGCGCTTGGTCACCGGCCGATTCTACCGATGGGTTATCTGTAGACGCCGCTGCGCCTACGGTCCGAGCGTCAGCCGTTGGCGGCCAGGCGCTTCTCCAGCACGATCTGAAGGTCCTGCGTCACGCCCGTCGCAAAGCCGGCCTCGCTGAGGGCGAGGTAGTAGTCCCAGGTCCTGATGAATCGGTCGTCGAAGCCCATCGCAACGACGTCGTCGCGCCGGGCCATGAAGGCCGATCGCCAGGCGCGGAGCGTTCGCACATAGTCCGCCGCGATGTCCCGCACGCCGGTGACGACGAAGCCGGTGCCGTGGAGCGAGCGTTCGATGGCGGCCAGCGAAGGCAGGGCCCCGCCCGGGAAGATGTACCTCTGGATCCAGTTCGCCCCGCTCACCTGCCTGCGATAGCCGACGTCCGGGACCGTGATCGTCTGGATGCTGAGGCGACCCCCCGGGGTCAGGGCGCGGCTGCAGGCGAGGAAGAATGCCGCGAAGTACTCGGCGCCGACTGCCTCGAGCATCTCGATCGAGACCACGGCGTCGTAGGTGCCCTCGATGTCGCGGTAGTCGCGCAGCTGGATCTCGACCCGGTCGGCCAACCCGGCCGCGCGGACCCGAGCACGTGCGAGGTCCGCCTGCTCGCGCGAGATCGTGATCGATGTGACCCGGCAACCGAGCTCACCGGCGGCGTAGAGGGCGAAGCCGCCCCACCCCGACCCGATCTCCAGGACATGCGAGCCCGGCCGCAGGCCGGCACCCTCGGCGATCAGCCGGTACTTGTTGCGCTGGGCATCGGCCAGGGACTGGTCCGGTGAATCGAAGACGGCGCTCGAGTAGGTCATCGTCTCGTCCAGCCAGAGGCGATAGAAGTCGTTGCCCAGGTCGTAATGGGCGCTGATGTTGCGTCGGGCGTTCGATCTCGTGTTGCGCCGGAGCCGATGGGCGATCGTTCGACGCAGCTGGTCCGGCGCTCGAAGCAGCCCCGTCGAGAGCGCGAGCGCATCCCGGTTGCGGGCCGCGACGCGGAGGAGCGCGGGCAGGTCCGGGCTCGACCAGAGACCGTCGACATACGCCTCTCCGGCCCCGGTCTCGCCGCCGATGAGCATCCGCAGATAGGCGGCGCGGTCGTGGAGATGGATCTCGCCCCGCTGGATCGCCTCGGCGTCCCCGAACGCCTGCCGCGAGCCGTCCGGAAGCGTGACCTCGAGGCGGCCGATTCGAATCTTCGAGGCGGCTGCGAGGAGCGCGCGCTCCGCCGAATGCGCCAGGACCGGCACCGCAACGCGGCCGACCCGGTTGGTGGACGCAGCCGAGGTCACGATGCTGCCTGCCCGTGGCGTTGGAATCGCGCACCGCGGCGCCACAGGCGCAGGGCGTGGAGATGGATCAGGCCTATCGTCTTGTGCGTCACGAACGGGTGCCGAAGCAACATGCCTGCCACGGCGCGCGAGCTCAAGCGGCGTCTGGCCAAATCGACGCTGGTGTGGAGCTGGAGCGATCCCTCGCTCTCCTCGTTGATCGTGATCCGGAGACGCTGCGCCTCGTCCCGGACCCGCACGGTGTAGCTGCCGGCTGCGTCGATGAACGGAGAGACGTAGAAGCCTCTTCTCCATGGACGAGGTGAAGTGCGCTCCTGAGTGCTGCGGACGCAGCGTGTAGAGGTGCCGCTCGCCATGCGTGTTGTGGACCTCCACGATCACCACGCGCAGGACGCCGTCCAGGTCGCGGCACAGGTAGAAGCTTGCGGGATTGAAGACATAGCCGAGGACACGCAGATTGGTGACGAGCGTGATGCGCCATCCTTCGGGCCGCTCTCCGGCGTCGCGAAGATGGTCGCGAACCGATGCCGCGAGATCCTCCGCCGGCGGATCGAGATGGTCCGCGTCCCGGAACGTGAGCAGGTTCGGGCGATTTCGGCCGACGATCCGCACCCGCCGCGGGACCTCGTCGAGCTCATCGAGATCGAGGCCGAGATAGAAGACGTCGTGCTCGAGCGCGTAGGTGAACGGCTTCGCGCGGCGGTGCCGAACCTTGCCCTCGAGGAGATGGGATCTCATGCGGCCGCCGCCGCTGCATCGGCCGCGATCATCTCGGCGGCGGCGAAGCCGGATCGGCAGCCGTCCTCGTGGAATCCGTACCCGAGGTGGGCTCCGGCATAGAAGGTGTTCCGCCAACCCTGGATCGCCTCGACGTCGGCCTGCGCCCGGAGCGTTCGGAAGGTGTAGAGCGGGTGGCGCATCGCGCGCTCCGCGAGGATCGTGGCGGGGTCCAGGCGGTCCCGGTCGGGGTTGACCGAGGTGCAGTACTCGAGTGTCGCCCGGTAACGACTGTAGGCGGTTCATGTGATACGTCATCGTGAGCCGCTCGCCCGGCACGCGGCAGTCGGTCTGGTCGACGTTCCACGATGCGCGCGCCCTTCGGCGTCGCGGAAGCAGGCTCGCATCGGTGTGGAGGACGACATCATTCGTCGTGTACTCGAACCCGCCCAGGGCAGCTCGCTCGCGGGCGTCGCCGTCGTGGAGGAGGGAGAGGGCGTCGTCGGCGTGGGTCGCGAGGACGACCGCATCGAACGCCTCCGCATGCCCTGAGGCGGTGCGCACCATGCATCCGGACGATCTCCTGGCGACGTCCACCACCGGGTCGCCGCTGCGCACTCCGCGGACGGGCAGGGCCGCGAGGATGCGGTCGACGTAGCGCATCGACCCGCCCGAGACGGTCCGCCACTGGAGGTCATTGCCGTGGCCGATCAGGCCGTGATGATCGAGGAACCGGAGCAGGTAGTCGACCGGGAAGTCGAGGATCCGATTCGCGGCGGTCGACCAGACGGCCGACGTGAGCGGCAGGATGAAGTGGCTGCGGAACGCGGTCCGATAGCCATGCGCGTCGAGAAATGCTCCGAGGGTGGTCGTCGATTCCAGCGCCGGCATCGCGTCGAGTCGCCGACGCGCCTCCCGATAGAACCGCAGCAGGTCATTGAGCATGCCCCAGTGACCCGGGCTCGCCAGCGAAGCGGGTGGGGCGAAGTAGCCGCGCAGGCCGCGAGTGCTCCACTCGAGGTCGCACGCGCTGCACGAAGCGCCGAGCGACATGTCGCTGGGCTGCGTCGCCACCCCCAGCTCGGCGAGGAGGGCGACGAAGCGGGGATACGTCCGTTCGTTGTATACGATGAAGCCGGTGTCGATCCCCAGGCGCCCCGCGGGCGTGTCCACCTCGACCGTCTTGACGTGGCCGCCCGGCGCGGGCTCGCCCTCGAACAGCCGGATGTCGTGGCCGTCGCGGTGCAGCGCGTAGGCGGCGGTCAGTCCGCCGACTCCCGAGCCGATGATCCCCACCCTCATGATCCGCCCTCGAGCCCTGCCGCCCGCGACGCCAGCGTGCGCTCGATCCCGTCAGACGCATCCTGGGCGATCTTTCGGAACGTGCCTCCCAGGAAGGGCTGAACGAGCCTCAGGAGCCCCGTGAGCCGAATATCGGCGGTGTAGTCGACGATGGTCTCGTCGCCATCGCGTTCGAACCGGATCTCGTCGGTCGCCTCGATGCCCGAACCGGAGCCGACCAGCACGACGCGCCTTGGCGGCTCGTGCACGGTGATCCGGTATTCCATCGGCACGACGCGATCGCCCTGCCGGACACCGAGCTCGTAGCGAGAACCGACGCCGACCGGGCCCGACCCGATGCGCGCCGCGGTCGCGGTACCCGGATCCCACTCCTCCGAGTTGGCGAAGTCCGCCAGGTAGCTGAATGCCTCCTCGATCGGAAGGCGCGTGCGAATGCGTTCGTTCAGGCGGGTCACATGTGCCTCCGGGCAATTGCGGGCAAGATGGGCGGGTGCGAAAGCTGATCGATGTGGCGCTCGAGATCACGGTCATCGGGAGCTTCTCGAACATCGGGATCCGGGCGCGCCAGCACTTGTTCGGATGGCACGCCGCGGAGCCGGGAGCATTGCGCGGAAAGACCGTGGTGATAACGGGCCCGACCTCGGGCCTCGGACGAGCGGCGACCGATGTGCTCGCGGGCCTTGGCGCCCGCGTCATCCTCGTTGGCCGCAGCCCCGAGCGGCTGGGTGCCGTCCACGAGGCGCTGCTGGCCCGTCACGGAGAGGATCGGTTCGCCACGGTGGTGGCCGACATGTCGTCGCTGTCGTCGGTGCGCGGCGCTGCGGGCGAGATCTCTCGGACCGAGGCGCGGATCGACGTCGTGATCGACAACGCCGGGGCGATGTTCCCCGAGCGCACGGTCACGGCCGACGGGATCGAGTCGACGCTCGGGGTGATGGTCGTCGGCCCATTCGCGCTGATCGCGGGCCTCTTGCCCATCCTCCGCGCGACGCCCGGGTCGCGGGTCCTCTCCGTCAGCTCCGGCGGGATGTACACACAGGCGCTCCTCCTCGACGACCTCCTGTGGGAAGAGAGGCCGTTCTCCGGCCCGCGCGTCTACGCCCACGCCAAGCGGGCGCAGGTGATGCTGATCCGCGAATGGGCTCGCCGGCTGCGGGGAAGCGGGATCACGTTCGCGTCGATGCATCCGGGCTGGGCGGCAACGCCCGGACTGTCGGCCTCCCTGCCAGGCTTTGCCGGGACGATGAAGCCGATCCTGCGCACGCCTCTGGAAGGCGTCGACACGCTCGTTTGGCTCGCGACCGAACCGGACATCGCCCATCTGGCCGGCGCTTTCGTCCACGATCGAGCCGCGCGTCCGTACGACCGCGTGCCGATGACCCGCGTGAGCGAGCGCGATCGGCGGTTCCTGTGGCAGGCGGTCGTGCGTCTGGCCGGCATCGAGGATCCGGGAGCCTGAGCGCTTCGGCTGTGCGTCGCTGAGAAGCATAGTGTCCATTGTTTGTACAGATTCGGTCGCGAGATTACAGCGTTTGTCTAGGGTGTGTCAAGCCAAGGGTTGCTCGCATTCGCAATCGTGGTGCCACTGACTGAGATACGACTCAAGCGCCGCCGCGCCTCACTCGACTGCGCTGCTCTCGATAGTCAGGAAGAGAATGGTGGGAGGCTCCGACCGCGGTGGCGAGCCGTCCTGGTTGCCGTCGATCAGACCGAGCCGAGGCCGCCGAGGAAGGAAACCGCGTTGGCGCCGAGGGCCTCGACCGCGTAGCCGCCCTCCTGGAGCGTGACGACCGGCATCCGCAGGCCCGCGATCGCCGCGCCGATCCGTGCGTAATCATCGGTCTGGAGCGCGAGGTTGCAGATCGGGTCGGCGTGGTAGGTGTCGAAGCCGAGCGACACGATGAGCGGAGCATCGGCATCGAAGCTGCGGATGGCGGCGAGCGCCTCCTCGAGGGCGGCGAGGTAGGCGTCGCCATCGGTCCCGGGCGGCAGTGGCAGGTTGAGGGTGGCGCCCTCGCCGGCATCGGCGCCACGCTCGGTCGCGAAGCCCGAGTAGTACGGGTAGATCCCGCGCGGGTCGCCATGCAGGCTGACGTAGAGGATGTCTCCGCGATCCCAGAAGATCTGCTGCGTGCCGTTGCCGTGGTGGAAGTCGATGTCGAGGATCGCCGCGCGCTCGGCCCCGCGCGCCACGACCGCCTCTGCCACGATGGCGGCGTTGTTGAAGAAGCAGTAGCCGCCGATGAGATTGCGCCCGGCGTGATGGCCCGGCGGACGGCACAGTCCGTAGGCGAGCGGCGCTCCGGTGAGCACGCGGTCGAGCGCCGTGAGCGCGATGTCGACCGATGCCAGCGCGGCATCGGCGGTACCGGCCACGATCGGCGTGGCTGTGTCGAAGCAGTACGCGCCGAGGCGGTCACGCCGCGAAACGGGAAGCTGCTCAAGGCTCATGGCGCCGGCATATGCACCCAGCAGGAACGTGTCCGGCAGGATCGGCCGGCCTGGGTCGTGGCCGGCGGCCACGGCATCGGTCCACACATGCTCGACGAGGTCGATCAGCTCGAGCTCGTGGACGGCGGCGATCGGATCGGGACCGTGCTGCTCGGGCGCTTCCAGCGCGTAGGCGCCGGTGGCGAGCAGCGCCTCCCGGATGGCCGTCGCGCGCTCGGGCGACTCGTAGCACGGAACCTCGCGCCCGGCGACGAGCTCGACGAGGCCGTCGTGCTCGAGGTGGTGATCTGAGGCGATGAGAGGGATCGGCACGGTCGCCGTCACGATACCCGCATGAACCGGGACCCCATCGGACCCCTATGCTCGGTGTGAACGAACGACGGGAGAGCTCCTTGACCGATCCGCACGCCGGCGAACGCCTCTGGGGCGGCCTGCGCGACGCCGTGGCCCGTGCGGTCATCGGCGCCGATGCGCCCCTTCGCCTCATGACGGTCGCTCTGCTGGCGGAGGGTCACGCGTTGATCGAGGACGTGCCAGGCGTGGGCAAGACCCTGCTGGCGCACGCGTTCGCCCGCTCCCTCGGCCTGACGTTCGGACGCATCCAGGGCACGCCTGACCTGCTGCCCAGCGACGTCACCGGCAGCAGCGTCCTGGCCGATGGCGCCTTCCGATTCATCCCCGGGCCGATCTTCACCAACGTGCTGTTGGTGGACGAGATCAACCGCGCCACGCCGCGAACGCAGTCCGCCCTGCTCGAGGCGATGCAGGAGCGCCAGGTGAGCGTGGACGGTGAGACCCGCCCGCTGCCGGCGCCGTTCCTGGTGATGGCGACCCAGAACCCCGTCGAGCTCGAGGGCACCTTCGCGCTGCCGGAGGCACAGCTCGATCGGTTCCTGGTGCGGATCGCCATCGGCTACCCGGACGAGGCCGATGAGCGCGCAATCTCCCGCCGGTATCGCGAGACGGCCGAGCCGCTCGACGCCGTGGGGGCGGTGCTCGACACGCACGAGCTCCCGGCCCTCCGTCAGGCGGTCCGATCGGTCACCGTGAGCGACGAGGTCGAGCGCTACCTCGTGAGGCTCGTCCGCGCGACCCGGGAGCACGAGGACCTCCAGCTCGGCGCGAGCCCGCGCGCCAGCGTTGCGCTCTATCGCGCGGCACAGGCGTCCGCGTACCTGACCGGACGCGACTTCGTCCTGCCCGATGATGTGGTCGAGCTCGTCGCGCCGGTGCTGACCCATCGGCTCGTGGTGGATGTCGATCGGGAGCTCCGCGGCGCGACCGCGGCCGGCGCCCTGGCCACGATCGTCGGGGAGGTCTCGGTGGGCGTCGGCGCGTCGGTGGCCTGATGCCCAGCATGGGCGGCTGGACGCTGATCGGCCTGGCGATGATCCTCGTCGGTGCGGCGGTTGGCGCGCCGGGCCTGCTGCTGGTCGGAGGGCTGACCGTCCTCAGCCGATGGCTCACCACGCTGTGGTCACGCTACGGGCTCGAGCGCGTGGTGTTCGAGCGTCGCATCGGCACTGATCGCGCGGTGTGGGGCGACGAGGTCCCGCTCGAGCTCGAGGTCTGGAACCAGAAGCTGCTCCCGGTCCCGCTGCTCGTCGCGGACGATCACGTCACCGATTCACTGCGCATCGTCGGCCGAAAGCTCGGCCCGAGCGACCGGCCTGGCCGCGCGACGCTCCAGAACGCGTGGTCCCTGCTCTGGTACGAGCGCGTCGTCCGTCACCTGGCGATCGACGCCCGACGCCGAGGGGTCTTCACGTTCGGACCGGTGCGTCTCACCGTCAGCGACCTTTTCGAGCGAGGAACGAACGCCGAAGAGAGGGAGCTGCCCGGCGAGCTGCTCGTCCGACCGCGGACCGTGCCCGTGCGCCCGACCGAACCTGCTCGCTCGCCGCTGGGCGCGACGCGGACCGCCACCAGCCTGTTCAGCGATCCATCGCGCTTCGCCGGGGTGCGCGCCTACCAGCCGGGCGACCCGCCTCGCCGCATCCACTGGCGCGCCACCGCCCGCATCGGCCGGCCGGTCAGCCGTCGGTTCGAGCCCGTCAACGAGCGACAGGTGCTGATCGCCCTCGATCTCCAGACCGTGCCCGGGCCGCACTGGCTGATGCTGTTCGATGACGACGAGCTCGAGGGACTGTGTGTCTCTGCTGCCTCGCTCTCGCGGCGCTTCCTGCGCGATGGTGCGGCGGCCGGCCTCCTCATCGGCGCGCAGCTGGCCGGCGGCCGGCGTTGGGCGTACCTGCCGCCGTCGAGCGCGCCGGGACAGCTCGGGCGGATCGAGGACCTCCTCGCCCGCATTCAGCCGATCCTCTCCCTGCCCTTCGAGCAGCTCCTCGCGGTCGTGCCACGCCGTCTCGCCCCGGGCGGCACCGTCCTCGTCATCAGCGCGCGAGATCCGAGCCCCTACCTCGAGCCGATGCGGAGGCTGGCGCGCTCCGGCTACGCGGTCCGCTTCGTCGCGACCGGCGCGGCGCGCGGCGAGCATCGGTTGACGGCGGCCGCGGCGGGGATCGATGCCGAGACCGGTTCGCTCGACCCATCCTGGAGAGAGGCCGATGCGCTCGCCCTGGCCCGCTGACCGCGTCCTCGGCTGGCTGCTTCCGACGCTGGCCATCGTGGCCGAGGGTGCCTTCCTCGCCGTCTTCTACGTCGCCATCGAGACCGCGGTCGACCATCGCCAGCCGCTGCTCGGTACGCTCGAGCTCGCCCTGGCCGCCGGGATCGCGGCGTTGCTCGTGCATCGGCGCTGGCTCGACCCGGACGTCGATTTCGGAAGGTTCCTCGTCCTGCTTGCGGCCCTCGGCCTCGTCGGCTGGCTGTGGGATGACCGAGTCCGCGAGACGCTCCTGGCCGGCGACCCGCTGACGGCGATCACCCTGCATCCCGGCGGTTGGCTGATGGTCGTCGCGGGCATGCGCGGAGTCGGACGCGGAATCGAGGTCGACGACCGGGAGATCACGCGCTTCGTGCTGTTTGGCATCCCGCTGCTTGCCATCCCGTGGGTGATCGGCCAGCTCGGATCGGGCGTGCTGCGGCCCGTCTTCACCGAGGAGGCGTTCGTCGCCAGCCTCACGTTCGTGACCGCCGGCTTCATCGCCGCCGGGCTGGCTCGCCTCCGCGAGATCGGCCGCGAGACCGGCGTGGACTGGCGCCACGACAGGTCGTGGCTCGGCACGGTCTTCGGCGTGATCGTCGTGGTGCTGGCGATCGGAATCCCGACCAGCATGCTGCTCGGCCTGCCGGGTGACGCGGTCGCCCGCGGCATCCTTGGCCCCATCGTCACCGGCTTCGGCTACCTCCTGATCGGCGGACTGACCGTGGCTGCGCTGGTGGCAGTCGTGCTCGCATCGGCCCTTCGCTCGCTCGGGATCCAGCTGCCGCAGCCGATGACGCCGGAGCAGCTCGGGCGCATGGCGTTCCCGGAGGCCTACGAGTTCGAGCAGGTCCGCGGGCCGCTCACCGGGCTCCTCGTGCTGTGGATCGTGCTCGTCGTGGTGGTGCTCGTGCTCGCGCGCGTCTGGCTCCGGCGAAGGGTCGGCCGGCTCGGGCGCGCCGGCACTGACGAGCGCTCATTCCGCATCCCGCAACGTTCGTCGCGCGTCCGACCAGCGCGTGGGCCCTCTGTGTCCGGCCCGCGGCGGGCGGCCCCGCACGACGCGGTCACCGCCTATCTCGCCGCGCTCGACGACCTTGCCGTCCGTCGGCCGCCGGCCGCCCGCGCCGAGCACGAGACACCCCGATCCCATGCACGCCGTGTGGTGGCCGGACCCGAGCTGGCCGGGCTCCAGGCGGACTACGCGCTCGCTCAGTACGGCGACCGTGTGCTCACCGATGCGGAGAACCATCGCGCCCTGAGCCGATGGCAGCGGCTCCGGCGCCAGGCGCCACCCTAGACTGGGCGCCGATGAAGATCGCCCACGTCCGCGAGCGCCGGGCGCCCGCCGGGACCCCATGGCGCCTCGCCGCATCGCTCGATCCCGCCGGCGCCGGCTGGCTCGATCTCGAGGGTGCGCGCCGGCACCTCGTCGCCGCCGAGCCCGCACGGGCCCACAACAGTGCCCTCTTTCGCCAGCCGATCACCACCCTCGATGCACATCTCGCCGCCGGCCTGCGGGTCGACGCGCTGGCGGACCTGCTCGAGGCCGAGCCGGGGGCCCCGCTCGACGCGTCAACGCTCGACTTCGGCCCGCCCATCCTGGCGCCGCCCACGTTCAGGGACTTCTACGCCTTCGAGCGCCACGTCGGCACGATGTGGAAGCGGCGCGAGATGGAGATTCCCGAGGCCTGGTATCGGCTCCCGATCTTCTACTTCAGCAATGTCTCCGAGATCCGTGGACCCGGCGAGCCGGTGTGGGCACCCCGGGGCAGCACCGAGCTCGACTACGAGCTCGAGGTGGCCGCGGTGGTGGACACGCCGGTCCGCGACCTCGAGGAGGGGCGTGGCGAGGAGGCGATCGGTGGCTACACGATCCTCAACGACTGGAGCGCGCGCGATCTCCAGCGCGAGGAGACGACCGTTCGGCTCGGCCCGGCGAAGGGCAAGGACTTCGCCTCCTCCATCGGCCCGTGGCTGGTCACACCCGACGAGCTTGCCGACGTCAAGCGCGGCACCGGCTACGATCTGGCCATGACGGCATCGGTCAACGGCGTCGAGCTCTCGCGTGGAACGTGGTCGAGCGCCCACTTCAGCTTCGGCCAGATGATCGAGCGCGCCAGCGCCGACGTTCGGCTGCGGCCCGGCGATCTCATCGGCTCGGGCACCGTGGGTACCGGGTGCCTCCTGGAGATCAAGGACGAGGTGCTGAAGCGATACCTGGAGCCGGGCGACAGCGTCAGCCTGGCGATCGAGCGTCTCGGCGAGCTGACGGCGAGCGTCGTGGAGCGGCCCGCATGAGCGCCGCCGTCGACGACCTCATCGCCCGGCTCGCCGCCGCCGAGCGACGCCTGTCCGAGCATGCCGATGCACCCGTGCCGTCGGGGTTGACCGAGCCCGACCCGGGTGGCGAGGAACGCTGGGAAGCGGGCCAGGTGTGGTCCCACCTTGCCGAGTTCCCCGACTACTGGCTGGGCCAGGCGCGACGGGTGGTCGCTCGCCCCACGAACGAGCCGATCCCCTTCGGCCGGGTCAAGACCGATGCGGGTCGGCTTGCCGGCATCGAGCGGGAGCGGCACACCGATCCGGCGGCGCTGCTTCAGCGGGTGCGTGCCTCGCTGGGGGAGGTCACCGACACGGCGCGAAGCCTGTCCGCCGATGACTGGCGGACGCGCGGCATCCACCCCGTGCGCGGCGAGATGACGGTGCAGCAGATATTCGAGACGTTCATCGCCAACCATCTCGAGGAGCACGCCGACCAGCTCGACGGCCTCGTCCAGGGCTGAGGCGATGCCGGACGCCGACGCGATCGACCTGACCGTGCCGCCGAGCGGGACAGGATGCGCGGAGTGCCTGGCGACCGACGGATGGTGGTATCACCTGCGTCGGTGCGCGCGCTGCGGCCACATCGGTTGTTGCGACACGTCTCCGTCGCAGCATGCCCGCAAGCACGCGAGTGACGAGGGGCATCCGATCATCCAGACCTTCGAGCCGGGCGAGGACTGGTTCTACGACTTCCCGTCAGACCAGGTCGGTGAGGGCCCCGAGCTGGCCGCTCCGCACCATCACCCTGCCGATCAGCCCGTCCCCGGTCCGGCCGGGCGTGTCCCGCAGGACTGGGAGAGCCAGCTCAACTGAGCTCGTCGTCGAGACGGAACCGTGATCACGCCGGCGTGCCCGCGCCCCACCGCTTCACTTCGGCCTCGAGGTCGAGCGGCATGACGGTGGCCTCGTCCTCGAATTGGCCCCATGCCTCCTGCGGCACCCGCCACATCACCTCGAACTCGTTGCCGTCGGGGTCGCGTCCATAGAGCGACTTGCTGACGCCGTGGTCGGACATGCCGCTGAGGGCACCGAGCTCGCGCAGCGAGGCCGCCATCTCGGCGAGGCCCTCGATCGTGTCGATCTCCCACGCCAGGTGGTAGAGGCCGACCGAGCCCCGTGGCGGGCGGCCCGCCTGCGGCCCGACCTCGAACAGCCCGAGGTCGTGATGGTTGCCGCCAGCCGGCGACCGCATGAAGGCGGCGCGCATCCCCGGCGGCCGGCTCAGCTCGACGAACCCGAACGCCTCCGCATAGAAGGCTGCCGCCGCATCGGCGTCGCGGACAAACAGGACGGCGTGGTTGAGGTTCGTGATCGGCATCGGTTTCCTATCGCTCCAGGTGCCAGGCCGAGGTCCAGCCCCAGCCATTGTGCGCGTTGAGGCCGATGTTGATGAGGGCCATCCCCTCGAGGAAGCGGGCCGTGCTGAGCGGTCCGACGTCGAGCGGGCTGAAGCCCATCGACTCGACCAGCGAGATCACCTGCCGCTTCGCCTTCTCGTCGTCGGCAGCGACGAAGGCATCGATCTCTCGACTCGGATCAGCCTGGCGTGAGGCGAAGATCGTGTTGAACGCCTTGACGACCTTTGCCTCGGGGAGACGCTGCTGGATCTCCTCCGCGGCCGAGGTGTCCGTTGCCAGCCCGGAGAGATCCGGCCTCAGCGGGTTCGAGACATCGATCACCGGCTTGCCGGCGACCCCGGCCTCGATCTCGGGCGCCACCTCGTTCTCGGCCGCGTCATGCGGGACGGCGAGGATGACGATCTCGGCGCCGGCAGCGGCCGTGGCGTTGTTATCGGCCGGCTGGGCGCCGGTCGCCTCGGCGACCGCTCGGGCGTGTTCCGGGTGCTTCGCGGCGATGGTCACGTCGTGACCGGCGCGCGTGATCGCGGTTGCCAGCGCCTTGCCGACGTTGCCGGCTCCGATGATGGCGACCTTCATGATTGTCCTTCCTTCCTTTCTCGCGGGATATCGCGTCGGTGTATGGCTATTGCCCATACCCTTTTGTTGTTGCGCATATCATGCGCGCATAGTTTGGCTCTTGTCAATAGGGTTTGTCCTACGGCATACTGCCGCCCATGACCGATGCGCCCCGGCGGCGGCCCCTGGTCGGCGCCCAGATCAAGCGGAGGCGGCAGGATCGGGGCCTGACCCTCTCCGGCGTCGCCGAGCGGACCGGCCTGAACGTCGGCTACCTCAGCCAGGTCGAGAACGACAAGGCGTCGCCATCCCTCGAGACGCTCTCCGCCCTCGCCGATGCCCTGGACGTGCCGATCGCCTGGTTCCTGCTCGATCAGAGCGTCGGGCCGCGCGTCGTTCGCGCCTCCGAGCGCCCGCGGAGGCGTCTACCGCGCGGCGCTGGCGCGATGTCGCAGGTCGACGGCGGGATCGCCCGCGACGTCGCGATCTTCGAGGGCTCGATGCCGGCGGGCTACCGCACCGGCTTCCACGCCCATCCCGGCGACGAGCACCACATCATCCTCGTCGGGCCGGGTTCGGATCACGCAGGGAGAGTCGGTGGTGGAGGCCGGAGCGGGCGACTACGTCCTGCTCGACGGCACGCTGCCGCACGACGCTGAGGCGATCGGCGATGAGCCGGCGCGCCTGATCATCGTCTACCCGCGAGGCGGGCACTCGGAGCTGACCCGCCGGGAGCCTAGCCGGCCCTCCACTGGCGCAACTTCGTCGGCGTGATGCGGACAGGAACCGTGTACTCGCGGGCGAAAGGGCCCGGCTCGGATCCCAGCCGCGCGATCAGCTCACCGTACTTCTCGACATAGCCCGGCAGCTCGTCCGCCTGCGGCGCCGATGGATCGACCGCCGCCTCGCCGGTCACCACCGTGATCTCGTCACCGAGCTCGTCCGTGCGCATGGCGAAGGACACCATCGGGTTGGCCGCGATGTGGCGCAGCTTCGGCTTGTCGCGCTGCGAGTAGACGAGGATCGTCTCGCCGTCCCACCAGAACCAGACCGGCGTCGGCACCGGCGTGCCCGTCGCTCGCGACGGTGACGAGCCACGCGACGGCCTCGCCACGCAGTCGCGCGTCGGCGCGTGCGCCCTTCTCCGTCGCCGGGTCGATCACCATCGGTGCGTCCTCCTGCTCTCCGGGTCCGTGGCCACGCCCATCATCGCAGTCAGCGCGAGGCCGAGAGCGGCCCTGGCGTCACGCTCGTCGCGCATCGACGCCAGGGTTGCGGTCTGGAGAAGCTCCAGCTGCTCGTCCAGGATGCCGGCACGCTCGTCGGGCGCGATGGCCCGCAGGTCGTTCAGCGCCGCAACCAGCCGCCGGACGACAGGCGGTGAGCCGGCGCCGGCGATGCGGATCTCGTCGAATGCCAGGTGCACGTATGCGCGCCAGCTCATCACCGGCACGGTCAGCCGGACGACGCCCTCGTCGTCACGGTGCCGGCCATCGGGAAACGGCCGGTTGACCAGCTGGCGAAGAACGTCATGGATGCGATCGATCGCCTGAACAGCGGTGGTCGGATCCTGGAACGGAGACTCGGCCAGAGACCGCTCCGCGATGTCGACGAGCAGCCGGATGCCGTACGCGACGTCTTCGTCGAGGGTCGGCTCCAGCTTCAGGATCAGAGCGTCGTGCAGCCGCTCATGGTCGAGGCCGCGGGCCTCGCCGTGGATCCGGAACAGCTCCGCATCGGCCGGAACGAAGATCCCCAGGGCGGGAACCAGCTCGAGCGTGCAGTCGGCGCGCCGAGCCTCCTCGACGAGCTCGCCATGCCCGATCTTCACGATGACCCCGGACTTGCGCGCCCGAATCACCGGATCCGTCGAAGACCGCGACTGCCCTGCGCCCGACGTGGACGGATAGAGACGATCGAGGAGCTTGCGCGTGTCCGCTCCGACGAGCTCGATGAGAGCCGAGACCCGGAGCGACTGCCCGATGTGGTGGACGTAGAGGACGAGCACGGCAATGCTGGCGAGGACGAGCACATACGCGGTGACGACCGCGATTCCCGGCACCTGCCCGGTACCGTCCCCGTCGATCCGGACCTCGCGCAGGGTCAGGATCGCGTGCACGAAGGTCGCGACGAAGAGGCCGATCGCCAGCTGGCTTGGCTTGTCCTGGAGGATGCGCTGGACGATGCGTGGCGAGAACTGGCCCATCGCCAGCTGGACCACGACCATCGTGATCGTGAGGACCAGCGCCGTCAGGCTCACCATGGCCACCGCGATCGTCTGGAGGGTGGCGGTGGCCGCCTCTGGTCCGCCGACGTAGTCGCTCGAGATCGCCTGGTAGTCGAACGATCGGTCCAGCCAGATCGTTCCGAACGAGAGCAGCGCTCCCGCAAGCACGCACATCACCGGCAGGAACCAGAGGCCGGAGGTGGCGTGCATGACCGTTCTCTTGAGCTTCACGCCGGCCGGGAGTGCAAGGCATCGGCCACGGATGCGCGGCCATAATGGGGCCGATGTTCTACCTCCAGCGTGGCGAGATCCCGCACAAGCGCCACACCCAGTTCCGCAAGCCCGACGGCGGCCTCTACGCGGAGGAGCTCTTCGGCATCGAGGGCTTCAGCGGGCGCGCCAGCCTGCTCTACCACCACACGCCGCCGACGCAGACGCACCAGGTCGAGAAGGTCCGCGACGTCCGGCTCGAGCAGAGCGACGACGAGGCGTCGGGAGCGCATCGGCATCGGCTCGTCAACACCAAGGATCTCGAGCCGAAGGGTGACGGGGTCAGCGGGCGCGTACCGCTCTTCTACAACGGGGACGTCACCTTCGGCGTGGTCCTGCCGGCTGAGCCGATGGAGCGGTATTACCGCAACGGCGAGGCCGATGAGATGTACTTCGTCCACACCGGGACGGGCACCCTGGAGACGAACTTCGGGCCGATCGACTACGGGCCGGGCGACTACCTCGTCATCCCGATCGGCACGACGTTCCGTCTGCGGCCGTCATCCGGCGATCAGCGCATGCTGTGGGCGGAGTCTCCGTCGGCCATCGTGCCGCCGAAGCGCTACCGCAACGACTTCGGCCAGCTGCTCGAGCACTCGCCGTACTGCGAGCGCGACATCCGCCCGCCGGCCGAGATGGCGCCCATCCTCGACGAGGGCGACTACGTCATCGAGGTCAAGACCCGCGGCCGCGTCACGGCCTACCACTACCACCATCACCCGTTCGATCTGGTTGGCTGGGACGGGCACCTGTGGCCGTTCGCCTTCAACATCGGCGACTTCGAGCCGATCACCGGGCGCGTCCACCAGCCGCCGCCGGTGCACCTCACCTTCCAGCCCCGCAACTACGTGATCTGCTCGTTCGTCCCCCGCAAGTTCGACTACCACCCGCTCGCGATTCCCGCCCCCTATAACCACTCGAACATCAACTCCGACGAGGTCATCTACTACGTAGCCGGCAACTTCATGTCGCGCCGCGGGGTCGACATCTCGTCCTTCACGATCCATCCGGCCGGCATTCCCCATGGCCCGCACCCGGGATCGGTCGAGGCGTCGATCGGCAAGGAGGCGACCGAGGAGCTGGCGGTCATGATCGACACGTTCCACCCGCTCCATCTCACGAAGCAGGCGTCGGAGCTCGAGGACGACCGATACCCGTACTCGTGGATCCCGCCGGACGACTCGCACGAGCACGCTCGCGAGCTCTCCGAACGCGGCCCGGAGGCCTTCCCGGACTGACGCCCCCGCGAAGCGCCCGAATTCACGCCAGGCGTGCGTTACGCGCGGTTCGGCGCGCCGAAGAGTCCAGATTCACACCGCGTGTGCAGCAGAGGCTCGCGATGACCGTTCGTCGCTCGCGTGGCCGCGTAACGCACGCCTCATGTGAATCTGACCGTACATAACGCCCTCTGGATGACCCACGACGACCAATCGAGATGCGCTCATGCCGCGTTGAGCTCCCGGGCGCGGGTCACGATCTCGCGCAGCACGTCGAGGTCGATGTCGGCCACGCGCTTGAACTGGAGGTTCGCGCTGCTGGCCTTCACCTTTCCGAGGCGCGGTGCGTAGGTCTTCGCCACGGACTGACCGTCGTCGGTGGCGTTGACGTAGACGCTGAGGTAGTTCTTCTGCGCGGCGAGCCCCACGATGAACCACTCGCCCTCGGCGCCGCTGCGACCCTTGTAGTGGTAGGAGCCGTAGCCGATGATCCGCTGCTCGGTGCCTCCCCAGAAGACCCCCTCCCACAGGACGCGCTCCTGCCCCGCCATCACTTCGGAGATCGCCGCGTCGAGGGTGGCGATGTCGTCGCGGACGCCATCGGGCAGGGATGCGATGTGATCGTCGGGGTTCGTCGTCGATCGCTGCATGCGTCAACTCTAGAGCCGCGCCGATCATGGGGGGTAGCATCGGATTTGCAGGAGGAGCACTCATGACCGATGCGACCGCCGTCCCGATCAACGTCTTCGAGAACGACCGCGAGCTCATGGTCGTGGCGCCGATGCCGGGCGTCTCACCCGAGAACATCAGCATCGACGTCACCGACGATGGCCAGCTCACTGTCCGCTCGAGCAAGCACGGCGAGGGCCAGGAGCGGATCGAGTACCTCGTGCGCGAGTGGTCGTACGGTCCGTACGAGCGGTCGATCGATCTGCCCTGTCCCGTTGATGCGATGCGCGCCAACGTCACGTACGGCAACGGCGTCCTCTCGATCACGTTCCCGAAGACGGGCGCCACGAACGGCGGGCGAATGCTCGTGCAGCGCACCGGCCACGCCCGCGGAGTGGCGGCCGGGCATCGCGGCACGCGGGGCGGCGACGATGACGATCGAGCCGGGACCGCGTGATCCTCTACTTCCTGCGGCATGGGAAGGCCGGCCAGCCGCGAGCGACGAATGACGACGCGCGGGAGCTGACCGAGAAGGGGCGGGAGGCGCTCCGCGCTGCCTCGCCGCTGTGGCGTCGGCTGAACCTGCGGCCGGACGTGGTGCTCAGCTCGCCGCTGCCGCGCGCGCTCCAGACCGCGGAGCTCCTATGCGAGTCGGTCGGCGGACAGCCGATCACCGACGACCGGCTGCGGCCCGGCGCCTCGTGGGGTGACCTGGCTCGCGCGATGGCCGAGCACCCGGATGCGAGACGCGTGATGTTCGTCGGCCACGAGCCGGACCTGTCGGCCGCGGTCGTGGAGCTGAGCGGAGCCGCATCGGTGCGGATGCGCAAGGGCGGCCTCGCCTGCCTCGAGTTCTACGGGATCCCCGAGCCCGGCGGCGGCGAGATTGCCTGGCTCCTCGACCCGGATCTCTACACCGAAGATGCCGAGGGAAGCTGACCGATGCCCGAGTCCGTCGCCAGCGTCCGCCGCTTCGACGATCCCGACGAGCATCGCGACTTCCCGTTGGGCGGCTTCGACCTCGTCGAGATCGGCGGGATGACGCTCGGCCGCGCCACCTACCAGCCGGGTTGGCGCTGGTCCGAGCATGTGGGCAAGGGGCTCGGCCAGGCGGTCTGCGAGGTCGCACATGTCGGGCTCGTCGTTTCGGGGCGCAACCGGATCGAGATGACCGACGGCCGCGTGGTCGAGGTCGGTCCCGGCGACCTGTTCGAGATCGGGCCGGGGCACGACTCGGTCGTCATCGGCGACGAGCCCTACGTCAGCATCCACCTTCTTGGAGCGGACCACTACGCCACGAAGTGACCGCTTCCCCGCGGCGGATGACTCGGGTGGCCGCGTACCTGCGGCTCGCCTTCGGTGAGCCCGTAGACTGAGGCGAATGGCGGACCTCCAGCTCCACACCCTCCTGATGTGCGACTACGCCATGACGGCGCAGGACGGAAAGATCAGCGCCATCGGCGTCTTCAGCCAGATCAACATCGCGCGGCTGCCGACCACGCATGGCCGATGCTTCATCGTCGCCATCCTGGAGGCGACGCCTGGCAGCCACGAGCTCAGCATCCAGGTCGTGGGCCCGAGCGGGAAGGCATCGCTCCAGCAGTCTCCCCGGCTGCGGATCGAGGTGCCGCCCAACGCGTCGACCGCGAACATCGTGGCCGACCTCAAGGGGATGAAGATCGAGGAGATCGGCCGGCATCGGGTGGAGATGCGCGCCGGCGACGACGTGCTCGGCAGCAGCCCGTTCACCGTCAACCTGATCCTGCGCCAGCGCCCTGGCAACGCCTGATCTCACGTCGTCCACGGGCGGCGCGTTTCAGCAGCATGACCATCGAGTTCGAGCGAGCCTTCGCCGCCTCCGACCCCACCTACGACGGCCGCTTCGTCGCCGCCGTCCGAACGACCGGCATCTATTGCCGGCCATCCTGCCGCGTCCGCAAGCCCCTGCCGAGGAACGTGACCTTCATGGCCGATGCGGCCGCGGCACGCGCGGACGGGTATCGCGCCTGCCTGCGATGCCATCCCGACGACGCGATGCCCGTCACGCTCCGCCACATCGACACGCCGATCGGGCCGATGACGATCGGCGCCACCGACGATGCACTCGTCCTCGCCGACTTCTCGGATCGACGGATGATGCCCGCGCAGCTCGCGTCGGTCCGCCGTCGCATCGGTCCGACGACAGAGGGCGACTCGCCGCTGCTGCAACGCGCGGAGCGCCAGCTGGGCGAGTACTTCACGGCGAGGCGGGAGGAGTTCGACCTGCCGCTGCGCACGCCGGGAAGCGGCTTCCAGGAGCGAGTCTGGGGCGAGCTGAGGCGGATTCCCTACGGGGAGACGATCGCGTACCGCGAGCTGGCCGCGCGCGTCGAGGCGGGGAACGCCTGGCGCGCGGTGGGCCGCGCCAACGGGTCGAACCGGCTGGCGATCATCATTCCCTGCCATCGCGTGGTCGCAAGTGGCGGCGGCCTCGGCGGCTACGGCGGCGGGCTGCCCGCGAAGCGGTTCCTGCTGGACCTGGAGTCGGCGTCGGATGCATCGCGCGGGGTGCAACCGCAGGCGAGGCGCGCTTACTCTGCCGAGGTCTTGAAGTCGGCGCCCAGCGCGTGATAACCGCCGTCGACGTGGATCATCTCGCCGGTCGTCATCGACGCCATGTCGCTGAGCAGGAAGCAGCACATCTCGCCGACCGGGGTGGCGTCGGTCAGTGACCACGCCAGCGGAGCGCGGGTTGCCCACGAGCCGGCGATGGCGTCGAAGCCCGGAATGCTCTTGCCCGCCATCGTGCGGATCGGCCCGGCCGAGACGGTGTTGACGCGGATGCTGTGCTCGCCGAGGTCACGCGCCAGGTAGCGGGTGGTCGCCTCGAGGCCGGCCTTGGCCACGCCCATCCAGTCGTAGATCGGCCAGGCCACGCGCCCGTCGAAGGTGAGGCTCACGACCGATGCTCCACCGTCCGCGCCGGCCACCTTGAGCGGCTCGAGCAGGCCCGTCGCCAGCGCCTTGAGCGAATAGGCCGATGTCTGGAACGCGATCGCCACGCTTTCCCACGGCGCGGTCAGGAAGTTGCCGCCGAGTGCGTCCTGCGGCGCGAACGCGATCCCGTGGAGCACGCCGTCGACGCGGCCCCATCGGCGCGTCAGCTCCTCGGCGATGGCGCTCACGTCGTCGGGCGCGTTGACGTCCATCTGCATCACGTCGGGTGTGGTCGGCAGCTTCCTCGCGACGCGCTCGGTCAGCCGCACGCCCTTCCCGACGTTCGTGAGGAGGATCTCGGCCCCCTGCTCCTGGGCCACCCTCGCCACGGAGAACGCGATGCTGTCGTCGGTCAGGACGCCGGTGATGAGCAGCTTCTTGCCTTCGAGGAGCATACGAGGAAGAGCCTCCGGAGCGGGGTGTGGGCGCCCATCGGGGCGTGCCGAATTGTAGTCCCGCCGATGCCCGGGCTAGGATCACCGGACCGATGATGGTCCGCCTCTACGATTACGACGTGCCCGCCGCCGATGACGCGGCCGGCGTCCCGAGTCTCCGACCCGTGCTCGAGACGCTCCCCACGCCCGACCGGCGGACCCTGCTGACCGGGCTCTTCAAGCCGGAACGGATGCCGGGGACCATGGAGCGGCTGACGACCCTGGTGGAGGACGTCGATGTGAGCTTCGAGAACGCGCTCATCACCCTCGACAACGCCACGCGTTCGCGCCGATTCGTGGCGATCGACGAGGCGAAGGCGATCCTCGACCGCTGGCTGCCGGAGGCCACGGTGGCCGGCGTGCGCGAGTGGGACGTTGCACGCCTCCTCGAGCCGTACGGGGACGGCACGTACCACGGGAAGCTCCTCAAGCGGACGCGGAAGCAGCTGCGATCGGTCTCGAGCCGGGAGGCGCTGACGGTGCCATTTCTCTTCCGTCGCACCTGGGGTGTCACGTGAGCCGCTCGCAGCGGCGGCGGCGCGGTCGTCCGTATCAGCCGCTGCCAGCTCGTCGCAATCCGTGGCTGGGGCGAGTGCTCGTCGTGTTGGTCGGCGTCCTGCTCATCTTCGGGTCGCTGGCGCTGTTCGGCGGGCCTCGCTAGCCCGCGCGCCGAGGTGCTGACCGTCGTCCTGGCCCTCGGGTCCGCCGCGCTCTACGGGCTATCGGACTTCCTGGGGGGCCTCCTGGCGCGGCGGACATCGGTATGGCCGCTGGCGCTCGTGACCCAGGTCGCCGCATTGGTGCTCATGGGTGTGGCGGCCATGGTCGGCGGCGGCCGTCCGACGACAGCCGACCTGGCTTGGGGAGCGCTCGCGGGCATCGGCACCGGCACGGGCACGGCGTTCCTCTACCGCGGCCTCGCGACCGGACGCATGGGCGTCGTCGCGCCGCTCTCCGCGGTTGGGGCCGCGCTGCTGCCGGTGCTCGTGGGCATCGTCACCGGCGAGCGGCCGCCGCTGCTCACCTGGGTCGGCATCGGGCTCGCGCTGCCGGCCATCTGGCTCGTCTCGACCGGCGATGATCAAGGCGCCGAAGGACGCAGCCCATCGCGGCTCGGGAGCGGCGTCGTCGACGGGCTCCTGGCCGGACTCGGATTCGGGCTCATGTTCTCGGCGCTGGGACAGGTGCCGGGCTCCGCGGGGATCGCACCGCTGGCGATGGCCGAGGCCAGCTCGATCCCCGCCGTCATCGGTCTGGCCGTGGTCATGCGGCAGAGCTGGGTGCCGCGCGACGTCTCGAGCGCGAGCGGCGTGATCGTCGGCGCACTGGCCGCTGCGGCATCGGTGCTGTTCCTCCTGGCCACGCAGTCCGGGCTCCTGGCGGTGGCGTCAGTCCTCTCGTCGCTGTATCCCGCCTTCACGGTCCTCCTGGCCGCCACCGTCCTGCGAGAGCCGATTCACCGCCCGCAGGCAGCCGGCCTCGGTTTGGCCCTGGTGGCGGTGGCCCTCGTCGTCGCGGGCTAGAGCGACTCCTCCAGCAGGGTGCGCACGTGGAGCAGCAGCTTCCAGAGCTCCGGTGCAGCCGCGAGCAGGTCGAGATCGTCCGGCTGGACGTGGTCGAAGAGCCGGAACTCGGTGTGCTCCCGCAGCAGCCCGGCCTGCTCATACGCCGATGCGAGCGCTCGCGTCTCGACGTATGGGACGTGGTGATCCTCGGTCTCGTGCATCAGGTGAACCCCCGCGGAGAAACCGTCGAGGTGGCGGATCGGCGAGATCGCGTCGATGAACGCAAGGCTCGCCGCAGGCAACGCGTCGATCGCCTGGGCGGCGGCTTCGAGGTCCGCGGCGGTCACCAGGTCGTGGACCGCCCGGGAGGCGTCGGTGGTGAGCGACTCGCGCAGCGCTGCGTCGGCCACCGGTCGCTCCCCGGCGAGGATCGGCACAGAGAAGGCGCCCTCCAGCAGCAGTCGATCGTCATCGTCGGGCACCTGGGCGAGCACGAAGCGGAGGAAGACCTCGCGCGCGAGCGGTGTTGGCTCCCAGGCGACCGAAGCGCCATCGGCATCGCGGTAGGCGTGGGCGGCCACCGAGGCGAGGTAAGTCGAGGCATCGGCGAATGCGCCGAACGCGTTCACCCATCGCACGTCGGACGCGATGCGCGGGTCGCCGGCCGCCAGCAGCGCGAGCGATCCGCCGACGCTGAAGCCGACGATGCCGATGCGCTCCGGGTCGACCTCAGGCCGGGCGGCAAGCAGCTCGAAGGCACGTACGACGCCGTCGATCTCACCGACCGTCAGGCTCCCTTCGAGGAGCGTCTGTGAGTCGGGGACGAGCACCGCGACTCCCGTTCGCGCCAGGCCATCGGCGACGCGGACGATGGCCGGGTGGTTGCGACCGAGGTTGTTGACGCCGAAGACGAGGAGGATGGCTCCTGCCGGGCGCTCCGCGGATGCTCCCGCCGGCAGCCACAGCTCAGCCTGGTCCGGAGGATTCCCATCCGCCGCTGGTCGGTACTCCACGCTCGACCGGCTGGGCGCCGCAGTCAGCAGGTTGAGCGGCTTCGGCCCGGCGTCGAGCATGTTCGGGAGCAGCACCGCGGTCTGGATCGCGACTCGCGACGGCTCCCACGCGACGAGGATGACGACCAGCACCAGCAGCGCGAGGCCGATGCGGCGGAGGGCTCGCATCGCGCCATCCTAGTGGCGCGTCTTCGCCACCTCGTGACGGCCGGCGCGATCGGCGACCTGGAGCCTCAGCCGATAGAGGACGTTCCACTCCTCGCTGTTGAGGCTGGCCGCGTCGATTCGTCCCTGGATCTCGTCGAGGCGGCGCTCGAGGCCGGCGTGGTCGCCGTTGGCGGCGGCGTGCGCCTCCATCAGCTCGCGCTCGAAGCCCTGCGCCTCCTCGTTCCAGGTGATGTACGCATCGGCGAAGGCGAGCTCGCGCTCGATCGCAGCGCGCGCGCGGAAGACGTCCTCCTTCGGCCCCAGGATCGAGACGTTGGTGGCGTAGACATAGATCTCCAGGCCGTCGGCCGCCAGCTCGATCGGCTTGCCACGAACGACGGCGCCGAGGAAGTGCTTGGTGGCAAACGCCACCGTGCGCATCGGCCACGACTTGGGACCTTCAGCCTCGCGAGCCGCGACCTTCTCGATCCCGACCTGCTTCAGCGCGGCGCCGACCGCGTCGAGCAGATCGTCGTCGGACCCCTCGCGCTGGATGACCGGCACCTGGACGAAGGCTCGCTTCTGCCGCCAGCGCTGGAAGAGCAGGAACGGGGTGATGACGACCATGAGGAGGACCGAGACGCCGAGCATGAAGGTTGCCGGGTAGCTGACCGGCAGGAGGCGGACCCAGGCGCCGGTCGACTTCTCCTCCTCGAACTCGCCGTACACGACCGATCCGGCGACGAAGAGCGGGATGGCGACCACCGCCGCCATGAGGCCGAGGTAGTGGATCGGCTCGAGGTCGAAGTTCTCGTCGATGAGGCCGAGGGCCTCGAGGAGCAGCGCCGCCGAAAATCGGGATCGCGAAGCCGATGAGCAGGATGACCCAGCCCGCGGCCAGCAGGCTGATCACCGACAGGATGCGGCCGGGGCGGCCGGGGACCTGGCCGAAGTACAGCGCGGTGGCCCAGCCCAGGGCGAAGGAGGCGGAGCGGCTCAGCGCCTGCCAGACGACGATCAGAACGACCGGGAGGAACGGCATGCCCGTCTGGGACGCAAGCCTCGTGCCGCCGGGACCGGGCCGCCGGCTGCGTGCCGATCAGTCGAGGGCGAGCGGCCGCACGGTCATGACCGCGTCGACCCGTCCCTCCCACTCCTCGCGGGGGGCGTCGCAGTAGAGCTCGATCTCGTTGCCGTCCGGGTCGGCGGTGTAGAGGCTGCGCGTCACGCCATGGTCGGCGCTGCCCTTCAGAAGTCCACGCTCGGAGAGCACGCCATGCGCGCGCTTGACAGCCTCCCAGTCGGCCAGCTGGACGGCGACGTGGTACAGGCCGACCGCGGTCGGCACCGGCGACGGCGCCGAGTCGCCGACGCGCAGCAGCGCGAGGTCGTGGTGGTTCTCGCCGGTGGCGGTGAGGAAGATCATCACGTTGCTCATCTCGCTCGCAACGCGAAAGCCCAGCGTGTCACGGTAAAACGCGAGGGATCGATCAAGATCGCGGACCTTGAGCACCACGTGTCCCACCCTGATCGGCTGGAGCATCCCCCGATGCTACACGCCCCCGGGTGCCGAACGACCTAGGGCAGGCCGAGCTTGGCGCGACAGGCCGGCCACGGAGCGTAGCCCCTGGCGGCGCGAAGCCGTTCCGCGACGGCGATCTGCTCGGCGCGGGTGGCCTGGTGCGGGTATTGCGCGTATGCGCTTCCGCCGTTCCCCTGCCACGTGCCGACGCTGAACTGGAGTCCGCCGTAGTAGCCGTTGCCGGTGTTGATGGCCCAGTTGCCGCCCGACTCGCAGCGGGCGAGAGCGTCCCAGACCGTGTCGCCGTCATACCTCACCGCGGGAAGCTGCGGCGCAGCAGCCCGCGCCGCCGCGACGGGGACCAGGGTCGCCTCCATGCTGACCGATGCCGGCTCAGCGAAGGACGACGGCTGGACGGCCTCTGCCGACGAACCGGGGCCGGACACCGAGCCGGCGCTGCGTACCGAGGCCGATGACCGATCCGCGATTGAGTCCGGTGCGGACGCCGCCTCCAGCAGACGGTCCTCGGGAACTCCGATCGGAGATGAGGCCGATCCCGCCGCCAGGGGCGCCAGGATCCATGTCCCCGCTCCGGCAACCAGCGCAAGCAGCGCGATGCGTCGAAGAAGAATCATCCGCCGGCCCCCAGGTGGAGGGTGACGGTGAGGACGCCGGCGCTGCGTGATCGATCGGTGACGGCCGCCCAGGCGGCGGCGGAGAGGTCGGCGACTCGCTGCTGCGGCGTGCCCCAGTAGCAGCCGCAGAAGTCGACGATCGGCAGCACGGCGCAGCGATCGGCGCAGACGGTCACCTTGCCGATGACGCCGCGGCCGCCGGCGCCGCCGAGGGCACCGGGAAGCGCGACGAACGCATCGGCGGGCGTGAAGCCGGCGGGGCAGGTTCCGACGCGGTGGCAGTACCAGGAGGCGCGCCCCGTGACCGTGTCATCGGTCACCTTTGGCGCCGCGACGGTCACGGCGCGGGTCTGCGGCGCCGCCACCGCGACGATGGTGGCCTTCATGGTCACGGCGCCGGGAGTCGGCAGGGCGGCCGGTGCTACCAGCTCGGGAAGGGCCTGCGCGGCACCCGCGGGGCGCGTGGCGAGGGCGAGGGTCGATGCGGCACGATCAGCGAGCTGACCGCGCTCGAGCCGGACGGTCTCAGGCTGCGGTGCGGCGAGCAGGCGCTCCGGCACCGCCGGCGCGGCGGGTGCTGCCGAGCGGGCGGTGAGCGGTGCGATGAGCGCGATGCCGAGGGCGCTCAGGACGGTCAATGCGACGGCGCGCCGCAGGAGGTCCGGCAATAGAATTCATCCCATTACGTAGTCCAGCCGGCAGGGCCCACGCGATGCAGGTGCCATGCCGGCGAGGGCCCACCCTAACATCGGTCCCAATGGCTGTCGAGCGCGAGAGGAACCATGCCGCGTAGGAAGAAAGAGCCCGAACGCCGACGCGGAGCCGTCGTCGTGCGCAGACATACGCCCGACGATCACGGCACGGAGGACCAGAAGCTCCTTCGATCGCGCGAGCCGACATCGGCCTTCCAGGAGACCGACACGTGGCGCACGCTGCGCATCCTCGGCGAGTTCGTGGAGGGCTTCGACGCCCTCGCCGAGGTGGGCCCAGCCGTCAGCATCTTCGGCTCCGCGCGCGTCGGCCGCCGCAACCGCTACTACGGTGCCGCACGCCGCCTCGCCGCCGCGCTCGTCAAGGAGGGCTTCGCCATCATCACCGGCGGCGGCCCGGGGATCATGGAGGCCGCCAACCGCGGCGCGAAGGAGGCCGACGGCATCTCGATCGGCTGCAACATCGAGCTGCCGTTCGAGCAGGGGCTCAACGAATACGTCGATCTCGGCATGGAGTTCCGCTACTTCTTCGTGCGCAAGGTGATGTTCGTGAAGTACGCGGAGGGGTTCGTCATCTTTCCCGGCGGCTTCGGGACGCTCGACGAGCTGTTCGAGGCGCTGACCCTCATCCAGACCGGAAAGGTGGAGCACTTCCCGGTCGTCCTTTACGGCAAGGACTACTGGGAGGGGATGATGCAGTGGATCCGGGACAAGCCGCTGTACGAGGAGAAGGTCAGCGTCGAGGACCTCGATCTCGTGACGATCACCGACGACATCGACGAGGCCTGCGAGGCTATCACCAGGCACTACCAGTCGCGCGAGCAGACCCAGAAGGAGGCGGCCAGCCGCAAGGCGACGAAGGAGGCCGTCCAGGACGCCGCCGGAGGCCGCGGCAAGCGCTGACCGCGCAACCGCCGATAGATCGGTCAGAAGCTCACACGGCGGAGCCTTCCCGGTGTGATTAGGACCGATACATCGGTCGACACGACACCCAGGACTACCCCGTGAAGATTCACCCGATAGATCGGCGATTCGGCTCGACCGATCGCGACGGATTCACCAGAGCGCACCTGAGGCTGCGTTTCCTCGATGGATCGCGATCCGGCACGCCTGAAGAACGCCTGGAGGTGCTGCTCGTGCGTGTGGGCCGCGATGGATCGCGAGAGCACCTCGATCGGCCCCCGGTGCATCGGCCGCGAAGGATCGCGACCGGTGGGCAGCGCGAGGCCGAGCTCGACTGCTAGACTGGCGGGCCCGACCGGATTCGAACCGGCGATCTCCAGCGTGACAGGCTGGCATGTTGGGCCACTACACCACGGGCCCGCGGGGAGTGACGGTGGCCGAGCATAGCAGACATCAGAACGCCCTTCAGAGGGCCCTCAGAAGGCCGATTCGGACCTCCGCTCGCCGATGAGTCGCACGGCGACGAGCCCGTAGCCGGCCGACGCGACGGCGCATCCGACCGCGACCGCAACGAAGATCGGAGCACTCGCCGGGGTCACCATCGCGCTCGTCGCCGACGCCACCGCCAACGCAAAGAGGGCGGCCGCCAGGAAGGCAGCCAGGAGGATGCCGGCGCTGTGCGCGAGCCGATGGCCGGCGCGCATCGATGCGAGCACAGCCAGGTGCGCCGCCCCGATCGCCAGGAGGCCGAACGCGAGCGCCGTGGTGGCGCCACGAACCGCATCGGCGTCGATCGTCAGAGGGGGAAGGAGGCTGGTGACCCACGCGCTGCCGAAGAGCGCCACCGCCAGCGCCGCCACGCCCGCCACGAGCCACGCGATCGCGGCGACGATCAGGATCGAGCGGGCCATGAGGGCCGATTCAGCGGCGAGGGCGCAGGAGCAGCAGCAGCGCGGCGATGCCGAAGACGAGGGCCGCGACGGTGAGGGCGATCGCGATGACCGGCGCCGGAGGGGGAAGGGTCATCACCGCGACCGTACCCAGGGCCGCCAGGCCGGCGGCAACCGCGGCGAGGGCGCCGGTGATCGGACGCGCGCGGGTGGCGTCCGCGAGCACCGCGACGCCGCCGACCGCCAGCGCTCCGCCGAGGAGGAGGACGCCGATGCCGATCTCGATCGGAAGGATCGCGAGCGAGCCGACGTTCGGGGGCGGCTCGCTGCCGAATCGGGCTCCGATGGTGAGCGCCATCGCGATCATCCCGATGCCCGTGATGATCAGGGCGATGCCCCCGACGATGACCGCCAGGGTCGCGGCCGCGGTTGCGTCGCCCAGGTGCTCGGGGGTGAGCGCGTGGGCGCCCCGGCGGCGGGCGACGGCGGCAGACGCGGCTCGGATCGTCGGGCGGCTGGTCATCGGCGAGGGATTGTACGCGGAACGCGGCTGCCCGGCGAGCGGGCCGTATACTCCCGCCCGGATGCCCTTTGAGCTGCCCCTGGATCCGGCGACCGAGCGCCGCACCCGTATCGCGCGGTGGGTCAGCTTCGGTTTCGCCGCTCTCCTCGTGGCCCTCGTCGTGTACTTCGCCTACATCGGCTACGACGCGTCCGCCCGGCTGACCGATGCGCCCAACGACACCACCGATTGCCGCACCCCGGCGCTGCTGGGCTGGGAGTACGAGGCCATCAACTACGACATCGCCACCGATGCCGCGGTCGAGCACGTGCCCGATCCGGAAGACTGCGCGTCCCAGGGCGCTCCGGCCGGCGAGGCGCTGACGAGCGCTGATGGCGTACGGCTGGCGGGCTGGTACGTGCCCGCCGCAAGCGGCGTCGGGCCGACCGGGCCGACGGTCGTGCTGGCACACGGCTGGAGCAGCAACAAGAGCAACCTCCTCGACCGCGCGGCGCTGCTGCACGACGCCTACAACCTCGTCCTCATCGACTTCCGGAACCATGGCCAGAGCGAGGCATCCCTGACGACGCAGGGCGTCCGGGAGGCCGGCGACGTGCGGGCCATCGTCGACTGGCTCGAGGCGACCAAGGGCCCGGACCGGGTCGCCCTGCTCGGGGTGTCGATGGGTGGGGCGAGCGTGCTCGGCGCAGCCGACGGCGACGAGCGGATCGACGCCGTGGTCATCGAGTCGACCCACGCGACGCTGGCCAACGCCATCGTGGCCCGGCTGGAGAGTGGCGGTTACCCGCTGGCGGTGCCCGGCAGCTGGGCCACTCTGCTCGGGACGCTGATGCGCACCGGCGAGGATGTCAGCTCTGCCGATCCGGTGCAGGCAATCGCCCGGCTCGACGAGCGGCCGGTGCTCATCATCTCGGGCGACCAGGACACCTCGATCGGCGCTGACGATCCGCAGGACCTGCTGGCGGCGGCGACCGAGGCAGGCTCGCCGGCGACGCTCGAGATGTGCGCGGGAGCCGGGCATACCGAGTCGCCGGAGGTCTGCAACGAGGCCTACGGCGCCTGGGTGCTAGGCTTCCTCGAGCGCGTCCTGGCTCCCGCCGGCTGACGCCTCCCACCGCCAAGCCCACGGCGCCGACGCGACCGCGCGGCGCAGCCCCGAGGTGAGCCCAACATGACGATGGCACCGTCCGATGCGGACGCGAGGTTCGATCGCACGATCGACCGCTGGTTCCGCGACCAGCTGGCGATGCGCCCGGAGACGGCGACCTACTTCGGCATCCACGATCGAGATGGCGATCTCTCGCGCGGAGGACGCGATGCAATCGACGAGGAGATCGCGTTCTATCGACGCACGATCGATGAGCTCTCCGGCTTCGACCCTTCGGAGCTGACGCCGGAACGTGCCCTCGACCGAGACCTCGCCATCCACCAGGCGCGGCTCGGCCACTTCTGGCTGACGGAGCATCGGGCCTGGGCAGGCGGGACGGAAGGCGCCGATCGCATCGGCGAGGCGCTCTTTCCGCTCTTCACGCGCGACTTCGCTCCGCTGACCGAACGACTCGAGAGCATCGCCTCGCGCCTGGAGCAGTCGCCACGGTTTCTGATCGAGTCGCGCGACCGGGTGACGCATCCGGTACGCCTCTGGATCGAGATCGAGCTCGTCTCCACCCGCGAGATGCCGGGGTTCCTCGACACGATCCTGGCGGCGGGCCGGGCCGAGGCAGGCGAGGGGCCGCTCATGGACCGCCTCGACGCGGCGGCGGAGAAGGCCAAGGCCGCGCTCGCCGACCACGGCGCGTGGCTGCGCGACGAGGTCCTTCCGCGCGCCGAAGGCGAGTGGGTGACGGGACCCGAGCACTTCGAGGAGATGGTCCGGCTGCGCGAGCTCGAGGCAGGCGGTGACGACATCCTGGCCGTCGGCGAGGAGCTCCTCGTCAGCGAGCATGCCGCACGCGACGCCGTGAGCGCCGAGATCGAGCCCGGCGGATCGGCCGCCGACGCGCTCGAGGCCGTCAAGAGCGACCACGCCGCGACCTTCGTCGAGTCGCTCGCCGAGTACCGCTCGTCGATGGACCGCGCCCGCAGCTTCGTGGCCGAGCACGGCCTCGCGACGCTCCCCGACGAGGATCACCTCAACGTGATCGAGACGCCGACGTACGTGCGCCACGTGATCCCGTTCGCCGCGTACTACGAGCCGGCGAAGTTCGACGCGGTCCCGGTCGGCACGTACATCGTCACCCCTCCGGGTTCGCCGGAGATGATGCGCGAGCACAACCGGGCCGCGATCAGCAACACCAGCGTGCACGAGGCGTATCCGGGCCACCACCACCAGCTGGCGGCGGCGATCACCAACCCGAGCCTCGTGCGCCTCTTCTCCGACGCCCCGGAGTTCGCGGAAGGCTGGGCGTTCTACTGCGAGCGAATGATGAAGGAGGCCGGCTTCGACGACACGCCCGCCGGACGGTTCGTCGTCCACACCGATGCGATCTGGCGCGCGACGCGGATCATCCTCGACATCCAGCTGCATCGAGGCCAGATCGGCTTCGAGGCGGCGGTCGACCGGCTCGTGGCCGAGACCGGATTCGAGCGCTCCGCCGCCATGGCCGAGATCAAGCGCTACACCTACTCGCCCACGCAGCCGCTCTCGTACCTATACGGGCGCCACATGATCGAGCAGCTCAAAGCCGATGTTGAGAAGCACGAGGGCCCGGCCTTCGACCTCCGGCGGTTCCACGACACGCTGCTGTACGGCGGCACCATGCCGATCAGCTACGCCCGCCGCCAGTTCGACCTGAACGGCCGATGAGGGCGCTCGTCGGCTTTCTGGTCTGCCTCATCGCGCTGTCCGCCTGCCAGGCAACGCCGGCGGCGTCGCCGATCCCGTGCCCATCCGAAGCGCCCACGCGCAATGGCGCCCAAGCCACCCTGGAGGACGCCACGCTCGCCACGGTCACGGTCGAGGGCGGAGTCGGCGGCTCGTTCGACATCGAGCTGTACGGGGAGGCGGCCCCCATCGCTACCGCGAACTTCGTCTCGCTGGCACGCTGCGGCTTCTATGACGGGATCTGGTTCCACCGCGTGCTCGCCGAATTCGTGATCCAGGCAGGCGACCCGCAGACGAGGACGCAAACCGGTGACTTCGAGGGCCTCGGCACGGGTGGGCCTGGCTACGACTTCGAGATCGAGCCACCGTCGGACGACCTGGCATTCGACAAGTACACGGTCGCGATGGCCAACGACACCGTTGCCAACGGCAGCCAGTTCTTCATCACCCTCGCCGATCTCGACGACCAGCTGCGCGCGGTCGGCAGCTACACGATCTTCGGCAGGGTCGTCGCCGGGACGGATGTCGTCGACGCGATCGCCGAGGTGCCGGTGAACGACCCGCGCATCGGTGTCCCGCTCGAGACGGTGACGATTCTGTCAATCGTGATCAGCGCGGACAGCGCTCCGACACCGTCGGGCTGAGCGTGGCGCATCGGCCGTTCCCACCGGTCGGCCGGCCATACCGCTTTGCAATGTAAAGGAATCTAAACCTCCGAAACCCTTGTCCAAAGGGAACAGGTGGTCTATTCTGACGGTGCTGTTCGCACAGCGATTCACTACTGGTTGCAAGGCCATGGGTAGGTTAGGGTTAGGGTAGTACGGGTAACCGTGCGTGAAAGATGCCCTTGCAATTAGCGAATCCGGCAGCAATGAAGGCCCCCGCTTCGGCGGGGGCCTTCGTCTTTCCCGGAGCCGTCGGGCGCTCGCCCTCTTGACACGCGCCTCCCGGCGGGTGTAGCACTAGCGCTGACTAGCGATAGAGCGCGAGGAGTGCACGACCATGGGCGACCCAACCCTCTATGACCGACTCGGCGGAGCCTTCTCGATCGCCGCCGTCGTCGATCACTTCAGCGATGCGCTGATCAAGAACCCGATCGTGGGGCAGCAGTCGGAGAATCCCGCGCTGCGCGAGTGGCATACGAACAGCCTCGACCGCCTGCCGGGCCTGAAGTTCATGCGCACGCTGTGGGTGTGCAACGTCGCCGGCGGCCCCTTCCAGTACACCGCGGTGCGCCCGGGCAGCACGGCCCTTGGCCTCGAGGAGGCGCATCGGCAGCTGAAGATCTCACCCGACGAGTTCGACGAGGTCGCGGCCGAGCTCGGCCGAACGCTGGACACCGTCGGCGTGCCCGAGACGGAGAAGGGCGAGGTCCTCGCTGCCTTCGCCGCCCACAAGGACGAGGTCACCGAGGGCTACCTGGTCGCCGCGGGGGCGGCCAGCTAGAGCGCGCGGCCAACCGGCTGGCCCGAGGCGGGTCGCCCGAATAGACCGATAGATCGGTCAGAAGCTCACGCGACCGTGCCTTCCCGCGCGATTCCAACCGATACATCGGTCATGACGGCACGCGATCGAGCGTTCGTGTGAAGGATTGACCGATAGATCGGCGGATTCCGGCCCGACCGATCGCGACAGATTCACCAGAAGCCCGCCTGGGGTTGCGTTCCCGCGATGGATCGCGAACCGGCACGCCTGAAGCGCACCTGGAGGTGCTGCTCGTGCGTGCGAGGCCGCGATGGATCGCGGGATCAGCACCTCGATCGGGCCTCGGGTGCATCGGCCGCGATGGATCGCGAGGAGTCCCGTTTTCCATGCCTGCCTAGAATCGGCCCATGAGCGAGAAGCGAACAACTGCCCGGGCCTTCCACGACGCCGTCGGAGTGGAGGACTGGCGGGTCCTGTTTTCGGGCGCGCATGCCTTTTTCGGCGTTCAGTCGTTCGCGGACGGAGCCAGATTTGTTGCCGCGATCGCAGAGGTGGCCGAGGCCGTGGGCCACTTCCCCGATGTGGACCTGCGGCCGGAGGGGGTGACGGTCCGGACCGCGTCCGGCGAGTACGGCGCCCTGAGCGAGCGTGACGTTGAGCTGGCCCGCCGGATCTCGGTCGAGGCTCGGACGCTACACGCTGAGCCGGACCCGTCCCAGGTTCAGGTCGTGGGCATCGCCGTGGCACAGGATGCCGGCAGCGACGTAGGGCCGTTCTGGGCGGCCGCCCTCGGCTACAGGAGCCTCGGAGCGAATGAGGACGTCGTCGATCGGCACCGCCGCAATCCGCACGTGTCGTTCCAACGCCTCCACCCACCCAAACCGGGGCGCGGCCGGACGCACATCGACGTCAGCGTGCCGGCGGATCACGCTGAAGCGAGGGTCGCGGCGGCGATGGAAGCGGGCGGACGGCTCGCCGACGACACGCATGCGCCTCACTGGTGGACAGTCGCGTCGCCCGAGAACCATGGCGTCGACATCGCGGCTTGGCCAGATTTCGAAAACAACGAGGATGGCTGAGCCATGCCTGCACCTGTCATTAACGCCACAGGTCTGCCGACCGTCACTTCCACCCCGCCACACGCCCGGCTTGATCGATCCACTCGTGCATCTCTCGTCGCTGCACATCCTCCAGCGTCTTCACCTTGACGTATCGGCTCCTGTCGGTGTCTCCAAGCGGGGGCGGAGAGTCGAAGTCCGCGCCGCCAAGGAAAACGACGTTCACGGAGACGTCATAGGCGACGATTTCAATCATCCACCCGAGTTCTGGCAACCCGTAGTACGCCTGCTTCCACTTGATGGCGTACTGAAGCCCGGGGATCGTCTCGCGGATGAGTTCGTCGAGCCGCTGGACGACAGGATGGAGATCCGGCATCACGCTCCGGATCCAGTCCTCGATCTTCGAGTGGCTATCCGACGGCTCGGGCGGTTTTCGTGACGCGCTTGGCTTGCGCGATTTCGCCATTGAGAGGTTCTCCTTTGGCGCAGGACCTGCGGGTCCGCCCGCTGTTGGTCATCTGGCCTTGGCAATGGCGACCCCACACACACAGGGCGGCGTGTCGCTGGCCCTTGCGGGCAGCGTCGGGTACGCTACGGGTTGGAGCGGATAGCCATCTATGGCCTCCACGAAGTGGGTCCCGGCTTCCCTTGAAAGCGGGTCGGGGCTTACGTTCTAAGACCCTAGCGCCACCGCTCCAAAGTGGTCTACCAGACAAGCCGAAACGCCGGAATCGTGCTCAGATTCAGCGTCGGCTTCCGCGAAATCAGGGCGCCTGTAGCTCAGTGGATAGAGCGTCGGCCTCCGGAGCCGAAGGTCGCAGGTTCGAATCCTGTCGGGCGCGCCAGTTCCTCCATCTCTCGGCCGCTCGCCGATGAGTCTCCGTCTGAACGGTAGTCTCACCGTCGACGATCGCTCGCTGGGAGGATGACCATGAAGCTGACCGCCACGATGATGCTGAGCGTGGACGGCGTGTACCAGGGCCCCGGAGGCCCCGACGAGGACCGCCGCGGCGGGTTCGATCGCGGCGGCTGGGTCGCTCCGCTCTTCGACAAGGAGACCGGGGAGTTCATAACCTCGGTGTTCGAGCGTGCGGACGCGTTGCTGCTCGGACGCAAGACCTGGGAGATCTGGGAGGCGTACTGGCCGCAGCACGACGAGGGCGACCCGGTCTCCCACGGGATCAACATCCTGCCCAAGTACGTGCCCTCGACCACGCTCACCGACCCGACGTGGCAGAACACCCACGTCATCGAGGGTGACGTCGATGCGGCGGTCCGCGAGCTCAAGGCGAAGCCCGGGCGCGAGCTCCAGGTCCATGGCAGCGGCGACCTGCTCCGGTGGCTGCTCGAGCGCGACCTTGTCGACGAGCTCTACCTGCAGCTCTACCCCGTCGTGGTGGGCGGCGGGCTGCGGCTGTTCCCGGAGCAGGGACAGACGCACAACCTGACGCTCGTCGAGTCGCGATTCACGCCGTCAGGCGTGACGATCCAGACCTATCGACCGGCCGGCCGCGCGACGTTCGGGACCGCCGGCTGACGGCGCGTTATCAACCGGGCTTCGTGCCCGCCGGGGTTTGAGTGCGGTCCCGCTGGCGTCAGCAGTTCCGACGCGAGCAGGACCGCCCCGATCAGCTCAGCTCGGGAGCTTCAGGCTCGTTGAGGCTGAACGCTGCCTTGACCTCTGCGCTGTTGAGGTAGAACAGGATCACGAGAGGCAGGAGCGACATCCCGAGGCCCAGCCCGGAGCCGGGATACTCGAGGAAGTAGAGGAACGCCTCGAAGAGGGCGATCCCCGCGACGATCATCGCGAACGTCCAGGCCCAGGGCTGCAGCGCCCAGAGACCGGCCGCGGCGGCGATCCATGCAATCCCGGCGAAGATCGCGAGCCAGCCCCAGAGACCGGACTGCTCGAACTCGCTGACATCGCCAAGCATCGTGAACCAATCGAACCCGAGGATTCTGAGGCCCAGGAAGAGCCAGGCGAGCCCGGCCAGCAACCCGAAGAAGCCGATGACAGAGATGAGAATCGGTGGATTTTTCATGTCAGAGTTTTCTCCCACGCTCGGTTGTTGGAGGCGGCCGGTCAGCGGCGTCGTCGACGCTGCCGCCGTGCTGCTGTTGTGCTCCGGGGCCATCCTCTCACGGCATCGGCTACCGCACCGCGAAATCCTGCGCACGAATCGGCCTCGACAATGGACCGCAGAGGCTCGGCCGAGCCCATTGTCACGATCCGCGATCGGGCTCTCTGCGCTCCAACTCCTCCAGGCGATCGAGCCGCTCGATCAGGGCGTCGAGACGTACCTCGAGGCGTCGCTGGTTGGCCGCTTCCTCGGCGGCCTGGCGACCACGCCGTTCGGCCTGGCGCGCCTCGATGAACGACGACGTGATCGACGCAGTGAGGACGCTGAGAAACGCGATCCCGAGGAGCATGAGTCCCGCGCCGACGAAGCGTCCGCGTGGATCTTCCGGCGTGACGTCGCCGTACCCCACCGTCGTGACCGTCTGAAGGGCGAACCAGAATGCCTCGCCCAGGTCCGCGAACTCGGGCCGGTCCAGCACCCAGACGAGAACGCCACCGATGAGCACCGTCACGATCGTCGCGACGACGATCAGGAGGATGGCGTTCCGGCCCGAGGAAGGGTCGCTCATGAATCGGCTGATGACGCGGGCCAGGGGCCCTTGGCCCTTCGCGGGTTCAGCCGGCGGCTCGGCCGAGTCGAGCGGATCCATCAGCACGCTGATGCGTGCCGAGCGCCCGCGTCGAAATCCATGAATTCGCTCATCGCCCAGAATCTAGTCGAACTGGGCCGCACCCAGCGCCCTCCCACCGCGCGATGCCCGGCGGCCGCGTTCAGCTCGGCGACGCCTCGACGGGCGTCCGCTCGTCGCGATGGTCCCAGACCGTCGTCAGCGGATCCCGTGCGCCAAGCCCGAGCCAGGCGATCACGGCCGCGACGACCGCCACGAGCCCGACTCCAAAGAGGCTCTGCCGGTAGGCCTCGAGGAAGGCGCTGATGTATGCCGCGAGGTCGGACGGATCGAGCAGCTCGGCGATCTGGTAGATCCCCGGCGTGCCGATGGCGATGAGGACGTCGCGGAAGGCGGCCACCGCGGCGGGATCCGACGTGCCCAGGGACGCTGCGTAGATATCGAGGGCCCGCTGCGTGATGAGGGCGGTGAGCGCCGCCAGGCCGATCCTGGTGCCGACGAGGAGCGACGCCTCGTTGAGGGCGGCAGCCGTTGCCGGCAGGCTGCCCGAGACGCTGGCGAAGATGATCGCCGTCCGGATGGTGGTGGCCAGGACGAACCCCGCGCCGATGAGAACGAGCGGCAGGATCATCGCGAGATACCAGACGTCCTGGCCGATGAGCGCCGCGGCGACGATGTTGCCGAGCCCGACCGCGGCGAGGCCGCCGGCCACGAGCGTCCGCGGCTTGAATCGGGCCAGCAGCAGCCCGGCGACCGGTCCGGCCGCGACCAGGGCGAGGATGAATGGGGCCGTGGCGATCGCCGCCCACACCGCGCCGTAGCCGAGGATCAGGTTGAAGAAGATCGTGAGCTGGAAGAGCGGGGCGGCCTGGGCGAAGGCGACGATCACCCCGACCGCGACCGCGATCGCGACCGGACGGCGCTCCACCCGGTGCGGTTGCGGCCCGGACCGTGCCTTCATCCGCCGGTCCCAGATCGCGTACGCGCCGATCATCGCCAGCCCGGCCGCGACGAGGCCCAGGCGCAGCCCTCCCGCGAGGCGGTTTCCGACATCGACGAGACCGGCAGCGATGACGACGAAGGCGAATGCCCAGACGGCCGTGGCGATCACGTAGGGTCGGTCGGTGCGCATCGCCGCCGGGAGGTTCGGGGTGCGCGATCGCGCGAACCACAGCGCGGCGGTGGCCACGACCGCCGACGCCAGGAACGCCGGCCAGGTCGGGCCGCCAGGACCCAGGATCGTGAGCAGGACGGGCGTGACCGCGGTGGCGCCGGCGTACGCCGCGTACACGATGCCGATCGCCGTCGCCCGCACCGCCCCGTCGTACGTGGTCGCGACGAGGGCCAGCGCGAACGGCACGACGGCGTAGGCGGCGGCTCCGCCAGCGAGACGGGAAGCGGTGAAGAGCGGCCCGTCGCCCGTCACCAGCCCGACGACGCTCATGGACGCGAGGAGTGCCAAGGCGCCGAGGAGGATCCCTCTGCGTCCATCGGTGTCTCCGAGGACTCCGCCCACGAAGAGAAGGCCGCCGCTGATCAGCGTGATGAGGATGACGAGGGCGTTGATCTCAGGCTGCGCCCGGATCAGCGACTGGACGCTGGCGAGGTTCGGCGACGTGACGATCGGATTGAGCCCGGCTGCGCCCATCGACAGCACCGCGACGAGCAGGACGCGAAACGCACGGGGATCGAGCCAGAGGTCGCTCAGGACGGTCGGGATCGGCGGTCGCGGCACCGCCTCAGATGCGGCTGAGGAGCTCCGCCTTCTTGGCGTCGAACTCGGCCTCGCTGATCGCTCCGGCATCGCGGAGCTTGGCAAGCTCACCAAGCGTCGCTGTGAGCTGGTCAGCAGAAGGTTGGGCGGGCGCAGCTGGCGGCCGGGCAGGCGGCGGGGCGGCTGCCGCGATCGGCTCGGCCGGTGCATTGGCTGCTGTGCCGGACTTCTGCTCGAGGATCTCCTTCTTGAAAGCCTCTACGCCCTTCACCGTGGTGAAGGTATCGGTGCCCGCGTCACCGGAGGCGGTGACGATCCGGATCGTCCCGTAGCCGAGCATGCGACCCATGGCGGGAAGAAGGGTCTTCACGTCCGACACGGAGCTCAGCAGCGTGTCGGTCGAGCGGCTGCGGATGAGCCCGTCATGCCCGAGCACTCGACGGTTCGTCACGTGATATTCGGCGGTCCGCCAGGCGACGACGTTGTACGCGATCCACCCCAGGGCGACGAGGAAGAATCCCAGCTGGAGCGATTGCAGGATCCGGTTGAGGAACCCGGCGATCCCGTCGGTCGCGTCCCACTGGAGCCAGGCGGCCAGGAGGGCCGCCAGGACGAGGAGGATGGCCCACTTCGAATCGGCCACCGGAGCCCACCAATGCTTCCCGGTCGAGAGCACGACCTTCTCGCCCGAGATGAGCTGGTCTTCGAGGTCAGCCACGCGACGCATCCTCCGAGGTGCCCCCAGTGGACGGATTGTCCGTCATCGCGCAACCCGCGCCAGATGCCATCATCGACCGATGCAGGAAATCGCGACCGGGTCTGAGCTCCGACGGCGGGATCGGGTCGCACGCGAGCACGATGAGGAGCGCCTCAGCCCTGCCGCCACTCGGTCGACGCGGTCGCGCGGGCGTGAGCGCGCCGAGGAGCCGGATCCGTACCGGACGGCGTTCGAGCGCGACCGGGATCGGATCATCCACTCCAAGGCCTTCCGGCGGCTGAAGCACAAGACCCAGGTCTTCCTCAACCCGGAGGGCGACCACTACGTCACTCGCCTGACACACACGATGCAGGTGACCCAGGTGGCGCGGTCGCTCGCCGCGGCCCTCAGCCTGAACGAGCCCTTGGCGGAGGCGATTGCGCTCGGCCACGACGTCGGGCACTCGCCGTTCGGGCACACGGGAGAGGAAGCACTCTCGCCGTACTTCGACCCCGACGGCTGGCACCACGCGGCCCAGAGCGTCCGGATATGGGAGGTGCTGGAGGACGCGAACCTGACGTGGGAAGTGCGCGATGGCATCCGGGCTCACAGCTGGAAGATCGAGCCACCGCCGACCACGCCCGAATCCTTCTGTGTTCGGTTCGCGGATCGCATCGCCTACCTTGCGCACGACGCGCTCGATGCGCTGCGCGCCGGGGTGCTCGCGCCCGACTCGTTCCCGCCGGAGGTGATCGAGCGGTTCGGTGAGCCCGGCCGAGAGTGGATCAGCGCCATGATCAACGCCGTCATCGACGAGTCGCTGCGGACCGGATCGGTCCGCATGGACGAGCCGACGCTCGCGGTCATGAACGAGCTGCGCGACTTCATGTTCGCGCGCGTCTACGAGGCGCCCGACCAGCTTCGACAGCAACGCCGCGCCATCGCCGTCATCCGCGACCTGATGGACTGGCACCTCGAGCATCCCGACGAGATCCCGGACTCGTACCGCCAGGACGAGGCCACGCCGCAGACGCAGGCGGCGGATTACATCGCCGGAATGACCGATCGCTTCGCGCTCGCCACCTACGACCGCCTCTTCCGACCGGCCCTGAACCTGTAGGCGGCGGCGCGGTCGCGATCAGCGGAAGATTCGAAGGGCTCCCGGACGAATTTCGAAGGTGACCGGCGTCATCCCGATGCTCTCACCGTCCGCGTGGGCAAGCAGCGACCGGCGCGTGCCCTCGATCGTGACACGAGCCGCTCGATACTGAACGATTCGCGGCTCGGGCCGCTCGCGGCGGCGTGCGACCGCGGCGAAATGGCGGATGACCTCGAGGCGGCTCATTCCGTGGAAGACCGCGACGTCGAGGCGGCCATCGGTCGGATCCGCGTCCGCCGGGACCGCGAAGCCGGGACCGTGGAACGGGCCGTTGCTCACCGTGACGGCCGGCGAGCCGGTCCGATACACACGGTCGTCGATGGTGATCCGCATCGGCGTGCGACGGATCTTCAGGCCCCGCCACAGGCCGCGCGCCGCGCGCAACCAGCCGTGTCGCTCGGCGAGCTCGACCGCGATGAAGCCGATCGCGTCGATGCCGACCCCGGCTGCCTCGAAGAACGGCCGTCCTCCGTCTTCCTGGACCACCCATCCGCAGTCGACCTGGCGGGCCCGGCCCGTCCCGATCACCTCCATCGCGGCGTCGAGCTCCAGCGGGATGCCGTACCCGCGCGCCATGTTGTTGTAGCTGCCGGTCGCCAGGATGCCGAGGGTCGCATCGGCGTGCCCGACGAGCGCAGCCGCCACCACCGATACGGTCCCGTCGCCACCCGCCACGACGATGTCGCTCCCGTCGTCAGCTTGGCGTCGCGCGATCGCCGCGGCATCGTCGTCCGGCCCCAGCTCGTCGACGGAGACATCGAGGCCAAGGCCGCGCAGCACATCGGCGAGCGCCTCCGGCTCGAGGCGGTCGGAATCGGCGTCGAGCTCCGAGCCCGACCCGGGCTTGCCGCCGGCCGTGGGATTGACTAGTACGTGGATCGGCCGCCGCGTCATCCGGTCCCTCGCTGATATGCCTGGAATGTGCCATCCCCGCAGTCGAGCACGATGCGCTGGGGCAGCGGCTCGCCGCTTGCCGTGGGGAGCCGTTCCGATTCGACCCAGACCGGCCAGCTCGCCAGGCCGAAGGCGGCGCGACCGGCTTCCACGAGCGGCTCATCGATGCCCTCGAGCACGGGCGTGTCGGTCGGGGCGCCGACCGGCTCATACGACGCCGGTTCATATGGAAGGAGGTCGGGGCATTCGTCCGGCGCGCCGGCACGGAAGACGGCGAAGAGGGCGATGGCCACGAATGCCGCGGCCCCCAGGGCGCCACAGCCGATGGCCCTTCCGCTCACGGCCGAACGATCCCGAAGCCGTCGAACTCGCCGCTGGCCGCGCTGCGCCTGGCCTCGACCGACGCGACTCGCGCCCCGTCCGGCCCGGACCGCAGCATTCGCTCGAGCTCGGACAGTGCAGCGGGTGCCCCCTCGGCCACGAGCTCGACAGCGCCCTCCTCGTCGGCGTTCATGACCCAGCCCGTCAATCCGAGCTCACCCGCGTGGCGCCGCACCCACCAGCGAAAGCCCACCCCCTGGACGCGGCCGGTGATCCGCGCCGAGAGCCTCTCCTCCGTCACCGTTGCGGCTGTGGCCAGGCGAGCATCGCTCGCTCGAGCGCCAAGCGTGGCGCGGCGTTCTCGCCGAGCCCGTCGTGGATCCGCTCGAGCAGGCGTGCCATGTCCGCCAGGGCAGCCGGTCCGATGCGCTCGCCGGCCCGCACCAGCTCTGGCCCGAGCTCGGTCCCCGGCGCCAGCTCGGGCCGGGCCGCGCTCGCGACGATCAGATCACGGGTCAGGTCGAGCCACGCCCCGACGACGAGGGTCGCCGCGGCGCGCTGGACCGAGCCAGGCGTGCGCGAGCCCTCAGCCTCGTCATCCTCGGGAGGCGGGGCGAGGGCATGGAGACGGGCCGCATCGTCCAGAAGGTCCGCCACCTCGCCGAACCGCTCGGCCCTGCCGCTGTCGAGAAGCGCCAGGAGCTGCGACTGGACACGGCGCCGCCAGTCCAGCAGGTCGGTGCGATCGACGTACCTGATCGCCGTGCCGGCATGGCCATTCGCGAGGCGCGCCAGCGTCTCGGCCTGGTCCGCCGGCAGGCTGTGCCGGTCCATCAGGAATGCCACCAGCTCCGCGCGCGGCACAGGACCAATCCGCAGGGGCTGGCACCGAGAGCGAATGGTCGGCAGCAGCCGGGTTGGCTCGTCGGCGACGAGGATGAACGTGTGCCGATCGGTCGGCTCCTCGAGCGCCTTCAGCATGGCGTTCTGCACCTGCTCGTTCGACCCGTCGGCGTGCTCGATCAGGACGATCCGGCGCGAAGCCACCACCGGCGCGCCCGCTGCCTCCAGGAGCCAGCGGCGGGCGACGGAGACGATGGTCTCCCCCGTCGAGCGACGCTCGCGCCAGAGCTCCGGTGACCCCACGACCAGGTCGGGATGGGAGCGGGAGCGCGCGTCGCGGCAGCCCCGGCATGCGTTGCAGGGCCGTCGGCCCGCATCGGCGTCGGTGCAGAAGGCCATGGCCAGCAGGTCATCCACGAAGGCCTTCTTGCCCGAGCCGGATGGGCCGTGGACGAGGAGCGTCGCGGTCAATCCGCGGCGGCGCGCGATCCTGCGCGCCGTTGGCTGGCCGAGGCTGAGGAAGCCGTCCACCTCGGTCGCGATCATCGGCCGAGTATAGGGTCGCCCAACCTCCGGAGCCGATGGAAGGGCTTGGGGACCGCCGGTGTCGGTGGCATACTTCCTGCACCCCGCAGCGGCCGCAACCAGAGGAGACCCACGATGCCGACAGGCCCGGCGCGAACGGCCGATGACATCAGCGAGAACTTCCAGGCCCTCATCGACCGATTGATCGACGCACGATTCACCAAGGAGCTGGCCGACCGCGGCCATGACGTGGCTGCCGCGGTCGCCGAGCGCGGCGCCGAGGTCGAAAAATTCGCCGAGGAAGCGTGGCGCGACTCGCGCCCGATGCGGCGCGACGTCGCCAAGAGCCTGGCTCACGCAGCCGACGACGCCGGGAAGTGGTGGCGTCGCTCACTCCTGCCGACGGTCCGGGACCTGTGGAAGCGCCGGGTCATCGCCGTGGGCGCCGCCAGCGCCGCGGTGCCAGAGCTCGTCGATGACGCTGCGGTCCGGCTCGGCCTGAAGGAGCGCGAGGAGCGTCACTGGGGCGCCTTCTTCCTCGGCCTCCTGGTGGGAGTCGCGGCCGGGGCGATCGTGGCCCTGCTGACCGCCCCGCGACGCGGGGAGGAGATGCGCCGCGAGCTCGGCGAGCGGGCGGAGGAGATCGCCACGAAGGCCAAGGAGGAGTGGGTCCCGATCTTCCAGCGCGAGGAGGAGACCAACGGACTGCCCGACGCCCAGGATGTGACCGGCGTGGTCGAGGGTGCCGAGGACGCGTCCGCCTCGCTGACCGACGCCGCCGCCGACTCGGCAACGGAGATCGGCTCAGCCACGGGGGAGGTCGCCGACAATGCGGCCGACCAGGCCGCCGACGCCATCAACGATACCTACGACACGGTCGATCGCGAGTCTCCCGCCTGATCTGACCGGACAGCGAAACGCCCCGATCCTCGCGGACCGGGGCGTTTCCGTTTGCGGGCGGGGGCGCCGTCAGACGGCGCGGCTCAGGCCGTGGTCCCTCGTGGCTTGCGAGCGGAGCGGAACCGGCCCCAGATACCCTGCGGCTCGCCGGGCGGGACCGTTGCGGTCTCGTTCGCGGCAACATCGCCAGCAGGGCTCTCGGTGGCCGAGGGGGTCGTCGCCTTCTTCGACTTCGGCTCGACGGCCGCGCCGTCTCCGGCTGCTGCCTTCGATCCACTGCGCGTCGACCGCGTTCGAGCTGGCTTCGCCTTCTCGTCCGAGGTGTCGGCCGACGACGCCTTCTTCGCGCGCGAGCGTCGGGCCGGCTTGGCGTCCGCATCGGCATCGGCCTCGCCTTCGGTGGCGGGCGCGGATGAGGCATCCGGCTTACGTGCGCGAGGCGACCGAGATCGCTTTGGCTTCTCTTCCGCTGCGGCTGGTTCGGCGGCAGCGTCGTCAGGGCTGATGCCGAGCTCGGCGAGGGTGGCGGCATCGGCCTCTTCGAAGCCGTACTCGCGCTCCCCCTCGGGAGCGCTTTCGGCACCATCGAGCTGGCTGAGGTCGTCGAACTCCTCCCAGCCGATCTCCTCGTCGCCGGTGGTGATGGGTGCAGTCGTCGACTCGTCCTCGCGGCGCGAGCGCCCGCGCCCTCTGCCACCGCGGCGACGGCGGCGGCGCCGGGCTTCCTCGCCGCCCTCCACGGTCGTCTCGGTGACAGCGACGGCGGCGGCCGGCTCGGCCGGCGCCTCTTCCGACTTCGGTGCAGCGGTGCGGCCCGTGGTCGCCCGACCCGTCCCGCGTCCACGACGCGCGGCGGGTGCCGCGGGTCCGCCACCCTTGATCGCGGCCAGTGCGGCCGCTGCCACGGAGGGCGACGCCTCACGGAACCCGAACTCGGGAGTGACCTCCTTGGCCGGCATCTCGGGCGCGCTCATGCTGTCACGCACGGCGCGTCCCTCCTTCCGGCTGATCGAGGCGACCTTCATGATGTCCATGAAGTCGTCGGCGACCGCGATGAGGTCGGACGAGGTGTTCGGCTTGAAGCTGATCACCTCGGCGCGCACCCCCTTGTCCTGGAGGGCGCGGATGGCCGGCGCGAAGTCGCCGTCGCCCGACACGATGACGGCGATGTCCATTCGGTCGGCCAGGCGGAACAGGTCGACGACGAGCTCGATATCGAGGTTCGCCTTCATCCGGCCGTCGCCGAACTTGCGGATGTCCTTGACGACGGGCTTGTAGCCGTTCTTCGCCAGGAAGTCGATGAACTTGCGCTGGTTCTCGTTTTCCGGGTCGAGCCCGGTGTATGCGTAGGCGCGAATGAGGTCGCGCCCCTTGGTAGCGTGCTTGAGGAGGGCGACGTAATCGACGTCGACGTCCTGGCCTCGAGCCGCGTAGTACATGTTGGCGACGTCAACGAACATCGCCACGTTCTTGCTCACGGTTGAGCTCTTCTCCTGTAGGTGTTTGTTATGGCCGATCGCGCCGGTCGGCTCAGCCGATGGTTCGGCCCAGTGGCCGGCCAAGGGTCCGGCCGCGGCTCGCGAACCTCAGTCGCTTCCAGAGCGACGGTTCAGCGGATGCCAGCGGCTCGGCAGCCTCGATGCGCGTGCAGCCCTTGTTTCGTGCCGAGGTGGCGAGGTGCTCGACGATCTCGTCGGCAACCCGTCGCCGGTCGGCGGCGTTCGACAGCCCTCCGTCGATGGCCAGCTCGTCGACGATGCCGACGAACGGGCCTGAACGCACCGATGGCCTGATGGCGAGGACTCCCACGCCAACCACGCGCCGTTCGGACTCAGCCACGATGACCGTCGCCGAGGGAACGAAGAGGAGGCTGCGCAGGTAGGCCGCGCCACTCTGCTCGCCGTCGTGACCCGCGTCGTCGTGAGCCAGGAGGCGGACGGCGGCATCGAGATCGGTCTGGCGGGCGCTGCGGACGTGAACCTCCAACGAAGGCTCCCTTCCAACGAAGGGCCGGGTGCGGTTCGCAGCGAAGGCTGCAGGACAACCTGCCCGAGGATAGCACGGATCGCTCCTGAACCCCCGGAGCCTTCATGCCGTACGGTTAGCACGCCGCAGCGCAACCGTATTGCGCCGCGCGACGGGGCGCCGCTATGATGCCGCGCACTTGACACGCCGGGCTCGCGCATGCGCGTCGTTCCCGAGCAAACCCACTGGAGGAAGCAATCGGATGCAGAAGTACACGCGATGGAGCGTCATCCTCGTCGTGCTCATGCTCGTTCTCGCCGCATGTTCGTCGGACGGCGGCGGCAGCAGCGAGGAGCCGAGCGAGAGCGCGGGCGAGAGCGCGGCGGAGAGCCCGGGCGGCGCAAGCGCAGCTGAGACCTGCGAGGCCGATGAGTTCGGCTGCGTCGAAGTGGCCGACGGAGAGGCGATTAACATCGCCACCGCACTCGTCATCAATGGCCCGGACTCGAGCCTTGGTCTCGATGCCCAGTACGGCGCACAGGTCGCCCAAGAGGAGCGACCCGAGGTTATGGGACACGAGGTCGAGCTCGCGTTCAACGATGACGGTTGCAGCGCGGAGGGTGGCACGACCGTCGCCCAGTCGCTTGTTTCCGACACCACGATTGCCGCGGTGATCGGGACGAGCTGCTCGAGCGCCGGCGTTCCGGCATCCGAGATCCTCAGCGGCGCCGGGATCCTGCTCCTGTCACCCTCGGCCACCGCACCGGGCCTGACCCTGCCCGATGCGCGCCAGCCGTTCTTCTTCAGGACGGCCCACAACGATGAGATCCAGGGCGCTGCGATGGCGGACTTCGCCTTCAACGTGCTGGGTGTCACGACCGCTGCCACCATCCATGACGGCGGCCCCTACACCGAGCAGCTGCAGCAGGTCTTCCAGGACAGCTTCATCGAGCTCGGTGGTGAGATCACCGGGACCGAGGCGGTCGATCCGGAGGCAACCGACGTCAGCGGTCAGCTGACCTCGCTCGCCGCCGGGACGCCCGAGTTCCTCTTCTTCCCGATCTTCACCCAGGCAGGCGGCCAGGTCGCCCGCCAGGCTGGCGGCACCGAGGGCCTGGAGGACACGATCCTCGCCGGCGCCGACGGCCTGCTGAGCCCGTCCTTCATCGAGGCCGCCGGTGCGGAGAATGTCGAGGGGATGTACCTCTCGGGTCCGCAGGCCGACTTCGGTGACCGCTACCAGAACGACTTCCTGCCGGCGTACACCGAGGTCTCGGGTGAGGAGGAGCCGATCGCGGCCTTCCACGCTCACGCGTACGACGCCTACAACATCGTTGCCGACGCCATCGAGGCCGTGGGCATCGAGGAGGATGGCACGCTGTTCATCTCGCGCACCGCGCTGCGAGACCACATCGCCGAGCTGGCCGATTACGACGGCCTGACCGGCATGCTGACCTGCAACGAGAACGGTGACTGCGCCAACTCGACGATCACGGTCCGCCAGGTCCGCGAGGGCGAGTTCGTGCCGATCTGGAACTCGGTTGAAGGCGACCTCGAGTAGCCTGCCGATCGACTAGGCAGTCCATCTTCAGGGTGGGGCTTCGGCCCCACCCTGAAGCACATTCCCGCCGACCTGGAGGCTGCGCATGACCCGCCGGATCTCGCTGGTCACGGTCACCCTGTGGCTCGTGGCTGCCGTGCTCCTCGGCGCCATGATCATCGGCTCGGTTCTCACCCTGGCACAGGGGACCTACACCGCGACGCAGTGGCGGGACCTCATCATCAATGGCATCGCGCTCGGCGCGGTGTATGCGCTCATCGCACTGGGCTACACGCTCGTCTACGGCATCCTCTTCATGATCAACTTCGCCCACGGCGAGGTGTTCATGGCCGGCGCCTTCACCGGCTACTTCGCCGCAGCGGCGCTCGCCGACGCGGGGCTCATCGACAACAACCCGGTCGTCTCGATCGCCATCATCTTCCTCGTCTCGATGATCACGTCGATGGTCATCGCCATCCTGCTCGAGCGGATCGCGTATCGCAGGCTCCGGAATGCCCCGAGGCTGGTGCCGCTCATCACGGCCATCGGCGCGTCCCTGTTCCTCCAGTACGCGTTCCGCGGCCTGTATGGCAGCGGTGTGCGTTCGTACCCGAATATCCCGGCCCTCGACGGCACCATCACCATCGCCGGGATCCCGTTCGCGGCCACCGAGCTCATGGTCATTTTCAGCGCGATCGCGCTCATGCTCGGTCTCTGGTATCTCATCAACCGGACGCGCACCGGCCGCGCGATGCGAGCCGTGTCCGAGGACCGCGACACGGCGGCGCTGATGGGCATCAACGTGGATGCCACGATCGTGCGCACCTTCGCGATCGGCGGCGTCCTGGCCGGTGCCGCCGGCGTCCTCTACGCGCTCATCTTCAGCCAGGTCTTCTTCGCGATGGGGGTCATCCCCGGCATCAAGGCCTTCACCGCGGCCGTGCTCGGAGGAATCGGCAACATCGCCGGGGCGATGCTGGGCGGCTTCACGCTCGGCATCCTCGAGCAGGTCGGGCCGAACCTCTTCCTCACCGGCTACGGCGTTCCCGGTGCCAACCAGCTGCGTGATGGCATCGCCTTCGCCGTCCTCATCATCGTCCTCATCGTGAGGCCGTCGGGGATCCTCGGAAGCAGGGAGCAGTGATGCGCGACGGGCTGATGCCAGCCGTCCGGGTCGGACTCATCGCCGGCGGCTCGATGATCTTCGTCGTGACGATCGGCTTCGTCGAGGCGTTGGCGCGGCGCGAGGTCATCACCGACGTCCTGTCGCTGAGCACCGCCATGCTGGCCATCGTGGCCATCGGCACCGGCGTCATCGGCGCGCGGCCAAGTGCCAGGGATCCGGAGCCGACGACCACGTCCGCGTTCATGCGCGGCGCGACCGCCGGCGCCGCCGCCGGTGCCCTGCTCGGGCTGTTCGCGATGTTCGCGAGCGCCGTCGACCTGCGCGACATCTTCGTCAACCTGTCACCCGCGTCGATCGAGACGATCACGTTCGGCCTGGAGCCGGTCGCCCTGGGAGCCATCGCGCTCACCGTCGGCGGCGCGCTGCTGGGGGGGGTGGGTGGCATCCTCCAGGTCCTGCCGCCGCTCCCGACCCGCATGGTCGTCACCGCGGGCATCGCGATCGTCGTCTTCAGCATCCTGGAGCAGGTCTTCCGCGTCATGCTCGGCGAGCTCGGGCAGCGGACTCTGGCCAGCTTCTTCTACAGCAGGGGCGCCCTGACCGTGCCCGGCGCGATCGTGATCGGCGCGATCAGCGCCGCCCTTGTCTGGCTTCGCCGTGCGCCGGCGTCTCCGGTGAGGGAGCCGTTGGAGGCCTTCATCAGGCCCAAGGACCGGCGCGGCAGCCTCATCCTCTACGGGGTCGTGGCGGTGGTGCTGCTGCTCCTGCCGCTCGTGGTCGGACGTTTTCCGAGCGATGTCGTCGGGACGGCGGGCCTCTATATCCTGCTCGGCCTCGGTCTGAACATCGTCGTCGGCTACGCCGGCCTGCTCGATCTCGGATACGTGGCCTTCTACGCGATCGGCGCGTACGCGGTCGCCCTCCTGACGTCGCCGCAGTCGTTCCTGGCGCTCGAACTCAACTTCTGGGTCGTCCTGCCCATCGTCATCCTCATCGGCGCCATCGCCGGCATCGTCATCGGCGCGCCGGTCCTCCGGTTGCGGGGCGATTACCTCGCGATCGTCACCCTCGGGTTCGGCGAGATCGTGCGCCTGCTCTTCCTCTCCGACTGGCTGAAAGAATTCACGAACGCGGGACAGGGCATCCTCAGCATTCCACCGCCCTCGCTGCCCGGCCTCGAGTGGCCAGGGCGGGAGCCGGAGAGCATCTACTACCCAATCCTCGTCGCCTGCGTGATCTTCGCCTTCGTCGCGCATCGGCTGGCGACATCGCGCGTGGGACGCGCTTGGAACGCGATGCGCGAGGACGAGTCGGTGGCCGAGGCGACCGGCATCAACACCACGAACTACAAGCTGCTGGCCTTCTCGCTGGGGGCGGTGTTCGGCTGCCTCTCGGGCGCGCTGTTCGCCGCGAAGATCGGATCGATCTTCCCGCACAGCTTCGAGATTCTCGTCTCGATCACCGTCTTGGCCGTCATCATCCTCGGCGGCATGGGCAGCATCCCCGGCGTCGTCGTCGGGGCTCTCGTCCTGGTCGGGCTGCCTGAGTTCCTGCGTGAGTTCGACGAGTACCGGCTGCTCGTGTACGGCGCCGTGCTCGTTGCGATGATGCTCCTCCGACCCGAGGGCCTCGTGCCGAGCGCCATGCGAAGGCGCGAGCTCCACGAGTCGGATGACCCCGACGTGCAATACGACCACGAGGCCGGCATCGAGACCGGCAGACCGGAGATCACCGCCGCATGACCGTGCAGCAGACGCCGGACGCGCCTCCGCCGGTCACCTCGCCCGACGAAGGCGAGGATCGGGGCTCGATCGTCGAGGTCACGCAGCTGACGAAAGTCTTCGGCGGCCTGGTCGCCAACCGCGACATTGACTTCACCATCCCGCGCCGATCGATCGTCTCGATCATCGGGCCGAACGGCGCGGGCAAGACGACCCTCTTCAACCAGATCAGCGGCTACTACCAGCCGACATCCGGCGCCATCGTCTTCGACGGCGTGAACATCGTGGGCCTCGCGCCGAACGACGTGGCCGAGCTCGGCATCGGCCGGACGTACCAGAACATCCGCCTCTTTTCCGACATGACCGTCCTCGCCAACGTGATGGTCGGGCGTCATGCGCGCCTCAAGACCCAGTGGTACGAGGTGATCCTGGGCCTGCCGCGCGTCAAGCGCGAGGAGGATGAGACGCGGCAGCGGGCACGCGAGCTGCTCGATCTCGTCGGCGTGCCACGGCGCTACGAGCAGGACCTCGCCAAGAACCTGCCCTACGGCGAGCAGCGCCGCCTCGAGGTGGCGCGGGCGCTCGCCAGCGACCCGAAACTCCTGCTGCTGGACGAGCCCACGGCCGGCATGAATCCCGGTGAGACCCAGCGCATGACGAACTTCATCGCGCGTCTCCGGACGGAGCTCGGGCTGACGATCCTCCTCATCGAGCACGACATGAAGGTCGTGATGGGGGTCAGCGAGCGGATCACCGTGCTCGACTACGGCGAGAAGATCGCCGAGGGCAAGCCGGAGGAGATCCGGACGAACCAGCGCGTCATCGAGGCCTATCTCGGCAAGCAGGCGAGCGCATGACCCCGACCGAGCATCCTGCCGATCCCTCAGCCGTCGACGAGCTCCCGACGGCGACCGGTACCGCGGCCCAGACGACGAATGGCAGGGCGCCGCTGCTCGAGCTCGAGGACCTGCACGTCTTCTACGGCAACATCGAGGCGCTGAAGGGCCTCTCGATGGAGGTCTTCGCCGGCGAGATCGTGACCCTCATCGGCTCGAACGGCGCCGGCAAGAGCACGACCCTGCGCGCGATCAGCGGAACGCACAAGCCCAGGAGCGGAGCGATCCGCCTGTCGGGGAAGCCGATCCACGCCATTCCGGCCCACGAGGTCGTGAAGCTCGGCATCGGCCACTCGCCCGAGGGCCGCCGCGTCTTCAGCCGGATGTCGGTCTACGAGAACCTCCAGATGGGCGCCTTCAGCCGCGGTCGCGAGAAGATCGACGACGACGTGGCCCGCGTCTTCGGCCTCTTCCCCCGGCTCAAGGAGCGGCGCGGCCAGAAGGCGGGGACGATGTCGGGTGGCGAGCAGCAGATGCTGGCGATCGGCCGCGCCCTCATGGCGAGGCCGACCATCCTGCTCCTCGACGAGCCGTCGATGGGCCTCTCGCCAATCCTCACCGAGCAGATCTTCTCGATCATCACCGAGATCAACTCCCAGAACGTCACCGTCCTGCTCGTCGAGCAGAACGCGCTGATGGCGCTCAATGCCGCGCATCGCGGCTACGTGATCCAGACCGGCCGCATCATCCTGGCCGACACGGCCGCCAATCTCGCCGCCAACGAGCAGGTCCGCCAGGCGTATCTCGGCGAGATCTAGGCGCCCCGAGTGTCCAGCGATCCCCCGCGACGAAGGGCGCCGTCGGAGTACCGGCCGGATCTGCGCCCGATGATGATCCTGTTCGGCCTCATAGCGGTCGTCGTGATCGGCTGGGTGCTGCTCGGGCCCCGCATCCTGCCGCAGCAGGACGACGCCGCGTCCTCCACCGGCCTCGACGGGCGCTGGACCCGCGACCCGGACCAGCCGCTGGGCACGACACTCGAGCTGAACGGAACGGCCTACGCACTCTCCGGGGCGCTTTCCTTCACCGGCTCCGGCCGGGCCGCTCGCGATGGCAACGACCTGCTCGTCACCGATGACGCCGCCTGCCCCGATGCCGTCGGCCGCTATACGGTCGAGCTCGGGGATGTCGACCGGGCTGGGCTGCTGCCGGAGCACCGGGCGCAGACGATGACGCTGACGGTCGTCAGCGACCCATGTCCCGCCCGCGCCGACGCTCTGGGCGGGACGACCTGGACCCTGCGCGCGAGCGGACGCGACGGCGTGTATGGCGTCTGCGACCCGCCCAACGAGGAAGCCGCGATCACCGGCCACTGGCCCGAGCCATCCGCCTGCAGCTGAGCGTGCCGCCTCCAGGGCCCGCGTCAGTTCTCGTCGTCGGCCTGGACGCCGAAGACCACGACCTCGTCGATCTCGTCGCGCTCGACGCCGGGTGGGAAGCAACACATGGTCACGTCGCCGGGAACGTATCGGGCCTCGTCGGTCGCGGCGTAGCCGAGCACGTTGCCGTCGGCATCGAGCGCGATGGCACGGGCCACCGCCGTCCCCTCCGCGTTCCAGTCGACGTGCCCGTTCACGCCGATTCCGTCATCGGTCGTCGTGACCTCGATCGCGCTGACCGTGACGGGCACCCGTGCGTCGCTGTCATCGGCGTTGAGCTCGATGCTCGCGTCGGCAACGGCGCCTTCTGACTCGGCGATCTCGAACGTCCCGATCAGGTACCCGGACTCACCCGGCGCGAGGATGTCCGGCACGGCGTGCAGCTGCACGCGGGCATCGCCGCCTGGCAGCTCGCCACCGTCGTCATCCAGCAGATTGGCCACCGTCTGGCTGCCGCGGCCGAACAGATCCGGATCCATCGGCACGTCAGCCTCGTTCGTGACGCTCACGATCACCTGGCCCAGCGTCGCGGCGTCGCCCGGCCAGGTGATGACCACCGGATCGCCGACGACGACCTCCCCGGTGGCAGCGCAGCCGCCCAGGACGATGAAGCAGCCAGCGACCAGTGCGGCGAGCCGACGGTTGTCCATCGGTCAGTACCGGCGTGGAATGCCGAATCCCGACCCCGCCCCGTAGAGCACGAGCGCGACGCCGGCCGCGGCCAGCGCCAACCCCGGCGACTGCTGCGGCAGCGGCAGGTAGCCGACCGACCACAGCTCCCAGCCGCGGTACAGAACCGCAGCGGCGCCGACCCCTCCGAGCAGGAGGTACGTGAGCGGCGCGTCGAGGACGAACCCCCACCGGCCGCGCATATAGCCGATGTCGAGCAGCACCAGCGTCAGGATCGCGGCGCCGTAGATGATCACGCCCGGGCCCTCGAGGCCGATCCCCTCCTCCGCCGGCACGAGCACGCCGGAGACGGAGTCGCCGCCGGCGCGCCACCACGGCAGGAACCCGGAAGCGAGCATGCCCAGCGCGCCGAGCAGGATGAGGAAACGGAAGCGGCGCATGCCCCCGTCCATGAGGTCAGCCCTCGGGCGGAGCGCCGCCATAGACCGACGGCTTCAGCACGCCGATGTACGGCAGGTTGCGGTAGCGCTCGTCGAAGTCGAGCCCGTAGCCGATCACGAATCGATCCGGGATGGTGAAGCCGATGTAGTCGATCGGGATGTCGGCGAGGCGTCGGGCCGGCTTGTCGAGCAGGCACACGATCTTGATCGAGGCGGGCCGCTTGTCGGCCAGGTAGTGCAGGAGGTAGTTCAGCGTCAGGCCGGTGTCGATGATGTCCTCGACCACGATGACGTCTCGCCCCTCGATCGGCTTCGAGAGGTCCTTCAGGATCCGGACCTGGCCGGTCGTCTCCGTGCCGGAACCGTAGGACGACACCTCCATGAAGTCGATGCTGGTCGGCAGATCCATGGCGCGCATCAGGTCGGCGAGGAAGACCATCGCTCCCTTGAGGACGCTGACGAGGACCGGGGCGCGGCCTGCATAGTCCGCGGTGAGCTGCGCGCCGAGCTCGGCCACGCGGTTGGCGACGGTCGGCGAGTCGAGGAGGATCTCCTCGACGTCGTCGTGCAGGCTCATCGGCTCAGCGGCGGCCGTTGCCATTGCCTGCTCCGGTGTGGGCGTAGGCGCCGTTGGCAAGCGTGACATCGGTGAGGAAGTCGAGGCGGCCGTACTTCACCATCAGCGCACGGAAGTCACGGGCGTAGAACAGCTTCACGCGGATCTCCGGGTACAGCAGCCGCATGTGGCGCAGCTTGCGGTTCTTCTTGCGCACGAGCGACTGCTTCAGGGTCGTCAGCTCGAGGTAGAGGTTGATATCCGGCAGGTAGAAGTCGGGCGCGAACGACTCGACGACCGCTCCGTCGGCGTTCCAGGAGATGGGGAAGACGTCGGGTTCGTATCGCCACGCGACACCGTAATAGTCGAGGATCCTCGCCAGCTCCGCCTCGCTCTGGTGGGCGAAGCGGGGTGGCGACTCGGGGGTCAGCTGAACCGCCACCTGTCCTCGATCGTAGCCTGCCTGCGGGGTCTGGACGCCATCGGGCCGAGTATATCCGCGCGAGTTATCCACAGGTCGGCGTGGATCGCGCGAATGGTGGAAAACTCGGCTTGTGATCCACAGGCGGGCCCTGCTACGGTCGCCGTCCTGCTTCCGCGAGCGACCGAGTACGGTAACCGCGGGTGATTCGGGGCCGATGCGAGAGCCGGCCGCGACGCCGATCACCTGTGGGAAGACCGAAAGGCCGCTCGAGGGAGCATTTCTTTGTCCCAAGCCGATCCGGTCGCCGATCCGGTCGCCGATGCGCGCGCCGCGCGCCTGACGCTCGAGTCGCTCCTCGCCGGCCACGACCTGCGCCTGCCCGATGCGTTCATGGGCCGCATCGAGACCTTCGTCGCGCTCCTGCTCGGCGCGAACCAACGCCTCAACCTCACGCGCGTCGTCGAGCCCGATGCGGTCGCGCGGCTCCACCTCCTCGACGCGCTCGCCGCGGCGCCCTTGCTGGACCGGATCGCGCCGGCGCGAGCGCTCGACATCGGCTCAGGCGGCGGGATTCCGGGACTGGTGCTTGCGCTCGCCCGCCCCGAAGTGCAGTGGACGCTGGTGGACTCGGTTGGCAAGAAGGCGGACGCCATGCGCGGCTTCGTTGCTGCGCTGGATCTGGAGACCATCCTTGTCCTCGCCGAGCGTGCGGAGGTCCTGGGCCGAGACGCCTCACACCGCGGTCGCTACGACCTCGTCACGGCCCGCGCCTGCGCCGCACTCCCCGTCCTCGCCGAGTACGCGTTGCCGCTGCTGCGCGTCGGTGGGACGCTCCTGGCCTGGAAGGGTGCCATCAGCGAGGACGAGCTGCGCGCGGGGTCGGCGGCCTCGACGGCGCTCGGCGGCGGCACGCCCGAGATCCTCTCCACCGGCTTCGACGAGCTCGGCGACCATCGGTTCGTCGTCATCGAAAAACTTGCGCCAACGCCGGACGGCTATCCGCGCCGCCCTGGCTTGGCCTCGCGGCGGCCGCTCGGCTGACCGTCGGTATACTCGACGCCCGCATGCGCATCGCTGTCCTGTCGGACATCCACGCCAACCTGCCTGCCCTGGAGGCGGTCGCGTCCGACCTTCCACCTGTCGACGAGGTCTGGGTCCTGGGTGACACCGTGGGATACGGGCCGCAGCCGAACGAGGTGGTCGCCACCCTCCAGGCAATGGGCGCGCGCAGCGTCCTCGGCAACCACGACGGCGCCGCGATCGGGACGGTCGACCCTTCCGACTTCAATCCCGATGCGAGAGCCGCGATCGACTGGACCGCGGGGACGATCGACGCCAACACCAAGGGCTACATCGCGACCTTGCCGGAGGTGCGCCGCGACGGGCAGCTCACCGCCGTCCACGGCTCGCCGCGCGACCCGATCTGGGAGTACATCACCGGCCCCGGCGTCGCCGCCGCGAACTTCGGCGCCTTCGACACATCGGTCTGCCTCTTCGGGCACACGCACCTGCCGATCGCTTTCCGATCCGTCGATGGGACGGCCGAGGCGACGCCCGGGATCCCGGGCTCGCCGGTCCATCTCGCGGACGGCCGCTGGCTGCTCAACCCCGGCAGTGTCGGACAGCCACGCGACGGCCTCCGCGACGCGGCGTATGCCGTGCTCGAGACCAACGATGCCGGGGACGCCGATCGGCTCACCTTCCATCGCGTGCGCTATGACATCGATCGCACGCAACGGCTCATGCGAGAAGCCGGGCTGCCGGTGCGCCTCGTGGAGCGGCTCAGCTACGGGCGCTGAGCGACGGCGGCGACGCGACGTCGCGGTGCGCATCGGCGCGCCGTAGGATAGCGGGCGCATGGATTTCTTCCGACGCGCGGACAAGCGCGCGGGCACCTCGTTCGATCACGCGCGCATCCTCGTGCCGCTGGTCGGCGACGCGGCCGTCGACGATCCCGCTCTCAAGGTCGCCGCCCTCCTGACCGGCGGGCGCGACGGAACGGAGGTCTCGCTGCTCCACGTCCTGGAGGTGCCGTTCGAGCGCAACCTCGATGCCGAGGACGAGTCGGCGGTGGCGAGCGCCGACGAGATCCTGACCCGTGCCGAGGGATTGCTCGGCGGCTATGGCGTATCGACCCGGACCTCGACCGTGCAGGCTCGCGCGGCCGGCCCGGCCATCGTGGACGACGCGAACGAGCTGGGCGCCGACCTCATCGTCATGGGCCTTCGCTACAAGAAGCGATTCGGGGGACAATGGGATGCGGGGCGCACCGTCCCGTATGTCATGCGGAACTCGACCGCGCCGGTCTGGTGCCTGCGCGCCGAGACGAAGGAGCTGGCACACACGACATGAGGGTAATCATCGTCGGCTGCGGCCGAGTTGGAGCGCGGGTCGCCGCGGCGCTCGACGAGGGCGGGCAGAACGTCACGGTCGTCGACGTCACGGCCCGCGCCTTCACGCGGCTGCCGTCCGACTTCGGCGGTGAGACCGTGCGCGGCAGCGGAACCGATGAGGACGTGCTGCGCACCGCCGGCGCCGAGCAGGCTGACCTGGTCATGGCCCTGACCGAGGGGGACAATCGGAACGCCCTGGCGGCGCAGCTGGCGAAGCACCGCTTCGGCGTGCCGCGCGTCATCGCCAAGATCAACGACCCACTGCGTGGCGAGGCGTACCGCGCGCTCGGCCTCGAGACGATCTGCCGCACCATCATCCTGGGCGACGCGCTCGTCCTCGCGGCGACCGATGGAGCCGAGGCGACCAATGGCTTCGTCGAGCCCCCGACCGCCCAGCCGATCCGTGGCGCGCCCCCTCCCGGCTCGGCGGCGGACGATCAGGCGCGCGCTGCTCTGGCCGCAGGCGACGAAGGCGCAGGCGATGCGGTTGTCCAGCCGGCCGACGGTCGAGAAGGAGGCATGTAGGCGATGTACGTCGTGGTCATCGGCGGCGGCAACGTCGGCTACTACCTGACCAAGGAGCTGCTCGCGGCCGGGCACGAGGTGGTCGTGATCGAGGAGGAACCGGGGCGCGCCCGCCAGATCGCCGACGAGCTCGGAAGCATCGTCATCGCCAACGACGGCTGCGAGGGCCGCTACCAGGCCGAGGCCGGCATGGGTCGAGCCGACGTCGTTGCGGCCGTCACCGGCGACGACGCCGTCAACCTCGCCGCGAGCCAGGTGGCGAAGATGCGCTTCAACGTTCCGCGTTCGATCGCCAGGGTCAACGACCCCAAGAACGAGAAGCTGTTCCGGCAGCTGTCGATCGACGAGACGGTCAGCCCGACCCGCGCGATCCTCGGCGTCATCGAGCACGAGATCCCGGTTCACGACCTCCTCCACCTGGCGGAGCTCGAGGGTGGCGAGGTGCAGATCGTCGAGGCCCAGCTGGACGCCGACTCGCCGGTCGTCGGCCGCGAGCTGCGCGAGGTGACGCTGCCGGAGGGCAGCACGATCGCGGTCCTCATCCGCGACGATCGCGCGCTGCCGCCCCGCCAGGACACGCGGCTGCGAGCCGGCGACAAGGTCCTCGCCGTCACCTCGGCCGGCCAGGAGGCGGCGCTGAGGAGCCTCCTCATCGGCGAGTAAGGGCTGACTTACTGTCACTACCCTTGACAACGGTATTGTCAGGGTTTAGGGTCCAGTCATGCACCGATCGCGACCTGCGGCCACGCCCCGAGAAGGGCTCCCTCGTCGCAACGAGCTCACCCGCCCTCGATACATCATCAGCATCGCCGCCGAGCTGTCGAGCTGCCATCCCCGCACGTTGCGGATCTACGAGGAGGAGGGGCTTCTCCAGCCACAGCGGCGCAACAACCTGCGTCTCTACAGCGAGGCCGACATCCAGCGCGTCCGCATCATCCGATTCCTCACCCGCCGGCAGCGCGTAAACCTTGCCGGCGTACGCGTCATCCTTCAGCTCGAAGCCCTCGGGAAGATCCGGGTCTACGATCTGTTCGACGAGGACGACGTGGAGCGATTCTCCGAACCCAGCGACGAGACCCCATTGCCCGACGAGCCGGCTCACGCCGCATCATCGGCTGAAGGAGCGACCCAGAGTGGCAACTGACAACGACAAGCAGATCCCCGAGATCGACGCGACACCGGAACGAGACCGAGGAGAACGGCACGAACCTGGAGCGCCTCCAGGTGCTGCCGCTCGTCGCCCTGCGCGACACGGTGATCTTCCCCGAGATGATCGTCCCCCTCACCGTCGGCCGCGATCGCAGCGTCAAGGCGCTCGACCGCGCCGTCCGGACCTCGCAGCCGGTCGCGCTGGTCACGCAGCGCTCGAGCGAGCAGGAGGAGATCGCCAGCGTCGACGAGCTGTACGCCATCGGCACGCTCGCCAAGATCGCCCAGGTCATCCGGCTCCAGGACGGAACGATCCGCGCCATCGTCCAGGGGCAGCGGCGCATTCGCCTGCTCGACCTGGTCCAGACGGATCCGCACCTCGAGGCACGGGTCGAGGTCATCGACGACGCGGTCGAGAAGACGCTCGAGGTCGAGGCGCTCATGGCGTCGATCCACGGGCAGATCGAGCAATACGTCAACAGCGGCGCATCGGTCCCGCCGGAGGTGGCGGTCGCGGCGCGCAACATCGTCGACGGCGGCCTTCTGGCGGACATGACGGCCTACAGCCCCGAGATGACGACCGAGCAGCGCCAGGAGCTGCTCGAGACGATCGACATCGCCGATCGGCTGCGGCTGGCCAGCGGCTTCCTCGCCAAGCAGATCGAGGTGCTCGAGCTCAAGGGCCGCATCCAGTCCGAGGTCAAGTCCGAGATGGACAAGACCCAGCGCGAGTACATCCTGCGCGAGCAGATGAAGGCCATCCAGAAGGAGCTCGGCGAGGACGACCCCGCCGTGGCAGAGGCGTCGGAGCTGAGGGAGAAGGTCGAGCAGTCGGCGATGCCCGACGAGGTCAAGGAGAAGGCCCTCAAGGAGGTCGACCGTCTCGCCCGCATCCCGAGCGCCAGCCCGGAGCAGGGCGTCATCCGCACCTACGTCGACTGGCTCGTCAGCCTGCCGTGGGGCGTCGAGACCGATGACAACCTCGACCTCGACGAGGCCGAGAAGGTCCTCCACGAGGACCACTGGGGCCTCGAGAAGCCGAAGGAGCGCATCGTCGAGTACATGGCCGTGCGCAAGCTGGCCGAGAAGATCCGCTCGCCGATCCTGCTGTTCGTCGGACCGCCCGGCGTCGGCAAGACCTCGCTGGGCAAGTCGATCGCCCGCGCCATGGGCCGCAAGTTCGTCCGCATGAGCCTGGGCGGCATCCACGACGAGGCGGAGATCCGCGGCCATCGGCGCACCTACATCGGCGCGCTTCCTGGCCGGGTGATCCAGAACATCAAGACCGCCGGCAGCGCCAATCCGGTCTTCATGCTCGACGAGATCGACAAGGTCGGCATGGACTTCCGGGGAGACCCGTCGTCGGCCCTGCTCGAGGTGCTCGACCCGGAGCAGAACAACAGCTTCCAGGACAACTATCTCGAGGTGCCATTCGACCTCTCGAAGGTCCTCTTCATCGCCACCGCCAACATGCTCGACACCATCCCGCCCGCCCTGCGCGACCGGATGGAGGTCATCCAGCTGCCGGGCTATACCCAGCTCGAGCGGGTCCGCATCGCGGAGCGCTTCCTGGTGCCGAAGCAGCTCGAGGCGCACGGCCTGACCGAGAAGAACCTCATCTTCGAGGAGGCCGCGCTCGTGCGCCTCATCCAGGCATTCACACGCGAGGCGGGCGTCCGCAACCTCGAGCGCGAGATCGCCAACGTCGCGCGCAAGGTGGCGCGCAAGGTGGCGGACAACGCGAAGACCAAGGTCACCGTGAAGCCCGGCGACCTGGAGGGGTACCTCGGTCCGGCGCGCTTCGACTACGGCGAGCTCGATGCCGAGGACCAGATCGGAATGGTGACCGGCCTCGTCGTCAGCGACGCCGGCGGCGATATCGTCCAGGTCGAGGCCACGAAGATGGACGGCAAGGACGACTTCCTGCTGACCGGCCAGCTCGGCGACGTGATGAAGGAGTCGGCCCGAGCCGGGATGAGCTACATCCGCGCCCGCACCAAGGAGTTCGGGATCGACCCGGCCGCCTTCGAGAAGACGACGGTCCACGTGCACGTCCCCGCCGGCGCGACGCCGAAGGACGGCCCCAGCGCCGGAGTCACGATGGCGACCGCGATGGCGAGCCTCCTCACCGGCAAGCCGGCGCGGCGCGACCTGGCCATGACGGGTGAGATCACCCTCCGTGGCCGCGTCCTGCCGATCGGCGGCCTGAAGTCGAAGCTGCTCGCCGCGCATCTCGCCGGCGTGAAGACGGTGCTCATCCCGAAGCGCAACGAGAGGGATCTCGTCGACGTGCCGGAGGAGGTCAGGACCGAGCTGCGCATCGTCCCGGTCGAGAACATGGACGAGGTGCTGGCCGAGGCGCTCATCGACGCGCCCCGGCCGGCGGCCCGCATCAAGGCCGAGCGCGGCGAGCGACAGAAGCTCGTGGCACGGCGACCGCGAAGGCCCCGCAAGCCGGCGAAGGACGAGGCGCCGATCGCCGCGACCGGCGACTGCCCCGACGACCAGCCGCCGGCGGGCCAGCCGGCCTGAGGGACGTTGTTGACGCTCTTGACGGTTCGGCAGACCGCCTGAACCGATGGACTACAAGGACTACTACGCCGTCCTCGGCGTACCGAAGACCGCGAGCCAGGCCGACATCAAGAAGGCCTACCGCAAGCTCGCCCGCGAGCTTCATCCCGACACGAACAAGGAGCCCGATGCTGAGCGCCGCTTCAAGGAGGCGAACGAGGCACAGGCCGTCCTGACCGATCCCGAGAAGCGGAAGCAGTACGACGAGCTCGGCTCGAACTGGCAGGCGTACCAGCAGGCCGGCTTTGGCTCCGGCGGTGCGACCGACTGGGCGGGCTTCGGCGGGGCGCCGGGTGGCACTCGCTGGAGCTACCGCACGGTCCGGCCCGAGGAGATGGGCGGCTTCAGCGACTTCTTCCAGGCGTTCTTCGGTGAGGGCGCAGGCTCCAACCCGTTCGGCGGTGGCGGCTCGAGCGGAGCCTTCGAGTACGTCGACCTCTCGGACCTCGGTGGCGCGCGCACGCGGCCACGATCCATCCCATCGGCGCAGGCGACCGCGGAGGTCAGCCTCGCCGAGGTCGCCACGGGGACGGAGCGACTCGTCAACGTCAACGGCCGGCGCCTGAACGTCAAGATCCCCGCCGGCGTCGGCGATGGCTCGAAGGTCAAGCTGAGCGGCGCGGTCGATGGCGGCGACCTCGTGATCAACGTCAAGGTCAAGCCCGATCCACGTTTCGAGCGCACGGGATCGGATCTGCGCACCGCCCTGCCGATCACCCTCGCCGAAGCGCTCCTGGGCGGCGAGGTGCCGGTACCCACCCCGACGACCAGCGTGAAGCTACGCATCCGACCGAACACGCAGAACGGGCAGGAGATCCGCCTCAAGGGTCGCGGCTTGCCGAAGCGCGGCTCGTCGCAGAAGGGCGACCTGATCGTCACGACCCGGGTCATCCTGCCGAAGCTGAACGACGACGCTCGCGGCGAGCTCGAGCCAATCCTCGAAGCGGTCCAGCAGCCCGATCCACGCAAGGACGATGGTTAGACACTAGTCTACGACTAGTCTGATATGATCCAAGGACCATGAAGCAGCTCGGTGCCTACGAGGCGAAGACCCACCTTTCCCGCCTGCTCGACGAAGTCGAGCAGGGCGAGTCGTACGCGATCACGAAGCACGGCCGACCGGTGGCTCTGCTCGTACCCGCCACTTCGGCGCGCACCGGGATGAGCGTCGCCGATGCCGTGGAGGGCCTTCGCAGATTCCGCGTCGGCCGCCGTCTGGAGGGGGTGAGCCCTCGAGAGCTGATCGATGATGGCCGGCGCTAGCGGTTTCGTCGTCGACGCATCGATCGCGCTGAGCTGGTGCTTCGAGGACGAAGCATCGCCCCTGACGGATGCGATCCTCGAGCGACTGCTGCATGAGCGAGCGATAACGACCGTCATCTGGCCCCTCGAGGTGGCGAACGGCCTCCGGTCCGCTGAGCGCCGAGGCCGGATCGATGAGCAGTCCATCCCGATCGCGACCCAGCTGCTCATGACCCTGCCCATCGAGGTCGACGAGGCCGTCGGCCTGGAGGCAGCACTTGGTCGTGTGCTGCCGCTCGCGAGGTCGACCGGCCTGACCTCCTACGACGCCTCGTACCTCGATCTCGCGACGCGTCGCGGAATCCCACTTGCGACGAGGGACGACCAGTTGGCGCGCGCGTGCCTGGCGGCCGGAATCGAGCTCGTGGAGCCCGGCCACTGATGCGGACCGATCGATTCACCCAGCGCGCGACCGAGGCGATCGTGAGCGCCCAGCAGCTTGCCGAGGCCGAGGGCCACGCCCAGCTCGAGGCATCCCACCTGGTCCTGGTCCTCACCGAGCAGTCCGACGGGGTCGTGCCGGCCGTGCTCGGCCGCATCGGCGTTGCGCCGGCATCGGTCGCGGAAGCACTGCGTACGGACCTCGCGAAGCTGCCAAGGGTCTCCGGAGCGGCCCAGCAGCTCCAGCTCTCGAACGACGCCCGGCGCATCCTCACCGATGCACACGCGGTGGCGGAGCGAATGCGAGACGAGTACGTCTCGACGGAGCACCTCCTGCTCGCCACACTGGAGGCCGGCGACTCGTCGGCGGCACGCGTCCTGCGCGAGGCCGGAGTCGAGCCCGCGGCAGTCCTCGAGGCGCTCACCCAGATCAGAGGGAGCCAGCGCGTGACCAGCGAGAACCCGGAGGCGACCTACGAGGCCCTGGCCAGGTACGGCCGCGACCTGACCGATGCCGCCGCCAAGGGCCAGCTCGACCCGGTCATCGGCCGCGACGAGGAGATCCGTCGCGTCATCCAGGTGCTGAGCCGCCGCACGAAGAACAACCCCGTGCTGATCGGTGAGCCGGGAGTCGGCAAGACCGCGATCGCGGAAGGGCTGGCGCAGCGCATCGTGCGCGGCGACGTTCCCGACGGCCTGCGCGACAAGCGGGTCGTCGGTCTCGATCTCGGTGCCCTCGTCGCCGGCGCGAAGTATCGCGGCGAGTTCGAGGAGCGCCTCAAGGCGGTCCTCAAGGAGGTGACCGACTCGGACGGGCAGATCGTCCTCTTCATCGACGAGCTCCACACCGTGGTCGGCGCCGGCGCCGCCGAGGGCGCGATGGACGCCTCGAACCTGCTGAAGCCAATGCTCGCGCGCGGCGAGCTCCACTGCATCGGCGCGACCACGCTGGACGAGTATCGGAAGCACATCGAGAAGGACGCCGCGCTCGAGCGCCGATTCCAGCCGATCATCGTCGACCAGCCGGGCGTCGAGGACACGATCTCGATCCTTCGCGGGCTCCGCGAGCGGTACGAGGTCCACCACGGCGTGCGCATCACCGACTCGGCGTTGGTCGCCGCGGCCGTGCTCTCCAACCGATACATCACCGAGCGCTTCCTGCCGGACAAGGCGATTGACCTGGTCGACGAGTCGGCCTCGCGTCTGCGGATGGAGATGGACTCGATGCCGGCCGAGCTCGACGAGATCGAGCGGCGGCGAATGCAGCTCGAGATCGAGCGAGAGGCTCTGCGCAAGGAGAAGGACGACGCGTCGAAGGCGCGGCTCGAGGCGCTCGAGCGTGAGCTTGCGGACCTGCGCGAGCGCGGCGACGCGATGAAGTCGCAGTGGGAGCGCGAGAAGGAGACCGTCCAGGCCATCCGCGCCACCCGCGAGGAGCAGGAGCGCCTCCAGCCGGAGATTGAGGCCGCCGAGCGCGCCGCCGACTACGCGCGTGCTGCCGAGCTGAAGTACGGCACGGCGACGGAGCTCGAGAAGCGGCTCACCGACCTGGAAGAGCAGCTGCGCGAGCTGAAGGCGTCGGGATCGGTCCTCCTCAAGGAGGAGGTCGACGCCGACGACATCGCCGAGGTGGTGGCGCGCTGGACCGGCATCCCGGTCAGCCGCCTGCTGGAGGGCGAGACCGAGAAGCTGCTCCACATGGAGGAGCGGCTGCACGCCCGGCTCATCGGCCAGGACGAGGCGGTGATCGCCGTGTCGGACGCCATCCGTCGGGCGAGAGCCGGCCTCAAGGACCCGAAGCGGCCGATCGGCTCATTCATCTTCCTGGGCCCGACCGGCGTCGGGAAGACGGAGCTCGCGCGGGCGTTGGCCGAGTTTCTCTTCGACGACGACGGGGCGATGGTGCGGATCGACATGAGCGAGTACATGGAGAAGTTCGCTGTCAGCCGCCTGATGGGCGCCCCACCCGGCTACGTCGGCTATGACGAGGGAGGCCAGCTGACCGAGGCGGTCCGGCGCCGCCCGTACCAGGTCGTGCTCTTCGACGAGATCGAGAAGGCGCATCCGGACGTCTTCAACGTCCTTCTCCAGCTCCTCGACGATGGGCGCCTCACCGACTCGCAGGGGCGCACGGTCGACTTCAAGAACACCGTCATCATCATGACCAGCAACATCGGCTCGACCGTGCTCACCGAGGCTGCCGAGGCCGGCCCCGATGCCTTCGAGGGCGCCGCCGAGAGCGTTCGGCTCCAGCTGCGCGAGCACTTCCGTCCCGAGTTCCTGAACCGCATCGACGAGGTCATCGTCTTCCGGCCGCTGGACGAGTCGCAGCTGCGCGAGATCACCGGGCTGCTCGTGGCCCAGGTCGAGCGGCGGCTGGCGGAGAGCACCATCAGCCTCGAAGTGACCGATGCCGCGCTCACGCTGCTCGCGCGGGAGGGCTACGACCCGGTCTACGGAGCGCGGCCCCTTCGCCGGGCGATCCAGCGCCAGCTCGAGAATCCCCTCGCGCGCCGCATCCTGGCCGGCGAGTTCCATCCGGGCGACACCGTCGCGATCGACGTCGGCCCCGATGGCGGGCTGACCTTCAACGGATCGGCCGAGCCTGCGCCTGCGCCGAGAGCCACGGCCGCACCGGGGAGCTCGACCTCCACGGTGCACTAGGGAGGTAACCAGCGCATGTCGTTCGAGCGCCCCATCGGTCCTGCCGCCGAGGCCGCGCCGACACCGGTGCCGGGAACCTCCAGCGACCCGGATGCCGCAGCCCGGGCAGTGCGGCTCCAGATCCTGTCGACCGAGCATTGGAGCCTGCTCGCGTCCCGATCGCTGGCGTGGAACGAGTCGTTCAGCCGCGCCGGGATGTTCCTCTCGGCTCTCTCAGGCGCCATCGTTGCGCTCGCTCTCGTGGCGCAGGCGGACGAGTTCGGAGAGGGGTTTCGGCTCTTCGCCCTGGCGATCCTGCCGGTCGTGCTGCTCATCGGGATCGGCACCGTGCTGCGGCTCGGGATGGCGAATCTGCACGATGCGCAGTGCGTCATCGGCATGAACCGGATCAGGGCGGCGTACCTCGAGCTCGCACCCGACATGGAGCGCTACTTCGTCATGGGCGTGACGGAGGACGATCGAGGGCGCCAGCTCACGATGGCGATCCGTCCCGAGACGCCGCTGTGGGTGCTGATGCTGGCGTCGACCCCGCTCCTCATCACCGTGCTCGACGCGATCCTGTTCGGGTCGATCGTCGCGCTGGCTGTCATCCAGCTGGACGGAACGGTGCTGCTCGCGCTTTCGGCGGCCGCCGTGGCGTTCCTGGCGATGATGATCCTGTTCAGCTGGTACGCCCGACGGGAGATCGCCACCTCGCCAGGGAAGGGCCCCACGCGCGCGGAGTCGGTCGACTAGCCACGTCGCGATCTATCGCGGCCGATGCGCCAGAAGCCGATGTGGGGCGCCGTTCTCACGATCCATCGCGGCCTCGGCCGCACGAACGGCACCCCGCGGCGCGCCTCAGGCGTGACGGGTCGCGATCAATCGCGAGAACGCAACCTTCACAGCCGCTCTGGTGAAGCGGCCGCGATCCATCGCAACGCGCAGGGAAGGCGCCGAGCCTAGCGGTGCTTGCGGCGCCGGCCGGCGGGCGTCGGCTTGGAACGTGAGGCGTCCGAGCGTTGCGGCGGCGGGACGAACTTCTGGCGCCGGATCTCGTCGTTGGCGGCGGCGATCCGGGGCGGGAAGCGCACGAACACGGCGTAGATGGCGATGCCCATGCCGGTGAAGATGATCACGAGCTGGATCAGAAGCGGAACGCCGATCACGACGAGCAGCGGGATGATCCCCCACGTCACGATGATCGGCCAGAAGATCCACTCGTGGAGCGCCAGGATCTCGGGGTAGCGGCGGTATTGGCGCTGCGCGATGTTGTAGACGACGATGGCGCCGATGGCGATCACGATCCCGGCCACCCACATCAGGGTGAAGAGGTCGGGGAAGGTGGCGGGCGTGAAGGGATCGGTCAGGATGGTCATCGGGGCGGCAGTCTAGCAAACAACGCGAACGGGCCCGGGCAGCAAGGCTGCCCTGACGGCCAGAGCCGCCAACCTGCTACCCGGACCCATGAGTGTCAACGCGGCGCACGGTCTGGCGTTAGTCCGATAAGGGCCGCACCTATAATCGGAGGCCCGACGCACTCCGGCCCATTCAGACAGGGGATGTCGATTGCGCGCGCTTCTCTCCGTCAGTGACCGCGAAGGCATCGTCGAGCTCGCCCGCGGCCTGACCGATGCCGGCATCGAGGCATTCGCCACCGACGGAACGCGCGCCCACCTGACCGATGCGGGCATCGCCGACATCCGGCCGGTCAGCGATCTGACCGACACCTCCGAGATCCTGGGCGGCCGCGTCAAGACGCTTCATCCGAAGATCTTCGCCGGGCTGCTCGCGCGTCGCGATCAGACCGATCACCTCAATGAGCTGGCCGAGAGCGGCATCGAGCAGATCGACATCGTGGTCGTCAACCTCTACCCGTTCGCCCAGACCGTGCGCGAGCCGGACACGGGGCTCGACCAGGCGCTGGAGCAGATCGACATCGGCGGCGTGGCGCTGCTGCGGGCGGCGGCGAAGAACTTCCCCGGGGTGGCGGCGGTCTCGAGCCCGACGCAGTACGCATCGGTCCTGCGCGACATCAAGACGCTCGGCGGGGTCAGCCCCGAGACGCGGCAGAAGCTGGCGGCCGAGGCGTTCGCGCTGACCGCGGCCTACGACGCCCAGATCGCGAGCTACCTCAACTCCGCCGCCGGCACCGTCTTCCCGTCGCGGCTGACGATGGTGGTCGAGAAGAAGGGCGACCTGCGCTACGGCGAGAACCCGCATCAGCTCGGCGCCTTCTACACCGATCCGGCCCACGCCGGCGGCAGCATCAGCGCCGCGCACCAGATCGCCGGCAAGGACCTCTCCTTCAACAACCTGCTCGACCTCGACGCGGCGTGGAGCATCGCGAGCGACTTCAAGACGCCGGCGGTCTGCATCGTCAAGCACGGCAACCCGTGCGGCCTCGCCTCGGTGGTCGACCTCGCCGAGGCGTTCCGCCTGGCGCTCGAGGGCGACAGCGTCAGCGCCTACGGCGGCGTCATCGGCGCCAACCGGATGATCGACGACGGCACCGCCCGGGCCATCCGCCCGGGCTTCTTCGAGGCCATCGTGGCGCCCGGCTACACGCCGGAGGCGCTCGAGATCCTGCGCACCAAGCGTGGCTTCGAGATCGTCGAGATCCCGCCGGCGGAGGTCGGGGCGGACGACCTCGGGATCGGCCGATTCGACTTCAAGCGCATCGGCGGCGGGCTGCTGGTCCAGACCTTCGACGAGATGGAGGAGGACCGCGACAAGCTCCAGCCGGTCACCCAGCGGCGGCCCACGCTGGAGGAGCTGACCGACCTGCTGTTCGCGTGGCGGGCCGTGCGTCACGTGAAGTCGAACGCGGTGGTGCTGGCCAAGAAGCACGCGATGGTGGGCATGGGCGCCGGCCAGCCGTCCCGCGTGGTCTCCGTCGAGGTCGCGCTGCGCAAGGCCGGCGAGCGGGCGCCGCTGTCGGTGATGGCGTCCGACGCCTACTTCCCGTTCCCCGATGGCATCCAGATCGCCGCGCAGGCCGGGGTGACGGCGATCATCCAGCCCGGCGGCAGCATCCGCGACGAGATGGCGATCGAGGTCGCCGACCGCCACCACATGGCGATGGTCTTCACCGGCCGCCGCCACTTCAAGCACTGATGATCGAGCCGACGTCGAAGCGGATCGACAAGGTCATCATCGCGGAGGCCATCCGCGCCACCGAGGCCGGCGCCATCGCCGCGGCTCGGCTCATGGGCCGCGGCGACCGGGACGGCGCGGACCAGGCCGCCGTCACCGCGATGCGCAAGGCCATGGACGACGCCGAGATCTCCGGCACGATCGTCATCGGCGAGGGCGAGCGCGACGAGGCGCCGATGCTCTTCATCGGCGAGCAGGTCGGCAACTCAGAGGCGGCGCACTCGATCGACATCGCCGTCGACCCGCTGGAGGGCACGAACCTCGTCGCCACCGGATCCGCGAACGCGACCGCGGTGCTGGCGGCCTCCGAGCCCGGCGGCCTGATGCACGCGCCGGACACCTACCTCGAGAAGCTCGTCGTCGGGCCGATGGTCACCGGCCACGTCTCGATCAACGACCCGGTCGCCACCACGCTCCAGACGATCGCCGAGCGGCTCGGCCGCAACGTGTGGGACATCACCGTCGTCATCCTCGACCGGCCGCGCCACGAGCAGCTCATCGCCGATGTCCGCGCGGCCGGCGCCCGCATCAAGCTCATCAGCGACGGCGACCTGACCGCCGCCATCAGCTGTGCGGTCTCCGGCACCGGCGTGCACGCGGTGATGGGCATCGGCGGGGCGCCCGAGGGGGTGCTGGCGGCGGCGGCGCTGAAGTGCCTCGGCGGCGAGATCCAGGCCCGCTTCAAGTGGCGCTCACCCGAGGAGAAGGAGCGGGCGCGCGGCATGGGCGTCGACGTCGACGACACCGAGCGCGTCTACACCACCGACGACCTTGCGTCGGGCAACAACGTCGTGTTCTGCGCCACCGGCGTGACCGATGGCGAGCTCCTGCGCGGCGTCCGCTTCTTCGGCGGCGGAGCGCGCACCCACTCGCTGATGCTGTCCTACGCCGGCGGCCTCGTCCGCTTCATCGACACCGTCCACATGTGGGACACCGGCAACCCACCGAAGGTGCGCCTCTAGCCGTTCCACACTCTCGGCGCGCGGGTGAACCTCCCAAATTCACACCCGATGGGCGTTAGTGCGCATACCGGCCCCGAAACGTCCCCATTCACACCAGGTGGGCGCCGGCGGCTCTGAATGACCGTTCACCGCCTAGCGCGCGACATTATGGTCACCACATGTGAATCCGGACGGTATGCACGCAGGGCCGCGTGGCTGCTTTGCAGCGGCCTCAGGCCGGCAACGTCTCGACCTCGTATGCGGCGAGCTGCTGGTCCGCCGAGATGAGCACCAGGCCTTCCAGCTGGGCCTGCGCGACCAGCATGCGGTCGAATGGGTCGCTCGTGGAATCGCGGATGGGGCACGATCAGGTGGACGTCGGTATCGGTCACGCAGAGGCCATCGAACGAGAGGATGTCCAGGTCGATGGGCCGCGCACTCCATCGGCAGGCGGGTGAACCTCCCAAATTCACACCTGATGGGCGTTAGGCCACGATTCGGGCCGCGAAGCGTCCGGATTCACACCAGGTGACCGCCAGCGACTTTGAGTGACCGTTCAGCGCGCCCGACGCCACCTAACGGTTACCTGGTGTGAATTTGACGGTTGCCGCTAGCTGCGCGACTGGGGATCGGCCCAGTCGGGACCTCCGACCCGCATGACCTCCTGGTTGGCGACGGTCGGCAGCAGGTCCGCGACGGAGACGTCCACGCGCAGGTCCGAGCAGTTGCGCCACGGCAGCAGCAACGGATCCAGCTCGGCCACGGGCTCGAGGGCGAAGCGGCGCTCGTGGAATCGCGGGTGGGGCACGATGAGGTCGATGTCGGTATCGGTCACGCAGAGGCCGTCGAACGAGAGGATGTCCAGGTCGATCGGCCGCGGACTCCATCGGCGCGCGCTCAGGTCCCGCCCGAGCGCCTGCTCCAGGCGCTTCAGCTCCGCGAGCAGATCGGTCGGCGCAAGATCGGTCTCGAGCTCGAGCGCGGCGTTGAGAAAGTGCGGCTGGTCCGGCCTGCCGCGCGGGGCGCTGTCATACAGCGAAGAGACCCGAACGACCTGGCCGATGGCTCGAAGCTCGGCGACAGCCGCACGGAAGGCGACCGCAGGCTCGCCGAGATTCCCCCCAAGGCCGATGAAGGCGCGCACCGCCGCGAACTCTAGCCGAATGCCGAACCCGCGTGGTCCGACTGACGCCGACCATTGTCATCGTCGCGATAAGCGGCTGATAATCGGCGCCCGCTACAGTCTCGGTGGCCCGGCCCGATGGAGCCCTGGATTGTCGGATATCACTCACGCTTACCCGCTCATCCTTAACAAGGTCGCGTCGCCTCACTATGCGACACCGATCCTTCGTCGAGCCCGCCTTCTGGACTGGCTGAATGAGGCAGCCAACTGCCGAGCCGCCGTGATCGCGGCCGATGCCGGGTATGGCAAGACGACACTCCTGTACCAGTGGGAACGCGAGGTCGACTTCCCCTGCTACTGGTACAAGTTCGATCGCAACGACCGAGACTGGACTTTCCACATCTCGTACCTGATCGAGGCGATCAGCAAGCGCCATAAGGGCTTCGGTCGACGGGCGCACTCGATGCTCCAGCAGATGGGCGGTCCAGGGTCGTCGCGACCAGGTGTCGCCGCCTACCTCTTGGCCGAGATGCACCAGCAACTGACCGAGCCGTGCACTTTCATCATCGATGACTGGCAGTACGTCAACGCGGTTACGGAGGTCCGTGGCCTCTGGAACCAGATCCTCCGCGACGCGCCGCCGACGTGCCGCTTCGTGTTCGCCTCACGTGTCAAGCCGAAGCTCCAGTTCGCCCGTTTCAAGACCCACGCCGGCTACGCGGAGCTCCGAACCGATGCGCTTCGGCTTCACCGAACCGGAGATCACCGAACTATTCCGCGACATCTACAACGATCCGCTCGATCCGGCGGAAGTCGCCGAGCTCGAAAGGCGTACTGAGGGGTGGGCCGCATCGCTTCAGTTGGTCGAGGTCTCTCTTCGAGATCGGTCTTCCGTGGATGAGCGCCGGGAATTCATTCACTCCATCACAGCCACCAGGGACAGCGACCTATTCGACTTCCTGGCTGAGGAAGTGCTCGACCAGCAGCCCGAAGAGACCCGCAACTTCCTGCTCTCCACCTCAATCCTCCAGCAGATTACCCCGGAAGTGGCGGAGCGCCTCACGGGCGCGCACGACGGTAGGCAAGAGTTGTCGGAGCTTGAGCATCGAGGGCTCTTCACACATCGCCTCGACGAACATCGCTTCCGTACCACAACCTCTTTCGCGACTTCCTCGAGCGCCGCCTCGTTGCAGAACGATCAGAGTCCGAGGTGATAGGGCTGCACATTCACGCTGCCTCGTACTTCGAGACGACCGAACAGTGGCCAGCGGCGATCCATCACTACCTGAGAGCCGGCCTGCAACGACAGGCCGCGCGGCTTAATTGCCAAGTACGGCGAGGATGTCGTGTCGTCAGGTCGCGCTCGAGTCTCGTCGACGAGTGGATACGACAGCTTCCGGATGACACGATCAAACAGAACGCGCGACTAAGCCTCCTATACGGCGAGGCATTGGGCATCCGTGGAGATTGGGCTGGGGCGCTCGAATCGTTGGAGCGTGCCCGCACGTACTTCGCGCGCAAAGCCGATCGTCGAATGGAGGCGCTCGGCCTCCTGAAGCTGAGTACGGTCTTGTCAACGCAGGCTACGCCGAACGGGCTGCGGAGGCTGCGCAGGCCGGATTGGCAATCGTGCCAGATGCCGCGAGCAGTACACGACTGCGACTGCAAGGAAATGTTGCGGTGACCAAGACCCGACTTGCAGGCCATCTCTCGGAGGCTGTCCGGGATTGCCAACGGATAGTCGTCGAGGCCTCTGCGCTCGGCTTGGACCACTTTGCAGCAATCGGACTCCATAACATCGGAGAGATGCAGCTCCGCATGGGTGAGATCAAGGACGCAGTTACGAATCTCGACAGGGCAGCGAGGTTCTGGGCGGAGTCGCCGACTCATCCATTCGCTGACAACGAGGACCTCACTCACGCCCTCGTCCTCGACGGCGACTCGATCTCGCCTCGGCGATCGCCATTGAAGGAACTCGCCGTTGCGCTCGTGGCCCCGTCCCCGGGCTCAGGCCTACCACGGCCTAGCCGGTGTCAGAGCTGCCGAGGGTCGGCTCGCCGAGGCAATCGTCGCCATCCGCGAGGCGACGAGGGATAGGTCAAGCCTGGGAGCATCGAATGCGACCCTTTTCGCGCGCCTTGTTGAGCTTCTTGTTCCTCGCGGGTGCCAGCCGCGAGGAAATCGTGGCCGCTAGTCGCGAAATGGGCGCAGGCCCCACAGACCCCCGCCTAGCCGGCGAGATAGCACCCGCGCTGGCCGTCGCTGAACACGTTGGGGGTCCGTGCGATGGGCAATGTCAAAGAGCGCGTGGGGACCTGGCCGCTGCGGTATCACGGGGCGAACGTCTGCTCGCTGGTGTGGGTAGAGTCAAGATCGGTGCTCCTCGTGCTCGCGCACGGGTCCGTGCGAGCCAAGCGCGACGCATGGAGATCGCTCGTGAGCGCGCATGCTGACGGCTTCCTCGGCCTACTCAGGCTTTGGGTCAGGCGCTACGCCAGTCACGTCAAGTACGCGCTCCAAGTGGAAGGCGGAGGTGAGTTGCTCACAGCCCTCCTCGATTGGGATCCGGAAGGATGGCGCCCCGCATCGATCGCCTCGTTGCCTGAGGTCAGCGGAGTTCCGCGAGCGACTATGTTGAGTTCCTTAGTGAGGCACGCCGACGACGAAACCGTCGACGCGCTGGCCGCGATCACGGTAACGACGTGGCGCTAGCGCGCCGCGAACTCAGGCACGCGCAGGCAACTCGGTTGTTCTTGCTCAGCTTTTGGGTCCATGGAACTCCGAAGAGGAAGCTGGAATGGACCAGCAGTCGACGCGCGAAAGGAGGCGACCTCGAGCACCGCGAGCAGCGTGTCGCGCGACGCGAGCGGCCAGGCGACCGCCTGGGTCGGCGCGGCCCCGCCGAGGCCCGAGGCGACGCGCAGGTAGTCCGGAGGCAGGCCCGCGAGGTGGACCGGCCTGCCTTCGCGCGCGCACTGGCCGGCGAGCCCGTCGCCGAGGCTGGTCCACTCGTCGCCCAGGCTCGACGCCGACAGGCCGTAGTGGGAGACCCGCCGCAGCCGCGTCTCGCCGGCGTCGAGAGCGTGGAAGGCCGCGACTCCCCGCTGAGCGCCGGCACCAGGTCCGAGAGCAGGCGCTCGCCGAACTCGGCGAGCGTCGCGGCCCCTTGCAGGTTGCCGGTGAGCGTCGCCACGTTGGACTTGACCCAGCGCTGGTCCTCCATCGTCGCGGCCCCGCGCCTCAGGACGTCGATCGACCGCGCCAGGAGCGACTTGTCCACCGCGTGCGTGAAGGGCACCGCCACGCCGAAGTCGCCGCCCACGATCGACTCCACCGAGGCCTCGAGCGCGCGGATCGGGCCGACGATGCTGCGGAAGGTCAGCAGGCCGAGGCCGCCCGACAGCAGCAACGCGAGGCCCAGGGCGACGAACGTGTGACGCCGCGCGCTCTCGAGGTCGCCCAGGGCGGCGGCGGCGGCGCTCGCGGCCAGGTCCTGGTTGTGCGCGACCCACTCGCGGAGGGCCTCTCCGGTGTGCGCGCCGAGCGCGGCCATGCGGCCGCCGGCCAGCAGGCCCGCGCCGTCTGCGGCACGGCCGGCGTCCGACAGCGCCATGATCTCCGTCGCCGCGGTCGTCCACTCGTTGCCCTGCGCCCGGAACTCGTCGAGCGACCGGCGGTCGCGGTCGTCCGAGACGAGCGTGTCGGCGTAGCTCCGGAGGAGCTGGTCGAGCTCGGCCCTGCGCGCGTCGAACGCCCCGCGCGCCTTCGTCCGCCCGGCCGCGTCGCGCGAGCAGGTGATCGCGCAGCGCTACGCGCATCTCCAACGCGCCAGATGTTCCCCAGTGCGGAGAGGCTCGGCACCTGCTTTTCGGCCACGAACCGGCTGCGGAACTCGATCCCCGCCAGCTCGGAGCGGCTGAGCAGGCCGAGGACCAGGAGGATCAGCGGGGCCAGGCCGACGAGCAGCAGGATCGTCGAGCGATGGTCATGCCCCTGCCACCCCCAACCCCGTCCCTGTCGCGCCCAGTCGAAAGCTACTCGCCGTCCGCGGCTTTCTTCTGCATCGCGTCGAGATAGGCGTCGAGCTCCTCGAGATCCTTGAACAGCGTGCCGAGCTCCGGGATCGTGACGATCTCGAGCACCTTCTTCACCTGGGGAGTGGGGTTCAGCAGCAGGGATTTCCCGGCCTTCGCGTGCATCGCTTTCTGCACCCGGAAGATCGAGCGCAGGCCGGCGCTGGTGATGTACTCGAGCCTGGTCAGGTCGAAGACGACGACCTGGACCGCAGACGCCAGCACCGCGTCGAGCGCTTCGTCGAGCGCGCCGACGCTCTCGCTGTCGAGGCGGCCCTCGAGCACGATCGTCTTCTCGTCCGGGAGCGACCGTCCTCGACACGAACGTTGAGAGGCATCTCTTCGGCTCCTCGCTCAGGCCGTCAGTGGGTCAAGCGCTTCATCAGGGTGAGCACGTTCTCCGAACCACGCCGGGTGTAGACGGCCGCGTCGACCAGGGCCACCACCAGCTCGATGCCAAGCCCGCCGATCGGACGCTCGACGCCCGCAGCCGGGAGCCAGCGTGGCGCCGTCAGCGGATCGAAGGGCGGGCCGTCGTCCGTGAACTCGAGGGTCACGCTCTCGGCGGGCACCGTGAGCCGGACCCCGATCGAGTGCTCGGCGTCGTCGCGATACGCATGGTGCGCGACGTTCGTCAGGACCTCCTCGGCCACGAGGCGCAGGTCCAGGACGGTCTCGTCGCGAATGCCCTCGGCCCGGAGGGCGGCCTCGACGGCGTCGAGGCTCCGACCCAGCTCCCGCGTCCCGACCTGGAACTGCGTGTCCACGAATCCAGGCTCCAAAGAGGGCGAAGGGCGAAGGCCCGCGCCAGTGTAGTGCCACCACCGGGGAATCCTCCGCGATCGCTCCCTGCAAGGGAATGGGACGTTGGTCCCATGGTCGGGGCCCCAGGGCCCCTCGGGTCAGAATGCGTGGCCCAGGCCGAACACGAAACGGCCGGAGGGCTCGCCCTCCCTGCGGCGGAGGATCCTCCACGCGTACTCCAACCGCACGGGGCCGAACGGGAACGTGTAGCGCAGGCCGGCCCCCACGGCCTGGCGCAGGTCCAGGGGATCGAGCTCCCCCGAGGTCTGCCAGACGTTGCCCGCGTCCCAGAAGACGCCCCCCTTGAGCTTCCCGAACAGGGGGAAGCGCAGCTCCTGGTTCAGGACCACGACCGCCTGGCCTCCGAGGGAGTCCCCGGCCGTCGTCTGGGGGCCGAGCTCGTTCTGCTCGAAGCCGCGCACCGTCGTCGGGCCGCCGGCGTGGAAGCGGTTCTCGAGGAGCAGGAGCGGATCGGTCCCGGGCACGGTCCCGATCCGGTAGCCCTGGGCCCAGACGACGGGGCCCACGGGCAGGTAGGCGAAGAGCTGCCCGTAGAGCCTCACGTAGTCGACGTCCGAGGCGAGCCACGTGCGCGCGAGCTCGGCCGTGCCCCGTCCAGAAGAGGCCGCGCCGGGGGTCCGTCAGGTTGTCGCGCTCGTCCCCGATGAGGGCGAGGCTCGCGAAGCCGCGGTCGCCCTGGATCAGCCGGTTCTCCTCGACGGCCTCGACGTACTCGATGTCCTTGAACGTGTAGCCCCACTGCAGGCGCAGCCGGTCGTGCCAGCGCCGGCTGCGCCGATCGCGCAGCAGCACGCGTGCCTGCTGCGCCGCGATGCCCCGGACGCGGCTCGCCACGCCCGAGATCTCGACGTCGTGGTCGTTGTCGTCGAAGACGAAGAGCTGGGTGCGCACCCGCCACCCGGCGAGCGTGGCGGCGTCGAGGTGGACGCCCACCGTCTGGCGGTCGGTCGTGCCGAAGGCGTAGGCGCGGGTCTTCACGCCGAAGCCCGAACGGGTTGACGACCTCGAGGGCGCCCGCGAGCTGGAACACGGCGCTCCTGGGGCTGGAGGGCGCTTCGCCGGCGCTGCCCTCGCCCTGCGTCGTGTAGCGCAGGCCGTACTCGACCTGGAGGTCGGGCTTGTCCACGAGGCCCACCACCACGTCGCGGTGGCCCGGGTCGCCCGGCCGCGGCTCGGCGCGCACGTCCACCGAGCGGAACACGCCGATGTCCGTCAGGCGCTCGCGGCTGTCGGCGAGGGCTGTCGGCCGGACGTAGTCGCCCGGCTCGACGCTCAGCCGAGCGGCGGATCAGGACGTCGCGGGTCTTGCCCGCCTCGGCCACGCGGATGTCCGCGACGCGCGGGCGCGGCCCGGCGTCCGCGACGTAGCGCACGGACACGCCGGCGCCGCGCGGCTCGACGACACCACGCACCTGCGCCTCGATCCAGCCGTTCTTCAGGTACCAGGCGGCGAGGGCGTCGCGGTCGGCCACGTAGGCGGTGAGGTCGAACG